>JACKLZ010000002.1:680000-1170708 GCA_024235675.1 Zoogloeaceae bacterium
GCAGAAGCGGAATTATGTACCAACCATCCCACCTCGTCAACCCCCTCAAGCTCGTTTCCGACTCCTTCAGGGGCCGCTCAAAACGCGTTTGCGTTCAAGCGAGGTGCGAATTATAGACACCACAAAAAACCTGTCAACTCCAAATCCCTACTTTATTTCCAAACGCGCAAATCGACGCTTACCCACTTGCACGACAACGCGGCTTGGCGCGCCCAGATCAAGCACGCACGCCAACAAACCAGGGTGTGTCGGACTAAACAGCGATGTAGGTGCGAACTTCGAACTCGAGCCCGCGCCAAACACTGCTCAAGGGCTTGAGTTTTTGAATAATGCCGCCTTCGGCGACAAACAGCGAAGCGCCAGGGCGCAGCGCACCAGCAGGCGCCGCCACTCTCAAGTGAGAACCCCGTCGCAAGGGGTCGCACAGGAGGACATCGAGCGGAGAGCGGCCATCGTCCGCCTTGACCGCACGGGGGTCCAGCGCAAAGGTTTCCACGCCAACAAAGGCTCGGGTGATATCGCCCCGCTGGATTCGCCTCACCAGACCGAGTCGCCACGTAGCGGCATCTTCAGATCGCATCGCAATCAACTCACCAATGCGAGGCATGCCATATTCTGACACTGGCGCGACAGCCCCCAGGCCGCCAACGCTCACATCTTGCAAATCCCAGGACATCAGCGCCACAGCCTCGCCGCCAGAAATAATCTGACTAAAGGAATCGAAGCCCCTGACCGCCGACAGTTTTCCGCCCATGAGGTGACGCCGATGGCGTCGCGCCGATGGCGCGTCGTACCACGTGCGCCGGAAGTGACGGATACACGCCGCAATGTGGTCTTTGGCGCCAGGCCCGGCGCCCAGCCCCCCGGGCACGACGCCCTTTCCGAGCATCACCTCCAGTTCGGCAAACACCCGCTCTGCCAAAAGAGGAGAGAAATACCACGCGGGCTCACCTTCCGAAACGGCCTTTATGAGGCGTCGCGGCTCACCACCCAACATTGGCGAAACAATAAAGCGCGCGCCCTCGACTGGCCCAGCCCCAAGATGAAGCGCGGGCAGCAGGTGCTGGATCAAACGATCGGCCACGTCGATGTGCTCAACGGGCATCTGCTCCAGGCCCGAACACTGCAAGGCTACGGCGCGCAGGTATTCGCGGTAGGTCGAGGTTTCGGTATCTCGCCCTTGGCGCAGGCGGACCGGCAGCATCAGGCGGCCGTCTTCTTCAGCCTCGAGAAATACCGAGCCCATCTGCTGCCACAGGCCGCTATCGAATGGGCCGTACAGCAAATGCTCCCACTTCAAGTGACTTGCTTCCGCGCGCATCAGTCTCGCGGCCATCTCGGCAGCGACACTCGAAGTAATCGCTTCTGAATAGCGCTGTCGCTGCAAAATGGACCGGCCCACCAGGGCAATTGCACGGAACGCTCGCGTTGATGCGGCGTGAAGCACCGCTCCGCGCGCAGAACCCAATACACTGGATTGAACAAAGCCCTGCGCGGCCTGCCGGATGACCGCCTGCGCAGATTCGTCAAACTCGCGCAATGCGGCCACAAGTTGGTCCAGCGGCCATTCAGCGCCATCGAGCATCAACTCGACGCCCGCGGCGATTTCGTCGAGCGCAAGGCCCGGCTCATTCGTCGGCAGAGAATCCAGACGCCAGCGGACTTCGTCCAGGCGCTGAGACGATTCCGGCGAGGGGTTCGATGCACTCAGGAACATGTGGCACTCATGGAAACAGTCTGCATCTCATTGTCGTTTCAAGCATTATTTCACACAAAACTCGGCAGACGGCGCTGTTTTTCCCGGTCGTCCGGACGTGCGGCGCCCCCTGCCCGACGGGCTGGGTCACGGTACAATCGGCCATCTATGACAGAACCGGTGGATTGCTCGAATGCAACAGTATCTTGACCTCATGCAGCATGTGCTTGAACACGGCCATGACAAATCCGATCGAACAGGCACCGGCACCCTGTCGGTCTTCGGACACCAGATGCGCTTTGATCTGGCCCGGGGCTTCCCGCTCCTGACCACCAAGAAGCTGCATGTGCGGTCAATTATTCATGAGCTACTGTGGTTTCTGGCGGGCGACACCAATATTGCCTACCTCAAGTCGAATGGCGTTTCGATCTGGAACGAATGGGCGGACGAAAACGGTGACCTCGGTCCCGTGTACGGTCACCAATGGCGCCACTGGCCCGCGCGAGATGGTGGTGAAATCGATCAGATCCGTCAGTTGGTCGAAGGTTTGAAGAAATCGCCCGACTCCCGTCGCCATCTGGTGTCGGCGTGGAACCCGTCCGATGTGGACCGCATGGCGCTACCGCCCTGCCACGCATTGTTCCAGTTTTATGTGGCCGACGGGCGCCTGTCCTGCCAGCTGTATCAGCGTAGCGCCGACATTTTCCTCGGCGTGCCGTTCAATATTGCTTCGTATGCGTTGCTGACACTGATGGTGGCGCAAGTGTGCGGCTTCAAACCGGGCGACTTTGTGTGGACTGGTGGCGATTGCCATCTCTACAAGAACCACCTGGAGCAAACCCGGCTTCAGTTGTCCCGCGAGCTACGGGCCTTACCCACCCTGAAGATCAATCCTGAAGTGACCGACCTGTTCGCCTTCCGTTTCGAAGATTTTTCGCTCGAAGGCTACGACCCGCATCCGCACATCTCCGCACCGGTGGCGGTATGAACTCACCCGAAATCGTCCTGATTGCCGCCGTGGCCAGCAACGGCGCCATTGGCAAAGACAATGCCCTGCCGTGGCGATTGAAGGCGGACCTCGCGCATTTCAAGGCAGCCACGCTGGGGCACCCCATCGTGATGGGGCGTAAAACCTGGGAATCACTTGGCCGGCCGCTGCCCGGCCGTACCAACATCGTCATCAGCCGCGATCGCAATTACGCCGCGCCGGGCGCCTTGGTCGTCAACAGCCTGGCCGCCGCGGTTGCCGCCTGCGCTGATCATGAACAGCTTTTTGTGATTGGTGGCGCGCAGATTTACGCGTTGGCCCTGCCGCTGGCCGATCGCCTCCTGCTGACCGAAGTGGACGCGAGCATTGAAGGTGACGCCTTCTTTCCGACCGTCGATCGCGCGGCATTCGAAGAAACAGAACGTCGCCACCAACCCCGGGATGCCGACAATGACCACGCGGCAGACTTTGTCGACTACCGGCGCGTCAACTAAGCGCCACACCACAACCCAAGCAAAATCGCCGGGGGCGTGGCGAGGTCAATCCTGAATCACGCAATCCACGCAGTAGCTGGTCTGTCCATTCACATCGGCTTTGACCAGGCCGTGGATGTCCGTTTCGAAGCCGGGAAAACCTACGTTGAACGCGCGCGCAAATTTCAAATAGCGCACGATCGTCGCATTGAACCGCTCGCCCGGAATCAGCAGAGGGATGCCCGGCGGATAGGGCGTCAGCAACACGCTTGTGACGCGGCCTTCGAGGTCATCGATGGGCACACGATCCACTTCTCGATGGGCCGTCTTGGCAAAGGCGTCGGTCGGGCGCATCGCCGGCACCATGTCCGACAGATACATTTCGGTTGTCAGTCTGGCGACATCGTGCTTCTGGTAGAAGGCGTGGATCTGCATGCACAGGTCCTTCAGCCCCACGCGCTCATAGCGCGGATGCTTGGCGATGAACTCGGGCATGACGCGCCACAGCGGACGGTTGCGGTCGAAATCGTCCTTGAACTGCTGCAACTCGGTCACCAGCGTGTTCCAACGGCCCTTGGTAATGCCGATCGTGAACATGATGAAGAAGGAGTACAGGCCGGTCTTTTCGACCACGATGCCGTGCTCAGCCAGATACTTGGTCAGCACACCGGCCGGGATGCCCCATTCGGCGAAGTCGCCATCCACGTCCAGGCCCGGGGTAATCAGCGTCGCCTTGATCGGGTCGAGCATGTTGAAGCCCGGCGCGAGGTCGCCAAAGCCGTGCCAACGCTCCCCGGCCTTCAACATCCAGTCTTCGCGCTCGGCGATGCCATCGTCCGACAGGTACTCCGGCCCCCAGACCTTGAACCACCAGTCGTCGGCGCCGAATTCGTCGTCCACCTTGCGCATGGCGCGACGGAAATCGAGCGCCTCGGCGAGCGACTCCTCGACCAGCGCCGGCCCGCCCGGCGGTTCCATCATCGCCGCGGCCACATCGCAGGACGCGATGATCGAATACTGCGGCGAGGTCGAGGTGTGCATCAGATACGCTTCATTGAAGATGTCGCGATCAAGCTGTCGTTCATCAGAGTCCTGCACCAGAATCTGCGAGGCCTGCGACAGGCCGGCCAGCATCTTGTGGGTCGACTGGGTTGAAAAGATCATCGACTCCTTGCAGCGCGGGCGGTCCTCTCCGATGGCGTGATAGTCACCGTAAAAATCGTGGAACGCGGCATGCGGCAGCCACGCTTCGTCAAAGTGCAGGGTGTCGATCTCGCCGTCGAGCATCTCCTTGATCGCCTCGACGTTGTACAGCACGCCGTCGTAGGTCGATTGTGTGATGGTGAGAATGCGCGGGTTCTTCGCCGCCGTTTTGCTCACAAACGGGTTGGCCGCGATTTTCTTGCGAATGTTCTCGATCTTGAATTCTTCGAGCGGAATCGGCCCGATGATGCCGTAGTGGTTGCGGGTCGGCGTCAGGAATACCGGCACCGCGCCGGTCATGATGATCGAATGCAGAATCGACTTGTGGCAGTTGCGATCCACCACCACCACGTCGCCCGGCGCCACGGTGGAGTGCCACACCATCTTGTTGGACGTCGAGGTGCCGTTGGTCACGAAGTACAGGTGATCGCAATGGAAAATACGCGCTGCGTTGCGCTCGGATGCCGCCACCGGGCCGGTGTGATCGAGCAACTGGCCGAGCTCATCGACCGCGTTGCACACGTCGGCGCGCAACATGTTTTCGCCGAAGAACTGATGGAACATCTGCCCCACCGGGCTCTTCAGGAAGGCCACGCCACCCGAGTGCCCCGGGCAATGCCACGAGTACGAGCCATCGGCCGCGTAATGCGTCAGTGCGCGGAAGAAGGGCGGTGCCAGGCTATCGAGATAGCTCTTCGCCTCGCGCACCACATAGCGCGCGATGAACTCCGGCGTGTCCTCGAACATGTGGATGAAGCCGTGCATTTCGCGCAGCACATCGTTCGGAATGTGCCGCGAGGTGCGCGTTTCGCCGTACAGAAAGATCGGAATGTCGGCGTTGCGAAAGCGAATCTCCACCACGAACTTGCGCAGATCGTCGATGGCCTTGGCCGTCGCTTCGGGCGAATTGAATTCCTCATCATCGATCGACACGATAAAGGTGGATGCCCGGCTCTGCTGCTGGGCAAACGAGGCCAGATCACCGTAGCTGGTGACGCCAAGCACCTCGATGTTTTCACCCTCGATCGCCTTGGCCAGCGCGCGCACACCGAAGCCGCTGGTGTTTTCCGAGCGAAAGTCTTCGTCAATGATGATGATCGGAAACTGGAAACGCATCCTCGCCCCCTGAAATGAAGAAAGCCCGCAGTGCTATGGCCGCGGGCACATCGTACCGCGATGCGGTGATGGTTTGTCGCATCTGCCGACGCGGCTGGCGCGCCGGCACAAGAAGCATCAGATCTTCGGCAGTGTCACGCCTTTCTGACCGAAGTATTTGCCACCGCGATCCTTGTACGAGGTCTCGCACACTTCGTCCGATTCAAAGAACAGCATCTGCGCAATGCCCTCGTTGGCGTAAATCTTGGCCGGCAGCGGCGTGGTGTTGGAGAACTCCAGCGTCACATGGCCTTCCCACTCGGGCTCAAGCGGGGTCACGTTAACAATGATGCCGCAGCGCGCGTAGGTGCTCTTGCCCAGGCACACCGTCAGCACATTGCGCGGAATGCGGAAGTACTCGACCGTGCGCGCCAGCGCAAAGGAGTTCGGCGGGATGATGCACACATCGCCAACGAAATCGACAAAGTTGCCCGAATCGAAGTTCTTCGGATCGACGATGGTCGAATTGATGTTGGTGAAGATCTTGAATTCGTTCGCGCAGCGCACATCGTAGCCATAGCTCGAGGTGCCATACGACACGATTTTGCCGATGTCGTTCTCGCGCACCAGCTCGGGCGCGAACGGCTCGAGCATCTGGTGCTCTTGCGCCATGCGGCGAATCCATTTGTCCGACTTGATGGACATCCTCACACTCCGGTCAGACCCGCCCCGCGGGCGCGTCGCTAACAATAAAGCGGCCTATTCTAACTTTGCCGCGGGGCGAATCAAGACAGATTATCGGATCAGGTGTTCTGAACGACGATATTCGGAAACTTGTGCGTCATGTTCTTGGCCCGGACCGCCACGCTGCCGGCCACTTTCCGCGCGATTTCGCGATACAGCCCGGCGATGCGACCGTCCGGCTCCGCGACAACGGTCGGGCGCCCTGCATCGACTTCGGTGCGGATCTGCATGTCCAGCGGCAAACCACCGAGGAAGGCGATGTTGTAGTCGTCGCACATTTTCTGGCCGCCGCCGGTGCCGAAAATATGCGACTCATGGCCACAGTTCGAACAGATGTGCAGGCTCATGTTCTCGACCACACCGAGGATCGGCACCCCCACCTTCTCGAACATTTTCACGCCCTTGCGCGCATCCAGAAGTGCGATGTCCTGCGGCGTGGTCACCACCACGGCGCCGGTCAGCGGCACGCTCTGCGACAAGGTGAGCTGAATATCGCCAGTGCCCGGCGGCATGTCGACGATCAGGTAGTCCAGATCAGCCCAGTTGGTTTCGGTCAGCAATTGCTTGAGCGCCTGGGTGGCCATCGGGCCACGCCACACCATCGGGGTTTCAACGTCGACCAGAAAACCGATCGACATGGCCTGCACGCCAAACGCCTCGATCGGCGTCAGCGTCTTGCCATCCGGCGAGGCCGGCTGCGCGCCCTGCAGACCGAGCATCTGCGGCTGCGACGGGCCGTAAATATCGGCATCCAGAATGCCCACGCGGGCGCCCTCGGCGGCCAGCGCCAGCGCCAGATTGACGGCGGTGGTGCTCTTGCCCACGCCGCCCTTGCCCGAGGCAACGGCAATGATGTTCTTTACCCCGGCCAGCAGCTTCACGCCGTGCTGCACGGCATGCGCCACCACCTTGGTGCTGATCGCAACTTCAACTGCGCTCACGCCCGCCACCTGGCTCACGGCCTCGGTCACCAGCGCACGCAGCGCGTCTTCCTGGCTGCGCGCCGGGTAACCCAGCTCGACCGCCACGGTGACTTTGCCACCGTCGACGGCGACATCGCGAATGCAGCGACTGCTGACGAAGTCCTTGCCCGTATTGGGGTCGACCACGTTCTTGAGCGCTGCCTGAATCTGATCTCGATCGATTTCCATCCTGACTCCACACATGGCACGGGCAAACCGTTCTGCCCAACAGGCGCATCATACCGAAGCCGACGGCATTCGCCTCCCCTGACGCGAACAGGGTTATCCTTCGACCCCAACCCGGCGCATCCTCCCCGCCACCCACTTTTTTCTGCCAGGCCCATGCAACTGATCCGCCCCCATTTATTTGCCCTGACGCTCACCACCGTCCTGCTCGCCGCCTGCGCCACGCAACCGCCCGCAGACAGCGGCTCAGCACCCATCGACACCCGTGCCGAGCATCTGCCACGACGCAGTTTTGACTGGCAACCGGTCATCAACTCAGTCGCTGCTGACACCCAGACCGGCAAAGCGCGCGTACAGACCACGCCCGACAACGCGCTTCAGATCACGCTGGAAGACCAGGCCGCCTTCGGCAGCGACAGCGCAACGCCCACGGCGAGCTTCGTCGAACTGCTCGGCCGGATCAGCGCCCTCTTGCGCCAGCACCCCAGCCTGATCGTGCGCATCGTCGGCCACACCGACAGTAATGGCCGCGAGGGCTACAACATGCAGCTCTCCCGGGCTCGGGCGAAGGCCGTGCTCGCGGTGCTGATCGACGAAGGCAAGATCGACCCGGTGCGCCTCAACGCCGAAGGCCGTGGCGAGGCCGAACCGATTGCCGACAACGGCACGCCAGAGGGGCGCGCCCGCAACCGCCGGGTCGAGCTTTTTCTCACGCCCTTTCCCTGAGTCTGTCGGCCATCGTGCGGCGAACAGCCGCGAAGCCGCCCGCCTTTGATAAACTTGCGGTCTTTGACCGCCGCCGCAGGAAACCATGTCGCGCCAGATCCTCGTCACCAACGCCCTGCCCTATGCCAACGGCGATATCCACCTCGGCCATCTGGTCGGCTACATTCAGGCCGACATTTGGGTGCGCTACCAGCGCATGCAGGGGCACACCGTGCACTATGTGTGCGCCGACGACACCCACGGCACACCGGTCATGCTGCGCGCCGAGAAAGAAGGCATCACGCCCGAGGCGCTGATTAACCGCGTGCATGGCGAACACCTGCGCGACTTCACCGACTTCGATGTCACCTTCGACAACTACCACTCCACGCACAGCGCCGAGAACCGCCAGTTCGCCGAAGACATTTACGGCAAACTGCAGGCCGCCGGGCTGATCGAAACCCGCGCTATCGAGCAGTTTTACGATCCGGTCAAAGCCATGTTCCTGCCCGACCGCTTCATCAAGGGCGAATGCCCCAAGTGCGGCGCGCTCGACCAGTACGGCGACAACTGCGAAGTGTGCGGCGCCGCCTATGCGCCCACCGACCTCAAAAATCCGGTCTCCGCCGTCTCGGGCGCCAAGCCCGAGATGCGCAGCTCCGAGCACTACTTCTTCAAGCTCTCCGCCCCGCGCGCGGTCGACTTCCTGCGCGACTGGACCCAGGGCAGCGACGCCAATGGCGCGCGTCGCCTGCAGTCCGAAGCGGCCAACAAGATGAAAGAATGGCTCGGTGAGCCGGGCGAAAACAAGCTCTCGGACTGGGACATCTCCCGCGACGCGCCCTACTTCGGCTTCGAGATCCCCGGCGCACCGGGCAAGTACTTCTATGTGTGGCTGGACGCGCCGATCGGCTACTTCGCCAGCTTCAAAAACCTCGCCGACAAAACCGGTCGCATCGACATTTCGCGCTTCATCGACGGCGCCGCAGCGGGCAAGAGTAATACCGAGCTGGTGCACTTCATCGGCAAGGACATCCTCTACTTCCACGCCCTGTTCTGGCCCGCCATGCTGCACTTCGCCGGCTACCGCACGCCCACGCAGCTGGCCGTCAACGGCTTCCTGACCGTCGATGGCGCCAAGATGAGCAAGAGCCGTGGCACCTTCATCACCGCCCGCTCCTACACCGAGCAAAAGCTCAATCCAGCCTGGCTGCGCTACTACTTTGCCGCCAAGTCCAACGGCACCATGGAAGACGTTGACCTCAACCTCGACGACATGATCGCCAAGGTCAATTCCGATCTGGTCGGCAAGTTCATCAACATCGCCAGCCGTTGCGCCGGCTTCATCACCAAGCGTTTTGACGGCAAGCTGGCCGCCCCCGACCTCGACGCCATGGCGGTCTATCGCAGCAGCATCGAGGCCGGCGAAGTCGCCCGCGCCTTCGAAGGGCGCGACTACAGCCGCGCGCTGCGCGAAATCATGCGTCTGGCCGATGCCGCCAACCAGTATGTGAATGACCACAAGCCGTGGGAGCTGGTCAAAGACCCGGCCAACACCGAGCGCCTGCACGTGGTGTGCAGCACCGCGCTCAACCAGTTCCGGGTACTCGCCGGCCTGCTCAAGCCCATCCTGCCGACCGTGGCCGAGCAGGTCGAAGCCTTTCTCGACATCCCGCCGCTGCGCTGGTCGCAACTGACCGACACCCTGCCCGCCGGCCACGCCATCGCGCCCTACGGCCACATGTTGACGCGTGTCGAGCGCAAACAGATCGACGCCCTCATCGAGGCCAACAAAGCCTCGCTGGCGCCCACGCCGGCACCCGAAGCCAGCAGCCGACAGCGCCATGCCGAAGCACAGCAAAAAGACGCGCAGGCCGCCACCACGGCCGACGCGCATATCGGCATCGACGACTTCACCAAGGTCGACCTGCGCATCGCCAGAATCGTCAGCGCCGAGCATGTCGAAGGCGCCGACAAGCTGCTGCGCCTGCAGCTCGACATCGGCGAAGACAAGCCACGTCAGGTATTTGCCGGCATCAAGTCGGCCTACGACCCGGCCACCCTGGTCGGCCGACACACCGTGATGGTGGCCAACCTCGCCCCGCGCAAGATGAAGTTCGGCATGAGCGAGGGCATGGTGCTGGCCGCCTCCGACGACACCGGCGCCACACCGGGCTTGTTCATCCTCTCCCCTGACGCGGGCGCCACGCCCGGTATGCGAGTGAAGTGATCCATGAGCGAAACCAACGGAAAAATCGAAACCAGCAGCACGGCCAAGTGGATCGGGCTGCACATTGTCGGCTCCATCATCGCGGTGCTCGGCGGGCTCTACCTGATCGCCGACATGGCGCTGCTTGACGGCATCCCGAGCTCCACCAACCAGGCCATCGCCATGGTGGCGGTCGGTCTGGTGCTCGACTTCTGGGGCGTGATCGAACTGCGCCGCATCCAGATGGCCAAGAAAGCGGCCGCCGACAAATCATGAGCCCGCCCATCGCCCAGCGCCTTGTCATCACCGGCACCGTCCAAGGTGTGTGGTATCGCGCCTCGGCGGCCGAAGCCGCCGCCCGGTTCGGCGTGCGCGGCTGGGTGCGCAACACCGCCGACGGCTCGGTCGAGGCACTGGCCATCGGCACGGAGCTGATGCTCGAGTCCTTTGTCGCCTGGTGTCACCAGGGCCCGCCCAAAGCCAAGGTCAGCCGGGTCACCGTGACCGAGGTGGCCCTGCCCGACCCGCTCCCCACCAGCTTCACCGTCGCCCCCGACGCCTGACCCCCGCCTCAGAGGAACCTTGATGCGCTTTCATCCCCGGTTGCTCGACACCCTGCCCGGTTACAACCGCACGCAGTTCGCCCATGACGCGGGCGCAGGCATTACCGTCGGGGTGCTCGCCCTGCCGCTGGCCATGGCCTTCGCTATCGCCTCGGGGATGTCGCCCACCGCCGGCATCTGGACGGCCATTGTCGCCGGCTTCCTGATCTCCTTGCTGGGTGGCTCGCGGGTTCAGATCGGCGGCCCGACCGGCGCCTTCATCCCGATCATCTACGCCATCGTGATCGACTACGGCGTCGCCAACCTGCTCATCGCCTCCATGCTGGCCGGGATGATACTCATCGCCATGGGGGCCTTCCGCCTCGGCGGCATGATCCGCTTCATCCCGATTTCGGTGGTCATCGGTTTCACCAACGGCATCGCGGTGGTCATCTTTCTCTCGCAGATCAAGGATTTCCTCGGCCTCCAGATCGACCAGCTCCCCGGCGAGTTTTTCAGCAAAGTCAGCACGCTCGCCGGTGCCCTCGGCACCACCCATCTGCCCACCGTCGCGCTCGCCACCGCCTCGCTGGCCCTGCTCATCGGCTGGAACCGGTTGGCCCAGCACATCCGCTGGATGCGCCGCCTGCCCGGCCCGCTGGGCGTGCTGGTGGTCGGCACCGCCGCCACTGCGCTGTTCAACCTGCCGGTGGACACCATCGGCTCGCGCTTCGGCGGCATCCCGCAGGCCGTGCCCGCACTGGCCTTTCCCGAGCTCGACCTGTCCAACCTGGGCAAGCTGATCGCCCCGGCGCTGACCATCGCCATGCTCGGCGCCATCGAATCCCTGCTCTCGGCGCGCGTCGCCGACGGCCAGATCGACGACCGCCACGACCCCAACCAGGAACTGCTCGCCCAGGGCGCGGCCAACCTCATCGCCCCGCTGTTCGGCGGCTTTGCGGCCACCGGCGCCATCGCACGCACCGCCACCAATGTGCGCAGCGGCGGACGCACGCCCGTCGCCGGCATCATCCATTCGGTGGTGCTGCTGGCCGTGGTGCTGGCCCTGGCGCCGCTGGCCCACCACATTCCACTCGCCACCTTGTCGGCCATCGTGGTGATGGTGTCGGTACACATGGGCGAATGGCACGCTTTCAAGACGCTCGGGCGCTTCTCGGCGGCCTATCGCACCGTATTGCTGTCGACCTTCTTCATCACCGTGGTCTTCGACCTGACCCTGGCGGTCGAGCTCGGCCTGGTGATGGCCAGCCTGTTCTTCATCCACCGCGTCTCGGATCTCACCCGTATCGAGCCGGTGCCGCAGGACAATGCGGGCATCGACCCGCGCATTCAGGTCTTCCGTCTGTTCGGCAGCCTGTTCTTTGGCGCCGCCAACAAGCTCGAATCGCTGCTGGTGGCCGCCGATACCCGCCCGGCGGTGATCGTGCTGAGCCTGGACAAGGTCATCAACATCGACACCACCGGCCTCGAGATCCTGCAGAACCTGCATCGCACGCTGGCCAAACAGGGCGCCAGCCTGGTCCTGTGCGGGCTCAACGCCCAGCCGGCCTCCTTGATCGCCCGCTCGGGTTTTGCCACACAGCTCGGGGAGGCCAACATCGTCGGCTCGCTCGAGGCGGCGCTGGCGCGCGCCAGCGCCTGCGCCGCAAAGGCGGGCGAACTCAGTCCGTCACCGCTCGGCGGCGCCAGCCCAGTACCATGACCGTCAGGGCCGGCAGGAAGGTCAAGGCCACCACCGCCGTGCCCAGCACCCCGAACAGCACGATCGCGCCGACGCCGCGATAGAGCTCGGTGCCCGCGCCGGGGATGAAGACCAGCGGCGCCAGACCGAAGACCGTGGTGAGCGTGGACATGGCGATCGGCCGCAGCCGCGTGGCCACCGCGTCGCGCACCGCTTCGAGCGGCGCCATGCCGGCCTCGCGCACGTTGATCATCGCCTGGTGGACGATCAGGATCGGGTTGTTGACCACCGTGCCCATGAGGATCAGGAAGCCGAGCATGGCGATCATGTCGAAGGGCTGGCTCAGCGGTGGCAGACCGATCAGCGGCAGCAGGGCCCCTACCGCGTTCATCAACCACAGGCCCAGCACGCCGCCGGCCACGCCCAGCGGGATGGTGGTCATGATCAGCAGCGGGTAGCCCCAGTGGGTGAAGATGGCGACCAGCAGCAGGTAGATGATGATGACCGCCACGACGTAGTTGCCCGACAGCGCCGCGCGCGTGGCATCGAGCTGGTCGCCGGCGCCGGACAGGCCGACCGTGACGCTGGCCGGCAGCTGGCCGGACTCGCGCATGTAGCCCACCACCTCCTCGCGCACCCTGCGCACGCCGTCCTCGAGTGCCACCGACTCCGGCGGGATGATGTTCAGCGTCACCATGCGCCGGCCATCGACGCGGCGGATGGTGTTGGTATCGACGCGCTCGACGATGCCCGTGACCGTGGCCAGCGGCACCACCGCGCCGGCCGGCGTGTAGATCGGCAGCTGCGCGAGACTGTCGAGGGTTGTCGACTGGCCGGCCTGGCCATACAGGTAGATATCGACCTTCTGGTCGTTGAGCAGGAATTCGTCGACAAAGACGCCATCGGTGAGTGCGGCGACCGAAAAACCGATGTCGGCGGCCGACAGGCCGAGTTCGGCCGCGCGCCGCCAGTCGGGCCGCAGCTCGACCAGCGGCTGGGACAGCGACAGCGTGGCCGGCTGGGCGTTGATGCGCGGCGAATCGAAAACCGCCTGGGCGCGGCGGTAGGCGCCCAGCGCCACGCCGTAGATGGTGGCCAGGTCGGGGCCGGCAATGTCGAGGTTCACGCTGCGGGTGCCGCCGTCGTTGCTGGTGATGATCGAGCCGCGCGAAACAAAGGCCCGCATGCCGGGGTACTGGCCGAAATGCGCACTCAGCGCATCCATCAGCGGCCGGATGTGGGCCGGGTCCTGGGGCTCGACGACCACGAACAGGCCGCTGTCCTGCACCCGCATGTTGAAGTAGCGGATCGCCGGCACCGCCGACTGCCCGGCCTCGAAGCGCGCGGGCGACGCGTCGAGAAAGGGCTTGAAATGCGCATCGACCTGCGCGGCGATGCGCTCCATCGAGGCCAGGTTGTAGCCCGGTGGCGCATTCATGCGGGCGAAGGCCTTGGGCTCCTCGCCCTCGGGCAGGTACTCGGCCGGCGGCGTCAGCCACACCAGGATGGCGAGACTCGCCGCGACGGTGCCGACGATCGCCGCCAGGCGCCGAAGCCGGCTCGCCATCAGGCGGTCGACACCGGCCAGCACCCGGGCCGTCATGCCTCGCGGCGCGGCATTCTCCTCGAGCGCGCCGAAGGACAGGTGCGCGCAGGCGGTTGGCAGCACGGTGATCGCCACCACCATCGACGCCAGGATCGAGGCCGACACCCCGATCGCGATGTCCGAATACAACTGCCCCGCCTCCTGCGCGATGAACAGGATCGGCACGAAGACCAGCACCGTGGTGAGCGTCGAGGCCAGCACTGCCGGCCACACCTGCCGCACGCCCTCGACGGCCGAGCGGAAGCGGTCCATGCCGCGCTGGCGCGCCAGTTCGATGCTCTCGAGCACCACGATGCTGTTGTCCAGCGTCATACCGATGGCGAAGGCCACACCGGCCAGCGAGATGACGTTGACCGTGCGCCCGGCCAGCAGCAGGCCGAGAAAGGCCGCGATGGTGCACACCGGGATGCCCATCACCCCCACCAGCGTGGCCTTGACCGAGCGCAGGAAGAGATACATCACGATGCTCGCCAGCACCGCACCGATCAACAGGTTCTGCCACACATTGGCCAGCGAGGCCTCGACATAGCCGACATCGTCGGCGATCAGGTGCAGCACCATGCCGGCCGGCGCGAGCACCTCGCGATTGACGGCCTCGATTTCGGCGACCATGGCGCGCTTGATGTCGATGACGTTGGCGCCGGCCTCGCGCCGCACCGACAGGCCGATCACCGATTCGCCGTTGAGCAGCATGCGGCTGGCAATCTCGAAGTGCCCCTGGCGGACCTCGGCCAGCTCACCGAGGCGGATGAGGGTGTCGCCCCGGCGCGCGACGATCAGCGCGCGCAGGTCATCGAGCGTCTCGAAGCGCCCGATGGTGCGCAGCAGATAGCGGCGCTTGCCCGACTCGATCTCGCCGCCCGAGGCATCGCGATTGCGCGCGGTGACGGCCGCTCGCACATCGAGCACCGACAGACCGTGCTCGGCCAGGCGGGCAGGGTCGACAAGGATCTGGATCTGCCGCTCGGCGCCGCCATAGACGCTGATCTGCGACACGCCGGTGATGCGCTCGAGGCGCGCCTGAACGTTGTCCTCGATGAAGTCCTGCATCATCACCATGTTCAGCCGGCGCGGGTTGCCCGGCAGCGGCGTGATGCGGAAGAACATGAAGGAGTTGGCCGAGAACGAGGTGGCGAAGATCCGCGGCTGATCAACGTTGTTGGGGTAGGACGGCACCTGGCTGAGCGCATTGGTGATGCGGATCAGGGTCTCGTTCATGTCGACCCCGTACGGGAACTCGAGCTGGACATCCGCCCGGCCGAATGACGCGGTAGACACCAGCCGCTGCAGGCTCGGCACGGTGCGCAGGTATTCTTCCTGCTCGACGAGGATCTCCTGCTCCACGTCCTGCGGCGTCGCGCCCGGCCAGCTGGTGCGCACGGTGACCGTGCGCACATCGAGGTCGGGGATCATCTGCACCGGAATGCGCAGCGCCGCAACGATGCCGATCACCGTCACGATCAGCACCGTGACCGTCATCAGCGTCCCGCGGCCCACGATGCGCTCGAACATCAGCGCGCCCCGGCCACGCTCACCGCCTGCCCCTGGCGCAGCGATTCATTGCCCTCGACCACCACGCGCACGCCGGGCGCGAGGCCGTCGACGATCTCGACCATGCCGTCAAAGCCCAGCCCCGGCTGCACCACGCGCTCCACCACCCGGGCGTCCGCGCCATCGGCCTCGACCGCCCACACCGTCACCCGTCCGTCGGCATGGCGCAGCAGCGCGTCGCGCGCCACCACCACGCGCTCGCGCCCGGCGTCCAGGCGCAGCACCGCGCTGGCCGACATGCCCGGCGTCATCGGCAGGTCATCACCCGCCACCCCGACCCGCAACAGGAAGCTGCGCGCGGTCGCGTCGCTGACCGGCACGATGCGCTCAATGCGCCCCTCGACCGCCGTGCCGGGCAGCGCGTCCAGCCGCAGCTGCACTGGCATGCCCGGGGCCAGACGCGGGAAATAGGCCTGTGGCACCTGCAGGTCGACCCACAGCCCGCGCTCGGCGACCAGCGCCAGCGCCTCGTCGCCGGGCGCGATCCACTCCCCGAGTTCGGTCAGCTTGGCGCTGATCACCCCATCGAAAGGTGCCCGCAGCACATGCCGTTCGAGCCGCGCCTGCGCCGCGCGCCGTTCCGCCTCGCGCTGGCGCAGCAGCGCGGTATCGGCGCGCACCTCGGATTGCAGCGCTTCATACGCCGATGCGGCAATGCTGCGCGAACTGGCCAGGCGCCGCCCATCGGTCTCGCGCCGGCGCGCATCGGCCAGCGCCTCGCTCGCCTGCGACACCCCCGCCTGCGCCACCTCGAGCTCGATACGCGCCAGTTCGGCATCGAGCTCGACCAGCACCGCGCCCTCGGCCACCCGCGAACCGACATCGACCCGCAACGCCGCCACCTTGCCGGCCACCGCCGGCGACAGCCGCGCCGCGCGCGGCGCCGTCACGGTGCCCGACACCCGTAGTTCCTCGACCACCGCCTGCATGCGGCTCTCGGCAACGATCACCGCGGGGCCGGCGGCACCGGCCATCGGCGTGGCCGTCGCCACCCCCAGCGCCAGGCACCATGACCGGGCGCAAGCGCCCAGCCACCGGCCACGCATTCCCAAGCCTGTCATCGCTTCCTCCGGTTCTTGCCTCGCCCCGTCGGCCGCATCGGTCCGGCACGGCCATGCCGTCATGATGCCAGTGCCACGCCGGGCACGCCTCGGCGGATTGTACCGTTCACCCTCAGGGCGACCCTGCCGGTCATTTGACGCCGGCCGCGTGCGCTCGGGATAATCGCCCATCCTGTTCACCCATCGTCATAGAGAGAGAAAAACCATGGCAGTTCTGGTCGGCAAGAAAGCCCCCGATTTCACCGCTACCGCAGTGCTCGGCAACAACGAGATCAAGGACATCACCTTCTCCGAAGTCACCCGTGGCAAATACGCCGTGGTGTTCTTCTACCCGCTGGACTTCACCTTCGTCTGCCCGTCCGAGCTGATCGCCTTCGATCACCGCCTCGACGAGTTCAAGAAGCGCAACGTGGAAGTGCTGGGCGTGTCCATCGACAGCCAGTTCTCGCACCTGGCCTGGAAGAACACCCCGGTCGCCAAGGGCGGCATCGGCCCGGTCGGCTACACCCTGGTGGCCGACATCAAGCACGAAATCTGCCGCGCCTATGACGTGGAAGCCGAAGGCGGCGTGGCGCTGCGCGGCTCCTTCCTGATCGACCGCGACGGCGTGGTGCAGCACCAGGTGGTCAATAACCTGCCGCTGGGTCGCGACATCGACGAAATGCTGCGCGTGGTCGACGCGCTGCAGTTCACCGAAGAGCACGGTGAAGTCTGCCCGGCCGGCTGGAACAAGGGCAAAGCCGGCATGAAGGCCAGCACCGACGGCGTCGCCGAGTACCTGAGCGAGCACGCTGGCGGCCTGTAAGCGAAGGCTTTCGGCATCCCGAACGCGGCCTGCGGGCCGCGTTTTTTTATGCCCGCACTATTGAGGTGGCGCAATCAAACGATCGTTCGACAGGCAGATGATGAACTTGGGAGGGCCGAAAGGAGGACCACCATGCTGCGACACATCTGCCACACACCATCCTCTCCGCCGACGCGTCGCCTGATCGCCGGCGCGGTCAGTTGCGTCGCGCCCAGCCAGGTGTTTGCGCACACCAGCATTGCGCTGGATGCGCCGCCGTTCCTGCTTGCCGGCGCAGTCACGCTTGGTGTGCTGGGGACGCTGGCGCTGTGCACCATCACCCAGCGCCGCCGCACCCACCGACAGATGCTGAACGACGCACACAGCCACCACGCGGTGTCCGCCTCGCTGGCAGACACGGTCATCGACGATCTGCCCCGGACACTGGCTAGCGCGGACGCGATGGCACTCGGCGATGCGGCGCCCAACGCGACCGCCGACTTCGCCGCACTGCGCGCCACCCTGGCCACGCTCGACGAGGGGGTGATCCTCAGCGCGCCAAGCGGCGAAACGTTCGCCAGCAACTCGGCGGCGGCGCGCATCTTCGGCCTCGACACGGCCCGGATGGCGGCCTTTCATCTCGACCACCCGCCGGTGGACTTCTTGCGGGCGAACGGCATCGCCTGCCCGCCCAGCGCCCTGCCACCACGAAAATGCCTGGCCGACGGTCAAGCCCATGAGGCCGAGTTCACGGTCATTCAGCCCAAGGGCACACGTCGGTGGCTGAAGCTGCATGCCAGGCCGGTGCCAGACGCCGGCGTGGTAACGGCCATCTCGGATGTGACGCATCAGCGTCAGACCGACGCGCGACTGCGTCTCGCCGACAAAGCCATCGAGCACAGCCCCGACGCGATCATGATCACCACGGCCGAAGGCCTGATCCTGCGGGTGAACCCGGCCTTCACCCGACTCACCGGCTATCGACTGGACGAGGTCATCGGCCACAGCCCGGCGCTACTACGCTCCGGCCAGCACGACACGGCCTTCTACACCACCATGTGGGACAGCATTCACCGCAGCGGCCGTTGGGAAGGCGAGATCTGGAACCGCCACAAGCGCGGCCATTTGTTTGCCGAGCGTCTGTCGATCAGCGCGGTCGAGGACGTCCCGGGCCACGTCTCGCACTATGTGGCGGTGTTTTCCGACATCACCGAAGCCAAGACCGAGGCCGCCCGCATCACCCATCTGGCGCAGCACGACGCACTCACCGGCCTGCCCAACCGCAGCCTGATGAGCGACCGGCTCGACCAGGCGCTGCACCGCAGCCAGCGCCACCACCGGATCACGGCCCTGCTGTTTCTCGACCTCGACCGTTTCAAGACGGTCAACGACACCTTCGGCCATACCGTCGGCGACGTGCTCTTGCAGCAAGTGGCCGCCCGGCTGACCGGCTGCGTGCGCGAGTCCGACAGCGTCGGCCGCCTGTCGGGTGATGAATTCATGGTGGTGCTGTCCGATCTGATCGACGCCGAGCAGGCCGGGCAAGTGGCACGGAAGATTCTGTCGGCACTGAGCCCGCCCTTCGACATCGAGGGCCATCGCGTGCAGACCTCGTTCAGCATCGGCATCGCGCTCTGCCCCGACGACGCAGACGCCGCCAAAGATCTGCACCAACATGCCGACACCGCGCTCTACCACGCCAAAGCCAGTGGGCGAAACGCTTTCCGCTATTTCACGGAGGCGATGAATGCGCGGGCCGAGCAGCGGCTGAGCATGGAGCACCACCTGCGCCAGGCGGTCGCCAATGGTGAAATCAGCTTGATGTTCCAGCCGCTCACCCGCATCGACGATGGCCGCGTGGTCGCCATGGAGGCCTTGTGTCGCTGGCACAACCCGGCGCTCGGCACGGTATCGCCCGACACCTTCATTCCGGTGGCCGAAGACAGCGGCATGATGCTTGAGCTGGACTACTGGGTCCTCGAACACGCCTGCCGCGAGGTCGCCAAATGGCAGGCGCACGGCGCGACCGACGTGGGCGTTGCCGTCAATCTGTCCTCGCTGCATTTTCGCCGCGAGGGCCTGGTCGAAGCGGTGCGTGCAGCGCTCGCCCGGACGCGGGTGCCCGCCTCGCTGCTGGAGCTTGAGTTGAGCGAAATACCGCTGCTTCAGGGCGGGCCCGAAGTGACCTCAATTCTGAACACGCTCAAGGCCATGGGCGTGCGTCTGGTGATCAACGACTTCGGCGTGGGCTACAGCTCGCTGGCCCACTTGCGGCGCTATCAGATCGACCGGCTGAAGATCGACCGGCGCTTCATTCAAGCCATGGAGCACACCGAAGACGACGCGGCGATTGTGCGGGCGCTAATCGAACTTGGGCAGAGCATGCGCATCGAGGTGCTGGCCGAAGGCGTGGAGACCGACGCCCAGCGCCGCTGCGTGCATGCCGCCGGTTGCCGGCTCGCGCAGGGCCTGCTGATGGGCGCCCCCATGAACGCCGAGGCCACGCTGGCCTTGCTCACTGCGCCCACAAGCACGCGGCCCTAGCGGTAGCGCACCTCGACCGCCTCGGCCGGCAGCCACTCACGCAGGCTGTCGAGCAACGAATCCTCCAGACGCACCCGCCACCCGGCACCGAGTGGCAGATCGCCCTCGGCATCGGCGTTGCGATAGCGCACCAGTACCGGGCAGGATTCATCGCGATAGGGCGCGAGCAGGTTTTCCAGGCGCTGCGCCGCCGCGCTGGCGCTGCCGGCCTCGCCGACCTCGCCGTTGAGGCTGATTTCCAGGCGCTGCGCAAAACGGCCACGCGCCTCGGCCAGGGTCATCAGACTGTCGGCGATGATGCGATAGCCGCCGGTGAAGTCGTCATTGCTGACCTTGCCGTCGACGATCAGGATTTCATCGACCACGATTTTGCCGCGCCGCGATTCGTACAATTCGTTGAACACCGATATCTCGCGCACCGCCGTGCCATCGTCGAGCACCACGAAGGCCATCTTGCCGCGCGCGGTCATCTTCATGCGCACATCCATCACCACGCCGGCCATGGTGACCAGATCGCGGCTGGGCTCGACCTGCGACAGCGGGCGGCGCACAAAGCGGCGCACCTCGGACTTGAAGCTGTTGAAGGGGTGACCGGAGAGAAAGAAGCCGATCGCGGTCTTCTCTTCCTTGAGCCGCTCGCGCTCGCCCCAGGGGCGCACCTTGGCGTAGTCGGCCATCGGCCCACCGGCATCGGGCAAGGCGTCAAACAGCCCGCCCTGCATGGCATTGGCGGCGATCTGCTCGGCCGCCTCCATGGCCACCGGCACGGTGGCGATGAGCTTGGCGCGGTCGGCATCGAGCGCGTCGAAAGCCCCCGCGCGAATCAGCGCCTCGACCGCACGGCGGTTCACCGAGCGCCGATCGACCCGCTCGCAGAAATCAAACAAGTCAGTAAAGGGCTTGCCCTCGCGCGCCTTGATGATGGCGCGCACCGCCGGCTCGCCCGCGCCCTTGATGGCACCGAGGCCGTAGCGGATGGTCTTGCGATCGACCGGCACGAAACGGTAGTCGGATTCATTCACGTCCGGCGGCAGCATGACCAGTTTGTTAACCGGCGAGATCGCGTCTTCGTAGAAGATCTTGATCGTATCGGTCTGATCGAGATCCGACGACAGCGTGGCGGCCATGAAAGCGGCGCAGTGGTGCGCCTTGAGCCAGGCGGTGTGATAGGTGACCACCGCATAGGCCGCGGTGTGCGACTTGTTGAAGCCGTACTCGGCGAACTTCTCCATCAGGTCGAACAGCTGCATGGCCAGCTCTTCGGTAAAGCCCTGCTTCTTCGCCCCCTCGCGCATGATCTCGCGGTGGTGTGCCATCTCCGAGGCTTTTTTCTTGCCCATCGCCCGGCGCAGCATGTCGGCGCCGCCGAGCGTGTAGCCGCCGATGATCTGCGAGATCTGCATCACCTGCTCTTGATACACGATCACGCCGTAGGTCGGCTCCAGGCAGGCCTTGAGTGCGTCGTTGAAATAGTCGATCGACTGCTGGCCCTTCTTGCGCAGGATGAAGTCATCCACCATGCCCGAGCCGAGCGGGCCCGGCCGGTAGAGCGCGAGCACGGCGATGATGTCTTCGAAGCGGTCGGGACCGAGCTTTTTCAGCAGCTTCTTCATGCCGTCCGATTCAACCTGGAAAATCGCCGTGGTGTTGGCGTCTTTCAGAATCTGGTAGGCGGCCGGGTCGTCGAAACTCAGACCGGCGAGGTCGGGCCGCTCGCCGGTCAGGCGCTCGACATAGTCGACCGCCAGCTCGAGAATGGTCAGGTTGCGCAGGCCGAGGAAGTCGAACTTCACCAGGCCGACGGCCTCGACGTCGTCCTTGTCGAACTGCGACACCGGCGAGGCGTCTTCGCCATCGGCGATGTAGAGCGGGCAGAAATCGGTGAGTTTGCCCGGCGCGATCAGCACCCCGCCGGCGTGCATGCCGACGTTGCGCGACAGGCCTTCGAGCGGTTCGGCCAGACTCCACAACTCCTGGATCGACTCGCCGTCGCCGGGGTCGGCCATCAGGTCATTGATCTGCGGCTCCTGATCGCGCGCATCGTTGAGCGACAGCGGCTTGTTCTGCACCACCGGGATCAGCTTGGACAGGCGGTCGCACAGCCCATAAGGCAGATCGAGCACGCGGCCCACGTCGCGCACCACGGCCTTCGACGCCATGGTGCCGAAGGTGGCGATCTGGCTCACCGCGTCGGCGCCGTAGGTGTCGCGCACGTACTCGATCACCTTGTAGCGGTTGTCCTGGCAGAAGTCGATGTCGAAGTCAGGCATCGAGACCCGCTCGGGGTTGAGGAAGCGTTCGAACAGCAAAGCGTATTCGAGCGGATCCAGATCGGTAATGCGCAGGCTGTAAGCGACCAGCGAACCCGCGCCGGAACCTCGCCCCGGGCCGACCGGCACGCCATTGTGTTTGGCCCAGTTGATGAAGTCCGCCACGATCAGGAAGTAGCCCGGGAAGCCCATCTGCACGATGGTGTCGGTCTCGAACTTGAGGCGATCGTAGTAGCGCTGACGCTGCCCCTCGCGTTCGACCTCGTTCGGATACAGCTCTTTGAGGCGCACCTCCAGCCCGGCCTTGGCCTCGGCGACGAGGAAGTCATCCAGCGTCATGCCTTCGGGGGTGGGGAACTGCGGCAGAAAGTTCTTGCCCAGCTGCACGGTCAGCGAGCAGCGCTTGGCGATCTCGATGCTGTTGGCCAGCGCCTCGGGCAGATCGGCAAAGAGCTCAGCCATCTCGTCCTGGCTCTTGAGGTATTGCTCTTCGGTGAAGTCTTTCGGCCGACGCTTGTCGGCCAGCACATAGCCTTGCGAAATGCACACCCGCGCCTCATGCGCCTTGAAGTCGTCGCGGTTGAGGAACTGCACCGGGTGCGTCGCCACCACCGGCAAGCCCAGCTCGCCCGCCAGCTTCACCGCCGCACGCAGATAGGTTTCCGCGCCCGAATGCCCCGCCCGCTGCACCTCGATGTAATAGCCGTCCGGAAAGCGTGCCGCCCAGGCGCGTGCGCATTGCTCGGCGGCCGCGGCATTGCCGTTGAGCAGCGCCTGGCCGACATCGCCGAGCATGGCGCCCGACAGGCAGATCAGGTCGCTGGCCGCGCCATTGTCGAACCATTCGGCGCGCATCTCGGCGCGGCCACGGTATTTGTTGGTGCGATAGGCTTCGGTCAGCAGCTCGCACAACTGGCCGTAGCCCTTGCGGTTGCGGCAGATCAGCAACACCCGGCCGGGCTTGTCGCGATCGGTGTCATTCGTGATCCACGCATCGACACCGATGATCGGCTTGACCCCCTTGCCACGCGCGCCCTTGTAGAATTTGACCATGCCAAACAGATTGGCCAGATCGGAGATGCCCAGTGCCGGCATGCCGTCGGCGGCAGCGCGGGAAATGGCTTGGCCGACCTGCACGATTCCGTCGGAAATCGAGTATTCGGTGTGCAGGCGAAGATGGATGAAGCGGGGTTCGGTGGGCGTGTTCATGGGGCAGAATTCTACCGCGCAAACGCGGTGCTGGCGCCCCTGTACCGCGTCCATCGGCGGCAGCCGAGCACCGCACGCCGCGCCAAGCGCCGCGCCCCGGCTCGCTACCGTTCGTCGTGACGCCCCAGGGTCGGCGTTCGACCGCTCGCTCCGAATAGAGCTATAGTACTTACGTCTCTTGGGCTTGATTGAACAGCGCCATGGACCGACTGCCGGACACGATTCCAGCAGCGAGAGACACACCCCCGGTTCGTTGGGGTCCGCTGCCGCACGAGGTCACCGGCAGTCGTTCGCGGGCCCCGAGGAGAGACGTATGTTGATGGACCCACGCATGCCTTCACGGACGCCAGGGTCTGCGGGGCATGGTCCCGTCACGGCTGAAGACCCGGCCATCCCGATCTCGGCACTGCCCATGGCCGCCGCATTGATCGACGCCGATGGTCGATATACCGCTGTAAATCCGGCCTTCGCCCAACTCGCATCCCAATCCGCGGCACAATTGCTGGGGCAGCCCTGCACGCCCCTGGCATCGCTCGACCCGGTCGAACTGGAGGCACTGTTACGACGCGCTCGCGAGCGGGCGGCACCCCAAAGCGCCGACCTGAGCACCGCCCCCGGCGGCTCGGCCACGCGCCTGCGCATCCGCTGTCAGCCGCTGACACCCAATGCACTGCTGCTGCTCGTAGAACCGCTCCCCGCCCCGGCCGACCGGCCCCAGGCGCAAAACATCCTCGATCACATCTTCACCTTCGTCGGCGTGCTGGCGCCGGACGGCACGGTACTGGAGGCCAACCGGGCATCGCTGGAAGCGGCCGACATCACGCTCGATGAGGTGCGCGGCCGCAAGTTCTGGGACTGTTACTGGTGGAGCCTGACACCCGACACCGCAAGACGCATCCGCCGTGCCGTGCACAACGCAGCCGCCGGCGCCACACCGCGTTTCGACATCGACAAGCGCATGGTGGGCAACAAGTCTGTCACCATCGACCTGATCCTGTCTCCGGTACATGACAGCCACGGCACGGTCACTCATTTGATCTACAGCGCCATCGACGTCAGCGACCGCAAGGCGGGCGAGGCGGCGCTGCAACGCTCGGAGCAACGCTTCCGCCAGGTCGTGGAATCGGCACCCGATGGTCTGGCGATGGTCGACACCGCCGGACAGATGGTGCTGGTCAATGCCGGCATGGAGAGCATTTTCGGCTACACCCGCGACGAGATGCTCGGCCATACCATCGAGATGCTCATGCCGCAGCGCCACCGCAGCGCCCATGGCGCGCTGTTCCAGGGCTACCTGGAAGAGCCGACGGCGCGCGACATGGCCGGGCGGCGCGAGCTCTACGCACGGCGCAAGGACGGCAGCGAGTTTCCGGTCGAAATCGGCCTCAACCCGATCCCGACCGAAGCCGGCACCATGGTGCTGGCCACCATCCAGGACGTCACCCGCCGCAAGGCCGACCGCCAGATGATCGAGCGCTCACTCGAAGAGAAAACCGTACTGCTGCACGAAATCCACCACCGGGTGAAAAACAACCTGCAGGTCATCTCCAGCCTGCTCAACCTGCAAGCGCGCAACGCCGACCCTTCGGTCAGCCGGGCACTGTCGGAGAGTCAGGGGCGGGTCAAGGCGATGGCGCTGATCCACCAGTTGCTCTATGAACGCAACGACTTCTCGCAGGTCGACCTGGCCACCTATCTTCAGCGCCTGTGCGCGCTGCTGCAAGAAAGCTACCGCGACGGCCCGGCCCGCTTCAGCCTGCAGGTCAATGCCGCCGAGCCGGTACATCTCAACCTGCAACGCGCCGTGTCCTGCGGACTGCTGGTCAACGAACTGGTGACCAACGCCATCAAACACGCCTTTCCGGATGGGCGCAGCGGCCACATCAAGGTCACGCTCGCGCCGATCGACAAGGATCACTGCGCGATCACCGTGGCCGATGATGGCGTCGGCCTGCCACCCGAGGTCTCGCCGGGCACCAGCCGCACACTCGGCATGCAGTTGATTCCGTTGCTCAGCGACCAGGCGGGTGGGCAATGGCAGGTGTTTCGCGAGCAAGGCACCCGCTTCGAGCTGAACATCAGCACAACCACGCAGGAGGCAAAATGACCGGCCGAATCATGATCGTCGAAGACGAGCGCATCGTCGCGCTCGACCTTCGCCAGACACTTGAGTCCTTTGGACATGATGTCGTGATGGTCGTCTCCAGCGGCGAGCAGGCTGTCGCCGAAGGGCCGCAGCTGAAGCCGGATCTGGTGCTCATGGACATCCACCTCGATGGCGAGATGGACGGGACCGAGGCCGCTCGGGTGTTTCAGCAGCACAATATTCCGGTCCTGTTCCTGACCGCCTTTGCGGGCCAGTCGATGCTCGACCAGGCCGAAAAAAGCAGCCCCTACGGTTATCTTGTCAAACCGGTCGAGACCCGCGCCTTGCAGGCGACCGTGCGCATGGCCCTGGCCCGACGCCGGGCCGAACTCGACGTTGAAAGAGGCGAGGAGCGCCTGCGCCTGGCGGTCGATGTCGCCGGCCTGGGCGTTTGGGAATGGGACGCCGCCGCCCGGCAATTCATCGGCGAGGGGCAGTTCGAAGCGATTCTCGGAGACATGCCTGCGTCACTCGACGATGCCGACGGCGGGTTTCTGACGCGTATCGAGCCGGCCTACCGCCCCGCCATCGCCAACGCCCTGACTCGCGGCGAGGCGATTCGCACCACCGTCAAACTGCGCGAATCGCCAGACACCGGCCGAAACGGCTGGGTCGATTTCCACGCCCGCGCCTTTGCCGGCCCGGACGGCGATCTGGGCCGCGCCATCGGCGTCATCCGAGACGTCACCGCTCAGCGCCGCCAGGAGGAGCATCTGCGACGGGCCGCGGTGGTATTTACCAGCACCGGCGAAGGAATCGCCATTCTCGACGCCCAGCGCCGTGTCGTTTCAGTCAACCCGGCCTTCACCGAGATGACGGGCTACGCCGAAAGGGATGTCCTGACACGCGATCCGGACGACTTTCTCTACGCCCGACGCCACGATGACAGTTTTGCCACCAAGCTGAGCGAGAGCGGCTCGGACTTCTGGAGCGGCGAGGTGGCCTGTGTGTGCAAGGACGGCACCCTGCTGCCGTCGTGGCAGCACCTGTGCGTCGTGCGCGATACCCAAGGGCAGATCGGCAACTATGTGCTGGCCATCTCCGACACCGGCGCCTTGCGCCGTGCCGAAGCGCAGATCAATCACCTGGCCTTTCACGACACGCTGACCGGCCTGGGCAATCGCAACATGCTCCAGGACACCATCGAGAAGGAAATCGAACGCACCGACCAGAACGGCAGCCGCATGGCCGTGCTGTTCATTGACCTCGACGGCTTCAAGCTGATCAACGACACCATGGGCCACGCGACCGGCGACCAGCTGCTGAGCGAAGTCGCGCAACGCATCCTCCGCGTGTTGCGGCGGACCGACACCGCCATCCGGCTCGGCGGCGACGAGTTTCTGGTGGTCGTGCCGGAAGTCTCCCGACTTGAAGACTGCGCCAGCCTGGCCGAGAAGCTGCTCTGCGAAATCCGCACGGTCATCGAACTCGAACACGAGCGCCTCAGCGTTTCGGCGAGTATCGGCATTGCCGTCTATCCGGACAATGCCACCGATTTCAACGACATGATCAAGGCAGCAGACAGCGCCATGTACGGCGCCAAAGAGCGTGGCCGCAACCGCTATGCCTTCTATTCCTCCGAAATGGCCGATCGCGCCATGGAGCGGCTGCACATCGAGCAAGGCCTGCTCCGCGCCATCGCCGACGAGCAGTTTGTACTGCAATATCAACCCGTCGTACGCCTCGAAGACGGCCAGTTGCTGGGTTTCGAGGCGCTGATCCGCTGGGATGAACCGACCCACGGTCGCATCGGACCAGACCGCTTCATCCCCGTAGCCGAGGAGTCCGGCCTGATCGACTACATCGGCAGCTGGGTGCTGCATACCGCCTGCGCACAGGCGTGCGCCTGGATCGCGGCCGGCTTTACCGACCTGCGCCTGGCGGTCAACGTCTCCGCCCGGCAGATGCGCGCCGGCGACTTCGACGTCACCGTCCGCGACACCCTCGCGCTCACCGGTTTTCCGGCCGCACAGCTGGATCTGGAGATCACCGAGAGCACGCTGCAGTCGGTCGATCACAGCCGGGAACTGCTCGGCCGGCTCAAGGCCCTCGGCGTGATGATCTCGATCGACGACTTTGGCACCGGCTTCTCGTCGCTATCGCTGCTCAAGTACCTGCCGATCGACCGCATCAAGATCGATCGCTCCTTCGTCCAGGACCTGCCCGGCGACCCCAA
The DNA here is from genome assembly GCA_024235675.1 of Zoogloeaceae bacterium. Classification (GTDB taxonomy): domain Bacteria; phylum Pseudomonadota; class Gammaproteobacteria; order Burkholderiales; family Rhodocyclaceae; genus Nitrogeniibacter. The sequence goes on from JACKLZ010000002.1 coordinate 707,853, forward strand.
CGACGTGGCCGTTACCGAAGCCATCATTGCCATGGCCGGCAGCCTCGGGCTGGCATTGATCGCCGAAGGCGTCGAAACCCCTGCCCAGCAGAACTTCCTGCGCGAACGCGGCTGCCTCGAGGCCCAGGGTTACCTGTTCTCGAAACCTCTCGATGTGCACGACGTCGATCTGCTGATCGCCACCCCGTCACGCGGCCGTCTGTCGTAGCGGCAGCGCCGCCTACATCAGGCCCGCCGCGCGCAGGACCATCACCCCCACGCTGGTGGTAAGGATGGAACCGAGTGTGGTCACGGCGATGATATTGGCCGCCAGCACCGCGTTGCCGCCCATCGCACGCACCATGACATAGCTGGCGGCGGCGGTCGGCGCGCCCGACATCAGCATCAGCACGCCCAGATCAACCCCGCGAAAGCCGGCAACGACGCCACAGGCCACAAACACCAGCGGCACCGCCAGCAATTTGATCCCGCCCGCCAGCACGGTGGTTCGCAGATCGCGGCGCAACTGCCCGAAGTCCAGCGCCGCACCGGTGCACAACAAGGCCAGCGGCAAGGTGAGATTGGCAAAATACTGGCCGGATTTGAGCATCAGCGCCGGCAGCTCGATCCCCGCCCAGGACACCGGCAAGGCCAGCACGATGCCAATGATCAGCGGATTGCGGACGATCCCTTTGGCCAACTGGCCCACACTGCGATGCGTACCCAGCGAACGGCTCAAGGTGATCACCGCCAGCACGTTGTAGAAAATGGTGACTATGCCCAGGTACAGGGACGCCGCCACCAGCCCGGCGTCGCCGTAGGCATTCACGCAGTAGGCCAGGCCGATGATGCCCATGTTCGAGCGGAAGCAGCCCTGCACAAACACCCCGCGATCAGCCGCCACCGGCACCCAGCGCCGCGCGGCCCACTCCAGCACGATGAAAATCAGGCCGGTGCCGGCCAGTCCGAACAGGACCAAATTGAAATTGGCCGCCGCGTCGAAGCGCGTCTTGCTGATGCTGATGAACAGCAGCGCTGGCAAGGCGACGTTGAACACCAGCTTCGCGCCGGTATCGACGAAGTTGTCATTGAGCAGGCCGATTCGCATCAGGCCGACACCCAGCGCCAGCACGACAAAGATCGGGCCGGTGACTGAAAAGGAAAACGCCAGCGCATCAAGCAAAGCGGTCATCAATAACCTCGTCATCCCTCGGCCAAGCCACCCGGGGAGAAATATTCAGTCGTGCGTCGGTGGCGCGACCCGCAAAGCCTGGCTGATCTGCGTATCCGCCGCCGTCTGCAACGCGTTCGACAGATCCAGCCAACGTGGATCGCCGGTTTCCATCCCCATCAACAGCGCCTGTAGCGCCTCGCGACGGGTGCGGGCGTAGCGCGCAAACACCGGCGCCTGCCAGGCACTGGCCGGGGCCGCGTCCAGCGCATCGGCCAGCGCCGCCCAGCCCGGCATCAATTCGGTTTCGATCACCCGCAGGCCTTCCTGGGTGGTCATCTGACCACTGCGCAAGGCATCGACCACCAGATGGTGGCGCGTCACCAAGCGATATTCCGTCTCGGACACTTGCTGCTGCAAGGCTTCGGGCAAAGCGCCCAGCGTCGGCGCCGGACGCTGCGGCGGCGTTACGGTCGCCCACAACACCGCCGTCGCCAAAACCACCAGGGAGCCGCCCAACCCCGCACGCCGCCGCGCGCCGGGCGCCTGCCGACTCGCCGGCGCCAAGGCGGCGCCGAGCACGATGCCGGTCAGCAAACCGCCAATATGCGCAGCGTTGTCGATACCGGGAATCAGCAGCCCAGCGGCCAGGGAGTAGGCAATGAAAATCAGCAAACCGCGCCGCAAGCGCCGCGCCGTATCGGCGGGGATGGCATCGCGGCTGACCAGCACATAGCCAAGCAAGGCCCCGAATACGCCAAACACCGCCCCCGAGGCGCCGATGCTCAGGCCGCTCGGCCGCCACCACACGCTGGCCACGCTGGCGACGATGCCACAGGCCAGATAGATCCACAGAAAAGGCCGCGAGCAAAACACCCGCTCGGCCAGCTGCCCGCCCTGATAGAGCGCCAGCATGTTGAGCGACACATGCAGCAGACCACCGTGCAGAAACACACCGCTGATCAGCCGCCACGGCTGCCCGCCATAAGTTTGCACCGCGTAGTTGCCGCCCCAGTCGGCGAGCAAGGCACCGGGGATATGCCATACCGCGCCCGCGCTCAAGGCCAGCCCGGCAAAGATCAGTAGATTTGCCGCGATCAGACCCGCCGTCGCCCAGACGACCGGCACGCGCGCAAACAAGGCGTCGGCAAATTCCTCGGGGGTCGGGATGCGGGGTGCAGGCATGCGCTTCTTATACACCAGACGAATGTGACGACATCGCGATGTCGTCCGCGCTCAGCGCAAGGCCTTGAGAACAGGGCGCAGGCGGTGTGTCAGCCCTTTTCCTCGTGGCCGTGGGTTTCGGCAAAGCGCTTTTCCAGCTCGTGGCGCAAGGCCTTGCGGGCCTCGGCGGCCTCGAAGCGCCGCTTCTCCTTGGGGCTGAATGGCCGCAGCGCCGGCACCGGCGCGGGTTTGCCCTCGTCGTCCACCGCCACCATGGTGAAGAAACAGCTGTTGGCGTGACGCACATTCTGGGTACGGATGTTCTCGGCCATGACCTTGATGCCCACTTCCATCGACGACTTGCCGGTGTAATTCACGCTGGCCAGGAAGGTGACCAGTTCACCGACAATGATCGGCTCACGGAACATCACCTGATCGACCGACAGCGTCACCACATAGCGTGCGGCATAGCGGCTGGCGCAGGCATAGGCCACCTGGTCGAGCAGGCGCAGCACGGCGCCGCCGTGCACCTTGCCAGAAAAGTTGGCCATCTCGGGGGTCATCAACACCGTCATGGTCAGTTGGTGGGCAGGGAGGTCCATGGGGAAATGTCCTTGTTATTGTGGGTGTATCAGCGCCGGGCCGCTTCGGCCCGCGCGCGAGCCAGGGCCGCCTCGCGCCGCGCATCGGCCGCTTGAATGGCGGCACGCTGGTCGTCGCTCAGCGGACGACCAATTTGATGCTCAAGGCTTTCAATGACCCTACGACCGGTATCAGTGATGCGCGGGCCATCGGGGATGCCCCGCCGTACCTGCGCCGCGGACGCGCCCGCTATACCGACGACCTCGTCGACGAAAGCGCGCTCGATGCGCACCCGCTCGGCCTTCAGATGCGCCGCACCGGCCGGGCTCGGCATCGGCTCGGCGGCCTGCGCGCCCATGGCAAAAGCCATCAGCAGAGCAAGCGCCCAGCGGCGCGCGGGCCACATCATGCCGGATCCAGCACGGTCGACCCGGTGGTCTTGCGCGCCTCAAGATCGCGGTGCGCCTGCGCCGCATCGGCCAGCGCATAGCGTTGCCGCACTTCAATCTTCACCTTGCCGCTGCCCACGATGTCGAACAGTTCAGTTGCCATGGCCACCAGATCGGCGCGCTCGGCCGCGTAGCCAAACAGCGTCGGCCGGGTCACGAACAGCGAGCCCATCTTGGCCAGCAGGCTGAGATCAAAGGGCGCAACCGGCCCGGTGGCATTGCCGTAAGTCACCATCATGCCGCGCGGCCGCAGGCAGCTGAGCGAGTCCATGAAGGTGTCCTTGCCGATCGAGTCGTACACCACCGGTACGCCCTTGCCGCCGGTGATCTCGCGCACACGGTCGGCAAATTTTTCGCGGCTGTAAAGAATCGTGTGATCGCAGCCATGCGCTTTGGCCAGCGCGGCTTTTTCATCCGAACCCACGGTGCCGATCACCGTCGCGCCCAGCGCCTTGGCCCATTGGCAGGCAATCAGCCCGACGCCACCGGCGGCGGCGTGAATGAGAATGGTGTCGCCCGGCTGCACCCGGTAGGTCTGGCGCAAAAGATACTGCGCCGTCATCCCCTGTAACATCATGGCCGCGCCCTGATCGTAACTGATGGCATCGGGCAGCTTCACCAGCCGGTCGGCCGGCATGTTGCGATGCTGCGCGTAAGCGCCGATCGGGCCGCCTGCGTAGGCCACACGGTCACCGACGCGCAGTTCGGTGACCCCCTCACCCACGGCAGTGACTTCGCCCGCGCCTTCGAGCCCGATGCCCGAGGGCAGCGGCACCGGGTACAGCCCGCTGCGGTGGTAGGTATCAATAAAGTTGAGGCCGACAGCGTGCTGGCGTAGCGTCACTTCGCCCGCGGCCGGCGCCGGCACGTCGACCGCCTCCCAGCGCAAAACCTCGGGGCCGCCGGTTTCGTGGAAGCGAATGGCGTGACTCATATGTGTTCTCCTGCGATCAGCGGACGATCGAAACACCGATCCGCAATTGTGGTTGGCCGGCGCGCTGGTAGTCCAGCAGCGTTTCTCCTTCACCATCGAAGTATTGCAGATGGAGGAAGGCGCCGACGGACGAAAAGATACTCTGGCGCAGCGGGTAGGACACATCGACCTGCGAGGTGCCGACCCCGCCCTTGCCCCGGCGCAGCATCAATTTGGCCAGCCAGCCATCGTCACGGCCAAAGCGCAGCCCGAGCTCGCCATAGCCACGATAGCGATGGATATCCGGGTTGTCGGACTTCTCGAGATAGCCCCACAGCTTGGGGGTGACGCCGATGTGGCTCTTGCCCTCGCCGAGGCGATACTGCCAGTCCGCCTGCACAAAGGCGATATTGATACTGCGCGACTTCTCGCCGTCGCGACCGTTGGACTCATGCTCGACACCGGCGCGCAGCCAGCTCTGGTGGCGACTGCCGGCGGCGACGGGAATATCCCACTCATAGAACAGCGCCGGGCGATAGCTGGTGTCGCGAAAGGGCGCCGAGTCGGAATCCAGATCCCACAGCGAGGTCTGGGTATAGCCGAAATGCAGGCCGCCCAGGAAAGGCAGCACGCCGACGACGGCACCTTCATCATCAAACAAGCGGTATTTGAAGCTCAGCTGGAAACGCGCTGACGCACCACTGTTGGCGCCAAAAATGAAGTACATCGGGTCGTAAAAAGACAGCGCCGGCTTGGGCGGGATGACATCTGCGGCGACCTGTGCGGCGGGCGCGGCCGCGCCGACTGCGGTCGGCAGGTTTTGCTGACGCGCGAGCGGATCTTCGCCCGCGCTCCAGCCCGGGCGCTCGGCCAGCACCATCAGCTGCGCACTGCTGTCAGCGTTCAAACTGACAATCGACAAACCCAGCGCCTCGGCCGGCCAGTCAAAGCTGTAACGCCGCGTCGCGCCGACGGCCGGCGCCTGCGCATTCAGCCGCACGGTGAGCTTGCGGTCGCCGAGCGTCAGCCTGGCGTCCAGCTGCTCGGGCAGTGCCGCTTGCACGCGCGTATCCACGACGGTCAACACGAACGCCTCGCCAGCACGCGCGTACGCCCGCTCCGCCGACAGCAAGCGCTCGGCACCCGCGGGGAGCGCTGCCAGCGTGAAGAATGCAACACACAGAATGGAGGCACAACGACACATCATGATCAAACCACAGATTGAAATCGAGAGCCTATTCTAGCCGTGTGCGATTTCAAGGGCGCGTTGTCGATGTCTTCGTGCGGCGTCAGCGCGCCCGGGCGACAAAAAAACGGGGCACCCGAAGGTGCCCCGCATCATGTTGCATGGATGATGCAATCAGCGTGCGCGAGACTCCGCGGCATCCACCACGGCCAGCGCCGTGATGTTGACCAGGCGACGGACCGTCGCCGAGGAGGTCAGGATGTGCACCGACTTGTCGGCGCCGAGCAGGATCGGCCCGACCGTTACACCATCACTGTTGGCCAGCTTGCACAGGTTGAAGCTGATATTGGCCGCATCGATGTTCGGCATCACCAGCAGGTTGGCTTCACCGATCAGTGTCGACTCGGGATTGACACTGTTACGAATATCCTGACTGAGTGCCGCATCAGCATGCATCTCGCCATCGCACTCGATATCCGGCCGGTTCGCCACCAGCAGGTCGCGCGCCGTACGCATTTTCAGCGCCGACTTTGAACGCGCACTGCCGAAGTTGGAGTGCGACAACAAAGCAACCTTGGGCTTGATGCCGAAACGCTTCATCTCGTCCGCAGCCATCGCCGCAATATCAGCGATTTCGTCGGCGTCCGGGTTCTCGTTCACGTAGGTATCGGTGATTGCCAGCACCCGCTTGGGCAGCAGAAGGATGCTCATGGTGGCAAAGCGCTTGGCCTCCGGCGCCAGACCGATCACATCCTCAACCTGACGGAGGTGATCGTCATAGGTACCAAAGGTTCCGCACACCAGCGCATCGGCATCGCCCCGACGCAGCAGCATGGCGCCGATCAGGGTGGTGTCGCGTCGCAGTTTGGCGCGTGCGATTTCTTCGGTCACGCCATCGCGTGCCATCAGCTGATGGTATTCCTGCCACAGCTCGCGGTAGCGCGGGTCGTCCTCGGTGTTGACGATCTCGAAGTCGCGATTCTCGACCAGATCAAGACCGACTTGCGTAATGCGGCGCGCGATCACGGCCGGACGACCGATCAGGATCGGACGGGCCAGGCCTTCTTCGATCACCGCTCGCACCGCATGCAGCACGCGCGGATCTTCGCCTTCGGCGTAGATCACCCGCTTGTGTTGCGGTTCGATCTTCTTGGCCTGCGAGAACACCGGCTTCATGATGATGCCGGAGGTGTAGACAAAGTCCGACAGGCTTTCGATGTAGGCCGCGAAATCTTCGATCGGGCGCGTCGCCACGCCCGAATCCATCGCCGCACGGGCCACCGCCGGTGCGATCTTGACGATCAGGCGGGGATCGAAGGGGTTCGGGATGATGTAGTCAGGGCCAAAGCTCAGTTCGGCGCCGGCATAGGACGCCACGGCATGGCTCTGCTCGGCCTCGGCCAGTTCGGCAATGGCCTTGACGCAGGCCAGCTTCATCTCTTCGGTGATGGTGGTGGCGCCCACGTCGAGCGCACCACGGAAGATGAAGGGGAAGCACAGGACGTTGTTGACCTGGTTCGGGTAGTCGGAACGACCGGTGGCGATGACCGCATCCGGGCGCACGGCCTTGGCTTCTTCCGGCATGATTTCCGGCGTCGGGTTCGACAGCGCGAAGATCAGCGGCTGATCCGCCATGCGCGCGACCATCTCGGGCTTGAGCACACCGGCAGCGGACAACCCGAGGAAGATATCGGCGCCGTCGATCACCTCATTCAGGGTCGCCAGGTCGGTCTGCTGCGCGTAGCGCGCCTTGTTGGCTTCCATGTTGGCGTCGCGGCCCACACGGATGACACCGCGCGAATCGCACACATAGATGTTTTCGCGCTTGAGACCGAGGCTGACCATCAGATCCAGGCAGGCGATGGCCGCCGCGCCGGCACCGGAACACACCAGCTTGACGTTGCCGATGTCCTTGCCGACCACTTTCAGGCCATTGATCAGACCCGCCGAGGAGATGATGGCGGTGCCGTGCTGGTCGTCATGGAAGACCGGGATCTTCATGCGCTTACGCAGCTCTCTCTCAATATAGAAGCATTCGGGCGCCTTGATGTCTTCCAGGTTGACGCCACCCAGCGTCGGCTCAAGCGCCGCGATGGCCTCGATGAGCTTGTCCGGATCGTTCTGGTCGAACTCAAGGTCGAACACATCGACGTTGGCAAACTTCTTGAACAGGCAGCCCTTGCCTTCCATGACCGGCTTGGAGGCCAGCGGGCCGATATTGCCCAGGCCAAGCACGGCGGTGCCATTGGTAATCACCCCCACCAGATTGCCGCGCGAGGTGAGTTCGCTGGCTTGCGCCGGGTCAGCGACGATCGCGTCGCAGGCTGCGGCAACGCCAGGCGAGTAGGCCAGCGCCAGATCGCGCTGATTGGTCAAGCCCTTGGTGGGTACCACCGAAATTTTGCCGCGTGTCGGTGAACGGTGATACTCAAGCGCAGCGGCGATGAAATCCTGATCCATTGTGTCTCCCTCGATAGATATGCAACGATCAACCCCGACAGCCTACGCGTCGGAGCACCACCCGCCAATTGCGAACATCCACAGTATGGTTTGATTTCTTTGCTCAGCATATATCGTGCTGGCCGTGGAGCGATACGACGCTAGCCGGGGAGAGGCCGGCGCCGCATTCCGGGCGGACCGACGCATTATCCGCAGAAATTGCTTCCGACGGAAGAACATCGCACAGCCGGCACTCACCGCAATGCAGCATTAACTGGCAAAATGCGCCCAACGTTCATTCATCCGGAACCTTGGGAGATCGGCCAGCATGCGACGAGTTGTCTTCAACCAGAAGGGGGGCGTCGGCAAGTCCACCATTACCTGCAACCTCGCGGCGATCAGCGCCCACAACGGGCTGCGCACGCTGGTGGTCGACCTCGACCCGCAGGGCAATTCCACGCGTTACCTGCTCGGCGACGCCACCGATGAACTGGAAAATTCGCTGGCCGATTTCTTCGATCAGACGCTGAACTTCAAGCTCAACCCCAAGCCGCTGGACGACTTCGTGGCCGTCAGCCCTTTCACTCGCCTGCATGTGATGCCCTCGCATCCGGACCTCGAAGAGCTGCAGGGCAAGCTCGAGTCGCGCTACAAGATCTTCAAGCTGCGCGAAGCGCTCGACGAGCTCGCCGACGACTATGACGTGATCTACATCGACACCCCGCCGGCGCTCAACTTCTTCACCCGCTCGGCCATGATTGCGGCCGACGCCTGCCTGATCCCCTTCGACTGCGATGATTTCTCGCGTCGCGCGCTGTATTCGCTGCTGGCCAACGTGGATGAAATCCGCGCCGACCACAATCCGGATCTGGCCATCGAAGGCATCGTGGTCAACCAGTTCCAGCCGCGCGCCAGTTTGCCGCGCAAAGTGGTGCAGGAGCTGATCGACGAAGGCCTGCCCATCATCGCGCCCTATCTGTCGGCCTCGGTCAAGATCAAGGAATCGCACGAGCAGGCCAAGCCGATGATTCACCTCGATCCGAGGCACAAGCTGTCGCAGGAATTCATCGCCCTGCACGACACGCTGGCCCGCAAATACGGCACCTGAGCGCGCAGCGGGAATACTGTCGCCGAAAACGGTGTTGACCTCGTCAGCATCGTTGCCGGAGCCACCCCATGTCCAAACCCACCATCCTGATCTGGGACCTGCCCACCCGCCTGTTCCACTGGCTGCTGGTCGTGTGCGTCATCGGGGCCATCATCAGCACCAAGATCGGCGGCAATGCCATGCTCTGGCACGGCCGCTTCGGGCTGGCAATTGTCGGCCTGCTCGGCTTTCGGCTGGCCTGGGGCGTCGTTGGCAGCCACACCGCGCGCTTTGCCCAATTCGTCCGCGGCCCGGCCACCATCGCAGCCTATCTGCGCGGCCAGTGGCAGGGCATCGGTCACAATCCGCTCGGTGCGCTGTCGGTGCTCGCCATGCTGCTCGTGCTGCTCGCGCAGGCGGCAACCGGCCTGGCGGCCAATGACGATATCGCCTTCACCGGGCCACTCTACGCCGCCGTCAGCAAGGATGTGTCCGACGCACTCACCGGCTGGCACCGCCGCGGCGAGTGGGCAATCTTTACGCTCATCGGCTTGCATCTGGCCGCGCTGCTGTTCTACCGCTTCGTCAAGAAAGACCCGCTGATTCGGCCGATGATCAACGGCCGGAAGCCCGTCACCAAACCCGCGCCGCCCACGCCGCGACGCGCCGGGCCGGTCGCCTTGATCGTTTCACTGAGCATCGGTGCATCGACGGCGTGGATCGCCAGCGGCGCATTGCTGCCGCCGCCCCCGCCACCGGCAGCCATTGACACACCCGCGTGGTAGAACGCGCTGAGAAACGATAACGGCCACCCTCGGGTGGCCGCTCTACTGCGCAGCGAGGCTTACTCTTCGCGGCGGTACTTGTCGTGGCACGCCTTGCAGGCCTTGCCCATTTCACCAAACTGGGTCTTGATCGCCGCCTGATCCCCGGTGGCCGCCACTTGCTGCAGGGTGTTGGCCTGCTGGATGAAGTTCATGGCGATCTTGCGCACTTCGTCCTGCTCCTGAAAGAATTCCGGCTTGAGCCGCGTCTCTTTCCAGCCCATGCCCTTGTCGGTGCCCGGCGCGTACAACGCCCCCATGCCCGAATTGGCCACCGCGGCAACCACATTGGCTGCGGCCAGGACCTGATCCTTGTTGAAAGGCACGCTGCCGTCGACCACCTGTGCTTTGATCTTGCCCATATTCCAGGCCATGAAGGTGTAGCCCGACTGACGGGTCTTGATCATCTCTTCGGGCTTCAGCTGCGCGGACACACCTGCCGCCACACCAAAACTCATTGCGGCCACCACGATACGCATCATGTGTTTTTTCACGTTCGACTCTCCAGGTTCCAAGGGGTTTGAAAGCACGCTGCGCGAGGTGCTCAAGCGCGTAAACAGCCGAAGCCCACTCGCTATTCCTCGCCTCGGTGCATGAAATTGAAGAATCTCGCGCTCAGGCCGCTAAGGGTTAACGAACAGAGGTACGCCGGAGACACCCTATGGCCACAACGATCAACACCACCGATCTCGAACTGCTGATCGTCGAACCCTCGTCAATGCAGCGCAAGGTCATCACGCAGACCTGCGAAGCCCTGGGCATCCCATCGCCACGCCACGCGGAGCATGGTGCCCAAGCCCTCACGAGCATGTCGCAGCACCGCCCGGACATCGTCATCAGTGCACTGTACCTGTCCGACATGCTGGGCACGGATCTCGTTCACAGCATGCGTACCGATCCGGCCACGGAAGACGTCGCATTCATCCTGGTCTCCAGCGAAACCCGCCCTCAGGCACTCGACCCGGTGCGCCAGTCCGGCGTCTGCGCCATCGTGCCAAAACCCTTCACTACCGACCAGCTGGCGCAAGCCATCAACGCCACGCTCGACATGCACGCGGTCGAGCCGATCACCGATTGGGACCTGGATCTGGAAGAACTGAAAGTGCTGCTGGTGGACGACAGCCCGCATGCGCGCAAATGCATTCGCCGGGTGCTCGAGCAGCTTGGCCTGCGCCACTTCATCGAAGCCGACAACGGCGCCGAGGCCGCCGGCATTCTGGGCGACACCATGGTCGATCTGGTGGTGACCGACTACAACATGCCCGAGATGGACGGCAAGGCACTGGTCGAACACATCCGCCAGCACAGCTGGCAGACCTCCGTGCCCATCCTCATGGTGACCAGCGAGCAGGACGCCAGCCGGCTGGCTGCGATTGAAAATGCCGGCGTCTCGGGCATTTGCGACAAACCCTTCGACCCCGGCACGGTCCGCCGGCTGCTTCAACGGGCGCTGTCAGGCGACTGAACGCGCCTATGCTGGATCGAGTTTGGCCACCGACATCAGCAACCACTTCATCCCCTGCGAACCAAAATTGATCTGCACCCGCGCGTCCGACCCACTGCCTTCGGCCGCTACGATAATGCCCACGCCGAAGCGCGCGTGACGCACATTCTGCCCGATCCGCAGTCCGCCCAGATCCCGCCCCGGCGCACGTGCCGCACTGGCCGGGCGCCGCGGCACGCTGGCCGGTGACGACGGAAAGTGGTTCGGCCGAGCCGCCATCTGGCCGCTGGCGGAGCGCGGTGTGAGCCATTTGGTCAACGGCTCGGGGATTTCCTCAAGAAAGCGCGAACGCATTTTGTAGCGCGTCTGACCGTGCAGCATGCGACTTTGCGCCAGCGACACATACAGGCGCTGACGCGCCCGCGTCACCGCCACATACATCAGGCGCCGCTCTTCCTCCAGACCATCGGTCTCCATCAGGCTGTTTTCATGAGGGAACAAGCCCTCCTCCAGCCCGCACACAAACACCACATCGAACTCCAGTCCCTTGGCAGCATGCACCGTCATCAACTGCACCGCATCTTCGCTGGCATCGGCCTGATGGTCGCCCGCCTCAAGTGAGGCATGCGCGAGAAAGTCGGCCAGCAAGGGATGCTCGACGGCCGGCTCGGGCGCCTCGGCTTCGGCCACAAAATTGCTCGCGGCGCTGATGATTTCGTCCAGGTTCTCCAGCCGCTCGCGGCCGTCCTTTTCTTTCTGGCTCTCGTAGTGCGCGCGCAGGCCGGACTGGTCGAGTACATGATCGACCGCCTCGGGCAAGGGCAGATTCGCCGTCGCGCTGCGCAAGGATTCAATCAACTGCACAAAGGCACCAATCGACGCGCGCGGCTTGCCCGACAGATGCGACACCGTGGCGTACAAGCTGCTGTTATAGGTTCGCGCCGCGTCCTGCAGCGCCTCCAGCGAACGGGCGCCGATGCCGCGCGTCGGGAAATTCACCACCCGCGCAAAGGCCGTATCGTCGTCCGGATTGGCGATCAGGCGCAGATAGGCCAGCGCGTGCTTGACCTCCTGGCGCTCAAAAAAGCGCAAGCCGCCATACACCCGGTAAGACACGCCGGACGAAAACAACTGGTGCTCCAGCACCCGCGACAGCGCGTTGGCGCGGTACAGCAAGGCAATGTCCGAGCGCGACATGCCGTCGCGCACCAACGACTGGATCTCCTCCACCACAAAGCGCGCCTCGTCGCCGTCGGTCATCGCCTCATACACGCGGATCGGCTCGCCCTCGCCGCGATCGGTCCACAACTCCTTGCCCAGACGCTGGGTGTTGTTGGCGATGATCGCGTTGGCCGCATCAAGAATATTGCCGCAGGAGCGGTAGTTCTGCTCCAGGCGGATCACGTTGGGTACCTTGAACTCGCGCTCGAAGGCCAGCATGTTGCCCACTTCCGCGCCGCGGAAACGGTAGATCGACTGATCATCGTCGCCAACACAGAACAGGCACGCCGACGACTCACCGCTCTGGCCGCCGGCGAGCAGCTTGAGCCACAGGTATTGCAGCTTGTTCGTATCCTGAAACTCGTCGGTCAGGATGTGCCGGAAACGGCGTTGATAGTGCTGTCGCAGCGGTTCATTGCGACTGAGCAACTCGTAGGTGCGCAGCAGCAATTCCGCAAAATCCACAACGGCCTCGCGCTGGCACTGCGCCTCATACTCGGCGTAAAGCTCGACCCGGCGGCGGCTGAAATCGTCAAAAACTTCAACGGCACCCGCGCGCACGCCCTGCTCTTTCTGCCCATTGATAAAGTGCTGGAGCTCACGCGGCGGAAATTTTTCGTCGTCCACGTTCAGCGTTTTGAGCAAACGCTTGATGGCTGAGAGCTGATCGCCGGCATCCAGAATCTGGAACAACTGGGGCAGTCCGGCGTCGCGGTGGTGCGCGCGTAACAAACGGTTGCACAAACCATGAAAGGTGCCAATCCACATCGCTTTCGGATTGACCGGCAGCATTGCCGCCAGCCGCGCATGCATCTCCTTGGCCGCCTTGTTGGTAAAGGTGACGCCGAGAATGCTTTGCGCTGTGGCCTGTCCGGTCTGGATCAGCCAGGCGATGCGCGTCGTCAGCACGCGGGTCTTGCCTGAACCGGCCCCCGCCAGAATGAGCGCGTGCTGGGCCGGCAGGGTGACGGCGCGGGCCTGTTCTTCGTTGAGCGTTGCGAGCAGATCAGTCATGCGGTCTCCGGGATGGACGACCAGTTTAACCCACCCCTCCGGCCGCCGCCGGTCGGATGGTTTTTCACTAGGGAAATCACTTACTTGCAAAAGCCCGACCAATTGAGTAAGGTTTATTTGTGCATTGCAACACGATTTAACTTAACTCAATTCCAAAGCATGGAAGAGTTTGCTAGGATTCGAACAGTTGTTTGTTTTGCTCTGCACCATCCCGCAGAGACGAAGCCGTCCAAAAGACGGCGTTAGCTGAAGGCGCGTTGTTGCGCGCAAGGAGTACACATCATGAACGCACCTAAATTGCTTCCCTGGTATGCCCGCCGTGCTGGCGTATCGACCGAACGCGCCGAAGCGCTTTGGCGCAAGGCGGTTCGTCAGGCCACCACCGACACCGGATGGGTCGGCAACTCCGAATACATCGGCGCCGCCATGGACAACTTCATTGCCCTGCTCGAAGCAGAAGAAGCCAGCTTGTGCACCCCAAGCATGGGCGGCATCTTCCGCACCCAGGCCCGCGTCATGCGCCTGCCGCTGACACTGATGGAAGATTTCTCCAATGCCGCTGCCCACTGGCAGCGCTGCGTCGGCGTGCCGCGTCGCGCCGCCTGAACGCATCAACGGTCTCCCTCCCTCTCTTTGATGGAGTTCGGCACTCGGTCTCACCGACCGGGTGCCGTTTTTTCGTTTACCACCCCCGCTGAGCACGCGGGCTTCACGGTATACTTCCCCGCTTTGAATCCCGCCGACCGATAGCCGCCCTATGCAGGACAAGTACACGCCCGCCGCCATTGAAACCGCCGCCCAACAGTATTGGGACAGCGCCCGCAGCTTCGAGGTCAGCGAAGATCCAACGCGCCCGAAATACTACTGCCTGTCGATGTTCCCCTACCCGTCGGGCAAGCTGCACATGGGCCATGTGCGCAACTACAGCCTGGGCGACATGCTCTCGCGCTATCACCGCATGCGCGGCTACAACGTGTTGCAGCCCATGGGCTGGGACGCCTTCGGCCTGCCGGCGGAAAACGCCGCGATCAAGAACAATGTGCCGCCGGCGCAATGGACTTACGACAACATCGCCTACATGAAGCAGCAGCTCAAGTCGCTGGGCTTCGCCATCGATTGGCGTCGTGAGCTGGCCACCTGCAAACCGGACTACTACAAGTGGAACCAGTGGTTCTTCCTGCGCATGCTCGAAAAAGGCATTGCCGAGCGCAAGACGCAGGTGGTGAACTGGGACCCGGTCGATCAGACCGTGCTGGCCAACGAGCAAGTCATCGACGGCCGCGGCTGGCGCACCGGCGCGCTGGTTGAAAAGCGCGAAATCCCCGGCTACTACCTCAAGATCACCGACTACGCCGAAGAACTCCTGGCCGACCTCGACACACTCGACGGCTGGCCGGAGCGTGTTCGCGTCATGCAGAAGAACTGGATCGGTCGCTCCGAGGGCGTGGACGTCCACTTCCCCTACGATCTGAGCACCACCGGCAAGGCCGGCGTCCTCAAGGTCTTCACCACCCGCGCCGACACCCTGATGGGTGCCACCTACGTCGCCGTGGCGGCGGAACACCCGCTCGCCCAGCAGGCCGCACAGGGCGACGCCGAACTGGCCGCGTTCATCGCCGAATGCCAGCACGGCAGCCAGGCCGAGGCCGACATGGCCACCATGGAAAAGAAAGGCATGCCCACCCGCCTGCGCGTGGTGCACCCGATCTCCGGCGAATACCTGCCGGTGTGGGTCGCCAACTACGTTCTGATGGGTTACGGCGAAGGTGCCGTGATGGCCGTGCCCGCGCACGACGAGCGCGACTTCGCCTTTGCCACCAAGTACAAGCTGCCGATCACCATGGTGGTCGCGTCGACACAAAACACCTACGACGATGTCGTCGCGCCGTGGATGGACGCTTACGCCGAGCCCGGCAAGCTGGTCAATTCCGGCAAATACAACGGCCTGCGCTCGCTCGAAGCGATCGACGCCATCGCCGCCGACCTCGACACCAAGGGTCTGGGCGCCAAACGCGTGCAGTTCCGCCTGCGCGACTGGGGCGTCTCGCGCCAGCGCTACTGGGGCTGCCCGATCCCGATCATTCACTGCGACAGCTGCGGTGCGGTGCCGGTGCCCGACGAGCAACTGCCCGTCGTGCTGCCCGAAGACTGCGTGCCGGACGGCTCGGGCAACCCGCTGGCCAAGCGCGAAGACTTCCTGGCCTGCGACTGCCCCAAGTGCGGCAAGCCGGGTCGGCGCGAAACCGACACCATGGACACCTTCGTGGATTCGTCCTGGTACTACGCGCGCTACGCCACCGCCCAGGGCGATGCGAGCATGGTCGATGGCGAAACCAACTACTGGATGCCGGTCGACCAGTACATCGGCGGCATCGAGCACGCCATCCTGCACCTGCTCTACTCGCGCTTCTGGACCAAGGCCATGCGCGACATCGGCCTGGTGAACTACCGCGAGCCCTTCACCAATCTGCTCACCCAGGGCATGGTGCTGAACAACGCCTTCTTCCATAAGCCCGAAGGCGGCGGCAAAAACTATTTCTGGGAAAAAGACATCGAGATCGGCCGCGACGCCAAAGGCCACATCACCGGCGCCACGCTGACGGCCGACGGCACGGTGCTCGAGCACGAGCTCACCACCATGTCGAAGTCGAAGAACAACGGCGTCGACCCGCAGTCGCTGATCGAGCAGTACGGCGCCGACACCGCACGCTTCTTCATGATGTTCGCCGCGCCACCCGAGCAAACCCTGGAGTGGTCCGACTCGGGCGTCGAAGGCGCCTTCCGCTTCCTGCGCCGGGTCTGGAACTTCGGCCACCGCTACGCCACCGAGATGCGCGCCGCGCTGCCGGCCGAGCGCACGCTCGGCAAGGGCAAACTGCCCGAGGCGCTGGCCGATGTGCGCCGCGAAATCCATAGCTGCCTCAAGCAGGCCAATTACGACTTCGGCAAGCACCAGTTCAACACGGTCGCCTCGGCGAGCATGAAAATGCTCAACGCCCTCGAAAAAGCGCCCGCCGATAACGCGGCCGCGCACGCCGAGCTGACCGAAGAAGGCCTGTCGATTCTGCTGCGCCTGCTCAACCCGATCACCCCGCACATCGCCCACACACTGTGGCGCGACTGCGGCTTTGGCGACGACATCCTCAACGCCGCCTGGCCCGAAGTCGATGAAAACGCACTGGTTCAGGACGAGATCGAACTGATGCTGCAGATCAACGGCAAGCTGCGCGGCAGCATCAAGGTCGCCGCCGACGCCGCACGTGACGCCATCGAGCAGATCGCGCTGGCCGACGCTGCCGCCGTCAAAACAATGGATGGCAAGCCGGCGCGTAAAATCGTGGTCGTACCCGGCCGCCTGGTCAATATCGTCTGCTAAGGCCGGGCGGGCGCATCCAGCCCGCCCGCTCTAGCGCCACCTGTCTTTGCAAGGAAGCTTCGACTCATGAAATCTGGCCACGATACGACCCGCCGACGCCTGCTTCTCGCCGGCCTCGCCACGTTCGGGCTCGCCGGCTGCGGCTTCCATCTGCGCGGCCAGCTCGACATGCCCTTCAAGCGGGCGTATCTCAACGCCAACCGCAACGAGCGCTTCATGAACCGCATCGCGCGGCAGCTCGAAATCAACGGCGTCGTCCTGACCGAGCGGCTGAACGAGGCTGATGTCAGCATCCGGCTCTTCAACATCAAGCGCGAGCGCGACATTCTCAGCCTGAACCGGGCCGGCAAAGCGCGTGAATATCGTCTCGTCACCACGCTCAGCTTCGCGGTCGAACGCGCCGATGGCACCACGGTGCGCCCGGCAGAGCGCATCTCCGTGCGTCGCGATGTGACCTACGACGACACGCAGCTGCTCGCCAAGGATCAGGAAGAGGCCATGCTCTACCGCG
The DNA here is from genome assembly GCA_024235675.1 of Zoogloeaceae bacterium. Classification (GTDB taxonomy): domain Bacteria; phylum Pseudomonadota; class Gammaproteobacteria; order Burkholderiales; family Rhodocyclaceae; genus Nitrogeniibacter. Next base: position 725,213 of record JACKLZ010000002.1, read on the forward strand.
ACATGGAAGACGACATCGCCCAGCAATTGGTCCGCCGCCTCGCGGCCATCAAGCTCGACGCCTCCGCCGCCCAATGAATCTGCATCCGGACCGGCTCAGCGCCCATCTGGAAAAACCCCTCGCCGCCCTCTACGTCCTGCACGGCAATGAGCCGCTGACCGTCTCCGAGGCCGGCGACGCCCTGCGCGCCGCCGCCAGACGGCAAGGCTTCGACGAGCGCGAAATCCTCATCAGCGGCCCCGGCTTCGGCTGGGAGGCCCTGTTCGAAGCCACCGGCAACCTGTCGCTGTTCGGCAGCCGCAAAGTCATCGATCTGCGCATCCCCAACGGCAAGCCCGGCAAGGACGGCGGTGACGCGCTCAAGCGCCTGGCCGACACCGCCGAGCCGACCGCCAGCGATGTGATCACCCTGATCAGTCTGCCCGAACTCGACTGGGCCGCGCGCAAGACCGCCTGGTTCAGCGCGCTCAGCCAGAAGGGCGTCGCCGTCGAATGCAACGCCCCGCCGCGCGAGCAGCTGCCGCGCTGGATTGCGGCGCGCCTGTCGGCCCAGCAACAAAGCGCCTCCGCCGACGCGCTGGGCTTCATCGCCGATCACGTCGAAGGCAACCTGCTCGCCGCCCACCAGGAAATCACCAAACTCGCCCTGCTGCACCCGCCGGGCGAACTCAGCCTCGACGCGGTGCGCGAAGCCGTCCTCGACGTTGCCCGCTACGACATCGACACCTTGCGCAACGCCGTGCTCGAAGGCGACGCCGGCCGCTGCACCCGCCTGCTCGAAGGCCTGGCGGGTGAAGGCACGGCCGCGCCGCTGCTGCTGTGGATGCTCGCCAACGAAGTGCGCACCCTGGCGCGCCTGCAGGCTGCCCAGGCCGACGGCCAGCCGCTGGCCGCCGCCTTCAAGGCCGAGCGCGTCTTTGACGACCGCCGTCGCAAGGCCTTGCAACACGCCCTCCAGCGTCTCGCGCCGGGCAAGGTCCGCGCCGCGCTGGCCCACGCCGCCCGCATCGACCGCGTCATCAAGGGCATCGCCGCCGGCGACGTGTGGGACGAGTTTCTGCGCTTGTGCCTGAGGCTGTGCCCGGCGCGCTGATCTGCCGTTTTTGCCGCAGTGCGCAACGATGGGGTAACCTTGCTCTTTTTACCGCCCCATTGAACTGAACGGCCCTCGCCCCATGGACATCGAAGCCTATATGCGGACCCTCGGACGACAGGCGCGTGACGCCTCCCGTCAGCTGGCCGCCGCCTCCACCGAGACCAAGAACGCCGCCCTGCTGGCCATTGCCCGCCGCCTGCGCGAACAGAAGTCGGTGCTGCTCGACGCCAATGCCGCCGACCTGGCGCAAGCACGTGCCGACGGTCTCGAGCCGGCCATGGTCGATCGCCTGACGCTGTCCGACGCCGGCGTCGAAAGCATGTCCGCCGGCCTCGAACAAATCGCCGCGCTGCCCGATCCGGTCGGCGAAATCACCGACGTCAAGCGCCGCCCCAGCGGTATTCAGGTGGGCAAGATGCGCGTGCCGCTCGGCGTCATCGGCATCATTTACGAAGCCCGCCCCAACGTCACCGCCGACGCTGCGGCGCTATGCCTCAAGTCCGGCAACGCCGCCATTTTGCGCGGCGGAAAGGAAGCCCTGCACTGCAACCAGGCGATTGCCGCCTGCGTGCGCGAAGGCTTGCTCGAAGCCGGCCTGCCGGCCGCCGCCGTGCAAGTTGTCGACACCACCGATCGCGCGGCCGTGGGCCACCTGATCACCCTGCCCGAGTTTGTGGACGTGATTGTCCCGCGCGGCGGCAAAGGTCTGATCGAGCGCATCTCGCGCGAAGCGCGGGTGCCTGTCATCAAGCATCTCGACGGCAACTGCCATGTCTACGTGCACAGCGCCGCCGACGCCGATAAGGCCGAGGCCATTGTCGAAAACTCCAAGACCCAGCGCTACGGCACCTGCAACACCGCTGAGTCGCTGCTGGTCGACCGCAGCGTCGCTGCTGAGTTGCTGCCGCGCATCGGCCGCAAACTCAGCGCCCACGGCGTCGAATTGCGCGGCTGCGCCGAGAGCCTGGCCATTCTCGAAGCGGCGAATATCGCCGGTGCCAAACTGCGCCCGGCCGAAGAATCGGACTGGTCGGAGGAATATCTCGCGCCCATCATCGCCGTGAAGGTGGTCGCCGATCTGGACGCCGCCATTGAACACGTCAACCGCTACAGTTCCGGCCACACCGAAAGCATCGTGAGCGAGAACTACACCGCAGCCATGCGCTTCCTGCGCGAGGTCGACTCGGCCTCGGTGATGATCAACGCCTCCACCCGCTTTGCCGATGGCTTCGAATACGGTCTGGGCGCCGAGATCGGCATCTCCACCGACAAGATCCACGCCCGCGGACCGGTCGGCCTCGACGGTCTGACCAGCCAGAAGTGGATCGTCTTCGGCAATGGTGAGGTGCGCGGCTAACACCTCGCTACATGTTTTTCGCACGATCGTGCGACGGCTTTGATAGGATGAAGCGTCCGGTGCGCAGGGGCTCCGGACGCTTTTTCAATTACAAATCCGGAGACATCATGAAAAAACTGCTGGCCGCCCTCTGCACTTCCCTCGCCCTCGCCTCTGCCCACGCGGCAATCGATGTCGCAGGCGTAAAATTCGAAGACCAGAGCCAGGTTGCCGATCAGACCTTGCAACTCAACGGCGCCGGGCTGCGCACCAAATTTGTCTTCAAGGTCTACGCCATGGGCTTGTACCTGCCCGCCAAGGCCAAAGGCACCAAGGCAGTTTTGGCAAGTACCGGCCCACGCCGGATCGACATCACCACGCTGCGCGACCTGAGCGCCGAGCAGTTCGCCGACGCACTCTCCGAAGGCTTGCAGAAGAATCTGAGTGAGGCAGAGCAAAGCGCACTGAAGGCCGACAACGAGGCCTTCCGCGCCAACCTGCTGTCACTCAAGTCGGCCAAGGAAGGCACGCGCATCCAGATCGACTTCACACCGGCGGGCGGCACCCGTCTCGTCGTCAATGGCAAACCCCACGGCGAGGCGATCGGCAATATCGACTTCTCCAATGCGCTGCTGCGGGTGTGGATCGGAGAGTCGCCCGCACAAAGCGACTTGAAGAGCGCCTTGATCGGCGAGTAAGGCCCTGCCGCGTGCGGCATGCGCCACCGCGTGGCGTGCGGCGTGGCCTTCGGGCCTCGCCGCACGCACCCAAATCGCTTGAAGCGCGTGCGGCAGACCCCCACAATGGGGCCATGACCACCGGCATCGACACCCCATTCGACAGCGTTTTACCCACGCCTTTTGGCGCGCTTGGCATTCGCGCGGACGATGACGCGCTCACCGAAATCTGCTTTCTGCCCCCCTACACCCCCGCGGCGCCCGGCACGCACCCGCTGGCAAGAGAGGCCGAGCGACAACTGCGTGCCTACCTCGCCGCCCCCCAACACCGCTTTGACCTGCCCTTGCGTCCAGCGGGCACCGCCTTTCAGCGGCGCGTCTGGGCCGAAATTGCCGCCATCGCCCCCGGCGAGCTGCGCGCCTACGGGCAGCTGGCACAACGCCTTGGCACCGCCGCGCGTGCAGTGGGTCAGGCCTGCGGCGCCAACCCGTTTCCCGTCGTCGTGCCCTGCCACCGTGTCGTCGCACAGCACGCCCTCGGTGGATTTGCGCACGCCCGCGATGGCTTTCTGATCGACACCAAGCAATGGCTGATCCAGCACGAACAGAGGCGCTGAGCCTCCCGCCCGAGACCATCGCCGATCTCGACGCGTTTTGCGATGGCTTGTGGCTCTCGGACGGACTCTCACGCAACACGCTCGCCGCCTATCGGCGCGATCTGACGCTATTTGCGCGCTGGCTGCAGGCCAGTCACGGCATCGCCCCGTTTGAAGCAGAGGCCCGCCATCTGCACGCCTATCTGGCCGAATTCAGCCAACGCGCCAAAGCCACAAGCCAACGCCGCCTGCTATCGACCTGGCGCCGGTATTTCCACTCGCTGATGCAGTCCGGCCGCATCCGCAATGACCCGACCCAGCGACTCGATCCGCCCATGGCTGCGCCACGGTTTCCAAAAAGCCTGTCGGAAGCGGACGTGGACGCCCTGCTCAACACCCCGGATATCGACACCTCCCTCGGGATGCGCGACAAGGCCATGCTCGAATTGCTCTACGCCACCGGCCTGCGGGTGTCTGAATTGATCGGTTTGCGCAGCTTTGAAGTCAGTCTCAACGACGGTGCGCTGCGTGTGCTGGGCAAAGGCGACAAAGAGCGTCTGGTGCCGATTGGCGCCGCGGCAAGCGACTGGCTACGACACTATCTCGCACATGCACGCAGCGACATCCTGGCCGGCCGACACGCCGATGCCCTGTTTGTCACCGTGCAAGGCGCCGCCATGAGCCGGCAAATGTTCTGGCGGCTCATCAAGCAGTACGCCACGCGCGCCGGCATTAGCAGCGACCGCATTTCTCCGCACACCCTGCGCCATGCGTTTGCCACGCATTTATTGAATCACGGCGCCGATTTGCGCGTGGTACAACTCCTGTTAGGGCATGCCGACATTTCAACCACCCAGATATATACACATATCGCCCGTGCACGACTCAAGCAACTGCACGCCATTCATCATCCACGGGGCTGAATTTCAAAAACATCATGGCCAATACAACACCTGACACACCCGCAACCCGCGCACTCAAAGCTGCGCACATCGCCTTCGCGAGCTACCTCTACCCCTACGAAGACCATGGCGGCGCTTCGTTTGCAGCGCGCTTTTTGAATTTGCCAGAACACGCGGTGATTAAAACCCTGGTCATGGAAAACGAAAACGCCAAGCCATTGCTCGTACTCATGCATGGCGATCGCGACGTCGCGACCAAACAACTCGCGCTGGCCACTGATAACCGTCAGATTCATCCTTGCAAACCCGATGTCGCGCAAAAGCACACGGGCTACCAGGTCGGCGGCACATCGCCTTTCGGCACACGCAAGCCACTACCCGTGTTCATCGAGCGAAGCATTCTTGATTTACCGCTGATTTATATCAACGGTGGCAAGCGCGGTTTTCTCGTAGCACTGCACCCACACGATCTCGTCCGGGCGCTCTCACCAACGCCTGTCAGCGTCGCCAAGGTCACGGGCACCGAGCACTGACAGACGGACCGCGCAGCGCCAACGCATTAAATCGAATATGTATTCCTGTATTGGCCGTATATTTTGTGATGTTGTGTGCAGGGTTGAAATTAATTCGGCCAAGGCGTTGATTTTAGTAAATCAAGAGTGGCAAAATCAGCCGGAGCGTGTTGATTTCTAAAAGACCGCGTTCGCCCCCACCAAAGCACACCACAAAAACCGAAGAGGAATTGGAATGGACATCAACCTGAGTGAAATGACGGTCCCGGAGTTACGTCGCCTGCAAGGAAAGCTCGAAACCGAAATCCGTCGACGTGACGAATCCGCACGCCGGGATGTCCTGAAGCAATTCAAGAAAATCGCCGCAGATCACGGCGTCTCCCTCGACGACGTACTGGGCGACGCGCCCGCCAAGAGCGCCCCGAAAGCCGCCCCCAAAACCCGTCGCAAGGCTGCATCACCCGCCAAGGGAAAACGCGTTCCGATGAAATACGCCAACCCGGACGACCCCAAGATCGGCTGGACAGGCCGTGGCCGCAAGCCGCGCTGGGTGGAAGCGTGGCTGAGTGCAGGCAATTCGATCGACGCGCTGCTGATCAAATAACGCATACTGCCAGCACCAATAAAAAGCCGCCCACCGGGCGGCTTTTTAATTCAACATGACACGTAATCAATCCGATTCAAGCACACGCCCGTCCTTGCCGCGCTGAATGAATACACCGACGCGCCGCACCCCTTTCATGACACCGATCTTGGCAATGCGCAATTTCACCCAGGGCGCGTTGAACTCATTAAACAACAAGGCCACCACGAACTCGCCCAGGGTTTCAATCAAATTGAAATGTCGGGCAGCCAGTTCCTCGCGGATACGTTCAATCACCTGCGCATAATCGATCGTGTCGGCAATATCGTCACGCTCGGCCGCCGCATCGGGCACACCGAAGGTCAGATTCAGCTCAACCGTTTGCGATGCCACACGCTCTCGCGGGTAGATCCCCACGCGGGCTTCGACCCGCAATTCCTCAATGAAGATGAAATCCATTTCGGCTCTCGTCTAGAATTGTGGCCATTCTAGCCCGAACAGCAACGATGCCCGCCATGACGCTCACCACCGCCCTCCTGACGCTGACCGCCTACCTGATCGGCTCGGTGCCCTTCGCCGTCGTCGTCAGCAAGGCCTTCGGGCTGAACGACCCCCGCAACTACGGCTCCGGCAACCCGGGCGCCACCAACGTGTTGCGCTCGGGCAACAAGGCGGCCGCCGCGTTAACGCTGATTGGCGATGCAGCCAAGGGGCTGATTGCGGTGTGGGTGATGCGCCAGTTTGGCAGCGACGCGCCATCGGCTGTCGCGCTGGCCGGCATCGCGGCGTTCATCGGGCACGTCTTCCCGGTGTTTCTGGGTTTCAAGGGCGGCAAGGGCGTGGCGACCGCGATTGGCGTACTCGGTGCCTTCAGCGGCTGGCTGGCACTCGCCAGCGCCGTCACCTGGCTGATCATTGCCGTGACCACGCGCTATTCGTCTCTCGCGGCGCTGATTGCCGCCATCGCGGCGCCGGCTTTCGCGCATGTGTTGCTGAACTCACCCGCCATCACCGGCGCCTGCCTGATCATGGCGGCGATGCTGCTGTGGCGCCACACCGACAACATCAAGCGCCTGCTGGCAGGCACCGAATCCCGGATCGGCAAGAAGAAGCGCGGCGACGCGGGCTGATCAGCCCGGCGCAGCCAGGCTGTCCAGCGGCCAGCGCGGCCGAACGGACACGGTATGCGTGTCGTTGCCGCGCTGCCCTTCAGCCAGCCGAAGCGCTCCAGCAAAGGCGATCATCGCGCCGTTATCGGTACATAGCGCCGGCTCCGGGTAGTACACCCGCTGGCGCCGACGCGTCGCCGCTTCGTTCAGGCGGCTGCGCAAAGACTGATTCGCCCCCACCCCACCGGCCACCACCAGGCGCGACAGCCCGGTCTGCTTGAGCGCGGCCAGCGATTTGGCAACCAACACATCAATGACCGCCGCCTGAAATTCGGCAGCCATGTCGGCCGGCGCGGCCGTGCCATCGCGCAACTGCGTCATGACGGCCGTTTTGAGCCCGCTGAAGCTGAAATTGAGGTCGCCCGAATGCAGCATCGGCCGCGGCAGCTTGACCCGCCCCGCCGTGCCCTGATCCGCCAGGCGGGCCAGCACCGGCCCACCGGGATAGGCCAGCCCCATCAGCTTCGCGGTTTTGTCGAAAGCCTCGCCTGCCGCGTCATCCACCGACTCACCCAGCAAGGCATAGCGGCCTACGCCATCGACCCGCATCAACTGGGTATGCCCGCCCGACACCAGCAGCGCGACAAACGGGAAATCCGGCGGATCATCCGCGAGCAGCGGCGACAACAGATGCCCCTCAAGATGATGAATCGGCAAGGCGGCAATACCCAGCGCGGCGGCCAGCGCCTGCCCCGTGCCAGCGGCAATCAGCAACGCACCGGCCAGGCCGGGGCCGGCGGTATAGGCGACGGCGTCGATGTCCTGCATCGACACGCCCGCCTCACTCACCGTCTGTCGGATCAGCGCGGGCATGCGCCGCACATGGTCGCGCGAGGCGAGCTCGGGCACCACGCCACCGTAGGCCGCGTGCAGGTCGATCTGCGAGTGCAACTGCTGGGCGATCAAGCCCCGCTCGGTGTCGTAAAGCGCCACACCCGTCTCATCGCACGAACTTTCCAGCCCCAGTACAATCATGCCTTCCCCTTGTTCATCGCCGCATTTTAGCGGTTTCCGCCCTTTTCGGAAGGCAATCCCTGAAGGGTGGACTTGGCATGGACGAGTCGAGTCGATATACTGCGCGGTTTCTGTACTTTTGCTATCCAAGGAATCACGCAATGCCGGGGATCCGCGTCAAAGAAAACGAGCCGTTTGAAGTTGCCATCCGTCGCTTCAAGCGCACCATTGAAAAAGCAGGGACGCTCACCGAGTTGCGTTCGCGCGAGTTTTACGAGAAGCCCACAGCTGAGCGCAAGCGCAAGCTGGCCGCCGCCGTGAAGCGTAACCACAAGCGCCTGCGTAGCCAGACACTGCCGCCGAAGATGTACTGATCCGTCTCGGCACGGCACCGCCACGCCTGGTGAAGCAGCCTTGCTTCACCAGGCGTGGTTTTTTGCGTTCCAGTCTCAGGAGACTTCGATGTCGCTCAAAGCTCGCCTCCAGGATGACATGAAGACAGCCATGCGCGCCCGCGATGCGGCGCGCCTGTCCGCGATCCGGTTCCTGCTCGCCGCCATCCAGCAAAAGGAAGTCGACGGCCAAACAACGCTGGACGACGCCGGCGTGGCCGCCGTGATCGAGAAGCAGCTCAAGCAGCGGCGCGACTCGGCCACTCAGTACGCCACCGGCGGGCGGGCCGACCTTGAAGCCAAAGAACGCTTCGAGATCAGCGTGCTCGAGGCCTATATGCCAGCCGGCCTGTCGGACGCGGAAGTCGACGCCGCAGTGGCCGCGGCCATTGCCGGCACGGGCGCCGCCTCGGCTGCCGACATGGGCAAGGTCATGGCCCAGCTCAAACCGGCGCTGGCCGGGCGCGCCGACATGGCGCAGGTGTCCGCTCGCGTCAAAGCCGCACTCACCCATTGAGCGGGCTCGCGCCTTGATCCCCCAGAGCTTCATCCAGGATCTGCTGACGCGCGTCGACATCGTCGAGGTGATCGATCGCCATGTTTCGCTCAAGAAACAGGGCGCGAATTACTTCGCCTGCTGCCCCTTCCATGGCGAGAAAAGCGCCTCGTTTTCGGTCAGCCCGAGCAAGCAGTTCTATCACTGCTTCGGCTGCGGTGCGCACGGCAGCGCCATCGGCTTTCTCATGGAATACAGCGGCCTCGGCTACGTCGAAGCCATCCAGGAGCTGGCCCGCCAGATCGGCGTCGAAGTCCCCGAGGAGCGCAACACACATCGCGGTGACCAGCCAAAAGACCAATCGCTCACCGAGCTGATGGGTGTGGCTGCGCGCTTTTACCGCGAGCAGCTCAAAGGCGCCGAGCGCGCCATCGATTACCTCAAACGCCGCGGCCTCACCGGCCAGGTCGCCGCCCGCTTTGGCATCGGCTATGCGCCCGACGGCTGGCAGTCGCTGCAGAAAGTGGTGAGCAACTACGCCGACAAGGCCCTCCTTGAAGTCGGCCTGGTCATCGAAAACGATCAGGGCCGCCGCTACGACCGCTTCCGCGACCGCATCATGTTTCCGATCCAGGACAGCCGCGGCAATGTCATCGCCTTTGGCGGGCGCATTCTCGACCAGGGCGAGCCGAAATACCTCAACTCCCCCGAGACGCCGCTGTTCGAGAAGGGCCGCGAACTGTACGGCCTGTTCCAGGCCCGCCAGTCGATTCGCGCCAGCAACACGGTCATCGTCGTCGAAGGCTATATGGACGTGGTGGCCCTGGCCCAGCACGGCGTGCCCAACGCAGTCGCCACACTCGGCACGGCAACCACCGCCACCCACATCCAGAAGCTCTTCCGACACGCCGATCGCGTGGTGTTCTGCTTTGACGGTGACGCCGCCGGCCGCAAGGCCGCCTGGCGCGGGCTGGAGGCGGCGCTGGAAACCCTGAACGACGTCAAACAGGTCGCCTTTCTGTTCCTGCCCGACCCGCACGACCCCGACACCTATGTGCGCGAGTTCGGCGCCGACGCGTTCACGACACAAGTCACCGACGCCACCCCGCTCACCGAATTCCTGCTCAACGAGCTGGCCGCCGACGCCGACCTGAGCAGCGCCGAAGGCCGCGCCCGCTATGCCCACGAGGCCAAACCCCTGGTGCTGCGCATTGGCGCCGGCGTGCTCAAACTGCAGGTGCTGAAGGCCGTCGCAAAACGCTGCGCCCTCGACGAACGCGAATTGATGGAAGCCTGGGGCCTGAAAGCGCCGCCGGCGCCGCAGACGCGCCGCGACGGCGAACCGTGGCGCAAAGGCAAGGGACGGCGGGAAGACGCAGGGCCACCCGCCGCACGCGGCCCGCGTCACCAGCCGCGACCCCTGGAGGCCAACCTGCTGCGCATCGTGTTGCACCACCCGGCCTGGGCGGCGCGCCTGCCCGTCGACCTCATCCCCGCCGGCAGCGACGAAGGTCGTGCGCTGATTGCCATCGTCGACGCCGTCAGCGTGGGCGACCTCGGTAGCCAGAGCGCGCTGGGCACTCTGCTCGAGCACTTTCGCAACACCGATCACGCACCAACCCTGACGCGCATGTGCGCCGAACAGGCTGACGAAGTGATCGACGAAGCCGTGGTCGAAACCGTCTTCCACGACACCGTCCACGCCTTGCACACCAAAGCGCTCGCCGACGAGTTCAACCGGCTGGCGGCTCGCGCCGGCGAACTCACGCCGGACGAACGAAAACGCTACGTTCAACTGCTGCAACAAAAAAAGCGGAACCCAACACGGCAACCCAAAGTCTCAGATTCGTAATATAATTTTCTGTTTTTCCGACTTCTCCGAAGTTTCCGAGGAGCATCATGGCCCAGGAACACCCCAAGACGCCACGCAAGAGCACGGCACGCGGTCGCACCGCCAAGCCGCGCGCCAAGAAAAACGCCATCAGTGAGGTACTCGCAGCCACCGCGCCGGCGACCCCGCTCGATGCAGAAGTGCGTCGCACCCAGCTCAAATCGCTGATCACGCTGGGCAAGGAGCGGGGATACCTGACCTATGCCGAGATCAACGATCACCTGCCGGACGACCTCGTCGATGCCGAGCAGATCGAATCGATCATTGCCACCTTCAGCAACATGGGCATCCGCGTCTTTGACGAGGCCCCGTCTGCCGAAGATCTGCTGATGTCCGATGGCGTCGCCTCGTCTGGCGACGACGACGCCGAAGAAGAGGCCGAACAGGCCCTGTCTTCCGTCGACACCGAATTCGGCCGCACCACCGACCCGGTCCGCATGTACATGCGCGAAATGGGCACGGTCGAGCTGCTTACCCGCGAAGGCGAGATCGAAATCGCCAAGCGCATCGAAGACGGCCTCAAGCACATGGTTCAGGCGATCTCCGCCTGCCCGACAACCATCGAACGCATGGTCGAGATGGCAGGCAAGGTCGAGCGCGAAGAAATGCGCATCGAGGAAATCATCGACGGGCTGATCAACCCCGACGATGGCGAAGACGAAGACCTGACGCCACCGAGCGCCGACACCGACGACGACAACACGGACGACGACAGCGATAGCGACGACGATAGCGACGACGACAGCGATGACGACGACGACAGCACCACCGACGCCGAAGACACCGCCGCTGCCACGCTGAAGATCCTCAAGGAAGAGGGCCTCAAGCACTTCGCCACGCTGCGCGAACTGTACGAAAAGCAGGTTGTGCTGCTCGCCGGCAAAGGCTCGCAGGACCCGGCCTATCCGGCGCTGCAACAGCAGATCTCGCATCAGTTGCTGCATCTGCGCTTCAACGCCCGCATGATCGAAAGCCTGTGCGACGCCGTTCGCCACATGGTCGAGCAGGTGCGTGGCCACGAGCGCGAAGTGCTGCGCCTGTGCGTTGATCGTGCCGGCATGCCGCGCCCGCACTTCATCAAGCACTTCCCGACCAACGAAACCAATCTGGACTGGCTCAAGGATCAGATTTCGGCGGGCAAGAACTACACCGAAGGCCTGATGCGCGTGCACCCCGCGGTCATGGAAGAGCAGCAGAAGCTGATCGACATGGAAGCCCGCCTGGGCATCTCGCTCAAAGAGCTCAAGGACATCAACAAGCGTATGTCCACCGGCGAAGCCAAGGCCCGCCGTGCCAAGCGCGAGATGACCGAGGCCAACCTGCGCCTGGTGATCTCCATCGCCAAGAAATACACCAACCGCGGTCTGCAGTTCCTGGATCTGATCCAGGAGGGCAACATTGGTCTGATGAAAGCCGTGGACAAGTTCGAATACCGCCGCGGCTACAAGTTCTCGACCTACGCGACCTGGTGGATCCGTCAGGCCATCACGCGCTCGATCGCCGACCAGGCACGCACCATCCGTATCCCGGTGCACATGATCGAGACGATCAACAAGATGAACCGGATCAGCCGTCAGATCCTGCAGGAAACCGGTCTCGAGCCGGATCCGGCAACGCTGGCCAAGAAAATGGAGATGCCCGAGGAGAAGATCCGCAAGATCATGAAGATCTCCAAAGAGCCGATCTCCATGGAAACGCCGATTGGCGACGACGACGACTCGCATCTGGGCGATTTCATCGAGGACACCTCGACCCTCGCCCCGAACGAAGCGGCGCTCTACTCCAACCTGCGCCACGCCACGGGCGACGTCCTCGACTCGCTCACGCCACGTGAGGCCAAGGTGCTGCGCATGCGTTTCGGCATCGAAATGAACACCGACCACACCCTTGAGGAAGTCGGCAAGCAATTCGATGTCACCCGCGAACGCATCCGCCAGATCGAAGCCAAGGCATTGCGCAAACTGCGCCATCCCTCGCGCTCCGAGCGGCTGCGCAGCTTCCTCGACAGCGACTCCTGAGCCCTTCGCTGCACGGACCTTCGGGTCCGTGCATCGGGCCTTTAGCTCAATTGGTTAGAGCAGCGGACTCATAATCCGTTGGTTGCGGGTTCAAGTCCCGCAGGGCCCACCATTTGATCGCGGTCCACTACCGGCCATCCCCCCTTCCCTTTCCGTACTCTATTGCAATGGCGTAAGCTCATCCGGCGCGCGGTGCGCTGGGCGCTGCGCGGGTGTTGTATCTTGCCAACCCGGGAGCCCCCGGGCATCGAAGCGAAGGAATATCCTCGCGTCATGGGAAGACTAAAGCGTCTCATTGAGCCAATCGCCTCTGCGATGGCACCATACCAAGCCGACGCCCCGCTGGCGGCTCAGTTTCGTGCGCGCCAGATTCAGGCCGTTCTGCGCCTCACGCCACTCACGATGCTGGCCAATGTCCTCAACGCCATGATCGTTGGCTGGACGTTTCGCAATGATCTCAACCCGCTGTTTCTCGTGGGCTGGGCCTTGTTTGTGCTTTACTCCGCAGGCGCCGGCCTCGACGCCTGGCTGCGGTGGCGGCGTCATCGAAAACCCGCCACGGCCTCCCCGCACGCGCTGACACGCGCCGCCAAACATGCCGCACTGCTGGCGCTGCTATGGAGCACCGTACCCCTGCTGATGATGCCGGAGGCCAGCCCGGACGCCCGTGTCCTGCTCACTGCAGTGGTCACCGGCATGATCTGCGCCGGCGGTTTCGCACTGGCAACCATCCCCCAGGCCGCACTGACCTATGTCGCCATTCTTGGCACGGCAACCGTCCTTGGCCTGATTCGTATGGACTTGCCGCAGGCCTACGAGATGGGCATCTTGCTGCTGGTCTACACGCTGATTGTGATGGGCACCGTCATCTCCAACGCGCGCACATTTGGCGCCCGTCTCATGGCCGAAGCCGAGGGCGAGCACCAGCGACAACTCATTGGCCTGCTGCTGAACGACTTCGAAGAGAACGCCAGCGACTGGCTATGGGAAACCGACGCCGACGGCCGTCTCACGCACGTGTCTCATCGCATGGCCACGGTGTTCGGTCGAAGTGTCGACGCCTTGATGGGTCAGCGCCTGCTGGAGCTGATCGCCCAGTCACTCGACCGCGTCCCGCAAGACGAACATCAGGCCTACGCCGATCTGTGCCTGCGCTTCAGTTCGGGCCGCCCCTTCCGCGAGGCCTTGGTTCCCATCGTGCTCGACGCCGAGACCCGCTGGTGGTCACTCACCGCCAAGCCGCTGACCGATGCACACCACACCCCGACCGGCTGGCGGGGGGTCGGCACGGATGTCACCCAAGCGCTCGCTGCCCAGCGCGAGGTCCAGCGAATGGCCCACTTCGACGGGCTCACCGGGCTGTCCAACCGCAACCACTTCCACGAGTCGCTCAGTCGCGTCGAAGAACACGCCGCCGACAGCAGCCCCGGCGCCCTGCTGTTATGCCTCGACCTCGACAACTTCAAGGCCATCAACGACTCCTTTGGCCACAGCTTTGGCGACGGCTTGCTGCGCGTCGTCGCTCAGCGACTGCTCGGCCGAACCCGTCGCACCGACGTGGTAGCACGTCTGGGCGGCGACGAATTCGCCATCATTCGGTGGGGTCAGGTCACGCCGGAGGATGCAGAGGAACTCGCCTCCCGCATCATCGCGTCACTGTCCGATCCCTGCGAGGTCGACGGCATTCGCGTCAAGATCGGCACCAGTGTCGGCATCGCCATGGCCCCCAAGGATGGTCAAAGTGGCGATCAACTCCTGAAAAATGCCGACATTGCCCTCTATGCCGCCAAGTTCGACGGCAAAGGGCGGTTCCGGTTTTTCGACTATGAGATGGACACCCGCGCCCGCCGCCGTCTGTTTCTCGAACACGAACTGCGTGGCGCCTTGCAACGCGACGAGTTTCACCTTGCCTATCAGCCGATCTTTTCAATCGCTACGGGGCGCATCTGCGGCTGCGAGGCCTTGCTCCGGTGGCGGCATCCCCGCCTGGGGCTGATCGATACACAAGAGTGCATCTCCGTGGCCGAAGACTCCGGCCAGATCGAAAGCATCGGCGAGTGGGTGCTCAACGCCGCCATTCGCGACGCCGCCGGCTGGCCCGACAGCGTGCGGCTGTCGGTCAACCTGTCGCTCGCCCAATTCATCAATCCGGCGCTGTGCGACACCATCTTGAAACTCCTCCGCACGCACGGCCTGCCGGCCAATCGCCTCGAGCTGGAGCTGACCGAATCCATCTTCCTGCGCGACACGACAGACACCGAAGGCCACCTGCGCGCGCTGCGCGCCGCGGGGATCCGGATCGCACTGGATGACTTTGGCACCGGCTATTCCTCCCTCGCCTATTTGCGCACCCTGCCGCTGGATCGTATCAAGATTGATCGGGCCTTCGTCCAGGCCATCACCGTGCATCCGGAAACGGCCGCCATCGTCCGCGCCATTGTCGCCATCGCGCAGGCACTACATATGGATACCTGCGCCGAGGGCGTCGAAAACAGCGCCCAATTGACCATGCTCCGAACCGAAGGCTGCGACACGGTACAAGGCTTTGCCTTGGCCGAACCCATGCCCCCCTCGGCGCTGGCTGCCTTTCTGACCGGCAACGTCACCGTACCGGCGCTTGCGCAGTCGTCCCGCAATGCCGGCGAAAGAAAGATCAATCGCCCGGGCTAGGCACAATGTCCTCAACTTGACCGGCCCGAGTGCCGATAAGACTTTGACGCCATCGTGCGGAACGGCCAAAACCATGAAAATTGTCATTGTTGACGACACCCCGCTGAATCTCACCTTGATGCAAGCCCTGGTCGGCAAACTCCCCGACTGCGAACCTGTGCCCTTCATCGACCCGCAAGAGGGGCTCGCGTGGTGTCAGGCCAACGAACCCGACCTCGTCGTGGTCGATTACATGATGCCCGTCCTGGACGGCGTCGAATTCATTCGCCGCCTTCGTGCCACGCCCAACCGCGACGACGTCCCCATCCTGATGGTGACGGCCGACCATGAACGCCAGACGCGCTACGACGCGCTGCAGTCCGGCGCGACAGACTTCCTCAACAAACCGGTCGACCGCAACGAATTCCAGCCCCGCGTCCACAACATGCTCTCCCTGCGACGCGCCCACCTCGCAACGCGCGCCCGCGCCCGTTCGCTGGAAGCCGAGATCGCCGAAGCCACCGCCCAGATCCACGAGCGCGAGCAGGAAACCGTCACCCGCCTGGCCCGCGCCGCCGAATTCCGCGATCCCGAAACGGGCGCCCACATTCTGCGCATGGCACACTACTCGGCCCTTATCGCTCGTCAGCTCGGCAAAGATGAAGCCTATTCGGACCGTCTCCTGCACGCCGCCCCGATGCACGATGTCGGCAAGCTTGGCATTGCCGACCACATCCTGATGAAGCCCGGACGCCTGACCGTTGATGAATTCGAGCAAATGAAGCGCCACCCGATGATCGGCCACGACATTCTCAAAGGCTCGACCTCGCCGGTCATCCAGACGGCCGCCGTCATTGCCCTGACTCACCACGAAAAATTCGACGGTTCGGGCTACCCCTTCGGTACCGCCGGCGAAGCCATCCCGCTCGAAGGGCGCATCGTCGCCGTCGCCGACGTGTTCGACGCGCTCACCTCCGCCCGCCCCTACAAACCCGCCTGGTCGCTCGACGACGCCACGGCTTTTCTACGTGAAGGCCGCGGTCAGCATTTCGACAGCACCTGTGTCGACGCCATGCTCAACAGGTGGTCGGACGTGCTCGACATCCGGCAGCGTTTCCAGGATGAATCGCCGACCGCGCTATAACCCCGATCCTCAAACACCCATCACTGTCGATGCTCGCAAACACACCCCGCCTCTTCCGCCTGAACTCGCTCAAGCACCGCCTGCTGCTGCTCACCAGCGTTCTGGCGTGTATGGCGATCGTGCTCACCACCGCGCTCGACCACGCGCGCGAAACCCGCGCGACAGACGCCCGGCAGCGCATTCAGGCGCAAGCGCTCACCTCGCACATCGCCACCCTGACGGCTGCCGGCGTCGCAGCCAACGACACCGGCAGCCTCAACCGAACCCTCGAAGCCTTCGACAGCTTTCCGCACATTCAGCGGCTGATCGTCACCGACCGGCAAGATCAGGTCCTTGCCGCAGTCAGTCGCACGCCCCGCGGCACACTCGCACCAGATGATCGCATCCAGATCGGTGCCACTCACATCAGCCAGGCGCGCGACTTGCGCGCCCCGATTGGCCCGATCGCGCCCACCGGCTGGGTCCATCTGAGCCTCGACGCCCCCCCGCCACCGCCCGTCTTCACAGCCACTACCGCCCTTCTGCTGGGGCTGATGCTGATCGCCGCAACGCTCGCTGTTGCCTGGGTTATGCGCCGCCCGCTCGAAGACCTCGCGCACGCCGAAGCCGTCGCCACCGCCTTGCCCGCCAGCACGCTGATTCCGCCGCCGCCCGCCGGCGTCCTGCGCGAAAACCAGCCGCTCACCGAGGCCCTGCAGCATGCCGCCGAGCGCGTCCGGTTGGCGCAGCACAATCTCGCCGCCAGCCATGCCCGCATGCGGGCCATCACCGAGGCGGCACTCGACAGCATCATCACCATCGATGCAAACGGTTGCATTGTCGACTTCAACCCCGCCGCCGAGATCTGCTTCGGCTATCGCCGCGAAGACACCCTCGGCCACCCCGTCGCCGATCTGATCATCCCCCCCGATATGCGCGAGGCGCACAGCCAGGGCATGGCCCACTACCTGGCCACCGGCGAAGGCCCGGTACTATCACGCCAGATCGAAGTCATGGCGATGCGCAAGAACGGCGACGCCTTCCCCGCCGAGCTGGCGATTGTGCCCATCGACCTGAATGGCACTCCGGGCTTCACGGCCTACTTGCGTGACATCAGCGAACGCAAGCGGTCCGAGCAGGCCTTGCATGCAGCCAAGTTGCTGGCCGAGGCCGCCAATCAGGCCAAAAGCGATTTTCTGGCCAACATGAGCCATGAAATCCGCACCCCGATGAATGCCATCATCGGCATGACCGACCTCGCCCTCGAAACCCGTCTCGACGACGAGCAGCGCGAATACCTGACCCTGTCGCGTGACGCCGCCGACGCCCTGCTCAGCCTCGTCAACGACCTGCTCGACTACACCAAGATCGCCGCGGGCAAGCTCGACTTCGAGCGCATCAGCTTCGGCTTGCGCGACTGTATCGCCCTCAGCCACCGCACCCTCAAGGACGCCGCCGAGCGCAAGCAGCTGAGCTTCACCTACCATGTCGCCCCCACCGTTCCCGACCACCTCGTCGGCGACCCCCATCGCCTGCGGCAAGTGCTCATCAACCTGATTGGCAATGCCCTCAAATTTACCGAGAGCGGACACATCACGATCCATGTGGGGCTGACCGAAAGCGGCGCCGACAGCGCGGAGCTCAAATTCTCTGTCGAAGACAGCGGTATCGGAATCGCCAAAGACAAACAACAGCTGATCTTCGACGCCTTTTCCCAGGCCGACACCTCGTCCACCCGGCGCTTCGGCGGCACCGGCCTGGGCCTGACCATCTGCTCGCAGCTGATCGACAGCATGCAGGGAAGGCTGTGGGTCGACAGCGAGCCCGGCAAGGGCAGCACCTTCCATTTCACCGCCCGCTTCGAGCGTGCAACGGCGCCCGCGGCGCCCATCACACGCCCGGCCGAAACGGACCTGGGCAGCCTGCGCATCCTGGTGATCGCCGGCAACGAAGCCAGTCGCAGCCACCTCACCGGCATGATCGAAAGCTGGAACATGTTGTGCGACACCTGCGCCAGCGGCGCCGAAGCGCTCGCCGGCTTCAGCGGCGACGGACCGGAAGTGCGCTACCACGCCATCGTCGCCGACACCGACCTGGGCGACATGAGCGCCTTCCGCTTCTTCGAGAAGCTCAATGCCCATGGCCTCGCCCACCCGCCGATCCGGCTGATGACCGCCAACGCCGGCCAGCGCGGCGACGCCGCGCGCTGCCGTTCGCTGGGCATCCAGGCCTACCTGAGCCGACCGATCGAACCTTCCGACCTGCTCGACGCCATCTTGCTGGCCATCGGCACCGACGGAATCCAGCCGCTGATTACCCGGCACAGTCTGCGTGAGCAGCGCCGCCGCCTGAATGTGCTGCTCGCCGAGGACAACAAGGTCAACCAGATGCTCGCGCTGCGCCTGCTCGAGAAGCTGGGCCATGTCAGCCATGTGGTCAACAACGGACTGGAGGCGCTTTCAGCCTGCGAAAGCACCCACTTTGATGTCATTTTGATGGATGTTCAAATGCCGGAAATGGGTGGCTTCGAAGCCACCGCCAAGCTGCGCGAGCGCGAAGCTGCGACCGGCCGCTACACGCCGATCATCGCCATGACCGCGCACGCCATGCCCGGCGATCGCGAGCGCTGCCTGGCCGCCGGCATGGACGACTATGTCGCCAAGCCGGTTCAGCCGACCTCACTGGCGGCGGCGCTGGCCGCGATTGTGAGTGGCGATCAGCGCGTGACCCATCGCGAAGCGGCCGCCGCCGTCACCAGCCGCCCGCTCTCCGCGTTCGACCAAGAGACACTGCTGGCCAATCTGGGCGGCGATCACGAGCTGATGACCCAACTGGCCGCGCTCTACCTCGACGACGAAATCGCACTGCGCGAATCGCTGAAAACCGCCTGCAACAGTGGCGACCTCCAGGCGATTCACTCGGCCGTCCATGGTTTGAAAGGCGCGATCGCCAACTTCTCGGCCGACAGCGCCATGGCCGCGGCCAGCGCGCTGGAGAGTATCTGCCGCAATGGCGAATCCGACCGGCTCGACCACGCCATCACGCAGTTCAACACCGAGCTTGACCGCTTCGCCGAGGCCCTGCGCGGCGTCACCGCCTGAGCGGCGCCCCCCAGGTCAATCGCGCTGAATCAGCTCGATCTTGTAGCCATCCGGGTCATCCACAAAGGCAATGACCGTGCTGCCATGCTTCATCGGCCCGGCCTCGCGCACCACCTTGCCGCCAGCGGCACGGATCGCGTCGCAGGCAGCATAGGCGTCGGGCACGCCGAGCGCGATATGCCCGTAGCCATTGCCGAGCTCATAGCTCGTGGTGTCCCAGTTGTGCGTCAGCTCCAGCACTGCGCCTTCCGTCTCGGGCTGATAACCGACAAAAGCCAGCGTAAATCGGCCTTCGGGGTAGTCCTGCCGGCGTAGCAGTTGCATGCCCAGAATGTCCGTGTAGAACGCAATCGAGCGGTCCAGGTCGCCGACCCGAAGCATGGTGTGGAGCAAGCGCATGAGTGTGTCCTTGTTCGTCAGTCGATAAGCGAAGCGGCCGGCACGGCCACATCGATAAATTCGGGCAGGGTGCGTCCGAGCTGCCGTAGCTGCGCACGCGCGCCGCGCACATCGGGAATCACCTGCGCCACCAGCGCCCAGAAGCGCGGCGAGTGATTCATGTGAACGCGGTGCGCCACTTCATGCGCCACCACATAGTCGATCAGATCCGGGCTCAGATGAATCAGCCGCCAGTGCAGACGAATCCCGCGCGCCGAGCAACTGCCCCAGCGCGTGCGCGCCTGGGTGAGACCAACCGGCGGCACAGGCACACCAATGCGTAAGGCGAACTCCGCCACCCGGCCTTCGAAATACGCCAGCGCCCGCGCCTGCAGCGCCCGCTTCAAACGATCCGCCGGCGACTGGCGGACGGTACAGCGCAGCATCAATCGCGCCTCGTCGCCACCGTCCGCAGTCATCCAGCGCACCTCGGCCCGGCCGCGCGACAACGTCAAGCGGCATGGCGCGCCCATCAGCGGAAACGATAAACCATCGACAACCACCCGTCTGGCCGGCTGCGGCCGCTCGGCCAGCGCCGAGAGTTTGTCGAGCACCCAGCGGTCATGGGCGTGCAAGAAGGCTTCGACCGCCGCGTGCGGAGCGCGCAGTGGTGCCGCCACCGACAGGCCACGCCCGTCGATGGTCAGCCCCAGCGTACGGCGGGCCGAGCGGCGCAGGTGATAGCCGACCTGTCGGCCAAGCAGATGAATCTGGTGCTGGCTGCGCAAGGCAGCGCTCACGCCTTGTCGTCCCAGCTGAAGCCGCGACTCGCCAGCTCGGCAGTGATCTCGGCCATCGCCGCCGTCACGCGCTCGGCAGTGCCTTTGACGCCAAGCTCGATACTGCGCCGCCGTTCGCCATCGGCAAAGGCCGGCAGGCTGAACAGCGTCAAGTCGGGATAATCCGCCGTAATACGTTCCATCAGCGCCACCAGCTGGCTCTCGTAAGCCTCCCACACCGTCACCGCCTGTTCGACATAGTCCTCGGCATGGAACAGCTCGGCGTAACAGGTGTCGAGCACCCAGGCCACCATCGGCCAGGCCATGACGGGAAAGCCGGGCACGAAATAATGCTTGGCAATGCTGAAGCCGGGGACCTGGTTGTAGGGGTTGGGAATGATCGCCGCGCCGGCCGGATAAACGCCCATCTGCAATCGATGCGCGGTGGTGTCATCGCCAAACCTGGCACGCAGGATGGCCTCGGCCTCGGGGTGCAGCGCCAGCGGTTGCCCCAACGCTTCGGCCGCGGCCTGGCGGGTGTGGTCATCCGGCGTCGCGCCAATGCCGCCGAAGCTGAACACCACATCACCGGTGGCCATCGTCTCGCGCAGAGTGCTCACCAGAAACGGTCGCGAGTCAGTCACATAGCGCACCCACGACAGCTTGAGACCGCGCTCACCGAGCAGCGCGATGAGCTTGGCCAGATGCTTGTCCTGGCGGCGACCGGAGAGAATTTCGTCGCCGATGATGATCGCGCCAAAGCCCATGGATATTCCTTACCGACCGGCCTGGTCAGCGATCACCCAGCCACGCCCGACCCGGTCGCGGCGCAAGGCTTCGAGCAGGTAATGGACATAGGCCAGGCCGCAGAAGGCCGGCGCAAACAGGTTAACAATCGGGATATACGCCAGCAAGGCGCAACCGGTACCCAGCCCGAGCAGCGCAGCGCGATGCTCCTGGCGCAGGCGCGGCATTTCTTCGCGGTCGCCATGCAGCATCAAGGCGTCGTAGCCAAAGGCCCGCTGGTTGAGCCAGGCGGTGAGCAGGATCGAGGCGACCAGCCCGACACCGGGAATCAGCCAGAACGGCAACGACAGAACGATGCCGACGATGAACACCAGTACCGCCACCACAGCATTGATCGCGCTGCCGGTGTTGGTGCCGCCGCGGCGCATTTCGAGATCGCCATAGCGGATCTTGGCGACCTTTTCGAGCATGATGGGCAAGGCCACCACCGCCACCAGCAAGGCGGCGGTCACGTAGATCACCGGCAGGAAGAGCACACCCAGCGCGATCTTGACCAGCACCAGCACTGCCGCCGCGCCGACATCGGAGCTTTCGAGTCGCGTCGCCACCCAATCCCAGTGGCCGATCCAGTCCATCACGCCGGCGACCATCGGGTCCCACAGCACGATGCCGAGGATCAGCCACACCACCATCGCCAACAAGGTGGGCCACACCAGATGCCACAGCACACCGCGCTCGGTGAGACTTTTCACTGCGCGGGCGTATGCGAGAAATATGTCCTTCATACCTGCCTGTCGTTTGAAAACACGGGGGCCATTGTAGCGCCGTCGCTCAATCCATGACGCCTGCTGCCCGCCGCTTAACGGGGTCGGGCGTCCCAGATTTTGGTCAGCCGTTTCACCGAGACCGGCATCGGCGTCTTGAGTTCCTGCGCAAACAAACCCACGCGCAGCTCTTCGAGCAGCCAGCGGAAATCTTCGAGGAAAGGATCGGCCTGTCCGGCGCGCAGGCTTTCCAGGCGCGCACGCTCGAGCGGCCGGGCGAGCAAGGCCCAGTCGCGCATCAGCGCGGCGTCGCGCTCGGCGGCGTTGCGCAGCTTGTCGATACGCACCACCGCCGCCTTCAGATAGCGTGGAAAGTGCGACAGGCGCTCGTAGGGCACCTCGACCACGAAGCGCTTGATCACCAGCGCCTCGAGCTGCTGGCGGATGTCCTCGACCACCTCGGGGAAGGTCTTGAGCCCGCCGAGCCGCTTTTCCAGCGTGGCCCGCTCGAGCAGCACCTGATCGACCAGCCGCAGCAACTCCTGCGCAACCAGCGTCATGCGCGGCTTGGCCGCCTGCGCGCGGGCGGCAAAGCTGTCGCCATCGGTTGGCAGCGGCTCGCTCAGACAGGTGCGCGCCACCGTGGCGGCCACCAGCTGGTCCTGCAAGTCGCCCTCGGTGCCAAAGCTGATGAAGCGCAATGCCACCTCACGCAGGCCCGGCAAGCGGCGGATGGCCTTGACCTGATCTTTCAGCGTCAGGCAAAACAGCCGCACCAGCCCCTCGCGATGCACCCGCGCTGCCTCTTCCGGCGTGTCGTAGGGGCGCAGCGACACACTGTCGCCATCGTCATGCAGCGCCGGGAAGCCGACCACCTCACGCCCCGCCACCTTGAGTTCAAGCAGCTCGGGCAGCGCGCCGAAGGACCACTCGGTCAGCCCGCTCAAGGCACCGGCCGGCACGCTGTCAGCGGGCGCGGCCGTCGGCGTGTCTTCGGCCTCGCCCGCGACCGGCAGATCGGCCGGTTTGACCTGCGCCGCCTCGAAGGCCGCCGCAATCTGCCCATGAAAGCGCCCGCGCAGCTCGGCCAGATTACGCGACTGCGCCAGCACCCGGCCGTGCGGATCAAGCACGCGGAAGTTCATGAAGCAGTGCGGATTGAGGTTTTCCGGGCGGAAGGATTCCATCGGCAGCTTGAGGCTGACCCGCATCTCGACGAAGTGCTGCAGCGCCTTGAGCAGCGGCGTCTCCGTGCCCCACTCGCCAGCCTCGATCGCAGCCAGAAAATCGCTCACGCTCTGCGCCATGGGCTGCAGACGGTGACGATGCTTTTGCGGCACGGTGCGCAGCAAGGCGAGCACCTTTTCTTCGAGCAAACCCGGTACCAGCCATTCGCAGCGCGTGGCCGGCACCTGGTTGAGCATCGCCACCGGCACGGTCAGCGTCACGCCGTCGTCCGCCTCGCCCGGCGCATGCACATAGTCGAGCTTGAGCCGCTGACCAAAGACGCTCAGCTGCGGCGGGAAGCGGTCGGTGGTGATGCCCTCGGCCTCGTGGCGCATCAGCTGATCACGGTCCAGATGCAACAGCTTCGGCGTGGCCTTTTCGGCCGTCTTGCGCCAGCGCTCGAAGCTCGGCAGGTCGACCACGTCATCGGGCAGCTGCGCGTCGTAGAAGGCTTCGATCAGCGCATCGTCGACCAGCACGTCGGGGCGGCGCGACTTGTGCTCCAGCCGCTCGATCTCCTTGATCAGCCGCAGGTTGTGCTTGAGGAAGGGCATGCTGCGCACCGCCGCCTCGTCGATCTGCCCCTGCACCAGCCCCTCGCGGATGAACAGTTCGCGGCACAGTCTGGGATCGACATCGCGGTAGCCCACCGCCCGACGGCCATAGAGCACCACGCCATGCAGCGTACCGCGCTCCCAGGCGCGCACGCTGCCGGCCGATTTGGACCAGTGCGGCTCATAGACATGGCGCTTGATCAGGTGCGCGCCAACCTCCTCCAGCCACTCGGGCTCGATGCGCGCAATGCAGCGGCCAAACAAGCGGCTGGTGTCGATCAGCTCGGCGCAGACGATCCACTTGCCCCCCTTGCGCGACAGACTGGAGCCCGGGTGCGGCCAGAACTTGATGCCGCGCGCGCCGTGATAGCCCCCGGCCTGCGGGCCGCGCGCGCCCTGCTCTTCGTCTACCTTGCAGCCCAGATGGCCGAGCAGACCGGTAAGCAGCGCCTTGTGGATCGCGTCGTAGTGCGCCGGCACCGTGCTTTCTTTCCAGCCGTGCTCGGCGCACAGGCTGTGCAGCTGGCCGTGGATATCCCGCCATTCGCGCATGCGCAGCGGCGACAGAAAGTGCTCCTTGCACCACTGCCGCTGCTTGTTGCTCGACTGATGGCGGATCACTTCCTCGTAGGCTTTCCACAGGTTCCAGTACCACAGGAACTCGGACTTTTCGTCCTGCTCGCCACCGCGAAACAGCGCATGGCGCTGGTCAGCCGTGCCGGCCTGCGCCTGCGGGCGGTCGCGCGGGTCCTGCACCGACAGCGCAGCGGCGATCACCAGCACCTCGCGCAGGCAGCCGTGGTCGCGCGCGGCGAGAATCATGCGGCCGATCTTGGGGTCGATCGGCAGGCGCGACAGCTCGCGCCCCAGCTCGGTGAGACGCTGCTGCTCGTCGACCGCGCCCAACTCGCCCAGCAACTGATAGCCGTCGGCGATCATCTTGGGCGGCGGCGCGTCGAGGAAGGGGAAGTCTTCCACCGCCCCCAGACCGAGCGCCTTCATGCGCAGGATCACCGCCGCCAGCGAAGCGCGCAGGATCTCCGGATCGGTGTGATCGGGCCGCTGGTTGAAGTCATCCTCGTCATACAGACGGAAGCAGATGCCGTCCGACACCCGGCCGCAGCGCCCGGCCCGCTGACGCGCAGCGCTTTGGGCGATCTTCTCGATCTGCAACTGCTCGACCTTGTTGCGCGCCGAGTAGCGCTTGACCCGCGCCAGGCCGACATCGACCACGTAACGAATGCCCGGCACGGTGAGCGAAGTCTCGGCCACGTTGGTGGCCAGCACCACCCGGCGACCGGTCGAGCGGCCAAACACGCGCGACTGCTCCTGCGCCGACAGGCGCGCGAACAGCGGCAGAATGTCGGTGCCGGCGGCGTGATGCGCCTTGCGCAGCGCCTCGGTCGCCTCGCGGATTTCGCGCTCGCCGGGCAAAAACACCAGCACGTCGCCGGGGCCTTCACGCTGCGCCTCATCCACGGCGTCGACCAGGCCGTCCCAGGCCTCGGCGCCGCGGCGGTTGGGCTTGTCTTCGTCTTCCTGCGGCCGGTAGCGCATCTCGATCGGAAACAAGCGCCCCGAGACCTCGATCACCGGCGCGGGCCGGCCCGACGCATCGGCAAAGTGCCGGGCGAAGCGCTCGGCGTCGAGCGTGGCGGAGGTGACGATGATCTTCAGATCCGGTCGCTTGGGCAGCAGATTGCGCAGATAGCCGAGCAGGAAGTCGATGTTCAGACTGCGCTCGTGCGCCTCGTCGATGATCAGCGTGTCATAGGCGTTCAGGTAGGGATCGCCCTGCGTCTCGGCCAGCAAGATGCCGTCGGTCATCAGCTTGATGTGGCTGCTCGGCCCGAGGCGGTCGGTAAAGCGGATCTTGTAGCCCACGGCCTGGCCGAGCGGGCTGCCCAGTTCTTCAGCGATACGGTCGGCGGTGGCACGCGCGGCAATCCGGCGCGGCTGGGTGTGGCCGATCAGGCCGCCCACGCCGCGGCCCAGCGCCAGGCAGATCTTGGGCAGCTGTGTCGTCTTGCCCGAACCCGTCTCACCGCCGACGATGATCACCTGGTGCTTTCGGATCGCCTCGGCAATCTCGTCGCGGCGCGCGCTGACCGGCAAAGCCTCGGGAAAACTCGGCGCCGGCAAGCTGGCGGCGCGTTCAGCAAAGCGCGCAAGCGAGCGATCCAGCCGGGTGCGCAGCGCCTCGGGCAGCGCGTCCACCGTGGTGGGGCGCGGCTTGAGCCGACGCAGATCGCGCAGCAGGCGATAGCGATCGGCCAGCATGCAGCGTTCGAGCAAGGCAAAAGGATGGTCCGGGGCGCCCTCGCCCCGATTCAGCGGCTCACTCATCTCAAGCGCGCAGCCACTGGAAAGTGACAATCCCCAGACCGGTCATGAGCAGCGAGCCCACCAGGTGAGCACTGGCCGTGGCCAGGGCCCAGCCGTATTGTGCCGCGCTGATCATCATCACCACCTCGGCCGAGAAGGTCGAGAAGGTGGTGAGCGCGCCGAGAAAACCGGTCACCAGAAACCAGCGCACTTCGGGCGGCAGGGCCGTGTGATGGGCGAAATACGCCACCGCCACGCCGATCAGGTAGCCGCCCAGCAGGTTGGCCACCAGTGTGCCCAGCGGCAATTGGAGAAACAGCGGGTTGAGTCGCACCCCGAGCCACCAGCGAATCCAGGCTCCCAGGGCCGCCCCGACCCCGACGGCAAGGAATCCGGCTGGATTCATCCTGGAAACCGCAGTTGGACGCGCCCGAGTGTGCGTCTGGTGAGTGCGCTGGCAAGGCGCGACGACGCGCAGCCTGCACGCTGTAAGGAGGAGCAACGCAGCCAGAGCGCTCGCCAGGCGTGCAATCGGGTGTGTAGCGCACCCGCCAGCCGGGGGACCAGCATCGAAGCCGACTTATTCCGCACAGTCAGCTCCTTGCTGGCAGGCACAAGCGGTCAACTGCGGTTTCTAGGATCATGGCTTACACACGGGTCGATTCAGATGGGCGCATTCTACCGCGTCGACTGCGCAGATTGGCCGACGGGGTCTGTAAGCTTTTGCCCTGCTCGCGGGTCTGGTCAATCAGGAGGAGTCGATTGATGTTGCTTTCCCTGGGAAAACGCCGCGCCTTTGACCAGGTGGTGCGCGCCTACAGCAGCGATCTGTACCGCTTTGCCTATTGGCTGTGCGGCGATCGCTTCGTGGCCGAAGACGTGGTGCAGGAAGCCTTTGTCCGCGCCTGGCAGCGCTGGGATCAGCTCCGAGACAAGGCCACGCCCAAGCCCTGGCTGCTGACCATCGTGCGGCGCGAACACGCCCGCCTGTATGAGCGCAAACGCTTTGACTATGTCGACGATGCGCCGGAAGATCTGGCCATTGCCGCGGACCACGATCCGCTGGAGATGTTCGAGCTGGAGCAGGTGATCGGCAACTTGCCGCTGAGCCTGCGCGAACCCTTTTTGCTACAAACCCTCGGCGGCTTCAGTTGCGCCGAGATCGCCGAACAACTTGAGACGACCGAAGGCGCGATCATGGTGCGTTTGACCCGTGCCCGTCAGGCACTCAGAGGACTGATGGGTGAGGCGGACCGACCCCGCAAGCGAGGCTCACAATGAGTGATCACATCTCCTACACCTGCCTGGACTTTCGCCGTGAAAAGCTGGCCGACCCACGCCGGCTGTCGAGCGCCGCACGCCTTCATGTGCACGACTGTCCGCAATGCCGCCGATTCTCCCGCCGGATCGACGCCAGCGAGGCGCAGATCGAGCAGGTGCTCGCCGTGCCGGTGCCGGATGGCCTGGCCGACCGTGTACTGCTGAATGTCCATCACGGCAAACGGCGCCCGTGGAGCCTGATGGCGCTGGCCGCCACGGTGGTGCTCAGTTTCGGCATCGGCTTGCAACAATGGCAACCGCGCGGGGACATCAATTACGCGCGCCAGGCCATCGAGCATGTGCTGCATGAGCCCGAATCGATGACCGACCACCGGCTGGCCGACCCCAGTCAGTTCCGCTTCGTGCTGGCCAACTTCGGCGGCAAGATGCATCGGTCGGTTGGCAAGGTGCGCTACATGAAGCTGTGCCCGGTCCCCGAAGGCACGGGCTGGCATATCGTGCTCGACACCGAACACGGCCCGGCCACTTTGCTGCTCATTCCGGGCAAGGGCGTGAGCGCGCCGACCGGCACGCTGCAGATGAAGGGCTATGTCGCCCGCGCGCTGCCGGGCGGCCAGGGCTACTACGCGATCATCACCGAGTCGCCCCAGGCGCTGGATGCGATCAGCGGGATGCTGTCGGAACGGGTGAGCTGGCGGACCTGAGACCGCCACTCACTCGGCAGCACGCCGGAAGCGGTCGGCGCCCGGCAGACCGTCACGCAGGGCGGCACGAAAATCGACCTCGGCCATCGGCCGGGCAAACAGATAGCCCTGCATCACCGGGCAGCCATGCGCCTGCAGCACGCGCGCCTGCGCCTCGGTCTCGACCCCTTCGGCCACCAGCCCCATGCCCAGACTGCACGCCATGGCGATGATCGCCCGCACGATGGCCGGATCCTGGCTGCCGCCGTCGCAGTCCTGGACGAAGGAGCGGTCGATCTTGAGGGTGTCGACCGCGAAACGCTTGAGATAGGCCAGCGAGGAATAGCCCGTACCGAAATCGTCCACCGCCAGCGACAGGCCCAGTCCGTGCAGGCCGTGCAGCACTTCGGCCGTGGCATGCGTGTCGCGCATCAGCGCGGACTCGGTCACTTCGAGTTCGATCATGTTGGCGCCCACTTCATGGGCATCGAGCGTGTCGCGGATGCTGTCGAGCAGATCCTGACGGCCGAACTGGATGGCCGAGAGGTTCACCGCGATGGGCACCACCGGCACCCCGGCAGACCGCCAGCGGCTGATGTCGTCGCAGGCCTGGTTGAGCACCCACTGCCCAAGATGGCCAATCAGGCCCATCTCTTCGAGCAGCGGGATAAAGGCCACCGGGCCGATCACACCCTCGGTCGGGTGGTGCCAGCGCACCAGGGCCTCGCCGCCGACGATGCAACCGCGATCCGCGTCGACCTTGGGCTGATACACCAGCACGAACTGATCCTTGTCGATCGCTTCGCGCAGCGCGCTCTCCATGCTCAAACGCGATATCGCGTCCACTTTCATCTGTTCGGTGTAGCACTGGATGGCGTCGTGCTCGCCCAACCGGCGCAGGGCGCCCAGCGCCATCTCGGCCGATTTGAGCAGCGTTTCGGCGGTATCGCCATGCTTGGGGTAGAAGGCCAGACCGGCACTGAAAGACACATTCAAGGTCTGGCCATCCATATGCACGGCAGACCCGGCGCGCGACAGCAATGCCCGCACCTCGGCCTCGACCGCCGCGCGCCCCGATGCCCCTTCGACAAACAGCGCGAAATTATCGGCGTTGATGCGCGCCATGCGCGGCGCGTCCAGGCGGTCGGGTGCCACGCCGTCATCGGTCGTGCCGGCGTGACCGACACCGAGGCGCAAGGCCAGCACCTGCAGGACGCGATCGGCGGCATCCTGGCCCAGGGTTTCGTTGATCCGCTTGAATCGGTCGACGTTGATCAGCACCACCGCGCAATGCCCACCCCGGACCTGCTCGCGCAGCAGGGCCGATTGCAGCGCTTCGCGAAAGTGCACACGGTTGGGCAGGCCGGTCAGGTCGTCAAAATAGGCCAGTTGCCGGATACGCTGCTCGGCCGCGACGCGCTCGGAAATATCCTGCAGCGTGCCCTGTACCTGCACCACCTGACCATTGGCATCGCTCAGCGGCACCGCCATTTCATGGGCGGTGCACACCTGGCCATCGGCCCGCAAAATGCGGTATTCCAGCGCGTAACGCTGGCCATCGCAGACGCTGTCGAGCGATTTGCAGACCCGTTCGCGATCGCCCGGATGCACCCGCTCGATCAGGGCAGACAGGCCTTTGCCGAAGGACGTGGCATCTTCGCCGAACAGCGCGCAGTAGTTGTCGGAGCGATGGAAGCGATCGGTGCTCAGATCCCACTCCCAGCTGCCGATCCGTGCAATTTCCTGCGCCGCACTCAGATTGCGCTCGCTGCGCAGCAGGCTGTCGACGGCGTCGGCGGCACGCAGCGCATAGCGCACCCGGTGGCGCAGCAGCGTCCAGTTGATCGGCTTGGGGATGAAGTCGGTTGCGCCACTGTCGTAGGCCAGCTCGATCGATGCGGTGTCTTCCAGGCCGGTCAGCATGATGACCGGCACGCGCACCCCCTGCCCGCGCAAACGCCGGCAGGTTTCGAAGCCATCGATGCCGGGCATCAGCACATCGAGCAGGATCAGGTCGGGGCGGAATTCACCGAAGCGGCTCAACCCGGCCTCGCCGTCGGCCGCTTCGGCCACCTGGAATCCGGCCTCCTCGAGCGCCGCGCAGGCGAGCATGCGCGTGACGTCGTCGTCGTCAATCACCAGCAGGCGCGCGCTCCGTTCAATCTCGGTCATGAGCTCTGATCCTTTTCGGACGTCGCCACGTCCAACGCGACGCCCTCGTCCAGCAGGGCTTTCTGGTAGGCCAAAAATGCGGGTTGAAGCTCAAGCACTTCGGGCAGTTCGTTCATCTCGACGCCGGCCTTGAGCGCGGCATCCAGGCTCCGCGCCAGTCCGGCCAGGCGTGACGCCCCGACCGCGGCCGCCGCGGACTTCATTTTGTGCGCAACGCGCTGGGCGCCTGGTCGGTCCTGCTGTGCGAACGCCTCGGACAGCGCCTGCACCTGCTGCCCCGTCTCCCGGACAAAGAGCTTGGCCAGGCGTTCGAGCATCGGTGCGGCGCGGTCCCCGCGAACACCGGGCACACCGAGCAGAACGCTCATGTCGAGCGCGGGCAACTCGGTCGCGCCTGCGACATCGGCGGCCTCGGCCGGCGCCGCCGAAACGGCCGGCGCATCGACGGGGGCGGACGGCGCCCAGCGCATCAGCGCATCACGCAGCCGCTCACCGGAAACCGGCTTGGTCAGGTAGTCGTCCATGCCCGCCGACAGCGCGGCGGCGCGGTCGTCTCGCTGGGCATTGGCGGTCAGTGCCAGAATCGGCACACGCTCGCTGCCAGCGCCGGCCCGCTCGGCGCGACGGATCTCGCGCGTGGCTTCGATGCCGTCCATTTCCGGCATCTGGATATCCATCAACACCAGATCGAAAGCGCCCTTGCGATACATCGCCACCGCTTCGCGGCCGTTGTTGGCGACCGTCACACGGCAGCCGCATTCACCCAGCAAGGCACACACGATCTCGGCGTTGACGGGATGATCCTCGGCCAGCAGCACGCGGGCACGCGAACGCAAACTCGGCGCGCTGCTGGCCTGCTTCCGCGCATGATGCGAGACATCGCCGCGCAAGGCCGCAAGCAGATCGCTGGCCAACACCGGTTTTGGCACGCAGGCCTCGGCGCCGGCAGCGCGCGCATCTTCTTCGTCACTGGCCGAGCGCAGGCGGATCAAGGCCACAATGCGCTGAGCCGAACGCGCCATCTGTGCAATACGCGCGAACCCGTCGCTGTTGGTGCCGTGGCGATCGACCAGCACCGCGGTGTAGGGCGCGCCGCCAGAGCGGGCGAGCGCATCGGGATCGGCATACGCGTCCACCTCGTACCCCAACGCGGAGAGTTGGACCATCATGGCCTCGCGCAGCGGCGCACCGCCCGCCACAATCGCAACCCGGCCCGCCGGTTTGAACACCGGCGCGGGATCGCACAGCTCGGCGTCCACCGCAAAGAAGAAGCGCGTGCGCTCGTCGGGGACGCTCTCAAACTCCAGCCGCCCCCCCATCAACTCAACCAGTTGGCGCGAGATCGTCAGGCCCAGCCCCGTGCCACCAAAGCGTCGGGCCATGGAGCTGTCGGCTTGCGAAAAGGCTTGAAACAGGCGTGGCTGCAGATCGACGGGGATGCCGATCCCCGTATCGGTCACGCTCCCCTCAAGCCGGAGCTGCCCGTCTGTCGCAAGACTGGCGTCCAGATCGATCCGGATATGGCCTTTATCGGTGAATTTGACGGCGTTGGACACCAGATTGTTGAGCACCTGGCGGAAACGGTGGCCATCGGCGCGAACACGCTCGGGCACGTTTGCAGACACCACCACCATCAGCTCCACATCCTTGCGCTGCGCGCGCTCGGCAAACAGCAAGGCCACGTCTTCGGCGGCCTGGCGGGGCGAAAATTCGATCTGTTCGAGTTCCAGCTTGCCCGCCTCGATCTTGGACACATCCAGCACATCGTTAATGAGATACAGCAGCGACTCGGCCGAGGCATGCAAGGTATCCATCAGACGCACCTGACGGCTGTTCAAGGCCGTGCCGCGCAACAGCTCGACCATGCCCAGCACGCCATTCATCGGCGTCCGGATTTCGTGGCTCATATTGGCCAGAAACAGACTCTTCGCACGGTTGGCGGCCTCGGCCTCTTCGCGTGCCGTATCGGCCTCTTCCTTGGCCAGCGAAAGCTCGCCGGTGCGCAGCGCCACGTCCTGCTCAAGGCGATCACGATGCGCCGCCAGCGCCGAATCGCGGGCTTCGATTTCTGTCAGCATGCTGTTGAAGCCGTCGACCAGCTCGCCGACCTCATCACGCGGTCCGGCGGGTGCGCGCACGTCGTAGCGCCCTGAATTGCGAACATCGCGCACCACGCTGGCCAGTTGCACCACCGGTTGCACAATCGAGTGCTCCGCACGACGCACCAGCAAGGTGGCCACCAGCCCGCCCAGCCCCAGCCCGACCAGCGCCAGCACAAACCACTCGATCATGTCTGCCAGCATGCCGGCCAGCGAGATCTCCAGCACCAGGTCGCCCAGGTATTCGCCATCGTGACGTACCGGCCAGGCCCGGAAGTAGCGCGGGAAGTTCCAATCGCCCGCATCATCGACACGCACCTGCCGAAGCGGCTCGAAATTGGGCGCGACGTCCTCAAGACCGATCGGATAGGTCGCAAACACCTCGCCATTGGCCCGACGCAACAAGGCGGCGCGAATCTGCTCGACATGGCGCAAGGAGCCCAGCAGACGCTCAGCGCTGCCAACGTCTTCAAACCGCAAGGGGGCCGCACCATTCTCGACCACCAGCTCCGCGTAAATCGCGGCCTGGTCCTGAATACGCTGAACCTCCTGGCGCAACTCACTCAGGCCGATAGTCAAGAAAGCCACAAACAGCGCCACAACGATGCTGACCAGCACGATGCTCCGCAGTTTGCGACCCAGCGAACGATGGAGCTTGAGTGCCATATCAGTCGGCCTCCCGCCCGATCAGACGGCGTGCGAGCTTGAGCAGCTGCGCGCTCAGCCGCAGGTGCTGGGTCGCCACCGTCGACCGGTTGATATCGAAGCGAATCCGATCATCGACCGTCACCAGACCGATATTGCCACCGGCTTCAACAAAACCATCGATATCGCTGACCGTCAGCACAGGCCAGACCTCGAGCTCCCGCAAAATGGCGTTCAAGCGTCGCTGCTCCGACGCCGCCACAAAGACTACTTCGCAGTCCTTGGCGTCCAGCGGCGCAGCCGGATAGTGCACCTTGACCGCCCGGCCCTGCGCCTGACGTGCTTCGAGCCCGCTCAGATGTTCGCCAAAAGGATCCCGGCCGAGGACGCAAATATCAATCGAATCGCTGTCGGCCAGCGCCTCGTCAGGCCAGGTCGCGTACCGCGCGAAGTTCAGCAAAAAAACCGCCTTGAGCTGGTACTCGGTCGGCGGCGCTGCGCGCAGCGGCGACGCAGCCAGCAAAACCAGCAGAAGGAGGGGGAGGACGCGCCAGCGCATTGTCGTCCGGCTCAGAACGTCCACCGCCCGGTCAGCAGGAATCGCCGGCGGTCATAGGCATACGAGGAGGGGAAGTAGTCCGAACTGTAAGCGCTATAGCGCTTGTCGAACACATTGGTGACACTCAGCGTCAGTTCGGCGTGCTGATTGAAGCGGTAGCCATAGCGCGCATCCATCACCGTATAGGCATCCACGCCCGGCGCCGGTTGCCCCTTGAGCGCACCGACATGGCGCACCTGCAGATCGAGCTCTTGACGGCTGGACAGATCAATCCGCGCCTGCAGACTCAGCCAGTGATTGGCATTGCGATTGGCGGTGGTCACATTCCCGCCGTCAAGAATGGCGTCGCCCGTCGTATCGTAGTTCTGGCGCATCACCGTATAGGCCAGGCCAAGGCGCAAGTCCTGGCTGACAGCCATCTCGGACCCCAGCTCCGCCCCTTCTGTCACCGCCGAGCCACGATTGTGGCGGGCCAGCAAGACATCCGGTGTCGGCGGGAGCAAGCCGGGCATCCGAAGCCCGCCAAAACTGGCCCCGACCAGGTTCGAATAGCGCTGCCGGAACAGCACGAATTCGACACTGCCGCGATCGAGCTGGCGACGATAGCCCAGTTCAAACGCATTCACGGATTCGGATCGCAAGCCCTCCTCAGGCTCGGAAATCAAGGTCGCCATGGGGAAAGGCGGGAACGCCTGCACCCCCACCGCCAGACCGGTATAGCGTTCCCCATATGACGGGGTGCGCGCGGCGCGCGACCAGTGCGTCCAGAAGGCGTCCCGATCCGAGGGCGACCACAGCAGGCGCACCGTCGGCTGAAACTCGGGCGTGCCCATGTTGCGCGCTTCAAAGCGCGCGCCCAGCGTGAGCCGAAGGTGCCGGGGCACCAGCACAATCTCATCCTGCACGAAGGCGCTGAAGATTTGTTGTTGCGTCTTGCTTTTGTCGAACATGATGACTGGCACCCGGCTCTTGGCGGAAATGGATTGGTGTCTCAGGCCAACACCCCAGATCCACTCATGCGCGCCGGTGACCGGCAAGCGATGCTGAAAATCCAGATCCGCCGTGTTCACCGTGGCGCTGGCAACCCCGTTCAAGCTAACGTCGGCATAGTCCACGTATGCGCGCAACGCCGCCTGCCCCGCTGAGCTCGTCCAATCGCGCTGGGCCAGCAGATCGGCGCCTTCAAAATCGAAGGGCGTGTAATTGCTGCCAAGGGGGCCCAGTTCCAAAACCTCCGGACTACGCTGGCGGTAAGCTTCGCCGCTGATCGTCCAGTGATCCGGCTCGCCCACATCGCTGTCGACTCGAAAACCGGTTCGCCAGCCGGTCTGCTCGTCCCGAGTACTGGCACCGTTCCGGGTTTCGAAAGGCGCACGATTCTCGCTGAGCGCGTACACCCGAAGCGCCGCCCCGCCGGTCAGTGTCAGCCCCTGACGCACAGCCACCTCCGGATTCCCACGGTCATCGACGCTGGCCCGCACCATGCTGCCGGTCGTCGAGGCCGCGTTGCGTGTCACGATGTTGATGACCCCATTGACCGCATTGGCGCCCCACAAGGACGCGCCAGGGCCGCGCACCACTTCGATGCGCTCGATGTCTTCCATCATCAGGTTCAGGGCATTCCAGAACACACCTGAAAACATTGGCGAATACACGCTGCGCCCATCGACCTGAACCAGCAGATTGGAAGCAAAGCGGCTATTGAAACCACGCACGCTGACCGCCCAGCGCCCCGCGCCAATCTGGGCGACCTGCACCCCGGGCACCAGACGCAAGGCTTCGGGCACGTTGCGCGCGCCACTTCGGCGAATGTCTTCGCGGGTGAGCACCGACACGGCCGCCGCCGTGTCGCCCAAGCGCTGGGCCTTGCGCGACACCGACAACACCTGAATGTCAGCCAGCTCCTCAAGACTGAGGTCCATCAAGCCATCATCAGCCGCAGCCAGCCCCGAACAGCCGGCCAAAACCAGGGCGAGCGCGATTTTTCGTGAATTGAACGGCATGATCCCTAACCTGGAGTTCGCTGACCGAATGGTGGCCTGAAAACCCGTTCAGCGGCGTTGATATGCGTCACGCGGCGACATCCTGACATGCTCAATCGAGCGCCCATTGCGCGGTAAAATGCACACTTCGCTCAATTTCGTGCGTGGGGGACGGCATGTACAGCCGTCCGAATTCGGCATGTCGGGCATGCAGCAGATTTCGGCCGGTCACCGCGAGGGTGAGCTTGGGCGACACCCGCCAGCCGTACTGGAGGTCGAGTTCGGTGTAGGCCTCGGTCTCTGGCTCGCCACGGTCGCGATTGATCAAGGCACCCACATGGCGCACCACCATATCCATTGCATGGCCAGCGCGCGGCTTCCAGGTGAGATGGGCACTCAATTGGTCTGATGGCACCCGCTGCATATAAAACTCGGCTGCGGCATCGCTCAACCGATTGCCGGGCAACTCGATGCTTGGCTCGAGGTGCGAATAACTCACACGCAACAACCAGCGTGCGGACGGCTGCCAATCGACGGCAGCCTCCAGGCCAGACACGGTGCCATGGCCATTCAGACTCAACGGGGTATCGGCAACGACCCAGCCGCCCGAGCCATAGAAACCCGTGGTGTACACATTTCTCAAGTTGCGATATCGCATCACGAAACCGGTCACATCGATATGTGTGGTTTCCGTTGGCTGCCCGCGATAACCCAGCTCATAAGATCGCACCCGCTCAGCATTGAGCCGTTCGCCGCTCCTGAAAGAAATCACCGTCGGCGGTACCGCCGCCAGGACCAATGGCGTGTACTGCATGTCGTACTCGATGCGTGCGGGCGTCCGCGACGCCTCGGAGACCGCGGCCCACAGCATGTGATCGGGCGCCACCTTCCAGGCCAGACGCAAATTGGGCTGCCACTCGTTGCCCGTCCAGGTGTGATGTTCAAACTTGAGACCCGCAGTGAGTGTCAGTTCCTCGGGCAACAGCGTGATCTCATCGTGAATGAACGCACTGGCGAGACCAAAGCGACGATGCGGCTGCGGCACCTGGAAAAACCCGTTCCCCACGACTTCCTGATCGTGATGACGCAAACCGGCGCCGACGATCAAATCATGGCTGCCCGCCGAAAAGCGGTACTGGCCATCCAGATCCATGGTGTGACGCCGCTCGCTGAGAAAGTCACCCACCTGCGAGTCCACATACTGATAGCTGCCCTGCAGCGCCCACTCGCGGCCATGATCCAGCGAGCGGTTCAGGCGCGCCGTCAAGTTGACGCCTTCGTCGCGCTGGACAAACCGGGTCGCCCTCACCAAGGTCGGCGAGGTGATGTCCGGCACATTCCACTGATCACGGCTGTCGTTGCGAAAAACTTCGCCCATCACACTCAGCTCGCCCGGATCGCCGAGAAATTTTTCCAGACGAAGCCCCAGACGATGCGTTTGCCAGCCATCCTCGCCGCGGTCGCCATTGACTTGGCGCGAGTCGTCACGCGTTCGACCCTGGTAGCTGAGACGGTAATGGCCATCGTCGAGTGCGCCGCCGTGGCGGGCGTACACCAGCGCCTTGTCCTCGGAGCCGACGATGACCTGGGCGGCGTCGCCTTGCGTCGCTCGCGCCCACTTGGTGATGATATTGACCACGCCATTGACCGCGTTCGCCCCCCACACCGACGCGCCGGGGCCCCGCACGACTTCAATCCGGTCGACCTCCGCCAGCGGAATATCGAGCGCCTCCCAGAACGTGCCCGAGAACAGCGGCGAATACACCGTCCGGCCGTCCACCATCACCAGCAAGCTGTTGGTGAACCGCCCGTTGAAACCGCGTACGCCAACAGCCCAGCGGTTGTTGCCGATCGCCGCCACCTGGACGCCGGGCACCAGACGCAAGGCATCGGGTAGTGTCGTGACGCCCATGCGGGCGATATCTTCGGAAGAGACCACATACACGGCGGCCGCCACATCGCCGATGTCCTGACGCTTGCGCGCCACCGAGATGACCTCCTGCGCCACCAGTTCGCCAAGCGAAAAATCCATCGGGTCAGTTTGAGCAAAAGCCGTCGCCTGGCAAGCCAGCATCACGGTCAGCGCATAGGGGCGCAAGGTCATATCGGGGTTCCAGCGTTTGCGAGCTTCGTTTTGTTCGATGGCCAAACCGGCCGACATCACCGCCGACAGTGGCACACTCAATGCGTCAACGGCATATGACAGTCGCTCTTTAGCGCCGTGCAACAGCTGTCATGAGGTGACGTCGCGTGCCATTGAGAGCGCCCGCATCAGCTACAATGGCAGGCTATCGTTTTCACTGCCGTTCAACCATGTCCATCGCCGACCACTCCGACATCGCCCGCAACACGCATTTCATCAGCAACCTGATCGAGGCCGATCGCCAGAGCGGCAAATGGGGTGGGCGCGTCGAAACCCGTTTTCCGCCCGAGCCCAATGGCTATCTGCATTATGGCCACGCAAAATCCATTTGTCTTAATTTCGGCATTGCAGAAAGTTTCGGCGGGGCATGCCATATGCGCTTCGACGACACCAATCCGATCAAGGAAGAGCAGGAGTATGTCGACGCCATCATCGAATCGGTGCAATGGCTCGGCTACGACTGGGGCGAGCATCTGTATTTCGCGTCAGACTATTTCGACACCATGGCCGCCTGCGCCGAACACCTGATCCGCAGCGGCAAGGCGTATGTGGATTCACTCTCGGCCGACGACATGCGCGCCTATCGCGGCACGCTGACCGAACCCGGCAAGGACAGCCCCTTCCGCACGCGCAGCATCGACGAAAACCTCGACCTCTTCGCGCGCATGAAAGCCGGTGAGTTTCCCGACGGCACACACATCCTGCGCGCCAGGATCGACATGGCCTCGCCCAACATCAACCTGCGCGACCCGGCCATCTACCGCATCCGCCACGCCCACCATCACCGCACCGGTGATCGCTGGTGCGTGTACCCGATGTACACCTTCGCCCACCCCATCGAGGACGCGATCGAGAACATCACCCACTCGCTGTGCACCCTCGAATTCGAAGACCAGCGCCCTTTCTACGACTGGCTGCTCGAACAGCTCGCCGAGGGCGGCTTCTTCCCGCGGCCGCTGCCGCGCCAGATCGAGTTCGCCCGCCTCAACCTCACCTACGTGGTGCTGTCCAAGCGCAAGCTGGTGCAGCTGGTGGACGAAGGCCATGTTGACGGCTGGGACGACCCGCGCATGCCGACGCTGGTCGGCGCGCGTCGGCGCGGCTTCACGGCCGAAGGTTTCCGCATGTTTGCCGAGCGTGCCGGCGTCTCCAAGTCTGACGGCTGGATCGACATGAGCGTGCTCGAAGAGTGCATGCGCGAGCACCTCAATGACTCGGCCGAGCGCCGCGTCGCCGTGCTCGACCCACTCAAGCTGATCATCACCAATTACCCCGAAGGCCAGAGCGAGCAGTGCGTTGCGCCCAACCATCCGCTCAAGCCCGAGCTGGGCCAGCGCGAGATGCCGCTCTCGCGCGAGCTGTGGATCGAACGCGAAGACTTCATGGAAACCCCGATCAAGGGCTTCCGCCGCCTGTTCGCGGGCAATAAAGTCCGCCTGCGCTACGGCTATGTGGTCGAGTGCACCGGCTGCGAAAAAGACGCAGACGGCAATATCACCGCCGTCACCTGCGAGTACTTCCCCGACTCCAAGTCCGGCACGCCGGGGGCCGACACCTACAAGGTCAAGGGCAACCTGCACTGGGTCAGTGTACCCCACGCCTGCGAAGCCGAAGTGCGTCTCTATGACCGCCTCTTCGCCTATCCGCAGCCGGGTCAGCGCCGCGAAGGCGACGCTCCCGACTTCGAACGCGATTTCCTCACCGACATCAACCCGGACGCCAAGCGCAGCATCACCGCCCAGCTCGAACCGGCACTGGCGCAGGTGACGGCCGAATCGCGCTTCCAGTTCGAGCGTCACGGCTATTTTGTGGCCGACCGCTTCGACAGCCAGGCGGGCGCCCCCGTGTTCAACCGCACGGTCACGCTAAAGGATTCGTGGCTGAAGCCGAAGACCTGAGGCATATTGCGGACTTTCATCCGTCCGCGACATCCCTTCAGTGACCCGCGCCCCATGACGACAAAAGCCCGCACGCTCTACGACATCCTGCAAGTCAGCGCGACCGCCGAGCCGGCCATGATCAAGGCCGCGCACGTGCTGCTGTCGCGCCGGCTTGAGGCCAAGGGCGACGCCCCGGCCTTGCGTCTGCTCAATGACGCCTTCGCCACCCTGGACGACCCCAAGCTGCGCGCAGCCTACGACGAACGCATTGCCGATCACTATGTCGCGCCCATCACACCGCTGCCTGTCGCAAAACCGTCCGCAAGCAGCCCCCCCGCCTGGAGCCGCGCGCTGATGATCACCGCCGCCCTCGCCGTAGGCTACGTCGCCGCCGCCATATGGCATCAACGCGCACTGACCCAGATGGTGCTCGAACATCAAAGCGCAATGGCCGAGCAACAGGTCGAGTTGTCACGCTACCAGCTCGAACAGAACGAGCGCCGGCAATCCGCCAGCCAAGAGCGCTACGCCACCACGCAAGAGCGCCGCGAGCAGGAGCGCCAGGCCCAGCAAGAAGCCCGCGAACTGGCGGCCCTGCGCAGTCGGCTGGACCGCGAAGCCTCGGAATACCAACGCACCAAGACCCGCGAAGAACAACAGCGCGAGCGCGAGGCGCAGCGCAAAGTCGACCAGGAACGCGCAAGCCGCGCCGCCGAAGCGCAGCGCAACGCCATGCTGGCCGAGCGCCGCCTGGCCGAAGAAAAGCGCGAACTCGATCGCCTGTATCGAGAGAAATACCCGCAGTATCGTTAGCGCGGGCAGCTTGCCGGCGTGGGGCGCGGCACCACGCGCGGTTGCACCGGTCACAGATCGGGCGGATCATTAGCCCTTTTGAATACACAGCCTGGCCACCATGCGCGCCCGCACCCTGCTCGTCCTCCTGTGCCTCATCGCCGCTGGCGCCGCCGCCATCTGGTGGTTCAAACGCCCCGTGCCCGTACCGGTCGCGCTCGCCACGGTGGATCGCGGCGCCGTTGAAGCCACCGTCTCCAACACCCGCGCCGGCGAAATCGAAGCCTGTCAGCGCGCCAAGCTGTCGACCATCGCCGGCGGACGCATCGAATATCTCGGCGTCAAGGAAGGCGACAAGGTCGTCGCCGGCCAGGTGCTGATGCGCCTTTGGAACGACGACCAGGACGCCCAGGTCACCGTCGCGCAGCGTCAGCTCGAAACCGCCCAGCGCCGGGTCACTGAGGTGTGCGCCCTCGCCTCCAACGCCCGGAGCGAGGCGGCACGCCAGAGCGCCCTGCACAAGCGCGGTTTCGTCTCCGCCTCGGCTGAAGAGAAAGCCCGCACCGACGCCACCGCCCGCGAGGCCGCCTGCCGCACCAGCCAGTCTGACATCGCCTCCGCACGCGCCCAGCTCGACGCCGCCCGCGCCAACACCGAACGCACCGTGCTGAGCGCGCCCTTCGCCGGCACCATCGCCAAGATTGTCGGCGAGCTGGGCGAATACTCCACCCCCTCGCCACCGGGCGTCGCCACCCCGCCCGCGATCGACCTGATCGACGAGAGCTGCCTCTATGTGAAGGCGCCGATGGACGAGGTCGACGCACCCAAAATCCACGCGGGACAAACCGTGCGCATCACCCTCGACGCACTGCCAGGCCGGGTGTTTGCCGGCCATGTCCGGCGCGTCGCCCCGTACGTATTTGCGGTCGAAAAACAGGCCCGCACGGTCGATGTCGAGGTCGACTTCGATCAGCCCGAAGAAGCCCGTGGCCTGCTGGTCGGCTACAGTGCCGACGCCGAGGTGATTCTCGAATCGCGCAAGGATGTGCTGCGTGTGCCGACCGCGGCCCTGCGCAGCAGCGGCGACGTACTGCGCTATGACGCTGCCACCGGCACGCTGTCGGCCCAGCCGGTCAGCACCGGCATCGCCAACTGGGCACTGACCGAAATCACCGGCGGCCTGAGCGAGGGCGAGCGCATCGTCACCTCGCTGGAGCGCGACGGCATCGCCGCCGGCGCCAAGGTCACGCCCGACACCGACGCGCCCAAGTAAAGCGCCATGGCACAGATCGAACTGGACAACATCCAGCGCATCTTCCAGCTCGGCGACAGCCAGGTGCACGCCTTGCAGGACGTCCACTTGCGCATCGACGCCGGCGAATACGTCTCGGTGATGGGTCCGTCCGGCTCTGGGAAATCGACGCTGCTCAACCTGCTCGGCCTGCTCGACCGGCCCAACGACGGCCATTACCGGCTGGAGGGGCGCGACGTCACCACCCTCAGCGGCGACGAGCAGGCCCGCGTGCGACGCGAGCGCATCGGCTTCGTGTTCCAGAGCTTTCACCTCGTGCCGCGCCTCAGCGCCGAAGAAAACATCGCCCTGCCGCTGCTGCTCGCTGGCATCGCGCCGCATGATCGAAAAGCGCGCGTCGCCCAGGCGCTGGACGACTTCGGCCTCGCCGAGCGCGGCGACCACCGCCCCGACCAGCTCTCCGGCGGCCAGCGCCAGCGCGTGGCCATTGCCCGCGCCACCATCATGCAGCCGGCCATGTTGCTGGCCGACGAGCCCACCGGCAACCTCGACCGCGCCACCGGCGAAGAAGTCACCCGCCTGCTCGAAGCCCTCAACGGCCGCGGCGTCACGCTGATTGTCGTCACCCACGACCCGCACATGGGCGAGCGCGCGCAGCGGCAGATCCGCATGGAAGACGGCCGCATCGAGTCGGACTCGCACCCCCCAGCCGCATGATGCGCAGCCGCGACATCCTCGGCTTTACCACCTGCGCCGCCACCGCCTACCCGATGCGCACCGGCTTGATGATGCTGGCGATGGCCATCGGCGTGGCCGCCGTGGTGCTGCTCACCGCGCTGGGCGACGGCGCCCGGCGCTATGTGGTGCGCGAGTTCTCGGCGCTGGGCAGCAGCCTGATCATCGTCCTGCCCGGGCGCACCGAAACCGGCGGCGTCGGCGCCGGCAGCTTTGTCACCAACACCCCGCGCGACCTCACCGTCGACGACGCCGCCGCCCTCCAGCGCGCCAACCGGGTGGCGCGCGTGGCGCCACTGGTGCTCGGCAATTCCGAAATCGCCTACGCCGGCAAGCTGCGTGAGGTGATGGTCATCGGCACCACACGAGGCTTTGCGGACATCCGCAATTACACCGTCGCGCAGGGCCGCTTTCTGCCGGAAGAAGACTGGCGGCGCGGCTCGGCCGTAGCCGTCATTGGCGCCACCTTGCACCAGGAGCTATTCGGCACCGAGGCCGCGCTGGGCAAGATGATCCGCGTCGGCGACCGGCGCTACCGCGTCATCGGCGTGCTCGCCGCCTCGGGCTCCGGCCTGGGCATGAATGCCGACGAGCTGGTGATCGTGCCCGTCGCCGCCGCGCAAGCCCTGTTCAACGCCTCCAGCCTGTTCCGCATCTTCGCCGAGGCGCGCAACCGCGATGCCGTACCCGGCGCAAAAACGCAGATTCTCGACATCCTCAAGACCCGCCACGACGGCGAGGAGGATGTCACCCTGATCACCCAGGACGCCGTGCTCGGCACCTTCGACCGCATCCTCGGCGCGCTCACCCTGGCAGTGGCCGGCATTGCCGCCATCAGTCTGGCGGTGGCCGGCATTCTGGTGATGAACGTGATGCTGGTGGCCATCACCCAGCGCACCAGCGAGATCGGCCTGCTCAAGGCACTCGGCGCCACCGGCGGCGTGATCCGCCTGGTGTTTCTCACAGAGGCGGCACTGCTGTCCGTCGCCGGCGCCTTCGCCGGCCTGCTGCTCGGCCATCTCGGCGCCTGGGGCCTGCGCCTGATGTTTCCGATGCTGCCGGCCTACCCGCCCGACTGGGCGATCTTCGCCGGGCTGGGCACGGCCATCGTCACCGGTGTGCTCTTCGGCGTGATGCCCGCCCGCCACGCCGCCACGCTCGACCCGGTCGACGCCCTGGCCAAACGATGAACTGGCGCGACTTTCTCTCACTGTCGGCGCGGGCGCTTGTCGCCCAGCGTCTGCGCAGCTTTCTGACCCTGCTCGGCATCGCCGTCGGCATCGCTGCGGTGATTCTGCTCACCTCCATCGGCGAGGGCATCCACCAGTTCGTGCTGGCCGAATTCACCCAGTTTGGCACCAACGTGATCGAGATCGCCCCCGGCAAGAAAGGCGCGCGCGGCGGCCCACCCGGCCTTCCCAGCACCTCGCGCCCGCTCACGCTCGACGACGCGCGGGCGCTGGAGCGCCTGCCCGGCGTCACCGCCGTCACCCCGGTGGTGTGGGGCAATTCGGAGATCGAAGGCAACGGCCGGGTGCGTCGCAGCTCGGTGTACGGTGTCGGCCCGGCCATGGTGGACGCTTTCACCATGCGCGTGAGGAGCGGCCAGTTCCTGCCGGACGACAATGCCAACCAGCCGCGCGCCCTGGTGGTGCTGGGCGCCACGCTGAAGAAGGAGTTGTTCGGCACCCAAAACGCCCTCGGCGAGCGCATCCGCATTGGCGGCGAGCGTTTTCGGGTGATTGGCGTGATGGAGGCCAAGGGGCAGTTTCTCGGCACTGATCTGGACGACACTGCCTACATCCCCACCGGCCGCGCACTGGCACTCTACAACCGCGAGGGGCTGATGGAGATCAACGTCTCGTATCAGGAGGGCGTGTCATCCGAGCAGGTGAGCGCGAGCGTGACTCGCCTGCTCATCGCCCGTCACGGCCGCGAAGACTTTGCGCTGACCACGCAGGCCGACATGCTCGAAAGCCTGTCCAATATTCTCGACATCCTCACCGCCGCAGTCGGCGCGCTGGGCGGCATCTCGCTGCTG
The DNA here is from genome assembly GCA_024235675.1 of Zoogloeaceae bacterium. GTDB lineage: Bacteria > Pseudomonadota > Gammaproteobacteria > Burkholderiales > Rhodocyclaceae > Nitrogeniibacter. The sequence continues at coordinate 769,746 of JACKLZ010000002.1, forward strand.
GTGGGCGGGGTCGGCATCGTGACGATCATGACCATTGCGGTGACCGAGCGCACTGGCGAAATCGGCTTGCTGGTGGCACTGGGCGCCCGTCGGCGCACCATCCTCGCGCTGTTTCTCGGCGAGGCCGTGGCGCTGGCCGCGGTGGGCGGCTTGATCGGTCTGGTCGCCGGCGTCGGCCTGGCGCAGGTGGTCGGCTTGCTGGTGCCGGCGCTGCCGGTGCACACGCCGTGGTCGTTTGCCGTGCTGGCCGAGGTCTCAGCCGTGCTCATCGGCCTCGCCGCCGGCGTACTGCCGGCGCGCAAGGCGACCACGCTGGACCCGGTCGAGGCGCTGCGGGCGGATTAGAAGCCTTCATTGGGCCGCAGGTAGCGCCACTGACCGACGGGCAGATCGGCCAGCACGACCTTGCCGATACGCACACGCTTGAGGCCGACCACTTTCAGGCCGACCAGCTCGCACATGCGGCGGATCTGGCGCTTGCGGCCTTCCTTGAGGATGAAGCTGAGCTGGTCTTCGTTTTGCCAGCGCACGGTGGCCGGGCGCAGCACTTTGCCGTCCAGGCTCAGGCCGTGGTTGAGCAGCGCGAGGCCTTCGTCCGACAACTCGCCGGCCACCCGCACGAGATACTCTTTTTCGACCGTTGAATCATCGCCGATGAGCTGGCGGGCGATGCGCCCGTCCTGGGTGAGAATCAGCAGGCCGGTGGAGTCGATGTCGAGCCGGCCGGCGGGGGCCAGGCCTTTGAGGTGGTCGCGCGAGAAGCTGCCGCCGCCGAACAGGCGATCCGGGGTGACCAGCGTGACCGCCGCCTGGTGGCCATCTTCGGGCTGGGCCGAGACGAAGCTCATGGGCTTGTGCAGCACGATGGTGACCTGCTCGGCCTGCTTGGCTTCGCCGCGCTTGTCGAGCGTCACCGTGGCGTCGGGCGAGATGCGCGTGCCGAGTTCATTGACGCGCTGGCCGTCGACAAACACCCAGCCGCGTTCGATCAGGGCATCGGCTTCACGGCGCGAGCACATGCCGCGCTGAGCCATGACTTTGGACAGACGCACGCCATCGGCGGTCGGCTTTTCGGGCACTGGCGGGGTGGGCATGGGCCGCAGCTTGACGCCCTCGGCCAGTGTGACGACCGCGTCGGGCGAAATCCGGGTGCCGAGTTCGTTGATGCACTTGCCATCAACAAACACGTCGCCGCGCGCGATCAGCGCGTCGGCGTCGCGGCGATTACACATGCCCCGCTCGACCATGATCTTGGACAGGCGCACGCCCTCCGGCGCGGAGGCGGAGGCGGCGGCCGCGGCTGCGGGCGCTGGCGCGCGCTGCAGGCGGCGAGGCGCGTCGGATGAGGGTTTGGCGGGCGCTTGGCGGGTCGGTTTCATGGCGGCACGTAAAAAGACAATGCCGCAGTTTACCGCCTCAGGCCAGATAGAACAGCGCCAGATACATCATCAGCAACAAAGCCACCCACATCACCATGCTGCCGGAGGGCCAGGTACGCGCCAGCACACCGCGCATTCCATAGTGCCGACGCAGACTGCCCAGCAGGTTGGCAATGCCGCGCATGACCACCAGCACCACCTCTCGAATCTCGATACTGACACCGTAGACCATCAGCTTGACCCAGCGCGGGCCGAGCGTGCGGTAGAACCAGTCGATATCGATGAGCGAGCCGAGCATGCGGACCAGCTGATCACGCAGCAGGAAAAACGCCACGGCCGTTGCCAGCAGCAGCTGGAGCTGGAAGACCACATGCGAACCGGTGTAGGGCTGGTAGTCGAGCGGATACGGCAACAAATCGTAGAGCAGTGGCGGATAGCAGCCCACCGCGAGGCTGGTGAGCGCGAGCAGACGCATGCCCCAACGCTGGCTGGGCGGCGCCTCTTCGGCGTCGAGATCGCGGGATTCGCCAAAGAAGACAAAGACCACCACTTTCAAGCCCGCCGCCAGAAACACGCCGGCAGCGATCACCATCATCGCCAGCCACACCCAGGTGAGGTGCGCGTCGGCGGCCGCCTGCAACACCAGCGATTTGGTAATGAAGCCGGCCGTGAGCGGTGCCGACATGGCCAGCGCGCCAAAGATGGCAAAACCGGTGGTGACGGGCATCTGCCGGGCCAGACCGCCCAGATCGGTGCAGTCACGCTTGCCGGTCTGCACAATCACCGCGCCGATGGCCATCAGCAGCAGCGCCTTGTACACAATGTGCGCAAAGGCATGCGCCGCCACGCCGTTGAGCGCCAGCTCGGTACCAATGCCGATGCCGGCGATCATGAAGCCGACCTGGTTGATGATGGCGTAGGCCAGCACACGCCGGACGGTGTTTTCGATGAGGGCGTAGATCAGCCCGTAGCCGGCCATCAGCAAGCCGATGGGGATCAGCACCTCGGCGCCGGGGAAGCCGCGCATCAAGACATACACCGCCGTCTTGGTGGTGAAGGCCGAGAGAAAGACCATGCCGCTCCACGAGGCGCGCGGATAGGCATCCGGCAGCCAGGACCAGAACGGGAAGGCGCCGGCGTTGATCAGGAAGCCGGCGAGAATCAACCCATGGGCAATGCTGTCCAGCGCCATGGCTTCGAAGCGCAAACTGCCGCCGCCGACCAGGTGCGCGGTGACGCCGGCCATGAGCACCACCCCACCGAAGAGGTGCACCATCACGTAGCGCATCGCCGCCGGGTAGGCTTCACGGCCGCCGGCCCAGATCACCAGCGTCGAGCCGATGGCCATCAGCTCCCAGAACACGAACAGCGTGACCAGATCGCCGGCCAACACCGCGCCGACGGCAGCGCCGCCATACACAAAAGCGGCAGGCACTTCGAGCCGGCTGCGCTGGCGAATCGCATACACACTGCCAACAAACAGGGCCAGCATGAACACCAGGGCAAACAGCCGCCCCAGGCGGTCGACACGCAGCACGTCGAGTGAATACTCGAGGAAGGGCACGCCGCCGTAGATCCCCTCGGGAATCTGCCACAGCAGCCACGCGGCGGCCAGCGGCAGGCTCAGCGACAGCAGCACACGCGGTGCGCCGCGCAGGAAGCCCATGACGATGCCGCCCAAAATCAGCCAGAGCGCAGGGTGGTGGATGAGCTCAGCGTCCATCTTCATCCTCCCGCGGTCCGAAAGTGCGGCCCAGGACACGCGCCAGCACCACCAACGCCGCGCAAACGAGCATCGGGAACCAGGCATTGAAGCCCGGCACGGCATCAATGCCGAAATGCGGGTGCGACTCGACAAACAGGCCGGCAATCAGCATCAGCAGCAAGGCCGCCAACAGGGTGTGCCACAGGCGCTTGCCGGGAGAAAACAGTGCGTGCTGCCGCATCAGAAAGCCCCCGCCACGGCACGCGCCAGCCGCAGCACCGGCTCGTGATAGAAGAACAGACCAATGGTCATCGCCGCCGTCGTGGTCTGCGCGAACACCATCAGCAGCGGCGCCTCGCCGTGGGCGGCATGATGCGCGTCGTGGTGGGCATCGTGATGAGCGTCGCCAGCGCTCGGTGGCTCGCGGAAGAAGGCGCGCCACACAATCGGCAGAAAATAGCCGGCGTTGAGCAAGGTACTGAGCACCAGCACACCCACCGCCAGCCAGTGCTCCAGACTCATGGCCGCGGACAGGATGTACCACTTCGACACGAAACCGGCTGCTGGCGGCAGACCGATCATCGACAACGCACCGATCGAGAAGGCGGTCATCGTCCAGGGCATGCGCCGACCGATACCGTCGAGCTGGGTGACCTCCGTTTTGTGCGCGGCGGTGTAGATCGAGCCAGCCGCGAAGAACAGCGTGATCTTGCCCAAGGCGTGGGCCGCAATGTGCATGATCGCGCCAACGATGGAAATCGGCGCAAGCAAGGTCGCGGCCAGCGTCACATAAGACAACTGGCTGACCGTCGAGTAGGCCAGGCGGCGTTTGAGGTTGTCTGCGCGCAGCGCCACGATCGACGCCGAGATGATGCTGAACCCGGCTATCACCGGCACCCAGTCGGCACTGCCCAGCGACATCAGGTTGTCGGTGCCGAAGATGTAGACGATCACCTTGACGATGGTGAATACACCCGCCTTGACCACCGCCACGGCGTGCAGCAGAGCCGACACCGGCGTGGGCGCCACCATGGCCGCCGGCAGCCAGCGGTGGAATGGCATCAGTGCCGCCTTGCCGATACCGAACATGTACAGCACCAGCAACAACGCCGTGCCGGTGGCGCCGAGGTGGCCGACGAGGATGCCGCCCTGGCGGAAGTCGAGCGTACCGGCGATCACCCACGTGGCCAGCAAACCGGAGAGCAAGAACGCGATCGAGGTGCCCAGCAGTACGCCAAGATAGGTGCGTGCCGAGTTGCGTGCGTGATCGGTGCCATGGTGCGTCACCAATGGATAGGTGATCAGCGTCATGGCCTCGTAGAACATGAACAAGGTCAGCATGTTGCCGGCCAACGCGATGCCTTGAGCCGCAAAGATGGCGCCGGCAAAGCACACGAAGAAGCGCGTCTGCTTCTTCTCCTTGTTGCCGCGCATGTAACCGATTGAATACAGCGTGCTGATAATCCACAGGCCGGAGGAGATCACAGAGAACACCGCCCCCAACGGCTCGACCGCCAGGCGCAGTGTCAGCCCCGGCAACATCTCTATCAGAGTGAGACCCGGTCGTGCACCGCCAAGCACGTCGGCCGCCAGCTTGAGCGATTCGGAAAACAGGACGACGGCGGTGATCAGGGTGATCGCTTCGCGCAGATTCGGCCAACGGCCGGCCAACGCCAGCAGCAGCATGCCGACCAGCGGCGTCAGGAGCAGACTGATCAGCTGGATGTCTTCAGTCATTGGCCGACACCCGGGTTGTACATGAGCACCTCGGCCACCCGCATGGCGACCTCGCTGGACCAGGTGGCATCAATACCGAAATACACGCAGCCGGCGATCATTGCCAAAGCCGGGATGAACATCGACAGCGGTGCCTCGCCCGGTGCGGGATGATCGGCCGGCGGTGCGCGGAAGTAGGCCACTTCGACAAAGCGCCACACATAGATCACCGCCAGCAACGAACTGGCCAGCACCGCACCCACCAGCCACCACTGCCCCTCGTGCATCGCCGCGCTGACCAGATACCATTTGCTGATGAAGCCGGCCGTGCCCGGCACGCCAATCAGGCTCAGCCCGCCAACCACCATGGCAAAGGCCGCCACAGGCATGGTCTGCCCCAGCCCCGCCAGGCGATCAAAGCCCGCGCCGCCACAACGCAACACCACACCCCCGAGCACCAGGAACAGTCCGCCCTTGGTCAGCGCATGGTTGAACAAGTGCATGGCCGAGGCCATCAAGCCCTCGACCGAATCCAGGCTGATACCGAGCGTGATATAGCCGATCTGCGACACGCTGGAGTAGGCCAGCAGGCGCTTCATGTCGTGCTGAAAGATCGCCACCACCGCAGGGACGAACATGGCCGCCAGCGACAGGCCGAGCAGAATCGCGCCGGTGGCACGCGCATCGAACACCTCGGTCGCACCAAAGATGGTGAAGAAATAGCGCATCAGCACATAGATCGACACCTTGGTGGCAGTCGCCGCAAGGAAGGCCGACACCGGCGACGGCGCATAGGCGTAGGCATTGGGCAGCCACAGGTGCAGCGGAAACAGCGCGATCTTCAGCGAAATGCCCACAGTGATGAAGGCCAGCGCCGCCAGCACGCCACGAGAATCACCGACCTCGACGAGGCGCGTGGCCATGTCGGCAAGGTTCAGCGTACCGGTTTCGAGGTAGAGCAAACCAACACCGATCACATACAGCGTTGCACCGATGGTGCCCATCAGCAGGTATTGGTAGGCCGCCACCAAGGCCCGACGATCCCGCCCCATGGCAATCAGCACGTAAGTCGCCAGCGAGGACACTTCAAGGAATACAAACAAATTGAAGGCGTCACCAGTGACCAGAATGCCCAGCAGACCCGCCAGACAGAGCATCATCAGCGCGTAGTAGAGGTAGTGCTCTTCGCTGCGCACTTCGGTGGCAATGCCGACACGGCTGTAAGGCATGACGATCAGGCCCATCGCCGCCACGATCACCGCCACAAAGGCACCGGCCACGTCGATGCGGTATTCGATACCGAGCGGCGCCTCCCAACTGCCCATGGCGTAAGAGATGGTGCCGCCCGACATCGTCTGCGCCAGCAAACTGGCCGCGATGCCAAAGGTAATCGTCGTCGCCAGCAAGGCAATCAGCCAGCTCGGCAAGGATCGGCGGACAAACACGATGAGTGGCGCAGCCAGCAGCGGCACCACCACCAACAAGGCGGGAAAATGCTGTGTCAGCACGGGTCAGCCGTCCTTAGCTTCGGGTTCGGGCGAGGTGTCGTCCCGCGCGTCCATCAAAAGGATTTCATCCTCATCGATTGTTCCGTAGGCCTCCTTGATCCGCACGACCAGCGCCAGCCCCAGGGCAAGCGTTGCCACACCGACCACAATCGCGGTGAGAATCAGTACATGCGGCAGCGGGTTGGAATACACCGCAAACTGCCCACCGACAATCGGTGCCACACCGCCGATGAGCTTGCCCGGCGCGATGTAGAGCAGATACACCGCCGTCTGGAAAATGCCCAAACCGATCAGCTTCTTGATCAGGTTTTCGCGGGTCATGACGATGAACAGCCCGACCATCAGCAGCAAGACCGTGACCCAGTAGCTGAAATGACTGGCCAGGGTCATTCTGCAGTCTCCTCGGCGTCTCGCCGGCGCCCGGCAAAGACGTAGAAAATCTTGAGCATCACCGAGGCCACGGTAATCAACACCCCGATCTCGACCCAGAAGATGCCACGGTGCTGCCCGGACACCGGATCCGCACCGAGCACGAAGTAGTCGAGAAAATTGCCGCCCAGCATGATGGACACCACGCCCACGCCGGCATACAGCAGCACGCCGACCGCCATCAGGTTCTGGACCAGCTCGGTCGGCACCACACGCCGGGCGGCGGGCAGACCGTAGATCAAGGCATAGAAAATCACCGCCGCGGCCACAATCACGCCCGCCTGAAACCCGCCGCCGGGTCCGAAATCGCCGTGAAACTGCACATACAGGCCAAAGACCAACGCAAAGGGAATCAGCAGCTTGGCCAGCACACGAAGAATGATGTCCAGTCTCATTCCTTGCTCTCCTCGCGCGATTTGTCGAGCGGCCGCCTCGGTCGACGGCGCCCCAGCAGCGCGATCACGCCAATGCCGGCGGTAAACACCACAAAGGTCTCACCGAGGGTGTCGAAGCCCCGGTAGCTCGCCAGCACCGCGGTCACCACGTTGGGCACACCGGTTTTGACCGGGCCTTCAGTGAGATAGCGCGGCGCCACATGCTGATGGATGGGTGCGCCCGGATCGGAAAACGCTGGCAGCCCCAACGTGCCATAGACCAGCATCGCGCCCGTGGCAGCCACCACCAGCAAGGGCAGCCAGGGACGGTGAATGGGCTTGGATTCAGTGCCACCGGTGAGATGGATGGCACCAAACAGCAGCACGGTCGAAATGCCTGCGCCAACCGCCGCTTCGGTCATGGCCACATCGACCGCATCGAGCACCACCATGACGGTGGCCATCAAAAAACTATAGATACCGCTCAGCAGCACCACCCCATAGAGGTTGCGCTGACGCGCCATACCAATGGCGGCAGCCCCCATGAGCGTCAGCAAGACGACGGCGGTCAGTTCTTCGAGGATGATTTCGCTCCTTGATCCGGTTGCCACGGAATGACGCCACGCCGATGCGCGGCGTTCGCCAGCGAGTGCGAGGCGGTGGGCGAGCAGAAGAAAATCAGCAGCCACAAAATCAGCAGCTTGCCGCTCGCCAGCGTAAAGCCCGACTGCAACAGCAAGCCGATGATGATCAGCGTGGCGCCAAGCGTATCGATCACGCTGGCCGCATGCATGCGGGTATAGAAACCGGGCATGCGCAACACGCCGATCGCGCCGATCAGGCAAAACACGCCACCCACGCTCATCAGGATCATGCTGAGGATATCGATGACTGTGCTCACAGGCGATGCTCCTCGTCTGCAATTCCGGGCTCACCCAGGTCGCCATAGCGGAAGAATTTCTGGACGGCGATGGTGCCGACGATATTCAGCAGGCCGTACACCAGCGCCAGATCGACAAACTCGGGGCGTCCGGACACGAACTGAAAGATCGCCAGCAAGAGCATCGCCACGGTACCAATGGCATTCCCCGCCAGCGCCCGATCAAAAACGGTGGGCCCCAGCAAGGCGCGCACCAGCAGCAAGCACAGCGACACCAGCAAAGCGCCCACCACCACCGCGTACATCATGCGCGATCCTCACAGGTGCTGACACGTCGGTCCATCTCGCCTCCGGCAAGGTCTTCGGCGCCGGCCTGAGTCAAGGCATGCACCAGGATCTCATCCCCCTCGATGGCCACGGAGATCGTGCCGGGCGTCAAGGTGATCGAGTTGGCGTACATCACCTGCCCGACCGAACTCGTCTGGGTCATCTTGACGCGCATCATGGTCGGGCTGATCGGCAGGCGCGGATGCATGATGATTCTGGACACCGTCCAGGCCGATTTCACGATCTCGACGATCAACCATGGCCAGTACGACACCACCCCGCCGCGCAGCGCCAGCGGGTGCCCCTCTTGATCGATCACCGACATGCGATGCGCAAACCACACGACCAGCACGCACGACACCAAACCCGCCGACATCAGAAACGGCGTGAAGTAGCCGGACAGCACCAGCCAGAAGACAAACAGAGAGGTAATAACGCTGATCGAATGAAACCTGTGCATATGCCTATGGCCCATCGAAACGCGAAAGGAACACTACTGCAAACCATACGCAGTAGTCGCTTTGAGCAGCTAGTGTGTCAGAAAGCCACAGCCAACGTCGAACAGCGTTCGATTCTGAATGGACAGATATGCTCATAACTGGACTAAATCGTCTCGAATTTTATGACTTTATGCAATCTGCGCCGAAATTGGTCGCAGCTTTTCATTGAATCAAGGAAGACAGTTTCTCGGCGCACCACGCAAAAACGCTTCGATATTTTGCACCACCTGCGCCGCCATCGCCGCCATCGCCTCGCCGGATGCCCATGCCACATGCGGCGTAAGGATGAGATTGGGAATGTCCGGCGCCAGCAAGGGATGATCCGGCGGCGGCGGCTCCGAAGACAGCACATCGATTGCCGCGCCAGCGATCACCCCCCGGCGCAAGGCATCAGCCAGCGCCGCCTCATCCACCAGCGCACCGCGCGCCGTGTTGATCAGGAAGGCGCTCGGCTTCATGGCCTGCAGCGCGGCCGAGTCGATCATGCCACGGGTGCTCGCATCCAGCGGGCAGTGCAGCGACAGGACGTCGGCCCGCGCCAGCACCTCGTTAAACGCCACACGCCCCGCACGCACACTGTCGGCACCGGGTCGCTCGGACCACAGAATCTGCATACCGAAGGCCTCTGCCAGACGCGCCACGCCACCGCCCAGGCTTCCCCGCCCCACCAGGCCCAGCGTCGCGCCACGCAGGTCACGAATCGGGTAATCCAGAAAACAGAAATGGCGCGACGTCGGCCAGCGACCGGCACGCACATCCTGATGGTAGGCAATGAGATTGCGCGACAAGGCGAGGATCAGGCTGATCACATGCTCCGGCACCGTGGTGTCGGCATAGCCCCGCACATTGCTGACCACGATTCCGCGCGCACGGCACGCAGCCAGATCGACGTTGTCAGCGCCGGTGGCGGCCAGCGCGATCATGCGCAATTGTGGCAGCCGCGCCAGCACCGCCGCATCGATACGCAGCTTGTTGATGACAGCAATCTGCGCATCGCGCAAGCGATCGACGATGTCCTCCGGGCGGGTGTCCGGATAGTCCATCCAGGTATGCCGCGCGGCAGGCCGGGAAAACTCCGCCTTGACCGAATCCCGCTCCAGAAAAACGACCCTCGGTTCCATGCCGCCTCTACCTCCGGTAACTGTCACAACGATGCAACGATACGGTATTTCACTAGGCGAAATCTACGGGACTCAAGTACCATTCAGCTACTAGGGAAAGCCGCAATGAAGATACCGAAAGACCCCAACGCACCAGAATCCAAAACCTCGATCCAGGTCATCGAACGCATGATGTCGCTGCTCGACGTGTTGGCCAAGCACCCCGACCCCGTCTCGCTCAAGCTCCTGGCCGCACAAACCGGACTGCACCCGTCCACGGCCCACCGCATCCTGGCCGCCATGACCACCAGCGGATTCGTCGAGCGCACCGAGAATGGCATCTACCGCCTCGGCATCCGCCTGCTCGAACTCGGCGCCCTGGTCAAATCACGCATTTCCCTGCGCGAAACCGCGATCATCTCCATGCTCGAGTTGCATCAGCGCACCGGCGAGAGCGTCAATCTCGGCATCCGCGACGGCGATCAGATCGTCTATGTCGAACGCACCTCAAGCGGCCGTTCGTCGGTGCGCGTGGTGCACATCGTCGGCGCACGTGCACCGCTGCACACCACCGCGACCGGCAAATTGTTTCTCGCCGACGACGGCCTGCCGAAAGTGCGCGACTACGCCAAGCGCACCGGCCTGCCCGGCTCCACGCCCACCTCGATCCGCGACCCCGCAGCGCTGGAAAAAGAGCTGGACAAGGTTCGCCGCCACGAAGTGGCCTACGACATGGAAGAGGTCGAGGCCGGCGTACGGTGTATTGCGGCAGGTATTCGTGACGACTCGGGCGAGCTGGTCGCCGGGCTGTCCTTGTCGACACCGGCCGAACGCTTCAACCCCGATTGGGCCCCGCTGATTCTGGACACGGCGCGAGAAATTTCGCGCGCCCTGGGCTATCGCCCGCGCGACGCCGCCTGAAACCGGCGGGCGTTCAGCCCGCCGCGCCCTTGCGCGCCATCACCAAGGCATCCCAGGGCCGCTGCGCCAACCATTTTTGCAGACGCCGCGCATCGGCCGTGCGGGTGCGTTTTCCGAACGAATCCAGCAGCACCACCAGCACCGGTCGGCCGCGCATCCAGGTCTGCATGACCAGGCAACGTCCCGCCTCTTCGATGTAGCCGGTCTTCGACAGGCTGATCTCCCAATTCGGATCCTTCACCAGCGGATTGGTATTGCGAAACTCGCGCTGCCCTCGCGCCAGCGCCACGGTGTGATCGGCCTCGGTGGAGAACTGACGAATCAGCGGGTAGGCAGACGCGGCCTTGAGCAGCAGCGACAGGTCCCTTGCGGTCGACACATTGTCGGCACTCAGGCCTGTCCCCTCGACGAAGTGACTGCGCCGCATCCCCAGCGCACGAGCCTTGTCATTCATGGCTTTGGCGAAAGCCGGTTGACCACCGGGGTAGTTCCGCGAGAGCGCCGCGGCGGCCCGGTTCTCGGACGACATCAGGGCCAGGCGCAGCAGATTTTCTCGACTCAGGCGGCTGCCAATCGGCAGTCTTGAGCGACTCTTGCGCAGACGATCGCGATCCTCTTCAGTCACCAGCAAGATTTCAGACAGAGGCTGCCGGCGATCGAGAACGACCATCGCGGTCATGAGCTTGGTAATCGACGCAATGGGCGCGACACGGTCGGCATTGCGCGCCAGCAGAGCTTCCCCGCTGCGCTGATCGACAATCAGAAAGCTCTCGGAGCGCAAGTCGGGGCTGTCGGCACGTGCAGCCTCCGCCAGCAAGGGCATTGCCGAATGCTTTGCGGCGGCCATCCGCTCGGGCGGCGCAGCACTGGCCAGCCCGATCAGGCTGACGCCACACCACAACGCGACGAAGAGTCTTCCTGGCTTCATTGAATTCACCGCAAGTTGTTTTGCAAATTATCCATAAAAATCCGTCACTCAGGCAGGTTTTCTCAACAATATTCTCGACTTTCGTCACCGTGATTCACAATCGGAGAAAATCGGCGACGGCCTGACGGCGTGCCATGGTGTCTTCGTAGCCCAGCGAAATCAAATCGCGCGTGAAGCCGGGTTCAAACAGCAGGTAAGACAACAAGGTCGACCCGCTCGGACGCATCGCCCCGACCCCGCGCAAGACAGCACGCAGGAGCGGCGGCAAACAGTTCCGGTGCTGGCCGGCCATCGCATCAATCCGCCGCGACGGCGCAATCACCAGGGTTTCGATCGGCCGCAGCGTCAGGCCGGCCGCGGCGCGTTGCTCCGCGGTAAAGGCGCCGAGCGTGGCATTGATGCGTTCGAGACGCTCAAGATCGACCGCCAGGCTATCCAGAAAAATGCTCGACATGGCATGGCCGGCGATCTGGGCCAGCGATGGGTAGGCGTGCCCTTGCTGGCGCCCCTCCTCCTCCAGGCGGCCAGAACCGATCACCAGAATGCGGTCGGCACCCAGATGCACAGCCGGGCTGATCGGTGCGAGCTGACGCATCGATCCGTCGCCAAAATATTCGCGGTGGATGCGAACTGCGGGAAAGACAAACGGGATCGCACTCGAGGCCATCAGATGGGGCACCGACAGCTCGGTGCGCACACCGAGCCGCTGCGCGCGCCGCCAGGGCAGGACGCCATCGGCGGCCTGAAAAAAAGCCAGGCTCTCGCCCGAGGTGTAGCCCGAGGCCGTCACGCTGACGGCATGCAGGTGACCATCGCGAATCGCCCGGCCGATGGCGGAGAAATCGAGCACGCTCTCGAGCAGCCGCGCCAGCGGGGCGTTGTCGAGCAGCGAGCGCGGCGTCTGGCGATACAGCCAGCCGGTGAGCAAGGCGGAGCCCCAGCGCGCGCCCGTGCCCGCCAGGGCCGGCAAGTCGGTGCGATACACCTGGTCCACATGGAAGTTGCGCCAGATGTAGGACATCTTGCGCACAGCCATCGGAAAATTATCGGAATACACCGCCAGCGAGGCGACATTGATGCCGCCCGCCGAGGTGCCGCACAGAATCGGGAACGGATTGCCCGGACGCCGCCCCCACAACGCCCGGATGGCATTGAGCACACCCACCTGATAGGCCGCGCGCGCGCCACCTCCGGTCAAAACCAGCGCGGCTTTCTCTGTCGTCATGTCACCCCTCCGACTCGATACCGCTCACTACGGCGCGGGGGCCGTCGAGCTTTAGGGCTTATTGCAGTCGGCGGCCGCTGGCCGAGCAAAGGCTTCGCTCGGCCAGCGCTTAAATCAGGCCTGATCGGCCGTGGCCTCAACCACGGTCAGTGCCGTCATGTTGACGATGCGTCGCACGGTCGTGGTCGGCGTCAGAATATGCACCGGCTTGGCCGCCCCCAGCAGGATCGGGCCCACCGTCATGCCTTCGCCCGATGCCGTCTTGAGCAGATTGAAGGCAATGTTGGCCGCGTCCAGCGTCGGGAAGATCAGCAGGTTCGCCTCTTCCTTCATGCGTGCATTCGGGAAGACCTGCATGCGCGTGCTGGCATCGAGCGCCGCGTCGCCGTGCATCTCGCCTTCGACGTCGATGTCCGGGTGCTGCTCGTGCAGCAGGCGCAGCGCCTCGCGCATCTTGGCCGAGGTCGGCGAATCGTCAGATCCGAAGCTCGAATGCGACAACAGTGCCACCTTGGGCTCAACACCGAAGCGACGCATCTCCTCGGCGGCCAATACCGTCATCTCGACCAGCTGCGCCGGCGTCGGGTCGTAGGTCACATAGGTGTCGGCCATGAATACCGTGCGCCCTGGCAGGGTGAGCAGGTTCAGCGTGTAGCACTTGCTGGCGCCCGACTTGCGGCCAAGCACATCGTCAATGAACTTGAGGTGCAGCTGATGCATGCCATAGGTGCCGCAAATCATGCCGTCGGCGTCGCCGAACTTGAGCAGCAGAGCGCCGATCAGGGTCGAGCGGCGACGCACCTCACGCTTGGCGTATTCCACCGACACGCCGCTGCGTTCCATCAGCGAGTGATAGTGCTTCCACAGGGTATCGTAGCGCGGGTCCGAATCCGGATTGACCAGATCAAAATCCACCCCCGGCTGCAGGCGCAGGCCGAAACGCTCGATGTTGTTGGCGACCACGGCCGGACGTCCGATCAGGATCGGCCGGGCCAGACCTTCGTCCACCACGATCTGCACGGCGCGCAGCACCCGCTCGGACTCGCCTTCGCTGAAGATGATCCGTTTCGGGTTGCGCTTGGCAGCCGCGAACACCGGCTTCATGATCAGGCCCGAACGCCACACGAACCCATTAAGCAGCGTGGTGTAGGCATCCCAGTCGGTGATCGGCCGGGTCGCCACGCCAGACTCCATGGCCGCGCGCGCCACTGCCGGCGCGATCAGCACGATCAGGCGCGGATCGAAGGGGCGCGGAATGATGTATTCGGAGCCAAAGCCAGCCACTTTTTCACCATAGGCCGCCGCCACAATATCGCTTTGCTCGGCGCGCGCCAGTTCGGCAATCGCCTTCACCGCCGCCATCTGCATCTCATCGGTGATTGTTGTCGCGCCGACATCCAGCGCACCGCGGAAGATGAAGGGGAAGCACAACACGTTGTTGACCTGGTTCGGGTAATCCGAGCGGCCCGTAGCGATGATCGCGTCATCGCGCACCGCCTTGACATCCTCCGGCAAGATCTCCGGACGCGGGTTGGCCAGCGCCAGCACCAGCGGCTTGGGCGCCATTTTGGCAATCATTTCGGACTTGACCACCCCGCCCGCCGACAAACCCAACAGCACATCGGCGCCTTCAATGATCTCCCCCAGGGTGCGCGCATCGGTCGGCTTGGCGTAACGCGCCTTGATCGGATCCATCAAGGTGGTGCGGCCCTCATAGACCACGCCCTCGATGTCGGTCACCCAGATGTTTTCAACCGGCACGCCCAGCTTCACCAGCAAATCCAGGCAGGCCAGCGCCGCGGCGCCTGCACCGGAGGTCACCAGCTTGACGGACTTCAGATCCTTGCCTTGCAGATGCAGGCCATTGAGCACCGCCGCCCCGACCACGATCGCCGTGCCATGCTGGTCGTCGTGAAAGACCGGGATGTTCATCCGCTCGCGCAACTTCTTCTCGATGTAGAAGCACTCGGGCGCCTTGATGTCTTCGAGGTTGATGCCACCGAAAGTCGGCTCCAGCGCGGCGATCATGTCGATCAGCTTGTCGGCGTCGGGCTCGTTGATTTCCAGGTCGAACACGTCGATGTCGGCAAACTTCTTGAACAACACGCCCTTGCCTTCCATCACCGGCTTGGCCGCCAGCGGGCCGATATTGCCCAGGCCAAGCACGGCCGTGCCGTTGGTGACCACACCGATCAGGTTGCTGCGCGCGGTGAGGTTGGCCGCCTCGGCGGGCGAATCGACAATCGCCTCACACGCCGCCGCCACACCCGGCGAATAGGCCAGCGACAAATCCTGCTGGTTGGTCAGCGCCTTGGTCGGGGTGACCGAAATCTTTCCCGGGCGCGGGTAGCGGTGATAGTCCAGCGCTGCTTCGCGAATCGAATCATCCATGGGCATCCTCATCTCCTGGTCAGTGGGGCAGCAAACACCGCCCCTAGGGTTTCACCCTATTATTGGAATACGCTTTCGTTTCCATGTCGCTACGACCACCGAATCGACAAAATTCTTTCTTGATGTGCACTTTTCCCGCACCAGGATTTTCTCGTCGGAGGCTGACGTGGCATAATAATAGGCTTTCGGAAGCGGCCTTGTCGCTTCGTGGTTTCCACATGTGCGCACCACCGCTTGTGGCGCGCGCATCAGGGGCAGCACCTGACGCTCGCGTTTTTTCGCCCAAGGGCCGCGGCGCTTGATCAGATGCACTCCTAGAGGACCGCTCGCCACGGCTGCATAGCCGGTGGCGGGCGTTACGGTTTACAACCTGCAATCCTGGAGAATTCCGCGCCATGAATCAATTTGCCGAGGCCGCTCTGTCCGCCGCTCCGGACTACGTCCGCCAAGAAGAACTCAAACAATGGGTCGCCAGCATCGCCGCCCTGACCGAACCGGATCGGGTGGAGTGGTGCGACGGGTCACAGGAAGAATACGACCGCCTGTGCGCCGAAATGGTCGAGTCCGGCATGCTGATCAAGCTCAATCCGGAAAAGCGCAAGAATTCCTACCTCGCCTTCTCCGACCCGTCCGACGTGGCCCGGGTCGAAGACCGCACCTTCATCTGCTCCGCCGACAAGGGCGACGCCGGCCCCACCAACAACTGGGAAGAACCTGCCGTCATGCGCGAGACGCTGAACGGCCTGTTCAAGGGCGCCATGCGCGGTCGCACGATGTATGTCGTGCCCTTCTCGATGGGTCCGCTGGGCTCACCGATTGCCCACATCGGCATCGAAATCACCGACAGCCCTTACGTCGTCACCAACATGCGCACCATGACGCGCATGGGCAAGGCCGTGTTTGACGTGCTTGGCACCAACGGCCCCTTCGTGCCCTGCGTACACTCGGTCGGCGCCCCGCTGGCGCACGGCGAGAAAGACACCCGCTGGCCGTGCAACCCCGACACCAAGTACATCGTGCACTTCCCCGAGACCCGCGAAATCTGGTCCTACGGCTCGGGCTACGGCGGCAACGCCTTGCTGGGCAAGAAGTGCTTCGCCCTGCGCATCGCCTCGACCATGGCCCGCGACGAAGGCTGGCTGGCCGAGCACATGCTGATCCTCTGCGTCGATTCCCCCGAAGGCGAAAAAACCTACGTGGCCGCCGCCTTCCCGTCGGCCTGCGGCAAGACCAACTTCGCCATGCTGATCCCGCCCAAGTCCTTCAACGGCTGGAAGATCACCACCGTCGGCGACGACATCGCCTGGATCAAGCCGGGCAAGGATGGCAAGTTCTACGCCATCAACCCCGAAGCCGGCTTCTTCGGCGTGGCCCCCGGCACCTCCGAAAAGACCAACTTCAACGCCATGGCGACGCTGAAGGAAAACATCATCTTCACCAACGTCGCGCTGACCGACGACGGCGATGTGTGGTGGGAAGGCATGAGCAAGGAAGCCCCTGCACACCTGATCGACTGGCAGGGCAAGGACTGGACGCCGGCGATGGCGAAGGAAACCGGTCGCAAGGCTGCCCACCAGAACTCCCGCTTTACCGCCCCGGCCGGGCAGTGCCCGTCGATCGACGAAAAGTGGGAAGACCCCGCCGGCGTGCCGATCTCGGCCTTCATCTTCGGCGGCCGTCGCGCCACCACCGTGCCGCTGGTGTATCAGGCATTCAACTGGAACTTCGGCGTCTACATGGCCGCCACCCTCGGCTCCGAAACCACCGCTGCCGCCTTCGGTGCGCAGGGCGTGGTGCGTCGCGACCCCTTCGCCATGCTGCCCTTCTGCGGCTACCACATGGGTGACTACTTCAACCACTGGCTGAAGATGGGCCACGTGGTCGAGAACACACCCAAGATCTTCTGCGTGAACTGGTTCCGCCTGAACGAAAAAGGCGAGTTCATGTGGCCGGGCTTCGGCGAAAACATGCGCGTGCTCAAGTGGATCGTCGATCGCTGCAAAGGCACCATCGCCGCCAAGGAAACCGCGCTGGGCTGGATGCCGCGCTTCGAAGACATGGACTGGACCGACGCCGAGCTCACCAAGGCAGAATTCGAGGCCCTGACCACCATCGACGCCGACGCCTGGAAAAAAGAGCTCGAACTGCACAAGGAATGGTTCGACAAGCTGCAGGATCGTCTGCCGCGCCAGATGCTCCTCAAGCGCGAGTTGTTCCAGCTGGCCTTGTCGGTCTAAGCTGCACTGCCGGCCGCCACTCGGCGGCCCGTCGCACCAACAAGCGCCGCTGGTCGGCGCTTGTTGCATTTCCACGCCGCCCCACGCGTTCTATGATGGCGTTACCCCGCCACGGATTCCCCAATGACACCCGCTCCCCTGCGCCTCGCCGACCGCATGACCGACATCCGCCCCTTCCACGTGATGGAGCTGCTGCGTCGCGCCCGTGAGCTCGAAGCCATGGGCCGCGACATCATCCACATGGAAATCGGTGAGCCCGACTTCCCCAGCCCGCCGCCGGTGGTCGACGCCGCCACCCGTTTCCTGGCCCGCGGCGACGTGCATTACACCCCGGCACTGGGCATCGCGCCGCTGCGCGAAGCGATCGCGCGTTTCTATCAGGACCGTTTCGGTGCGAATGTCGCCCCCGAGCGCATCGTTGTCACCCCTGGCGCCTCAGGCGCGCTCATGCTCGCACTGGCGGCCACGACGAATCCCGGCGACACCTGGCTGCTGCCCGACCCGACCTACCCCTCCAATCGCCACCTGGTGCGCGCCTTCGAGGGTGTCGCCCGCGCGGTACCGGTCAATGCCGACAGCGCCTATCAACCCACGGTCGCCGCGGTCGAAGCCGCCTGGCAGGCCAACACCCGCGGCCTGATCGTGGCCTCGCCCGCCAACCCGACCGGCACCCTGCTCACCCAGCCCGAGATCAACGCGCTGCGCCAGTCCGTGCGTGCGCGCGGCGGCCACCTGATCGTCGACGAGATCTATCAGGGGCTGACCTACGGCGTCGAGTCGAGTACCGCGCTCACGACCATGGACGACGTGTTCGTGGTCAACAGCTTCAGCAAGTATTTCGGCATGACCGGCTGGCGGCTTGGCTGGCTGGTGGCGCCCGACGGCTATGCGCGCGAGATCGAACGCCTCGCCCAGCACTTCTTCATCTCCGCCTCGACCATCGCCCAGCAGGCCGCACTGGCCGCATTCAGCCCAGCCTGCCTGGACATCCTCGAAGCGCGCCGCCAGGCCTTCGCCGAGCGGCGCAACACCCTGCTGCCGGCGCTGCGCGAGCTGGGCTTCACCGTCGCGTCCGAACCGCAGGGCGCCTTCTATATCTATAGCGATGTCAGCGCGCTCACCGACGACAGCGAAACCCTCGCCCGCCGGCTGATCGAAGAAGCCGGGGTCGCAGCCACGCCGGGTATCGACTTTGGCGACAACCGCCCGCGCCAGCACCTGCGTTTCGCCTACACCACCAGCCAGTCCCGGCTGGCCGAAGCGGCCGAACGGATTTGGCGCGTATTGGCGTGAAACGTACAGGCGTAAAAAAAGGACGGCGTATCAGCCGTCCCTTTTTTCGTGATGCAATTGCCGCTCAGACGTCGGACTGAGCCGCCACCGCGGCAAGCCGTGCCTGCATCGACAGCACTTTCTTCGCATAGCGCGCATTCTCGTCACGCAGCGCGCCGCCGTAATACTGCAGCGCCGACTGCAATGAACCGTAGCGGCGCAGACCTTCCTGAATGACCAGCGCACCGACCCGCACGTTGGTGATCGGGTCAAACAAGGACTCCGGCGTCGCGTCCGGGCCGATCTTGTCCTGATGGAAACGCGGAATCACCTGCATCAGGCCCTGCGCACCCATGGTGCTCTCAGCCAGCGGGTTGAAGCTCGATTCGATCGCCATCACCGCGACGATCAGCAGCGGATCCAGACCCAGCTCTTCCGCTGACTGCTCGGCGCGCGCCAAGGGGCCGAGCAAAGCGGTTTGCGACACCCGATAGCGGCGCGCCACATAGCTGCGCACGCGCTCCAGTTCGGGGGACAGCTCAGTGTCGGCCTCTGCCACCACCGACGACGCCTGCAACAAGGCTTCGGGTTCGTCGGCGACCTCGACTGCGGCACGCGCGAGCACGGGTTCGGCATGGGCTTGCGCCAGGCTGACGATCGGCAAGCCGCGCGCAGCTGACTGAGGTTCAATGACAGACGCCAGCAAGGCCGCTGCCGACAGGAGACCCAGGGCGATCAGACTGCCGTGGGCAAAATGCTTCAGAAACACGCCGCTATGAGAGATGGCGCGCATCATGACCGTTGCGTTCTTCATGGTGGTCCTCCAAGAGGCCCGCCTCTGCTCGCCAATACCGTCGTCATGGAGAACGTCGGTACAGCGCGGAACTCGCACGCCCGGATGGCTTGTTAGCCAGTCCTTGCGCCGAATCCTCGAAGAGTCGGGTCGCCAGTGGTGTCCCGCGTGACCGGTAAGATCACGCACTCACTCGATTTGACGATCCCACCAGGTCAGGGAGTGATCGCCACGCATATGCTGCAACGCAGCACGGATCGCACTCTATTGATTCATATGGTTTTTGTCAATTTTTGACCGCTCAAAACGGTGGCAAAAAAACCACAAATATGGCGGTGCTTCAAGGCTGGCGCGGCTTCCAGCGGCGAAAAAAAACGGGGCCGAAGCCCCGTTGGATTGTGTCTGCGACACCCGCCTCAGGCTTGCGCCGGAATCCGCAGCACCTGGCCCGGATAGATCTTGTCCGGATGCGACAGCATCGGCTTGTTGGCCTCAAAAATGACCATGTATTTGTTGGCGCTGCCGTAATGGGTTTTGGCAATCGCCGACAGCGTGTCGCCCCGCGCCACGGTATGGAATTTTGCTTCCGGCTCCGGGTTGGTCACCACGATGGTGTCCTGCACCTCGCCCACACCGGCCACGTTGCCGGCAGCCAGCAGCACTTTTTCGCGCGTGGCCTGGTCGGGCGTCGTCCCACCCACCGACACCACGCCGGCCGCACCGTCGAAGGCCACTGTCAGCCCTTCGATGGGCAGATTCAGCGTACGCACATAGTTGGCGATCGCTTCGGCCGCTTTGGCATTTGCCGCAGCCACTTTGTCGACGGACGGATCCTTGGCGGCAGCCTCTTGGGCGGCCTTCGCCTCACCCGTGCCAAACAGCTTCTCGCCCGCTTCCTTAATGAAGTTGAACAGTCCCATAACACCTCCTGCAATTGATCAATCGGTTCCGGCCATCGCCCGGCTCAGGCCACTTTATACGGCACGCGCGCGACCAGCGCGCACCGAGACAACAAACGTAACACTCAGCGCCGCAACGGGCTCGTCACGCGCGACCAGTCAAAACACGGCCCCGGATCGGTCTTGCGACCCGGCGCGATGTCACTGTGGCCGACCACGTCTTCGAGCGGATGCTGGCGGGCCAGATCATCGATCAGCGCGTTGAGCTGCACATACTGCGCGTCGGTGAAGGGCTGGGTGTCCGAGCCTTCGAGCTCGACGCCGATGGAAAAGTCGTTGCAACGCTCACACTCGCGCCAGGTGCTGACGCCCGCGTGCCAGGCGCGCGCGTGCGTCGGCACGCACTGAATCAGCGCGCCGTCACGCCGGATGAAAAAGTGCGCCGACACCCGCAACTGCGCAATGCCCGCAAAGTAGGGATGCCCCGCCGGGTCCAGCCGATTGCCGAACAGCGCCAGCACTCCGTCTCCGCCGAACTGTTCCGGCGGCAGGCTGATGGCGTGCACCACCAGCAGTCGCGCCGTCTGGCCGGCCGGACGGAGATCAAAATTGGGGGAGGCGATCCAGCGCGCCCCGGTCAGCCAGCCGCCAGCATCGAGTTGGCGCACGCGGCTCAGTCCTTCATCCCCAGCCGCTCCATGCGATAGCGCAAGGAGCGGAAGGTCACTTTCAGCAGGCGCGCGGCGGCGGTGCGATTGCCTTCGGTTTCGGCCAGCGCTTCGAGAATGGCCTGACGTTCCGCGGTGTCGAGGTAGTCCTGCAAGCCGGTACGCATGGCGTCGCCGTGGCCGTTGCCGGCCGTGGGCTCGTTGCCGATCAACGGCTCCAGCGCCAGGTCTTCGACATGGATGATGTCGCCGGCCGACAGCGCCAGCGCGCGCTCGAGAATGTTTTCCAGCTCCCGCACGTTGCCCGGGAAACTATAGCCGCGCAGCGCTTCGACCGCTTGTGTCGACAAGCGCGGCAAGGCCATGCCGGCCTCTTCGGCCAGACGGGCGAGCAAGGCCTCGGCCAGCGAACCGATGTCCTCACGCCGCTCGCGCAGCGCCGGCATCTTCAGCTCGATGACGTTCAGGCGGTAAAACAAGTCCTGCCGGAAGCGGTTCTCTTCAACCAGCGCGCGCAGGTTCTGATGGGTGGCACTGACAATACGCACATCCACCGGTTGCTCAACGGTTTCGCCAATGCGTCGCACCCGCTTTTCCTGGATCACGCGCAGCAGCTTGACCTGCATCGACAGCGGCAGATCGGCCACCTCATCCAGAAACAAGGTGCCACCATTGGCCGCCTGAAAGAAGCCGTCGCGGTCGCTGTCGGCGCCGGTAAACGCACCTTTGCGATAGCCGAAAAATTCGCTTTCCATCAGGTTTTCGGGGATCGCACCGCAGTTGACGCCGACAAACGCCCCGGCCACCCGCGGCCCCAGCCCGTGAATGGCACGCGCCGCGCGCTCCTTGCCGCTGCCTGACTCGCCCGACACATACACCGGCGCCTGGCTGCGGGCGAGCTTCTCGATCAGCTGGCGCACCTGCTCCATGGCCTGCGATTCGCCAATCAGGAAAGCGCTGGCGTCCTTGCGGGTTTCTTCGTTGGCCGCATCGGGCAGGCGGAACACCGACTTGATGAGTGCGCGCAGTTGCTCCAGCGACACCGGCTTGGCCAGGTAATCAAAGGCGCCGGCCTTGAGGGCGATCACGGCGTTTTCCATGCTGCCGTAGGCGGTGATGACGGCCACCGGCAGGTCGGTGCAGTGCTCATTGATGTGGCGTACCAGCTCCAGCCCCTCGCCATCGGGCAGACGCATGTCGGTCAGGCACAGGCGGTATTTCTTTTTGGCGAGCAGCTCGCGCGCCTCGGCCACCGAGCCGGCCGAGTCTGAGCCCAGGCCCATGCGGGTGAGCGTCATCTCCAACAGCTCGCGGATGTCTTCTTCATCATCGACCACCAGCACGTCGGGGCCTGGCGGGCGGTTGCGTCGTTCAGTCTTGCTCATGGCTGGCTCATTCCGGTGAGGCAGAAGTGCGCGCCGGCCGCGCTGTCGCGCAAGACCAGCGTGGCCCGGTTGGCATCGGCCAGTTCGCGCGCAATATACAACCCCAAGCCGGTTCCCTTGGCATGCGTGGTAAAGAAGGGCTCAAACAGGTGCGCCTGATTTTCGGCGCTGATGCCGGGCCCGTCGTCTTCAATGTTCAAGCGTGTACGGCCCCCGTCGCTGTCGGCAGACACCCGGATCGACCCGGCCGTCGGCGGCGCGTAGCGGCGGGCGTTGACCAGCAGGTTCCACAGAATCTGTCGCAGATGCGCCCGATCGAAAGCGAGCGTCAGCGACTCGGGGATAGCCATCACCACCTGCGCCTTGTCGGCCTCGCCGTGCAGGGTGAACTCTTCGAGGAGTTCGGCGACAAAGGCATGCAAAGGCAAGGCCTCCTGCAAGGCGCGATCCCGGCGCCCCAGGGAGAGCACGTCGCGCACCAGTTGCTCGATACGCAGCGCGTTGTTATTGATGATGCGAATCAGCTTGGCCTGACTTTCGGCGCGCTTCTCCTCGCCCAGCAACTCGGCCGCTTGCGTGACTGCGGTGAGCGGGTTGCGAATTTCGTGGGCGATGCTGGCGGTCAATCGCCCCAGCGCCGCCAGCTTGATCTGCTGCGCCTGCGCCTGCACCTCATCGAGGTCCTGCAAGTAAATGACAGTATGGCCGGCGTCACCGGCCGCCCGCACAATGCGACACCGGACCGGCTTGCCGCCCTCGGGCAGACACTGATGCCCGTCGCTGACAGCGGCCGGATCCGCCAGCGCATCGACGAGCGCGGGAAACAGGTCACTCATCACTTCGCCGATCGGCAAGGGCCCGCCGAGCAAGGCGGCGGCCTGCGGGTTGGCCTGACGGATGCGCAGCTTGGCGTCGAGCACGATCGCCCCGTCGTGCATGTCCTCGATAATGCGCTCGTTGATCGCCTGCTGACGGGCCAGATCCACGCCGCGCGCGCGCGCCAGGATTTCGTTGGTCAGCGCACGCGTCGCCAGCAGACGCGCCGTCAGCGCCACGCCAAAGAAGCCGATGCACACCATGCCAACCACAAAGAAATCGTTGGCTTCACCGCCTTCAAGGAAGCGCACGCTGTTCTCGGCCAGCACGGCCACGGTCGCCGACGCCGCATAGAACAACACCCAGCGTCCGTAGCCGACCAGACCGCCACCGGCGAGCAGCACGGTGAGCAGCATTGGCAAACCACCGCGCGTGCCGCCGCTGACCGCCATCATCAGGGTCAGCGACGCAATATCCAGCAGCATCTGCAAGGTCACGACCCGATTGAAGCCAAGCCGCTGGACCGCATCGGGAAAGCCCAGCGCCAGCACGCCAAACAGGTAGAAGGCGGCAAAGGCCAGGAACAACCCAGGCGCCTCTTCCCCCAGGCCGATGCTCTTGCCAAAAAACAGGAAAATCGCCGCCATGGTCAGGCGGAACAGATTCAGGTAGCGCAGAGAGCGCCGGCGTGCCAGATCAGCGGAAATATCGTCAAAGCTCTCCGTGATGGCCATGTCTTAGCTGTCGTCGCGACCGCGCGCGTGCGCCTCGCAACAGAAGAACTCGTCACCGACGCGCACCCCTTCGCTCTCGGGTACATGCACACCACAGCGCTGGCAGGAGAGCATTCGGGTCGAGGCCTGCGTCTGGCTTGCCCGGCCACGCGACGCGCCCGGCTGGGGGCCGGCACCCGGCGGATGCTTGGGTTTGCTCAGCAAACGGCGGACCCAGTAGATGGCAAACAGGACAAGGAGGAAAACGAGCAGTTTCGACACGATCTCGGTGCGCCGCGATGGAAGCGAAAAAGTTTAGCACGCGGGGCGGCACGCGCCCCGGACTCAGATCAAAGCGCCACCAGGCGCTCGCAGGCGGCGTCGAGTGTATCGTCGTGCTTGGCGAAGCAGAAGCGCACCACGCCCTCATCCTCGGCGGCGGCCGAAAACGCCGACACCGGAATGGCCGCCACTTTCTTGTCGCGGGTCAGCCACTCCACAAAGGCCATGTCGGACTCGTCGCGAATCGCGCGGTAGCGCGCCAGCTGAAAATACGTGCCCGAACACGGCAGCAGCTCGAAGCGCGACGCGGCCATGGCGGCGCGGAAACGATCACGCTTGGCCTGATAGAAGGCCGCCAGACCGAGGTGGCGCGAAGCGTCGGCCATGTAGTCGGCCAGCGCGTACTGCATCGGCGTGTTTACCGTAAACACATTGAACTGATGCACCTTGCGAAACTCAGCC
Source organism: Zoogloeaceae bacterium (assembly GCA_024235675.1). Lineage (GTDB taxonomy): Bacteria > Pseudomonadota > Gammaproteobacteria > Burkholderiales > Rhodocyclaceae > Nitrogeniibacter. The sequence continues at coordinate 794,656 of JACKLZ010000002.1, forward strand.
ATCAGCGCCGCCGGCGCCACCACATAGCCGATCTTCCAGCCGGTGATGTGATAGGTCTTGCCAAAGCTCGAGACGATCACGCTGCGCTCGGCCAGCGCCGGGTGACGCGCGCAGCTCTCGTGCTGGTGGCCGTCGAAGATGATGTGCTCGTACACCTCGTCGGACACGATCACGATGTCGGTGCCGCGCACCAGCTCGGCCAGGCGCGCCATGTCCTCGGCCGACCACACGCTGCCGGTCGGGTTGTGCGGGCTGTTGATCATGATCATGCGGGTGCGCGGCGTGATGCGCGCGGCCACCGCCGCCCAGTCGGGCCGGTAGTCCGGCGCGTGTAGCGCCATGCGCACCACCCGGCCGCCCTGCAGCTCAATGGCCGGCGCGTAGGAGTCGTAGCCCGGCTCGAAGATGATCACCTCGTCGCCCGGATGCACCAGCGCGGCCACGGCGGTGAACAAGCCCTGGGTGGCGCCGGCGGTCACAGTCACCTCGGTGTCCGCATCGTAAGTCGTGCCGTACAGATCGGCCACCTTCGCCGCAATCGCCTCGCGCAGCACGGCCACACCAGCCATCGGCGGGTACTGGTTGTAGCCCTCGCGCATCCAGTGCGACACCCGGTCGAACAACACTGGCTCGGCATTGAAGTCCGGAAAGCCCTGCGACAGATTGATCGCCCCGGCCTCGGCCGCCATGCGCGACATCACGGTAAAGATGGTGGTGCCAACCTTCGGCAGGCGGGACGAAACGGCAACAGCGCAATCGGGCATGACAATCCAGGCAGCAAAGGCAAAAGCCGATTCTCGCAGAGCCGATCAAGCGCGCCAAGCGAAGCGGCCACAGCGATACAATGGCGACCATGAGTGTTCCCATCCCCGCCCCCACCCTGATCCGCGACGGCGCCCGCGTGCGCATCCTCGATCAGACCGCCCTGCCCCATCACCGCGTCACGCTGGCACTCGAGAGCCTGGACGCCGTCGCCCATGCGATCCGCGCCATGCAGGTGCGCGGCGCACCGCTGATCGGCGCCACCGCCGCCTGCGGTGTGGCGCTGGCGCTGCAAACGGCGGCGGACGACGCGACGCTGGAGCACGCCCTGACCCTGCTCGGCGCCACCCGGCCGACCGCGGTCAATCTGCACTGGGCGCTTGATCGTATGGCGCGCGTGCTGCGCCCACTGCCGCCCGAGGCGCGCCTGGCCGCCGCCGAACGCGAAGCCGACGCCATCATCGCCGAAGACATCGCCACCAATGCCGCCATCGGCCAGCATGGCCTGGCGCTGATCGCCGACATCGCCGCGCGCCGCCCCGGCCCGGTGCGCGTCATGACCCATTGCAACGCCGGCTGGCTGGCCACGCTCGGCCACGGCACGGCGCTGTCGCCGGTGTATGCCGCGCAGGCGGCGGGCATCGACGTCGCGGTGTGGGTCAGCGAAACCCGGCCGCGCAACCAGGGCCTGCTCACCGCCTGGGAGCTGCGCGAGTCCGGCGTCGCCCATCGCCTCATTGCCGACAATGCCGCCGGCCTGCTGATGATGCGCGGCGAGGTCGACCTGGTCATCACCGGCGCCGATCGTGTGGCGGCCAATGGCGACACCGCCAACAAGGTCGGCACCTATCTCAAGGCGCTGGCGGCGGCCGACAACGGTGTGCCTTTCTATATTGCGGCGCCCTGCTCGACCATCGACTTCGCCTGCCCCAACGGCGCGGCCATCCCGATCGAAGACCGCGATGGCGACGAAGTCCGCGTGCTGCATGGCCGCGACACCATCGGCGCCACGGCGCAGCTGCGCATCGCCTCGGCCGACACCGCCATCGGCAACCCGGCCTTCGACGTCACGCCGGCGGCGCGCATCACCGCCATCATCACCGAGCACGGGGTCGTCGCACCCGGCGCACTGGGCACGCTCGCACCATGAACCCGCTCGCCAAGGCCCTGCTCGATGTCGCCCGCGGCATGACCGCCGCCCGCCTGTCCGTCGGCACCGCCGGCAATGTCAGCGTGCGCGATGACGCCAGCGAGGCCGGCGACTTCTGGGTCACCCCTTCCGGCATGGTGCCCGAGCGCTGCGAAGCCGCCGACATGACCCACGTGGCCAGCGACGGCAGCGCCCGCGGCCGGCGCGCGCCCTCCAGCGAGTGGCGCCTGCACCGCGACGTGTACGCCGCCCGGCCCGAGGTCGGCGCCATCCTCCACGCCCACGCGCCCTTCGCCACTGCGCTGGCCTGCCACCGTACCGACGTGCCGGCCTTTCATTACATGGTGGCGCGCTTTGGCGGCGACAGCGTGCGCTGCGGCAGCTATGCCAGCTTCGGCACCCAGGCGCTGTCCGACGCCACCGTCAAAGCCCTCGAAAACCGCAGCGCTGCGCTGATGGCCAACCACGGCATGATCGTGCTGGCGCCCGACCTCGACACCTTGCTCGACCGCGCCATCGAACTTGAAATGCTCTGCGAGCACTACTGGCGCGCGCGCAGCCTCGGCGAGCCGCCCCACCTCGACGAGGCCCAGATGCGCGAGGCGCTGGTGCAGTTCCGCTGGTATGGCCGCCCGCGCCCGCTCGACGCCGACCCGGAGACTCCCCAATGAGCGCCCCCCTCGACGAAACCGCCGTGCGCGAAGCCCTCAAGCAGGTCATCGACCCGGAGGTCGGCATGAACATCGTCGACCTCGGCCTGATCTACACCGTCGCGCTCACCGACGCGCAGATCACCGTCGACATGACCATGACCAGCCCCGCCTGCCCGATGGGCCAGATGATCATGGACGAGGTCGAAGCCGCGCTGCACCGCCTCGCCCCCGACATGACGCACACCGTCGAGCTGGTCTGGCAACCCGAGTGGACGCCCGCCATGATGAGCGACACCGCCAAAGCCCACTTCGGCTGGCAAGCCGGCGATGTCTGATCTGCCCCCCTGGCAGCGCGCCCCGCTGCTGGTACTCGGCTTTGCCGGGCTGATCACCGGCGTGCTCGCCGGCCTGTGGCGACTGGCCTGGCCGACGCCCGACTTCGTCGCCGGAGCGCCCCACGGCGCATTGATGATGTGCGCCTTCTTCGGCACCCTCATTGCGCTCGAACGCGCCGTCGCCGTCGGCCAGCGCTGGGCCTACCTCGGCCCGCTGGGCGGAGGCATCGGCAGCGCCGTGTTGATCGCCGGCATCACGCCCGCCCTCGCCATGCCGTTTTTCATCGCCGGCGGCGTCGTGCTGGTGCTCGCCTCGCTGCACGCCCAGCGCAAGGCACCCGCCTTGCACGCTCGCGTCCTCACGCTCGGCGCGGCCGCCTGGCTGGTCGGCGTGCTGGTGTGGGCGCTCACCGGTGCGGTCGACCTGGCGCTGTGGTGGTGGGCCGCCTTCCTGATCGTCACCATCGCCGGCGAGCGCCTGGAGCTGTCGCGCCTGATGCGGGTGAGCCCGCGCATGCAGCAGATCTTCATCGGTCTGATCGCGCTGCTGATTGCCGGCGCCTCGCTCGCCGCGCTACCCATCGGCCCACGCCTGTTCGGCCTCGGCGCCATCGGCCTGGCCATCTGGCTGCTCAAACAAGACGTCGCCCGCCGCACGGTCAAGACCACCGGCCTCACGCGTTATATCGCCGTGTGTCTGCTCTCCGGCTATCTGTGGCTGGCCATCGGCGGCGCCATGCTGGCGATCTTTGCGCCCGCCGCCGGCGACATCGGCTGGGACACCACCGTACACAGCCTGATGGTCGGCTTTGTATTTGCCATGGTGTTTGGCCACGCGCCCATCATTCTGCCGGCGGTGCTGCGCGTTCGATTGCCATATCACCCCGGTTTTTATGTACCCTTGGCCCTACTGCACCTGAGTCTCGCCACTCGCGTGACGGGTGACCTGTTCGAAAGCTACGGGCTACGCGCGTATGGCGCCCTCGGCAACGCGCTTGCCATCGGCATGTTTCTCTTGCTGATGATGACCGCCGTCATTGCAGCCCAGGGCGCAAAACGCCCATGAACACCGTATTGCCGCCCGATCCGGCGGCGCACAATGGAAGCCGCATCGCATGAATTCGCGACGCGCACGATGCGCGTGATCCGCCCCCTTCGCCGACTCATCAAGCACTTCGGCCTCGCCCTGCTGTTGGCCGGGGTGCTGGCCGCGGCCACCGAGGCCGTCTACAAGAATGCGCTCGACGCGCAACGCGACCGGGTGTACGCCGAGTTTCAGCTCGCCGCCGGTCAACACATCGGCACCTTGCGCAAACGGGTCGAAGCCGTGCTCGACCTGCAACGCCTGCTGGGCGACCACGTCGATGTTGCCGGCGCCGGCAGCGCGAAAGACTTCGAACAGATCAGCAGCTCACTGATGCGGGTGCACACCTTCATCAAAGCCATCGCGCTGGCCGACGTTGACGACAGCGTGACGCCGCCCCTGCGCTTCCCCGCACGCCATGTCGCCACCCACGCCCCCTGGCCCAAGCCTGGCACCGATCTGGCCATGGAAGGTCTGCAGGCCCAGGAAGCCGTGCAAGCCGCGCTGCGCACCGGCGCGATCATCGCCACGCCCCTGCTCAGCCCCGAAGCCGAAAACGGCGAAGGCATTCGCCTGTTCTCTACCGCCGGCAAGCATTTGCTCGGCCTGTACATGCACCTGAGCGAACTGGCACAGAGCACCCTCTGGGCCGGCATGGACCCCGACGCCCGCAACATGGCCTTCACCATTCTGGACACCACCACCGACCCGCGCACCGCCCCCGAGGTCTACCGCGACACGATCGGCGACAACTTCGAAACCGCCTACGTCGAAGTCATCGAATTTGCCGCCCGGCGCTGGCTCATCATCGCCACCCCGACCCCGAATCACTTCGAACTGGCGCCCTCCGCCGCAATCGAACGCCAGCGCGCCACCGGCTGGGCCATCACCCTGCTGGCGGCATTGCTGGTCGCCTTCCTGCAAACCCGCAACGCCGTCATCCGCGAGCGCGTGCGCAGCAGCACCGCCGAGCTGGCCACCACCAACCGTATCCTGGCCGACACCAACGCCACCTTGCAGGCCGAGGTCGCGCAGCGCACCGCCTCCGAAGCCGCGCTACGCACCAGCACCACGCTGCAACAGGCCATTTTGCACAGCGCCGAATACGCCATCGTCCTCACCGACACCGACGGCATTGTCCGGGTCTTCAACCCCGCGGCTGAAAAAATGCTCGGCTGCGCCGCCGACCTGGTGGTCGACAAACGCACGCCGATCGACTTCATCAACACCGCCGCCCTGGCGCGCATGCAAAACGCCACCGGCAAACGCGGCTATGCCGCCGTACTCGAAACCGCCCGCGGCCTGTCCTCAAACGAACCGGTCGAGCTGGAACTCACCCGCGCCGATGGCCAGAACGTGCCCGCCGCCGTATCCGTTTCCCCGCTGATTGACGCGCAAGATGGTCGAATCACCGGTTATCTGGCCATCGCCTCCGACATCACCCACCGCAAGGCCGCCGAGACCCGCATCCTGCATCTGGCGCATTTCGACCCGCTCACCGAACTGCCCAACCGCAGCCTGCTCGGCGTCCGGCTCGAAGCCGCCCTCGAAGCCGCCAATCGCTTCGAACAGTCGCTGGGCGTCCTCTTTCTCGATCTCGACCGCTTCAAGAACGTCAACGACTCCCTCGGTCACCAGGCCGGCGACGCGCTGCTCAAAGCCGTCTCCGGCCGCTTCCAGCACTGTGTGCGCGAACAGGACACGGTCGCGCGCATGGGCGGCGACGAATTCATCGTCGTGCTGCCCGAGCTCGAAAGCCGCCAGCACGCCGCCGAAGTCGCCGAGCGCATCGCCGAAGCCCTGGGCGCCCCCTTCGACGTCAAAGGCCACCGCCTCACCGTCACCCCCAGCATCGGCATCGCCATCTACCCTGACGACGGCAGCACCGCCGACACCCTCATTCAACACGCCGACGCCGCCATGTACCACGCCAAGGACGCCGGCCGGAACAACTACCAGTTCTACGAGTCGCGCCTGTCCACGCTCGTTTCCACCCGGCTCACCCTCGAAAACCGCCTGCGCCGCGCACTCGAGCGCCAGGAGTTCGAGCTCTACTACCAGCCGCAGGTCGACATCGCATCGGGCGATTTCATCGGCGTCGAAGCCATGCTGCGCTGGAACGACCCCGACGAAGGCCCGGTCGAGCCCGACGTCTTCATCCCTGTCGCCGAAGACAGCGGCCTGATCGTGCCCATCGGCGCCTGGGTGCTGCGCACCGCCTGCGCCCAGGCCCAGGCCTGGCGCAGCAAGCACCTCATCGACGTGCCCATGGCCGTCAACCTCTCGGCCCGCCAGTTCGACGAAGCCAGCCTGCTCGACACCGTCGCCGAAGCCCTCAAGGACACCGGCCTGCCGCCCAGCCACCTTGAACTCGAACTGACCGAATCGCTGATCATGCGCAACCCCGAGCTCACCGCCGACGTGCTCGACGGCGCCAAGCGCCTCGGTGTGATGATCGGCGTTGACGACTTCGGCACCGGCTACTCCAGCCTCGCCTACCTCAAGCGTTTCCCCATCGACCGGCTCAAGATCGACCGTTCCTTCATCGCCGACATCGAAACCGAACCCGACGACGCCGCCATCGCCGAAACCATCATCGCCATGGCCCACACCCTGCGCATTCAGGTCCTCGCCGAAGGCGTCGAAACCGCCGGCCAGCTGCGCATGCTGCGCGGCTGGGCCTGCGACGCCTACCAGGGCTACCTGTGCAGCCGGCCGCTGCCAGCAGAGGATATGAACGCGCTGCTCAAAGGGCTGCGCGCGGCGCGGCTGTATGGATTGCCGGAGATGGGGAGTGGATGAAACAATGCCGGCCGGCGCGCATCACGGGCGCCAACGCGTCATGGCGCGGCTGGCGTAGGCCGGGCGTGCCGTAACCAACACAACGGTTGCGGTAATTTCGTAGGGTGGCCGGCTTGCCGCCCACCAGGCAGCGTTTGTCGTCCGGCACAATGGTGGGTGGCAAGCCACCCACCCTTCTATGAGCCTTCCGAAGTCAAGTCCTTTTCCTGCAGAGCAATCCCTCCGGTAGTGTTCTTGCATCATCATCGGTGCCATCGTTCGGCACGATCGATTCAAGCGCTCGGTCATCCTCGCGTGAGATTTGACGTCTCACCACCTTCTATCCGCCGCCCCCATGGGGGCTGGCCGAATCCTGCATGCGCGCTGCGCTCAGGGTGACCGCGACTGGAACGAGCCCCATCTACTATTGTCGGTTGCGCGGGCAACCAGGGTGGATAACGGGCTCGCTCACTTGAAGCTCTCGTGTTCGATGGTTCATCACCGATGCTTTGTCGGAGCGCCCTCAGGCGCTCTTGAGCGCCGCCCCCTCCGGCACCGTCCCGTCCTTCAGATACCGCCACAGCGCGATCGCCAGGCGACGGGCCACGGCGACGATGGCGATACGCTTGGCCCGCTTGTTCCCGCCGCCGCCTGCCCAGCGCTGCGCGAACCACTTGGCCAAGGCGCTGCCGCTCTGGTAGCGCAGCCACATCCAGGCCATCTGAATGAGCAGCGCACGCACCCGCCGGTTGCCCTGCTTGCTGATACCCTGATCGACCCGACTATTCCCGCTGTCGTAGGGCTGAGGCACCAGACCGACGCAGGCGCCCACTTGGCGCCGGTTGCCGAAATTGCGCCAGAACAGCTCGAGCACCAGGCGCCGCGCGCCGACCGGGCCGACGCCCCTGAGCTGACCGAGCGCTTCCACGCGCCGCTGCGCCTCGGGCGACAGGCGCTCGGCCAGTGCCTGCTCCACACACTTCAGTTGCGCCTCGACCTGCGCCAGACGCTCGCTCTCGCGCAGCAGACGCTCGTGCAACGGCTCGCTCAGCGCGCCTCCTTGATAGTCCTTGAGCTCACCGCGCTTCAGTTGCGCGCCCACATCGCGCTCCAGATCGACCCAGCAACCGACCGTGCGCAGCAGCTTGCGGATCCGATCCCGGTGCTGGCCGATTTCCTTCTGCAACAGCCCACGCTCGCGCGCCCAGTGACGCTGCGCCTCGGCCGCCTCATCGGGCATCCGGATCACCCGCATGCGATCGTGCTCGCCGCGCAGCCACCCCATCAGGCTCGACAACAGCCGCAGCACATCCAGCCGATCGGTCTTGGCCCGCCGCGCCTGCCGCTCGACCGGGATGCTCGCCGGATCGACCACACGCACCGCGTAACCGCGCCCCTCGAGCGCCCGCGCAATCCAGAAGCCGTCCTGCCCCGCCTCGTAGATCACTTCCACCCACGCATCCTTGCCCAGCGCCCACTTGGCGCGCGTCTGTTCGATCAGCTCGATCGCTGCGCTCAGCCGGGCTCCGGCCACCTCCTGCTTGAGCGTATAGATCGACGCACGCTCACGCCGTCCGTCGTGTAGCCCCACCTTCCAACTCTTGCTCGACAACTCCAGCGCCACTGCCAGCATCTGATCGACACGCGTAACATCCATTTCCTGAGTCGGTTGCATTTGCCTCTCCTTGAACGTGTTCTGGAAAACTCATTCTAGGATTCGCTCTGCAGCCGACTCGCTTCGCTCATAGGATCTACGGCTCGAGCGAAGTCGAGCCCGCTCCGCCCGCCCCAACAGACCACAGCGTCGCTGATATCGAGCGAGCTAGTCTTCCCCGGTCCAACGACCGCGCGGGTTTCGCAGGGCGGTCAGCTCCGCGATCCACACTTCAACCTCGATCGTAAGGCACGATAGTCGGCTCGACGATGACGTTGGTTTCGTAAGGTGGGCGGCTTGCCGCCCACCCTGCGACGCATCGCCTTGCTGGCCGGAAAGGGCGATGGCGAGGCCGAGCCCTCGAGCCCTTCCCCTTCTGCGCCGCCAAACGGCGAACAGGGACGGCGGAGGCGTTTCCTTGATGACTTCCTTGTCGCTACGAGAAAGCCAGTCGCCCGCCGGGGCAAGACCCGGCCAATCCAAACCGCTTAAAAGCGACCAAGCGCCGGACCGGCAAAAGAAAAACTAGAACCGACTTGTCCCGGTCGGCACCCCCAGGTCAGAAAAATCCACCTCGCCCTTCTGATCAAACGGCACACCGCCAAACAGGTTGCCGGTGTAAAGCGTGCCGTGAATCCGGTAGTCGATCCGCTCCTGCCCCTTGGACATGGCGCCGAACTGGCGCAGCAGGCCGGAGAGCGAGCTGACGGCTTCGACCTCCAGCATGGCTTCGCTCAGTCGCGGCACGGTGACGGCCTGGTTGCTCACCCCTTTGGCGAAGGGCTTGCCGTTGAGTTCGACGGTGAAGCTCAGGCCGTCAACCGGGATCTCGGCGTCGTTGGGGTTGAGCACCCGCAGGCTGAGGCCGAAGCGTTGTTCGAGCAGACCGACATCGATCAGGCGCAAATCCGACACCGAGACTTCGGGCGGCTGCATGTTGAGCGGCAGGCTGGCGCAGGCGGTCAGGCCGAGGGTGGCCAATGCGACGAGTACGGTGCGGCGAGTGATGGGCTTCATTCGGTCGTCCTCCTGTCCTGCGGTGCCATGGCTTCGAGCACGGTGATCAGCGCGGCGGTATCTTGCCGGGCGCCGCCGCGTGCCATCAGCGCATTGAGTTGTTGCCCGACGGCGGCGGCGATGGGCAGCGGCGCGCCGAGGGCATGGGCCTCGGCCATGATGAGCGCGAAGTCCTTGTGGTGCAGACGGGCGTCGACGCCCTTGTCGAAATTGCGGCTGAGCATGCGCTCGCCCATCACCTCAAGCACCCGCGAACCCGCCGAGCCACCCAAGAGCGCGGCGCGCACTTTGGCCACGTCGACACCGTTGGCGGCGGCCAGGTGCAGGGCTTCGGCACTCGCTTCGATGGCGGCGACCATGATCATCTGATTGCAGGCTTTGGCCACCTGGCCGGCGCCAGCCTCGCCGATGTGCACAATGCGGCTGCCCAGCACCTCGAACACCGGCTGCAGCCGCGCCAGCGTGGCCGCATCGCCGCCGACCATGATCGCCAGCGTCGCGTCGAGTGCGCCTTTCGGCCCACCGGACACCGGGGCATCCAGCCAGCCGATGCCGCGCTCGGCATAGCGCTCGGCGAGCTTGCGGGCGGTGGCGGGGGCGATCGTGCTCATGTCGACATGCACCGCGCCTGCGGCGAAGCCGGCGAGCAGCCCGTCGTCGCGCAGCGCGAGCTCTTCCACATCGGCGCTGCCGCCGACCATGGTGATGACCAGTTCGCTGCGCGCAGCCAGTTCGGCCGGCGAGGCGCACCACGCAGCGCCTTCATCCACCAGCGCTACCGCCGACATCTCGCGTCGCGCCCACACCGCCAATTCATGCCCGGCACCGATCAAGTGGCGCGCCATGGACTGGCCCATATCACCCAGGCCAATGAATCCGATCTTCATGCCGCAGCTCCGCACATCACTTCAAACAACTTGAGCATGGCGACCGAGTCGTCCTCGCCCATGCCGGCACCGATCAGCGCGTTGAAGAGCTGCGCCGTGGCGGCGGCAGCAGGCAGTGCGAGGCCGTGCCGATGCGCTTCTTCCATGACGATGCGCAGGTCTTTCTGGTGCATCCAGGCTTTGAAGCCGGGCGTGAAGTTGCGGTCGATCATGCGCTGACCGTGATTGTCGAGGATGCGGCTGTTGGCAAAACCACCGAGCAGCGCCTCGCGCACACGGGCCGGATCGACGCCACTCATCTGCGCAAAGTTGAGCGCTTCGGCCACGGCGGCCACACCCACGCCGGTGGCGATCTGGTTGCAGGCCTTGGCCACCTGACCCGCGCCCGACTCACCCACGCGGGTGACGCTTTTGCCCATGGCCTGAAAGGCCGGCAGCGCTGTGTCGAAGGCCGCCTGATCGCCGCCGACCATGATGGTCAGCGTGCCGGCAATGGCACCGACTTCGCCGCCGGAGACCGGCGCATCAAGCATACTCACGCCGCGCGCCTTGAGCTGCGCGGCAATGTCGCGCGCCGCCGCCGGGGCGATGGTGCTCATGTCAGCAAACACCAGGCCAGGCCGCGCACCGTCGGCCACCGCCTGCGCCACCTCGGCCACCTGCGGCGCATCGGGCACGCAGGAAAACACCACGTCGGCCGCTGCGGCGACTTCCGCGATGCTGCCACGGGCCACCGCTCCGGCCGCCACCACCGGCGCCAGCGAGGCCTCGCGCCGCGCCCACACGCCGACCGCAAAACCGGCCTTGCGCAAGTTGAGCGCCATGGGCCGCCCCATCAGGCCCAATCCGATAAAACCGATGTTCATGCACGCACTCCGGGCAAACCCAGTCCTCCGATTCTACGCGCGCCGGGCGCAGCAATTGGTCAGGGGACGTTACAGCACGTTGACGCCCACGCCGGTGAATTCACTCAAGGTCTGCACCACGGTCTCGCTCGGCAGGCCGCGCACGATGAACACCAGCCGGCTGCAGCGATCATCAAAGGGCGGGGTATCGGGCCAGGCGGGCAGACTCACCGCCGGGTAGATGCTGTGCTGCACGCACTGGATGACGCGCGGCAGCGGATCGCCACGCACATTGAGCACGCCCTTGATGCGCAGGATACGATTGCTATAGGCCTGCAGGATCAGGTTCAGCGCGTCGGAAAACTCCCACCACGGCAGCGGCGCGTCAAAGCGCAGCACATAGCTTTCGACCCCGTCGGCGTGATGCGTGACCGGGCCGGCCGGCGCCGCCTTGCCGGGCTTGCGCCAGGCCGGCGCGGCTGCCGCGGCGGCGCGCACCTGCGCCTCGCCCAGCCAGGCCGCCACCTCGGGCAGCTTGCCGGTGGCGGTGTAGAGCCCGCAGCCAAACAAGGCATCGACGGACACCTCGCCCTGCGACACATGAATCTGCCGCGCGCCGGGATTGAGCGTGGCGAGCGTGGCCTGCAACGCAGCAATGTCGGCCGGCGCGGCCAGATCGCACTTGGTGAGCAGCAGGCGGTCGGCCATCGCCGCCTGGCGCATGGCTTCGCGGTGTTCTTTGAGCTGGCCGGCGGCGTGGGTCACGTCGACCGCCGTCACCACGCCGTCGCAGCGATAGCGATCGGCAATGAAGGGCTCTTCCATCAGCGTGTGGATCACCGGCGCCGGGTCGGCCAGGCCGGTGGTCTCCAACAGCACGCGGTCGATGGGCGGAATCTCCTTGCGGAAGGCCTGCATGAACAGCCGCTTGAGCGCCGCCACCAGATCGCCCTGCACGCTGCAGCACACGCAACCGCCATCGAGCACGATCAGGGTTTCATCGACTTGCTCGACCAGATGGTGGTCGACGCCGACGTCGCCCAGCTCGTTGATCAGCACCGCCACCCGCTCGGCGCCGGGGTGGCGCAGCAGGTGGTTGAGCACAGTCGTTTTGCCGGCGCCGAGAAAGCCGGTCAGCACGGTCACCGGAATGCGCCGGTCAGCGTCAGTCATCGTTTGATCCTTGTCAGAAGCCCTGTTGTTGGCCGTCGCCGGCCACCCGGAAGCCTGCCATAATCCGCGCCATGACCTACGCCCCGTTTATCAAGGAAATCGGCCGCGGCGCCAAAGGCGCCAAGCCCCTCACCGTCGATCAGGCCGCCAGCCTGTTTGGCGACATGCTCGACGGCCAGGTGCCCGATCTGGAGTTGGGCGCGATCATTTTATCGCTGCGCATCAAGAGCGAATCGCTCGACGAGTTGCTCGGCTTCAAGCGCGCCATGGATGCGCGCACCGCCCAGGTGGCCGTGGCCGATGGCCCGCGCTGCGTGGTGATCCCAAGTTACAACGGCGCCCGCCGACAGCCTAACCTGATGCCGCTGCTCGCGCTGCTGCTGGCACGGGAAGGCGTGCCCGTACTGATTCAGGGCCGGCACGACTTCGACAGCCGGGTCAGCCCCTTCGACCTGCTCGCCGCACTCGACGTGCCGCTGCGCGCCGATGCCGCCGCAGCCAGCACTGCGCTGACCTCACAGAAAATTGCCGCACTGCCCCTCGACGCCCTGCTGCCCGGCCTCGACCGCCTGCTCGCCCTGCGCCCGCGTCTGGGCGTGCGCAACAGCGGTCACACCCTGGCCAAGCTGCTCGACCCGATGCCGGGACGCAGCGTGCGCGTGGTCGCCGTCACCCACCCCGAGTACCTGCTGCGGATGGACGAGTTTCTGCGTGTCGATGGCGGCTGCGCCATGCTGATGCGCGGCACCGAGGGCGAGGGCTACGCCAACCCGCGCCGACGCCCGGCGCTGGCGCTTTACGACGGCTCGGGCACCGTCAATACGATCGAAGGCGAAGGCGGTGGCGCGCCCCCCAACCCGCAAGTGCCCGACCTGCCCGATGTCGCCGGCAATGCGCAACTGATCCGCGCCATGCTCGACGGCAGCACGCCGGTGCCCGATCCGATCCGCGTCCAGGTGGACGCCCTCATCCGGCTCGCGCGGGGCGACTGACGCCCCAAACTGGTGCGGCCGATTTGCGCGCCGCACCATCTGCACTCTTGATCCAGAGCAATTTTAGCCAAAGCCCGCGTGCCAGCCATGGCATGGCGGTTGCTACTGTCCGGACAAAGGAGATTCAATGTCCGAGACGAAATCCACCTGTTGCTACTGCGGCGTCGGCTGCGGCCTCATTGTCGAACACGATGCCGGCCAGATCACCGGCGTGCGCGGCGACCCCGATCACCCGGCCAACTTCGGCCGCCTGTGCACCAAGGGCGCCACGCTCCACCTGACGGTCGCCCCCGACACCCTGTCGCAACGCGCCCGCCATCCCGAACTGCGCACCGACCGCGCCGCCGCCCGCCAACGCGTCGACTGGGCCAGCGCGCTCGATCATGTCGCCGAGCGCTTCGCCGCCATCATCCGCGAGCACGGCCCCGACGCCGTTGCCTTCTACGGCTCAGGCCAATGGCTGACCGAGGACTACTACGTCTTCAACAAGCTGGCGAAGGGCCTGATCGGCACCAACAACCTCGACACCAATTCGCGCCTGTGCATGTCCAGCGCGGTGGCCGGCTACAAACTCAGCCTGGGCGCAGATGCGCCGCCGTGCAGCTACACCGACATCGACGCCACCGACTGCCTGTTCATCGCCGGCTCGAACACCGCCTTCGCCCACCCCATCGTCTTCCGCCGCATCGAGGCCGCACGCGAGGCCAATCCGGACATGAAGCTGGTGGTGGTCGACCCGCGCCGCACCGACACCGCCGAAGCCGCTGACCTGCACCTGCCGCTGCTGCCGGGCACCGATATCGCGCTGTTCAACGCCATGCTCCACGTCATGCTGTGGGAAGGCTGGCTCAAGCGCGACTACATCGCCGCCCACACCGAAGGTTTTGACGCGCTCAAGCGTCTGGTGCGCGAATACACCCCGGCCATGGCCGCGGCGGTATGCGGCCTGCCCAAGCGCGACATCGAGCAGGCGGCCGAGTGGTTTGCCACCAGCCCGGCCACGCTGTCGATGTATTGCCAGGGCCTCAACCAGTACGCCTCGGGCACGCACAAGAATTCGGCCCTCATCAACCTGCACCTGGCCACCGGCCAGATCGGCCGCGCCGGCGCCGGCCCCTTCTCGCTCACCGGCCAGCCCAACGCCATGGGCGGGCGCGAGGTGGGCGCACTGGCCAACCTGCTGTCGGCCCATCGCGACCTGAGCGACCCGGCCCACCGTGCCGAAGTGGCGCGGCTGTGGGGCGTGCCGGAGGTGCCCGCCACAGCGGGCAAGCCGGCGGTCGAGCTGTTCGAGGCGCTGCGAAGCGGCGAGATCAAGGCGGTATGGATTGCCGCCACCAACCCGGCGCAGTCCCTGCCCGATCAGGCCATGGTGCACGCCGCGCTCGAAGCGGCCGAGCTCGTCGTGGTGCAGGACACCTACCGCCACACCGAAACCGCCGCCTACGCCGACGTGCTGCTGCCGGCCAGCGGCTGGGGCGAAAAGGACGGCACGGTCACCAATTCGGAGCGACGCATCAGCCGAACGCTGGCCGCCGTCGCGCCAGTCGGCGAAGCGCGTCACGACTGGGAGATCGCCTGCGACTTCGCCCGTCGCCTCGGGCCGCGCATCGACAAGGCTGATCTGTCCGAGCGCATGTTCGGTTTTGACAGCGTCGAAGCGGTGTGGAACGAGCACCGCGAAAGCACCCGCCACCGCGACCTCGATATCACCGGCCTGAGCTACGCCAAACTCGAAACCGACGGCCCCCAGCAATGGCCCTTCCCCGACGGCGCCGAGACCGGCCGCGTACGCCTGTATGAAGACGGCGTGTTTCCCACCGCCTCGGGCAAGGCCCGCTTTGTCGCCACCGACTACGTGGTCACCGCCGAGAGCCCCAGCGCCCGCTACCCGCTACACCTCATCACCGGCCGCCTGCGCGACCAGTGGCACAGCATGACCCGCACCGGTCTGGTCCCGCGCCTGTTCAACCATGAGCCCGAGCCGCAACTGCACATGCACGCCGAGGATCTGGCGCGTCGCAATCTGGCCGACGGCGACATCGTGCGCGTGCGCTCCCGCCAGGGCGCGGCGGTACTCAAGGTCATTGCCAGCGACACCGTCCGCCCGGGCCAGAGCTTTCTGCCCATGCACTGGGGCGGCAATGCCATGGCCGGCAAACTGGGCATCAACGCCCTCACGCCCTCGGCCGCCGACCCGATCTCAAAGCAGCCGGAACTCAAACACGCCGCCATTCAGGTCGAAAAGCTCGCGCCCGGCCACGCGCTGATGGCCATGCGCCGCATCACTGACACCAACGCCTTCTCGGTCCTCGAAGCGCTGCGCACACGGATGAAAGACCTGCCCTACGCCAGCCTGACGCTGGCCGGGCGCGAGGTACCGGTGGTGGTGCTCAAGGCGCGCTCAGACGAGGCCGACACTGCGCTCCTGGACGCGGTGGACGCGGCCATGGGCCTGGACGATCCGGCACACACCCTGGTGTATGCCGACGCGCATCGCGATGTAGCCAAGCGCGCGCGGGTCGATGACGACATTCTCAACGCGGTGCGCCTGTCGGGTGAGACCCGCGCGGCCGACTGGCTGACCGAGTTGATGGTGCGCGGCGAGCCCGCGGCGCCGGTCCGCCCCTGGCTGCTCGCCCCGCTCACCCAGCCGCCGGCCGGCCAGCCCACGCGCGGCAAAGTGGTGTGCAACTGCTTCGACGTGTCCGAAGAGGCGATCGTCGCGGCATTTCGTGCCGGTGAGCGCCTTGAACAACTCCAGGCACGCACCCGATGTGGCTCCAACTGTGGCTCCTGCCTGCCCGAACTGAAGCGACTCGCCGCGCGTTCGTGAGGGCGGAAATGGTATAACTAGGTCACGGCGGGGCGGCTACCGCCCCGCCGCCGGCCTGCCTCGCACCGACATCGCGGGGAGACAAGATCGCCCGCGCAGACACTGCGAAGGACGGCACGCAAGGAGACCCCCAATGCAATCCGTCGCCACCTTCGCGGCCCTGTTGGCCGTGGCCGTGCTCCTGGTCCCCGTGTTCAAACGTGCCGGACTGGGCACTGTGCTTGGCTACCTCGCCGCGGGCGTGCTGATCGGCCCCTCGGGCTTCGGCGTGGTGAGCGACGGCGAGAACCTGCTGCACACGGCCGAGCTGGGCGTGGTCTTGCTGCTGTTCATCATCGGCCTCGAGCTGCAACCCTCCCGCCTGTGGGCGCTACGCAAACCGGTGTTCGGGCTCGGCGGTCTGCAGTTCTTCGGGGTGGGCAGCTTTCTCATCGCCGGCGCCTGGCTGCTCGGCTTCGAGTGGCCCATCGCCATCATGATCGGTCTCACCCTGGCCTTGTCGTCCACCGCATTCGTGCTGCCCACGCTGGGCGAACGGCACGAGCTGCACAGCCGCTACGGACGCGAAACCTTCGCCATTTTGCTGTTTCAGGACCTGATGGTGATCCCCTTGCTGGCGCTGCTGCCGCTGCTGGGCGCCGCGCGCTCGGAGAGCGATGTCTCGCCCCTGGTGGGCCTCGGCTTTCTCGCCGTGGTGGTGCTGATCGGCCGGCCGGTACTCGACGCCATCTTCCGCCATGTCACCCGCATCAACAGCCGCGAGATGTTCACCGCCGCCGCCCTGGCCACCGCGCTCGGCCTGGCGTTGCTGCTGCAACTGGGCGGCCTGTCGATGTCGCTGGGCGCCTTTGTGGCCGGCGTGCTGCTGTCGGACTCGGACTTCCGGCATGAACTCGAAGCGTCCATCGCGCCCTTCCAGGGCTTGCTGATGGGCTTCTTCTTCATCGCCGTCGGCATGACCATCAATCTGGGCATGATCGTCGAACACCCGCTCAATGTGCTCGGCCTGACCATCGCACTGGTGCTGGTCAAAGGCGGCGGCATGTACGGCCTGCGCCGACTGGCCCGCGGCAGCAAACAGGTCTCGCGCATGCAGGCGCTGGCCCTGGCGCAGTGCGGCGAATTCGCCTTCGTGCTGTTCGGCGTCGCCCAGGCCAGCCAGCTGCTTGAGCCGGACGTCGTCGCCCAGCTGAATCTGTCGGTTGCCCTGTCGATGGCCACCGCGCCCCTGCTGTTCATCCTCGCGGATCGCCTCAATGCACGCGAAGCGGCCGCCAATCCAAAAGCCGAACCCGAATCCGAGGACATGCCCGATCTGCCCAACCCGGTGGTGATGGCCGGCTTCGGCCGTGTGGGCCAGATCGTCGGGCGCGTGTTGCTGGCCCGCAATGTGCCCTTCACGGCGCTGGACATTGACCACGAAGAGGTCAAGACCATGAAGCGCTTCGGCATCCAGGCCTACTACGGCAATGCCGCCCACCTTGAAGTCCTGCATGCCGCGCGCATCGACGATGCCAAAGTCTTCGTGCTGGCCATCGATGACATCGAGACCTCGCTGCGCTGCGCCGAGATGGTGCGCAAGCACTTCCCGCATGTCACCATCGTCGCCCGCGCCCGCAACCGCTTCCACGCCTACCGGCTGATGGATCTGGGCGTTGAATTGCTGATGCGCGAAACCTTCCGCTCCAGTCTCGACATGGCCCGCATGATCTTTGAAGCACTCGGCAAAGCGCCCGAAAAATCGCAGCAGATCATCGACCGCTTTGCCGCCCACGACACCGAGCTGCTCAAGCGCGAACAAGCGCTCTACCACGACGAACACCAGCTCATCCAGAGCGCCCGCGAGGCCACCGAGGAGCTCGGCCTGATCCTCGAGCAAGAGCTTGGCGACGCCCTGCCCGAGAGCGCAGCCGCAGACACAGCACCCGACGACGACAAGACCGAACCGCGTCCGGTCGCCGGGGGCTGACAGCAAGTCCGGCGGGCGAGGCGGCTTCTTCAAAGCACCGGCTCGCCCGCAAGCGCATCATGCCCCCCTGAGCCCAGAGCGCGCGCCACCACGGGCGGTCGCTCACGTAACATACCCTCAAGTTTCGCCACGCCCATCCGTAAGGGAAGTACATACGTCTTTCCCGGACGACCCGTCGATGACTCAAACCGAAACAAACGCAAATCCAGGGACTGTGCTCTTCGTAGACGATGAGCCCAACATCCTGAACTCGCTCAAACGCCTCTTCCGGCCCACCGGATTCCGCATCCTGACCGCCCCCGGCGGACAGGAAGGGCTGGATCTGCTGAGCACCGAATCGGTCGACGTCGTCGTCTCCGACATGCGCATGCCGCAGATGGACGGCGCCGCCTTCCTGAAGGCCGTCCGCGAGCGCCACCCCCAGATCGAGCGCATCCTGCTCACCGGTTTTGCCGACATGGAGTCGACCGTCTCGGCGGTCAATGAAGGCGGCATTTCACGCTATCTCAACAAGCCGTGGAAAGATCAGGAGATCCTGAGCACGGTAAAGGACGCGATCGACCGCGGACGCTTGCAGGCAGAGGTGGTGCGACTCAACGCGCTCACGGCAGAGCAGAACGCCAAGCTCAAAGGCATGAACGCCGAACTGGAGGCGCGCGTCCTTGCGCGTACCCGCGATCTGCAAACGGCCATCGGCAAGATCAAGGAAGCCAACGAATCGCTCAAGCAGAACTTTCTCACCACGGTGCGCGTGTTCAGCGATCTGGTCGAGATGCGCAGCGGCCACATGGCGGGCCACAGCCGCCGGGTCGCGCAGCATGCCCGCCAACTGGCAAAAGCCTCCGGCCTGGACGACACCGCGACGCAGAACATCATGCTCGCCGGCCTGCTCCACGACATCGGCAAGATCGGACTGCCTGACGAGTTGCTCGGCAAACCCTACAACACCTTCAAACCGGAAGAGCGCAGCGTCTACATCCGCCACGCCGAACGCGGAGAGGCAGCGCTGACGGCCGTCAGCCAGCTCAAGGCGGTATGCAAGCTGGTGCGACACCACCACGAAATGTGGGACGGCACCGGCTTTCCGGACAATCTCGCCGGCCTGGCCATTCCACTCGGCGCCCAGATTCTGGCCATTGCCAACGACTACGACGGTCTCATGCAAGGCCATGTCACCGCCCGCCCGCTTCCGTCGCGCGAAGCCCTGGTCTACATCTCGCAAAACGCCGGCAAGCGCTACAACCCCGAACTGGCCAACACCTTTGTCCGCATGATCTCCGAAGCAGATGGCCGGCGCGCCGACGGCATCGCCCTGCGCCCCGGCATGCTCAAGCAAGGCATGCGCCTGGCGCAAGATCTGCTGCATCCTGACGGCTACCTGCTCTTGCCCAAAGGGCATGTTTGCGACGAAGATTCCATTGTCCAGCTGCGCCGCCTCGAAGCCTCCAGCGGACGCAGCATCAATGTACAAGTGGAAGACAGCCAGCGAGGAACCTCGCCATGACCGACGCGACACCGCATCAGCCGACCTTGTTACTGGTAGACGACGAACAGAATATCCTGTCGGCGCTACGTCGGCTGCTGCGCTCAGAGGGCTATCGCATCCTCACCGCCAACTGCGGCGCCGAGGCGATCGAACTGCTCAAGACCGAAACCGTCGACGTGGTGATGTCCGACCAGCGCATGCCGGGCATGGCCGGCGTCGATTTGCTGCGCGTGGCCAAAGAGATGCAACCCGAATGCGTTCGCATCGTGCTGTCCGGCTACACCGAATTGCAGTCCGTCACCTCCGCCATCAACGACGGCGCCATCTACAAATTCCTGTGCAAACCATGGGATGACGCGCACCTCAAGGCCAATGTCGCCGAAGCCTTCGATCGGCGCCGCATGGTCGACGAAAACCGCCGACTGACGCGAGAACTCGAACTCAAGAACGCGCAGCTCCACAAGCTCCTGGCCGAGCGCTCCGATCAGGTTCAGATTCGCTCCGAAGCGCTTGGCGTCTTTCATGAAGTCCTCGAAGCGCTACCGGTCGGCGTGATCGGCGTTGACGATGAAGGCGTGATCGCCTTTTGCAACAGCGCCGCAGTCGCCCAACTCGATGGCCACCCAGTCGGCCTGGGGATGGACGCCAACGCGGCGCTCCCGACCGAATTGCTCGGCAATGTCGACAGTGTCGAGCTCAACGGCAGGCGACTGCGGGTGTCACGCACCCGGCTCGGGCAGCGCTCAACCAGCCGCGGCTATTTGCTGACCCTGCTGGACACCGATGCTTTTCGCGCTGGCGAAGGAGGCGCCTGAGCCGTGTCGCTGAACGCCGAGCAAATCGTTCAGAACGCCGAACAGCTCCCGCCGCCGCCCAAAGTCATGACGGACCTGCTGACACTGTTTGCGCGCGCCGACGTCGACGCCCGCCGCATCGCCGACATCATTGCCGCCGACATGACGCTCAGTTTGCGCACGCTCAAGGTGGCCAATTCACCTTTCTATGGCCTCAGCAAGCGCGTCGCCACCGTCCACGAAGCCACCGCCATCCTCGGCTTCCGGGCCCTGCGCATGCTGGTTCTCGCAGTCGGCTCGGCCCAGCTGATGCAGCTGCCGCCTGCGCTGCGTGCCTCGATGGGCCATTTGCTGCGGCACAGCACCCGGTGTGCCATGCTCGCCCGGCTGCTCGCCGAAACCACCGGCTACGCCGCCGAAGAAGCCTTTACCGCCGGCATTCTCCATGACGTCGGCAAGATCGTGCTGGCCCAGGCCACTCCCATCCAGTTACCCGAACACGGCGCGGACGCCGACTGGATCATCCGTAGCGACGTAAGCGCCGAGCGCGCCGCCTTTGGTACCGACCACGCCGAACTCGGCCAGATTCTGCTCCGTCGCTGGAAGTTTCCGGACGCCCTGTGCGAAGCCGCCGGACGCCACCATGAATCGACCGAGCCCCTCCCGACCCTATGCGCATTGGTCGGGTTGGCAGACCGGTTGGCAGACACCGAGATCGACAACGACGACTTTCCCCCGGCCGCACTGATGCCCTGGATTTCCCGCGCCATGGGCGACTTCGCCATGCCGGCCCCCAATACGCTGCTCACCGTGATCGCCGAGGCGGATGCGCTCGCCCGGGTGCTCGAAGCCGATGCCTGAGCTGGGCGCAACGCGGCCCCCGCCCGCCGATCTCTGGCGCGACGCGCTCGCCCTGGCCGGCCATGGCGCCATGCTGCACCGGGGTGGTCATCCCGAATGGGTCGACCCCACACTGGCTGAACAATTGGGCTGTGCGCTCCCCGCCTTGTACGCCCGCCCCTTTCATGCATTCGACGACCCACAAAACGCAGAACGACTGCGCAGACAAGGCGATGCCTGTCTTGCGGGGAGCGAGGCAGAGGCCATTCACATCACCGTCAACACCCCGGCAGGCGCCACACGCCACTTTGAAGTACGCGCTCGGCGGACGGATGACTCAACCGGCCAGCGAGTGCTTCAGGTCTTTATCGAGCGCGCCGAGGCCGCCCCCCAACGCCGGCCCGACGCATCCATTCGTGCCCTGCTCGACCAGATCATTGCCGAACTGCCGATTGCCACCTTCATCCTCGACGCCGAGCACCGCGTCACCCACTGGAACCGGGCTTGCGAGCGCATCTCCGGCATCCCCGCCGAACGCCTGCTGGGCACCCGGGACCCATGGCGCGCCTTCTTCGATGCGCCGCGCCCGGTCATGGCCGACATGATTCTCGACCATGCCGACGCCACGTCGCTGGAGCCCCTCTACTCCGGCCGCTGGCAATACTCGCCACACATTCCCGACGCCATCGAAGCCGAAGGCTACTACCCCAGCCTGGGCGAATCCGGGCGCTGGATCTACTTCCTGGCCGCCCCCTTGCGGGATACCGACGGCACCCTCACCGGGGCCATCGAAACGCTGCAAGACATTACCGAACGCAAAACCGCCGAAGAAGCCCTGGCGCGCACCAACGAACGCCTTGAAACCACCGTCGCGGACCGCACCCGCGAACTGGCCGAAGCCAACGCCCGGCTCGCCAAAGATATCGACCACCGCGAAACCGCCGAGCAAGAGCTGCTCAAGCGCTACATCGAACTCACCGAACTCAACTGCCAGCTTCACGACGCACAGGAACAACTGGTGCAGTCCGAAAAGCTCGCCTCCATCGGCCAGCTGGCCGCCGGCGTAGCACACGAGATCAACAACCCCATCGGCTACGTGCTGTCCAACATCACCAGCCTGGGCGGTTACCTGGACGACTTGTTCCGCCTCTTCGACAGCTTCGAGGCGCTGGAAGCGGACCGAGCCCCCGACGACCCCGCGCTACTCGCCGTGCGCAAACTCAAGCAAGAGGTCGACTTCGATTTCCTCAAGGAAGACTTGCCCGCGCTACTGCGCGAGAGCGAAGAAGGCGCCTCACGCGTACGCAAGATCGTGGCCGACCTGAAAGACTTCTCGCATGCCGACCAAACCCAGGAATGGGCGTGGGCCAATATCGTCAAAGGCATCGAGAGCACCCTGAACGTGGTGAACAACGAGATCAAGTACAAGGCCAGCGTGGTGCGCAACTACACCGACATCCCGGCCATCCAGTGCATGCCCTCGCAGCTCAACCAGGTGTTCATGAACCTGCTGGTCAATGCCGCCCATGCCATTGAGGCGCCAGGCACCATCACGATCACCACCGCCCAGCCCGACACCGAGCATGTGCGGGTCAGCATTGCCGACACCGGCTGCGGCATTCCGGAGGCGGTCAAGGCGCGCATCTTCGAGCCCTTCTTCACCACCAAGGCGGTCGGCAAGGGCACGGGCCTCGGGCTCTCGCTGTCCTACGGCATCGTTCAGAATCACCACGGCCGCATCGATATCGACACCACGCCCGGCCAAGGGACGACCTTTCACATCACCCTGCCAGTCCAGCAGCCCGACGCCGACACCACGCCGTCGGCGGACTCATCCGGCGGTTCGCCGCCACCTTGCGGCGAATCCACCCGCAAGGTGAAGTAAAAACACGCGCCTCGCCGGACGCCGTGAAACCGCTCAGAACCCCAGCCCCTTGCGCAGCCCGAGCAGCACGCCCATACCGATGATGAACGGCAGCCACGGATTCTTCCAGCGAAGTGTCACCATCAACACGACCACCGCCGCCGCAAACTTGGGGTTGAAGGGCTGAACCGCGCCTTCCACCACAAAGATGCTCGGCGCCACGATCGCCGCCAGGGCCGCGGCCGGCGCATAACGCAGCGCCCCCTGCACCGTCGGCGGCAAGCTGGCCCGCTGACCGAGCACGATGAAGCTGCCGCGCGGCAAGTGCGTGGCCATCGACACCAGCGCAAAACTGATCCACAACCAGATACCGTCCATCAGACCTCCTTGCGCTCAGGCAGCAATTGGCTGGCTGCAAAACCGGCAACAATACCGATCACGATCGCCACGATCACACCCAGCTTGAGCGGCATGCCGCGCAACAGCACCGAGGCCAGACCGCCGACCAACGCGGCCACCAGCATGGGCCGGTTCCTGGACAGCGGCACCAGTATCACCATCAAGGCGATGGTGGCCATGAATTCCAGCGACCAATCCTGCGGCAAAGCCCCCGCGCCCAGCACGCCGGTCAGCACAAAGCACTGCCACAGGCCCCAGCCCCAAAGCGACGGCCCCAGAAAATATCCGAAGCGCCAATGCCGATCGCGCACCGACAACAGGCGCTCGGTGCACACCGCAAAGACCCCATCGATCAGCAAATAGCCCGACGGAATGCGCAGTCTGAGCGGCACACCACGAAAGCCCTTGGCGATCGCCGCGCTGAAGATCAGAAAGCGCAGGTTGAGCGCCAGCCCGGTGAGACCGATCAGCCACAACGGCGCGCCGGCCATGATCAGCGGCAAGGTGGCGATTTGCGCCACGCCGGCATAGACCATCAGGTTCATGCCCATGGCCTCGACCACGCTCAGCCCGGCCGAGGTCAGCGCCACGCCAGTGACCAGGGCCCACGGAATCAGTCCGATCGACAGCGGCAGAAAAATGCGGAACCCGGAGCGGGCGCCCGCCAGAAAGCGGCGATTCATCCACTAACCCGCCACGCCCGGCGCCAGCCACACGCCACCATCCTCGGCACGGCGCAACTGCAGCCCGAGGCTGCCGAACACCGCCTGCAGCGTGTGCTGAACTTCGCTGCGCGCCGCTTCGATCGCAGCGGCCTCGCCGGCATGGAACAGCGCATCGAGCTGGCGCCCGAGCGCAACCCAATGCGGCCCAAAAAAACTCGCCTCGATCGCCGCCGCCATCTCCGGGCTGATGACATCCACCGAGCGCTCGAGCCCGGCGAGATAGCCCTGCACATGCGCCGCGGTCTGCGTCAGATGCGCGACACGACCGAGGCTGCGCACAAACAATCCGTCCAGATCGGCCGCGCCCGTCGCCACATCTTCCGCCGTTGCCGCCGGCAGCGCGTCGACCACATCCAGCAAATGCTTGAGCATCAGATCGGCATCATTGGGCAGCGACCAGACCGTGCGCCGGCTCACCGCATACTCGCCGCGCATGGCTTCGACCACCGGTCGCAGCTGGCTGTCGAACACCGAATCGCCCCAGGCGCCCAGCCCTTCCTGTCCTGCGGCAATCGCATCCAGATGCAGGCGAACGCGCCACAACTCCCCATGCAACATGTGCACGAAACGCGCCATGGCATCGACCTCGCTGCCCAGCGCCGCCACCACCTGCGCGCCTTCGAGCACCAGCACCGGGCCGGACTCAAGATAGAGCGTACGCGCCACGGTGGGCACAATCGACCCCGCCGGCGCCGGCGGCTCACCGAGTGAGACCAGCGCCGCCGGGAAGTCATCAGCCACCACGATCTGCTCAAGCACGCCATCGAGCACGCTGTCGCGCTCACAGATGCGCCGCGCCAGCTCCTTGAGCACGATCTCGATCGTCGGCCCCACGGCCTCGATCTTCTCCCCCCGACAAGCCACTCGCTTGATCACCAGCCACTCTCCTCGTCTCGCCGACACGAATCGGCAGTATTCCAGCATTTTAACCACCCGCCGGCGCTTTGCCCCGCGACGCCGGTGTCGCCTTTGCCGCGGCATTGGGCCTTGATTTTTCCCTCGCCATACGCTCCACCGCAGCGGGCGGCCAAACACGCACATCCCGAGAATTCGCGAAACGTCACATGCTACGGGTGGTTTCACGCGCTCGCGCAGGGCACAATCAGGCTTCTTTCCGCTCGACATCCCTCTGCCATGCGACTCGCCCTCAAGGCCGAAACCCCAATTTTCATCGCCGGCGCCATTCTCGGCATCGGCATCGCGCTCGAACACAGCGCGGTCGCGCACGGCGGCCTGATGCTGTGGGCGCTGCTCGGGCTCATCCTCGCCGCCATCATCGGCGTCGCCTTCCGCATCAGCCATCACGCCGAAGTGCTGGCCGTGCGCTGGGGCGAGCCCTATGGCACGCTGGTGCTCACGCTGGCGGCGGTGTCGGTCGAGGTGGTCATTCTGGTGGTGTTGCTGCAAGGGGCCCCCAACCCCACGCTGGCGCGCGACACCGTGTTCGCCGCGCTGATGCTCGACATCAACGGCATCCTCGGCATCGCCGCCATCATCGGCGGGCTCAAACACGGCACCACCCGCTACAACCTCGACTCCGCCAACTCCTTCATGGCCATGCTGATCGTCGCCATCGGCATCGGCATGTTCATCCCCGACTTCGTGCCCAACGAACACTGGAAGGCCTACTCACTGTTCAGCGTCGGCACCATGGTGCTGATGTACGCCGCCTTCCTGCGCCTGCAGACGGTCGAGCACCGCACTTTTTTTGAACATGTCGCCGCCGTCGACGACGAAGCGCATGACACTGCACACAGCCCCTCGTGGCTGCATGTGAGCATCATGATCGGCGCCATCGTGCTGGTCGGCCTGCTGTCTGAAGTGCTGTCCGTCCTGCTCGATGCCGGCCTCACCGGCAGCAGCCTGCCCAAGAGCCTACCTGCGGTACTGGTGGCCCTGCTCTCGGCCAGTCCGGAGATTCTCACCGCAGCCCGCGCCGCCTCGGCCAACCGCATGCAGACCACGGTCAACATCGCGCTGGGGGCCTCGCTGGCCACAGTCCTGCTGACGCTGCCGGTGATCGAAGGCATCGCGCTCATCACCGACGAGCGCATCATCATGGCGCTCACCCCGATGCAGGGCGGCATGCTGCTGCTGACCATGCTGGCCGTCATGAACAACCTCCACAACGGCGAAACCAACGCCATCGAGGGGGTCAGCCATCTGGCGCTGTTCTTTGCCTTTGCCGGCTTGGTGGCCATCGGCTTGCTATAGGCACTTCGAACACAACGTAAAACCCGCCGCAAATCGCGCACACGGCTCAACCGCTGCGGCAAATCGCAGGGAGGTCAGCTTCGCTGCCCACCAAGCGGTATTTATCGTGAGGCACGATGGTGGGTGGCAAGCCACCCACCCTACGGCCGGGCTGTGCCGCCGGCACCGGCGAAGCCGGCGGCACCGGCGAAGCCGGCGGCACCGGCGAAGCCGGCGGCACAGCGGGGGCGTTTTCTTGGTGACTTCTTTGTCGCTACAAAGAAGTCACTCGCCCGCCGGGGCGAGACCCGGCCAACGTCCCGTCGCCGAAGGCAACACCTCCCCAAGCATGGCCACGCTCGCGCCGAGACACGGCTCGATCTGTCAGCACTAGTTCCCGCACGGATGCCGGTCCGCCCCGCACTGGTCGAAATTGCCCAGCGGCCGGTCAAAGGTGTATTCGAGCGGCCGGCCGATCCATTCGTCGGCGGTCTCGCCCACCGACCCACTGGGCACGGTAAAGGGCAGCGCCAGCACGAAGCCGACCGTGCCGATCACCGCACCGACAAAACCGAGCGGACGCACCACCACGAGATCGACCGCCATGTCGGTAGCCTTGTCGCCCGACACCGATGCGCCGGGCTCTTGCGCATGCACGGGGCTGGCGGCAAGCGTCGCCGCCAGCAACACGATCCGGCAATACGATTTCATGGCAGTGCCTCCTTCAGTCATGCTCAATGACGGGCAAACACCGCTTCACCACCATCGCCATTGAACTGCACCACATCATAGCGGTCCGGGATGCCGCCCTCCATGCCCGGCGAGCCCATGGGCATGCCGGGCGCGGACAGGCCGCGTGCACCGGCCGGTTGCACGGCCAGCAGGCGCTTCACGTCGGCGGCCGGCACATGGCCTTCAATCACGTACTTGCCGACCTGAGCCGTATGGCAGGAGCCGAGCGCCTCTGGCACGCCGAGTTGCGCCTTGATGCGCGCCATCTCGCGGCTGGGCATTTCCTTCACCGTGAAGCCCGCTTCGCGCATGTGCTCGGCCCATTTGCTGCAACAACCACAGTTAGGGTCCTTGTACATGGTCGCTTCGGGCAGCTCGGCCCAGGCTGCGCCCGTACTCATCGATACCGCGGCGACCAGTGCCAGTTGGCGAAACAATTGAAAGGTTTTCATGATCAGTTCCTTTTTCCGGCGGGCGCTCAACGCCCGCTCGTCTGGGGTTTGAATCGTTCGGCGCGCATTTGTTTCACCTCATCGGGCCACAGGCTCTCGATGTAGGCCAGCACGGCGCGAATCTCGTCGTCCGACAGCGTCTTGCCGAAGGCCGGCATGTCGCTCTGATAGCCTTCCGGCGCCAGCGGCGGCACGATACCGTCGCGGGTCATCTGGAAGAGCATCTCCATCGGGTGATGCCAGGTGTGGCCGCTGGCGTCATGCGGCGGCGCGGGCAGGCGACCATCGGGCTTGCGTTCACGCCAGTTGGGCTGGCCCTCGCCTTGTGCGCCGTGACAGCTGGCGCACTGCGCGGCGTAGAGCGTCGCACCCTGGGTCAGCGGCCCTGACGCGGGCGCCGACGCCGGCGGATCGCCACAGGCGACGAGCACGGTGCTGGCCAACACGGCCAGTCCAAGTGTTTTCATGCGGGAAACTCCCAAATCACGATAAAGGATGCGGGGCGACCTACGCCCCGACGGGATCGGATTCAGGCGGTGACGATGGGTGGCCGGTCATGACGGGAGACCGTGACCGACGCAAAACGGGGCATCGGCGCGGCGCTCAGCACATGCGTGCGCGCGCTCAGATCGGCACGCGCCACCGGCAAGGCAAAGTGCATGGCCGCAGAGGCGCAATCGACCTGAGCACAGTCGCCGAGCCGGTCGACGTCGGGACAACACGGCGCAGCGACTTCATCACCCATATCGGCCATGGCGTGCGATGTGGCCGGCGCCTCCGCGCAGGCACCGGCCCAGCCAGCCAGCGACGGCAGCGGAAGAGCCAGCATCAATAACAGGATGACAAATCGGCGCCACATGCGCTGCATGCTACGCGATCACCGCCGCCGGGCCTTGATCCAGATCGACCGACGGCTTCGGCGCGCGCATCACCAGCCGGTACAGCAGCGGCACGGCAAACAGTGTGAGCACCGTCGAGAAACCCAGGCCCCACACGATGCTGGCGGCCACCGGCCCCCACATCAGCGACTTGCCGCCCAGGCCCACGGCCAGCGAGAACAGGCCGCCGATGGTGGTGGTGGTGGTGATGAGAATCGGCACCACGCGCCGCCGCGCGGCATACACCGCGGCGTGCAGCACGCTCATGCCTTTGCTCAGGCGGTCGTTGGCGGCATCGATGAGCACGATGGCGCTGTTGACGGCGATGCCGGTCAGGGCGATGACGCCGTACAGGGTGTACAGCGACATCGGGTTGCCCGACACAAACAAGCCGAGCACCACGCCGGTGAAGGCCAGCGGCACGGTCACCAGAATCAGGATCGGTTGCCAGTAGCTCTTGAACTGGGTGGCGAGGATCAGGTAGATCAGCCCGACGCCGAAGGCAAACAGCCTGACCATCGAATCCAGGCTCTCCTGGATATCGTCGAGCTCGCCGGAGAAATCCAGCGCCACGGTCGGGAAGCGCGGCTGCAACTCGGCCCAGGCGGCCTTGAGCCGGTTGTTGGCGGTCACCGTGTCGGTGGTGTCGGGCGCCAGGTCGGCCTCGACGGTGATCGCCCGGCGCAGCTGGTAGTGGCGGATGTAGCCCTTGGAGATGCGCATCTGCGCGTCGACCAGCTCGCCCAGCTGCACCTGGCGGCCGTCGCCCAGCGGCACGGTGCGCTGGAGCAGCGCGTCGATATCGCTCAGCGTCTGCGGCCGGGCGCGCACGATCAGGTCGACCTTTTCGCCATCGACACGCACGCTGGCCAGGGTTTCGCCCTCGCCATACAGGCGCAGCAGGCGCGCCACGGTGGCCGGTTGCACACCGGCACGGGCGAGTTTTTCGCGGTCGAGGGTGAGGCGCATTTCGGTGCGCCCCGGCACATCGTCGTCGGTCAGGTCCTTCACCCCGTCGATCTTGGCCACCTCGGCCTTGAGCGCGTCCGAGGCCGAGCGCAGCGTGGCGTAATCGTCGGCTTTCACCTTGACGCTGATCGGCTTGCCCGAGGGCGGCCCGCCCTTCATTTCAAGAAAAGACAGCTTGGCCTCGCCCGTATGCGCCATCACGGCGCCGCGCAAGCGCTCGATGATCTCGCCGGTAAACGCGCCATCGGACTGGCGCGGCGCCAGCGACACCAGCACCTGGCCGTACTGGTCGCCATACAGGGGTTCGGTTTCGGTGAACTTGAGCCCGGCGTAGGCGGTCACGGTGCGCATCTCGGCCGGGTCGAGCTGCTCGCGGATGGTGTCGGCCACCTTGTCGGCCTGACTCAGCGTGCGCTCCAGCGCCATACCGGCCGGCATGTCCACGTTCACATAAAACAGGCGCATCGAATCGAAGGCGAAAAACTGCTGCTTGACCACGCCACTGGCCACCATCGCGCCGGCACCGACCACGGTCAGCAAGACCACCAGCAGCGCCAGCTTGGGCCAGCGCATCACGCGGATCAGCGCGCGCGAGTAGCGCAGCCGCACCCAATGCGTAAAACGCACCCGACGCGCCTGGCCGGCACTCTCGCCTCCGCCGGCTTTGGGGCGGATGCTCAGCACGTGGGTGGGCAAGATCCAGAAGGCCTCAAACAGACTGACGCCGAGCGCCACGGTGACCACAAAGGGCACGACAAACATGAACTTGCCGAGAATGCCGGGCAGCAGCATCAGCGGTAAAAAGGCGGCCATGGTAGTGAGCACGGCGCTGGTCACCGGCGCGGCCACTTCGAGCACGCCGTTGATCACCGCCTCGCGCGCCGGCTCGCCGCGCTGCATGCGGTAGTAGATGGCTTCGATCACCACCACGGCGTCGTCCACCAGCATGCCGAGCGCAATCACCACGCCGAGCAGCACCGTGAGGTTGAGCGTCGAGCCAATGGCGTTGACCACCAGAAAGGTGCCCGCCAGCGAAAACGGCACGCCGATCCCGACCAGCAGCGCCATGCGCGGGCCGAGGAAGAGCCAGCACATCACCAGCACCGCAATCAGGCCAAGCAGCGCGTTGGATTCCATGATGCCGATGGCGTTGCGGGTCATGTCGGTCTGGTCGTCGAGCATCACCAGTTGCACGCCCTGACTTTCGAGCAGCGGATTGCGGGCATTGGCGAAGGCGCGCAGTTCTTCGACCAACGTCAGGGTGTTGACCCGGCTTTGCTTGGTCACCGACAGCATCACCGCCGGCTGACCGCCCACGCTGACCCGCTGCGTCGTGCGCTCTTGCCCTCGACTGACTTCGGCCACCTCGCCCAGCGCCACCCGGCCTTGCGGGGTGATCAGCGCCGCCGCCGCCAGCGCGTCGGGGTCGTCGGTCTTGCCTTCGAGGCGCACCAGCCATTCGCGGTCCTGCACCCGCACCCGGCCGCCCAGCGTGTTGCGGAACCAGCCGAGCACCGAGTCGGACACCTGCACCGGCGACAAGCCGCGCGCCGCCAGCGCCGCCGGATCAAAATCCACATGCAACTCCGGATCATCCAGCCCCGCGGCGATCACCTTGTCGACGCCCGGCAGGCGTTCGAGGTCTTTCTTGAGATCGAAGGCCGCGCGGCGCAGGCGTTCATCCAGCGCCGGGCCATACACCGCCAGGATCGCGGTGGGGAAGCCGTTGGAGGTCGTGATCTCGACCACCTGCGGATCGGTCGCCTCGTCGGGCAACTCGTCGGAGGCCTTGTTCTGGATCTCGCGGCGCAGGTCGGCGATGCGCTTGTCGAACTCGCGCTCGGACAACTCGTTGAAGCGCACCAGAATCGACGACAGATTCTCGCGGCTCGACGAGGACACATACTTGATGTCCTTCACCTGCGCGATGGCGTCTTCGAGCGGCGAGGTCAGCTCCTGCTCCACGTCCTCCGCCGACGCCCCTGGCAAGACCGTGACGATGTTCACCCAGTTGAAGTTGATCTCCGGGTCTTGCGCCCGCGGCATCAACACATAGGTGAGCGCGCCGCCAATCAACACCAGCGCAAAGGCAATGTTGGCCAGCGGGTGGTTGTCGATCAGCTTGCGATAGAAACCCATCACTGCGCCGCCCCAGCGCGCTTGAGGCCGATCTGGAAGCGGCCTTCGTCAACCACCGGCAGCGTGGCGGGCCAGTCGGTCGGCACCCGCACCGGGCGGCCCTGCTGGGCTTCGGTCAGGGGGCGGAAGACCGGCGCGTCGCCGGTCATCACATACACGCCAAAAGCACCGTCGCGCTGTTGCACATAGGCCGGCGGCAACATCGGCCGCTCGCCCTGCCAGCGCACCTCGCCGGCCAGACCGATCGGCATCGGGCGGGTCGGCGCAAAGATCACGTCCTGCGCCTGCGCGACGCGATCGACCAGTGGCGACACGCGCACCAACCTGAGCGGCACCTCCAGCCCCGCCGCGTCGAGCACCCAGGCCTTGGCCGCGCGCACGCTGGCAATCTGCGACACCGGCACACTGGCACGCACCTCCGGCGTGGCGGTTGCGGCCAGCACCAGAATCGGCATGCCCGGCGACACGTAATCACCCACGCTGGCCAGCCGCGACCTGATCACGCCGTCAAAAGGCGCGGTAAGCGTGGTGCGCGACAGCGCCAGCTCGGCGGCGGCGAGTCCCTGCCGCGTTACTGCCAGCTCGTTCTTGCGCACCGCCAGCTCGGTCTCCTTCACCCGCAAGGCGTCGGCGCTCAGAAACTCGCGCTTGGCCAGCATCCGATTCTGCGCCAGCTGCGTTTCGGCCAGGCGTAGCTGGCTGGCCACCAGCGCGACCTGCGCCTTGGCGCGATCACGTTCGATACGGTATTCGCTATCATTCAGCGCCAGCAGCGTCGCGCCGCGCTTGACAGTCTCGCCGACGCGCACCGGCAAGGTCTTGATGCGCCCGGACACCGCCGTGCCCAGCTGCGCTTCATCCAGCGGATTGGCCGTGGCATTGACGCGATAGACCGGATACACCGCCAGCTCGGACAGCGGCCGGGTGGTCAGTTCGGCGGCCTGCACCGCGAAGGACAGCAGGGCAAGGAGCGCAAGAAGGCGTGAAATCGTCATGTGGCATGTGTCCGGCAAACAAGGCCGGCACGTCCCGTCACTTAAAGCGCAGAGTTTAGCGCGCTCGCATGGCATGCGCGGGGACAATCACCCCGCCGGCCGCCAGCTCAATCCACTCACGGTGTCCGCCCGCGGCTTGTACTCGCAACCGATCCAGCCGGTGTAGCCGAGGGCGTCGATATGCCGGAACAGAAAGGGGAAATTGATCTCACCCGTGCCCGGCTCATGCCGCCCCGGCGTGTCGGCCAGTTGCATATGCCCGATCATCGGCAGGTAACGCGACAGCGTATTGGCCAGTTCGCCCTCCATGCGCTGCGCGTGGTAGATGTCGTACTGAATGAACAGGTTCTCGGCCCCCACGGCAGCCACGATCTGCGCCGCCTGCTCGGTACGGGTGAGAAAGAAGCCGGGGATATCGAAGCTGTTGATCGGCTCGATCAGCAGCCTCAATCCCGCCGCATCGAGTGCACCGGCGGCAAAGCGCAGGTTGTCGATGAAGGTCGCCAGCGCACGCTCGGGGTCCACGCCCTCGGGCCGGATGCCGGCCAGACAGTTGAGCTGCGGGCAGCCCAGCGCCAGCGCGTAGTCGATGCCACGACCCACGCCATCCTGAAACTCGCCGACGCGGTCCGGGTGGCAGGCAATGCCGCGCTCACCGGCATCCCAATCGCCCGGCGGCAGGTTGTGCAGCACCTGCACCAGCGCATTGGCCTGCAAAGCCTCGGCCAGTTGCGCCGCCGGCCAGGCGTAGGGAAACAGATATTCAACGCCTTTGAACCCGGCGCCTGCGGCGGCCGCGAAGCGGTCGATAAAGGCGTGCTCGTTAAACAGCAGCGTCAGGTTGGCGGCAAATTTCGGCATGGTGGCGGTCCGGCGACGGTGGCGATCGCTGCCAGCATAGCCGGCGCGCCGCCCGTGCGAAAGCCGGTCTCAGCCGCGTCGTGGCTTCTTGCGTGGCGGTGCCGCAACCACGCCCGCCGGCTGCGCGGCAGCGCTAATGGCAACAATCGCCGGATGGGTCAGCTTGCGCTCGGTGGTGATGCCGTAAGTCTGCTCGATCAGTCCCGGAATCTCGCCCACCACGACCACACCGTACTGCGCCTGAACGTCCGGCGCCACCGCGCTGGGTGCGCAAAAGAATCCCGCCCCCGCGCCGCCAAAGGCCTTGAGCAGCGCGCTGTCGTCGAACTCACCCACAATCTGCGGACGCAAGCGCTCGGCCTCGAACCACTGCATCAAGGGCACGCGCACCGCCACGTCTTCGCCCGGCAGCAAGAAGGGCGCCTCGTCCAGACAGCGCGGGAAGTCGCCGGAAAACCTGGCCAGCAGTGCCGGCATCGCCATCACGGTCAGTCGGCTCTCTCCCAGCAAATGGCTGTAGGCCCGCACGTTGTAGCGCGCCGGCATCGGTCGGTCGGCAATCACCATGTCGAGGTGATGCACCGACAATTCCGCCAGCAAGGGCGCCAGCCGCCCCTCACGGCACACCAGGCGCACCGGCGCATCGAGCGTCAGCGTCGGCGCCACCAGGCGGTAAGCCATCTGCTTGGGCACCGAGTCTGCAATGCCGACACGAAAGGGGGGCGCCTGTGCGGCATGGGCGTCGTGCAGCACATCGAGCAACTCATCGCCGAGCGCGAAGATCTCCTCCGCGTAGCGCAAAATGCGCTGGCCGGCCTCGGTCACCACCAGGCGCCGCCCGGTGCGTTGAAACAAGCCCACGCCCAGACGCTCTTCAAACGCCGAGATCTGCCCGCTGATCGACTGCGGCGTCAAGTGCAGTTGCTCACTCGCGCGGGCAATGCTGCCTGCCTTGGCCACCATCCAGAAGTAGCGCAAATGTTTGTAGTTGAGCGTCGTCATGGCGCAAACACCTCGTAAATTTCGATCAACACATGAACTTTATTCGATTTGTTCGTACCAATCACTACGACTACACTGCAACGCGTAGAAACGGCTTTTAAGCGAGGCTTCGCCTCGGGCGACCCGCCAGCCGGCAACAAACAACAGAACCTTAACGGAGCGCACCATGAACCGCACTTCCCCCTTCCCCACCGACATTGGTCGCGGCCAGCAAACGTCTGTGCTGGCGACCAACAAGGTCATCCGCAACACCTACATGCTGTTGTCGGTCACCCTGCTGTTTTCGGCCCTGACCGCCGGCGTATCGATGGCGCTGGCCCTGCCGCATCCGGGCATGATCATCACCCTGGTCGGCTACTTCGGCCTGCTGTTCCTGACCTCCAAGCTGCGTAACAGCGCCGGCGGCATTCTGGCTGTGTTCGCGCTGACCGGCTTCATGGGGTACACCCTGGGCCCGATCATCAGCCACTACCTCAACATGCCCAACGGCACGCAAACCGTCATGACCGCCATGGGCGCCACCGGCGCCATCTTCCTCGGGCTGTCGGCCTACGCGCTGACCACCCGCAAGGACTTCTCCTACATGGGCGGCTTCCTGATGGTTGGCATCATCGTCGCCTTCCTGGCCGGCCTTGGCGCGATCTTCTTCAGCATCCCGGCACTGTCGCTGACCGTGTCTGCGGCCTTCGTGCTGCTGATGTCGGGCCTCATCCTGTATGAGACCTCCAACATCATCCACGGTGGCGAAACCAACTACATCATGGCCACGGTGACGCTCTTCGTGTCGATCTTCAACCTCTTCACCAGCCTGCTGCACCTGCTGGGCTTCATGAACGACGACTGATCCCTGCACCGTGTGAACGGAAACGGGCAAGCCTTCAGGCTTGCCCGTTTTTCATTCCAAAACGCTTCCCTGCATCGCCTTAGTCCGAACGCTCGAAGCGCCAGCCATCTTGCCCATTCTCGCGAACACTCACGAGCGAGATCGGCGCCGACGCGGCCGTGTCGATTCGGAAACGCACTTCGACAAACGCCGACGGAATCAACCTGCCCGGCAAAAACAGAATATGCGCGGTCTTCGTCCCCTTGGGTACATCGAACCACTGTTGCGACACCTGCATTTTCGGATAACTGACGCCGATGCGCTCGGGCCGCGCGCCAGCCCATTCGCCTTGCTCGCGCATCTCGAAAGCCAGTAAACCACCCGAGCCAGTCAGGCCGGTTCGTGGCGCCCCTTGAGCGTACTGCGCCGTAATCTCGATGTTGCGCCAAGTCATTCCGAGCTCGGGGCTCTCCACCCGCACCACCAAATCGACCGGCCGCTCGGGGTCGCCTTCGAAACGGTCATTGACCGGTGCCCCCCATTCAAAACGCGGCTCGGGTCGTACATCGGATACCAGCACGATGCGACCATCTTCGACCCGCCAAACCCCCTCCGCCGACTGCTGTTGAGCGCCATAGGCAATGCCATAGGTGAAGCGCCCGTCGGCCGACAAGCGCAACTCGGCCGCTGTTTCTCGAACGCGCTGCAAGGTGTAAAGGCCTTCCAGTTCAGCCACGGTCGGCGCCGCGCCAGCCGTGCCACCGCCCAGGGCCAACAACGCGCAAAGCGCGCGCAAGGTGATCGTCTTCATGAAAGCACACCTGTCTCAGGCCGCACGGCGATTGGGATTGAAGTCGCCAATGGCGGCATATTTAAACTTGTTGTCGCCCCCGGCATAGATCACGCGCGGGTCTGACGGCAAGGTCGCATCGGTGGCAAAGCCCGCCAGCGAGTCGTGCACATAGCGGTCAAAAAATGCCACCACATCCGCATCGAGCGTCTCGCCACGCACAAACTGCGCCTCGTAGGCCTCGACCAGATTCTTGTAATGCGGCCGCAAGCTCAGTGTGGGGTGAAGCCGGTGATGCGCGACAATGCGCTCCGCATCACGCAGCAGGCGCGCATCGTAGGTCGCCATATTGGTCAGCAAGCCGCTGTCGTTGGCATAAGTATCGAGCCGTGCCTTCTCGCGCAGGTAGGCATCCTGCGCCTGTGCCTCGGCGGCACGGGCAATGTCCCGCACCTCCGACACATCGTGCGGTATCGCCGCGCCCGTGCGCATCCGCGTCTGCTCCGCCAGGTTGTAGCGCTCGTTGGCCCGCATCGCCGACAACCGGGCACGCTGGTAAGCATGGTTGCGCTCCCACACCGAACGCTCCAGCGTCGCCCGCTCACGCGCGAAGCCCCGCTCCCGCACCGGAACGGTCTGCTGATCCGGGCCGTTACCCCGCTGCTGCCGGCGAATGCTGAAAAAGCGCCAGCGCAGGAACAACGCCGCATGCGCCAGCACTTCACGGCCGATATCGCGGCCACCGCTGCCGGAATGCTTCAGGTACCGCTGGAAGTGCGCGTTGAGTTCGGCGAACTTGGCTGCGGATTCGTCATCGAGGGCGAAGGAGCGAGGAAAAACAGACGGCATATCAGACGCTGACATAGCACTGAGAGACCGTATCGGCACCCCGCTCCTAAGTGCCTCCGCATGCATCGCCCGCAACGGAATCAGGCTCAGCATGTCTCCCGAGTGCGGGCTGCGCGCTCCTTCGCCGGGCTGATAGCCGCCGCCCACATCGGAGTGGGCACCGGGATACACCATCTCACTGCACCCCACGGGATAACGCGTACCGTCGAGCACGCTATCGACGGGAAACGAATTGCGAAACTCATGCCCCGCCACCATGTGCACACACCGGCTCACCAGGCCCGGCACCCGCAGCCCATCGGCCCAGGCGGCATGCCCGTCGAAGGCGCCCGGCGCGGGGTCTGCCCCCGGATCGCCGAAAGCCATGGACAGAATGTCATTCGCTCCGAGATCGCCCCGCACCTTCAGCGTGGTCTCGATGTCGTACACCCCGGTCGAAGTCGCCCCCGGCGTATTGTTGGCGCTCATCGGCAAGCCCACCGAGGCCACGGTGTCAAACAAGCCGAGAAAGATCACCTCGATCGGCGCGCTGTTCGCCTTCAGCCGCCACTGGCCCGACGCCACGTCGCAGCGCGCCGCCAACTCGCGAACAAACGCTCGCGCCAAAGTGGCCCCGCGCGAAAACCCGAACACGCTGACGCGAATCGAACGGATCTTGTTGGTCGGGTTGTTGGCGCGCAGTTCGGCCTTGCGGATCGCCTCGTCGAAACGGGCGAAGGCCCAATCGAGCCGCTCCTGCCCCATGTGGCCAAAACCCAGGCCACGCGTCGTATGCCCGACGTCACCAATGTCTTTGAAGTAGGTGCCGATGCCGGGGATGTAGAACGAGTAGCGCCCGACCACCGCATCGTCATCCAGACGGCTCAAAAACAGACGCGCCACATTGCTGTGTTGCATCGTGCCAACGTCGGCTTCCAGATTGTTGCCGGTCCCGTCAAAGAAGAAACTCAGTGTCAGGCATTGCTGGCACGACCCCACGGGCGGTGCCACCGCGTGTGCATCGCGCACCGCCGCCGCATTGCCGGCTGCACCGCGGACCGAGCTGTGCACCTGTATCGCCGGCTCGGTGCCAGCGGCATCAATGCGCGTACCGGCGGCGGCAAAGGCAAGCGCCCCTTCGCGTTGAGTCAGGGGGGTGTGATTGTGCTTAGTAGTAACCATTACGGCATCTCGTCGACTCACCGACCACTACTGGATTCCTATTCACATCAGCGTTCCGCCGAAACCACTCTGCCCGTTCTAACTTCAAGCGCGGCTCAGAAAAGTCCTCCGTCGCCGCGAGTTCGATGTGTCCGTCAGGGTAAAAGTGCACTTCAAGGTACTTCGGCTCAAGCGCCTGAACCGGAGGCAGCATCACCGTCTGTTCGCACCAGATGTCGCCCTCTTGCGTCCACTTGATCGTGTAGGGAGTCGGAAAAGTTGTCGGCGCAAACACGCTGCCGCAGCAGGTGTGACTACCTCCCCCCGCGGTCGGCGTACTCACCGAAACAGGGCCTCCCCCATGACCATTCACCTCGATTGATCCAAAGGCCCGGTTGGTGTAGTTGTACCCATAGATCGTTACGCCATGCTCACGCATGGGCGGCAAATCCTCCGCGCTTGTCATCGCTACGGCCGGGGGCGGAGGCGCATTGCATCCGCCGAGCACGACAACCGTTGAGACCAAGGCCGCTGTTTGTATCAGCCAGCGTCGCGTCGGCAGATGCCGTTTTTCACTCAATGCCATGTCACAACCTCTTGCGGATCGAACGCGGAAAAGCGCGTACCGTCGAGCACACTGTCGACGGGAAACGAATTGCGAAACTCATGCCCCGCCACCATGTGCACACACCGGCTCACCAGGCCCGGCACCCGCAGCCCATCGGCCCAGGCGGCATGCCCGTCGTAGGCGCCCGGTGCGGGGTCTGCCCCCGGAGCGCCAAAGGCCATGGACAGAATGTTATTTGCCCCGAGATCGCCCCGCACCTTCAGCGTGGTCTCGATGTCGTACACCCCGGTCGAGGTCGCCCCCGGCGTATTGTTGGCGCTCATCGGCAAACCCACCGAGGCCACGGTGTCAAACAAGCCGAGAAAGATCACTTCGATCGGCGCGCTGTTCACCTTCAGCCGCCACTGGCCCGACGCCACGTCGC
The DNA here is from genome assembly GCA_024235675.1 of Zoogloeaceae bacterium. Lineage (GTDB taxonomy): Bacteria > Pseudomonadota > Gammaproteobacteria > Burkholderiales > Rhodocyclaceae > Nitrogeniibacter. Next base: position 833,717 of record JACKLZ010000002.1, read on the forward strand.
AGCGCGCCGCCAACTCGCGAACAAACGCCCGCGCCAAAGTGGCTCCGCGCGAAAACCCGAACACGCTGACGCGAATCGAACGGATCTTGTTGGTCGGGTTGTTGGCGCGCAGTTCGGCCTTGCGGATCGCCTCGTCGAAACGCGCGAAGGCCCAATCGAGCCGCTCCTGCCCCATGTGGCCGAAACCCAGGCCACGCGTCGTATGCCCGACGTCACCAATGTCCTTGAAGTAGGTGCCGATGCCGGGGATGTAGATGGCTTTCACACCGTTGACTGCATCATCCCGATGACTCAAAAACAGACGAGCCACATTGCTGTGTTGCATCGTGCCAACGTCGGCTTCCAGGTTGTTACCGGTCCCGTCAAAGAAGAAACTCAGTGTCAGGCATTGCTGGCACGACCCCACGGGCGGTGCCACCGCGTGTGCATCGCGCACCGCCGCCGCATTGCCGGCAGCACCACTGGCCATTCCGGGCGCGTGCATCGCCGGTTCGGTACCGGCGGCATCGATGCGCGTACCTGCGGCGGCAAAGGCAAGCGCCCCCTCGCGTTGCGTCAGGGGGGTATGGTTGTGCTTAGTAGTAGCCATCGCGACACTTGGTCGATTCGTGAATCACGATTTGGTTTTTTGCTCCGTCGGCATACCGAATAAATCGCCCTGCCCGTTCCAACTGCAATCTCGGTTCGGAAAAATCCTCCGTCACTGCAAGTTCGATATGTCCGTCAGGGTAAAAGTGCACTTCGAGATACTTCGGCTCAAGCACCTGAACCGGGGGCAAAACCACCGTCTGCTCACACCAGATGTCGTCCTCCTGCGTCCACTTGACCGTGTAGGGAATCGGAAAACTTGTCGGCGCAAACACGCTGCCGCAGCAAGTGTGTTTCCCCCCGCCCGCAGTCGGCGTACTCACCGAGAGGTCGCCTCCACCATGGCCATTCACCTCGAACGAGCCAAAGGCCCGGTTGGTGTAGTTGTACCCATAGATCGTCACGCCATGCTCGCGCATCGGCGGCAAATCCTCCGCGCTTGTCGCCGCTGCAGCCGGGGGTGGCGGCGCATTGCATCCGCCGAGCACTAAAATCGTTGAGACCAAGGCCGCTGTTTGTATCAGCCAGCGTCGCGTCGGCAGATGCCGTTTTTCACTCAATGCCATGTCACAACCTCGTGCTGATCAAACGCGGAAAAATACGCACCCGTCGAGCACACTCCCGACGGGGTAAGGAATTGCGAAGCTTGTATCGCCGGCTCGGTGCCAGCGGCATCGATGCGCGTACCTGCGGCGGCAAAAGCAAGCGCCCCCTCGCGTTGCGTCAGGGGGGTGTGGTTGTGCTTAGTAGTAGCCATGCCGGCATCTCGTTGATTCATCCACAACAATCACGTTCTTTGAAATATCCGAATAGCGATTGAAAACATCAAAATGTTCTCGTTTTATCCTCGGTTCGGAAAAGTCTTCCGTCGCTGCAAGTTCGATATGCCCGTCAGGGTAGAAATGCACTTCGATGTACTTCGGCTCAAGCACCTGAACCGGTGGCAGCATCACCGTCTGCTCGCACCAGATGTCGTCCTCCTGCGTCCACTTGATCGTGTAGGGAATCGGAAAAGTTGTCGGCGCAAACACGCTGCCGCAGCAGGTGTGGCTTCCCCCGCCTGCAGTCGGCGTACTTACAAACAGATTCCCACCACCATGACCATTCACCTCGAACGAGCCAAAGCCCCGGTTGGTGTAGTTGTATCCATAGATCGTCACGCCATGCTCGCGCATGGGCGGCAAATCCTCCGCGCTTGCCGCCGCTACGGCCGGGGGCGGCGGCGCATTGCATCCGCCGAGCACTAAAATCGTTGAGACTAGGGCCGCTGTTTGCATCAACCAGCGCTGCCATGGCTGATGCCGCGTTCTATGCATCGTCATTTGCTTAGGTTCCGTGAACCGAAGAGGGAGTTCGCTTGCGTCTTGAAAGTGTCATGGCTGTAAATTGCCGGCTGGCCGACAATCATGGCGCACTCTCATCTTGCACGGCGCGGTCGAGCGCTTGCGAAAAAGTCATGCGCTTTTCCTTGATCTCGTTCAGGCGCTCCACCCATGGCAGCTGCGTGTGAAAGTCGGCGCCCAAGGCCAGATCCAGACTGCACCAGGCTGCCTGATCGGGCGCATCAAAAATGCCATAAGCACGTGCACTGTCGAGTGCCTGGCGGATTCTTGCATACTGCTCGTGCGGGCGCAGACTCGCGAGGCGAGGCGATCCATGGCGTAGCATCAGGTCGATGATGCTGTCCGGCTCCGTTGCGGTGGCAAGCGCGATTTGCTGAGCCTCGGTGAGTGACAAGGGCGCGGTATCGGCCAGCGTGTCGCCTGGAGGTGCCACGGTGTGATGTGGAATGCCTACCGTGCCGTCGCGCTGTTGAAACGCCCACCGTGATATGCCGGAAAACACGATGGCACGCTGGGCGGGATCAAGCACATCGAGCAAAGCCTCGAAAACCCGGCAATCAAACAGCCGCCAGAGGACGTCAGTGCCGTCGTCGAGCGTCGCCTCCATCCGCTGATTGAGCCGCGCCGCCAGGGTTTCGAGCGGCAGGCCGCTCTCGAGGAACGCTGCAAAACTGGCGCAGGCCCAGCGCGACAGCACGCGCCTGAGCGTACTCGCTGGCGGGGTATCGGATCGCACCAGAGTGAGGTCGATCACCACGGGCGCGGCGCCTTCAGACCAATCGGGCGCCTGCAAGCGCAACACGTCGACCGCCGGCCCGACACGCGCGAACCGATTCGCCTCGCCACTGTCGTGCATGGCGGACAGATCAATGAAGAGGTAGCGGCGCACACCCGCCCGAACCGGCGTACGGATTTCTTCGGCGACCCACTGAGCGAACTGCATCGGCTCAACGCACTGCATACGGCGCTCCCGAGGCGCGAGCGCTTAGAAGGCATTCGACGCATACGGTCTTCGGGAAGGCCGGCAGTCCGTAGTCGCCGCGCGTCGGCCCCGCAAAACTTTTCTTGCTCGCATGCACCGTAATCGTGCCCGGGCATTCGACCGTAATCCCCCCATCAATCGTGATGCTCGCCCCGCCCTCGGTGGCGAGCACGATGCGTTTGCCGGCGGCGAAGTCGATGTGTTCCATGATCGAGACGAGGTTGAGATCGTCCTTGGCCTGGAAGGCCATCTCGTCGCTTTGCGCTTGCATCTCGATGTCGTCTTTGGCGGCGATCAGGCTGATGCCGGTGTTGCCGTCTCCGGGGCGGATGGCGCCGGCGAGCAGGCCGATGGCCTGGCCGGTGTGGAGGCGGGTTTTGCCGGCGACGGCGAGGTTGGTGTCTTCGCCGCTGATCAGGCTGATGGTCTCGCCGTTACTCAGTTGAATGTGCCCGCCGGCGACGAAGCCGAGGCCGGCCTTGGCGGCCTGGATGATGGCGGGCTCAAGCAGGTGGGGGACTTTGCCGGCGGTGGCGGTGTTCTTCTGGCTTGCGTCGGCCAGCGCGGCGTCGAAGTCGGTGGCGTCGACCATGCCGCGGGCGACGGTGTGCAGGGCCTTGAGCGGGGCGGCGTTCGGGTCGAGGGTGCTTTGATTGGGGCCGATGCTGCCGATGGCGGCGGCGAGCTGCACGGTTTGATGGGTGGTGGCGGCTTTGGAGAGGGTCTGCGCCAGCGCGTCGGCCTGGCCGAGCAGGGCGGCGGCGGGGGCCATGTCGCCGGCTGGCTCGGCGTCGGTGTGCTGCGCCCAGGTACTCAGCGTGATGCCGCGCGCGGCGCGTAGCGCGCCCCAGGCGTCGGTGCGCAGCTCGGCGCCGGTGCCGCGGAAACTGCCACGGTAGTTGTCGGCCTGGTGGATGAGGTGGCCGAGGTTGAGCTGCGAGGCGTACTGGGTGCTGTGCAAGGCGGCGCGTTGCTGATTGTCGGTGTCGTCGAAGACGAGCTGGTTGTGGCCGGCGAAGCGGCCATGGGCGCCGAACTCTGTGGTTAGACCGCACCTGAGGGCCACAGTCGCAAGGTATCGAACAGCGCGTCCCAATGCGTCATGAATGCCTCTTCATCGACTTCGTTTCTATCGTACTTGGTTGGTCTTCTCCACAGCGCGATTTGCGTCGCGAAACATGATCACCGCGCAGTCCTAGGATACCGATGATCAAAAAAATCGCAGGAAAGGCCACCCAAAACCCGTTCCATAGCAGAAAGATCGTGAGGAAGATCGCCCAAATCCCGTTCCATGCCAGCACACCAACAGCGGTGCGCCGACGAAGGCCTTGTCCCCCCTGGGCGGGCAGGCCCGCGCAGGTGCCCAGAAAGGAGCCAACCACAACGATCCAGAAGGAAGTAGTAATACAACCTGTCCATGGCCGATTGCACCATCGTGGATCAAGGCACACCAAGGCAATCGCCACCGCCCAAGAGAGAAGCGTGCAACCGGTTGCGGTCAGTAGCCAGAAATTGGCCATGATCCGTTTTTCTTCTTCCTCGGACGCCATCGTCGTCGCTTGCGGAACCGGAATCAGAACGCGCCCGGCCGAGGGCGGAGGGTGGCGGTCACCTTGTCCCACAATGCCACCGACTCGGCTTCGCCGAGCGTGGCTTTAGCGATCGGTTTGCGGGTAGCGAATTCCTCCAGGCTAAGCTGCGGACCTGGCTTTCTGACGCCGCTGCTCATTTCGAAGGTTACGGACGGCTTGAACGCATTTCCGTCCAGAGCGTTCATCTCCAGCACGAAGTGATAGTCCTTGACGCCAGGATCCGATTCGCGCATCACAAGCCACTCCTCGATGCCCTGGCTATTCACAGCGCGCGCGCCCTTTCTCAGCGTGCGGCCGTTGACCTCCTTGAGCATGGCGTTGATTTCGCTACCGCGATCGAGCAGGGTGTTTTCTTCGGCGCCGATGTCACTCATCGAAACGAATCGGAAATAGACATCTTCGGCGGTGGAGAGGTGGTAGTTCAGGTCGATCCACTCGGCATCGGTTGGTGCCCCGCGCAGGAATCCATTGGGGAAGCAGACCCCTTGTTCGGTGGGGATTTCGGAGTCGGCGCGGCCATCAAGGCGTTTGTAAATGCTTGACAGATGGGCCAACTTGGTGGGCGTGTTGTTCCCATTTTTTCGGTGGAATGCTGATCCAGCATCCTCTGGGTAGGTGCCATCAAATGCATCAATGTCGGCTCTGATCTTGAAGCCGCTCTTCCATGCCCACAGTTCCAGTGTACGGGCAGCGCGGCCGCTTGAAGCAGCAGATTCGGCGCGATCGAATATCCCGCCTACGGCATCGTCTGGAAGTGAAACCATGCCCTTGAGTAACGGGTTTCCGCTTAAAGGCAGTTGTTGGGATTGAAGCGTGCCCTTTCGTCGTTCAAAATGAGTCAGAAAACGGCTTTCTTTTTCAGGCGTGATTACTATTCGAACCGCTTCAATTTCCGTTCGCGACATCTCATTGAGCACGAACCCATCCGGCAGGTCGACCAGATAGCGCCCGATACAGCGAGGTGTCATGCGTTGGGTCAGTTGTTCGATGCGTCTGGTTTCTTCGGGAGTCATGTCCGGTATCTCGTAGGCGCAGGCGCTCAGTATCAGAATGAATGAAAGAGGGAGGAGATGTCGTAGGAGGCTCATCAGTCGTAGCGCAGGCTGGTGTTCTTGACGTCCTGCGCGATATGTACAATCGCACGCAGGGTGAAATGGGCAGCTCGCATGTTGTGCGAATTCTCACCCGGCTTGAAGGCTGGCTCATGCTCGACCGGCACGTTCATCAACGAGCGGCAGGCATACTGAGGGGCAATGCCCGAGCGATGTGGCACGGTCCCGTCCCCCGCTTCGTCGGGCTCGCTGATGGTGTAGGTTTGATGCTCGCCCTTCAACCAGCCTGTGCCCTCCAGCGGTGCAGCGACGGTGCGATCAGTGTGAATCTCCTCAGAATCCAAAGCGCGGGCATTGAGGACGTCGGCGCCGCGTCCACCGCGCAGCCAACCTCCGCCATCGCCCTGCCAAGTCACGGTGCCGTAGGCACGGTGTTTATCGCTGCTTCCGAAGAAAGCGTAGGTATTGGGGTGATATCTATCACTAATGTCTTCGTGAAAACGCCGAACTGGTTCGTGTATCGTCTTTTCGAAGGCATTCCAATCCCGATCCAGTTGCCGAAGGCGATTTCGGGTATCTCGCTCCTCATTAAGTGGATTGATCAACTGATCCTCACACATGCTCCACCATTTTCTGCGCACCGTGTAGATCTCCGAGTAGGGGTCGCCGTGCTGCGGAAGCGCGTAGATATTTCCGGCATCCTTGATCTTCAGCCAGCCGTTTCCGTATTTGGCAGAGGGTAGCAGTTGCATTGGGCCGGGCGCCGTCGATAGTACGGCCGTCATGGCCGCAGCGTTCCCGCCAAGGGTGGCCGACGTACCGAAGTCACCTTCCGTGCCCGACTTGAACCGCCGATACACTGCCGCTGCGCCAATTGCGGGCATCACACCATGGACGATGCCCATGATGTCCTTGCGGCGCCCCAGGACCTCGGAGCAGCAACGACCGACAAGGCCGCCCATGGAATGGGTGATGATGATGACCTTTTCGACTTTCTTCTTCTCCGCCCTGTAGCGCCGGATGACTTCGTCGATTCGGTCTGAAAGTCGTTGCGCGCTATCTGCGTTGGAGGCCAGCCAGTTATAGCCGCATGCGTAGACCGGGAAGCGATAGCGGAAAGTCAGACCGATCTCGTCCCGAGTGGGGCACTGCTCACCCTTCATTGCCTTCAAATCGAGATCGGCGACCAGCAGCCGGTGGCTGTCACGGCAATTGTCGAAGTCGTTGAGATGCTTCTCCAGCCACATCAAGATGTCCTGATAGCTCAGTGCGGCGATTTCGCCCCAACCGCGTCGCCGCAACTCCTCTGCCGGCAACATCGCGTCGTCGGGTACCGCGCCGTCACGATCCACCTCCATAACTTCCGGGTGCAGGTAGCGCTTGCGTTTCTTGGGGCCGTTGAACGCCCAAACACCGACGCTGGCCCTGCTGTCGAGGCGCCACCTGATCGCATCCTTTGGGTCTGTGCCTCGCTCGATCAAATTACTCCCCATCACGCCCGGCACGAAGATCACCGGGATGACGCGGTCGGGCACCATGTAGCACTTGCCATAGGAATTGTCCGACGGGCTCATGACGGTTCGCCAGGTCGGGTTGCCACGTTCGTCGTATTGCACCGGGATGTGCCGGGCGATGGGTTGGTCTGCCATGGATCAGTCCTCCGCCAACAACTTCAATTCGTACGGATCGAGGAAATCGCTCTTCTGGAGCCCGGTGCCGCCTTGCGCATCGGTCGTCCCGCGAATGATCGAACCATCCTGACGGATGATCTCGAAGCGACGATTGGTCACCGGGCTGTCGTCAAAAGGCCAGAGCAACCTGAGTTCTTCATCGAAGTTAGTCTTCGGCCAGGTATTCATCTCCCGACTCAGACTTGTCGGCCCCGCAAAACTCTTCTTGCTCGCATGCACCGTAATCGTCCCCGGGCACTCGACGGTAATCCCCCCATCAATCGTGATGCTCGCCCCGCCCTCGGTGGCGAGCACGATGCGTTTGCCGGCGGCGAAGTCGATGTGTTCCATGATCGAGACGAGGTTGAGATCGTCCTTGGCCTGGAAGGCCATCTCGTCGCTTTGCGCCTGCATCTCGATGTCGTCTTTGGCGGCGATCAGGGTGATGCCGGTGTTGTCCGCGCCGGCCCGGATGGCGCCGGCGAGCAGGCCGATGGCCTGGCCGGTGTGGAGGCGCGTCTTGCCGGCCACGGCGAGGTTGGTGTCTTCGCCGCTGATGAGACTGATGGTTTCGCCATTACTCAGTTGAATGTGTCCGCCGGCGACGAAGCCGAGGCCGGCTTTGGCGGCCTGGATGATGGCGGGCTCAAGCAGGTGGGGGATGTTGCCGGCGGTGGCGGTGTTCTTCTGGCTTGCGTCGGCCAGCGCGGCGTCGAAGTCGGTGGCGTCGACCATGCCGCGGGCGACGGTGTGCAGGGCCTTGAGCGGGGCGGCGTTCGGGTCGAGGGTGCTTTGATTGGGGCCGATGCTGCCGATGGCGGCGGCGAGCTGCACGGTTTGATGGGTGGTGGCGGCCTTGGAGAGGGTCTGCGCCAGCGCGTCGGCCTGCCCGAGCAGGGCGGCGGCGGGGGCCATGTCGCCGGCCGGCTCGGCGTCGGCGTGCTGCGCCCAGGTGCTCAGGGTGATGCCGCGCGCGGCGCGCAGCGCGCCCCAGGCATCGGTGCGCAGCTCGGCACCGGTGCCCCTGAAACTGCCACGGTAGTTGTCGGCCTGATGGATGAGGTGGCCGAGGTTGAGCTGGGAGGCGTATTGGGTGCTGTGCAAGGCGGCGCGCTGCTGATTGTCGGTGTCGTCGAAGACGAGCTGATTGTGGCCGGCGAAGCGGCCATGGGCGCCGAACTCCTTGCTCTTGAAGCCACTGAGCGCGGCGGCGTGGTTGTGTTCATTGGCCGCGGCGCCGTGCCAGGCGGGGCTGTTGCCGCCGGCCAGATTGCCCTGGGCGGCGGGGGCGTGATCGCAGGCTTGATCAAAGACTGAGCGATCGGCCGGTTTGGCGTCGGTGCCTCCGGGCGTTGGTGTGATGCCGCCCTCTCCCCGGCCGTTGTAGAGCGCACCGAGCACCAGCGGGCGGTCGATGTCGTAACCGAGGAAGGTGACGAAGACCTCCTGGCCGATGCGCGGGAGCATATGCCAGCCCATGCCGGGGCCGGCCTGACGGGTGACGACACGCACCCAGCAACTGCTGCGGTCGTCGGGGGTGTGGCCTTGTTGCCAGTGAAAGCGGATCTTGACCCGGCCGAGCGCATCGCACCAGATCTCGTCGGCGCCATTGGGGCGGGTTTCGCCCTCGGGGCCGACGACGATGGCGCTCATCGGCCCGCCCACGGTGGGGCGCGGATTCAGGCGGGCGCCGGTGTCGTCGGTGAGTTGGGGGCGCCAGGGCAGATGGCCGGGCAGTGCCTCGAAGCTGTTGGCGTAACCGCGCTCGGCGGCCAGGGCGAGGGTGTGTGGGTCGAGTTGCTCGGGGGCGCGGATGGGCGCGTCGATGGCGTCGAGCGCATCGTCATGGATCAGCACCTCGCCCAGGCGCCGGGCGATGGCGGCCATTGGCTCGCCGCCCAGGTTGTTGATGCCGATATGGGTGAGCTCGCGCAGCGCGTAGCGCGGGGCGGGGTCGGCGGGGTCGGCGGGCGCCTTTGCCGCGGCCTGCGAACTGCCGGTGACCGCCTCGTGCGGGGCGCCGAGCAGATCGAAGGCGTGGCCGGGTCGGAAGCTGCGCACCGTGCCGCGCCCGACAAAGGTGGTGTGGCGCGCTTCGAGCGCCTCCATGTTCAGGCGGGCGTAGCGCTCGGCCTCGCGGGTGTCGGCAAAGGCGTACTGGCCCGCGTCGTCGTACATCTCAAGCGTCGGGGCGCGCTCGCCGCCGAGGGCCAGCACGGTGGGCACGCGGCTGGCCACCGAGCGCCGGGTCTTGTAGTCGTAGCTGAGCACTGTCGTCATGCCCGCGCCAAAGCGTCGGTGCGCGCCAAAGGCGACGATGGCGTCCTGGTCTTCTTGCGAATCGGCCCGATGAAAGCGGATGCCCTGCCCGCCGTTGGCGTGCTCGGAGGACGCATCCTCGGGCCAGCGCGGGCTGTCGGCAAACAGGCGCATGCGGTGCCCGGCCGGGGCGGCGGTGTCTTCGTCGATGCACCAGCCGATGCCCTCTTCGGCCAGCAGGCGGGCGACGAAGGCGAAATCCGACTCCTGATATTGAACGCAGTAGCTGCGTGCGCGCGCCGAGCTCAGAAACTCCGCCACCTCCTCGCTCCAGTGCCAGGCGGCCTGATCGGCGTAGTCGGCAAACACCGCTTCGACGATCTGCACCACGGTCTTATCCTGAAAGACGCGGTTGTGACGCCCCCGCGACAGCAACCAGGTCCATGGCACCACCGTGATCCGGTAGCGGCAGAAGCCGCCGTCGGCGCCGAGCTTGAGGGCCGCACGCACCAAGCCCGAGCGCGAATTTCGGCTGCCGTCGGTGAGCGTGCTGTGCAGCGTCACCGCTTGTCCGAGCAAGGCCTTGAGTTCGATGAAGGCGTCGGTCGAGAGCAGATCGACACATAGCTCGAAGCCCGCCGACACGGCCTCGGTGCCCCACCAGGCTTCGACGGGGAAGTCGAACGCGGCGTCGCGCCAGCTGAGGGCGAACAGGCGGGTGTCGGAGGTGAAGATATTCATTGTTTATGCAAATGCCGTATTTAACTGGCGAGATTATGCATAATGAAACACCGCACGACTAGACCGACGCGATGTCAGCACCCATCCTGCGAGATTTTTTCGTCCTGGCGGCTTACATGAGCACCGCTGCGACACGTCGTCGCAAGTGCGATTTTCGAGACCGGGATGACCGTATAGTCCGGGCGCTTTTGGCCCCGACGCATTCGTCGCCACGTCCCCGGAAATCCGCACATGCCCGTCCGCTCGCCCGCCCCCCGCTTCCGCCTCCACGCCGTCACCGCAGCCGTCCTCGCCACCCTCGGCGCACCGGCGATAGCAGCAGACAGTGCCTCGGCCGAGGCCGGCACCCCGCGTCTGGCGGACGTCGTGGTGACGGGCGCCGCAGATGCCCCCACCCATTTCACCAGCCCGTCGGTCCTGATCAGCGCCGAGCAGGCCGAGCAGGTCAATGCCACCTCGGTGGAGGATGTATTCAAGTACGAGCCGAGCATGGTGGTGCGCAAACGCTACATCGGTGACTCGAACGGCACGGTGGCCATGCGTGGCGCCAACATGTTCCAGACCGCGCGCACCATGGTCTTCGCCGACGGCATGCCGCTGCACTCGCTGCTTGAAACCCGCTGGTCGGGCGCGCCGCGCTGGGGTCTGGTGGCGGCCGATGAGCTGGAATCGGCCGAAGTCATCTACGGCCCCTTCTCTGCCGAGTACAGCGGCAATGCCATGGGCGGCGTGGTCAACATGAAGACCAAGATGCCGACCGAGCGCGTGCTGCATGCCGAAGCGGCGAGCTTCCACCAGCAGTTCGACCACCTCGGCGCCGACCAGATTTACTCGGGCCATCGTGAGTACCTCGCCTTTGGCGACGCATTTGGCGACCTGCGGCTGTTCGTGTTTCACAACCACCTCGAAAACAAGGGCCAGCCGCAGACTTTCCGCAGCCGCAGCGTGGGTACGCCGGCCGGCGGCGCGACCGTCATTACCGATGGCGCCATCCGTGGTCGCGACAGCCAGAGCAGCGACGTGATCTGGGTGGGCGACTCCGGCCCGGCCGCCACGATCACCGACCTGAGCAAGTTCAAGCTCGGCTACACGCTGGGCGAATGGCAGGCCACCGCCACCGTCGCCTATGAAGACCGCGACTGGCGCACCCGCCCCACCAATTACCTGCGCGATGCGGCCGGCAACACGATCTGGAGCGGCAACGCCGTCTACAACGGCGCCGGCTTCAGCGTCAACTCCAGCCACTTCGCGATCAGCGACCAGATCCGCCAGACGCTGCAACTCGGCGTCGGTCTGGAAGGCCCGCTCGGCCGCAGCGGCTGGACGCTGGAGACCAACCTGAGCCACTTCGACGTGCTCAAGGACCACACCCGCAGCTCGAACAAGAACCCCGACGACCCGACCTACACCACCGCCGGTTCGGTGTCGGATTACGAAGACACCGGCTGGCTGTCGCTCGATGTGAAAGCCCGCACCGACCGCTTCGCCGGCCGCGAGGACATGAACTTCGTCACCGGCTACCACTTCGACCGCAACAGCCTGGCCATCGACAGCTACGACTCCACCGACTACACCGTCGGCGCCAAGTCGGTGCACAACCAGACCACCGGCGGCAAGACCCGCACCCACGCCATGTTCGGCCAATGGGGCTGGGACTTTGCGCCGCAGTGGGATGTGGCCGTCGGCGCGCGCTACGAGCAGTGGCAGACCTATGACGGCTTCTACTACAAGCACAAGACCGCCGCCCTGCTCGACTTCGAAGACCGCGACGCCACCGGTTTTTCGCCCAAGTTCTCGCTCGGTTTCCAGCCCGCCGAGGCCTGGCAGCTGCGCTACTCGATCGGCCGCGCCTACCGCTTCCCGATTGTCGAGGAGCTGTTCAGCAACGAAGAGAAGATCAACAGCAGCACGATCGCCAACGCGCATCTGCGCCCAGAGGTCGGCATCCATCACAACTTCATGGTCGAGCGCCTGATCGCCAACGGCTTCGTGCGCGCCAACCTGTTCCATGAAAACGTCAAGGACGCGATCTGGAGCCAGACCGACGTCATCAACAGCGTGAGCACCTTCCTGCCGGTCGACAAGGTCCGCACCACCGGCCTCGAGCTGGTGCTGCAGCAAAACCGCGTCTTTGCCCTGCCGGTCGACCTCAACGCCAACATCACCTGGACCGACAGCAAGATCGTCAAGAACAGCGCCGACCCGAGCACCGAGGGCAAGGTCTTCCCGCGCATGCCGCGCTGGCGCGCCAACCTGCTCGCCACCTGGCACGCCGGCGACAAGCTCGACACCTCGCTCGGCCTGCGCTACGCCAGCAACAGCTATGGCAACCTCGACAACTCGGACAAGGAAAGCAATGTGTACGGCGCGCAGGACGACTACCTGTTTGTCGATCTCAAAGCCACGTACCGCGTCACCCAAACCGGCCACCTCGCCGTGGGCATCGACAACCTCTTCAATGACGACGCCTTCGTTGCCCACCCGTGGCCGCAGCGCACGCTGTACGTCGAAGCCAAGCTGAGCTTCTGATGCACGCCGCCACGCTGCTGCGCCTTGCCGCGCTATTGCTATCGACGCTGTGGGCAGCCTCTGGCTACGCCGCCACGCACACCGGTCACGGTGCCGCGGCGAACGGGCCGGTTCTGCCGCAGTGTCAGGACGCGGCGGCCCTGCCCTCGCCCCACTGCGGCCGCACGCCCACGCCGGCCTTCGACGCCCAGGGCCGGCTGTGGCTGGCCTTCGTGCAGGGCGGCCATGTGTATGTCACCTACGGCGCCGACGGCGAAAACAGCTTCGCCCCGGCCGTGGCCGTCAATCCGCAGGCCGAGTCGATCTACAGCGACGGTGAAAACCGCCCGAAAATCGCCTTCACCCCCGCCGGCACACTGGTGGTGAGCTGGACGCAAAAGATCCCCGGCGCCTACGCCGGCGACATCCGCTTTGCCCGCTCAAGCAATGGCGGCGGGCGCTTCGAGGCGCCAATTACCGTCAATGACGACCGCGCGCCGATCAGCCACCGCTTTGATTCGCTCATCGTCGACGGCGCCGGGCGCATTACCCTGGCCTGGATCGACAAGCGCGACCTCGCCGTCGCCAAGCAAAGCGGCACCGACTACGCCGGCGCGGCCATCTACACCGCGACGTCCACCAACGACGGCGCCAGCTTCGCGCCCAACCAGAAGCTGGCTGACCACAGCTGCGAGTGCTGCCGCATCGCGCTCGCCACCGACGGCGACCGGGCGCCGCTGGCGCTGTGGCGTCATGTGTTTCCGGTCAATCTGCGCGACCACGCCATCGCCCGCCTCGACCCGGCCGCACAACCCGTCGCCGAGCCCATGCGCGCCACCGACGATGGCTGGGTGATTGAAGGCTGCCCGCATCACGGCCCCGATCTGAGCGTCGACACCGACGGTCAGGCACACATGGCGTGGTTCGCCGGCGGCGGCAATGCGCCCGGCCTGCACTACGGCCGCATCGACCCGGCCAGCGGCGCACGCAGCGCCACGCACCGACTCTCGCATCAACCCGGCGCCAGCCGGCCGCAAGTGCGCGCACTCGGCAACGGCCGCGTCGTCGTCGCCTGGAAAGCCCTGCAGCCGAACGGCACGGTGCTGCTGACCCGCGAGTCGACAGACGGCGGCGCAAGCTGGTCGCCCGACCGGACGCTCGCCAGCACATCCGGGGGCTCCGACCACCCGCTGATGATCGTCCGCCAGGGCGAGCTCTTCCTCTCCTGGCAGACCCAGGCCGACGGTTATCGGCTGATTCCGGTGCCCGCCCCATGACGCGGCTCGCCCTGCTGCTCGCCGGGCTGTTCCTGCTGGTGCGGCCGGCGCTGGCCGACTTCCACGCCTTTGGCGCCGACAGCCTCGCCCAGATCGAAACGCGCCGCAGCGGCAGCGACTTCGTGCTGGTGCTGTGGTCGGTCGATTGCCCGCCCTGCCTCAAGGAACTGGCGCTGTTCGGCACGCTCAAAGACGCCCGCGCCCGCCAGCGTCTGGTGCTGGTCGTCACCGACGATCCCGAGCGCCACGCCGAAGCCGACGTACTGCTCAAGCGCTTCGGCCTGACCGACCTGGAACACTGGGCTTTCGACGCCACCGAGCCCGAACGCCTGCGCCAGCGCATCGACCCGGCCTGGTTCGGCGAGCTGCCGCGCAGCTATGCCTACCCCGCCGGTCAGCCCCGGCAGGCGCGCAGCGGACTGATCGACGCGCCAACGCTGGCCCGCTGGCTCGGCACGTCGCTGCCGACCACCGCACGCGATTGACCCGGCACGGGGCGTAGAATCGGGGCTCCCGCCCAAGGCGCCCCGCCCATGTTCGAACACCCCGGCGAATTCGTCACCTTCCGCCCGGCCCCCTTTTTGCCGGGCGTGGAGCTGTACACCGCGCGGCTGATCGAGCACGCCTTCTCGGCGCATGTACACGAGGGCTTCTCGGTCGGCGTGATTGCCAGCGGCGTCGAGCGTTTCCGCTATCGCGGCAGCGGCCACATCGCCGATCCGGCCACGCTGGTGCTGCTCAACCCCGACGAGCCGCACACCGGCGAGGCCGCCACCGAGGGCGGCTGGCGTTATCACATGGTGTATCTGCAGCCGGCGGCGATGAGCGCGATTGCCGGGCCGCAGGTGTATTTTCCGCAGGCCACGATCAAGGACGCCGCGCTGGCGCAGGCCTTGTCGAGCGCCTTCATCCGCATGTGGCAGGCCGACGAGCCGCTCGCCGCGCAGACGGCGCTGACCGACGCCATCCTCGGCATCGCCGAGCGTCACGGCCGCCATGCCCGCCGCGTGACCGACCCGGCGGCGCTGCGCTTTGATCGGGTGGTGGACTACATCGAGGCGCATCTCGATCAGGCCTTGGACCTCGAACAGCTCGCCACCATCGCCGGCCTGTCGATGCACCACTTCGCCCGCGCCTTCGCCAGGTACTTTCATCTGAGCCCGCACCGCTATGTGCAGGCCCGCCGTGTGCTGCGCGCCAAGCAGTTGCTGGCCGGTGCGCAGCGGCCGCTGGATGTCGCGCTCGACGCCGGCTTTACCGACCAGAGCCACCTCACCCGCTGGTTCCGGCAGGCCTACGGCGTAACCCCGGCCGAGTATCAAGCGCAAATCGGTACAAGACCCGGGCCGCGCTGAGCCGTAGTCTGAAGGCTCACTCACTGTCTTCAGGCCCATCATGTTCATTCTTGCTTGCACACCGGCGTCCCCATGCTCGCCGGCCTGAGCGCCGCCCTCGGCGCCGGCCTGTTGTGGGGGCTGGTCTTCATCGTGCCGCTGATGTTGCCGGACTACTCGGGCGCGATGCTGGCCGCCGGGCGCTACATCGCCTTCGGCGTGCTGGCGGTGTTCCTCGCCCGTGCCGACCGTGCCGCGCTCAAGCGCCTGAGCCGCGCAGACTGGATCGACGCGGCCAAGCTGGCGCTGATCGGCAATGTGGTTTATTTCGCCGCGCTGGCCAGTTCGATCCAGCTCGCCGGCGCCACCGTGCCGACCATGATCATCGGCACGCTGCCGGTGACCATCGCCATCACCGCCAAGCTCACCAGCCAGGACGTGGCCGACCACGGGCTGCCATGGAGTCGCCTGCTGCTGCCGCTCATCGTGATTGGCACCGGCCTCATGCTGGTGCATGGCCAGACCGACGACGCCGGCGACATCGCCCACGACGCACGCTACTGGAGCGGGCTGGCGCTGGCCGGCGTGGCCGTCGCCTGCTGGACCTGGTACCCGCTCAACAACAGCTACTGGCTGCGGCGCCAGCCCACTGGCCTCGCCCGCGCCTGGGCCACGGCGCTGGGGCTGATGACGCTGCCGATGGCGCTGATCGCGCTCGCCGGCATCGCGCTGTGGCAGTGGGCCACCGCGGGCACGGTCGATCTGGCCGGACCGCGACCCGGAACCTTCATCATTTTGATGCTGCTCACCGGCCTGCTCGCCTCGTGGCTGGGCACCCTGCTGTGGAACCGCGCCAGCCATCTGCTGCCGCCGGCTCTGGCGGGGCAGCTGATCGTCTTCGAAACCATGGCCGCGCTGGTCTATGGCTTCATCTGGTACGAACGCTGGCCGAGCCTGGCCGAGATGGCTGGTATCGCCCTGCTGCTGACCGGCGTGATCCTCGCTGTGAAGGCTTTCCGCCGCCCCCCCGCGGTAGCGGCACAGCCGCTTGGCAGCTGAGCCGGTCAAACACCCCGGCGCGCCCGAGTGTCGGCGATCTTTACACGTCCCTCATAAGCGCCCCGCGCTGGAACGCCCACCCGGCGCGGGTTCTCAGCAGACGCGCCGACACGGCGCCGACAGAAGTGTGCCATTCAGGGAACACAATCGATGTCGATCACCATCTGGCGCGTTCGCCACCTGCCGCGAATCATTCGCAAGCCATTGATTATTTAGCAATGTCATAAGCGGCACGAATAATGCTCTGAGAGTCCAACACTGCAGAGGGGACATGCACATGGACTCGCAAACCCAAAAAGCCGGTCTTGCCTGGCTGACCGCCATCGTCACCGCGCTCGGCGCCGGCCCAGGCGCACAGGCCGCATCGGTCGCGCCCGCAACCAATATCCCCGTCACGAGCGCCGACGCGCAGATCGCGCCAAGCATCGCGATGGCCCCGGCACCGGGCCTCGGTCGGGGGATGGCGCTTCGCGACACGCCGAGCGCCATCGGCTTGCGCCTCCACCCAGCCTGGGCGTCGCCCGCCGACACGACGGCGGCGCAGCACCTGCGCGCCGGGGTATTCAAGGTCGCGTTCGCCGATCCGCGCGAGCCGGAGCGCCCCGCCGCCGCCCAGCGCGGCGGCGACGCCCTCCGACTCGATGCCGATTGCGTCGCCGTCGACGCCCACGGCGCCTGCCAGTACGACGCGCCCCCGCAAGCGCGAACGACAGCCCAGTCCCATGCCCGCGTGGCCGCAGCGAATGGCGTTGCCTTGTTGAGCCTGGTGGCGCTCTGGCAACGCCTGGCGCGCCGCTGACCCCGGCGCATCGACCGATTCGACCGGCGCGCGCACGCGCGAGCGTCCGGATAGCGCGTGCACTGCCCTTACGCCCGACAGGGCGGAACTTGATCGCGCACGGCGCGTCAGACACGCTGCGCCCGGCATGGGCTGCTAGAATCCGCCCATCATTTTCCTCGCGACCGCCATGTTCAGCCTGCTCGACCGCCCCCGCCTGCCCTTCTTTGCCCTGTTTGCCGTCGGTTCCGGCTTGCTGGGTTTTGGCCTGTATCTGCAACACGTGGTCGGGCTCGAGCCCTGCCCCATGTGCATCATGCAGCGCTACGCCTTTGCCGTGGCCACGCTGTTCGGCCTGATCGCCGGCCTGCATGGCAGCACCGGCGGCGGGCGCAAAGTGTATGGCGTGCTGATCGCCCTGTTCGCCCTGGCCGGCGGCGGCGTGGCGGCATGGCAAAGCTGGATGCAGCGCTTTCCGCCCAGCATTGCCGAATGCGGCCCCGGCATCGAATACCTGATGGAGAGCTTTCCGCTCACCGAACTGCTGCCCATGATCTTCCGCGGCGCGGGCGATTGCACCGCCATCGACTGGACCTTCCTCGGGCTGTCGATTGCCAACTGGTCGCTGCTGAACTTCCTCGCCGTGTTGGCCTTTGGTCTGCATGTGATTTTCCGGCGCGTCGCACGCTAACGCCTCTCGGCGGTGCGCAACGCACTGCCGTGGTGCAAGAAATGGGGCTTCGCGGCCCCTTTTTTGCGCATTGCAGCATTCCATCCCGCGCCAGCACACATCTGGCACACCCTTTGCTAAATCGTCCCTGATACAGCGCTCAAGCTGCGCTGCACTGACAACCGGACGACAGGTCGGCCACACAGGCCGGACTGCAAGCAAGGGGCAAACATGCGCAAACTGAAACTGGTGATGGTGGGCAACGGCATGGCCGGCGTGCGAACGCTGGAGGAGCTGATCAAGATCGCGCCCGAGATGTACGACATCACGGTCTTTGGCGCCGAGCCGCACCCCAACTACAACCGCATCCTGCTCTCGCCGGTGCTCGCCGGCGAGATGACCATCCAGGACATCATCCTCAACGACACGCAGTGGTACGCCGACAACGGCATCGACCTGCGCCTCAACAACAAGGTCGTGAAGATCGACCGCCGTGCGCGCAAGGTGTTTGGCGAAGACGGCTGCGAAGTCGAGTACGATCGCCTGCTGCTCGCGACCGGCTCGAATCCCTTCATGCTGCCGATTCCGGGCGCCGACCTGCCGGGCGTGATCGCTTACCGCGACATCGCCGACACCGACGCCATGATCGAAGCGGCCGCCCGCCACAAGCACGCCGTGGTGATCGGCGCCGGCCTGCTCGGCCTCGAAGCGGCCAACGGACTGGCGCTGCGTGGCATGGACGTGTCGGTGGTGCACATCAGCGACTGGATCATGGAGCGCCAGCTCGACCAGACCGCGGCGAACATGCTGCGCAAGTCGCTCGAAGCCAAGGGCATGAAGTTTCTGCTGCCGAAATTCACCGCCGAGCTGCAGGCCGGCGAATCGGGCCGCGTGTCGAAAGTGGTGTTCAAGGACGGCGACGCGGTGCCGGCCGATCTGGTGGTGATGGCCGCCGGCATTCGCCCCAACACCGCGCTGGCCGAGTCGGCCGGCATCCATTGCGATCGCGGCATCGTGGTCAATGACACCATGCAGACCTACGATCCGCGCGTCTATGCGGTGGGCGAATGCGCCAATCACCGCGGTATCGCCTACGGTCTGGTCGCCCCGCTGTTCGAGCAGGCCAAGGTCTGCGCCAACCATCTGGCGATGTTCGGCATCGGGCTGTACAAGGGCTCGGTCACCTCGACCAAGCTGAAAGTGACCGGCATCGACGTGTTCTCGGCCGGCGACTTCATGGGCGGCGAAGGCACCGAAGACATCGTGCTCAATGACCCGGGCGCGGGCGTCTACAAGCGCGTGGTGCTCAAGGGCGACAAGCTGGTCGGCGCCGTGATGTATGGCGACACCAAGGACGGCGCCTGGTATTTCCAGATGCTCAAGGACGGCCAGAACATCGGCGAGATCCGCGACCACCTGCTGTTCGGCAACAGCCACCTGGGCGACGCCGGCCACAAGGGCGTGAATTCCGCCGCGGCCATGCCCGACACCGCCGAGGTCTGCGGTTGCAACGGCGTATGCAAGGGCGACATCGTCAAATCGATCAAGGAAAACGGGCTGTTCACGCTGGACGAGGTGCGCAAGCACACCAAAGCGTCGAGCTCCTGTGGCTCCTGCACCGGTCTGGTCGAGCAGATCCTGGCCTCGACCATCGGCGGCGCCTACCAGCCGGCCGACTCCAACAGCAAGGCGGTGTGCGGCTGCACCGATCACTCGCATGGCGAGGTGCGCAAGACCATTCGCGAGCACAAGCTGCTCTCGCCGCAGGCGGTCATGGACTTCATGGAGTGGAGCACGCCCAACGGCTGCGCCTCCTGCCGCCCGGCGCTCAACTACTACTGCATCTCCACCTGGCCGCACGAAGCCCAGGACGACGCGCAGAGCCGCTTCATCAACGAGCGCGCCCACGCCAACATCCAGAAAGACGGTACCTACTCGGTGGTGCCACGCATGCTCGGCGGGCTGACCACGCCGGCCGAGCTGCGCGCCATCGCCGACGCGGCCGACAAGTACAAGGTGCCGACGGTGAAGGTCACCGGCGGCCAGCGCATCGACCTGCTCGGCGTAAAAAAGGCCGACCTGCCGCTGATCTGGCACGACCTCGGCCAGGCCGGCATGGTCTCGGGCCACGCCTATGGCAAGTCGATCCGCACCGTCAAAACCTGCGTCGGCTCGGAGCATTGCCGCTTCGGCACGCAGCGCTCGATGGAGATGGGCGTCAAGCTGGAGAAGATGCTGTTCGGTATGTACAGCCCGCACAAGGTCAAGCTGGCGGTGTCCGGTTGCCCGCGTAACTGCGCCGAGGCCGGCATCAAGGACGTGGGCGTGATCGGCGTCGATTCGGGCTACGAGATCTACGTGGCCGGCAACGGCGGCATCAAGACCGAAGTGGCGCAGTTCTTCTGCAAGGTGCACACCGACGAAGAAGTGAAGGAAGTGTCCGGCGCCTTCTTGCAGCTCTACCGCGAAGAAGGCTTCTACCTGGAGCGCACCGTCCACTACCTCGAGCGCGTCGGCCTCGACTATGTGAAGAAGCGGGTGCTCGACGACACCGCCAACCGCAAGGCGCTCTACGAGCGGCTGCTGTTCGCGCTGCAGGACTACGTGGATCCGTGGCAGGCGCGCGCCGAGCAGCCCGAACTGCGCCGCAACTTTGAAGACGTGACCGCCTGAGGGCCAGACCATGAATGAATGGGATCACTGGTGGCCCGCCGACACCGATGAAGACGGCACATCGCTCTAAGCACATTTTTTTTACGATTCGAGAGACCTCATGACGACTCAAACCCTCAGCGCCTCCGATCTGGTCTGGCGGCCGGTTTTCAAACTCGACGAGATTCCGGTGCTCGGCTCACGCGTGGTCGGCAGCACCGCCCACGGCGACATCGCGATCTTCCGCAACCGCGAGGACGAAGTCTTTGCCGTGCATGACAAGTGCCCGCACAAGGGCGGTCCGCTGTCGCAGGGCATCGTGCATGGCCGCTCGGTCACCTGTCCGCTGCATAACTGGAAGATCCAGCTCGAAAGCGGCGAGGCCGTCGCCCCCGACAAGGGTTGCACCAAGCCCTTCGCGACCAAGGTCGAGAACGGCATGGTCTTCCTCCAACTGTAATCACGCCGCCGGCGCGAGGCCGGCACACCGCTCACAACACGACCGCAGGCATATCGCTGCCCGCGCTGGCCCCGCTCGGCCCCGGTTTTCTACAGCATCAGAGGTGACACATGTCCAACGAGAAAGGCTTCAACCTGCTCTCCTTTACGGGGAAGATGAAAATCCTCCACTTGTCGTGGATGGTGTTTTTCATCACCTTCTTCGTGTGGTTCAACCACGCGCCACTGCTCGGTGCCATCGCTCAGTCGCTGGGGCTGGAGCCGGGGCAGGTCAAGACGCTGCTGATCCTCAACGTGGCGCTCACCATCCCGGCGCGCATCCTGATCGGCATGCTCACCGACAAGTACGGCCCGCGCATCACCTACGCCGCGCTGCTGTTCATCTCCAGCGTGCCCTGCTTCATGTTTGCGCTGGCCGACACCTTCACCCACGCCGCCATTGCGCGCTTCCTGCTCGGCTTCATCGGTGCGGGCTTCGTAGTCGGTATCCGCATGGTCAGCGAGTGGTTCCCGGCCAATGAGCTGGGCACGGCCGAAGGCATCTACGGCGGCTGGGGCAACTTCGGCTCCGCCGCGGCGGCCATGCTGCTGCCCACCATCGCCCTGGTGTTCGGCGGCGACAACGGCTGGCGCTACGCCATCGGCATCACCGGCGCGCTGAGCCTGCTGTTCTCCTTCATCTGGTACTTCAACGTCAGCGATACGCCCAAAGGCTCGACCTACTTCAAGCCGAAGAAAAGCGGTGGCCTGGAAGTGACCAGCACCGGCGACTTCTGGTTTCTGCTGCTGATGAAGATCCCGATGTACGCCGCGCTCGCGCTGCTGACCTGGAAGCTCTCGCCCGAGGGCGTGAACATGATCTCGGCGTTTGCCGCCAACGCCGTCTATGTCGGCCTCGCCGCGATCTATGTGTATGACAGCTACAGCGCCTACGCGGTGAACCGCGAAATCTTCGTCAAGCCGGTGCCCGAAATGCACCGCTACAAGTTCAAGCAGGTTGCGGTGCTCAACATCCTGTACTTCGCCACCTTCGGCTCCGAGCTGGCCGTGATCTCGATGCTGCCGCTGTTCTTTGCCGAAACCTTCAGTCTCGACCCGGTGTATGCCGGTCTGGTGGCCTCGGCCTATGCCTTCATGAACCTCATGTCGCGCCCCGGTGGCGGCTGGATCTCGGACCGCTTCGGCCGCAAGAAAACGCTGCTCATCCTCACCGCCGGTCTGGCCGGGGGCTACGCGCTGATGGCGATGACCAACAGCAGCTGGCCGCTGTGGCTGGCCGTGGCCGTGGCGATGGCCTGCTCCTTCTTCGTGCAGGCCGGTGAAGGCGCGGTGTTTGCCGTGGTGCCGCTGATCAAGCGCCGCCTCACCGGCCAGATCGCCGGCATGACCGGTGCCTACGGCAACGTCGGTGCGGTGGTGTATCTGACCGTGCTGTCGCTGGTCAGCTACGAGATCTTCTTCAGCGTCATCGCACTGACCGCCGTGCTCGGCTTCGTGACCCTGCTGTTCATGGAAGAGCCCAAGGGCCACATGGCCGAAGTGCGCGACGATGGCTCGGTGGAGCTGATCAGCGTGAGCTGAGGGCCGGTAGAATCTGTGCAGCTATTGCGTAGGTTGGGTTGAGCGCAGCGAAGCCCAACAAACAACATTGGAGGCTGGCACGGCTTTGCGCGTTGGGCTTCGCGTTGCTCAACCCAACCTACGCCCGAACCACATCGTACGAAAGGCCGGCCCCGCCGGCCTTTCCCACAGGAGCTGACAGCCCATGAGCACGCGCCTTGAAGTGCGCTTCGGCGGCCACTCGATCGAAGGCATCAAGCCGGTCAATCAGGACGCCTTCGCGGCGCACCTGCCGGACGGCTCCGAGCGCGACCTGAAAGGTGCGGCCGCAGTCATGTGCGACGGGGTCAGCAGCGCGGCCGATTCCGAGATCGCCAGCCAGATGGCGGTCACCGGCTTCATCAACGATTACTTTTCGACTCCGCCGACCTGGAGCGTGCGCAAGGCCGCCAGCCAAGTGCTCAACGGACTCAACCAGTGGGTGTATCGCCAGAACGCCGCGCGCCACGGCACGCGTGACAGCCTGCTCACCACCTTCTCGGCGGCGGTCATCAAGTCCAACACCCTGCATGTCTTCCACGCCGGCGACAGCCGCGTGTGGCATGTGCGCGGCAACACGCTGGAGCAACTCACCCGCGACCATGTGATGACCGAAGGCGGGCGCGAATTCCTCGCCCGCGCGCTCGGTGCCGACACCCGGCTGGAGGTCGACTACCTGACCCGCGAGCTGCTCACGGGCGACCGGGTGCTGCTCACCACCGACGGCGTACACGGCGTGCTGTCGCCAGCCCGCATCCGGCAGGTGGTCACCGCCGCTGAGGCCGACCTCGAAAGCCTCGCCCGCCAACTGGTCGACGAAGCGCTCACCGCCGGCTCGGACGACAACCTCTCGGCCCTGCTGGTCGCGGTCGACAGCCTGCCGCTCGAAACCCTGGACGAGACCCACCGCCGCCTCACCCAGCGACCGATTCCGCCGGTGCTCTCGCCCGGCAACAAGATCGACGGCTATGAAGTGCTGGACGTAATCTTCTCCGGCACGCGCAGCCATATGTATCTGGTGAAGGACATCGAGACCGGGCAGCGCTATGTGCTCAAGGCGCCGTCCGAGAACTTCGCCGAGGATGCGCTGTACCTCGACGGCTTCATCCGCGAGGAGTGGGTCGGCCAGCGCATCGACCACCCCAACGTGATGAAGACTTACCCGGGCCGGCCGGACAAGCAGTTCATGACCTATCTGGGCGAGCACATCGAAGGCCGGAACCTGCGCGAGTGGATGCAGGACAACCCCGAACCACCGCTGGACGCGGTACGCGACATCATCCGCCAGACCATCGCCGGCCTGCGTGCCTTCCAGCGCGCCGACATGGTGCATCAGGACCTGAAACCCGAAAACATCATGATCAACCGCGATGGCCGGGTGAAGATTCTCGACTTCGGCACGGTGATGATCGCCGGCACCGACGAGATCGCCTCGCCGCTCGACAAGTCCGTGCCACAGGGCAGCGTCAATTACGTGGCGCCCGAATACCTGATGGGCGAGCGCGGCAGCTTCCGCTCCGACCTGTTCTCGCTGGCCGTGATCGCCTACGAAATGATCACCGGCAAACTGCCCTTCGATGAGCCGGCCGTCAAACGGGTGAGCCTCACCTCATACACCGAGCTCGACTACATCCCGGCCCGCCACCGTCGCCACGACCTGCCGCTGTGGATAGAGGGGTGCTTGAAGAAAGCGCTGCAGCCCAACCCGGCCGACCGCTACCACGCCTTCTCGGAATTTCTGCAGGACTTCACCGTGCCCAACCCCGCGCTGGTCGAGAACATCCGCCGCCAGCCGCTGATCCAGAAAAACCCGGTCGCCGTGTGGCAGCTGCTGTGCGTGATCCTGTTTCTGCTCAACCTGTGGCAACTGGCGCGCTGACGCGCCCTTTCGGCGCGCGCATCCATTGGCCATACTGAGAGCGGTGGCTGGCCGGTCGGCTGGCCTTGTCTGGAGAATCATCATGCCCCGAATGCCCCGCCTGCTTGCGGCACTCGCCCTCGGTCTGCTCTGCCAGGGCGCGCTGGCCGCCTCGCCCAAACCGCCAAGTGCCAGCACGACACCCGCCGAAACGGCCGCGCCAAGCAGCAAATACGTCGAGCCCTGCGCGTGCTCGGGCGGTCAGAGCCTGGTGATGACGCAGGTGCTGGTCTTCAATTGTGAATGTGGCGCCATGAAATGCGTGGTGACCGCGGTGGCCGCCAACAACGCAAAAGACAGCCCGGCGCCGAACCTGGTGTGCCGCTGACTACTTGAGCACCTGGACGATCCGCGCGCCGAGCACGTATTTGCCCGACTCGGCCTTGTGGCAGCGCTTGACCTCGACCCGCACATGCAGCGGCGGGCGCTCCAGCCCGCCTTCGGGCTGGCGCACCAGCACGTCGAGCATTTCGGACAGACTCGGCACGTAATCGCTCTCCAGCGTCATGCCGCCAGGGCTCAGCTCAATGCAGTGTGCCGGCACGGCGGGCGCCTGACCGGCAGGCTTGATCAAGGCATTGCAGCCCAGAGGAATTCGCCGGGTAGCGCGTCGGTCGTCGTATGGATTCATGGCTGATCGCTATTGCCGATAGGTCAAAAAGGTCGCGGCGCACACGCACCGAAGCACGAACGGATATCTGAGCAAGCGCCGCCCAATCCTGACAGATAACGGCGCGCAGCCGGCAAACCGTAGGGCTTTTTTTCCCCGACAATCAATACCTAAACCGTCCGATCGGCCGCGGTCAATCAATGCGGCTGCGGCGCGCAGTCGATCATGAGCGCCGACATGTCATCGTGGGCCGATGCGCCGGCCAGGTGGTCGGCCAGCGCGATGCGCAGTTCATCGATGCGCATGTTGCTGGCGTGAGACATCAACACCTTCTCCAGACGCAAAAGCCCAAAGCCCTCGGCCTTGTCGTTGGTGGCCTCGATCACGCCATCGGAATACATCACCAGCTGATCGCCCGGCTCCGTCCGCAAATGCGCGACGTCACAGCCTTCCGTGCCCGTTTCAACCACGCCGAGCGGCAAGTGCCTGGACGCAAAACGCTCGCGCACTCGCCCGTCGGCACCGACCAGCACCATTTCGGGAACGCCGCCCACCCAGACCTCGACATCGTCACCCTGACGGTTCAGACAGGCCAGCGCGCCCCCCACGAAGCGTCCGATCGGCAAGGAGCGGTGCAAGACCGCATTCAGTTCGCCCACCAGTTGTGCCAGTGGTACGTCTCGCGCAACCAGGGCATAGAACACCGGCAATACGGGCTGGACGCTGATGGCCGCCGACAGGCCATGCCCGGTCGCATCCGCCAGCATGGCGTAGAGCCTGCCGCCCGGCGAGCTGGCGGCCACCACGAGATCGCCCGAAAACCGGCGTGCCGGCATCACCGTGAAATGTACCCGCGCATCTCGCAGCCCGGCGGAGTCGACCTGGCTGGCCATGATCTGGCGGGCCAGTTCCTGCTCGCGTTGCTGCTCGTCGTGATAGCGCTGGAGGCGTGCGGCGTTTTCGGCCAGGGCGGCATGCTGGATGAGGCGCTCGCTGATATCACGCATCACGCCGATATACAGGCGGTGGTCGTCAATGTGCAGCTCGGTCACCCCGACCTCAAGCGGGAACACCTCGCCATCGGCCCGTTCGCCTTCAAGTTCGCGGACGGTGCCAATCATGCCCGCCGTCCCCCCGGCCAGGTAGTTCGCCAACGGCTGGTCGCTGTGCCGGCCATCGGGCGGCGCGGCGAGCACGCTGACACTCTTGCCGGCCAGCGCATCATCCTCGTAGCCGAACATCTTGCACGCAGCCGGGTTGGCCGACTGGATCACACCGGTCTCATCAATAGTGATGATGCCGTCAATGACGGCATTCGAGATGGCGTGCATCCGGTCGAGCAATTCGCGCTGCCGACGCTCCATCTCGAGCAGTCGCTGGATGGTGCGCATCTTGGCCGCAAATACGGCAAAAGAGACAGGCTTGACCAGATAGTCGTCAGCACCGGCATCCAGCCCTGCGACAATATCGGCATCGGTGTTGAGCGCCGACATGATGACGATGGGCGTCCAGATCGCGCCCTGCCGCTCGCGCACCAGGCGGGTGGCCTCGAAGCCATCCATGCGCGGCATCATCAGGTCCATCAGGATCATGTCCGGCCGTCGCTGCTCAAAGCGTTCCAGCGCTTCGACGCCGTCAACAGCAAACACGGCCTCATGCCCCAGCTTGGCAAGAAAGGCCGCCATCAGGTTACGGTTTGCGGAGGTATCGTCCACCACAAGAACGGTCAGCGCTGCACTCGACATCGTATCGCTCGTTATTCTGCCGACGCGCACCACGCCACGGAATCGACCTCCGTAGCGGCGTGACCGGCTATGTCTTTGTACCTAGTGTGCCCGAATTCTGTGTCGAACAAGACCACAAATGCCACATTGAGGGGGCGATACATCGTCCACGTTAATGCCGTCGCTTGCGCACGGTTGCCCGAACGCAGTTCCCGTTGCCGAGATATTCCAGATCGTCGAACGCCAACTGACGGGCCAGCGCGATACCACGACCGTTGGGCGCAAAGGCGCGCTCCGGCGCCAATTCGAGAAAATCCTGCCAGACAAAACCGCCGCCTTCGTCTGCGATCGAAAACACCCAGGCCTGCGGATCGGAAGCCACTGTAAGCCGGACGTATTTGCGCTGGTTATCGGGCAAAGCCAGCCGGCGCTGCACTTCCGCCTCCCACTGACCGGCCTCGCGCAGACGGGATTTTTCTTCGAAGCAGATGTCGAGATTGCCGTGCTCGACGCCATTGACCAGCAACTCGGACAAGCCCAGCACGACCACATCCGGCTCATCGCAAATCGAGGCGGCGAGTGCGGCCAGGCCGTGGGCCTCTTCCATGGTGCGAAACGCGAAGACGCCGTGCTGCAGCATTTGCAGTGCATGACGCTGCGCGGCCAGCCGTTCGGCCAGGGCGCGGCGTTGATGCAAGTCGTCGAGCGCCGCGCGCACGATGCTCTGCAGGCTTTCCGGCTCGAAGGGCTTGGTGAGGTAGTAGTAGGCCCCCGCGGCCAGCCCTTCGCGCACCTGCTCGGGGCTGGCCGCGGCGGTCTGCATGATCACCGGAATGTCGGCCAGGCGCCGGTCGGCCTGGATCCAGCGCAGCAGCTCCAACCCGTCGATGCCCGGCATCATGCGGTCGAGCACCACCAGGTCAAACTGCGAATCGCCGCGACGCAGATACGTCCAGGCCTCCTCACCGCTCTCGGCCATCTGCAACAAATAGCCGGCACCCTCGAGATATTCGCTGATGATGTCCAGGTTGAACGGCTCATCGTCAACAACAAGAATACGGATTTGACTCATGACTCCAGGTGCTCCTTCGCCAAGTTTCCATCGACCGGCGAAAACGCCGGCAGAACGATCTCAAAGCATGCCCCCCCGCTTGCGATGTTTCGGGCATGAATCTGGCCGCCGTGGGCGATCAGGATTTCACGGCAGATTGCCAAGCCCAGACCGGTCCCCCCGGCACCGGTTCGCGTGGCACTACTTTGCACGAATTTATCGAACACGGCTTCAAGCTCCGTCTCGGGTATGCCGCCCCCTTGATCGATCACGCGCAGCGCCACGGCGTCTCGACCCCCATTGTCGTCGGCGCGCCGGCCACTGGGTAAGCTGTCCACGCTCATCTCCACGAAAATCTGCCCACCCGAGGGCGAGAACTTGATGGCGTTGGATAACAGGTTGCGCACCACCTGACCGATGCGCAGCGCATCGCCGGCGACCGCGGGCACATCCGCGGCCATTTCGGTCGACAAGCCTATGCCACGGGCCACACGCAGCCCTTCAACTTCATCGAGCGCCTCGGCAACCACCGTGCTGAGTACCAAGGGCTGAATGTCGAGCACCATACGCCCGGCTTCCAGCTTGGACAGATCGAGCAGGTTGTCCACCAGCCGCAGCAGGCGATCCCCGCTGCTGCGGATGCGCTGAAAATAGTCTCGCAGTTTTTCCGGTGCTGCACCGAGCGCCTTGTCCTCGCCCAGGCGGGCATAACTCAATACCGCATGCATCGGTGAGCGCAGCTCATGCGACATGTTGGCCAGAAAACGCGACTTGGCTTCGTTGGCCCGTTCAGCGGCCTCCTTCGCATCGATCAGGCTGGCGGTCTTTTCCGTCACCAGCTCGGCCAGGTGGTCACGGTGCTCGCGCAAGGCCTCGCGCGCTTTCTTCTCGTTCGAAATATCAACGCCGACGCCAATAAAGCCCACGACCTGGCCCTGCTCATCAACCCGCGGCTCGCCCTTGGCCATCAGCCACGCATACGTCCCGCCTTCCCGGCGCACCCGGAACTCCAGTTGATACGCCTGTCCGGTCCGCCGCGCTTCCCGACCAACCTCTTTCACCGCGGCCAGATCGTCGGGATGAACGAAACGCAGCCAGTCCACGCCCAGGGTCTCCAGCGACGCCATGCCCGTCAGCGTCAGCCAGGCACGATTGGCGTAGGTAATGTTCAGTTGGACATCAGCCAGCCAGATCACCACCGGTGCGGCATCGGCCAATAGTCGGAAGCGCGCTTCGCTCTCGCGCAAGGCGCGCTCCCGTGCTTTCAACTCCGAGACGTTGCGCAACACCACCAGCAATCCACCCGTACCCACCGGCGCCACCCGGGCTTCGTAGTCCTGCATGTTTCCGTTGCCATCCGGCGCACGGTATTCCACACACTGCAACTGGCCGCTGAACTGGGCCCGTCGCAGCGTGGGCACCACTTGCATAAAGCGCTTCTGAGAAATGATTTCGTCCAGCGGACGGCCGACGGCGGTATCCATATCCACAATCAAACGCACATCGTCGCGCGTGCGCACCGCGACCAGGCGCAGATTGGCGTCAAACTGGATCAACATGTCGGGCATGGCTGCGATGATCGACGCATTGGTGGCATGCGCCGCCGCCAACGCAAGCTCGGCGGCCTTGCGCTCGGAGATGTCTTCCACCACGGTCCAGATCGCCGTGCCGCCTTCGGCATCACGCATCACCGCGCCACTGAGCAGCACGGGCACTTCCGTGCCGTCGGGGCGGACAAAGGCGCGCTCATACGGCGTCACCACACCCTGATGCAGCGCATCAAGCGTCTTCTCGCGATCCAG
This sequence comes from Zoogloeaceae bacterium, assembly GCA_024235675.1. Lineage (GTDB taxonomy): Bacteria > Pseudomonadota > Gammaproteobacteria > Burkholderiales > Rhodocyclaceae > Nitrogeniibacter. Next base: position 863,385 of record JACKLZ010000002.1, read on the forward strand.
CGCATGCAGGCGCTGCGGGGTCAGCGCGGCATACCGCATCCCCGGCAAGGCATCCGCCTCAACGCCAACCATCTGCGCAAACGCCTCGTTGACCCGCACGATGCTGCCATCAACCCGGATCATCGCCATGCCGAGCGGCGAGTTGCGGAACAACGCGTCGAGCTCGGCCAGGGAGGACTTGAGCGCCCGCTCCGTCCGGCGCAAAGTGCTCACATCGGTGATGGTCACCAAAACCACCGGCTCGCCCTCAAGCCCGGCCACGCCGACCTTGCTGATGATCGCGTCGTGCTCGTTGCCGTTGTCCTGCATCAGATGAAACTCCTGGGTGCTGACCACGCCAGAGAGCGACCGCTCATCTTCCGCCAGGTGCTTGGCCGACTGCCCCGGCAAGACATCTTCGGTACGCAAACCCACGATGCGCTCGGCATCGCGCCCAAGAAACACGCCGGCGGCCTGGTTGGCAAGCACATAGCGATGATCGACCGATTTCACCAGCACCGGGTGCGGGAGGAAGTCGAGCAACCGCGCGTAGAATTCGCGCGCCCGCTCCAGCGCCAGCTCCCGCTCATGCAGAAGGGACACATCCGAAATCGCCCCGGCCACCCGGGTTGGCCGGCCCACCGCATCCCACTCGGCCCGCCCGCGAATCAGAAGCCGGCGGTGTTCGCCATCGGCGCTCGAAACGCAAATCGCCACCTCCAGCGGCTGCCGATGGCGCAAATGCCCGCGCAAGGCGAGCAGCAACACCCGTCGCTCGTCGGCGGGCAAACATTGCAACATGTTGCGCCAGCCGATCGGCCCCGGTTTTGGGCCACCAAACAGCATGGCCTGCGCCCGAGCCGACAGATACATCTCGGACCGGTCCGACGCCCACTCCCAGATCCCGTCGCTGGTTGCCGTCGCCGCCAAGGCAAAGCGTCGCTCGGACGCTTCCAGTGCGCCACCGATGCGCTCTGCCGATGCCAGAGCGCGTTGTCGCCCAGAGGCCAGGTAGAAGGTGAGCAAGGCAAACGCCAGCGTCATCAGCGCACCCGCCGCACGAACCGTCAGCCCGGCAACGCTGTCGCCGAGCTGCGCAACCGGGTAAAACACAAGACGCAGCTGACGCCCGCCGACAACCATGCGTCGCGAAACGCTGGCGCCGGAAGAGGCCTCTTCGAGCGCGACAAGGCGCACGGGGATGTCGCCACTTTCATCAAACAATTCCAGCCGGACTTTATCGGTCCAGTCCTTCGAGACCGAGGCGATCCAGTCGCCATAGCGTATGCCGAGCACAACCACGCCACGCACCAGATCTCTGTCGGGGACGTCACGCATCAAGTCTTTGGCTGGATCAAACACCGGCAGCGCAAGGATGCCCGCAGGCGACGCATCCCCGGCGTCCTGAAGCGTAACCGGCCCGCTCAGCACCACATCGCCTCGGGAGATCGCCGCCTCAATCGCTGCGCGACGGGTCGGGCTGGAGGCCAGATCGAAGCCCAGAACCACTTCCAGCGTGCTGACCCGTGGCGCCGCAAACTGGATCGGAAACGCCGCGCCCTCGGTCGAACCCCGAATCGTAATGACCCGGTCGTAGGCGTAGAACATGAAGTCTTCCCAATCGGCCCGCCGATCGGCTGCAACGCGCGGGGCGTACACCAGGCCCGCAGCACCCATCTCGTTGAGCGGGCGCAACTCGGTGGTGGCGATGTAGCGCTCCCACTCAAACAGGCTCACCCGGTTCGAGGCGACAAACAGACCGGCCGCAGCACGCATGTGGGCGGTGTAGTAGTTCAGCCGCTCCAGCAGGGACGAGGTCACGCGATTGACGGCGTGATCGGCCTCCTGTGTCGCGCGCGCAGACTCCAGTCGATCAACATAGTGCGCGCCGACCCAGGTCAACACCACGCCCAGCAGCAAAACCACCAATGCGAGCGGGAGCGCCCGCCGCAAGGACGCAACGCGTACCGCTTGCGTGTCAGCGGTCAGGCGCTTATCGGGCTGTGTCAGCGATGCGGAGCCGGGGGACGACATACCTGCTTATCGGCCCCGACCGGAGCCGACTTGAGGACAAAACGCCCCCCGGCGCCGAACTCAACCGCAGCCGACGCTGTCCTTGACGCCAAACTTGCGCAAAATGGTCTCCAGCGGGCAGAGCCTGGTGAAGCCGCTCTGGAACAGATTGGCCCCGACAAAGGCGGTGAACCACAGGAAATTGGCGTTCACAAACAGGGGCGATGCTTCGACGCCAAGCGCGAGCGAAATCAAGACAAAGGCGCCGGCAAAGATACGGACGAACTGATTGACGGTGAGATTCATGAGGCGAGTCCTTCCGATTGGAGTTCAGCGACCTTGTTGCGCATGGCCGCGAAGTAAAGCACCGGGATGACCACCAGCGTCAACACGGTGGACACCAGGATGCCGAAAATGAGGCTGATCGCCAGACCATTGAAAATGGGGTCGTCGAGAATGAAGGCCGCGCCGATCATGGCTGCCAACGCGGTCAGGCCGATCGGCTTGGCACGCACCGCGGCCGAGGTGATCACCGCCTCGGCAAAGGGCACGCCTGCGCGCACCTGGTGGTTGATGAAATCCACCAGCAGAATCGAGTTGCGCACGATGATGCCGGCCAGCGCGATCATGCCGATCATTGAGGTGGCGGTGAATTGCGCGCCGAGCAGCGCGTGGCCGGGCATCACGCCGATGATAGTGAGCGGGATCGGCGCCATGATGATCAGCGGCACCAGATAACGCCGGAACTGCGCCACCACCAGCAGATAGATCAGGATCAGGCCGACCGCGTAGGCCGCGCCCATGTCACGGAAGGTTTCATACGTCACCTGCCATTCGCCGTCCCACTTCACGCTGTAGCCGGCGTAGGCATCGTGCGGCTGGCGGATGAACCACTCATCCAGCACCCCGGCCAGGCGCTCGCCGACCAGCGGCATGTCCTTGATCTGGCTGCGGATGTCGAACATGCCGTAAAGCGGCGAATCCAGCGCGCCGGCCATGTCGGCGGTCACGTAAACCACCGGCAGCAAATCCTTGTGGTAGATCACCTGATCACGCTCGGTGGGGTGCACGCTGACCAGTTCGGACACCGGCACCAGCGTGCCATCCTGCGCGCGCAGCTTGAGTTGCAGCAGATGCGCCACGGTCGACTGCTGCGAGGGCGGCAGCTGGATACGCACCGGGATCTCGTATTTGTTGTCGCCGCCATGCAGCGGGGTCACGCTCTCGCCCGCCAGGCCGAGGCGCATCACCTCGACAATCTGCGCCTGCGCCACGCCCATCAGCGCCGCCTTGGCCTGATTGACCCGCAGCACCAGCTTGGGCGCGGTCTCGTCGATGGTGTCATCGGCGCCGACGATATCGGCCGTGGTGTCGAAGACCTCGCGCACCTGCTGCGCCACCGCCAGCTGACCGGTGTAGTCCGGGCCGTACACTTCAGCCACGATCGGCGACAGCACCGGCGGGCCGGGCGGCACTTCGACCACCTTGGCATTGCCGCCGTGCGCTCGCGCAATGGCGGTCACCGTCTCGCGTACCGCGCCGGCCACCTCGTGACTGCTGCGATCGCGCTTGTGCTTATCGACCAGATTGATCTGCAGATCGCCCTGCTCCGGCGCGCTGCGCAGGTAGTACTGACGCACCAGACCATTGAAGTTGATCGGGCTGGCGGTGCCGGCATAGGCCTGCCAGTCGGTCACTTCGGCCGTCTTGCCCACCGCCTCGCCGATCTCGAGCAGCACCTGTGCGGTGGTCTCCAGCGGCGTGCCGACCGGCATGTCGAGCACCACCTGGAATTCGGATTTATTGTCCAGCGGCAGCATCTTGAGTACCACCAGCTTGACCCCCGCCAGCGCCACCGAACCGGCGATCAGGGCCATCACCAGCAACCACAGCAGGCTGCGGTTGCGCCGGCCACGCCGGGCGTCGATCAGCGGGCCGATCACGGCGCGGAAGAAGGCCGTCAGCCGGCGCGTCATGCGGTCTTCTCCGGCGTGTACGTGCCCGTCGGTTGATTTGAGCAGCTTCTGCGCCAGCCACGGGGTGACCACGAAGGCGACCAGCAGCGAGATGAACATGCCCATCGACGCGTTGATCGGGATCGGGCTCATGTAGGGGCCCATCAGGCCCGTCACGAACGCCATCGGCAGCAGCGCCGCGATCACGGTGAAGGTGGCCAGAATGGTCGGCCCGCCAACCTCGTCCACCGCCTTGGGGATCAACTGCCACAGGGGTTTGTCGGGTTCGAGCAGATGCCAGCGGTGGATGTTTTCGACCACCACGATGGCGTCGTCCACCAGGATGCCGATCGAGAAAATGAGCGCGAACAGGCTGACCCGATTGAGCGTGAAGCCCCAGGCCCAGGACGCGAACAGCGTCGCGGCCAGCGTCAGCGTCACCGCCAGACCGACGATGATCGCCTCGCGCCAGCCCAGCGTAAACAGCACCAGCAGCACCACCGCGCTGGTGGCGAACACTAGCTTGCCGATCAGCTTGTTGGCCTTGTCGTTGGCCGTCTCGCCGTAGTTGCGGGTGACGGTAACGTTGACGCCATCGGGGATCACCGTGCCCTTCAGCGTCTCGACGCGGGCCAGCAACTGGTTGGCCACGTCCGAGGCGTTGGCGCCCGGCTTCTTCGACACCGACAGGGTCACCGCGGGCGATACGCCGGCGGCTTCAATGCCACGCTCGGCCCCCGCCGCACCGGCGCCGAACCACACATAGCGCGAGGGCTGATCCGGCCCGTTGGCCACCTCGGCCACATCCGACAGATACACCGGCTTGCCATCGGCCACACCCACCACCAGCGCCCGCACATCCTGCGCCGAGCTGATGTAGGTGCCGGTCTGCACCAGTACTTCCTGGTTGTCGGCGACCAGCCGGCCCGCCGACTGCGACGCGTTCGACACCTGCAGCGCGGCTTTCAGATCGGCCGCGGTCACGCCGTGGGCGTTCATCCGCGCAGGGTCCATCAGCACGCGCAGTACATGGCCAGGGCCGCCGATGGTCACCACATCGCGTGTACCGGGGATGCGCTTGAGGTCGATCTCGATCGCGCGGGCCACTTGCTGCATGTCGAAGCCGGCGCGCTCGGGGTCCTCGGTCCACAGCGTGATGCCGACAATCGGCACATCATCGATACCTTTCGGTTTGACAATGGGTTCGAGCACGCCCAGTTCGGGGCGCAGCCAGTCGCGGTGCGATTCCAGCGTGTCGTAGAGGCGCACCAGCGCGGTCTGGTTCGGCACGCCGACCTCGAACTGCACGGTGAGCACCGACATGTCCGGCTGCGATACCGAATACACATGCTCGACCCCCGCCATGCGCGAAAGCACCTGCTCGGCCGGACGCGACACCAGCGACTCCACCTCCCGCGCCGACGCGCCCGGAAAGGGCACGAAGACGTTGGCCATGGTCACATCGATCTGCGGCTCTTCTTCCTTGGGGGTAATGAAGGTCGCGAACACCCCCATCAGGAACAGCACCAGCGCCAGCAGCGGCGTCAGCGCATTGCGCTGAAAGCCGCTGGCGATCTTGCCGGACAGGCCGAGGACGGGGGTGTCATTGCTCACGTGATGCGTTCTACCGATTCTTGAGTTTCATGATGCCGAGCGCTTCGAGCACGATCTTTTCATAGACCGGCTCGGTCGTGCCCTTCTTCATCTTGCGCAGGAAGTACTTCTCGAAGCCGACCTTGGCCAGATGCACCCAGCGGCCCTCCGAATACCAGTTGACGTTGCGCGGCGGGATCTGCGGCAGGGCCACAAAAGCGGCGCCGGTGTCACCGAAGTCGGCCAGACAGATGGCGTTCCAGGTGGCACGCTCTTCGGGCGCCTTGCCATCGAGCACGGCGCGGATGTTCTTGGCGGTGGCGGTAACCATCGACTCGATCATGTAACCGGTCTTGGGCACGCCCGTCGGCACCGGCGTTGCCTCAACCGGCGGAATCGCCACGCACACGCCGATCCCGTAGATATTGGGATAGCGCGGATTGCGCTGGAATTCGTCGATCAGCACGAAGCCGCGCGGATTGACCAGGCCCTCGACACCACGCACCGCGTCGATGCCGCGGAAGGCCGGCAGCATCATCGAGTACTTGAACGGCAGCTCGTGCTGACGTTTGGGCTTGCCCTCGTCGTCATGCTCGGTGACGAACATGGTGCCGTCCTCGACCTTGTCGACCTTGGCGTTGCAGATCCACTTGATGTGACGGTCGCGGAACATCGACTCGATCATGCCCTTCGAGTCGCCCACGCCGCCCAGGCCGAGGTGGCCGATGTAGGGTTCGGAGGTGACGAAAGTCATCGGCACCCGGTCGCGCAGTTTGCGTTTTCGCAGGTCGGTTTCCATGATCCGGGCGAACTCGTACGCCGGGCCAAAGCACGACGCGCCCTGCACCGCACCGACCACGATCGGACCCGGATTGTCCACAAACGCCTGCCAGTTCGCCTCGGCTGTCACGGCATGATCGACATGGCAGATCGACTGGGTAAAGCCCTCGGGCCCGAGGCCGGGGATCTCGTCAAAGGCCAGCTGCGGGCCGGTGGCGATCACCAGCACGTCATAATCGAGCGCGCTGCCGTCGGCCAGGGTCAGACTGTTCTGCGCCGCATTCACCTGGGTGACCGCCTGCTCGACGAAGTCGATGTGCTTCTTCGCCAGTAGCGGCGCGATCTCAAGCTCGATGTCATCGCGCTTGCGCCAGTTCACCGCCACCCAGGGGTTCGATGGCGTGAAGTGGAAGCGGCCATTGTTGGCCACCACCGTAATCCGGTCTTCCGCGCGCGCCAGCGCCTTCATTTCGTAGGCCATCGGCAGCCCGCCGAGCCCCGCTCCGACAATCACTATGTGCGCCATCGTCTCTCCTCCAAGCCATGAGCACTGGTGCATCCGATCCGGGCGCCGGCGCTGCCGAGGTCCCGTCCAGACGCGTTCTGCGAGTCCGCGCTATTGTTGTGAAGCGTTTTGTTGGCGCAACAGGCTCGCTTTGACGGGATCCAGGGCCACCCTGTCTCCCACATTCAGTCCGGCCAGAATCTCGATCCGGCCGTCCGGCAAGCGCTCGCCGGGACGTATCTGGCGCAGGCGAAAACCCGCGTCGGTGTGGACATACACCGCCGTCACCTCACCGCGCCGCAGCACGGCCGAGGCCGGCATGGTCAAGCGCGGCGTGGTGCCGACCTGCAGCATCAAACGGGCAAACTGGCCCGGCACGACACCGCTCACCGAGGCAGGCAACAAGGCGCGCACTTCCATGGTGTGGGTTTTCGGATCGGCCGAGGGCACCAGCATCACGGCGCTCGCCGCCACGGGGGCGTCACGACCGCTGAGGACGATATCGGCGGCCAGCGGCGCACCCGACACGCCCTGAACAATTGATTGGGGCAGCTGCGCCACGACACGCAACTGGCCGGGGTCATACAGCGTCAGCAAGGGGCGGCCAGGCTGGGCCATTTCGCCCACCTCGGCATGGCGCTCGGCAACGACACCGCTGATCGGCGCCGCAATACGGGTGAAATCGCGCACGGTGGCCGCCTGCCCGCGACCGGCCCGGGCGGCGCTCAGCCCCGCGGCGGCCACATTCATCGCCGCCACGGCCTGATCGACGACCGCCTGGCTGACAAAGCCCTTTTCTTTCAGCGACACATTGCGCCGCCATTCGGCCTGCGCATTCACATACGTGGCTTGAGCCTGAGCGACCGACGCCGCCGCGCCGGCGACCGCCTGATTGGCTTCGCTGGCATCGACGCGCATCAGCAACTGGCCGGCACTCACGCGGTCGCCCGCATCGGCTGTTACCTCAATGATGCGGCCTTGCACCTGGGCGGCAATCGTGGCGCTATTGACCGCCTCGACCACACCTTCGGCAATATGGCGCACACCGGTGGGCGCGCGCTCGACCAGCGCGGTTTCAATCTCGGCGGCGACAGCAACCGGCGCCGCCGCAAGGGCAGCCACACACAGCACGGCAAAGAAGGAGGGAGGGGTCAGTGATTTCACGCATATTAGTTTATTCTTATATGCGTAAGTGTCAAGACATTCGGCCTCAGCGGGCGATCACCCCGGACAGACCACTGCTGGCGCGCATATCACCGTCACCTCGCGCCCGCCATCGCGATACTCGACCGACAGAAAGCCGAGCCGGCAGGCCAGTGAGATGCCGCGACCATTGACCTGGGTGGCCCGCTCGGCCGACAGCGCCATGAAGGGCAGCCAGTCGAACCCCTCACCTTCATCACGAATGGTGATGCTGATCGACTCGACAGCGCGTCGAACCTCCACCCACACCCGGCGGTCACGGTAAGCGGGCAAGCGCATCCGTCGATCGACTTCGTCGCGCCAACGGCCACTTTGCACCAGCGCCGCCTTGGTCTCGTAGCCGATGCCAAGGTTGCCGTGTTCGACCGCGTTGCGCAGCAGTTCGGACAAACCGATGGCCGCCAGGTCCGGCGTGGCACACAGTACCGCCAGCCCATGGGCAAGTGCACTGGCCTCATCCACACTGCGCAGGCGAAACTGCGCCGCATCCAGCAAACCCACCGTGCGGCGCAGTTCGCGCGCTTCCAGCGACAACTGGGTGCGCTCGGCATGGTTTGCCAGCGCCGCACGCACCAGCGTGAGCAGCGAGTTCGAGCGATACGGCTTCGTGAGGTAGTAATACGCCCCCGCCGCAATGCCTTCGGCCACGGCATCCGGGTCGGCCACGGCGGTCTGGATGATCACCGGCGTCAGCGCCTGCTGCGGCAAGGTCCGCATCTGCCGCAGCACGTCGAAGCCGTCAGGTGGCGCCATGCGCCGATCCAGCACCACCAGATCGAAGCCCGCCAGGCTGGCCTTCATTTGCGCCAGTGCGCTCCGTCCGCTGTCTGCCGTGCTCACATCGTAGGCCTGACCGGACAAGGCATTGGCCATGAGTTCGAGGTTGAAAGCCTCGTCATCGACCAGCAGGATCTGCGGTCGCGCCGCCGCGGCACTCACGCCTTGACCCCCGTCACCACACCGGCCTGGGCACACGGCAACTGCACCCGAAACACCGCACCGCCACCCTCGCCGTCGGCCGCCTCGATGCGCCCGCCAAAGGCTTCCACAAACTGGCGGCAGATCGACAGCCCGAGCCCGCTGCCCGGTGGCGAATTTGGCAGCTCGGGATGGCCCCGAACAAAGGCCTCGAAGAGCCGCTCGGCCCCGCCGTCGGGCAGACCGATGCCCCGGTCACGAACCTCAAGCTCCATCACCTCGCCATGCATCGGATCGGCCGGCAGCGACACCCCGTCGCGTACCGCCAGGCGCAACACGACCGGTGTGCCCACGGGTGAAAACTTGATCGCATTGGTCACCAGGTTCATCACCACCTGCTGCAGCCGCAAACCGTCCGCACGTACCGGGCACAAACCATCAGCCAGCTCGAGATGGAGGTGCATGTCCTTCGCCTGAGCAAGCGCCTCGCACTCATCGACGACGTCACGGCACACCATCGCCCAATCGACCGGCGCAAGCGCCAGCTTTCCACGCGTCGACTCGGTGCGTGCCACATCAAGCAGATCCGACACCATCCCAAGCAGCCGCTGGCCGCTGAGCTCGATCCGCTCAAAACAGTGCGTGCGTCGCGCATCGGTCTGCTCGGGCTGCAAGCCCATTTCGGCAAAGCCCAGGATGGCATGCAGCGGCGTGCGCAACTCGTGCGACAAGGTGGCCAGAAACTCGCTCTTGCCGCGACTGGCGCGATCGGCAGCATCCTTGGCCAACAATAGATCAATGGTCTGCTCCGCCACCAGGTCGGCGAGGTTGTCACGATGACGCGTCAGCTCCTGCTCGGCGCGCCTGAGTTCACTCAGATTGCGCACGATGCACAGAAAGCCGCCGGTCTCCACCCGCACCACCCGTCCCTCGAAACTTTGCGCCTCGCCGCTCAGGGTGTTGAGCGTGTAATCCAGATGCTCCACGCCGCCATGCGCGGCCACGTTGCGGCAGGCCGCGTCCAGTGCGGCCGCCACGCCCGCGGGCAGAACCTCCGCGCTGCGCTTGCCGAGGAAGTGTTCCGGCGCCACCACCAGATCGCCTTCGTTACCCGCGTGATAGCCCACGTAGCGACAGTCTTCATCAAACTCGAAGAGCAGATCCGGCAGCGCCGCCAGCGCGCTGGCATGTCGCGCCGCCAGGCGTGCTTGCGCCTGTGCCGCCAGTTGCTCGGCGGTGATGTCGGCAATGAAGCCGGCCACCCCAAGCACGGCACCGGTCGCATCCCGCCGGGCTTTGCCGCGGGTGCGCAACCAGCGCGTGAGGCCATCGGGCAGCACGATGCGATAGCGCATGTCGAGCGGCGCATCGAAATCGACATGCTGCGCAATCGCCGCATCCACCGCGGCGCGATCCTGCGGATGCAAGCGGCTGCGCCACAGCGCCAGCAACTGGCTGGCCGGGTGGTGTTCCACCACGCCGAGAATTTTCAAGGCGCGATCCGAGGCCAGCATGCCTCCGCGCGCCGGGTCCCAGTCCCACCAGCCTTCCTGGGCCCCTTCGAGCGCCAGACGCAGCCGCTGGTCCTTCTCGCGCAAGGCCGCGGTCATGTCCTTGGCGAGCCGGTCCGCGCGGTGCCGTGTCGCACCCAGCATGCCGACCAGCACGACCAGCAGCGCCCCAACGACGGCCACGCTGGCCCCGACCAGATGCGCCTGCCACCAAGGGATCAAGGCCTCATACGCCGGCGTTGAACTCAATCTGAAATACCACGCGTGCCCCCCGAAATGAAGCTGCCGCTCGGCGGCAAACCGGGCCGAGAGCTCATCGACACCGCGCACCGCCAGACGCTCGGCCAGATCGGCATCACGCGAATCGTAGAGCTGCGCCGCCAGCAGGCGGCCCCGACCGATCAGCACCGACTCGAGAAATTCGGCAGCACGGAATTCGGCACTGATCACGCCGATGGCCACGGCCTCACGCTGCGCCTCATCGAGTGGTGGCGCAGACGTGGCATACACCGGCATCAAGAGCGAAAACGCAGGCTCGCCGTCACCCGAATCGCCGCGCACGGCCGTGTGCGCCGACAAGGCCACGTCGCCCACGCGCCAGGCATACTCGGCCGCCACGCGCCGCACCGGGTCCGACAACAGATCAAAGCCCAGCACCCGGGACAGATCCATCGGCGCCGGCGCCACCCGCACCACGGGCAAATACACAGGCCGCTCGCCGGCGGGCCGGATATCGAAATACTCCCCGACCGCCCCACTCACCCACGCATCGAGTTGGTCACGCCGCTCCTGTGGAATCCGCCAGCCCAGCGACAGGCTGGAAAAGCCCGGAAACACGCGCGCCAGCTTGAGCCCATCAACATAGGCCTCCCAGTCGCCGGTGGGTATGTTCACCGCCACGCGAACCAACCCGGCGGCGCCGCGCTGCACCTCGGCAAAGCGCGCCAGACGCGCCTCCGCCGTCGCCACCACCGCATCGGCATCCGCGGCAAACTGCTGCCGGGCGGTGTCCACCACCCGCGCCCGCATCCCCGCCCAACTCGCCAGCGCGAGGGCGATCATGCCGACCGCCACCCACGCGGTCACCCGGCCGCCCTTGCGTGGCACGGCAGAAGAAAGCTCGGGCGGGATGTCTGGATGCGTATTCACAGGAACCTGTCGGGCATCGATGGCGGGCAGAAAAGCACTACGACGCCATCATGCAACCCCAAGGGCATAATCTGCAAGCGCTTCGACCACGCCGTCTGACTCGCCCGCCGCAAGCACCTGCGTGACCGACAGCGCCGGATGACGCGCCGCGGCCTCAGCCACGAGCAGGGGCACGTCACGCTTCAGATGTCCGCCCTGCGCCAGAAAGACCGGCACCACGGTGATGCGCTCGACGCCCGACGCCGCAAGCGCATCGACGGCCTCGTTCAGCGTCGGCGTCAGAAACTCCATGAAGGCCACACCGACCGGCGTCTCGGGCGAGCGCGCCGCAATGCGCGCGGCCACGCGCTTCATGGGGCCGGCCCATTCCGGGTCACGTGCGCCATGTCCAAAAAGTACGATACCCCTTGCCGCCATCTGCTTCTCCTTATTGATCGGACCCACCGCACGCGGGCCACGTCACCACGCTGCCGGTCGTCGGCACAAGTCGTTATCATGCGCCCATGATGACATCCCTGCCCCCATGGCGTCGCCGCCTGCTGGCCGCCGCACTCTGCCTTGTCAGCCCCTGGGCGCTGAGCGCGCCCACCCCATCACTGGTGCCCGGCGGCATCGCCCGCCTCTCCATCGCACCGGCCAGCGAGCCACGCCCAAGCGTGCGCTTCGGCGACGCACCGGTGCTGGTGCTGCGCGACGGCACGCAATGGACGGCCTGGATCGGGCTGCCGCTCGACCTCAAACCCGGCAAGCACAGCGTCGCAGTGAGCCGCCAGGGCACGGCATCGGCGCTGAGCCTGACCCTCAAGGACAAAGCCTATCCGGTGCAACACCTGCGCCTCAAGAATCAGCGCATGGTCGAGCCGGACCCGGCCGATCTGCGCCGCATCGAAGCCGAAGCGGCCACGCAGAGCGAAGTCAAAACCCTGTTTCGTGACACCGACGCGGTACAGCTCGACTTTGTCACGCCGGTGCCCGGCCGGCGCTCCAGTGCCTTTGGCCTGCGCCGCACCTTCAATGGGCAGCCGCGTGCACCGCACCGCGGGCTCGACATCGCAGCCGGCAAAGGCACGCCCGTGGTATCGCCGGCGGCCGGCGTGGTAACGCATGTGGGCGACTTTTTCTTTAATGGCAACACGGTGTTCATCGACCACGGCCAAGGCCTGATCTCGATGTTCTGCCACCTGGACAGCGTGGCCATCGCCGCCGGCACGCCGATCGCCCAAGGCAAAGCGGTCGGCACCGTGGGTCAGACCGGCCGGGCCACCGGGCCGCACCTGCACTGGAGCGTATTTCTGAATGGCACGCCGGTCGACCCGGCCTTATTCCTGCCCTGAGTCGGGCACGGCGGCCAGCAGCCGATCGATCGCCCGACTGGCTGCCGCCAGGCCAAAGCTGGCCGTCACCGCGATGCTGGAGCCGAAGCCCGCGCAGTTGAGCCCGGCAGGCCCGACCACCGCCTCACAACTGCCCTCGGGGTAGCGCAGCGGCTCGGTCGAGTACACCGCATCAATGCCAAAGCGCCGCGCCGGGTTGCGCGAAAATCCGTGCTTCTGCCGCAGGCGCTTGCGCAGCCGGGCCAGCAAGGGGTCTTGCTCGGTGCGCGACAGGTCGCCAATCACGATCCGCGTGGGGTCGGTCTGCCCGCCGGCCGCCCCCAGCGTAATCAGCCGGATGCCATGGCGCCGGCAGTGCAGCACGATCGCGGCCTTGGCCGACAGATCATCGATGGCGTCGACCACCAGATCGACCGGCCCGGCGAGGGTGGTCGCCACATTGTCTTCGGTCACGAAATCATCGACGCATTCGACGACGATGCCCGGATCGATCAGCCGGATCCGCGCCGACATGGCCTCCACCTTGGCCTGGCCGAGCGTATCTTCAAGCGCGTGGATCTGGCGGTTGATGTTGGATTCGGCCACATGGTCGAGATCGATCAGGCGCAGATGCCCCACACCACTGCGCGCCAGCGCCTCGACCACCCACGAGCCCACCCCGCCAATGCCCGCCACCACCACGCGCGCCTGCAGCAAGCGCGCCAGCGCGGCCCCGCCATACAAGCGCGCCACACCGCCAAAACGGCGCTCACGATCGACTGACTGCGAAATACTCATCTCACTGAACTCCAAGCGCGCATGAAACTCCAACGAAAAACCCGCTGGAGCCCCACATGCCTTTTCGACCCCTTGCCCTGGCGCTTGCGCTTGCGCTGTCGTTTTCCACGGGCGCGGCGACCACGCAAGCACAAGCCCAAACACTCGACACCATGCGCATCGCACAGTCCGGCACCGAGGCCTACGAAGGCGGCGATCATGCCACGGCCGCGCGCTATTTCGAAGTGGCCGGGCGCCGCGGCAACCGCCTCGCCCAATTCAACCTCGCCATGATGCTCTACCGCGGCGAAACCGAAACCGACAACGCCAACGCGATGTGGCAGTGGTTGCGCCGCGCCGCCCAGGCCGGCCTGCCGCAAGCGCAGTTCAACTTCGCCCTGCTCTATGACCATGGCGACCATGTCGCCCGGTCCTTCTCGACCGCCGCCGAGTGGTATCGCCGGGCGGCAGAACAAGGTCACATGGAAGCGCAAATCTCCCTTGCCACGCTGTATTTCCTCGGCCAGGGCGTACCACAAGACTACGCCCAGGCCGCGCACTGGTATCGCTCCGCGGCCAACGCCGGCGACCCCGGCGCGCAATACCTGATCGGCCACATGTACGAAATCGGCTACGGCGTCGAGCAGGACACCCGCCTCGCCCGCCATTGGTATCTGCAAGCCGCGCTGCAGGGCGACCGTGGCGCCCAGGCCAAATACCAGGCACTGGGCGACAACAACTAAGCCGCCATCACGCCCCGCTGTCCAGCCACACCTCCAGGCCCTGCGCGTTCAGCTCGATATCCACCGCAAACAGATCAAACAGCGCCGTCTCATCCAACGTCCATTGCTGACGGCGGGCTTCTTCGCGCAATAGCGCCGACAGCCCGGAGCGGATGATCTGGTGACGATGGTCAATCGCCCCGGCGCCGGCCTTGGCGATGGCCACATGCGCGTCGATCAGGCGATGCAGATCGGCCGCCAGCCGGGGCAGATCGGTGACACGGCTGAAGTGGGTGAGATACATCGCGCTCGGTTCGGCCGCCATCAAGCGGTCGATGGACGCATGCAGCGCCGGCGGATCGAACTGCACCGGCGTGGTCGAGGGAAACACGAAAGCCATGCCATCGCGATCCAGCTCACGATACGACAGCCCGAACACATCGCCGGTAAACCACGCGCGGCTGCGTTCATCGAAATAGCACACATGGTGCCGCGCATGCCCCGGCGTATCGGCCACCCGCAAGGCGCGACCGTTGAGGTCGATCACCATGTCGTCGGTCGCCTCGACAATGCGCTCGGCGGCAATCGGCAGAATCTCGCCATAACGCGCCGTCGCGTCCGCCTCGCCATACACCGCCACCGTGCCCGCCCACAATTTGGACGGATCGGCCATATGCCGCGCACCGCGCGGATGCACCACCAGCGTGGCATTCGGACACGCCGCCATGAAGGCCCCCGCGCCGCCCGCGTGGTCGAGGTGGATGTGGGTGAGCAGCACATGGCTCACTGCCTCCGGCCCAAGACCGAGTTCGGCCAGCGCCGCCATCACATGCGGCACCGACGCGTTGTTGCCGGTGTCGACAATCGCCACCGCGTCACCCGAACGGATCAGATGAATCGCCGCCAGTTGTGGTCGCATATAACAAGAATCGACCGCGTAAATCGCTTCCGGCCAGGGGATCAGCACCGACATCCTTATCTCCATTGAATCAGCATGGCGCTCATTTTAACGGGCATACGCTCAACGATTGCCACGGATCAATCTTTCGAGTGTGCATCAGTGATTTACTGTCATTAAAACGTCATGACGCCGAGCGGTATCGCCGGCGCAAACTGAATCCGGTGATACCTCCCCTCGCGTCCAAACAAGGAGGGAGCTACCATGCTAACGATTCAGGACTGTATCGAACTTTCCGAACTCACCGAAGAAGAAATCCTCGCCATCGCGGAGCATGAACACCTGCCCGAAATGGTCGCGGTCGAACTCGGCAACTACCTCACTCACACCGCCAGCGGCGAAAAGCGCATCAAGCGCATGATCTGCGACGACATCGAAGCCGCGCGCGCCAAAGGCGACACGCACCGGCTGAGCATGCTCAGGATGGTGCTCAAGCATTTCGTCGAACACCACGGCGGCGGGCTGTAGAGGAAGGCCCCCACGCTCGCTTCGTTCGCTGCCCCCCGAGGGGGCCGCGGCCATCCTTGGGACGGCCCGGCGAAGGGGCAAGCCCCCACGCTCACTTCGTTCGCTGCCCCCCGAGGGGGCTGCGGCCATCCTTGGGACGGCCCGGCGGATGACCGGGGCCCCACGCTCACGTTCCTCACGGCCCGCGCTCTGGCGAAGGCCTCGCGGTCATGGTCGTAGGGTGGGCGGCTTGCCGCCCACCAGCGATGCCCCAAACAACCGATGCATGGTGGGCGGCAAGCCGCCCACCCTACCAAGCCGCGGCACGACCACCACTGACATCCATACGGCCTGACGATTTTTCGTCTTCGCGGCCCAGGCGCGCGTGACACCAAGCACCCGATCTCCCTAAACTCAGGACATCCCGTCCAATCTCGCACCGCCCATGACTACACCCCACTTCGACTTCGACACCGTCATCGACCGCCGCGCCATCCCCGACGAGAAATGGGCGCGCTACGCCGGCCGCGACATCCTGCCCATGTGGGTGGCCGACATGGACTTCGCCACCGCGCAGCCCATCCTCGACGCCCTGCACGCACGCATCGACCAAAAGGTCTTCGGCTATGCCGGCCCCTGGCCCGCGCTGATCGACACCGTCGTGCACAGCCTCGAACGCGACCACGGCTGGCGCATCGACCCCGACTGGCTGGTGTGGCTGCCCGGCGTGGTCACCGGCTTCAACGTCGCCTGCGCCATCGCCGGCGAGCCAGGCGATGGCGTCCTCACCGCCACGCCGGTCTACCCGCCCTTTCTGCACGCTCCCGCCAACACCGGGCGCACGCTGCAGACCGTCGCGCTGATCGAAGAGAAAAACCACTGGGGCTGGGACTGGGACGCCGTCGACGCCGCCATCGACGCACGCACCCGCATGCTCTTGCTGTGCAACCCGCACAACCCGGTCGGCCGCGTATTCACCCGCGACGAACTCACCGCCCTGGCCGAACGCGCCGAGCGGCACGATCTCATCGTCTGCTCTGACGACATCCACTGCGGCCTCGTCCTCGACGGCACCCACACCCCCATCGCCGCACTCAACGAGACCATCGCCCGGCGCAGCATCACCCTCATGGCGCCCAGCAAGACCTGGAACATCGCCCCGCTCTACGCCGGCTTCGCCATCATCCCCGATGCCGCCCTGCGCAAGCGTTACCAACGCGCCATGCGCGGCCTCATCCCGCATCCCAATGTGCTCGGCCTGGTCGCCACAGAGGCCGCCTACCGCGACGGCGAACCCTGGCGCCGCGCCCTCATCGACTACCTGCGCGGCAACCGCGAGCGCGTCGTCGACGCCATCGCCGCCATCCCCGGCCTGCGCACCACCCGCCCCGAAGCCACCTATCTGGCCTGGATCGACTGCCGCGACGCCGGCCTCACCGATCCCGCCGCCTTCTTCGAAGAACATGGCGTCGGCCTCTCCAACGGCCGCCATTTCGGCGCCCCGCCGGGCTTCGTGCGACTCAATTTTGGCTGCCCGCGCGAAACGCTGGACGAGGGATTGCGACGCATGGCCGTGGCGCTGGCGGCTCGCTGACACTAGGCGAAAAGATGGCCGGGCAATCGCCCGGCTTTCATCGTTTTCATTGGACCGTTGGGGCCTTCGGCCTATCCGCCCAATGCGGCCTATCGGTAGGTTGGGTTGAGCGTAGCGAAGCCCAACAATTTGGGAGGCGAGAAAAGTTGGGCTTCGCGTTGCTCAACCCAACCTACGCGAGCTATGCCTTTCGCGTCACTCACGAAGCAATATTCATAAATTCCAAATCGCTATGAGGGTCGTCGGACTTCCGCCCTATCGAAAACAGCGTTGTTAATTTACGACCAAGAGTGTCCTTATATGTCAGGCGAAGCCTCGAAGTTTCCCCTTGGAGCGGGCTATCCACTTCAAAGGATGTCCGGTGCTCAGCCCCTGCGCCAAAAAATGGCATGTCGAGCAAATGAAACGTAGCGCCGGAATCGACAGTTAGCTCACCAAACAACTCAGTTGCTGTATTACCAGTATTGGTAATGACCATGTTGTATCTAGAAGTGCCATTTCCACTGAAACTCCCTCCAGCTGAGGCTACAAGAATTTTAGGTTTGGCTGCGTCTTCTCGCATTGCTCTCTCATAGGCGAGAGACTCCCGCTCACTTTCTACCCGCAAGCGCGAGACCTCAACAAGATCTCGCTGCTGTTCAACTGAATTCTTAAGCTCGTCAGCTTGAAGCAATAGCGCCTGTGTCGACAATTTGAGTTCTTCTCCTTGCTGGAGGTACCCAAGCACCAACCAAAGAAATGCGAGAGGCGAAAACACACCAGCAAAGAAATCACCCCACTCGTTCGGCTTCATCGACGATACGTCGTCAAGCTGCGAGAGCAGTCCTGCGCCAACAATAACCACCCAAACCGACGAAACCCAAAAGCCAAACCAAAAACGCTTTTCAGTCATAACTTTTGGGAGCCCCTACTCGAAAAAGTTAAAAAAACGGAGCCAATTCAAAGGCTCCGCTTAGTTTTTTTACTATTTGTTGCTTATCCGGCGTTAGAACGGAATATCGTCGTCGAAATCGCCAAACCCGCCGCCTGACCCACCGGCCGGTGCCGGCTTGTTGCCACCGCCGCCTTGCTGCGGGCGCTGCTGTTGCGGCGCGGGGCGGTTGTTACTGGCCGGGCGCTGGTCGTAGCCGCCTTCGTCCATGGGGGCGTCGCCGCCGCTGCCGCCGCCACTTTCACGGCCGCCGAGCATCTGCATCTCGCTGGCGCGGATCTCGGTGGTGTAGCGGTCCTGACCGTTCTGGTCTTGCCACTTGCGGGTTTGCAGGCGGCCTTCGACGTAGATGGCGCGGCCTTTCTTGAGGTACTGACCGACGATTTCAGCGAGCTTGCCGAAGAACACCACGCGGTGCCATTCGGTGGATTCTTTCTTCTCGCCGGTCTGCTTGTCTTTCCAGGTATCCGTGGTGGCGATGCTGACGTTGCAGATGGCGTCGCCGGACGGGGCGTAGCGGATCTCCGGGTCGCGGCCCAGGTTACCCACCAAAATCACTTTATTGACCGATGCCATTTCAGACTTCTCCTCCTATCAGTTGGCGCAGGCGGGCTTCGTCCCACCGGTCCAGATTCACTTTGAGATGCGCCATGCGCGCATCATGTTCGATGA
Source organism: Zoogloeaceae bacterium (assembly GCA_024235675.1). Taxonomy (GTDB): domain Bacteria; phylum Pseudomonadota; class Gammaproteobacteria; order Burkholderiales; family Rhodocyclaceae; genus Nitrogeniibacter. Next base: position 882,405 of record JACKLZ010000002.1, read on the forward strand.
CGGCTTCGCGCACGCCGGGCAAATCGAGAATTTGCCGGCGTACGGCCTCAATGTCTACCGTTGCGGCAATCGGGTAGCTGCGCGCGGCCACTTTGGGCGGCGGCAGCATGGTCATGGCGACGCCCAGCCACAGCAGCGCCATGAGTGCGGTGACGACGAAAACGCTGCCGGGTCCGAAGTGCTGACTGAGCACGCCGCCAAGCATGCCGCCGAGGAACAGGCCGAGCGACTGGCTGGTGTTGTAGATGCCGAGCGCCGCGCCTTTGGAGGCGGGCGGCGCGACGCGCGAGACCAGCGAGGGCAACGTGGCTTCGAGAATATTGAAGGCGACAAAGAAGGCGACCAGCAACACCGCCATCTGCCACACCTGCTCACGGCCGAACAGCAGGCCGATCTGGGTGAGCGTGAGCAGCGCGACGGCGGCCATGAAGATGGGTTTGAGCAGGTTTTTGCGCTCGGCCACGATGATGGCGGGAATCATCAGCGCGAAGCTGACCAGCACGGCGGGCAGGTAGATTTTCCAGTGCTCGGCGATCGGCAGGTTGCCGCGGGCGACCAGCGCGGCGGGCACCACCACGAACATGGCCATCTGCACCGTGTGCAGCGTAAAGATACCGAGGTTGAGCCGCAGCAGCTGGCCGTCGCGCAGCACGCCGGCGAAGCGCACCATCTTGGCCTCGACCTTGGGCGGGTTCGGCACCACGCGGCGCAGCACCACAATGGCAAACAGCGCGAGCCCGGCGGTCATCCAGAAGATGCCCGACATGCCGATGGCGGCATACAGCACCGGCGCGGCGACCAGCGAGATGGCGAACACCAGCCCGATGCTGGAGCCGATCATGGCCATCACCTTGGTGCGGTGCTGCTCGCGGGTGAGGTCGGCGGCCAGCGCGGTAACGGCGGCGGAAATGGCACCCGCCCCCTGCAAGGCACGGCCGGCAATGATCCACGGCAGGGTCTCGGCCATGGCCGCCATCACGGAGCCCGCGGCAAACAGCAGCAGGCCAAAGATGATGACCGGCTTGCGGCCGAGGCGGTCGGAGGCGATGCCGAAGGGAATCTGAAAGCAGGCCTGGGTGAGGCCGTAAATGCCCAGCGCCAGGCCCACCAGGGTGAGGTTGTCGCCGCCGGGCAAGCCGCGCGCGTAAACCGCGAACACGGGCAGGATCAGGAACAGGCCGAGCATGCGCAGGCCGAAGATGCCCGCCAGCGACGCGCCGGTACGCCTTTCGGCGGATGTCATGGTATCGGTATCGGCCATGGGGGTCGAAACTTGGTCCGGGCGAAGTGAATTGCGTATATTAGCAGGTTGCGCCCGGCGGGCTGCAGTGCACGATCGACTGACAGGCTGGCCGGCGAGATATCAAAGGGCCCGCCCTGGCGCGGCCCGAACTCGGTAACAAAAGCCCGGCATGGACAACATTCGAATTCGCGGTGCGCGCACGCACAACCTCAAAAACATCGACCTCGATCTGCCCCGCAATCGCCTGACGGTGATCACCGGCTTGTCGGGCTCGGGCAAGTCGTCGCTGGCCTTCGACACGCTCTATGCCGAAGGGCAGCGCCGCTATGTGGAGTCGCTGTCGGCCTATGCGCGGCAATTTTTGCAGTTGATGGAAAAGCCCGATGTGGACCTCATCGAAGGCCTCAGCCCGGCGATCTCCATCGAGCAAAAAGCGACCAGCCACAACCCGCGCTCGACCGTGGGCACGGTGACCGAGATCCACGATTACCTGCGCCTGCTCTTCGCCCGCGCCGGCACGCCCTACTGCCCCGACCACCCGGACCACCCGCTCGAAGCCCAGAGCGTGAGCCAGATGGTCGATCATGTGCTGGCGCTGCCCGAAGACACCAAGCTGATGATCCTCGCACCGGTGGTGGCCAGCCGCAAGGGCGAACAGCTCGACCTGCTCTCCGAGCTGCGTGCGCAGGGTTTTGTGCGGGTGCGTATCGACGGCGAAGTGGTCGACCTCGACGCCGCGCCCAAGCTGGACAAAAACAAGCGCCACAGCATCGACGTGGTGGTCGACCGCCTCAAGGTGCGCACCGACGCCCGCCAGCGCCTGGCCGAATCCTTCGAGACCGCGCTCACCCATGCCGAAGGCCGCGCCATTGCGCTGGAAATGGACTCCGGCGCCGAGCACCTGTTCTCGTCGCGCTTCGCCTGCCCGGTGTGCAGCTTTGCGCTGGCCGAGCTGGAGCCGCGCCTGTTTTCCTTCAACAACCCGGCCGGCGCCTGCCCCAAATGCGACGGTCTGGGCGCCATGGAATTCTTCGACGCGCAGCGCGTGGTGGCGCATCGCGAGCTGTCGCTGGCCGGCGGCGCGATCCGTGGCTGGGACCGGCGCAACCAGTTTTACTACCAGATGCTCACCTCGCTGGCCAAGCACTACAAATTCGACATCGAGGCGCCCTTCGAAGAGCTGACCGAAGAGGTGCGTGAGGTCGTGCTGCACGGCAGCGGCAAAACGGCCATCGCCTTCCGCTACCTGTCAGACAGCGGCCGTTCGGTGCTCAAGGAGCACCCCTTCGAGGGCATCATCCCCAACCTTGAACGCCGCTACCGCGAGACCGATTCGATGGCGGTGCGCGAAGAACTGGCCAAGCTGCGCGGCACCCAGGCTTGCCCGGTATGCGCCGGCGCCCGCCTGCGCGCCGAAGCCCGCAATGTGCGCATCGGCACCCACACCCTGCCCCAGCTCAGCCATCTGCCGCTGGGCGACTGCGCCCACTATTTCGAGAATTTGCAGCTCACCGGTCATCGCGCGCAGATCGCCGACAAGATCGTGCGCGAAGTCACCAACCGCCTGCACTTCCTGATCAACGTCGGGCTCGACTACCTCACCCTGCAACGCTCGGCCGACACGCTGTCGGGCGGCGAGGCGCAGCGCATCCGCCTGGCCAGCCAGATCGGCTCGGGCCTGACCGGCGTGATGTATGTGCTCGACGAGCCGTCCATCGGCCTGCACCAGCGCGACAACGACCGCCTGCTCGGCACGCTCAAGCGCCTCCGCGACATGGGCAACACGGTGATCGTGGTCGAGCACGACGAAGACGCCATTCGCGCCGCCGACCATGTGGTCGACATGGGCCCCGGTGCCGGCGTACTCGGCGGCCAGGTGGTAGCCGAGGGCTTGCCCGAAGACATCATCCGCCACCCCGACTCGCTCACCGGCGCCTACCTGTCGGGTCGGCGGGCCATCGCCATCCCGGCCCAGCGCGTGGCCCCGCGCGAAGACCGCGAGCTGGTGCTGCGCGGCTGCACCGGCAACAACCTCAAAGGGGCCGATCTGCACCTGCCCGTCGGGCTGTTCACCTGCGTGACCGGCGTGTCCGGCTCAGGCAAATCGACGCTGATCAACGACACCTTGTACGCCGTCGCTGCGCGCCACCTGTATGGCTCGAATGCCGAGCCGGCGCCCTACGCGCAGGTGGATGGGCTGGCCTTTTTCGACAAGGTCATCAATGTCGACCAGTCGCCCATCGGCCGCACGCCACGCTCCAACCCGGCCACCTACACCGGCCTGCTGACGCCGATCCGCGAGCTGTTCGCCGGCGTGCCCGAGGCGCGCACCCGTGGCTACGGGCCGGGGCGTTTCTCCTTCAACGTCAAGGGCGGGCGCTGCGAGGCCTGCCAGGGCGACGGCCTGATCAAGGTCGAGATGCACTTCCTGCCCGACATGTACGTGCCCTGCGATGTCTGTCACGGCAAGCGCTACAACCGCGAGACGCTCGACGTGCGTTACAAGGGCCGCACCATTCACGATGTGCTGTCCATGACCGTGGCGCAGGCGCTGGAGTTCTTCGCACCGGTGCCTACCGTCGCGCGCAAGCTGCAGACCCTGGACGACGTCGGCCTCGGCTACATCGGTCTCGGCCAGAGCGCGACCACGCTGTCGGGCGGCGAGGCACAGCGGGTCAAGCTGGCGCTGGAACTGTCCAAGCGCGACACCGGCCGCACGCTCTACATCCTCGACGAGCCGACCACCGGCCTGCATTTCCAGGACATCGAAATGCTGCTGGCGGTGCTGCACCGTCTGCGCGACCACGGCAACACGGTGGTGGTGATCGAACACAACCTGGACGTGATCAAGACCGCCGACTGGCTGATCGACCTCGGCCCGGAGGGCGGCAACGGCGGCGGCACCATCCTGGCCGCAGGCACACCGGAAACCATCGCTGCCACGCGTGCCAGCCACACGGGCAAATACCTTGCCCCCGTACTTACGCGTACTGAGTAATGGCCGCATCAGGCGGTGATCTCCGACCAGATGCCGTCATAAAATTGATGCAAAGCAAACGACGCCGGCGGTAAGCAGCGTAGCGTCTCGCACACTGCATCATCACGGCCGCGCCCATGAGCATCCGCCTCTTCATCCTGCTGACCTCAGCCATTGTTGGCCTGATCTTTGTTGGCGGCAGCTGGTTTGCCGTCACCAGCGGATTTGAAGACACGCTCACACGGCATGCACGGACGCAAGCCGCCGAAAACGCCCGACTGACCCAGGCCGCGCTCTACGAGGTAATGAACACGGGCTGGAATCCCGAACAGGCGGGGGCCTTTGCGGCCGCCTTGCGCGCCAGCAATCCGGATCAGACCATTCGCATCTACGGCGCAACACCGGCCTCAGGCGCCAGCCGCTCGCCCGACGCCATGGTCCAGGCAGCCCTGAGCACTGGACGCCCCCAAGAGCAAAGCACCAACAACGTGCTGCGCTCCGTATTCCCGCTCAAGGCCGAAGCACGCTGCCTGAGCTGCCATGCGCAGGTTCAGGAAGGACAGGTCCTGGGCGCCATTGAGGTACGTGCGCCGCTCGCCCAGGTCATGTCCGAAGCCTTGTGGGCCTTCTTCTTCAGTGCCATGCCCAGCCTGTTGTTGGGCGCCGGCATTGCCAGCGGCGCTGTCTGGTGGGTCAGCCGCCGCATCGGACGCAGCGTCGATAGTGTCGAGGCACAGGTCAACGCCATCAGTACCGTCGCCGACCTCAAACAACTGAGCAGCCCGCGCGCGCATCAAGGTTTCGAAGAAATCGAACGCATCCAGCACGCGCTGGGCACCCTGGCCATGCGCCTGCGTTCAATTGCGGTCGACAAGGACATCCTGCTGTTCGAGATCGGCCTGCTTGAGAAATTCGTCATCACCTCGGACGTAATCCGCGACTGGCGCGAGTACGTCACCCAGCTGCTGCGCGACATCAACGCGATGATCGAGGTGCATGTGCTGTTTTCGGTATTCCAGATCGACGATGAAACCTTCGATGTGGAAGTGTTCTGGCACGGCCAGCCCAGTGACAGGCTTCTCGCACGGGTCGGAGCGCAGATTTCGGAAGCGGTTCAGACCCACCCGCGCCTGTCGGGCCCCGCAGAGGTGACCCTGCGTCACCACCACGACAGCACGCGGCCGCTCGCCGACGATGTCGACACCACCAATCTGGCGCTCAAGGTGAAGTCCCTGTTTGTCGAACAGCCCAAAATCGGCGGCATCGTCGGCATCGGCGTGCATACCGAAACCCTCACCGACCAGACCCACATGCTGGTGCTGGAGAGCATTCTGTCGACGCTGCTCAACGTGGTCGGCTCGATCAAGGCCATCCACAAATACACCCGCGACCTGGAGTACTACGCCACCCGCGACCCGCTCACCAGCCTGTACAACCAGCGCGTGTTCTGGGAACTGCTCGGCTACGAAATCGGCCGCAGCCAGCGCCACTCGGTGCCCTTCACCTTGCTGCTGCTCGATCTGGACAACTTCAAGCTCATCAACGATCACTACGGCCACGCCAGCGGCGACCGCTTTTTGCAGCAGTTTTCCAGCAGCGTTGGCGCGGCCCTGCGCCCCGGCGACATCTTTGCGCGCTACGGTGGCGACGAGTTCGTGATGGTGCTGCCCGAGGCCGACATGGAGCAAGGCTACACGGTGGCGCAGCGCGTGCTCGACGTGGCGCGCAAGGTCTCGATCGACGTGCCAACCGGCGACAAGGTCCACGCCTCGGTATCCATCGGCGTGGCGGTCTACCCCGACCACGCGGCCGACGCCAAGGACTTGTTCCTGTTTGCCGACACCATGATGTATCGCGCCAAGGCCGAAGGTAAGGAGCGCGTGCGCCTGCCCACCAACGCCGACGTCATGGCGGTGTTCCGCGACCTGTCCGAAATGGGTGTGGCGGTGCTGGCCGCGGTCGAAGAAAAGCGCATCACGCCCTACTTTCAGCCGATCATGGGCGTGGGCAACAAGCGCGTCACCGCCGTTGAGGTGCTGTCGCGCATCGAGATCAATGGCGAGGTCATCCGCGCCGATCAGTTCATCGAGATTGCCGAGAAAGTCGGCGTCATCCACCGCCTCGACGCCATCGTGATCGAAGCCGCGCTGGCCAAGGTGAAGGAGACCGACTACGACGGCTACCTGTTCTTCAACCTCTCGCCACGGGCGCTGGTGCTGTCGGAATTCACCACCACCTTGCGCAACATCGTGGCGGCGTCGGGCTTTCCACCGGAACGCATCGTGTTCGAGATCACCGAGCGCGACACGGTCAAGAATCTGGCCCTGATGCAGCGCTTCTTGTCAGAGCTGCGCTCCGAAGGCTTCAAGCTGGCGATCGACGACTTCGGCTCCGGCTTCTCGTCCTTCCACTACCTGCGCAACTTCACTTTCGACTTCCTCAAGATCGAGGGCGATTTCGTCGCCAACATGCTCAACAACGATCGCGACCAGGTCTTTGTGCGCAGCATCACCGCCCTGGCGCGCGAACTCGACATCGAAGTCATCGCCGAATTTGTCGAAAGCGAAGCGATTTTCGCCCTGCTCGAAGAGATCGGCATCGAATACGCCCAGGGCTATCTCATCGGCCGGCCGTCGGCCGAGGCGCCGGGCAATCGGCTGCCGGCACGCGCGGCCTGAGCAACGGTTCAGGCTGCAGCGGCCGCAGAGGCCTCGTCCGACGGCTGCTCGCCCCGGCTCAGATAAATCGTGCAGGCCACCCGCAGCAAGGATGAGAAATTGCCCACGTCGCCCTGCTTCTGCAACAACTCCCCGTACAGACGCGCGAGAAACTGCGACAGGCTGAAACCCTCGGTCGCCGCCAGGCGCTCAAGAATGTCCCAGAACTGACGCTCCAGCGCCACGCTGGTCACATGGCCATTCAAACGGATCGACCGCTTCACCGTCTCGTAGTTGGCCGGGTCCTGCCCCGAATACAGATTGCACATCTCAGCTCCTTGTAGCAGCTCACTACTACCCCGACCGCCGGCCGGCTCCCTACAGTGTAGTTGCCTTCGCGGCGATGTCACCCTGGCGCGAAGCCCACCCCTGAAGGAGACAAACATGACTCGAAAAATACTGATACTGGCCGGCGATTTCGTCGAAGACTATGAACTGATGGTGCCGTTCCAGGCCTTGCTGGCCGTCGGCTACACCGTGCACGCCGTGTGCCCGGACAAACAGGCCGGCGATCAGATCGCAACCGCCATTCATGATTTTGAAGGCGATCAGACCTATACCGAGAAGCGCGGTCACAATTTCACGCTCAACGCGAGCTTCGACGCCATCGACCCGGCCGACTACGACGGGCTGTGCATCCCCGGCGGACGAGCACCCGAATACATCCGCCTCAACCCGCGTGTACTCGACATCGTGCGGCACTTCGATCAGGCCAACAAACCGATCGCCGCCGTCTGTCACGGCCTGCAGGTACTGGCGGCCGCCGATGTCCTGCGCGGAAAGCACTGCACGGCCTACCCGGCCTGTGGCCCGGATGTACGCGCCGCCGGCGGCCACTTCGAGGGGATCGCGGTCGATGCAGCGATGACCGATGGCAATCTGGTCTCCGCGCCCGCCTGGCCTGCGCACCCGCAATGGATTGCGCAGTTCATTGCCCTGCTGGGTACCACGATCCATCACGCGTGATCACGCGCGGCCCGGTCGGCGGGCGCATTCGGCCGGGCAGCGCCTGAGCGCCACGGCGGCCGAAGGCGTGTGCTAATTTGCCAGGTGATGGCGGGCGCCAAAGCGGGCGCCTGCCAGCACCCCCATTTGCCGCCAAGGAGCTCTGCCATGCCGGACCCGACACCCAGCACCGCCCAGGATCCGCAAAGCCGCTATCTGCGCCGCGTCGAACGTCGCCTCAAAGTGCTCGAAACGCTTGATCAGGCCGGTCTGGGCATTTTTCTGTCGTCCGACAGCCAGCAGCGCAAGCATCACATTGAGCTGTTCGCGCGACTTATCGCCCGACAAAGCGAGTTGCCCCGGCTGAATCGAAGCACATTCGAACAGGCCACCAAACTCCTGGAGCAGCGCCTCGAGGCCATGCAGAAACATCTGCCCAGCGACGTGCAACACCGCAACCGGATTCGCCGTAACTGGTAGCCCGTCGCGCACACTTATCGAGGCTGACCCCGAGCGGGCAATTTCGGGGCTGTAGAGGACGGCTGCGGAGGTACGGGGTGCGATGCGACATCCGCCAGTTGATGACGGACCTGGCGGACCTCTTTGCGCGTTCGCAGGGTCCAGGGCAGCATCGCCAGCGCCCCGATCAACACGCCAAGCACCAAGGCCAGCAGGAGCGCGACCGAGAGCGTGGACTCAAAACGCCAGATGACAAAGCTCAGTTCCACCGTGTGAAAGTTCTGCAGCGCGAACACCGCAGCCAACACGAGCGATACGGCCAGAAGCACATTACGCATCTTTGCTCTCCATGACTGGCGACACCTCGGGCGCATCGCTCGACGACTCAATTTCATTCACTGGCGCCACCACGCCCCCGGCGAGAATACCAGGCACCTCGCCACTTTGTTTGAGTGCGTACTCGGTCAGCAGCGGCCCGATGGTTTCGAGGATCACGATGGCGCCGAGCACAATGGCCGACAAGGTCGCTGCAAACTCAGGATAGCGTGCGGCGGTCATTTGCGTCAGGCCGATCGCCATACCGGCCATGGGCACGAGCGTCAGCCCGGTCAGGGCGGACTGCCTGAAATCCAGCCCGGCGCGGGTCAGGAGCATCACCCCGGCACTCTTGCCGACAAAGCGCGCCAATACGAAGGCGACGGCAGCGAAGCCGGCGGAGCTCAGGTCCGCCAGATGCAGCCGAGCGCCCGCCACAACGAACAGGATCACAAAGAAGATCTCCCCGCCGTTGCCAAAATCAACCGGCAACACATGCGAATGGCGATCGAGGTTGCGGGTCATGACGCCGAGCGCGAGCAGACTCAGCAGCATCGAACCGTTGGCCAGCTGGGCCACCCCGACCGTCCCCACCACCATGCCGATCAACAGCGCGAACTGAGTGGTTTCATCTTTGGGCAGCATGCGCGCCAAGCGCAGCAACAACCACGCAAACACGCCGGCAATCCCCAGAGACACGCCAAGCACATACAAGGGCTCGAGAACCGCAATCTCCCAACCCGAGTTGTGTGCGTAGTGAATAAAGGGCAGCAAAGCGGTATAGGCGAGAAAGGAGAGGATGTTGTTCATCGCCACCAGCATCAGGCTGCGATCCGTCAGCGGCCCCTTGGCGCCGAGTTCCTTGACCACCAGCAGCACCACTGCGGGCGACGACGAAATGCCGATCGCTGCGGCGACCGCCGCCTGCATCGGTGCGATATCGAACAGGGTCAGCACCGCGAAAATGCCTGCGAAGGCAAGACCCGCTTCCGCTATGGCCGCAGCAAACAACGAACGCTCCCGCCGGGCAAGCGACAGATCAAGGAGGCGCCCCAGCTGAAACAGAATCAGCCCAAGTGCGACATCGACGAACACCTGCGCGCCGTCGAGCATCTCGGCAGTGAGCACGCCGGCCAGACTGGGGCCAAGCACGAAACCGATCGCGATAAAGCCGGTAATGCGCGGCACAAAGCCGCTGCGGTGCGCGGCCTCGCCACCGAGCAGTCCGGCCAGCATGAGCAGGCCGAACAGGATGAAGCCATTGATATCAGGTGGCCACGCGGGCAGAAACGGCCAGTTCATCGTTGGTGTCGATCGATGGGTCGTTCAGAGTTCGGAGAAGGGCCGGCCGGCCGCATCTTCCTGCACGTCCATGCGGGTCGCCAGCAGCTGCAGGTCAGCGCTGAGACGGAGCAGCACGTCCTGCGGCAACCGGGCGAGCGCATCAGGCAACAGGCCCGCGACCGGCTCGGGCGCCTTGGCTAGCGTGTCGGCGCCGAGCTCAGTCAAAAACAGCTTGACCACTCTCTGGTCCGCCTGCGAGCGCTCACGTCGCAGCAAGCCCCCCTTCTCGGCTTTGGCCAGCAAATTGCTGGCGGTCGACGGATGGATTGCCATCGCGCCAGCCAATTCGGTGACCCGAATGCCGGGCTGACGGGCAACCAGAGCCAGCGCCCACACCTGTGCGCCGCTGGCGCCGCAGCGCCGCTCGATATTCTGCAAATGGTGGCGTACGCCAGCATAAATGCTGCGGAACAGGCGCAAGGCTTCGTGGGTGGCGTTGTCAGTGGCGGAACCGGTCATGATTTACTTTTGTGCAAAAACAAACCGCATCATAGGCGGGCCGCCTGTCGGCGTCCAGCGCGACACCCGCCAGCAACTCAGGGGCCGTAACCGTCGGGGTTGCCAGACTGCCAGCGCCAGGCATCGGCACACATATCCGCCAGATCATGTTCTGCGCGCCAGCCCAGCTCGGTCAGCGCCAGCGCTGGGTCGGCATAGCACTGTGCAATGTCGCCCGCGCGCCGCGGCGCAATCCGGTAGGGCACCGACTTGCCAGATGCCTGCTCGAAGGCTTTGACCACCTCCAGCACGCTATAGCCACGGCCGGTGCCGAGATTCAGCGTCAGCACCCCGGCGCCCGCCATCAGTCGCTCGACGGCTCGCACATGCCCAATCGCCAGATCGACCACATGAATGTAATCGCGCACGCCCGTGCCATCCACGGTCGCGTAATCGTCGCCAAACACGCTCAGTTCGGCCAGCTTGCCCACCGCGACCTGACTGACATAGGGCATCAGATTGTTCGGAATACCGTTGGGGTCCTCGCCGATCAGCCCGGATGGGTGCGCACCGACCGGGTTGAAGTAGCGCAGCAAAGCCATTTGCCAGTCGGCGTCGGCGGCAGCCACATCCTGCAGGATGAACTCGAGCATCCATTTGGTCCGCCCGTAGGGATTGGTCGGTCCGGTCGGAAAGTCTTCGCGAATCGGCACGCTGGCCGGGTCACCATACACCGTCGCCGACGAGCTGAAGACCATGCGCTTGACACCATGCGCCGCCATCACCTCCAGCAACACCAGCGTGCCGGTGACATTGTTGTCGTAATAGGCATGCGGCTTCTGCACCGATTCACCCACCGCTTTCAAGCCGGCAAAATGAATCACGGCATCCACGCGCCGCGCGGCAAACACTGCGTCCAGCCCGGCGCGATCACGGATGTCGACTTCGTGAAGCGCTGCGACCGGGCGACCGGCGATCCGGGCGACCCGCGTCAAAGCCAGCGGATTGCTGTTGCTGAAATTGTCGACCACAACCACCTCGTGCCCTGCCGCGAGCAGCGCAACACAGGTGTGCGATCCGATATACCCCGCACCGCCGGTGACAAGTATGCAAGCCATGCCGAACCTCCTGAATAAGCGTTCGGCCGGATCATACCCCGTCTGACTGACCGGCGATGCCGACCCAATAAAAAAGCCGCCCACGCAGGCGGCCTTGATGCCTCTGACGCAAGCGCTTAGTGGGCGCCGTGCTTCATCTTCATGGCGGGCGCCGCCAACTCGCGCACCGGGGCTTCAATCTGAACCTCTTCCCGCGTGCCATCCGCAGCTTCGAAGCTCAGCGTCAGGGGCACACTTGCCCCCGCATGCAGGGGCGCCGTCAGTCCCATCAGCATGATGTGATAGCCGCCGGGCTTGAGGGCCACCATCTGACCCGCAGGCAGATCGATCCCCGCCACCGGACGCATTTTCATCACATCATTTTCCATGCTCATTTCGTGCACCTCAACCGCAGGCGCTGCCGGGCTGCTTGCCCCGACCAGTCGCATCGGCTTCGCCGCAGTCAACCCCATGAACGCGCCCGTGGCTTTCTGCGCTGCCACCGTGCCGCGCACCCAAGGCTCACTGACCGTCACATCGCCTGCAATCGCAGCCACTGCAGAACAGGACAGCACCAGCGCAGTCACCAGGTTTCGAACATTCTTCATGACATTCCCTTCCATTGACTTATCGCGCAGAAGGCTACTCCAAACACATCCAAACGGGCTGCGGCAGTTCGTCGCACCAGTCCGCCGGGTGTGCACTTCCGCCATAATGTGGCGCGATGCCAACAGCTAAGTTTTCCTTGCCGGACACCACGACACCGCGCGCCGACAGCCGCCCACTGACACGACTTGTGTCACTACGCTGGTATTCGGTAGCCGCCATGCTGGTGCTGGCCATCGGCGCCGCGCCCGCCCTGAACATCAGCATTCCCGCCGTCCCGATCCTGCTCATCGCCGGCGCACTCGGGGCGTGGAACGCCATGGCCCGGTTCGTTTTCCTCGCACGCCACGAGCCGGGCCCGTGGAGCCTTCTCCTCGAACTGGTGGTGGATCTGGCCGCCTGGAGCGGCGTGCTTTACCTGACGGGCGGCGCCACCAATCCACTCATTTCGCTTTTTCTACCCCTGATTGCCGTCGGCGCCGCCGTGCTGCCCGCGATGCAGACGTGGTTGCTCGCCGCGCTGTCGATCTCGGTCTACTCCTGGTTATGGACGCATCATCGTCCCCTCGGCCTCGCAGACCCCACACGCGCCATCGACTGGCATCTGGCCGGAATGTGGGGCACCTTCGCGGTGTCGGCACTGGTCATCACATGGTATGTGTCGCGCATGACCGCAACCGTCCGCGCCCGCGACCTCGCACTCGCACACGCCCGGGAACGCCGGTTGCGCAACGAGCGCATTGTCGCCATGGCCAACCTCGCCGCTGGCGCGGCACACGAAATGGGCACACCATTGGGCACCATGCGTCTGATCATCGACAGCCTGCAAGCCCAGTGCGGCGACGATCCTGAAACGCGCGAGGATCTGGGCACCATGGCGCAGCAGATCAGCCATTGTCGAACCATCCTGTCCCGCCTGACCGCGTCGGGCGGACAGGCGCGGGTCGAAGCCGGCGGCGCACTCGACATCGCCGACTGGCTGGATGATCTGGTGATGACGATCGAATCACAACGTCCGGATGCTCGCATCGATTGGGCCGACTCGGAGCAGCTCACCGGGCTGCGCATGGTGGCTGACCAGTCCGTGACACAGGCGCTGCACAACCTCATCAACAACGCGCTGACCGCGTCGCCGGATCAAAGCGCCACCCTTGCGGCCCATCGCGACGGCGCCACGGTCTCGATCAACATCGCAGACCAGGGCCCGGGCATTCCACCCGACATACTCAACGCCTTGCATGAAGCGCCGCGACACCCGAGCCATGATGAGGGCGGCCTGGGTATTGGCCTGCTCCTCAGTCTGGGCGCCATCGAAGCCTTTGGCGGCACACTGCGTTACGCCCCGCGCGACGGAGGCGGTACCATAACCACCGTCACACTTCCCCTTCTGAGCACATGACGACACTTGGCATTCAGACCGTTCTGGTGATCGACGACGAGCCGGCCTTCAACCGGATCCTCTGCCGCACCTTGTCGCATCGCGGACTCACGTGCTGCGGAGCACTCGACGCCGCGACCGCGCTACAGGAAATGCGTCGCCTGCGACCTGACGCCGTCATCCTCGACCTGAACCTCGATGGCAGCTCCGGTCTCCCGCTGATTGCGCCTTTGCGCGAAATACGGCCCGACACGCGCATTCTCGTTCTCACCGGCTACGCGAGTATCACCACAGCAGTAGAGGCGATCAAACTTGGCGCCCACCAATACCTTGCGAAGCCGGCAGACGCCGACAGCATTCTTCGCGCACTGCTCGACGCAGTCCCCGACGCCAACGACGCTGCGCCGCTCGAAACCATGTCAGTCGATCGTCTCGAATGGGAACATATTCAACGCGTTCTGGCGGAGAACCAAGGCAATATTTCGGCGACCGCGCGCGCCCTCAAGATGCACCGACGCACCCTGCAACGCAAGCTGGCAAAACGCCCGGTGCGCGAGTGAGTACCGAAACAGGCCCGCGAATCGACAAATGGCTTTGGGCCGCGCGATTCTTCAAGACCCGCGGTCTGGCCAAAACGGCCATCGACGGCGGACACATCCACCTCAACGGTGTCCGCGCCAAACCGGCGCGTACGCTTCGCTGCGGCGATCTGCTCGACATCACGGTCGGCACACGGAGAATCTCGGTCGTCGTTGAAGCCCTTTCAGAGTCGCGCGGCTCCGCCACCGTCGCGCAACAGCTCTACACCGAAACCCCCGAGAGCATTGCACACGCCGACGCCATGCGCGCCCAACGAGCAGCACAGGCCGAACCCCGCCAGGGCGGGCGCCCCACGAAACGCGACCGCAGAGCCATCCACCGCTTCAACGAGGATGCCGGCTGATAACCAACGCGCATGGCACTGCGAATGTTGCGCGGGGCAAAACCGACACCACAATACAAAACGCCCCGAACATGTCGGGGCGTTTTGTATTCCAAACCCGGCGAGCCGAAGCCCGCCTCATTTGAACTTAAGCAGCCTGCTCTTCAGCGGGCGCTTCAACCGGCGCAGCGGCTTCTTCCGGACGATCCAGCAGCTCGACAATCGCCATCGGCGCATTATCGCCGTCACGGAAACCGAACTTCAGAATACGCAGGTAGCCACCGTTGCGGGTCGCGTAACGCGGGCCCAGCTCATTGAAGAGCTTGACCACCATATCGCGATCGCGCAGGCGATCAAATGCCAGGCGGCGATTAGCCACCGTCGCTTTCTTGCTCAGCGTGATGAGGGGCTCAACCACCCGGCGCAATTCTTTCGCCTTCGGGAGAGTCGTCTTGATGACTTCGTGCTGCAGCAGTGCGTTTGCCATGTTGCGGAACATTGCCTGGCGGTGTGCACTGGTGCGGTTCAGCTTGCGAAGACCGTTACGGTGACGCATGATCTCGTTCCTTTATCCCTGCCGAATCAACCGAGCTTCTCGAGCCCGGCCGGCGGCCAATTTTCCAACTTCATGCCGAGCGTCAGGCCGCGCGAGGCGAGCACTTCCTTGATCTCGTTCAGCGACTTGCGTCCGAGATTCGGCGTCTTGAGCAGTTCGGTTTCCGTCCGTTGGATCAGGTCACCGATGTAGTAGATGTTCTCTGCCTTGAGGCAGTTAGCCGAACGAACCGTCAGCTCCAGATCATCCACCGGGCGCAGCAGCACCGGATCGATCGTCGGCGCCTGTGCGGCCTCAACCTCAACCGGCGTACCTTCGAGATCAGCAAACACAGACAGCTGATCCACGAGCACACGTGCAGCAAAGCGAATCGCTTCTTCCGGATCGACCGCACCATTGGTTTCAATGTCGATCACCAGACGATCCAGGTCGGTACGTTGCTCAACGCGAGCACTCTCGACCTTGTAGCTGACACGACGAACCGGGCTGAACGACGCATCCAGCACCACATGGCCAATCGACTTGGATTCACCATTCGTCGGACGCTGGTTCGCCGGCTGATAGCCACGACCTTCCTCGACCTTGATTTCCATGTCGAGCTTGCCGCCCGGTGCCAGATGAGCGATCACGAAGTCAGGGTTGATCACCTCAACGTCGTGCGTCGTCTCGATGTCAGCCGCGGTCACAATACCTTCGCCCGATTTTGCCAGGCGCAGCGTCGCATCCGTGCGATTGTGCATTTTCAGCACAACGCCCTTCAGATTCAGCAGCAGATCAACGACGTCCTCACGAACACCATCCAGCGTGGAGTACTCGTGCAGCACCCCCTGGATGCTGACTTCAGTCGGAGCACAGCCGGGAAGCGACGAGAGCAAAATCCGACGCAGGGCGTTACCGAGCGTGTGTCCGAATCCGCGCTCGAACGGCTCCATCGTGACCCGTGCATGCACGGTCGACAGGCTTTGTACGTCAATGATGCGCGGTTTCAGCAGTACATTGCTTTGCATCAGCAGTCCTTGTTTCGCAAATTACGTCAGAAGCCGCAATCAGCGGGAATAAAGTTCGACGACCAGACCTTCGTTCAGCGTTGCGGGCAGTTCGCTGCGCTGCGGGTAGGCTTTGAAAACGCCTTTGCCAGCCTTCACGTCCACTTCGATCCACTCGGGGAAACCGCGGGATTCAGCCGCTTCCAGAGCAGCTTTAACACGCAGCGTGCCACGAACGGCTTCAGTCACTTCAATGACGTCGCCAGGGCGAACGTTATAAGAAGGAATGTTCACTCGCTGGCCGTTGACCAGAACGCCGTTGTGACGAACGATCTGGCGCGATTCAGCGCGGGAGACACCAAAACCCATACGATAGGCAACGGCGTCCAGACGACCTTCCAGCAGTTGCAGCAGGTTCTCACCAGTCTGACCGCGACGACGATCTGCCTCGGCGTAGACTTTCCGGAACTGGCGCTCGAGCACACCGTACAGACGACGGATCTTCTGCTTTTCGCGCAGCTGCACGCCATAGCCAGACATGCGCTGACCAGAACGCTGACCGTGCTGACCCGGCGCATAGGCGCGGCGCTCGATGGCGCACTTATCGGTAAAGCACTTCTCGCCTTTCAGGAACAGCTTCTCGCCTTCACGGCGACACTGGCGGCACTTGGGATCAAGATTGCGGGCCACGTTTTACTCCTTGTTAGATACGGCGCTTTTTGGGCGGCCGGCAACCGTTGTGCGGGATCGGCGTGATATCAGTGATACTGGTCACCTTGATACCCAGCGCGTTCAGCGCACGCACCGACGACTCACGCCCCGGACCCGGGCCCTTGATGCGCACTTCGACGTTCTTCACACCACATTCCTGAGCCGCCTTACCAGCAGCTTCTGCGGCCACCTGGGCTGCGAACGGAGTGCTCTTACGCGAGCCCTTGAATCCGGCACCACCGGAAGTCGCCCAAGACAACGCGTTGCCCTGGCGATCGGTAATGGTGATGATCGTGTTGTTGAAGCTCGCATGAACATGAACGATGCCTTCGGCGACGTTCTTCTTTACCTTCTTGCGAACTTTGGTTGCAGTCTTAGCCATATCTCGTCTCTATCACTTCTTGCCGGCAATTGCCTTGCGCGGTCCCTTACGGGTGCGGGCGTTAGTGCGGGTACGCTGACCACGACACGGCAGACCGCGACGATGGCGCAGCCCACGATAGCAACTCAGGTCCATCAGGCGCTTGATACTCATCGTGATTTCACGACGCAAATCGCCTTCAACCGAGAATTTGCCCACCTCGTCGCGCAGACGCTCCATATCCGACTCAGTCAAGTCCTTCATCTTCGTCGAACGTGCAACACCGGCTGCGTCGCAAATTTTTTGCGCGCGAGTCCGGCCAACCCCGAAAATCGCCGTCAAAGCGATTTCCGCGTGTTTGTGATTGGGAATGTTTAC
Source organism: Zoogloeaceae bacterium (assembly GCA_024235675.1). GTDB lineage: Bacteria > Pseudomonadota > Gammaproteobacteria > Burkholderiales > Rhodocyclaceae > Nitrogeniibacter. Next base: position 899,838 of record JACKLZ010000002.1, read on the forward strand.
CCCAGCAATACGGGCCATCCGATCACCCCAGAAAGTTAAACCTTAAATTATAGTTCTGATAGCTTGCGCTATCAACCCTGACGCTGTTTGTGACGCGGATCGGTGCAAATCACACGAACCACGCCCTTACGGCGAATGATCTTGCAATTTCGGCAGAGGCGCTTCACAGAAGCTTGAACTCTCATTTCTTTCTCCTGAACATCTTGTTACTTGGTGCGGAAAGTTATCCGCCCCTTGGTCAGATCGTATGGCGTCAATTGCACCGTGACGCGGTCCCCTGGCAGGATCCGAATATAGTGCTTGCGCATCTTTCCGGAAATGTGGCCAAGAATCGTATGGCCATTTTCCAGGCGAACCTTAAACATCGCATTGGGAAGCGTCTCAATCACTTCCCCTTGCATCTCGATGCCGTCTTCCTTCGTCATGGTGCTCTTACTCTTACCGCATCGGCATTCCCGCACCTTTGAAGTTGGCCTTCTTGAGAAGGCTCTCGTACTGGTGCGACATGATGTAAGCCTGAACCTGCGCCATAAAGTCCATCGTTACGACGACGATGATCAATAGCGAGGTCCCCCCGAAATAAAACGGTACGTTCCACTTCAGAATCAAGAACTCCGGAAGCAGACACACCAGCGTGATATACACCGCACCCGCCATCGTCAGCCGCATCAAGATACGGTCGATGTAACGTGCAGTTTGCTCACCTGGACGAATACCCGGCACAAATGCGCCACTCTTCTTCAGGTTATCTGCCGTTTCACGCGCATTGAACACCAGCGCCGTATAGAAAAAGCAGAAAAACACAATTGCAGCCGCATACAACATGACGTAAATCGGCTGACCCGGTGCCAATGTTGCGGAAATATCCCGCAACCACGTCATTCCTTCCGAAGCGCCGAACCACTGACCCAAGGTTGCCGGGAACAGGATGATGCTCGATGCAAAAATCGGAGGAATCACACCTGCCATGTTCAACTTCAGCGGCAAATGAGAACTTTGCCCGCCGTACACCTTGTTGCCAACCTGGCGCTTAGCGTAATTGACAAGAATCTTTCGCTGTCCGCGCTCAACAAACACCACCAACGCGGTCACCAGCACCACAAGAATGCAGATGAACAAAGCGATGAAGGGGTGCATTGCGCCCGTCCTGACGAGCTCAAACAAGCCGCCAATCGCATTCGGCAAACCAGACGCGATACCCGCGAAGATAATCAGCGAGATGCCATTACCCAGACCACGTTCGGTAATCTGCTCACCCAGCCACATCAGAAACATGGTGCCGGTGACAAGCGTAGCAACTGTCACAAAGCGGAACATCAGGCCAGGATCCAGCACCAAGCCGGCCTGCCCCTCAAGTGCCACCGAAATGCCAATTGCCTGAAACAACGCCAGACCCAATGTGCCGTAGCGGGTGTACTGCGTAATCTTGCGACGCCCGGCTTCGCCCTCTTTCTTAAGCGCTTCAAGCTGAGGCGAGGCAACGCTCATCAACTGCATGATGATCGATGCCGAGATATACGGCATGATCCCGAGCGCGAAGATGGTGAATCTCGACAACGCTCCGCCGGAAAACAGGTTGAAAACCCCCAGAATTCCGCCTTGCTGTGTCTGAAACAGATCCGCCAAACGCTGCGGATCAATTCCAGGCACAGGAATGTGCGCGCCAATCCGATACACCACCAGCGCCCCCAACAGGAACACAAGGCGGCGGCGCAGATCGCCGAACTTGCCCTGAGTGCCGAGGGTCGCGGGTTGTTTTGCCACGATCTGCCGCCTTACGCCGCGACGCTGCCGCCGGCAGCCTGAATCGCAGCAAGCGCACCCTTGGTCGCGCCGACGCCCGACAGGGCGACTTTACGCGTAATGGCACCCGACAGAATCACTTTCGCCGACAGCGCATCGGCGGGAATCACGCCCGCCTGCTTCAGCACCAGCAGATCGATCTGGTCGACCGGCAGCTGATCCAACTCTGACAAGCGGACTTCAACGTTACGGCCACGCACCAGCGAGACAAAGCCGCGCTTCGGCAGGCGGCGTTGAATCGGCATCTGACCGCCTTCAAAACCGACTTTGTGGAAACCGCCGGAACGGGACTTCTGACCTTTGTGACCGCGACCGGCAGTCTTGCCGAGTCCGCTGCCAATTCCGCGACCGACACGCTTGCGTGCGTGCTTGGCGCCTTCGGCCGATTTGATGGTATTGAGTTGCATTTAGCCCTCGCACTTCACCAGGTAGGCGACTTTGTTAACCATGCCGCGCACCTCGGGGGTGTCCTGAAGCTCAACCGTATGGTTAAGACGGCGCAAACCCAGACCGCGCACCGTCGCGCGATGAGATTGCTTGGTTCCGATGACGCTCTTGATGAGCGTTACTTTTACTTTTTTGTCAGCCATGAGTTCACCCCATCACTTCTTCGACCGTCTTGCCGCGCTTGGCAGCAATCTGGGCCGGAGTGCGAACTGCGAAGAGGCCATTCAACGTAGCGCGAACCACGTTGTACGGGTTCGACGAACCCTGGCTCTTGCAAATGATGTCGGTCACGCCCATCACCTCGAAGACGGCACGCATCGGCCCGCCTGCGATGATCCCGGTACCGGTAGGTGCCGGCTGCATGAGAACCGTTGCCGCACCGTGCTTGCCGATCACTGCGTGATGCAAGGTGCCATTCTTCAGGGAGACTTTCGCCATCTTGCGACGCGCTTCGTCCATTGCCTTCTGAACGGCAACAGGCACTTCACGGGACTTGCCCTTGCCCATGCCAACCGTGCCATCACCGTCACCGACAACCGTCAGCGCTGCGAAGCCCAGAATACGACCACCCTTGACAACCTTGGTGACCCGATTAATGGCCACCATTTTTTCGCGAAAGGAATCATCGCGTTCTTCGGCTGCCGGGGCGCGTTTGGTTTGCTGTTTCGCCATTGCTAACCTCGCTTAGAACTTGAGGCCGGCTTCGCGAGCCGCCTCTGCCAGCGCCTTGACGCGGCCGTGATAGTGGAATCCAGCACGATCAAACGCAACCGTTTCGATGCCGGCAGCCTTGGCGCGTTCAGCAATGGACTTGCCGACCGATGCCGCGGCGGCAACGGTGCCGCCCTTGCCAGCTTCGCCACGCACACCTTGCTCGACCGTCGAGGCCGCAGCCAGAACGCGGGAGCCGCAACCAGAAATAATCTGTGCGTAGATGTGCAGATTCGAACGGAACACCGTCAGTCGAACCGCTTTCAGCTCGGAGATTTTGGCTCGGGTTTTGCGAGCCCGACGCACACGCGTCGCTTTTTTGTTCATCATGACAAACGGCCCTTACTTCTTCTTGGTTTCGCGGATGACCACAACCTCGTCCGCGTAACGAACGCCCTTACCCTTGTAGGGCTCGGGACTCCGATAGGCGCGCACTTCGGCGGCAACTTGACCGACTTGCTGCTTGTCGACACCCTTGATCAGCACTTCCGTCTGGGTCGGCGTTTCCACCGTCACGCCAGCGGGCATCTGATGCGACACCGGGTGCGAGAAACCAAGACTGAGATTCAGCTTGTCGCCCTGAGCCTGAGCACGGTAACCAACGCCCACCAGGGTGAGCTTGCGCTCAAAACCCTTGGTCACACCGGCAACCATGTTGGCCACCAGCGAACGCATCGTTCCGGACATCGCCCGACCCGCGACTTCGCCTTCAACCGCTGCACACTGAACCTCGTCGCCATTCAAGACGACCGTAACGGCCGGATGAAGCGCACGAGTCAGCGAACCCAGCGGCCCCTTGACAGTAATGTTTGCTGCGTCGATCTTGACATCCACACCCTTGGGTACGGAGACCGGATTTTTTGCTACACGCGACATGTCCGCCTCCTTACGCCACGATGCAGATGACTTCGCCACCGACACGACCAGCACGTGCGGCACGATCGGTCATCACACCCTTGGGGGTCGACACAATCGCAACGCCCAGGCCATTCATGACGCGGGGCAAATCCTGGCTGCCCTTATACACACGCAGGCCAGGCTTGGAAATACGCTCGATACGCTCGATCACGGGCGCGCCGGCATAATACTTGAGCACCACATCAAGCTCAGGCTTGCCGCCAGCTTCTCGCACCGAGAAACCGTCGATATAACCTTCTTCTTGCAGCACTTTGGCAATCGCCACCTTCAGCTTCGAAGAGGGCATTGCAACAGTCGACTTTTGCGCCTGCTGACCGTTACGGATGCGGGTCAACATATCGGCGATCGGATCAGACATACTCATCTTCGTCTCTCCTTACCAGCTCGCCTTGGTCATACCCGGCACCTCGCCACGGAAAGCGACTTCCCGAAGCTTGTTGCGACACAGACCGAATTTACGGAACACACCCCGCGGACGACCCGTCAGGCTGCAACGATTACGACCACGCGTCGGATTTGCGTTGCGCGGCAGTTGCTGAACTTTCAGCCGTGCCGCCATACGCTCTTCGTCCGACAGACTGGAGTCGTTGATTTGCGCTACCAGCGCAGCCCGCTTGGCGGCATATTTTGCCACCAGCTTGCGACGCTTCTCTTCGCGATTGATCAGAGCCAGTTTCGCCATATCGCCCTCAATTCTTGAACGGAAACTTGAACGCGGTCAGGAGCGCTCGCGCCTCTGCGTCAGTCTTCGCGGTCGTCGTAATACTGATGTTCATGCCGCGCAGGGCATCAACCTTGTCGTATTCGATTTCCGGAAAAATAATTTGCTCTTTGACGCCGACGTTGTAGTTACCCCGACCATCAAAGCCTTTCGCGCCGATACCACGGAAGTCGCGAACGCGCGGCAGAGCAACCGTAACAAAGCGATCCAGGAACTCGAACATACGAGGACCACGGAGCGTCACCATGCACCCGATCGGGTAGCCATCGCGAATCTTGAAGCCAGCGATCGACTTCCGCGCCCGAGTCACCACCGGCTTCTGACCGGCCACTTTGGCCATGTCACCCACCGCAAACTCGAGAATCTTCTTGTCACCAACCGCCTCACCGACACCCATATTCAGGGTGATCTTCGTGATTCGCGGAACCTCCATCACCGACTTGTAGCCAAACTGCTTGACCAAGCCAGGAACGACGGTTTCCTTGTAGAAATCTTGCAAGCGTGCCATCGCGTTTCCTTAAGCGTCGACCAGTTCGCCGTTCGACTTGAAGACGCGCGCTTTGCGACCATCCTCAAGCACCTTAATCCCAACACGGTCGCCTTTCTGGACCGAAGGATTGAACAGCGCAACATTGGAAACATGGATCGGCATGTCCTTTTCGACAATACCACCCACCTCACCCTTCATCGGGTTCGGGCGCACGTGCTTCTTGACACGATTAACACCCTCAACAACCACCAGCTCGGCATCCACTCGACGCAGAACAACACCGCGACGACCACGATCCTTGCCAGCCAGAACGACGACTTCGTCGCCCGTACGAATCTTCTTCATGACCGCTCCTTACAGAACTTCAGGTGCGAGCGAAACGATCTTCATGAAGCGCTCGGTACGCAGCTCGCGCGTCACCGGCCCGAAGATACGCGTCCCGATCGGCTCCATCTTGGAGTTCAGCAAGACCGCCGCATTGCCATCGAATTTGATGAGCGCACCATCCGAACGGCGAACGCCCTTCGCTGTACGCACCACCACCGCGCTATACACATCGCCCTTCTTGACGCGACCACGAGGCACAGCCTCCTTGATCGCCACTTTAATGATGTCGCCCACCCCGGCGTAGCGGCGCTTTGAGCCGCCCAACACCTTGATGCACATCACCGAACGCGCGCCGGAGTTATCGGCGACGTTCAGCACCGTTTGCATTTGAATCATGAGTTTTACACTCCAACTTGGCCCGCCAGGCGGTCAGTCTTGGAACCCGTTCGGGTTTTATGCTCGAAAGAGCAAAGAAGCGGAATTGTAGTGGCTCGCTGAATTTTTAGCAAGCCACTACCGTCATTTATTTAAATGACTCGCGCCTTCTCAAGCACTTTGGAGATTTTCCAGTTCTTTGAGCGCGAGATCGGACGGCATTCCTCGATTTCCACCAAGTCACCAGCCGCTGCCACGCCCTCTTCGTCATGCGCATGATACTTCGCTGAGCGCATGATGATCTTGCTATACAACGGATGCTTGACGCGACGCTCAACCAGCACCGTCACCGTCTTCTGCATCTTGTCGCTAACTACTTTACCCACCAGCGTGCGGGAAGATTTCACCGTTTCCTGAGTCATTACTGAGCCGCCTTTTCACGCAGAAGGGTCCGAATGCGCGCAATGTCGCGACGCACCTTGCCAAGCTGGCTGGTATTGGTCAGTTGCTGGGTCGCCAACTGCATGCGCATACTAAATTGCGCCTTCAGCAATTCCAGCATTTCTTTATTGAGTTCTTCGACGCTCTTCGCGCGGAGTTCACTTGCTTTCATGACTACCCCACATGACGTGTCACGAACGTGGTCGAAAACGGCAGTTTCGCCGCCGCGAGACGGAAGGCCTCGCGCGCCAGGGATTCGTCAACACCATCCATTTCATACAACACTTTGCCCGGCTGAATCTCGGCTACGTAGTACTCCGGATTACCTTTACCCGAGCCCATCCGCACTTCGGCGGGCTTGCGGCTGATCGGCTTGTCCGGAAACACACGAATCCAGATGCGGCCGCCCCGCTTGATATGACGCGTCATGGCACGGCGAGCCGATTCGATCTGACGTGCAGTCAGACGGCCACGGCCGGTGGCCTTGAGCCCGAACTCACCAAAGCTGACTTTGGCGCCGCGCGTTGCCAGGCCGGTGTTCCGGCCCTTCTGTTCTTTGCGGTACTTTCTTCTTTTCGGCTGAAGCATTATTCACTCCTGCTCTCAGTAGGCGCATCGCCACCGGTTTCGGCACGACGGGGCGCACGGCGCTGGCCGCGATTGTCGCCGTCATTACGGCCACCACGGCGCGCGCGACGCGGTTCATTTTCCGGCTCGGCTGCGGGCTGCTCATTGCGGCCCAGCATCTCACCCTTGTACACCCAGACTTTGATGCCCGAGATACCGTAGGTGGTCTTCGCCTCAGCGACGCCATAATCGATATTCGCCCGCAGCGTATGCAAGGGCACGCGACCTTCGCGATACCACTCGGTCCGGGCAATTTCAGCACCATTCAAACGACCGGAACTCATGATCTTGATGCCTTGAACGCCCAGACGCATTGCGTTCTGGATTGCGCGCTTCATGGCACGGCGGAACATGATCCGGCGCTCGAGCTGCTGAGCGATGGAGTCGGCAATCAACTGTGCGTCGGTTTCCGGCTTGCGGACTTCTTCGATATTCACGTGCACCGGCACGCCAATCATCTTCTGAAGGTCGGCTTTCAGGCGCTCGATATCTTCGCCTTTCTTGCCGATCACCACACCCGGACGTGCGCTGAACAAAGTGATGCGTGCATTCTTGGCGGGCCGCTCGATCAGCACACGACCCACAGAGGCGTGAGCCAGGCGCTTTTTCAGGAAAGCACGCACCGCGAGATCGTCAGCCAAAGTCTTGGCGAAGTCCTTTTTCGATGCATACCAACGGGCGGTCCAGTCCCGAGTTACCGCCAGGCGGAAACCGGTAGGATGAATTTTCTGACCCATGAGTTCCCCTCAGTTCCCGACGGTCACGTACACGTGACACGTCGGCTTCAGAATACGATTGCCTCGACCTTTGGCGCGCGCGGTAAAACGCTTCAGCGTCATACCTTCTTCAACGTGAATCGTCTTCACCTTGAGCTCGTCAATATCGGCGCCGTCGTTGTGCTCGGCGTTTGCAATCGCGGACTCGACCACCTTCTTGATGATCTGTGCGCCTTTTTTCGGGGAAAACGCCAAAATGCTCAGCGCCTGCTCCACCGGTTTTCCGCGGACCTGGTCTGCCACCAGACGCCCTTTCTGAGCGCTGAGGCGGACGCCGCGGAGGATGGCTTTAGTTTCCATTACCAAGACTCCTTAACGTTTCGCCTTTTTGCTGGCGAGATGCCCCTTGAACGTACGCGTCAGGGCGAATTCACCAAGCTTGTGGCCTACCATGTTTTCCGACACATACACCGGGACGTGCTGACGGCCGTTATGCACGGCGATCGTCAAACCGACGAAATCCGGCAGTACCGTCGAGCGACGTGACCAGGTCTTGATCGGGCGCTTGTCGTTGCTACCCCGCGCCGCGTCCACCTTATTCAAAAGGTGAGCGTCGACAAACGGGCCTTTTTTCAGAGAGCGAGTCATCCGTTACCCCTTAACGCTTCTTGCGGCGCTGAACAATCATCGAATCGGTGCGCTTGTTATTACGCGTCCGATAGCCTTTGGCGGGCGTACCCCACGGGCTGACCGGCACGCGGCCTTCGCCCGTACGGCCTTCACCACCACCGTGCGGGTGATCAACCGGGTTCATCACCACACCGCGAACGGTCGGGCGAATACCGCGCCAACGATTCGCACCGGCTTTACCGATTTTGCGCAAGGCGTGCTCGCCATTGCCGACTTCACCGACGGTTGCGCGGCACTCAACGTGCACCCGGCGAATCTCGCCAGAGCGCAAACGAAGCTGAGCGTACGAACCTTCGCGAGCAAGCAACTGAACCGATGCACCTGCCGAACGCGCCAGCTGAGCACCTTTACCCGGCTGCATCTCGATGCAGTGGATCACGGTACCGACCGGAATATTCCGGATCGGAAGCGCATTACCCACCTTGATCGGCGCCTCGGAGCCGCTCACAACCTGCTGACCCACTTCGATATTGCGCGGCGCAATGATGTAACGACGCTCGCCGTCGGCGTAGCACAGCAGCGCGATGTTCGCAGAGCGGTTGGGGTCATATTCGACGCGCTCAACCTTTGCGACGATACCGTCCTTGTTGCGACGGAAATCGATCATGCGGTAGTGCTGCTTGTGTCCGCCGCCCTGATGACGCACCGTGATGCGGCCTGCATTGTTGCGGCCCGCATTCTTCGACTGCTTCTCGATCAAGGCTGCATGCGGACGCCCTTTGTACAGCTCTTTATTGACAACCTTAACAACCGCGCGACGACCAGCGGATGTCGGCTTAACTTTTACCAACGCCATAGCTCAGTCACTCCCCAGCCGCGAAGTTGATTTCTTGGCCCGGCTGCAAGCAGACAAACGCCTTCTTCCAACCCTTGCGCTGACCGGTGATTTTCCCGAAGCGCTTGACCTTACCCTTGACGTTCGTGGTCTGAACCGACTTCACCTTCACGTTGAAGAGCGACTCAACCGCCGCCTTCACTTCGGGCTTGGTCGCATCCGAAACGACGCGGAACACCACTTGCTCATTCTTGTCGGCGATATAAGTCGCCTTCTCGGAGATCTGCGGTGCGAGCAGCACCTTCAGCAGACGCTCTTGCTTGAGCTGACTCATTGCCACACCTCCTGCATCTTCGCCAGCGCACCCTTGGTCACAACGACCTGCGGGAAACGCACCAGCGACACCGGATCCGCTTCGGAAACCTCAAGCACCAGCACGTCGCGCAGATTGCGCGACGCCAGGAAGAGGTTCTCGCTCAGCTCGTCGGTAATCACAAGAACCGAATCCACAAAACCCATGCCCTTCAGTTTTTCGGCGACCAGGCGCGTCTTCGGTGCGTCGAGAGCAAAATCCTCAACCACGGAAATACGGCCTTCGCGAGCCAACTGGGACAGAATCGACGCCAGACCGGCGCGATACATCTTGCGGTTAACCTTGTGCGAGAAGTTCTCGTCGGGCGAGTTCGGGAAAATCCGACCACCTCCGCGCCACAGCGGGCTCGACGCCATACCGGCACGAGCACGGCCCGTACCTTTCTGACGCCACGGCTTCCGAGTCGACTTAGCGATCTCGGAGCGCCCTTTCTGCGCACGGTTACCCGAACGGGCATTGGCCTGATAAGCCACAACGACCTGATGAATCAGTGCCTCGTTGTACTCACGACCAAACAGGACATCAGACACCTGAACTGTTTCGGCAGCCTGACCCTGCTCATTAAGAAGCTTAAGTTCCATTACGCCCCCTTGACCGCCGGCCGAACAACCACATCACCGCCCCGAGCACCGGGAACAGCACCTTTCACCAGCAGCAGCTGACGCTCGGCATCCACACGAATCACTTCCAGATTCTGCATGGTGCGCTGAACGGCGCCCATGTGACCCGCCATGCGCTTACCCGGAAGCACGCGGCCCGGATCCTGCGCCTGACCAATCGAACCGGCCGAGTTGTGCGACAGCGAGTTACCGTGGGAAGCACGGTTGGAAGAGAAGTTGTGACGCTTGATCGCGCCAGCAAAACCCTTACCGATGGACGTGCCGACGATATCGACCTTCTGGCCAACACCGAAAATATCTACGCTCAGCGCATCACCCGGCTTAACGCCTTCGAGCGCCGACGCATCGACACGGAATTCCTGAAGTAGCCAGCTGGCTTCAACACCAGCCTTGGCAAGGTGACCCGCGAGCGGTTTGCCCACCCGGCTAGCGCGACGCTTGCCGAAGGCAACCTGGACGGCCGTATAGCCGTCGGTCTCAGCGGTCTTGATCTGGCTAACGCGGTTGTCGGACATGTCAAGCACAGTCACCGGGATGGTTTGACCATCGTCGGTGAATATGCGAGTCATCCCGACCTTGCGACCTACAAGGCCTAGACTCATTTTATTCTCCCAAATCCCGGTTGCGATTGACCGGGGCCGTAAAGATTTTGCGCGAAAAACGCAAGGGCCGGATTATACCGGCCCAGGCGCACAGAACACAAGCCAAGAATTACTGCAACTTGATTTCCACATCGACGCCCGCGGGCAGATCGAGTTTCATCAGGGCGTCAACCGTCTTTTCCGTCGGATCAACGATATCCATCAAACGCTGATGCGTACGGATTTCGAACTGATCGCGCGACGCCTTGTTGACGTGCGGCGAACGCAGCACGTCGTAGCGTTCGATACGCGTCGGCAACGGAACCGGCCCACGAACCACAGCGCCGGTGCGCTTCGCCGTTTCGACGATTTCAAGCGCGGACTGGTCGATCAGACGATAGTCGAAGGCCTTCAGGCGGATACGGATTTTTTGGCTTTGCATAATAGATTCCAAAGAGCGAGGGCGGCACGTCGTGCGCCGCCCGGGACTGTGTTGTTTACTCGATGACCTTGGCAACGACGCCGGCGCCGACGGTACGACCGCCTTCACGAATGGCGAAGCGCAGACCTTCTTCCATGGCGATCGGGGCGATCAGCTTGACGGTGATCGACACGTTGTCGCCCGGCATGACCATCTCGGTGCCTTCGGGCAGCGAGATCGAACCGGTCACGTCCGTGGTACGGAAGTAGAACTGCGGACGGTAGTTGGCGAAGAACGGGGTGTGACGACCGCCCTCTTCCTTCGACAGCACGTAGATCTCGCCCGTGAAGTGGGTGTGCGGGTTGATCGAACCCGGCTTGCACAGCACCTGGCCACGCTCGACGTCTTCACGCTTGGTGCCGCGCAGCAGCACGCCAACGTTGTCGCCGGCCTGACCCTGATCGAGCAGCTTGCGGAACATTTCAACACCAGTACAAATGGTCTTGACGGTGTCCTTGATGCCGACGATTTCGATTTCTTCACCCACCTTGACGACACCGCGCTCAACACGACCGGTCACCACGGTACCGCGGCCGGAGATCGAGAACACGTCTTCGATCGGCAGCAGGAAGGGCTTGTCGATGGCACGCTCAGGCGTCGGGATGTACGAATCGAGCGCAGCGGCCAGTTCGAAAATCGCCGGCTCGCCGATCGGGCTCTGGTCGCCTTCGAGGGCTTTCAGGGCCGAACCCTTGACGATGGGCACATCGTCGCCCGGGAAGTCGTACTTGGAGAGCAGCTCGCGCACTTCCATTTCGACCAGCTCGAGCAGCTCTTCGTCGTCGACCATGTCGCACTTGTTCAGGAAGACGATGATGTACGGCACGCCAACCTGACGGGCCAGCAGGATGTGCTCGCGGGTCTGGGGCATCGGGCCGTCAGCGGCCGAGCACACCAGGATCGCGCCGTCCATCTGCGCAGCGCCGGTAATCATGTTCTTGACGTAGTCAGCGTGACCCGGGCAATCCACGTGGGCGTAGTGACGGGTTTCCGTCTCGTACTCAACGTGTGCCGTGTTGATCGTGATGCCGCGTGCCTTTTCTTCCGGCGCGCTATCGATCGACGCGTAGTCCTTGGCTTCACCACCGAACTTCTTCGACAGAATCGTCGTGATCGCCGCGGTCAGCGTTGTCTTGCCATGGTCAACGTGACCAATCGTACCAACGTTGACGTGCGGTTTCGTCCGCTCAAACTTACCCTTAGCCATTGCTCAATTTCCTTGTATCTTGTCGAAAATCAGAGATTACTTGCTCTTGATCACAGCTTCGGCCACGTTCTTCGGGGCTTCGCTGTAGTGCTTGAATTCCATCGAGTAGGTCGCGCGGCCCTGCGTCAGCGAACGCAGCGACGTTGCATAACCGAACATCTCGGCCAGCGGCACTTCAGCACGAATACCCTTCATGTCGCCTGCAATGTCGTCCATGCCGAGCACGATGCCGCGACGGCCTGACAGGTCGCCCATCACGTTGCCCATGAAGTCTTCCGGGGTCTCGACTTCGACCGCCATCATCGGCTCCAGGAGCACCGGATTGGCTTTGCGCATGGCGTCCTTGAACGCCATCGAACCGGCCATCTTGAACGCGTTTTCGTTCGAGTCAACATCGTGGTACGAACCGTCAAACAGCGTGACCTTGACATCCACCACCGGGAAGCCTGCCAACACACCACTCGGCAAGGTGTCGCGAATACCGCGATCGACCGCCGGAATGTACTCGCGCGGCACCACGCCACCCTTGATGGCGTCGACGAACTCGTAGCCCTTGCCGGCTTCATTCGGCTCCAGCTTGATCCAGACGTGGCCATACTGACCGCGACCACCGGACTGTTTAACGAACTTGCCTTCCTGCTCAACCGCTGAACGCACGGCTTCGCGGTAAGCCACTTGCGGTGCGCCCACGTTGGCTTCAACGTTGAATTCGCGCTTCATGCGGTCAACGATGATCTCAAGGTGCAGTTCGCCCATACCCGAGATGATCGTCTGGCCGGACTCTTCGTCGGTACGCACACGGAAAGACGGATCTTCCTGGGCCAGACGGCTCAGTGCGATACCCATCTTTTCCTGGTCACTCTTGGTCTTCGGCTCAACAGCGACGTGAATCACCGGGTCCGGAAACTCCATACGCTCAAGAATGACCGGCGAATCCAGCGAGCAGAGCGTTTCACCCGTCGTCACGTCCTTGAGACCCACACACGCGGCGATATCGCCAGCGCGCACTTCCTTGATCTCGATACGGTCGTTGGCGTGCATTTGCAGCAGACGGCCGATGCGCTCTTTCTTGTCCTTGATCGAGTTCAGCACGGAGTCGCCGGAATCGAGCACGCCCGAGTAAACGCGGATAAAGGTCAGCTGACCCACAAACGGGTCGGTCATCAACTTGAATGCCAGCGCCGAAAACTTCTCGTCGTCAGACGACTTGCGAATCACTTCATTGCCATCTTCATCCGTGCCCGTGATAGCCGCCACTTCAACCGGCGAAGGCATGAATTCGATGACGGCGTCCAGCATGCGCTGAACACCTTTGTTCTTGAACGCAGTACCGCACAGCATCGGCTGAATTTCGCAGGCGATAGTGCGGCGACGCAGACCGGCAATGATTTGCGCTTCGCTCAGATCGCCGCTCTCCAGGTACTCGTTCATGAGCTCTTCGGTCGCCTCGGCAGCTGCCTCGACCATCTGCTCACGCCACTTGGCTGCCTCTTCGACCAGATTCGCGGGAATCTCCGCGTAGTCGAACTTGGTGCCTTGCGACGCCTCGTCCCAGACGATGGCTTTCATCTTGATCAGGTCAACAACACCTTCGAAGTGCTCTTCAGCACCGATCGGCAGCACCACCGGCACCGGATTGGCCTTCAGGCGCGACTTCATCTGCGCGACAACCTTGAAGAAATCCGCACCCGAGCGATCCATCTTGTTGACGAAGGCGAGACGCGGCACGCGGTACTTGGTCGCCTGACGCCACACAGTCTCGGACTGGGGCTGCACACCACCCACCGCGCAGTAGACCATGCACGCGCCATCGAGCACCCGCATGGACCGCTCGACTTCAATGGTGAAGTCCACGTGTCCCGGAGTATCAATGATGTTGATATGGTGCTCGGGATAGCTCATGTCCATCCCTTTCCAGAAGCAGGTGGTCGCCGCAGAGGTGATCGTAATGCCACGCTCTTGCTCTTGCGCCATCCAGTCCATGGTTGCGGCGCCGTCGTGAACTTCACCAATTTTGTGGTTCACGCCGGTGTAGAAAAGAATACGCTCGGTCGTCGTTGTCTTGCCGGCGTCAATGTGAGCTGAAATACCGATATTGCGGTAGCGCTCAATAGGTGTCTTGCGAGCCACGGTGGCAACCCTTCCCAATCACGCTAACGCGCAATTTTCTTTCAAGTCGATTACAAAAAAACGAGCCCTGACGGGCTCGATCCACGTCGCATTCAGATTAGAAGCGATAGTGCGAGAAGGCCTTGTTGGCCTCGGCCATGCGGTGCACTTCTTCGCGCTTCTTCATCGCTGCGCCACGACCCTCGGCCGCCTCGAGCAATTCGCCAGCGAGCCGCTGGGCCATCGACTTCTCGGCACGCTTGCGGGCCGCTTCACGCAACCAACGCATCGACAGCGCCATGCGACGCGACGGACGCACTTCAACCGGCACCTGATAGTTGGCACCACCCACACGACGGCTCTTCACTTCGACGACCGGGCGCACGTTACCGAGCGCAGCCGTAAAGACCTCCAGCGGGTCCTTGCCAGCCTTGGACGAAATGTGATCGAACGCACCATAGACGATGCGCTCGGCAACGGCTTTCTTGCCGGCCTGCATGATCACATTGATGAACTTGGAAACATCCTGACTACCAAACTTCGGGTCCGACAGGACCTCACGCTTGGGTACTTCGCGACGACGCGGCATATCAACCCCTTCCGATTCTTATTGAGCCAACAATCAAGCTTTCTTCGGGCGCTTGGCGCCGTACTTGGAGCGCGATTGCTTCCGATCCTTAACACCCTGCAGGTCCAGCGATCCGCGGACGATGTGGTAACGCACACCCGGCAAGTCTTTTACACGACCACCACGAATCAGGACCACGGAGTGCTCCTGGAGGTTGTGGCCTTCGCCGCCGATGTACGAAATAACCTCAAAACCGTTGGTCAGGCGAACCTTCGCAACCTTACGCAGAGCGGAGTTCGGCTTCTTCGGCGTCGTGGTGTACACGCGAGTGCACACGCCACGCTTCTGAGGGCAGGCTTCCAGCGCCGGCACCTTGCTTTTGAGAACGGCAGATTTCCGCGGTTTGCGGACGAGCTGATTAATTGTTGGCATAGCTTGAGAATTTCCCAAAAAACCGAGGCAGCCCTTTGGGCCGCCTCGGGCGGTGTATTCCGGCTGCGACTGACTACGATTGGTCAGTCTACAAAAAGAGGCCGGATTTTACCCCCGTTCGTTTTAAAAGGTCAACGCGTTGACACATCTTCCTGCGGCAAGTCCAGGAGTTCTTCGGCCGCCGCGGGCCAGGCATGCTCCCCGCCCAAGTCCTGACCTTCGGCCTGGGCCAGGCGATTGCGGTGATACGCCATCCCGGTACCGGCCGGGATGAGGCGACCGACGATGACGTTCTCCTTGAGACCGCGGAGCTCGTCGCGTTTGCCCATGATCGCCGCTTCGGTCAGCACCCGGGTGGTTTCCTGGAAGGAAGCCGCCGAGATGAACGAGTCCGTCGACAAGGACGCTTTGGTAATACCGAGCAAGACGTTTTCGTAGCTGGCCGGCAGTTTGCCTTCGGCTTCGATACGGTCGTTCTCGTCCAGCACTTCGGAGCGCTCGACCTGCTCTTCACGGATGAAGCGCGTGTCGCCCGAATCGGAGATCACCACGCGGCGCAGCATCTGACGCACGATAACCTCAATGTGCTTGTCGTTAATCTTCACGCCTTGCAGACGATAGACGTCCTGCACTTCGTCAATGATGTAACGCGCCAGCGCTTCGATACCTTTCAGACGCAGAATGTCGTGCGGCTCGGCCGGGCCGTCAACAATCGGCTCGCCCTTATTCACCACCTGACCGTCGTGCACCATCACGTGCTTGTCTTTCGGAATCAGGAACTCATGGGCCGTGCCGTCGAGTTCGGTGATCACCAGACGCTGCTTGCCCTTGGTTTCCTTACCGAAGGACACCGTGCCGGTGAACTCGGCGAGCACGCCAGCATCTTTCGGCGACCGCGCCTCGAAGAGTTCGGCAACACGCGGCAGACCACCGGTAATGTCTCGGGTCTTGGCCGATTCCTGCGGGATACGCGCCAGGATGTCACCGACGTTGATCTGCTGACCATCCTTGACGGTAATGATCGAGCCGACCTGGAAGGTGATCGCAACCGCGTGATCACTCCCCGCGATCTTCACCTCGTCGCCCTTCTCGTCGAACAGCTTGACCTGAGGACGCACGCCCTTGGACGCTGCCGTGCCGCCACGACGCTTGGCGTCGATCACCACCAGGGTGGACAGGCCAGTCACTTCGTCGATCTGCTTGGCAACGGTCACACCTTCCTCGACGTGCTCGAACTTCACCGTACCGGCGAATTCGGTCACGATCGGGCGGGTGTGCGGATCCCAGGTGGCCAGCTGCTGACCCGCCTTGATCGCGCCGCCGTCAGTGACGTGCAGCATGGCGCCATACGGCACCTTGTGACGCTCGCGCTCGCGGCCCATGTCATCGGCCACAAGCACCTCTGCCGAACGCGCGATGATGATCTTCTCGCCCTTGGCGCTGGTCACATAGCGCATGTTCTGCGTAAAGCGGATGCTACCGGCCGACTTCGCCTCAACCGAACTGGCGGCAGCGGCCCGCGATGCGGCACCACCGACGTGGAAGGTACGCATGGTCAGCTGGGTACCCGGCTCACCGATCGACTGCGCAGCGATCACGCCAACAGCCTCTCCGACGTTAACCAGCGAACCACGGCCCAAATCGCGGCCGTAGCACTTGGCGCACAGGCCGTAGCGGGTTTCGCAGGTCAGCGGCGTACGCACGGCCACTTCGTCGATACCGAGACTTTCGATGAGCTCGACCGAGTTTTCATCGAGCAGCTCGCCCGACGCAACCACGGTTTCCTGCGTGTCCGGATTGACCACATCATCAATACACACGCGGCCCAGGATGCGCTCGCGCAGCGGCTCGATGACTTCACCGCCTTCGATCATGGCTTTCATGTTGAAGCCATTGCGGGTGCCGCAATCGTCTTCGGTCACGACCAGATCCTGCGTCACGTCAACCAGACGACGTGTCAGGTAGCCGGAGTTCGCGGTTTTCAGTGCCGTGTCAGCCAGACCTTTACGCGCGCCGTGGGTCGAGATGAAGTACTGAAGCACGTTCAGGCCTTCGCGGAAGTTGGTGGTAATCGGCGTCTCGATAATCGAGCCGTCCGGCTTGGCCATCAGGCCTCGCATACCAGCCAGCTGGCGAATCTGAGCGGCCGAGCCTCGCGCCCCGGAGTCGGCCATCATGTAGATGGAATTGAACGACTCCTGGTCGACTTCCTTGCCTTCGAGTGCTGTTGCGCCGGGCATGTAGACCGATTTCCACCAGTCGTCGCGCGGCGTTGCACCAAAACGATCCACGATCCGTTGCTTGCCGAGTTGATCCATCATCGCCTTGGCAACCTGGTCACCGGTGCGACCCCAGATATCAACCACCTTGTTGTAGCGTTCGCCGTCAGTCACCAGACCCGACGCATACTGCTGAGCGATCTCTTTCACTTCGTTTTCGGCGGCGCGAATGATCGGCTCTTTCTGATCCGGCACCAGCATGTCCTTGACCGCGATGGACACCCCGGCACGCGTCGCGAGACGGAAACCGAACTGCATCAGCTGGTCAGCGAACACCACCGTGGCTTTCAGACCGCAGCGGCGGAACGAGGCGTTGATGAGCTTCGAGATTTCTTTCTTTTTCAGCGGACGATCAATGGCGCTGAACGGCAAACCGGCCGGCAGAATTTCGGACAACAGGGCGCGGCCAGCAGTCGTCTGATAGCGGGTCACTCGCTCGATACGCTCACCGTCCGGGCCAAGGTCGGCCTCTTTCAGGCGAACCGTGATCCGGGCGTGCAACGACAGGTTGCCCGACTCGTAGGCGCGCAGCACCTCGGAGACGTCCTGCATCACCATACCGTCGCCTTTTTCGCCGATGCCTTCGCGGCTGGCGTAATACAGGCCCAGCACGATGTCCTGCGACGGAACGATGATCGGCTCGCCGTTGGCGGGCGAAATCACGTTATTCGAAGCCAGCATCAGGGTGCGTGCTTCCATCTGCGCTTCGAGCGACAGCGGGACGTGGACAGCCATCTGGTCGCCGTCGAAGTCGGCGTTGAACGCGACGCAGACCAGCGGGTGCAGCTGAATGGCCTTGCCTTCGATCAGCACCGGCTCAAAGGCCTGGATACCGAGTCGGTGCAGCGTCGGCGCACGGTTGAGCAGCACCGGATGTTCGCGGATCACCTCTTCGAGGATGTCCCACACCACCGGCTCCTGGCTCTCCACCATCTTCTTGGCTTGCTTGATGGTCGTGGCCAGACCCATCAGTTCGAGCTTGTTGAAGATGAAGGGCTTGAACAGTTCGAGCGCCATCAGCTTGGGCAGGCCGCACTGATGCAGCTTGAGCTGCGGACCCACCACGATGACCGAACGGCCCGAGTAGTCGACGCGCTTGCCCAGCAGGTTCTGACGGAAACGACCGCCCTTACCCTTGATCATGTCCGCCAGCGACTTGAGCGGACGCTTGTTGGCGCCCGTCATGGCCTTGCCGCGACGACCGTTGTCGAGCAGGGAGTCAACCGACTCCTGCAGCATGCGCTTTTCGTTGCGCACGATGATTTCCGGCGCCTTGAGCTCGAGCAGACGCTTCAGACGGTTGTTACGGTTGATCACGCGACGATACAGATCGTTCAGATCCGAGGTCGCGAAACGGCCACCGTCCAGCGGCACCAGCGGACGCAGATCCGGCGGCAACACGGGCAGCACGGCCAGAATCATCCACTCCGGCTTGATGCCGGACTGCTGGAACGCCTCGAGAATTTTCAGACGCTTGGAGTACTTCTTGATCTTGGCATCGGAGCTGGTGGCTTCGAGTTCACCGCGCAGCTTCTCAATCTCTTGCGCCACGTCGAGGGTGCGCAGCAACTCGCGCACGCCTTCCGCACCCATCGATGCGTCGAACTCGTCGCCGTACTCTTCAACCTTGGCGAGGTAGTCGTCCTCGGTCAGCAACTGGCCACGAGTCAGCGGGGTCATGCCCGGCTCGACCACCACGAAACCTTCGAAGTACAGTACGCGTTCGATATCGCGCAGGGTCATGTCGAGCACCATGCCCAGACGACTGGGCAGGCTCTTCAGGAACCAGATGTGGGCAACCGGCGAGGCCAGTTCGATGTGGCCCATGCGCTCGCGGCGCACTTTCGACAGGGTCACTTCGACGCCGCACTTTTCGCAGATTACGCCGCGGTGCTTGAGACGCTTGTACTTGCCGCACAGGCACTCGTAGTCCTTGACCGGGCCAAAGATCTTGGCGCAGAACAGGCCGTCGCGCTCGGGCTTGAACGTGCGGTAGTTGATGGTCTCGGGCTTTTTGACTTCGCCATAGGACCAGGACCGGATTTTGTCCGGCGATGCGAGACCGATAGTAATCGCGTCAAACTCTTCCTCATTGGGAAGCGTCTGTTTGAACAGATCAGCGAGCAGGCTTTTCATGTGTCACTCCATCCGATTGAGCTGTGGGCTCAGTCGGCTCAAATACGATCCAGGTCGATGTCGATAGCCAGCGAGCGAATTTCTTTCACCAGCACGTTGAAGGACTCGGGCATGCCCGCATCGATCTTGTGCTCGCCCTTGACGATGTTTTCGTACACCTTGGTCCGGCCGGTCACGTCGTCGGACTTCACGGTCAGCATTTCCTGCAGCGTGTAAGCCGCGCCGTAAGCTTCCAGCGCCCAGACTTCCATCTCGCCGAAACGCTGGCCGCCGAACTGCGCCTTACCGCCCAGCGGCTGCTGGGTGACCAGGGAGTACGGGCCGGTCGAACGCGCGTGCATCTTGTCATCGACCAGGTGATGCAGCTTCAGCACGTGCTTGTAGCCCACGGTGACCTTGCGCTCGAAGGCTTCTCCGGTACGACCGTCGAACAGCGTCACCTGGCCGGAAATCGGCAGGTCGGCAATTTCGAACATCGTCTCGATTTCGCTTTCCGTGGCACCGTCAAAGACCGGCGTCGCAAACGGCACGCCTTTGCGCAGGTTCTCGGCCAGCTCCAGCACTTCACCGTCGGAGAAGGTGTCCAGCGTTTCCTTCCTGCCGTTGGTGTTGTAGATCTCGCCCAGCAGCGTCCGCACTTCCTTGGTGGCTGCATTGGCGCGAAGCATCGTATCGATCTTGTTGCCCAGGCCTTTAGCCGCCCAGCCGAGGTGCGTTTCAAGAATCTGGCCGATGTTCATCCGCGAGGGCACGCCCAGCGGGTTGAGCACCACGTCGACCGGCGTACCATTTTCCATGTACGGCATGTCTTCGACCGGCACGATACGCGACACCACACCCTTGTTACCGTGACGACCGGCCATCTTGTCACCCGGCTGCAGTCGACGCTTCACGGCCAGGTAGACCTTGACCATCTTCTGCACGCCCGGGGGCAGTTCGTCGCCCTGGGTGAGTTTCTTCTTCTTGACCTCGAAGGCCAGCTCGAAGTCCTTGCGGGTCTTCTCCAGACCTTCACGGACGGCTTCGAGCTGCGTCGCCAGCTCTTCAGCCGCCATGCGGATGTCGAACCAGTGGTAGGACTCGAGACTGTCGAGGTAAGCCTCGGTGATCTCGGTGCCTTTGGCCAGTTTCTTCGGACCGCCGTTGGCTTTCTGACCGACGATCATGCGGCGGATACGTGCAAATGCATCGCGCTCCACAATACGCATCTGGTCAGCCAGGTCGGTCTTGAAGCTGCGCAGCTGATCATCAATGATCGATTGGGCGCGAACGTCACGCTCGATGCCTTCCCGGGTGAACACCTGCACGTCGATGACGATACCGTTCATGCCCGAGGGCACGCGCAGCGAGGTGTCTTTCACGTCGGAGGCCTTCTCGCCGAAGATCGCACGCAGCAGTTTCTCTTCCGGCGTCAGCTGGGTTTCGCCCTTCGGCGTCACCTTGCCGACCAGCACGTCGCTGGCTTCGACTTCAGCACCGATGTACACGATGCCCGACTCGTCCAGGCGTGACAGCTGCGACTCGCCCAACGATGCGATATCGCGGGTGATTTCCTCAGGTCCGAGCTTGGTGTCACGTGCAACGACCGTCAGCTCCTCGATGTGAATCGAGGTGAATCGGTCATCGGCCACCACGCGTTCGGAGATCAGGATCGAGTCTTCGAAGTTGTAGCCGTTCCACGGCATGAACGCGACCAGCATGTTCTGGCCCAGCGCCAGCTCACCCAGGTCGGTCGATGCACCGTCGGCGATCACGTCACCGCGAGCAATCACGTCGCCCACTTTGACGATCGGACGCTGGTTGATATTGGTGTTCTGGTTGGAACGGGTGTACTTGATCAGGTTGTAGATGTCGACGCCGACTTCGCCCGCCAGGGTTTCGTCGTCGTTGACACGCACCACGATACGGTTGGCATCGACATAGTCGACCGAACCGCCGCGCGTTGCCTGCACGGCAGTACCCGAGTCGACCGCCACCAGGCGTTCGATACCGGTACCGACAAACGACTTCTCGGGACGCAGACACGGGACGGCCTGGCGCTGCATGTTGGCGCCCATCAAGGCGCGGTTCGCGTCGTCGTGCTCGAGGAACGGAATCAGCGATGCAGCCACCGACACAATCTGGCCCGGCGCCACGTCCATGTACTGAACGGAGTCAGCCACGGCCAGCGAGAACTCGCCCTTGTGACGGCACGACACCAGATCGCCGGTCAGCTTGCCGCTCGTGTCGACCTGCGCGTTGGCCTGCGCAATCACGTAGCGACCTTCTTCAATAGCCGACAGGTAATCGATCTGATCGGTAACCTTGCCGTCTTCTACCTTGCGATACGGGGTTTCGAGGAAGCCGTAGCGGTTGGTCCGCGAATACAAGGCGAGCGAGTTGATCAGGCCGATGTTCGGACCTTCCGGCGTCTCGATCGGACACACGCGACCATAGTGCGTCGGGTGCACGTCGCGCACCTCGAAGCCGGCGCGCTCTCGCGTCAGACCGCCCGGGCCCAGTGCCGAGACGCGACGCTTGTGCGTGATCTCGGACAGCGGGTTGGTCTGGTCCATGAACTGCGACAGCTGGCTGGAGCCAAAGAATTCCTTGATGGCAGCGCTGATCGGCTTGGCGTTGATCAGGTCATGCGGCATCAGGTTGTCAGACTCAGCCTGACCCAGACGCTCTTTGACCGCACGCTCAACACGCACCAGACCGGCGCGGAACTGGTTTTCGGCCAGTTCGCCCACCGAACGCACGCGACGGTTACCGAGGTGATCGATGTCGTCGATCTCGCCACGGCCGTTGCGCAGTTCGATCAGAATCGCGATCACTGCCAGGATATCTTCGTTTGACAGCGTGCCCTGACCTTCCTCGGTCTTCGGGCCGACGGCCTCGAGCATGCTGCGATACCACTCCGGTGCCTTGTCGTCGATCTTCTCGGGATAGGCACGACGGTTGAACTTCATCCGGCCAACGGCCGACAGGTCGTAGCGCTCTTCCGCGTAGAACAGACCGCGGAACAAGGCCTCGACAGCGTCCTCGGTGGGCGGCTCGCCCGGACGCATCATGCGATAGATGGCGACCTTGGCGGCCCACTCATCGGCCGTCTCATCGATACGCAGGGTTTGCGAAATGTGCGCACCACGGTCGAGATCATTGATGTACAGCGTCGGCAGTTCGACGATCTTGGCGTCGCGCAACTGGACCAGCACTTCTTCGGTGATCTCGTCGTTGGCTCGCGCAACGATCTCGCCCGTTTCAGCGTCCACCAGATCTTTGGCGATCACGCGGCCCAGCACGAAATCGTCCGGCACTTCGATCGCCGCCACGCCGGCATCGGCCAACTGACGGATATGCCGCGCGGTCACACGCTTTTCTTTCTCGACGATGACCTTGCCGTCGGCATCGAGAATATCGAACTTCGCCACTTCGCCGCGCAGGCGCTCGGGCACCACGGCAAACGACGCACCCTCGGCCTGCAGGTCGAAACGATCGAAGTCATGGAAGGTCGACAGAATCTGCTCGGTCGTCATCCCGATGGCGCGCATCAGGATCGACACCGGCATCTTGCGGCGACGGTCGACGCGGAAATACAGATAGTCTTTCGGGTCGTACTCGAAATCGAGCCACGAGCCGCGATACGGAATCACCCGCGCCGAGAACAGCAGCTTGCCGGAGGCGTGCGTCTTGCCGCGGTCGTGCTCGAAGAACACGCCCGGCGAACGGTGAAGCTGGGACACAATGACCCGCTCCGTTCCGTTGATGACGAAGGAACCGGTGTTCGTCATGAGCGGAATCTCGCCCATGTAAACTTCCTGTTCCTTGACCTCTTTGACAGTTTCTTTCGGCGCTTCGCGGTCCATGATGACCAGGCGAACGCGGGCGCGCAGCGGTGCAGCAAAAGTCAGGCCGCGCTGCTGGCATTCCTTCACATCAAACGCGGGCTCGCCCAGCAGATAATGCACGAACTCAAGACGTGCATTGCCGCTGTGGCTGCTGATCGGAAAGATCGAAGTGAAAGCCGCTTGCAGACCTTGGTTGGCCCGCTGCGCCGGCGGTGTATCCGCCTGCAGGAAGGATGCGAAGGACTCAATCTGCGTCGCCAGCAGAAAGGGCGCGTCCAGCACAGCCCCGCCCTTGGCAAAGCTTTTGCGGATACGCTTTTTCTCGGTGTAGGAGTACGCCATAGATGCTCCGGGTAGCGTTCAGACGTGGGAAGACAGGAGACAACAAGCCGTCAGTGACGACGTCGCTCTCTTCTGGCTTCGAAAAGTACGAAAGGGCTGGCGCCCATTTTCGGGTGCCAGCCCTGCCTGAGACCGGGAAATTACTTGATCTCGACCTTGGCGCCAGCGTCTTCGAGCTGCTTCTTGAGGCCTTCGGCTTCAGCCTTGGCCACGCCTTCCTTGACAGCCTTCGGAGCACCGTCAACCAGGTCCTTGGCTTCTTTCAGGCCCAGGCCAGTGGCAGCGCGCACGACCTTGATGACTTCGACTTTCTTGTCGCCAACGGCGGCCAGGATCACGTCGAATTCGGTCTGCTCTTCTGCAGCGGCAGCGGCTTCACCGGCGACGGCGGGGCCGGCGACAGCAACAGCAGCGGCGGCGCTCACGCCAAACTTCTCTTCCATCTGCTTGATCAGTTCGGACAGTTCCAGAACCGACATGGACGCAACTGCGTCAAGGATTTCGTCTTTGCTAATAGCCATTTGAATTACTCCTGATTACTGAACTAACGCCGCTTCCGAAGAACCGGCGATTACTCGTGAAATTACGCAGCCTCTTTCGCGTCCCGAACCGCTGCGAGCGCACGCACGAACTTGGAAGGCACCTCGTTGAGCGTCTGGACAAACTTGGCGATCGGCGCCTGCATCGTACCGAGCAGCTTTGCAAGCAGCTCTTCACGACTCGGCATGGTGGCCAGTGCCTTGATCCCAGCTGCGTCCATGACGTAGTTGGGCATGACACCGCCTTTAATGATCAGTTTGTCACTGGTCTTCGAAAACTCCTGCAAAACCTTGGCCGGGGCCACCGGATCTGCGGACATGCCGTAGATCAGCGGACCAACCAACTGGTCAGACAGGCCATCGAAGTGCGTGCCAGCAATGGCACGCTTCGCCAGGGTGTTCTTCAGTACGCGCAGGTAAACGCCCGACTCACGTGCCTTGGCACGCAATGCAGTGATTTGACCCACTTCGAGACCACGGTACTCAGCGACAACGATCACCTGAGCGTTCGCCACTTCGGCGGACACTTCGGCAACAACTGCCTTCTTACCTTCAAGATTGAGACCCACGGTCATCTCCCACTGAATGGTTACGCCTTGCCCAGGCATGCTGCCCCGGGTTCGGACTACTTGCGGCGACCGTCATTCAGGAGATCAAGAGCATCGGCATGGCCGATAATGAATCCTGATTCGGGCTTCGCCATCTACGCTGGGCCTCCGCCGCGAACAACAGAGCGGAGATTTGAGATCGCGCCCGGACAAGCCGGACAATGATCCCCAACGGTCTTTGACAACCTGCAGCCCCTTCGGAGCTGCAGCCCAAAGACCCGACCGCCCCTTACGGGTCGACCGGGCAAACTGGCATCAAGCGCTGATGACGCTCGACGGCTCCACGCGCATCCCGGCACCCATGGTGCTGGAGACTGCAACGCGGCGCAGATACAAACCTTTCGACGTGGCCGGCTTAGCTTTGTTCAAGGCATCGACCAGCGCAGCAGCATTTTGCTGCAGCGATTCGACCGAGAACGACGCACGACCGATGGTGGCGTGCACGATACCGCCCTTGTCGGCGCGATACTGAACCTGACCCGCCTTGGCGTTCTTCACGGCGGTTTCGACGTCCATCGTCACCGTACCCACTTTCGGGTTCGGCATCAGGCCGCGCGGGCCGAGAATCTGGCCCAGCTGACCGACAACGCGCATGGCGTCCGGCGTCGCGATACACACGTCGAAGTTGAGGTTACCGGCCTTGACCTGCTCAGCCAGATCGTCGAAACCGACGACATCTGCACCAGCAGCCTTGGCCAGTTCGGCCTTGTCACCCTGTGCAAACACGGCGACACGAACGCTCTTGCCGGTACCGGCGGGCAGCACGACCGAACCACGGACCACCTGATCCGATTTACGCGGATCGATACCGAGATTCACGGCCACATCAACCGACTCATCGAACTTGGCGCTCGCCAAATCCTTGATCAGCGCAAGCGCCTCGGCCATCGGGTACACACGATTGCGATCAACCTTGGCGCGGATCGCTTGCACGCGCTTGGAAACTTTTGCCATGATCAGAGCCCCTCAACCGTCACGCCCATGCTGCGAGCCGAACCAGCAATGGTCCGCACAGCACCCTCAAGATCCGCCGCCGTCAGGTCGGGCATCTTGGTCTTGGCAATTTCTTCGACCTGCGCGCGCGTCACGCTACCCACCTTGTCGGTGTGCGGCTTCGCGGAACCCTTCTGCAGACCGGCGGCTTTCTTGATCAGGATCGACGCCGGCGGCGTCTTCATGATGAAGGTGAAGCTCTTGTCGCTGAAGGCGGTGATCACGACCGGAATCGGCAGTCCGACCTCAAGGCTCTGCGTGCGCGCATTGAACGCCTTGCAGAATTCCATGATGTTCAGACCGCGCTGACCCAGCGCCGGACCAATCGGGGGGCTCGGGTTGGCCTTACCAGCCGGCACTTGCAGCTTGATGTAGCCGATGATTTTCTTAGCCATGATGGCTTGCTCCTATAGTGAGTGCGAACGCACCGGCACATGACCGGCGCTCCTCGTTCCCGCCAGCGGCGGGGTCAGGCTCAGGTTTTTTCGACCTGGCCAAAATCCAGTTCGACGGGTGTGCCGCGACCAAAAATGGTCACCGACACCCGCAGCTTGCTCTTCTCGTAATTCACGTCTTCGACCGCGCCGTGGAAATCGGTAAACGGCCCTTCCTTGACGCGAACTACTTCGCCAACCTCAAACAGAACCTTGGGACGCGGCTTCTCGACGCCCTCCTGGATCTGGCTCATGATCTTGGCGACTTCCTTCTCGGAAATCGGCGTCGGCTTGTTCCCCGTGCCACCGATAAAGCCGGTCACACGCGGCGTCGACTTGACCAGGTGCCACGTCTCCTCGTTCATTTCCATCTCGACGAGGACGTAGCCCGGGAAAAACTTGCGCTCAGAAATGCTTTTCTGACCCGCCTTCATCTCGATCACTTCTTCAACCGGCACCAACACCTGACCAAACAGATCCTGCATTTCTGCACGGTTGATGCGTTCGATCAGCGCTCGCTGAACCGATTTTTCAAAGCCCGAGTAGGCGTGCACGACATACCAGCGTTTGGGCATAATCACTTCCAGTTCAGTACGAGGTCGTATAACACCCACTCAAGGCTCTTGTCCGTGAGCCACAAGAAAAGCGCCATGGCCACCACAAACGCGAAGACGACGCCCGTCATCTGGACCGTTTCCTTGCGGCTCGGCCAAACCACCTTCTTTGCTTCGGTCACTGTTTCCCGAACAAAAACGGCAAAACGCTGCCCCGGCTCAGTAAACCAGGCAGTCGCAGCGCCCGCAATCACGCCCGCCAAAACGGCCAGAACGCGCAGCACGAGCACCTGCTCGGAGAGCAGGTAGAATCCGGCTACGCCAGCGGCCACCAGGAGCAGCGCCAGCACAAACTTGAGCTTGTCAGCCATTCGGGTCTAACAGTCCAGAAAATATGGCAGGGGCAGAGGGAATCGAACCCCCAACCTTCGGTTTTGGAGACCGACGCTCTGCCAGTTGAGCTATACCCCTGCAGCAGAGACTACAGGGCGCCGCAACATCGCAGCGCCCATCGGAAACAACACTCAGCCAGCGATTACTCGATGACCTTGGCAACGACGCCGGCGCCGACGGTACGACCGCCTTCACGAATGGCGAAGCGCAGACCTTCTTCCATGGCGATCGGGGCGATCAGCTTGACGGTGATCGACACGTTGTCGCCCGGCATGACCATCTCGGTGCCTTCGGGCAGCGAGATCGAACCGGTCACGTCCGTGGTACGGAAGTAGAACTGCGGACGGTAGTTGGCGAAGAACGGGGTGTGACGACCGCCCTCTTCCTTCGACAGCACGTAGATCTCGCCCGTGAAGTGGGTGTGCGGGTTGATCGAACCCGGCTTGCACAGCACCTGGCCACGCTCGACGTCTTCACGCTTGGTGCCGCGCAGCAGCACGCCAACGTTGTCGCCGGCCTGACCCTGATCGAGCAGCTTGCGGAACATTTCAACACCAGTACAAATGGTCTTGACGGTGTCCTTGATGCCGACGATTTCGATTTCTTCACCCACCTTGACGACACCGCGCTCAACACGACCGGTCACCACGGTACCGCGGCCGGAGATCGAGAACACGTCTTCGATCGGCAGCAGGAAGGGCTTGTCGATGGCACGCTCAGGCGTCGGGATGTACGAATCGAGCGCAGCGGCCAGTTCGAAAATCGCCGGCTCGCCGATCGGGCTCTGGTCGCCTTCGAGGGCTTTCAGGGCCGAACCCTTGACGATGGGCACATCGTCGCCCGGGAAGTCGTACTTGGAGAGCAGCTCGCGCACTTCCATTTCGACCAGCTCGAGCAGCTCTTCGTCGTCGACCATGTCGCACTTGTTCAGGAAGACGATGATGTACGGCACGCCAACCTGACGGGCCAGCAGGATGTGCTCGCGGGTCTGGGGCATCGGGCCGTCAGCGGCCGAGCACACCAGGATCGCGCCGTCCATCTGCGCAGCGCCGGTAATCATGTTCTTGACGTAGTCAGCGTGACCCGGGCAATCCACGTGGGCGTAGTGACGGGTTTCCGTCTCGTACTCAACGTGTGCCGTGTTGATCGTGATGCCGCGTGCCTTTTCTTCCGGCGCGCTATCGATCGACGCGTAGTCCTTGGCTTCACCACCGAACTTCTTCGACAGAATCGTCGTGATCGCCGCGGTCAGCGTGGTCTTGCCATGGTCAACGTGACCAATCGTACCAACGTTGACGTGCGGTTTCGTCCGCTCAAACTTACCCTTAGCCATATCGATACCTCTGTCCGAAATCAGGAATACGCGCTACACAATTTACGCAGGCCACACCAAGTATTCTTGGTGCCCATGGGCAGGATTGAACTGCCGACCTCTCCCTTACCAAGGGAGTGCTCTGCCACTGAGCTACATGGGCGCACCACACACAAACCATGGAGCGGGTGAAGGGAATCGAACCCTCGTCGTAAGCTTGGAAGGCTTCTGCTCTACCATTGAGCTACACCCGCACACAACGAAGCGTTACACCAACACCGCTCGCTTCACCGGGCAAATCACCACGGCGCTGTCTCACTACGCACATCTAAAAAATCTGGTGGAGGGGGAAGGATTCGAACCTTCGAAGGCTGTGCCGTCAGATTTACAGTCTGATCCCTTTGACCGCTCGGGAACCCCTCCAGCGAGAAGCCCCGCACTATAGTCGGAGCAATACCCTGTGTCAAACCTTTTTTGGCGGCATCGGGGAATGCGGCGCGGTTTGTCTTGCAAGTCCATCGAGCGGCAATGCGGTGGTGTGCTTTACCGTCTGCAACACGAAACTGGATTTGACGTTGGCCACCCCTTCCAGCTTGAGCAAGCGCTCCATCAGGAAGCGCGAAAAATGTTCGAGATCTTCCACGATGACATTCAGCAGGTAGTCCATTTCGCCGGTCAGCGCAAAACAGGAAAGCACTTCTGGCCAGGCCTGCGCCGCCGCATGAAACGCGCGGATCTGCGTATCGCCGCGCTTCTCCATGGTAACGGTGACATAAGCCTGAAGCCCGAGCCCGACGCGCCACGGGTCGACAATGGCGGCGTAGTGCCGAATGACGCCTGTCGTCTCCAGCTGCCGCACCCGTCTCAGACAAGGCGATGGCGACAAGGACACGCGTTGCGCGAGTTCAGCATTGGTCATGCGCCCCTCGCGCTGCAACAGTTCAAGAATCCCCAGATCGGTCCGATCCAATGCCTCCATGCCGCCCCCTCCTTGTTATTGGTGGAAGTTTGCGCGAGCACCGCGTCGGTGGCAATTTATTGCCACGCAGGCCGACATGAACACTGCGCCTGCCGTCATCTGGCGCCATGCGCTCCGCCGCTTTGCAAGCGTCCTGAGCCTGCGAACGCCAAACAACTAGCCGCCATCGTGCGCGCGCGCTAGGCTAACGAAGACTGCCCGTCGATGCATTGCAGGCGGCAGGCTCTGACATCTGGTTTTCGCGGCACCCAAAAAACACGTTTTTTGAGGAGAAGCCCCCATGGCCGACAGCACTCCCGTCTCCACCCCGTCACGCGAGATCACCCTCGACGACAAGTACACCCTGCACAGCGGACGCGTGTACCTCACCGGCTATCAGGCCCTGGTGCGGCTATTGATGATTCAGCAGGAACGCGATCACGCGGCCGGGCTCAATACGGCCGGTTTTGTATCGGGCTACCGCGGTTCGCCACTGGGCGGACTCGACCAGACGCTCTGGAAGGCGCGCCCCCACCTGAAGCAGCGCAATATCGTGTTCCAGCCGGGCATCAACGAAGATCTGGCCGCTACCGCCGTGTGGGGCTCGCAACAGGTCAACCTGTCACCCGAGGCGGAATACGACGGTGTCTTTGCACTGTGGTACGGGAAGGGGCCAGGGGTCGATCGCAGCGGCGATGTGTTTCGCCATGGCAATGCGGCGGGCAGCTCGAAGTTTGGCGGCGTGGTGGTGGTGGCTGGCGATGATCATGCGGCCAAGTCCTCCACCTTCCCGCACCAGACCGATCACTTCTTCAAATCGATGATGATGCCGGTACTCGCCCCCGCTGGCGTGCAGGAATACATCGACTTTGGGGTGCATGGCTACGCGCTGTCGCGCTATTCGGGCTGCTGGGTGGCGTTCAAGGCGCTGGCCGACACGGTCGAGACCTCGGCCTCGGTGGATGTCGACCCGAACCGCGTCCAGGTCATCATCCCCGAGGATTTCGCCATCCCGCGCGACGGCCTCAACATCCGCTGGCCCGACCCGCCGCTGGTGCAGGAAAAGCGCCTGCTCAACTACAAGTTGTATGCCGCGCTGGCCTACTGCCGCGCCAACGGACTCAATCAGGTCATCATCGACTCGCCCGCGCCCAAACTCGGCATCATCACCTCGGGCAAGAGCTACCTCGACGTGCGCCAGGCCTTCGACGACCTGGGCATCGACGATGCGCTGGCCGCCGAGATCGGCATCCGGCTCTACAAGATTGGCATGGTGTGGCCGCTGGAGTCCGTCGGCGTGCGCGACTTTGCCGAAGGCCTCGAAGAGATCCTGGTGGTCGAAGAGAAACGCCAGCTGCTCGAATACCAGCTCAAGGAAGAGCTCTACAACTGGCGCGAGGACGTGCGCCCGCGCGTGGTCGGCAAGTTTGACGAGAAGGGCGAATGGGCGCTGCTGCCCAAGGGCGACGGCAAGGTCGATCACGGCGAATGGCTGCTGCCTGCCGCCGGCGAGCTGACCCCGGCGATGATCGCCCGCGTCATCGCCGGGCGCATCGCACGCTTCTTCACCTCAGACCGCATCCAGGCACGGCTGGCCTTTCTGGAGGCCAAGGAGGCTGCGCTCGACCAGCGCGTGTTCTCCATCGACCGCGTACCCACCTTCTGCTCCGGCTGCCCGCACAACACCTCCACCCATGTGCCCGAAGGCAGCCGAGCGCTGGCCGGCATCGGCTGCCATTACATGGTCACCTGGATGCCCGAGCGGCGCACCGGCACCTTCACCCAGATGGGCGGCGAGGGCGTGCCCTGGGTGGGCCAGGCGCCCTTCACCCGCGAGAAGCACATCTTCGCCAATCTGGGCGACGGTACCTACTTCCACTCGGGCCTGCTGGCGATCCGGCAAGCGGTGTCGGCCGGCGTCAACATCACCTACAAGATTCTCTACAACGACGCCGTCGCCATGACCGGTGGCCAGCCGCACGACGGCCGCCTGTCGGTGCCGATCATCGTGCAGCAGCTGCAGGCCGAGGGCGTGCATAACATCGTGGTCGTCACCGACGGCACCGACCGCGCCTACGGCCCGTCCGACATCCCGCACATCCCGGTGCGCCACCGCGACGAGCTCGATGCCGTCCAGCGCGAGCTGCGCGCCTCGGGCGGCGTCACCGCGCTGATCTACGACCAAACCTGCGCTGCCGAAAAACGCCGCCGGCGCAAGCGCGGGCTCTACCCCGACCCGGCACGCCGGGTGTTCATCAACGAGGCGGTGTGCGAGGGCTGCGGCGACTGCGGGGTGGCCAGCAACTGCATGTCCATCCTGCCCGTCGAAACCGAGTTTGGCCGCAAGCGCCAGATCGACCAGTCGTCCTGCAACAAGGACTATTCCTGCCTGAATGGCTTCTGTCCCAGCTTCGTCACCATCGAAGGCGGTGCGCCACGCAAGGGCCGGGCGATTGCCGATGCCGGCGACCGCTTCCCCGCGCTGCCCGAGCCTGTCCTGCCCGACACCCGCAAACCCTTTGGCATCATGGTCACCGGCGTCGGCGGCACCGGCGTGGTCACCATTGGTGCGCTGATCGGCATGGGCGCCCACCTTGATGGCAAGGGCGTCACGGTGCTCGACATGACCGGCCTGGCGCAGAAAGGCGGCTCGGTGTTCAGCCACATCCGCGTGGCCGATCAACCCGAGTCCTTGCACGCCGTGCGCATCGCCGCCGGCGAAGCCGATGCGGTCATTGGTGGCGATGTGGTGGTCTCGGCCAGTGTCGAGGCGCTCGCCAAAATGGCGGCCGGACGCACTCGCGCCATCATCAACTGTGCGGAGATGCCGACCTCGGACTTCACCAAAAACCCGGACTGGCAGTTCCCGCTCGACAAAATGGAGCGCACTGTGCGCGACGCCATCGGCGCGGAAAACGCCGACTTCCTCGACGCGCAGGGCCTGGCCACCACATTGATGGGCGACGCCATCGCCACCAATCTCTTCCTGCTCGGCTACGCCTGGCAAAAAGGCATGGTGCCGGTCAGCCACGCGGGCCTGATGAAAGCCATCGAGCTCAACGGCACCGCCGTGCCCATGAACAAGCAGGCCTTCGTCTGGGGCCGCCGCGCCGCCTGCGATATCGACGCGGTCATCCGCATCGCCCGTCCGCCGCAAGCGGTGCCGCTGCATCCGCCCGGGCTCGACGAAATCATCGCGCGTCGGATGCGCTATCTCACCGACTATCAGGACGCGGCCTATGCCCGGCGCTATCAGCATCTGGTCGAACGCGCGCGCGCTGCCGAGGCGCCACTGGGCATGACGCGGCTGACAGAGGCTGTGGCGCAAAACTACTTCAAGCTGCTCGCTTACAAGGATGAATACGAAGTCGGCCGCCTGTACAGCGACCCGGCATTCTGGGATCGGCTCACCGACACCTTCGAAGGCGAGTTCGAGGTCAAGTTTCACCTCGCGCCCCCCTTCCTGTCGCGCCCCGACCCGGTCACCGGGCGCATCGCCAAGCGCATCTACGGCGAAGGCATGCGGCGCATATTCGGCGTCCTCGCCCGGCTCAAGGGCGTGCGTGGCACACGCTGGGATATCTTCGCCCGCACTGAAGAGCGGCGCGCCGAGCGCGCACTGATCCGGCAGTACGAGCAGGACGTGGGCGAGCTTCTCGACTCACTGAGCTTCCTGCGTCACAAGCTGGCCGTCGAGATCGCCTGCTTGCCGGAGACCATCCGCGGCTTCGGCCACGTCAAGGCACGCAACATGGCGCTGGCCGAGGCACAACGGCAAGCCCTGCTCGCAAAATGGCGCTCACCTGCGCCAAACCCAGAGGAAGCCGACGCCGCCTGAGTACACTTGGCGGGTGACGACAGCGTCGCCCGCCAAAGAAATACCCCGGATTTCTCCGGCAGATCTCGCATTGCCCCCGCCGGCACCCGGCTATGATGGGCCCACGCTGTCTTATCCCCTTGTCCATGCCGCTCATTCGATTTGTGCTGTCCCAGTTGATTGGCTGGGCCGTGGTCTTCGCCGCCCTCAAGCTCGGCGCGCCGCTGAGCGGTTTCGCACTGGCAATCAGTCAGGGCGCGCTCGCCGCACTCGCCAGTCGTGCGCTGCGGGCGCCACGCTGGTGGCACGCCTTCCACCTCGCCTTCACGCCACTGGTGTGGGCGGCCAGCGGACTCGGCATTCCGGCCGGCTGGTATCTGGTCGCATTTACGGTGCTTGCGCTGTTCTACTGGACCAGTTTCCGCACCCAGGTGCCGCTCTTCCTGACCAACGCGGCCACCACCCACGCCGTGCTGGAGCTGCTCCCCGCCGGCCCGGCCCGGATTCTGGACGCGGGCGCCGGCACCGGCTCGCTCGTTCGGCCACTCGCCGCCGCCCGTCAAGACTGCCAGATCGTCGGCATCGAGGCCGCCCCCGGCCCCTGGCTGATCGGCCGCGTGCTGGCGGCTGGCGCGCCCAACGTCGCGTGGCGCCGGGGCGATTTCTGGGCGGAGTCCTGGGCCGACTACGACCTGATCTACGCCTTCCTGTCGCCCGTGCCCATGCCCGAGGTGTGGATCAAGGCGCAAGCCGAGATGCGCCCGGGCGCCCGACTGGTCAGCAATAGCTTTGCCATCCCGGGGGCTGTGCCCGATTTCGTCGTGCCAGCGACCGCCGCTGGCGGCCGCGAACTGTATGTCTATTCGCCCGCGGCGAAACGCAAAGCGCCAATAAAGGGATAAAAACCGGTCAGTTCCACCGGCCATCAACATCGACACGCACCGATAATTCGATCATGCGGCATCGGCCGCGCTTCGGAAATACCGTCATGGCTGACATCATCTGCGTGATCGGGAACAAGGGTGGCACCGGCAAGACCACCCTCTCGCACATGCTCTGCCAGGGGCTTGGCCTCCTCGGGCAGCGCTCGGCGTGCGTGCTCACCGACACATCCCGCGAACCGCTCGCCCCCAACGGCCGGCGCTACGTCACGGCCGACGCGCGCACGCCCGACAGCCTCACCAAGGTGGTCGACAAGCTGCGCACCATGGACGGCTGGCTCGGCGTCATCGACGGCGGCGGCAACCGGCCCGAGGTGGATCGGCGCCTGTACGCGCTGGCCGACATCATCCTGCTGCCGTTTCGTGAGTCGCACGAAGACATCCGCACGGTCGTCGCCGACCTGGAACGCTTCCCCCGCGCCTATGCCCTGCCCTCGCAGTGGCCGACCAACCCGTGGGCACGGGAGGCCGCAGACCGCAGCGTGGCGCAATGGATGAGCGCCTATCGGCACCGCATCCTGCGGCCGGTCAACGGCTTGTCATCGACCAAACTCTTGCTGCAGCGCGAGGTGCCGGATCAACTGCCAACGCCGCTGGCCAACGCCTGCCGGGGCATTGCCCGGCAGATGCTGGATGTGATGGAAATTGAATACCGGGACACCAAAGACCCGGAAGAGGTCGCCGACGGCGCCGACAAGGCGATGGCCGTCGCCGACAGCTTGCCGCACTACGCCAACGGGCATTCGCGCTAAAGGCGGCCCCCCGGGCAATGCCGGGCCGGCCGCGGACTGGCCTAGACGCGTGACCCGTGACGCGTGATCACCAATACCGCCTGCGCGCGATTGGTGACGTTCAGGGCACGGAAGATCGCCGACATATGCACCTTCACCGTCCCCTCGGACAGCCCCAACAGTTCGGCGATTTCACGGTTGGTGCGCCCCTGCGCGAGCAATTCCATGACGCGGGTCTGCGCGGTCGTCAGGCCGAAGCGGTCCTGCACCGGGGCGCCGCTGCGCCGACGTGCGCCGGTGGCGTCTTCCTTGGGCGTATAGACCCCCCCATTGAGCACGATACGGATCGCGTCGAGCAGCTCTTCGCTGGAGCATGACTTCGGCACGAAGCCAGAGGCCCCGGCCTTCAAGGCGCGCTGAATTGACGCGCTATCGTCCAGCGCCGACACGACAATGGCCGGCACATCAGGGAAGCGCTTGGCGAGAATTGCCAGCAGCGAAAATCCGTTCATGTCCGGCAACATCAAGTCGATGACGGCCAGATCCCACTCCGGATCTCGCTCCAGCTCCGCCAAGGCTTCATCCGCCGCCTTGAAGCCCGAGCACCGAACCTCCTCTTCCAGACGCATCAGCGTCTGCGACATGGCTTCACGCACTAAGACGTGATCTTCAACCACCAGAATCTTGGTCACGCACACTTCTCCATTTGCATCCGAGCATGCTTGGGTGCCGCCCGCGGTCATTCCAATTCACACATTCCGAAAGGATAGCACGCCGCCATGCAAAACAGCGCGGCGACATTGCGTCCGACGGCCCCTTATTTTGCGCGACATGCAACACCGTTGAAACCGGCCGGGCATCTGTGCGTTCTACCCTATGCGCCTGCCCTCAATCCGGTAACAATGGCGGGGTTTTCGTTCCCGTTCAACGGTTCCTGGCCTCGCAAAACCGGGGGCACACCGTCCAATTCACCATGCCCAGCCGACACTTCACTTGGGTCGCCGCGCTCACGCTTGCTGCGTCGGCCCTTCCGTCACAAGCCGCACCTGACGCCGCCGCCAGTGAAATGAGCTTTCTGGATGACATCCCGGTGGTACTCTCGGCCGCGCGCCTGGTCCAGCCACTCAAGGACGCGCCAGGCGCCGTCACGGTTATCGACCGCGCGATGATCCGCGCCTCGGGCGCGCGGGATGTCGCCGAACTGCTGACCTGGGTGCCGGGCTTCCAGACGGGCCACAAAAACGGTTCGACCGCGCTGACGACCTACCACGGCCTGTCAGACGACGCGCCCCGGCGCATGCTCGTGCGGGTGGACGGCCGCTCGGCCTACTCACCGTATTTCATCAGCGGCATCGAGTGGGCCAAGATCAGCGTCGACATTGATGATATCGAGCGGATCGAGGTCTTTCGCGGCTCCAACGCGGCCGCCTATGGCAGCAATGCCTTCCTCGGTGTGGTCAACATCATCACCCGGCCAGCCGCCGACACCCCGCGCTACCGGATCCGACTCACCGAGGGCGAAAACGGCATCCAGGAGCGCGTGCTGTCGACCCGCCAGCAATTCGGCGACGTCACGGCCCGGCTGACGGTCGGGCGGCAAGGCGACAACGGCCTCGCCCCCATCGACGACACCTATCGTAACCAGCGGGTCGACGCCCGAATTGACTGGCAATTGACACCCGACCAGGAGGTCGAGTTCCACCTGGGCTTCGTCGACGGCCGCGCGCGAACCGGACTGGCAACCGATGTCTCCGACCCCGCGCGCAGCGCCGACAACTACACCGGTTTCGGCCAGGTCCGCTGGCGCAAACAGCTTGGCCTGGGCGATGAAATCAAAGCGACGTACTTTCATCAGGAAGAGCGCGCCATCGACGCCTACCGGATTCCCTTCCTGACGTTTCTGGTTCAGCAAGGCATTCCCGCAAACATTGCAGCCATTCAGATGGCATTGCTTGGCGTTGCGGCCGACGGCGGCGTTGATGTCGACTACGCGACACGTGCGATCCGCGACGACCTCGAATTCGAGCACCTGCTCAACCCGCGGAGCGACGTGCGACTGGTGTGGGGTGCCGGCCTGCGCGAAGACCGTGTGAGCTCGGCGCAGATGTTCAACACCGACGACAACATCGTTATCCGTCAGGCCCGACTCTTCGCCAACACTGAGTGGCAGGCCAGCCCGCGATGGACGCTCAACGCCGGCGCCATGCTGGAAAAAACCAACGAAACCGGCCTGCGCCTTTCGCCGCGCCTTGCGGCCAACTTTCACGTCGTACCCGACACCACGCTGCGCGCCGCGATCAGCCGCGCCTACCGCAATCTCACGCCCTTCGAACGGCAAGCGGACATCCGGTTTTACGAGAGCAGCACCGGAAAGCTCGTACGCCAAAGCTTCCAGCCCTCGCCCGGTCTGCGGCCGGAACGCGTGACAACACGTGAGATCGGCGTCCGCCAGGAATGGCAAAGCGGTCGCAGCAACATGGATCTTCGCCTCTTTGATGAGCGCATCGAAGACCTGCTGCGACGGGACACCACCGCCACCAACGCCACCGATCCCCGCCTCTCTCCCGCCCTCTGGAAGGGCGACAGCCCGCGCTACTACAACGGCGGCTATGCGCGAATTCGTGGTGCTGAATTGACCGGCCTATATCGTCCGACACATGACACGTGGATCGGCGGGCATTATGCTTCGTTGGATATCAACAGCAACGACGAATTTGCGCTTGGTTCAGCACCGAACGAGCAGTTTTCGGTTTTCGCTGCGGCGCAGATTCACCCCGGATGGCATATGAGCTTATCGCACCACTTTGTGGGCAGCATGCACTGGTACAGACAAAACAAAGATCGGCTCAAAGCCTATCGTCAGACCAGCCTGCGTCTGGCGTATCGCTTTTCCGCCAGAGGCGCTCGCGGTGAAGTCGCGATCGGTGTGCAGCACTGGACCGACGCGTTCGCCGACTACCTGCCATCGCTGACCCGACCGACCCAGGCTTACGCAACGCTGAGACTGGAGTACTAGGGCATGGCGTCAATCGACTCGCCCGAGCAGAGAACGACGACACGCCCCCGGCTCCCCCGGCCGATTGTCCCCGGCGTTTACGGGCGCCAGCGCTAAAGCCCCCATGAGACGCTCAGGCACCCGCCTTCTTCGCGCGCTTGTCATGCTGCTGTGCTGCATGGCCGGATCGCTGATGGCGGCGCCAAGCGTCTACCTCATCCTGAGCGGCGACGCAGAAGCCTACCAACGCACGGCGCAAACTGCGGCTGATACCCTGCAGGCCAGCCTCCCCGGTGTGGAAACGATCCGCACCGACATCGACAGTCTCGACGCCCAAACGCCGCAGCCAGACGACGTGCTGATCGCCATCGGCACACGGGCTGCGCAGATATTGTCGCAGCGGCCCGACCAGCGGCTCATCTGCTCGCTGCTCACCGAGCAAAGCTACGGCGCCTTGCCGCCGGCCACCTCGGGCCAGCGCACCGCGGTTTTCATCGACCAACCCGTCTCCCGACAATTGGCACTGATTCGCGCCGGCCTGCCCGAATGGTCGCGCATCGCAATCGTGCACGGCGCCGAGTCGCGCGATTTCGTCAAAGACATCAGCGCGGCCGCCCCCGCTCTTGGCCTGACCGTCAGCGCCGCCAAGGTCTCCAGCAATCAGACGCTATACAACGCCCTGCAGACGGTGCTGGTCTCGCCGTCCGTACTGCTCGCCGTCCCGGATCCAAAAGTATTCAACAATTTCACCATCCAGAACGTCCTGCTCACCGCCTACCGGCACCGCTCCCCGGTCATCGGCTTTTCGCCTGCCTATGTCCGCGCGGGCG
This sequence comes from Zoogloeaceae bacterium, assembly GCA_024235675.1. Taxonomy (GTDB): domain Bacteria; phylum Pseudomonadota; class Gammaproteobacteria; order Burkholderiales; family Rhodocyclaceae; genus Nitrogeniibacter. Next base: position 938,942 of record JACKLZ010000002.1, read on the forward strand.
CCGTCATGGCGGTGTACTCCAGCCCCGAGCAGATGGGTCAGCAAGCCGCGGAAATGGCCGTGCAAAGCCTTCTCGGAAACCCCTTGCCCGAGGCCAGGCACCCCGCCTACTTCTCGGTCAGCGTCAATCCGCACGTGGCGCGCTCGCTGTCCATCGATCTGCCCGATGCCGCCACACTCGAGGCGCAGATTCGCCGCCAGGAGGGCGCACGGTGATCCAGTCCTGGGGGATCCGCGCCCGCGTCATTCTGGTGGCCGTCGTGCCGGCCATCGTGCTGGCCGTGTTCATGACGATCTACTACACCCACTCGCGCATCGCCGACCTCGAAGAGGCCTACCGGGATCGGGGCCGCGCCTTTGCCCGGCAGATTGCCAGCGCAACCGAGTACGCCGTCTTCTCGAACAACCGCGAAGACATACGCCGCCTGCTCGATGGCACCCGCGCCGAAGAAGGCGTTCGCGGCATCATGATCGCCGACACCGCCGGCCAGGAACTGGCGCGCAGTGGCGTCATTTCCGTCGACGTTCCCCTGCGTCGGCCGACCCAATCCGTCGACGAAGCCTTCGGTCAAACACTGCGCTTCTACGAACCGATCCTGCCCACCCGGCTCGACGTCGACCTCGTCGCCTTCAACGAAGTCCAGCAAGGCAGCAGCACCCAGCAACTTGGCGTCGTCACCCTTGATCTGTCCCGCACCCGGCTGGACGCGCAACGCGACGCGCTCCTCTGGACCGGTCTGTCGGCACTCATGCTGGTGCTCGCCGGCAGCGTGCTGCTGGCCATTCGCATGAGTCAGGGCGTCAGCCAGCCCATCCGCAACATCGCCGAAGCGGTTGGCCGGATTGGTGCCGGACGCCTGAACGAGCGCGTCGAGGTGCGGGGCGGCGGCAGTCTCAGCCGCCTGGCCGTCGGCGTCAACGACATGGCCGAACGCCTCCAGAGCGCCCGCGACGACATGACCCGGCGCATCGCCGAGGCCACATCCGAACTGCGCGCACGCAAGGAAGAAGCCGAGCGCGCAGACATCGCCAAGTCCCGCTTTCTGGCCGCCGCCAGCCACGACCTGCGCCAGCCGATGCATGCGCTCGGCCTGTTCATTGCCGAGCTCAGCGAAAAAGACCACCCCCAGGCCACACACCGCCTCGTGCGCCAGATTGCCGCCTCCGCCGAGGCCATGGAAAACCTGCTCGACAGCCTGCTCGACATCTCCCGACTCGACGCCGGAGCGCTGCAGCCGAACATCCAGCCCACGCCCGTGCAACCCATTCTCGATCGCATCGCCAACGACTTCCACATCTGGGCCGAAGAGCGTCACCTGCGGCTTCGGGTGCGCCCCTGCCCGCACTGGATCGCCACCGACCCCCTGCTGTTCGAACGCATTCTGTCCAACCTGGTCAGCAACGCCATCCGCTACACCGATCAGGGCAGCATCCTTATCGCCTGCCGCCCCGAGCGGGACCTTCTCCGCATCGAAGTCCGCGACAACGGTCGAGGGATCGAGAGCGACGCCCAGGAGCTGATCTTTCAAGAATTCGTCCAACTCGACAATCCTGAGCGTGCTCGCAGCAAGGGGCTTGGCCTCGGCCTGGCCATCGTCCGCCGACTCACCCAGCTCCTCAATCACCGCCTGAGCCTGCGCTCGGGACCTGGCTGGGGCTCGGTGTTCGGCGTCAGCGCCCGACGCGTCCCGGCCGAAGCGTCGGCCACGATTGCCCCCACCGACCGCCAGCCGGGCAGCCTGCAGAACGTCCGGATCGCCATTCTCGATGACGACCCGCTCGCCCTTGAAAGCCTCAACAGCCTGCTGTGCTCATGGGGTTGCGACGTCACCTCGGCCGCCATGCCGTCTGCGCTGCTTGACGTCCTCGCCGGCGCCCCCATGCCCGACATCCTGATTACCGATTACCGCCTGCAAGAGCACCAGACCGGACTCGACGTCATCGGCAGCCTGCGCAACGCCTTTGGTCAGCGCCTGCGGGCCATCCTGATCAGCGGTGACACCGCCCCCGAACCCGCCGAGCGCGCGCGGGCGGCGGGCGTCCCACTCCTGCACAAGCCAGTGCGCCCCGCCAAATTGCGCGCACTGGTACAACGGATGCTTGGCGACGACGCATCAGCAGACGACCGCTAGCCATCCGCTGCATCGGCAGCCCCGCCACGATCAAATGTTGCCATGCACCATGCATTTGGGTGCTGGCTCAGCTAAGATCAACGCTCACACTGACACCCACGGAGCCCGCAATGAGCCACGAATCCTCGTCCGACCCCCTCGATTTTGTGCGCAACATGTGGAGCGGCATGGGCTTCTCACTGCCCGGCATGGTCACGCCCACGCTGGATGTAGACGAACTCGAAAAGCGCATCACCGACATGAAGGCCGTCGAAGGCTGGCTCAAGATGAATCTCAACATGCTGCAAATGAGCATCCAGGGCCTCGAGATGCAGCATGCCACCCTGACCACGATCAAGGCCATGGGCGAAGCCACCCGCCAGAAAGGCCCGGACGTTGCCGATTCCGGAGCCTCGGCGGCCACCAATCCCTTCAACAACGCCGCCTTGTGGTCATGGCTGCAAGCCATGAGTGGCGCAGCACCCGCCGAAGCGGCCCCCCAGGCGGCACCACAGAGCGAGGCGCCAACATCCACTGCAGAAGGCGGCAATCCGTTTGCCGACGTCGCCGCGGCAGCAACCAACGCGGCAGCCAGCGCCGCGATGTGGCCCTGGCAATTGATGCCCGAGAAAGCGCCCGAAAAAAAGACCGCGCCGACCAAAAAACCGGCGGCTAAAAAGCCCGCAAGCAGCGCCCGCGCAAAGCCTGCCGCCGCGCGCGCACCCGCCGCCAAGAAGCCGGCTGCCACACCCCGCAAAAAAACCTGAGCACGCGACGCGCGCAGCACGCCACAAAAGCACCGAGCCCGGCATCATCAGCGAGGTGCGTCTAGCCGCGCAGCAGGCCGAGCCAGAACGTCAGTGAAGGCACGGCCAGCAGTGTGGTGGCGGAGATCAGCCACGCCACCCCCGGCCCGTCGCCGCCCATTCGCATCGCCAGAATGTAGGCCGATGACGCGGACGGCAGCGCGGCGAACATCACCGCCACATCGCGCGCCACGCCGGACAAGCCCAGCCACGGACCAACAAACCACACCACGGCGGGCAGGCACAACAATTTGACCGCCATGATCCACACCGAACCCGCCCAGCGGCCACCCGCCTGCCCCCAGCGCAGCGCCGCGCCCACCGCCAGCAGGCCCAGCGCAATCGATGCGTCGGCCAGGCGAGTCAGAAACGACTGAGCCGGCACCGCCAGCGTCCCGCCAAGCAGATTGAACGCCAAGCCGGCGAGGGTTGCCAGGATCAATGGATTTTTTGCCAGCTCGCGAAACACCCCGCCCTGACCATGGCGCGCCATCAAACCGACGGCCATGACATTGGCGAAGGGCACCATGGTGCCGCACAACACACCCATGGTCGCGAGACCCTCGGCACCGTGCACTTTTCCGGCAATTGCCATGCCGATGTAGGTATTGAACCGAAAGGCGCATTGCACGCGCGACGCGAAACCCATCGACGACAGCCCGGCAAACGGCCGCGCCGCGAGGCCCAGGAGAAACCCCGACCCCATCACCACCAAACCCGCCAGAAACAGCGGCAAGGTGGTGTCCAGATCAATCTGCGCACGCGCCAGGGCGCCGAACAAAAGCGCCGGAAACAACACGAAATACACCAGCTTCTCAAGCCCCGGCCAGAAGCCCTCACCGAAACCGCCATAGCGACGCAGCAGCGCGCCCAGCAAAATCAGCGAAAAATCCGGTAGCAGAAGCAGGAAGGTGTCCATGAGCGCGAGGATACCTGCGCGCCGCCTTGGGGGCATCTGAAACTGCGATGAAAGTCTTGTCGCGCACTCCGGTCTGCGCTGCCGGCAGGGGAGCGAGTGTCAGCGCGGGACGAACGCCCTTGTGGCGCTACGCGGGCGCGATATGCCCGCGGGCCTTGGCGTACTGCACCGAGCCACGCCTTGAGCGCGGCCTACCGCACGCCGGCCGATCGAGCGGCACGCGCGCGAAGTTCTTCACTATCCGCGTCGGCCACGGGCGCCGGCCTCGCCTCGCCCAAGGCATGGTCGCTGAGGCCAAACGGCGGCGCAAACTGGCGAATGCCGCCGACCTCTACCACCATGCCGCGCGCCTGGATCTGCGGATGCTGCAGGCTTTCGTGCAGCCGGAGCACGGGCGTGACACAGCAATCGACCGTATCGAACACCGCCGTCCAGTGAGCCAGGGACTGGGTGCGGAATATGGCTTCGAGTTGCGCCCGCGCATACGCACCGTCGGCACCACGGCGCAGGTGATACGGCTTGAGATCGGGACGGCCGAGCGTGTCGCAGGTCAGCTGCCAGAATTTTTCTTCGAGCGCGCCGACCGCCATGTACCGCCGGTCCTGCGTTTCATACACACCGTAGCAAGGCACACCACCGGTGAGCAGATCGTCGCCGCGGGGGCGGGTTTCGCCTTCGGCCAGCACCTCGGCCATCGGGAAGATCGCATGCGCCAGCGCCGCGTCGGTCATGGCCACATCGACCTGCCGGCCGCGGCCATTGGCGCGCGCGTCGATCACCGCCGCCAACACCCCCACCAAGGAGGTCAGCGTGCCGCCGAGCAGATCGGCGATCTGCAGATTGCTCATCGCCGGCGCCCCACCCGCAACGCCCATCTGGTCGAGCACGCCAGCGTAGCCAAGATAGTTGATGTCGTGCCCGGCGCGCTGCGCGTAGGGGCCGGTCTGACCATAGCCGCTGATGCTGGCGTAGACCAGCCGCGGGTTGCGTGCGCTGAGCGTGGCATAGTCAAGACCGAGCTTGGCCATCACGCCGGGGCGGAAACCTTCGACAAGAATGTCGGCGGTGTCGACGAGACCCAGCAGCACCGCCTTGTCGGCCGCATCCTTGAGGTCGAGCACCAGACTCTTCTTGTTGCGATTGACCAGCTGAAAGAAGTAGCTGGTGTCGCCGTGCATAGCGCCCATGGTGCGGGCGTAGTCGCCCGCGCCAGGGTCTTCGATCTTGATGACCTCCGCGCCCAGGTCACCCAGATGCATGGTGGCCAGCGGGCCGGGCAGCAAGCGGGTCAGGTCGAGGACGGTGAGCCCGGCCAGCGGTTTGGCGCGTTCAGTCAAGTCGTGCTCCTATTTGGGGTGGCGCGGGCGCGAGGCCTGCACGCTGATGCCGCCGGTGTCCATGTCATACACCCAACCATGTACCGCCAGATTGCCGGCATCGACGGCGCGCGCCACGAAGGGATAGGCCAGCAGATGCTCCATCTGCAGGCTGACGTTTTCTTCCACGATCAGGCGATGGCGCTGCACCGCACCGAGCGGCTCGCGACCGGTGAGCAGTCGTCCGTCCACGCGATGGGCCGCCTCGCGCGCACTGTTCAGCCAGATCGGGACGTACTGGTCGTGCTCACTGGCGTTGTCGAGCGCCAGAATGCCGCCGCAACCGTAATGACCGCAGATGACGATGTCGGGAATATTGAGGTGATTGATCGAGAATTCGAGCACCGCCGACAGGTTCCAGTCGGCGCCAGCCACGATGTTGGCCACGTTCCGATGCACGAAGATCTCGCCGGGGCGCGTCTGGGTGATGGTGTTCACCGGCACCCGGGAGTCCGAGCAGCCGATCCACAGCACCGTCGGGTGCTGCGCCTTGGACAACTCCGCGAAATACGGGCGTTCGCGCTCGAACACCGTTTCGACAAAACGACGATTGCCCTGAAGCAAGTCGTTGATCATGCGCACCTCCCGCAGCGGCTGGATTCAGCGATCAATCCGTATGCTCTCCGCCGCGGTGGCATCTGTCCGGCGCGTATTACTCGTAGGTCCGCACGTCGTCAATGACCTTGCCATCGTTGGGCAGTGAGCCGATCGAGCAGAATTCGACCTCGCCGCGCAGCTTGGTTAACTCACGCAGGCTGGCGACGATGCCGGCTTGCAGCGCGTCGCCTCCGGCCGCTTCACACTTGAGCGTCATGCGATCGGTCAGGTCGGGGTTGTCGACCACCAGGCGCGCACGAACGATTTCGGGATGGCGCTTGGCGACCGCCGCGACCTGCCCCGGATGCACAAACATGCCCTTGATCTTGGTGGTCTGATCGGCCCGCCCCATCCAGCCCTTGATGCGCTGGTTGGTCCGCCCGCAGGGGCTGGCGCCCGGCAACACGGCAGAGAGGTCGCCAGTGCCAAAACGGATCAGCGGATAGTCGGGATTGAACGTGGTCACCACCACCTCGCCGACCTCACCTTCGGCCACCGGGTCGCCCGTGCCGGGGCGAACAATCTCGACCAACACGTCTTCATCAATCACCAAACCCTCGCGCGCCGGTGTCTCGTAGGCGATCAGACCGATATCCGCAGTGGCATACGCCTGGTAGGCGTGAATGCCACGCGCTGCCAGCGCATCGCGCTGGCTCGGCGGAAAGGCCTCGCCCGACACAAAGGCTTTGCTCAGACTGAGTGCGATACCCGCCTCGTCCGCCTTCTCGAGCAGGATGCGCAAGAAGGACGGGGTACCGGTATAGGCCACAGGCTGCAGATCGAGCATGGCCGCCAGTTGCTGTTCGGTCTGGCCGACGCCGCCGGGAAACACCGAGCACCCAATCGCATGGGCGCCGGTTTCCATCATCGAGCCGGCCGGGGTCATGTGATACGAAAAAGTGTTGTGCACCAGATCGCCTTCACGGAAACCCGCAGCGAACAGCGCACGCGCCATCCGCCAGTAGTTCTCGCGCGCGCCTTCGGGCTCGTAGAGCGGGCCCGGCGAGGCAAAAACACGTGCGCAGGAAGCCCCCCACTGGATGGCGGAAAAACCACCGAAGGGGCGCGCCGCCTTTTGCAGCTCAAGCAACTCCGACTTACGCGTGACGGGCAATGCCGCCAGCGCCTCACGCGTGGTGATGGTGCCCGGATCGACGGCCGCCAGCAGACTCGCAAACGCCGTGGTCTTGGCCTTTGCGTGCTGAATCTGCTTGGGCAGACGGGCCAGCAAGTCCCGCTCACGCTCGGCAGGGTCGCGGTGTTCTCTGGCGTCGAAGAAGTTCATAGGATTCCTTGGTTCGGTCAATACGGGCCCGGCGCACGCATCGCGCGAGGCCAGCCGCAGTCACGAGCAAAGCCCGCGAGAACGGATCAGGACAGCCAGCGCTTGCGACGACGATAGTGTTTGACGTCGCGGAAGCTCTTGCGTCCTTCGCCCGACAGACCCAGGTAGAACTCTTTCACGTCCTCGTTGGTGGCCAGATACTGCGCCTCGCCTTCCATCACGATGCGGCCGTTTTCGAGAATGTAGCCAAAGTCGGCATAGCGCAGCGCGACCATGGTGTTCTGCTCGGCGAGCAGGAAGCTCACATTCTCTTTCTTGTTGAGGTCCTTCACGATCTCGAAGATCTCTTCGACGATCTGCGGCGCCAGGCCCATGGAGGGCTCGTCGAGCAGCACCATCTCGGGGTTGGCCATGATGGCGCGACCAATGGCGCACATCTGTTGCTCACCGCCCGAGGTGTAGCCCGCCTGGGAGCTACGACGCGTCTTGAGACGCGGGAAGTAGTCATAGACCATGTCGAGCGAGCGCTTGATGCCGGCGCTGCCATCGCCCCGGGTGTAGGCACCGGTGAGCAGATTCTCTTCAATGGTCAGGTGGCCGAAGCAGTGACGGCCTTCCATCACCTGGATCACGCCACGCTTGACGAGGTCGGCCGGCGTCATCTGATCGATGCGCGCGCCCTTGAATTCGATATTGCCCTTGGTCACATCGCCACGCTCTGCGCGCAGCAGGTTCGAGATGGATTTGAGCGTTGTGCTCTTGCCGGCGCCGTTGGCACCGAGCAAGGCAACGATCTTGCCTTTCGGGACGACAAGGGATACCCCCTTGAGGACCAGAATGACGTGGTCGTAAATGACCTCGACGTTGTTGACGCTGAGGTAGGGTGCGGCCTCGATGGCCGCGGCAGTATTCTGCATTGTCATTGTCATGTCTCTGCCGACTTGGTGTTGCCCCTCCTCCCCCGCAAACTGCTCAAGAGAGGGTCCGCCGAACGCACCGCGATGCGCTCGGCGGACCTCCCCCATTCGGGGAAGGCCCCGCACAGCCGCCCAGGCGGCCGTGCGTGCCCTTGCAATTACATCTCTTTCGAGCAATCGCGCGGGGTAATGCCTTTTTCCTTGGCGTAGGCCGCCGCAGACTCTTCGATCATGCCGCGGACCAGTTCCTTGTCGGCGTCAATCCAGTCGGTCACGACGTTCCACTTGTTGCCGTCCCACTGCTGGTACTTGACCTTGCCGGAACCTTCGTGATCTAGGCAGCTGGTCTTGAGCGGCGGCAGGAAGCCGGTGGCGCCCAGTTCGCCCAGACGCTTGTCATCCATGTCGAGGTTCTCGAAGCCCCAGCGCACTTGCTCGCCGGTCAGGGCCTTGCCCTTGCCGAACTTCTCCTGCGCCTTGCGGATCGCCTCGACCGTGATCAGACCGTGCACCACGCCGCGGTTGTAGTAGACGCTGCCGATACGGCCTTTGTCTTCCATGTTGCCGTGGCCCTTGGCATAGACGAACTTCTCGATGTCCTTGATGACCGGGTAGTTCTCGCCTGCCACGTTGTAACCGGCGGCGGTAAAGCCCTTGGCAGCGCTACCGGCCGGCACGGTGTCTTCTTCAGCACCGGACCACCACACGCCGACCATCTTCTCGCGCGAGAAGCCGGTCTTGGCGGCGGACTTGAGTGCGGTCGGGTTCATCACACCCCAGCCCCACAGAATGACCCAGTCCGGACGCAGCTGACGGATCTGCAGCCACTGCGACTGCTGCTCGTTACCCGGGTGGGCGACGGCCAGCTTGGTCAGCTCATAGCCATAACGCTCGGCCATTTTCTCGAGCACGGCGTGCGACTCTTTGCCGTAGGCGGAATCGTGATACAGCAGGGCGATCTTCTTGCCCTTGAGCTTGTCGGTACCGCCCTCTTTGCCGGCGATGTACTTGATCATGGTGGTCGCCTGCGACCAGTAGGTAGTGATCAGCGGGAAGACGTACGGGAAGACACGGCCATCGGCTGCGTCGGTACGGCCGTAACCCATGGTCACCAGCGGAATTTTGTCCTTGGCGACCTTGTCGAGCACGGAATAGGTGATACCGGTCGACAGCGGCTGGAACACCGAGTTACCCGTCTCGCCCTTTTCCTTCAGACGCTCGTAGCACTCGACGCCCCGGGCGTTGTTGTACTCGGTTTCGCACTCTTCCCAAGCGAGCTTGACGCCGTTGATGCCGCCGTCGCGCTCGTTGATCATCTGCATATAGTCGATCCAGCCACCGAAAATCCCCGAACCGCCTGCAGCGTAGGGACCGACGCGGTAGCTTGGCAGACCAATGAACTGTTCTGCCGCAATCGCCATGGACGAACCCAGCAAGCCCGCAACAGCGGCGCCGAGAATGACTGTTTTCTTCAGATTCATGTGTTTATCTCCTCTTTTTTCTTTGGTGTTGCCTGGTGAGATCAGCGCAAAACGCCAACCCGATTCCAGTTTAGTGCGGGAACGGCCACAGCCGCAGCTTCTCCTTGCCGATCTGCCACAAGCGAGCCAGCCCGTGCGGTTCGACAATCAGGAAGAACACAATCAGCCCGCCAAAGACGATGAGCTGAAGGTTGGATACGAAACTCGAAGACACTAGGTCGCCCAGCAGCATCGGCACAAACACATCGAGCGCGATCGGCAGGAGCACGATGAAGGCCGCACCGAGGAAGGAACCCATGATCGAGCCAACACCGCCGATGATGATCATGAACAGGATCTTGAACGACAGATCGAGGTTGAAGCCTTCGGGCTCGACCGTGCCGATGTAGGTGTAGGCGTAGAGCGCGCCGGCCACACCGCAGTAGAACGAGGACACGGCAAACGCAGTGAGCTTGGTGCGCATCAGGCGGATGCCGATCACCTCGGCGGCCACATCCATGTCACGCACCGCCATCCACGAACGGCCCGTGGTCGAGCGCACCATGTTCTTGGCCAGCAGCGCCATCACCACCACCACGAAGAGCGTCAGCAGATACTTGGACTGCGGCCCGTCAAAGGCAAAGCCCAGAATCTCGATCTCTTGCGCCGTGATCACGCCAGAAGACGAGTAGTTGGAGAACCACTCGATCTTCACCAGCGCCCAGACGATGAAGAACTGCGCCGCCAGCGTGGCCACCGCCAGATAGAAGCCCTTGATGCGCAAGCTTGGCAGGCCGAACATCACCCCGACCAGTGCGGCACACAAGCCGCCCAGCAAGATCGCCACCAGGAAGGGCATGCCGTCAATGCGCAGCATGAAGTTGTAGGCCCCGAAGGCGCCCACCGCCATGAACGCCGCCGAACCGAGTGACAGCTGGCCGGCATAGCCGGTCAGGATGTTCAGCCCGATCGCGGCCAGTGAGAAGATCAGCACCGGGATCAGAATGGCCTTGAGCCAGTACTGGTCGGCGAACAGCGGCACCGCAAGGGCGAAGAAACCAATCAGCAGCAATACGCCGATGCGGTCCTGAAGAATTGGGAAGATCTGCTGATCTGCCTCGTAACTGGCCTTGAACTGGCCGGCTTCACGGTAAAGCATGAGTTGTCTCCAATGTTGCCGTTCTCGTTATTCGCATCCATCGCCCGCCGCCGAGCCGCCTCAAGGCGGGTGACAGCCCCTCGGGGGCAGCGCCGGGACATCCGTCCCAAGCGTGGGGCCTCAACTCGCCCGCCGCCGGGCCGCCCCAAGGCGGGCGACGGCCCCCGCGGGGGGCAGCGCCGGGGCCTTGGCCCCAAGCGTGGGGGCTCATACTCTGTCGATGTGCTTTTCGCCGAACAGCCCTTCAGGCCGAAACAGCAGGAAGCCCAAGGCCAGGATGTAGGGGAACCACGATTCGATACCCCCGCCGACAAAGGGACCGACATACACCTCGGCCAGTTTCTCGGAAGCACCGATGATCAGGCCACCCACGATCGCCCCGGGCACCGAGGTAAATCCGCCCAGAATCAGCACCGGCAGCGCTTTGAGTGCGGTGAAGGTCAGCGCAAACTGAACCCCGTTACGTGCGCCCCAGATCATGCCGGCCACCAGGGCAACGAAACCTGCCACGGCCCAGACGATGACCCAGATGTGACGCAGCGGGATACCGATGGACAGAGCCGCCTGGTGATCATCTGCCACGGCGCGCAGCGCACGACCGATGCGGGTGTATTGGAAGAACAGCGCGAGCGCCGCCACCAGCACCGCAGCAACGGCTGCCGCGAAGACGTCGAAGGACGAAATCAGGATGTTGAAGTTGTCCATCATGTATTCGATGGGCACATCGGCGATACCCAGATTCAGGCCGCGCACGTTGGCACCCCAGATGCCCTGCGCAATGCCTTCAACCAGGAAGGTCAGGCCAATGGTGGCCATGAACAAGGTAATCGGCGGCTGATTGACCAGCGGGCGCAACACGAACTTCTCGGTCGCAATCGCCAGCACCACCATCGCGGCCAGCGACAGCACGAAGGCCAGCCAGAACACCGCCCGACCGCCCTCTTCCCACCCGGTCCAACCCGGCAAGATCTCCAGAAAACCGACAAAGGTCAGCGCTGCGAAAAACACCATGGCGCCCTGCGCGAAGTTGAACACCCCGGACGCCTTGTAGATCAGCACGAAGCCCAGTGCCACGAGGGCATACAACACCCCTGACAGTAGACCGCCGATCAGCACTTCGAAAAAGAACTGCATTGTTTGTCTCCCTTATCCTTTTCGCGGCGCGCTCAGTGGCTGGTGCCGAGGTAGGCGGCAATCACGTCCGGATTGTTCTTCACTTCATCCGGCTCGCCGTCGCCAATCTTTTTACCGTAGTCGAGCACCACCACGCGGTCCGAGATATCCATCACCACGCCCATGTCGTGCTCGATCAGGACGATGGTGGTGCCGAACTGGTCATTCACATCGAGGATGAAGCGACACATGTCCTGCTTCTCTTCGACGTTCATGCCGGCCATCGGCTCGTCGAGCAGCATCATCGACGGCTCGGCGGCCAGCGCCCGGCCCAGTTCAACGCGCTTTTGCAAACCGTAGGGCAGGCGCCCGACCGGCGTCTTGCGGATGTTCTGGATTTCGAGAAAGTCGATCACCTCCTCGACCTTCTTGCGATGCTCGATCTCTTCCGCCCGAGCCTTGCCCCAGTGCAGCGCATGATGAAAGACGTTGCACTTCATCTTCAGGTTGCGGCCGGTCATGATGTTGTCGATCACGCTCATGCCCTTGAACAAGGCGATGTTCTGGAAGGTGCGCGCAATGCCCTGCTTGGCCGCCTTGTGCGGCTCCATGTCGCGGCGGACCTCACCACGAAAGGTGACCTGCCCCTCCTGCGGGTGATACACCCCGTTGATCACGTTCAGCATCGAGCTCTTCCCGGCGCCGTTGGGGCCGATGATTGAGCGGATTTCGTGTTCGCGCACATCGAAACTGATGTTGGTCAGCGCCTTGACGCCACCAAAGGAGAGCGAGATGCCCTCCATCTTCAGAATGACGTCGCCGATTTCTCGTGCCATGTTGTCTCCTCGCGCTCAGGCGGCCGTCTTTGCGGCCTGCGGGGCGAAGGTCTTCGCCTCTTCAATCTTAAGGTCAGCCGAAACCTTGCCCTGGCGACCATCCTCGTATTTCACGTCGGTTTCGATGTGCTGCTCGCTCTTGCCCGAATACAGCGCATCGATCAGAACAGCGTAGCGCTCCGACACGAACTTGCGGCGCACCTTGCGGGTACGGGTCAGCTCGCCGTCGTCGGCATCCAGCTCCTTGTGCAGGATCAGGAAGCGCTTGATCTGCGAGTCGGCCATCATCGGGTCGGCGGCCAGCTGCGCGTTGATCTCTTCAACACACTCCTTGATCAGCTGCAGCACCATCGGCTGCGCGGCCAGATCGGTATAGCCCGAATAGGCCAGACCGCGCCGCTCGACATAATTGCCCACGGCTTCAAGGTCGATGTTGACGAAGGCGGTCACATAGTCGCGGTCGTTACCGAAAGCCACCGCTTCCTTCACGTGCTGGAAGAACTTGAGCTTGTTCTCGATGTAGTTGGGCGCAAAAATGCTGCCGCTATTGAGCTTGCCCACATCCTTGGCGCGGTCGATGATCTTCAAGTGACCGTCTTCATCAAAGAAGCCCGCGTCACCGGTGAGGAAGTAACCATCCTCGTTGATCGACTCGGCGGTGGCGTCCGGCCGCTTGTAGTACGACTTGAGCAGCATCGGCCCCTTGACCAGAATCTCGCCGTTCTCGGCCAGCTTCACCTCCACGCCCGGCGCCGGCTTGCCGACAGAATCGAGCTTGATCTGGCCATCCGGTTGCAGGCACACATAGGCGCAGGTTTCGGTCTGGCCATACAGCTGCTTGAGGTTGATGCCGATCGAGCGATAGAAGCGGAACAGGTCCGGGCCAATCGCCGCGCCAGCGGTATAGGCCACGCGAATGCGCGAGAAACCCAGCACATTCTTGAGCGGCCCCAGGATGAGCAGGTTGCTCAGCCAGTACTGGAATCGATCGGACGTCGACACCGGCTTGCCATCCAGGATCTCGGCGCCACAGCGCTTGGCCACATCCATGGCAAAGCCAAAGATCTTGCGCTTGAACCAGCTCGCGTCTTCCATGCGGATCAGCACGGTGGTCAGCAGGTTTTCGAACACCCGCGGCGGTGCAAAGTAATAGGTGGGACCGATCTCACGCAGATCGGTCATCACCGTCTCGCCCGACTCGGGGCAGTTGATGGTAAAACCCGACACCATCGCCTGCGCATACGAGAACAGGTGGTCGCCCACCCAGGCCATCGGCAGGTAAGACAGGATGTCTTCGTTCTCGGTCAGCTTGTCGAACTGGCAACCGCCCTTGGCCGACTGAATAAACGCATCATGCGTCTGGCACACGCCTTTCGGCTTGCCCGTCGTCCCCGAGGTATAGAGCATCACCGATACATCATCGGGCTCACCCTTGCGGATCTCGCCATCGAGAAAATCCGGCTGGCTCTTGTCATGGGCCGTGCCCATCGACTGCAACTCGTCCAGGCCAAGCAGGAAGGTGTCTGCGTAATGACGCATGCCGCGCGAATCGTCATAAATGACATGTTCGAGAAGCGGGCACTGCTCGCGAATCTCGAGCATCTTGTCCACCTGCTCCTGGTCTTCGACCACGGCGAACTTGATCTCGGCGTCCTGCAGCACGTAGGCCATTTCCTCGGCCACCGCGTCCTGATACATCATCACCGGGATGCCACCGAGGCACTGGCAGGCCGCGACCGACCAGTACAGACGCGGACGGTTGTCACCAATGATGCCGAGGCGATCGCCCCGCTTGAAACCCAGCTCTGCCAGACCGCAGGCGATGGCGCGCACGTTTTGCGCAACCTCTGCCCAGCTATAGGTCTGCCAGATGCCGTATTCCTTCTCACGCATTGCCGGCCGGTTCGGCCGCTGTTGAGCATGCTGCATCAACAGACGCGGAAAAGTGTTCAGTTCAGCCTGCCCACGGGGGTCTGACATACCCGCCTCCTCCTTGTGTGTCTCTTTTCTATGCCGCAGCGCCGGGGGTTTTCTTATTCGGCGTCCGGATGGCCTGGGGGCCCTATTCGAGTCTGGAGTCTCGCAGCCTATGTTTGCGCAACTATTTTCAGAATGTACGCAATTGTGACAATTGCCGAATCCGTCGCCGCGCAAAGCCGACACAAGCGCGCAAGCCGGTTACAGTAGGGGCTTCACGCAAACGTACTAAGCCATCGCCGTGACCACACTCACCCGCGCACTTCGCTACGCCCTCGTCCCCTGGCGCGCCGCCCGCAAATGGGGCGACGACCGCTGCGCCACCTACGCCGCCGCGCTCGCCTACTACTCCGCCTTCTCGCTCGCCCCGGTGCTGGTCATCGCCGTCTCGGTCGCCGGCCTCATCTTCGGCGCCGACACCGCCAGCGAGCGCATCGTCGGCGAGCTCGAGGCGCTCATCGGCGCCGACGGCGCACGCCTCATCGCGCGCATGGTCACCGCCAGCCAGGCCTCCGGCCAGGGTGCGCTCGCCGCCGTGG
The DNA here is from genome assembly GCA_024235675.1 of Zoogloeaceae bacterium. Taxonomy (GTDB): domain Bacteria; phylum Pseudomonadota; class Gammaproteobacteria; order Burkholderiales; family Rhodocyclaceae; genus Nitrogeniibacter. The sequence continues at coordinate 954,036 of JACKLZ010000002.1, forward strand.
TCAGCACCGTCATCACCCTCATCGGCGCCACCGGCCTGTTCGTACAAATGGGTCACGCCTTCGAAGCGGTCTTCGGCCACCCCACCCAGGGCCGCAGCGCCTGGATGAAACAACTCATCGGCCGCCTGCGCGGGCTCACCGTCGTCATCGGCATCGGCTTTCTGCTCATGATCTCGCTAGTCGCCAGCGCCGCCATCCTTGCCGTCGGCGAATACGCCACCCGCGGCATCCAGGCCCTGCTGTGGCTCGCCACCGCGCTGCAGATCGCCATCTCGCTCGCCCTGCAAAGCAGCATGATCGGCATCATCTACAAAGTGCTGGTGCCCACCAAACTGTCCACCCGCGCCCTGATGATCGGCGCCGTGCTCACCGCCGTGCTGTTCGAACTCGGTAAATGGGCCATCGGCCTCTACCTCGGCCGCAGCAACACCGCCGCCGCCTTCGGCCCGGCCGGCTCGCTCGCCATCGTGCTGCTGTGGGTGTACTACGTCTCGCTGATCCTGCTCTACGGCGCAGAGATCACCTTCCAGCTCAACCGGATCGAACACGTCGGCGATCGCCGCTTCCGTCGCCAGAAGAAGGCGAAGAAGCCGGCCCCGGCCCCGGCCGTTGAAGCGCCCGCGCCAAGCGCCGACGCACCGGCGACAGAAGCCACGCCGGCACTGTTCAAACCCCCCGCAACCGAAGGCAACGGTAGTCCAGATAAAGGCCAAAGGCCGGCATCCGGGAACGCTGGATAATCAAGCGATGGCGCCGGATTTCGCTGCGCTGCATCCGGGCCGCAAATCAACTGCGCGGTGACTCAAAACACCGCGCCCGCACCAGCTCGTATTCAAGGCGTGAATCCCGCGCAGCACGCATCGCCTCAGCAAGCGCCGCAGGCTCGGTCGCCGACCGCGCCATCAAGGCCGCACGCTGCGCCTGCATCGCCAGCACCAACTGCTCACCCACCCGCGCCGCACACCCCGAGGCAGACACCCCGGCCACCGTCTGTTCGCTCTCAGCCATCAGCCTGATCGAATCAGCCATGGCATCGGGCGGCGCCTTCATCGCCGCATCAACAGCCAGCGCCCACCGCTGTTCTGCCGCATCAAACTCCGCAAACGCCGCCTGCACCAAAGCCATGGCTTTGCGCTTGTCGTAAATGTCGTATCCCGTGCTCCCCATGAAGGCCAGCACGAACAGCACCACGCCGATCAGCACCCACGGGATTCGGCGCCGTGTCGGCACGCTCGCTTGATCTGTCATTACGGTCCTCATTGCCATCAATGGGTCGACAGTCTGACAGCATGTCGCGCGGAGGCAGGGATCTGGGATTGGTGGTCGAACGGCCGATGAAACTCGGATTTCACTTCGCTACGTCCGGGCTACACGCTGCAAGTCGGCTAACTTGGTTGAATCTCGACGCCGTAAACTTTTTTGATCATCTGCCCACAGGGGCCGTAGAAGAGCGGAATGCTTTTTTCATACTCGGCGGTTCTAACGCAGACGACACGGCGCAACTCTCGACCGACAATGCCGTACAAAGATACGTTGTTGATCCCTTGGCCTCCACGAATCCTGACCACTGCGAGACGCAGACCTCGCGCCTCAACGTAATGAGAATTGACCCGTAGCTTCGGAAGTTTCGCCACTGAGCCTTGGGCTTGGAGAGCCTCTTCCGTCTTACTCACAAACAGCTCCACTGTTCGACCCTCCAGGGCCTTCAGCATTGGAAGCGTGAAATCAGACTGCGTGGCACCTTCCGCATCCTCTACGGCGGAAACGACCAAGATGCTCTCGGGCCCCGCCATGGCAAGGGGCGAGACATTGGTCGCAAGAAAAAGGAAGACAAGACTGAGGACACGAGCAGCAAATTGCATGATTGCCGTGAGAAAGATCAACGCAGTCCGCACAATTTCGTCCGCTGGTTTTACACGGCCGAGGAGAGCCGGCGACATCGGCATGAGCCTATTATTGGGCCGAAATGCAGGATTCATTGGTTGTACAAGATCAGATATACGAGAGAAAACCCGATTACATAGAGAAACGAGCTATACGCGTAGTACGAGCCCGTCCTTCCTGTGGATATTGACATGAGCCGAACAGTCTCCGCGTCCTCACCTGCAAGCAACAACATGGCTTCGGCAGCCTGGCGCTGTTTCCGCCCGATATAGAACAGCCAAACCGAGGCAAGAACCACCTGCCATAGAAAAAAACGATGGAGAGATAGTACAAACAACAAATAACCAATCAACAAGCTGTATACGATCAAAACAGGAAGGGCCTTCCAAAAATATACGTGATAAGTGGTAAGGCGAAAGATCTGCATGAGCACAAAGTGGCTGACCAGCAGGAACACTGCAAATTTGACGATCTCCACAAACTTTCCCTCAAGCCCCATTAGCAAGTGCGCAATAGCTAAAGGGCATTTCACCATGCATCCGTAGGTCTCTGCAATGCACTTCGGCTATTGCATCCTACCGTCGCGCCAGCATCGGCCGCTGATCGTGCGAGGCCGATTTCGTAGGGTGGTCAGCTTCGCTGCCCACCATCGGCCGATGACCTCGCACGCGGCGTGGCCGATGACCTCGCACGCGGCGTGGCCGATGACCTCGCACGCGGCGTGGTGGGTGGCGAGCCACCCACCCTACGACAATCGGTGCGGCGCTCGAGCCGGTCGGCGCTCGCGAGCCTCTTGCATTTCTCCCGCGCACAAGGAACAATAACCAAGCGCTTGCTTGCTTAATAATTAATCGCCGCACGGAGACCCGATGAACGCCCCTGCCAACGCCCCTTACCCGCACCTGCTCGCCCCGCTCGATCTGGGCTTTACCACTTTGCGTAATCGCACGCTGATGGGTTCGATGCATACCGGGCTGGAGGAGGAGAAGAACGGCTTCGAGCGCATGGCGGCGTTTTATGCGGAGCGTGCGCGCGGTGGCGCAGGGCTGATCGTGACGGGGGGGTTTGCGCCGAACCTGGCGGGGCGGGTGTATCACGCGGGCTCGCAGCTGAGCTTTTCGTGGCAGGTGAAGAAGCACCGCATCGTGACCGACGCGGTGCATGCCGAGGGCGGCAAGATCGCGCTGCAGATTCTGCACACCGGCCGCTACGGCTACCATCCGCTGTGCGTGGCACCGTCCAGCCTGCGCGCGCCGATCAACCGTTTCCGCCCGCGCGCGCTGACGGGCTGGGGTATTCGCCGCACCATCGCGGCTTACGCCAAATGCGCCAGGCTGGCGCAGGACGCGGGCTATGACGGCGTCGAGGTCATGGGCTCCGAGGGCTACCTGATCAACCAGTTCATCGCGCCGCAGACCAACCATCGCACCGACGACTGGGGTGGCAGCTTCGAGAACCGCATCCGCTTCGCGCTCGAGATTGTGCGCACCACCCGCGCCAAGGTGGGGCCGAACTTCATCATCATTTTCCGCCTGTCGATGCTCGATCTGGTCGAGGGCGGCAGCAGCTGGGACGAGGTGGTGGCGCTGGCCAAGGCCATCGAGGCGGCGGGCGCGACGATCATCAATACCGGCATCGGCTGGCACGAGGCGCGCATCCCGACCATCGCCACCATGGTGCCGCGCGCGGCCTTTGCGTGGGTGACGCAGCGACTCAAGGGCGAGGTGACGATTCCGCTCATCACTACCAACCGCATCAACACGCCGGAAGTGGCCGAAGAGGTGCTGGCCTCGGGCTGCGCCGACATGGTGTCGATGGCCCGCCCCTTCCTGGCCGATGCCGACTTTGTTAACAAGGCCGCCGAGAACAAGGGCGACGAGATCAACACCTGCATCGCCTGCAATCAGGCCTGCCTGGACCATATCTTCAACGGCAAGCTCACGTCTTGCCTGGTCAACCCGCGCGCCTGTCACGAGACCGAATTCAGCATCACCCCGAGCACCGCGCCCAAGAAAGTGGCGGTGGTCGGTGCCGGCCCGGCGGGCATGGCCTGCGCCACCACCGCCGCCGAACGCGGGCATGCGGTGACGCTGTTCGACGCGGCGGACCGTATCGGCGGCCAGTTCAATATTGCCAAACAGATCCCCGGCAAAGAGGACTTCAACGAAACCCTGCGCTACTTCGGCAAACGCATCGAGACCACCGGCGTTGATCTGCAACTGAACACACGCGTCGAGCCGGAGGCGCTCAAGGCCGGCGGTTTCGACCATGTGGTGCTGGCCACCGGCATCATCCCGCGCAAGCTCGACATCCCCGGCGCCGACAGCGACAAGGTGGCGAGTTACCTCGACATCATCGAGGGGCGCAAAGTGGCCGGCAAGTCGGTGGCCATCATCGGCGCGGGCGGTATCGGCTTTGACGTGGGCGAGTTCCTCACCCACAGCCATGACGAACGCACCGAGGCCGAGCGCTTCAACAGCGAGTGGGGCATCGACCCGACTTACGCCAACCGCGGCGGGCTGACCGAGGCGGTGGACGAAAAAGCGCCGCGTCAGGTCTATCTCCTGCAGCGCAAGGAGTCCAAGGTGGGCGAAGGCCTGGCCAAGACCACCGGCTGGATCCGCCGCACCCTGCTCAAAAAACGCGGCGTGATGATGATCCCCGGCGTGAGCTACGACGCCATCACCGACACGGGCCTGAACATCACGGTCAATGGCGAAGCCAAGACGCTGCCCGTGGATACCATCGTGGTCTGCGCCGGCCAGCTATCGCGACGCGAATTGCAGGCGCCGCTCGAAGCCGCCGGCATCCCCGTCACCTTGATCGGCGGTGCCGACCTGGCCAGCGAGCTGGACGCCAAGCGCGCCATCGACCAGGGCACCCGCGTGGCGGCGGCACTGTAAACATGCCGCGCAAAAAATCCGAACCCGCCGCCGATGCCAACCGCCGCGCCGATGTGCTGCGCGCGGCCGCCCGGCTGTTTGTCGAAAAAGGCTTCGAAGCGACCACCACGCGCGACATCGCCGAGGCCGCTGGCATGCGCTCGGGCAGCCCCTTCTACCACTTCCGCAGCAAACTCGATCTGCTGCAGGCGGTGATCCAGGAGGGACTGGCGGCCAGCGATGTGCGCCAGCAAGCGGCCATCGACGGCGTGACCGACCCGCGCGAGCGCATGCACCGCCTGATCCGCACCCATCTGACCAGCCTGTTTGAGCACGACGCGCACGCGCCGCTGCTGATCGGCGAAACCCGCGCGCTCGACGCCACGGCCCGCCGCCACATCGCCGACGCCTTCGACCGCTATCAGATTCCCTGGCAGCAAACGCTGAACGCGCTGGTCGCCAATGGCACGCTCGCCAACGCCGCACCGCCGGTCCGGCTGTGGCTGTTCGGCATGCTCAACTGGAGTACCCACTGGTATCGCGCCGACGGTGCGCTGTCGCTCGATGCGCTGGCCGACAGCGCACTGGCCATGCTGCTGGGCAAGCAGGCCTGAGCTTATTCGGCCTGCACGGTCGGCAGAAACAGCGTCATGCGCGTTCCGCGCCCGAGCGCGCTGTCCATGTCGATCCGGCCGCCGTGCTGCTCGGCAATGCCCCACGCCTGCGTAAGCCCCAGCCCGACGCCCTCGCCCACCGGGCGCGTGGTAAAGAAGGGATCAAACACATAGGCCTGAATGTCGGCGGGGATGCCCGGGCCGGTGTCTTCAATTGCCACCCACTGTTCGCCATCGGTCTGACCGGTCTCGATACTTAACTGACCGCCCTCGGCCACGGCTTGCAGCGCATTGCTCAGCAAATGCACACAAGCCCGGCTCACATCACCGGGTCGGCACGCCAGCGGCGGCAGCTCGGCAAACTGGTATTGAACCTGTGCGTGCGCCAGCGACTGCACGGGCAGCAGGTTGAGCGCCCGCGTCACCACTTCGTGCAAGCTGATGGGCTCCGTCGCACCGGAGCCGACCTCGGCAAACGTGCGCAGATCGGCAACGATGAGGCGCACCCGCTCCAGACCGGATCTCAATTCGCTGAGCAATTCGGGAATATCGTCGGTCAGAAACGCCACGTCGGCCTCGACACACTGCTGTGCCAAGTCCGCAGCAATCGCCGGCGCCTGCGCGGCGATCAGCGGGTCCGCCGCCCGATAGGCCGAGAGCAAGGCCATCAAGGCCGTCACATCCCGCGCCAACATGTCGCAATTGCCGGTGGCGAAGCCCAGCGGATTATTGATTTCGTGCGCCACGCCGGCGGCCAGACGCCCAACCGAGGCCATTTTTTCGGATTGCACCAACTGGTGATGCGCCTTCTCGAGCCGGGCGTTGGCCGCTTCCAGCGCGGCATTGCGCTCGCGCAAAGCCTCCTGTGCCAGCCGGCGCGCGGTCACATCCCGACCGATACCGCGATAGCCCGTGAACACGCCATCCGCGCTAAAGACCGGGTCGCCGCTGATCGAAAAATAGCGCAGCCCATCCTGGGTCTCCATGCTGTATTCCAGCTCACGGAACGGCTGAAGCGCGCGCACCTGCGCTTCGTGCGCCGCGATTTCTGCCTCGCTCAAACCGGCACAATGAGCGCGCAAAAAGTCCCAACGCGTCAGCCCGACGAAGGCGCTCGGTGAAGTATTGCCGCGGGCAGCCAAGCCATCGGAGAACTCGCAAAAGCGAAACTCCGCGTCTTGCTCCCAATACCAATCCGACGACAGATCCAGCAGGCTACGAAATCGCGCTACGGCCTGCGTGGCCTCTTCAGTTTCCTTGCTCATCTCCGGACTCCGCCCGTCGTATTACTTTGGTATCAACGGCACGAAAGCGGCAAGCTTGATAACCGAAGCCCCAAACGACAATCGCCGCACAAGGCGGCGATCAAATAACGGGCCTGCCAGCCCGAGCCGGCAGGCTCGGAACCCGGCGAAATCAGGCGTGTGCGGCCAGCGACGCACGCCGGGCATGTGCCGGCGTGGCGCGCGGTGCGTGCTCAGTGGCCTGCGCAGCGCGCATCTGCTTGAGCGCCGCCTGATCCTCAACCGACAAGTGCAAATCAACGGCAGCCAGGCGGGCCAGCGTGGCGTCAAGATCCCAAGGCGCTGCGAGACGAAGCTTTTTGCCGGTCTGCATCTCGGCGTGCAGCCAGAAGGCGCCTGTCTCGGCATCGGCGCGCAGATAAAGGCGTGCAACCCGCGTCGGATCCGCTTCGATGCGGGCCAGGCCATCCTGCTTCTTGCGCTTGCCGGCCAGCCAGGAACCCGCCAACACCACCACCACGATTGCCACTGCGCCGATCAGCTCCATGAATCTTCTCCGTAGGCGGTGTGCGTCGCACCGCCTTGTTGCTCAGTTGCGCCGCATGAACGCGGCCTTGTTGGAATCGAAGACTAATGCAGCGCCCCCGACCGCGTCGCGCATATGGATAGCGCCAATTTCTATATAAGCACACCCCATTCGCAAAACTTGGCGTTATATGCCTGCTCGACGGCTGTCTTCGCGACATGCGTCACGCCCTGAGGCCCCGTGGCGCTTCGGTTTCCGGGGCGAAGCGCGTTAGACTGAACGGGTCCGAGCGCCCTGCGGCGCGATCAGGAGCCCATGCCGATGCAACACAAAGCCTTCACCCGGCCCGTCCATGCCACCACCTGGATGAGTCTGTTTCTGGCACTCGTGGCATTGCTGGCGGCCTTTCTGGCCCCCCAACTCGAATCCGCCTTCCGCGCCAACGCGCTGTTCAACGGCGTGATCATCGCGGTGCTGGTGGTTGGCATCGGCGTCAATCTGCGCCAGGTGTGGCGATTGCAGCGCGAAGTGCTGTGGATCGAAGCCTTCGAGCCGCGCGCCGACGGCGGCGGCAGCGGCGCTGGCCGCCCGGTGCTGCTGGCCCCCATGGCCCGGCTGCTGACCAGCCGAGACGGCGGCCGCTTCCACCTCTCGCCGGCATCGATGCGCACCATTCTCGACAGCGTGCAGATCCGCCTCGAAGAGCAGCGCGACCTCTCCCGCTACCTGATCGGCCTGCTCATCTTTCTCGGCCTGCTCGGCACCTTCTGGGGTTTGCTCGCCACCATCCGCTCGGTGGGCGACATCATCGGCGGCATGAGCGTGGGCGCCGACCCCGTCGCCATGTTCGACACCCTCAAGACGCGCCTGGACGCGCCGCTCTCCGGCATGGCCACCAGTTTTTCGACCTCGCTGTTCGGTCTGGCCGGCTCGCTGGTGGTCGGCTTTCTCGACCTGCAATCGGGCCACGCCCAGAACCGCTTCTATAACGAGCTCGAAGAATGGCTCTCCAACATTACCCGCCTGCCCTCGGCCGGCGTGGGCGGCGATGGCGACGGCACCGTGCCGGCCTACGTGGTGGCTTTGCTCGAGCAAACCGCTGAAAGCCTGGAGCGCATGCAGCGCTCGTCCGTCGAGTCCGAGCGCGAACGCCACGCCATTGGCGACCAGCTCGGCGACCTGAACAACCAGCTCACCCGACTGGCCGACCTCATCTCGCGGGAGTCACGCGACTTCAGCACCCTGGCCAGCAGTCAGGACGACCTGGCGGGTCTGGTCCGCCACCTCGCGCACCAGCCCAATCAGAGTGCGCAATTCTCTGAAGAGCTGCGCTCCGAACTGCGGCTGCTCTCGCGCACCATCGCCGCGGCGCTTGACAGCCGCCGGGCGGACTGAGCCGATGGCCTCACTCGGCCGCCGCCGACGCGGCATCGACTTCTGGCCGGGCTTTGTCGATGCGCTGGCCGCGCTGCTGATGGTGATGATCTTCGTCATCCTGATCTTCACCATCGGCCAGTTCGTGCTCACCGACGCAGTCTCCGGCCGCGACCGTGCGCTGGCGCAACTGAATGCCGAGCTATCGGAGCTGGCCGAACAGCTGAGCCTCGAAACCAACGCCCGCAAGAAAGCCACCGTACAACTCGGCGAACTGTCCGCCTCGCTGGCCAGCACCGAATCCGCCCGCCAGGCGCTGGATGTCCGCCTGCAATCGACTGAAGCCGCACGGGCAGAATCCGAAGCCGCCCGCGCAGCCAGCGAAGCCGAAGGCTTGCGTCTGATCGCCGACATCGCCGCCCTGCAACGCCTCAAGGCCGAGCTTGAAGCCGAGTCGGCCCGGCTGGCCAGCCAGCTCGACAGCACGGGCACCGCGCTCAAGGAAAAAACCGAACTCTCGGAGCGCTCGATCGCCCAGGTCGAGCTGCTCAACCGCCAGCTCGCCGCCCTGCGCACCCAGCTCGAACAACTCAACGAAGCGCTCGGCGCCGCCGAAACTGCGGCGCGCAGCAAAGATCTGGAAATCGAAGAACTCGGCAAGAAGCTCAACGTGGCGCTGGCCAGCCGGGTACAAAAACTGGCACGTTACCGCTCCGAATTCTTCGGCCGACTGCGTGAGGTGCTGGACAAACGCGACGATGTGCAGATTGTCGGCGACCGCTTCGTGTTCTCCAGCGAAGTGCTCTTCGACAGCGCCTCGGACAACGTCAGCGAGGCCGGCAAAAACCAGCTCGCCAAACTGGCCAGTACGCTCAAGGGCATCGCCCGCGAGATTCCGGCCGATCTGCCCTGGGTGCTGCAAGTCGACGGCCACACCGACCGCCTGCCCATCAATACCGAGCGCTTCCCCTCCAACTGGGAGCTGTCCACCGCGCGCGCGCTGTCCATCGTCAAGTTCTTGCGGGCGCAAGGTATCGAGCCGCAGCGCCTGGCCGCCACCGGCTACGGCGAGTTCCACCCGCTCGACGAGCGCGACACCCCCGCCGCCTACGCCAAGAACCGCCGCATCGAGCTCAAGCTGACGAATCGCTGAGCGCCGCCTCGCCGCGCACCTGCGCCAGCCAGTCGCGCGGCGCGCAGCCCATGCGCGCACGGAAGGCCCGCGCCAGCGCATTCGGGCTGCCATAGCCGACCCGGTCGGCCACCACCGCCACCGGCCGCCCCTGCTTGAGCAGCGTGCAACTCACATTCATGCGCCACTCGGCCAGATAGTCGCCGGGCGTGACGCCCACCGTGTCCTTGAACGCGGCAGCGAAACGCGCGCGTGACATGCCCGCCCGCGCGGCCAAGGCCTCCAGCGTCCACGGCGTCTCGGGCGCATCATGCATCGCCACAATCGCCAGAGACAGCTTCGGGTCAGCCAGCCCGGCCAGCAGCCCGGTGGCGGCGAGGCGGCCGTCCATCAGATGGCGAAGCAACTGGATCAGCAACAGCTCGCACAGACGGTCAATCGCCGCCTGCCGGCCGCACTGCTCGCGCCCGGCTTCGGCAAACAACAGCTCCAGCGTCGGCCCCAGACCGGGCAGATCGGCCAGGGGAATCAGCAGCATCGGCGGCAAGGCCATGGCCAGCGGATTGCCGGCCGAGGCGCCCAGGTCCACCTCCGCGCACAGCAACTCGGCCGTGTCGCCGGGCGCCGCCACAAAGCGATGCGACACCACCCGCGGATAGAACAGCAGGCTCGGCTCGGTGACCAGAACATCTTCATGCACCGTCGAACGCGCAGTGATCGGGCCGCGGCGCACGAGATGAATATAGCCATGCGGCGCCGCGTAGTGATGCTGCCCGCAGAAGGCGCCGCTGTGAAACACGCGCGCCGAGAGCGAGTAGTGCTGAAGCAAGCCGGCCAGTCGATCTGCCATCCCAATCTCCAAAAAGTACGATGGGTTACATATTTGATACTGAATGTGCCATATCGTACCAAACAAAGGGCGATCATGCCTCACGTGCTCTTGCACCTCACTCACAACGGAGAAACCAATGCCCCAGATCGCCCCCCTGACCCTCGACACCGCCGACACCGCCACCGCAGCCACACTCAAGGCCGTCAAAACCAAACTCGGCATGGTGCCGAACATGTTCGCCACGCTCGCCCAGGCCCCGGCCGCACTCAACGGCTACCTCGGTTTGTCCGAAACCCTCGGCACCGGTCGCCTGAGCGCCGCCCAGCGTGAAATCGTCGCGCTCGCCGCCGGCCAGGCCAACCGCTGCCAGTACTGCCTGAGCGCCCACACCCTGATCGGCAAAGGCGCCGGCCTGAGCGAAGGCGCCATCGCCGCCGCCCGCAAGGGCAAGGGCGACAACGCACTCGACGAGGCCATCGCCGGCTTTGCCCGCGCGTTGGTCGAGCAACGCGGCGTCGTATCAACCGAGGCCATCGCCGCCTATCGCAGCGCCGGCCTCGACGACGGCCTGATTCTCGAAGTGATCGCCAACGTCGCCCTGAACACGCTCACCAACTACACCAACCACGTCGCCGACACGGCGGTGGACTTCCCGGTGGTCGCAGTCTGATCACCCCAGGCAAAAAGGAGAACGCCATGAAAACGGTACTCGCTCACGCGCTGCTGGCCAGCGCCCTCGCCCTCCCGCTCGCCGCCACGGCCGGCGACTTCTCGCCCTATGTTGATGCCAAGGGCGGCATCAGCCGCCCGACGGACTTCCGCACCAACTTCGTCCATCTCGGCTCCTGGGCGGTGCTGGACGAAAAATCCGCCGCCCGCGGCTTGCACGATGTGTACACCGAAAAGGCCTCGGCCGAGCACTATCGCAAGACCGGCAAGTTTCCGGATGGCGCCACACTGGTGAAGGAAATCCGCAAGCTCGAAACCGGCGCCATGACCACCGGCGACCCGGTGGTGTGGGGCTCCGATACGGCCGTGTGGTTCGTGATGGTCAAGGACGCCAAAGGCCGCTTCGCCAGCAACCCGCAGTGGGGTGACGGCTGGGGCTGGGCCATGTTCAAGGCCGACGCACCCGCCACCAACGTGGCGGCCAGCTACGACGCCGACTGCAAGGCCTGCCATGTGCCCGCAGCCAAAACCGACCGGGTATTCATCCAGGGCTACCCGACCCTGATCCCGCACTGACTTGCCGTCGGGCCGGGCATCGCGCAGGATGACACGCACCGTCCTGCGCGATGCGCCATTTCGGGAGCTTGTTTCATGCCGACACTCGATGCGTTTCTGGCTGAGGTCCGCGCCTGCACGCGCTGCGCGCAGCATCTGCCGCACGGCGTGCGGCCCGTCTTCCAGTTCCACCCCAAAGCGCCCATCCTCATCGCCGGCCAGGCACCCGGCGCCCGCGTGCATGCCTCCGGCGTGCCCTTCGACGACGCCAGCGGCGACCGTCTGCGCAGCTGGCTGGGCATCGACCGCGACACCTTCTACGACCCCACGAAAATCGCCATCCTGCCGATGGGTTTCTGCTACCCCGGCACCGGCAAAAACGGTGACCTGCCGCCCCGCCCCGAATGCGCGCCCGCCTGGCGCGATGCCTTCATGCAACGTTTCGAGCGCCTCTCGCTGACCCTCGTGCTCGGCGGCTACGCCATGGACTACCACCTCGGCACCGGCAAGACACCGCTCACCCAGGTGGTCGAACACTGGCGCGATCACTGGCCGCAAGCGCTGCCGCTACCCCACCCCAGCCCGCGCAATAATCGCTGGCTGGTGCGCAACCCGTGGTTTGAAGCGGAGGTACTGCCCGCGCTGAAAGCACGCGTCGAGGACGTGCTGGGCGCACACCACAAGGGGACCCCTTGAGCGACGACGCCGCCGCCAACACCTTCCACGTCGCCCCCATTCCCGCCGGCCCAGGAACCCACTGATCATGCCCTATGTGAACATCAAGATCACCCGCGAAGACGGCACCACCGCGGAACAGAAAGCCGAGCTCATCGACGGCGTCACCCAGCTGCTGGCCCGGGTCATGGGCAAGAACCCGGCGACCACGGTGGTCGTGATTGATGAAGTCGAGCTCGACAACTGGGGTATCGGCGGCTTGCCGATAGAAGCGTTCCGGCGGCAGCAAAACAGCGATGGGAAATAGCATCCGCCCGGGCGGGGGCGATCAGCGCTCGGCGCCCGCCCAGCGAATCGTCACCTCGCGCCGGCCCCAGTTGCGGGCCTTTTTGACGTTCTCGCCCATATAGATGTCGATCTTCTCGTTCCACCGCGGATGCATCTTGTCGAGCACCACATAGCGCCCGTCGAGGCCGTCGATGGTCACCTCGGCGCCTTGCACCAGGCCAAGGTCGAGCAGGTCACGGGAGACCGCGATGACTTTCATGCCGGGCTCCAGTGTGTCGCCCCACGCGGCAATGTCGGGGGTGTTATCGGTTTCGCCGGGCGACGAGGTGTAGGCCGTGGCGGTAACGGTGAGTGTGCGTTCCTCATCCCCGCAGGCAGCGGTGAGTGCGGCAATCAGCAACACGGCGAGTCGAACGGAGGCGCGCATCACGACACACGCTAGCGCAAATCGGCCGTGATCGCCAAGCTGCGCCGGACAGACCCTGCCACGTCAGGCCAGTCCCGGACTGCGCAGCATCCATCGGCCGCCGGAATTGGCAATCCGGCAAAGCCGACGGGTATGGGGTGCAATTTGCTGACCCGGCGCCTGGCCAAGAGCGTGCCGACGCAATCGGGCGCTGCGCCCACTTTCAGCACGGTCGCGCAAGCCCGCGCTGCCATCGACGGGCAAGGCCCCCTCAATCGGTGCTGAAGTTCAGCAACCGGCGTTTGTTGGGGATGCGCACATAGCGCCCGCTCATTTCGATCAACCCGGCCTCGCTCAACTGCTGAAAGGTTCGCGATAGCGTTGGCGGAGTGAGATTCAGATAGGAGGCGATGACCTGCTTCTGTGCAGGCAACACGGCTTCGAGCACACCGTGCCCGTTGATGCGCGCATGTGCCAGCAAATGGTGGATGACCCGCTCCATGCCGGTTTGCAGCGCAAAGGCCTCAAGGTCGGCCGCCACCGTGTGATAGCGCTGGCCCAGATGCGCCAGCACCGCTTGCGAAAACGGCAGGCTGCGCGTCAGCAGTGTCAGCAAAGGTGCTTGCGGAATCAACAGCAGCACCGAGGCCGTCAGCGCCTGTGCGAACACCGTATGCACCGAGCCGACCAAGGCGTCCGCTTCGCCAAATACCTGCAGCGGGCCGGCAATGTCCATGACCTTTTCGGCGCCGCGCGCATTCGACACCGCCAGCTTGACCTGCCCGCTGATCACCAGATACACGCCATGCGGTGCATCTCCGCGGTTGAACACCACCTTGCCCTTCGGTATGCGCAGCAGGCGCGACGCGGACTCGAGGCCGTCAAGCTCAGTCTTGGCCAGCCCCTGAAACAAGACATGCCGCGACAGCACCGAGCTGTCTTCCTTGAGCCGCTCGGTGATACCCGCCGCGGCGGCTTCCGCCTCGCTGACGGCCGGGCGCAAAAGCACCAGCAACACCATCTGGCCATGCAGCGCCAGATGCGTCAGCCGCGCCCACACCGGCGCCGCGGCGCCCTGAATCGCACGGCAATGCAGTCGCCCTTCAAAGCGCCCCGCCATCAAGACTTCGCTGACCAGCACCGGAAAGCGCAGCGCTTCGTCGGGCGCCAGCACATCCGCCAAATGCTGCGTGCACAAGGCGTCAGCCGACTCACCAAAGAAATCCGCCGCAGCCGTGTTGGCATGCAGGATGGCCGATGGCATCAAGGCCGAATCGACCGACACGATCAAGGCCGGCGCCTCGCCATGTGCGCACATCTCAAGCACGCCGGCCTCGCTCGCCAGCAGCGCGGCGCTGTGCTGCGCCACCACATCGCTGAAGCTCGGCTCGGTCGCCGCCGGTGCCATCAAGGCCTGCGCCCGCGCCTCCCAGCTCCCCATCCCGTCGGTCGGCATGGCCGAGCCCGGCCCCGCGGTGGGCGACGCGCTCGCCTGTGCCGCGCGCAACGCCCGGGCAACGACCTGGTCTTCGCCCTGGATGTGATCGACCAGCCAATCGCCGAGAAACAACAACAAGCGCTGGCCGTCGAGTACGCCGTCCTCGCCCAGCGCCTCGACCATGTCGCCCACCTGCGCGAGAAAGCGCGCATGGCTTTGATGATGGACGTCGCTCTGTTTCGCCTCCAGCCCACACAAGGCCATCAAGGCCTCTTCGGTGCTGAAGTGCACCTGCGCGTACTCGGTGAGGTAACCCAGCAGCAGGCGCACCTCGTCGGCCGACAACTCGGGCGACTCAGCCAGCTTCGCCGCTGTCGCGTTGACCAGCTCAACCAGCCCGCGATGCTGCTGATCGACCACGTCGATGTCGGTTTTCAGAGAATCGTTCCACGCCACAATCTGCATTCACATCACCTCGGAAATCGCCCCGAACCGGCCAGTCGAACGCCCTGGCCAGCCCGCGCGCGCGGGCACTCATGGTGCCGCGCATCAAGTCCCGATTGTCCCGAACGGCCCGGGGCGCGTGTTGATGGATATCAATTGCACCTGCCCAAACCCCTGATGTAACGGTAAAAACGGCGCCTCGAAGCTTGTCGTATCCGACTCCCCTTGTTCGCCGCGGTGCGGCGTCTACACTGAAACCTGTCACCCCGCTGACTCGACCCCATGCACCGCTCATAGGAAATCGTCATGGCTCAAGGCTTGAAATACGACAACGACACCCTCGTCGGCGGCCCGTCACGCGCCTGGGTCACCCCTAATTTCCGACTGGCCGAGTACACCCGGCCCGACGGCAGCATCCGGATTCACCGGGAGCTGGTCGCCGCGGTGCAGATGCTGCGCAACACACTCAAGCGCAGTGTCGATATCGCCTCACTTGTGCCGGAGGGCGCGCTCGGGCGCGGCCGGGACGGCCGCTTCGTATGGGTCGAAGCCGGCGACCCCGTCGAAGTCGCTGCCGCCGCCACCCGGCTGGCACGCGATGGCTGGTTCGAGCGCATCGAGATCAAGGGATCACGGGTGTATCTCGAAATGCCCGACCCCGCGCAGTTGCCGCCGCTGGTGGCCGAAAACGCACTGGAACGCGCCATCGAAATCACCGCGGCCTTTGAAACCTCGGGCGACCCCTATCTGCAGGTGACCGGCAATTTCGATGGCGCCGGACTCTCCTTTGGCCCCATCCAGGTCAACTTCGGCACCGGCACGCTTCAGGAAATGTTCCGCCGCTACCGGGCCCGCGACGAAGCCGCCCTCAAGCGCTGCTTTGGCGAACTGTGGGACGAATGGCAGCGGGTCATGGCCCTGCCCTCGCGCAGCCGGCAAGTGGCCTGGGCCGACGGCCTCAGTCGTGGCCGTAACAAGGGCGATTTCGACCCCACCTGGAAAGCCGCGCTGCAGGCCGTGGGCGACACCCCCGCCTTCCGCGATGAAACCCTGCGCTATGCCTACGATGTGTACGGCCGCAAGCTGATCGCCGCGCTGTCGTGGCTCAATGGCGTCTGCCCCATCCCCATCGGCAACTTCCGCTGCCTCGCCGCGCTTTACGATCTGTGCGTGCAGCAAGGCAGCCTCAACAAAGCCCACGACGCCATCCGCCGCCGCATCGCCACCGAGAAGCCCACCGACGAATTCCACCTCACCCGCATCGCCGTCGAAGAGCGCGGCCGCAAAGCCAACTCGGCCTGGCGGGCCGACTGCATCAGCCGCCGCCTGTGCATCCTCGAACGCGAGCCGGTCGAAGTCACCGAATCGGGCCGCAGCGCACAGCGCGACAACCCGAATCTCTACCTGCTACGCAATGTGCCGGTGAAGCAGATGGAGCGGTATCTGCTGTAGAAAACGCACGATGCCCGCATCACGCGGGCATCGCTCAAAGCACGTGTCGTTCACTTCCGTGTGCGACGCTCACGTTCATCATCATCACGCTCGGCGCGCTTGCGCTCGGTCTTGGTGACCTCGCCCGAGTGCGGATCGACATACAGCTCGACACGCTGCCCCTCGGCGTTGGTCGCCTTCACCTCGTAGCGATCGCGCTCACGCTCGACCGACGTGATGTCGCGATAACCGGCGGCAGTAAGTGTGTCGTGAATTTGCGGGATGCCGAGCCACGCGGCTTGAGACATGGGCGCACTGGCAGAGGCATTCTGCGCAAACGCGGGCACCAGGGCGGCACCGCCAGCAACGAGTGCGGCGCCCATGGCGAGGGAGGCAAGCAGGGTACGGGTTTTCATGGTGGTTCTCCTTTGGGTTCATCTCGATCAACTGTTCGACCGTGAATCCATTCTGGAACCCACCCCCTGAACCGCCGCTGAAGCGCGCGTTCACCCGGCATTCATGCGACGCGACCGCACGCGTCGACGCAAAAAGGGCGGCCACCCGCGAGGGCGCCGCCCTGTTCATGAGCCCGGTCAGACCGCCTCGGCGACTTCCATGGTCGGGTAGTCGATATAGCCCTCGGCGCCGGCGGTGTAGAACGTGGCCGAATCCGGAACGTTCAGTTCGGCGCCGGCGGCGATCCGCGCCGGCAGATCCGGGTTGGCCAGGAAGCAGGTGCCAAAGGCGACGGCGTCGAGCGTGCCGGCGGCCACGGCGGCAGCCGCCTCGTCCGGGGTGTAGCCCATATTGCCGATCAGCACGCCTTTGTAGTGCGCGCGCACCGGGCTCACCACGTCGCCATGCTGCTTGCCGAAAAAGTCGGCGCGCATCAGGTGCAGATAGGCCAGGTCGTAGTCATTCAGGCGCTTGGCCAGCCAGGTGATGAGGCCGATCGGGTCGCTGTCGATCATGTCGTTGTAGCTGTTGAGCGGCGACAGACGCAGACCGACGCGGTCGCTCCCCCACACGCCGATCACTGCCTCGAGCACGTCGAGCAACAGGCGGGCACGGTTTTCGATCGGGCCACCATAGGCGCCGCTGCGCGTATTAACGCCGTCGCGCAGGAACTGGTCGAGCAGATAGCCGTTGGCGCCATGCACCTCCACCGCGTCAAACCCGGCGGCCTTTGCATTGCGCGCGGCCTGCGCGAAGCCGGCGACAATCGCCGGGATTTCCTCGTCCGCCAGCGCGCGCGGCACGGTATAGGGCTGCTTGCCTTGCGGGGTGTGCACCTCGTCGTTGCCAATCGCCACAGCGCTGGACGACACCGGCACACGCCCGTCGTTGAGCAGCGGGTGCGCGGCGCGGCCGGCATGCCAGATCTGCAGGGCGATGCGGCCGCCAGCGGCGTGCACCGCGTCGGTCACGTGTTGCCAACCGGCGATCTGCGCCTCGGAATAGATGCCCGGCTCTTTCCAGAAGGCCGATGTGCCTTCCATCGCCATGGTGGCCTCGGCAATCAGCAGGCCGGCACTGGCGCGCTGGGCGTAGTGGGTAGCCATCAGCGCGCCGGGCACATGCTCGGCCTCGGCGCGGGTACGCGTCAGCGGCGCCATCAGGATGCGGTTGGGCAGCGTCAGTGCGCCGGCCTGCAGGGGAGAAAACAGCGTGGTCATGGATGGGGTCCTTGTTCGAATCTCTGCGCGGAAAAACAACTTGGACGGAGTGTGGGGGTGCTGGTAACAAATATCAACCAGTGGTATTTTGGTAACCTACTCGCCGCATTGAACCCGGAGCCCCACATGAACGCCCCTGCCACCGAAGTCGACACCAAAAAGACCGGCTGCAATGAACCCTGCCCCATCGAACGCGGCATGCGCGTGCTCGGCGGCAAGTGGACCGGCTCGGTGCTGTGGCATCTCAAGGACGGCCCGGTGCGCTTCAACGACCTCGCCCGCCAGCTCGGCGGCGCGAGCAAGAAGATGGTGGACCAGCGCCTGAAGGAGCTCGAAGCGCAAGGTCTGGTGCGCCGCGAGGTGCTCAGCACCCGCCCGATTGCCGTGGCCTATGAGATGACCGACATGGGCCACAGTGCGCTGGGCGTGCTGGAGCACCTCAAGGCCTGGACCGACGCGCACGGCATTTGAGGCGGGCAAAAGAAAGCCCGCAGTGCGCGGGCTCAAGGTGCAGCAGGGGTGGTCTGAATTGAGGGGCGGCGCACTCAGCGCAACAGCACCAGCGCCCAGACGGCGGCGGCGTTGAGCAGCGCCACAAACACCGCCGCGCTGCCGATGTCCTTGGCGCGCTTGGCAAGCGAGTGGCTGTCGAGCGAGACGCGGTCGACGGTGGCTTCGACCGCCGAGTTGAGCAGCTCGACCACGAGCACGAACATCACGCTGGCAATGAGTATGGCGCGCTCGACGCCGCTCACGTCGAACCACAGGGCAAGCGGGATGAGCACGGCGGCGAGCAACACTTCCTGGCGGAACGCGTCTTCGACACGAAAGGCGGTGGACAGGCCGTTCATCGAGTAGCCAAAGGCGTTGATCAAGCGACGCAGGCCGGTCTTACCCTTGAACGGGCTTTCCATGCAGCTCTCCGGAGAGGGATCGGCTACCGGGCGCGATAAGCTGCCGGTAGAGCGTGGCCAGGCGCGCGGCCATGGCGGCGTCGGACCACTCGGCGGCATGGGCGCGGGCGGCGCGGGCCAGCGTGGTCTTGCGATCGGGGTGGGCCAGCAGATCGATCAGCGCCTGGGCGAAGGGCGCGGCCTCGGCAGACGGGGTGCGCGCGGCGGGGCAATTGGCGACCACATCGCGCACGCCCATCTCGGCCAGGCACACCACGGGCAGGCCGGCGGCCATGGCTTCGAGCAAGACCAGACCCTGGGTTTCGGTCTTGGAGCCGAACACGAAGGCATCGGCGGCGGCGTAGCAATCGGGCAATTCGTCGTCGCGTGACAGATAGCCGACAAAGGCGACGCTGTCGCTCAGCCCACGGCGTTTGACCGCTTCACGCAGCGGCACATTGGCCGGGCCGTCGCCGGCCAGCAGGATGCGCGCAGCCGATTGCTTGTGCCGCAACTGCTCGGCCACGTCGAGCAAGAAGTGCAGGTTTTTCTCGAAAGCCAGTCGCCCGACATACAGCGCCAGCGGGCGCTCGGCGCTGAAGCCGAAGCGCGCCCGAAACCGCGCCCCGTTGCCCTTGGCGTAGTGCGCCACCGGAATGCCGGTGGGCAGGATGTGAATCGGCTGGCGCACACCGTAATCCCGCAAGCGCTCGGCCATCGCCGACGAGGGCGCGATCACCGCATCGACCGCATTGCATTGCTGCCGCGAGAGGCGACGGGCAAAGGCGCGCAGCGCAGGCCGGGGCAGCCAGGGCGCGTAGTGGTGCAGATAGTCTTCAAACAGCGTGTGATAGGTCACCACCGTCGGCAGCCCGGTCTTGCGACGCAGGCGGCTGCCCAGGTAGTGCGCCAGAAACGGCGTCTGGATGTGGATGGCATCGTAGTCGGCCAGCGGCAGCGCATCGAGCGCGCGGCAGGCGTCGCGCCAGCGCATGATGCGGTCTTCCGGGTCGCCCGGCACCGGCCGGCCGGCAATGCGCAACACGTCCTCTTGGACCGCAGCCGGGCCATCGCCGCCATAGTCCGGCGCCAGCAAGGTGGACCTCACCCCATGCGCTGGCAGCTGCCGGCGGAAGGTTTCGATCGAGGTCGACACCCCGTTGATGCGGGGAAAATACACATCGCTCAGCATCAGGACACGCATTCGGCGTCCTCCTTGTGTGGCCGGGCGTCAGGCGCCGGTCGCGCCATGCCCGGGTTCCAGCGCACCACGCTCAGCGTGCCGCTATCGTCCTCGACCAGCGCGGAGCACGAGTCCACCCAGTCGCCGCAGTTGGCGTACATCGTGCCGTCGACATCCTTGATTGCCGGCCAGTGGATGTGGCCGCAGACCACACCATCGAGCCCGCGGTCGCGCACATGGTGGATGACCGAGCCCTCGAAATCGAACACGAAGTCGATGGCCTTCTTGACCTTCTGCTTGGCGTAGCCGGCCAGCGACCAGTAGCCGCTGATGCCCAGTAAGCGCCGCGCCCGCGACAGCCAGATGTTCAGCCGCACCAGGGTGTTGTAAGCCATGTCGCCGAGCACCGCGACCCAACGATGATGCCGGGTGACCTGATCGAAGGCATCGCCGTGGATGATCAGCAGCTGGCGCCCATCGGCGGTGGTGTGGATCACCTCTTCCAGCACCTGCACCCCGCCGAAGGCCGTGCCGCAGTAGTCGCGCAGCGCCTCATCGTGGTTGCCGGGGATGAACACCACCTGTGTGCCGTGACGGGCCATGCGCAGCACTTTCTGCACCACGGTGTTCTGCTCGGCAGACCAATGAATGCTGCGCGACATGGCCCAGAAGTCGATGATGTCGCCGACCAGATACAGCCGCTCGCACGGGTGATGACGGAGAAAGTCGAGCAGGCGGTCGGCCTGGCAGGCCCGCGTGCCCAGGTGAATATCGGAGAGGAAGACGGTTTTCCAGCGCATTGCTGCGCAGTGTGTGCAGGCGGCGTGTCAGCCGTGTGACGGTGACATTGCCGCGATGTGACAAACAGCGCAAAAACCTTGATCTCTGCCACAGACAAGTGACCCGCCGGCGCCGTACACTGCCACTTTTTCAGCGGTGAGCACTGCCATGGAACGGACACATTTCGACGACTTTCTGACACTTGCCAGCCAGCAGCGCGAGCCACAACGACTGCTGTTTGTGTTTGCCGCCGCGCAACTACCCGACGAACACACCGAAGACGAAGCGCAACGCTTTGCCCAGGGTCAGGGCGGCACCTTATCGCCCATCATGTACGTCGACAAAGCGCTGCACGAAGTCGCCAACTTCGACGCCCTGCGGAACGAATCCCGCCAGATGGGCCGCGAGTGGCAGATTGTTTTTGTTGGCGCACTCGACGGCCACAACGGCGTGATGCTGAGCACCGAGCAGGCCGAGCAACCGCTTGAGCTGATGGTCAAGCACATCGAGAACGGCGAGGTTCAGCGCTTTCTGGCCTTCGACCAGCAAGGCCAGACCGTCAGCTTCGTCTGAGCCCGCGCACCGACGCGACCACCCGGTCGCGTCGGCCGGCAAGCTCACCGCACTTCGCATCGCACGCTAATGTCGGGGCCGTTGCGCATCGTCTGAAGCACCACGCAACTATGCTCGGCGGCCTTCATGAGCCGCTCGATCACCCCGGGAGCGGGGGGTTCGCGGCTTGATATGCGTGCACACAGCGCGATCTTCTGAAAGCCCACCGGCACGCTGCGATCGACAAGCAGCGTGCCACGCACGTCGACCATCGCGTCGACTTGCACCTCGAGCGTGTCGAGGCCGATGCCGAAACGATTGGCCAGAATGCGCACGGTGCTGTCAAAACAGGCGGCAATGGCCGCGCACAATAGCTCGCCCGGCACAGGCTCGTCACTCTCGCCGCCCACCGCCGTGTGCACGCCATAGCGCAACTCAAGCGGTCGGCCGCCTTGCAGCGTAACGTGCCCATGCAGCGGCATCGCCGGGGAATGACTGCGTGAGTGGGTGGTCGCGCTATCGGTAATCCACGCGTCGGCCGGCGTCGTCTGGTAGTGGGTTTGCAGCGGCTGCTGACGCGCTGCCATATCCACGGCGAGGTTTTCGGCGACGACGTGCAGGGTGTTGCTGGCAATCGGTGACATGGTCTGACTCCTTCAAAATTGAACCTCGGCGCGCTGCGCGCCGCCACTATCCGGCGGTGCTGCGTTGAATCGCTTGCACATCAGCAGCGGTCAGTGCCTGCCCGCCGATTCCCCAGGCGCCACTGGCAACCTCCAGGACCCGCACCCAGGTCACACCGCGCAGGTTTTCGCCTTCGATGCCGACCATGGTGTCGGTGATCCTGGCGATCATGTCCTTCTTCTGTTCGGGGCTGAACACCCCTTCAATCACGTGAATATCGACGAGTGGCATGATTTCTCTCCTTGGGTTTTGCGCCCCGGGAAGCGCCCCGTTGCGTGATGCCATTCTTGAGCGTCGTGCCCGTCGATGCTTGAAGATGCGCTGGGGATTGCCTGAAGATTGCGCGCGGAGGCATCGACAGCCCGCCCACGCCCACCCGGCCGACCTGTTAGAGTCGGTCACACACCGTCAGGCCATGGGGGCGTTCGTGATCTTCCGTTTCGGCGACTGGGAACTCGATACCGACGTCTTCGAACTTCGCTGCGCGGGTGTCGTGCGCAAGCTCGAACCGCAGGTGTTCAAGCTGCTGGAGCTGTTGTTGCGACACCACGAGCGCGTGGTGAGCAAAGACGAAATCCTCGCCGAGCTATGGCGCGGCCGGGTGGTGTCGGATGCCACGCTGTCGACCTGCGTCAAAGCCGCACGGCAGGCCATCGGCGACGACGGAGAGGCCCAGCGCCTGATTCGCACCGCACGCGGGCATGGCTTCCGGTTTGTGGCTGCGGTCGATATCGCACCAACGACCAACGCCGCCCCTGCCGCACCGTCGCCAAAGCGCACCGCGCTGGCCTTGCTGCCCTTTGATGTGTTCTCCAGCGATGCCGAGCTCGACTATCTGGCCGACGGACTGGTCGAAGACCTCACCACCGCCATGGCCCGCATCCCCGGGCTGCTGGTCATCTCCCGCGCCTCCAGCTTCGCCTACAAAGGCAAACGCCCCACCACCCGGCAAGTGCGCGAAGAGCTCGGCGTGGACTGCATGGTCGAGGGCAGCCTGCGTGTAGTCGCCGAGCAGCTGCGCATCAATGTACAGCTCATCGACACCCACAGCGGCGGCCACCTGTGGGCGCAACAATTCGACCGCCCCATGGCCGACATCTTCCGGCTGCAGGACGACATCGCCCAGGCCATCGGCCAGGTGCTCGAACCCGCGGTGGTGCGTGAGTCCTACCAACACGTGCGCACGCAAGTCAGCGACCGCAACGCGTGGCTCCTCTATCAACAGGCCAGCGGGCTGCTGGCGGTCAAGGGCTGGCATCCCGACACCTTTGCCGAAGCCGTGTCGCTGCTGCGCCAAAGCGTGACGCTGGACCCCACCTACGGCCCGGCACAAGCCTACCTGGCGCTCATCCTCGCGCTGGGCCATCGCATCGGCCTGCTGCAAGACCGCGAAGCCGCTCGCACCGAAGGCCTGCGCGCCGCCGATGCCGCCCTCGCGCTGGACGACACCGACTCCACCGTACTCGGCTTCGCCGGCTGCGCCCTGGCCGACCTCGGACACGCCCCCCGCGCCATGCCCGTGCTCGACAAAGCCATCGAGCAAGACCCCTCAAACGCACAGGCCTGGGCCGCCCGGGGCGCCGCTCAAATCGCCGCCGGGGCCTACGCAACGGGCGTCGCTGACCTACGCCACGGCATCAAGATCAGCCCGCTCGACAACCGCCTCGCCGTCTGGGGCAGCTTCCTCGCCATCGGCCTCATACTCGACGGCCAGCGCGATGAAGCCATCGACACCGCCCGAATCGCATGCCGCAGAGACACCCGCAACCACATTCCGCATGTCGTGCTCGCCGCGGCGCTACTGGCCGCCGGCCGACACAAGGAAGCGCGCGGCCAGGTCGCGGAGGCCTACCGCCTCCACCCGCAACTGAGCGCCACAGAAATCAAATGCCTGGTCGGCCGACAGGCGGCAGAAGGCATTGTCGGCATGGGCGCTGGCGGAGACGCCAACCGTTAATCCGGCATCGAATGCTATCCAGCGCCCGGCACGCCCCCGAAGGCCGTTTTTCGTAAGCTGCCCAATATCGGCCTCCTCCAGAACCCACCCAGGTCGAACGGCAGCAAGCAACCAGCAGTGGCCGCCTGATGTAGGGCGCAATATCCGAAGGGCATTGCGCCGGATGGCGGGCAGAGGCACCATGACAACCTATGCTCGCATTCTTTCTGATGAATGAGAGAGGAGGCTGAGCTTACGACCTCGACAGGCCGCAGTTTCCCTGCGGGAGGCTTCATACGGCGCAATGCCCTTCGGTTATTGTGCCCTACGAGAACGGTGCTGAATCACTCCACCAGTAGCGAGTCCCGAACGACTTGCCGCACGGCCTTCGCAATCAACCAGCCGGGAACGGTAGCGGGGCCGGCGTAGGCGTGGGGAGCGCCCAGTCCTGTTGTTGCCACGGTCACGGTGTCGGTCGAGGTGCCGGTAGCGAGAGCACCGTCGGGGGTGAGGATGGCCATGTCGGTGAGGGTGGCGGTCTTGGCTTCGGTGGCGGTGATGATGGCGTTCACCATGGCTGCTCGGGTGAGTGCGGCGTCGACCAGCACGATGAGATTGATGGTGCCGGGCGTGGCCTTGTGCGGCGGGGAGATGCCGGCGCTGGTGGCATTGCCGATGCCGGCCGTGGCGAGCACTCCGACACGCAAGCCCTGCTCTTCGGCGAGGGCGAATCGCGCCTTGTGCAGTGGCACCGCAGTGAGCAGGCCGATGAAGGGGCCTTTGATGTCGCACTGGCTGGCGATGCGCTCGAGGTCTGACGCGGGGTCGTCGGAGCAGTAGTCGACGGGCACGTTCGCGTTGAGGATATGGCGGACCCGGCGAAACCCACCGCCGTGGAAAGACGACGAGAGTGTTGTCAGCAGCGCCTGGCTTTCGACGTGAATGGCGCCAGAGAGAGGTTTGACGCTGATGCCGGGCATCGGGGTTTCAATATGCATGGGCAGGAGTTTAGTGCATGCGGCACGTCGGGCCGGCGCGCCCGGTGTTGCCCCGCGCCCTGCATCACCTCACCGACATCAGACGGTACGCCGCCCCACCCCAAGCGCGGCCACCACCGCCACCATCAGCACCACCGCCGCACCGGCCAGCGTGGCGCCGTACCAGCCTTGGTCCATGAACACGCCGAACAGGATCGGGGAGATCGCGAAGCCGACATCAAGGCCGGAATAGACCGTGCCGTAGACCCGGCCGGTCGCGCCTTTGGGTGCGGCCTTTTTGATCATCATGTCGCGACTGGGGCCGCCGATGCCGACCGCAAAGCCGGTCGCGGCCAGGGCGGCCATGGTGCCGGTGCCGCCCAGCCAGCCCGTCGCGCACACCAGCAGCAAGAGGGCGCCGGCGGTCATCGACACGGCCACCACGCGGTCGCTGTGGCGGCGGGTGCTGGCGACAAAGCCGCCGACCAGCATGCCGAAGGCGCCGCACAGCATGTAGGCACTGATGGTGAGCGTGGCGGCTTCGACGCTGACGCCGTGCACCGCCTTCAAAATCGACGGGGCAAAACTCTGTACCACGGCCAGCGTCATGGTCGACAGCAAAAAGAATGCGAAGCACCACCAGATCACCGGCAGCTTGAGGTAGTCCAGATCCGAGCCCTTGGGCGCATCGGGATGGCGCACCGCCACTTCGGTGAGCAGTTTGTCGCGATGCCAGTAGAGCACCGCCAGCACGAACGCATACAGCGCGGCGGCGCTGAGGTAGGCGGTGCGCCAGTCGGCCAGTGCGGTGATGCCCACCAGAAAGGCCGGCGCCAGCGCCCAGCCGAGGTTGCCGGTCAGGCCGTGGGCGCTGAAGGCGTGGCCGAGGCGGGCCGTGGACACGCGCTGGTTGAGAATGGTGAAGTCGGCCGGGTGGAAGGGCGCATTGCCCAGCCCGGCCAGCACGGCCACCAGCATGAGCCCGCTGTAGCCGGTGGCCTGACTGGCCACCAGGGCCGCGAGCAGGAAGAGGCTGATCGCCACAAACAGCACGGGGCGTGCGCCGAAGCGGTCGACCACGAAGCCGGCCACCGCCTGCCCGCCGCCCGAGACCACGAAGAACAGGCTCATCAGCAGGCCGACGTCAGAAAAACTCAGACCGAATTCACGGATGAAGACCGGAAACAAGGGCGCGAGCAGCAGGTGCGAAAAATGCGAAATGCCGTGCGCCAGACCCACGAGGCCGATGACCCCGGCGTCCTGTTTGAGCGATGGCGTGGGCGCGGCGGCGAGGTCGACAGTGGTGGTGTTCATGTGCCGATACTACGTGGGTCCGGCGCGCTCGGCATCCCGCAGCACCACAAAAATATCCGGCACCCGTCCGTGCCCCCGGCTTACTCGATGCGCAAGGTGCCAAACCAGCGCGCACCGGGCGCCATCTCGCTGCGCTCACCCGGGCCGTAGGGCGGGGTCGCGGTATTGTCCGGCGGCGCGCCGATCTGGTTGAGGTCGATGGCTTGCGGCGTGCCGATCAGGCCGCGTTCGGTCTGGCGCAACTTGTAGTACACGCCATTCCACAGCTTTGCACCGAAGTCGCTGGGCGCCTTGTAGAAGAACAACAGCGCATGCTCCAGCCAGGCCAGATCATCCGCCGTGACACTCGCCGGATTGGTGTGCGGATAGGGAACATGGCAGAAGACTTCGTCCGGCGTGTCGAGGCATTTGAATTCCTTCATGGACAGGAAAAAGTCCTGAAGCCGGGTGTGATCCAACTGCACGGCAATGCCGATGCGATCGGCCCCGGGGGTGAACGTCACCGTGCCGATGGTGATTGATTGACCGTCGCGGCCGTCGAGAATGATGCTTTGCGTGCCGCTCGGTACCCACGCGGCGGCCGGCCCTGCCAGACCAAACGCCGTTAGAAACAGCAAGGCGGAACACCATTTTTTGAGCGTAAACATGACACCTCTCCGAGATGGCCGACCGACCGGCACCTCGCTACAGCGCCGCGACTTTCGGACCGTCTGACTCAGCTTCCCCAAGTGGGCGGCGAGGGTCAATCCTGATTTTCTGGATTCTGCCTTGATCGGCGCAACGACGGCCGGACGCAAAAAAGCCGAGACACTAGGCCTCGGCCGCTTGCGTCGTCGACCTGACGGCGCACATCAGGATCAATGGATCTCGGTGGGATTGTGGCGCATCAGAATCTCGTTCACTTCCCGTTCCGTTGCGTTTGGCGTGATCACCTTGACCTGCATTTTCTCGGTGACCAGGTAAACGTTCTCGCGTGGAATGCCGATGGACACCAGATCGTCCAGCACGTTTTCCATCGCATCCTTGGAGCTGAAGTCGCCTGTTACGGTTTTGGTCATGACGTTCTCCCTCATCAGTTGAAGGCGCGGTACCGACGGTCGGCAGGCATCAGCCTGCACGACCGTTCAATATGGCTGACCACGGCATGGCGCAAAAATTCCGCCACCGTAACAATGACTTACATGCTGCGACGGTACTGTCCACCTACTTCATACAGCGTGGTGGTGATCTGGCCGAGCGAGCAGTAGCGCACGGCGTCGACCAGCACTTCGAAGACGTTGCCGTTTTCGATCACGGTCTGGCGCAGCTTGGCGAGCCACTTGTCGCATTCGGCCTTGTTGCGGCCCTGGAAGTCGGCGAGGCGCTTGAGCTGCCCCTGCTTTTCCTCCTCGGTCGAACGGGCCAGCTCAATTTCGGGCTGAGCCGAGCCTTTCGGGTTGAGGAAGGTGTTCACGCCGATGATGGGGTAGGAGCCGTCGTGCTTCTTGTGCTCGTAGTAGAGCGACTCTTCCTGGATCTTGCCGCGCTGGTAACCGGTTTCCATGGCGCCGAGCACGCCGCCGCGCTCAGAAATGGCTTCGAACTCGCGCAGCACGGCTTCTTCGACCAGATCGGTGAGCTCGTCGATGATGAAAGCGCCCTGGTTGGGGTTCTCGTTGTTGGCCAGGCCCCACTCGCGGTTGATGACCAACTGGATGGCCATGGCGCGGCGCACGGATTCTTCGGTCGGCGTGGTGATCGCTTCGTCGTAGGCGTTGGTGTGCAGCGAGTTGCAGTTGTCGTAAATGGCGATCAGCGCCTGCAGCGTGGTGCGGATGTCGTTGAAGTCCATCTCCTGCGCATGCAGCGAACGGCCGGAAGTCTGGATGTGGTACTTGAGCTTCTGGCTGCGCTCGTTGGCGCCGTACTTGTTCTTCATCGCCACGGCCCAGATGCGGCGCGCCACGCGGCCGATCACGGTGTATTCCGGGTCCATGCCGTTGCTGAAGAAGAAGCTCAGATTGGGCGCGAAATCGTCGATGTGCATGCCGCGCGCCAGATAGCTTTCCACATAGGTAAAGCCGTTGGAGAGCGTGAAGGCGAGCTGGCTGATCGGGTTCGCGCCGGCTTCGGCAATGTGATAGCCGGAGATCGACACCGAGTAGAAGTTCTGCACCTTGTGGTGCACGAAATACTCCTGGATGTCGCCCATCATCTTGAGCGCGAACTCGGTGCTGAAGATGCAGGTGTTCTGGCCCTGATCTTCTTTCAGGATGTCGGCCTGCACCGTGCCGCGCACGGTCGACAGCGTCCAGGCCTTGATCTTGGCGAGCTCGTCTTCGGTCGGCTCGCGACCGTTATCGGCCTTGAACTTGGCCACTTGCTGGTCGAGCGCGGTATTGAAGTAGAAGGCCAGAATGAAGGGCGCCGGGCCGTTGATGGTCATCGACACCGAGGTGGTCGGCGCGCACAGATCAAAGCCGTCGTAGAGCACCTTCATGTCGTCGAGCGTGGCGATGGAGACGCCCGAGTTACCGATCTTGCCGTAGATGTCCGGACGCGGATCGGGGTCGCAGCCATACAGCGTGACCGAGTCAAAGGCGGTCGACAGGCGGTGCGCCGGCATGCCTTCGGACACACGCTTGAAGCGACGGTTGGTGCGGAAGGCGTCGCCCTCACCGGCGAACATCCGGGTGGGGTCCTCGCCCTCGCGCTTGAAGGCGAACACGCCAGCGGTGTAGGGGAAGGAGCCGGGGACGTTTTCCTTCATCAGGAAGCGCAGGGTCTCGCCGTCGTCTTCAAAATTGGGCAGCGACACTTTGCGGATCTTGGTGCCCGACAGCGACGGACGGGTCAGCTGGGTGCGGATCTCCTTGTCGCGGATCTTCACCACATATTCGTCTTCGGCGTACAGCGCCTTCTCGGTCGGCCACTGCTCGAGCAGCTTGCGCGCGGCCGGGGTCAGCTCGCCGTCCTTCCAGTTGATCAACTCGTCGAAGTTTGTCGCCGGCTTGCCGCACTGCTCGAACAGTGCCTTGGCGGTACGCAGTGACTGACGCTCGCGCGCCACGCGCACTTGCTGGCCGGTGTGCTTGTGATAGTCGCGAACCGACTCGGCAATCTCGGCCAGGTAGCGGATACGCTCGGCCGGCACGATGGCACGGCCCTTGGAGGACGCACGCACGCTCACCACCGGCAGCTTGCCCGGCTTGGTCTTGAGGCCGGCCTCGATCAGGCTCGGCAGAATCGCTTGGTACAGCGCCGTCACGCCGTCGTCGTTGAAGCGCGCGGCCATGGTGCCGAAGACCGGCATCTGCTCGGTCGGCGTGCTGAAGGCTTCGCGGTTACGCTGGTATTGCTTGCGCACATCGCGCAGCGCGTCGTCGGCGCCCTTGCGGTCGAATTTGTTGATGGCCACGAAGTCGGCAAAGTCGAGCATGTCGATTTTTTCGAGCTGGCTGGCGGCGCCGAACTCGGGGGTCATGACGTACAACGACTTGTCGACAAACGGCACGATGGCCGCGTCGCCCTGGCCGATGCCGGAGGTCTCGACCACCACCAGATCAAAGCCCGCCAGCTTGCACGCGGCGATCACTTCGGGCAGCGCGGCGGATACTTCAGCGCCGGTGTCGCGGGTGGCCAGCGAGCGCATGAAGATGTTCTCGTGCTCGATGGCATTCATGCGGATGCGGTCGCCCAGCAGCGCGCCGCCGGTGCGCTTGCGCGAGGGGTCGATGGAGATGACGGCCAGTTTGAGCTTGTCTTGCTGGTCGAGACGGAAGCGGCGCACCAGCTCGTCGGTCAGCGAGCTCTTGCCCGCGCCGCCCGTGCCGGTAATGCCCAGCGCCGGCACCGTCAGCTTGGCGGCGGCGTCGAGCAGGGATTTTTTGGTGGCGGCATCGTAGCTGCCGTTTTCAAGCGCGGTGATGATCTGTGCCAGCGCGCGCAGATCGCCCGCCTTGAGTTGCTTGAGCACATCCTTGGCCGCCGGCGCGAGCGGCGACAGGTCGTAGTCGGAGGTCTTGACCACATCGTTGATCATGCCCTGCAGGCCGATCGTGGCGCCGTCTTCGGGCGAGTAGATGCGGGTCACGCCGTATTCGTGCAGCTCCTTGATCTCGGAGGGCACGATCACGCCGCCGCCGCCACCGAAGACCTTGATGTTCTCGCCGCCATTGGCCTTGAGCAGGTCGATCATGTACTTGAAGAACTCGACATGGCCGCCCTGATAGCTGGTGATGGCGATGCCCTGCACGTCTTCCTGGAGCGCGGCATTGACGATCTCGCCCACCGAGCGGTTATGGCCCAGGTGGATCACCTCGGCGCCCGAAGATTGCATAATCCGCCGCATGATGTTGATGGAGGCATCATGACCATCGAACAACGAGGCCGCGGTGACGAACCGCACTTTGTTCTTCGGCTTGTAGGGCTGCAGCTTCTTGGCGACGCTCAGATCAGTCATGTATCTCTCCCGGGGTCAGGTTATCTGCTTCATGGTAGAGGTCGACCGCGCACATTGCCATTGCCCCCGGTGACGCTTATCGTGCAAAATCGGCCAACATTCTGCGTTGCTTGTCCGTTACGGCCCACCGGGAGATTCTGATGCCCCGATCTGCAAAGTCCGCCGCCTCACCCGGTACGGCCGGCCGCCCGCGCCGGCCGCGCGCGACGGTCGCACCCGGTTTCGTCACCGGCATGCTTGCCGGGCTGGAGCGACGCGGCCACGACCCCGCCCCCTTGCTGGCGGACGCCGGCATCGACCTCGACAACCCGGCGCTGCGCATTGAGGTCGACCGCTATGCCGCGCTGTACAACCGGATCATTGCCGAGTTGGGCGACGAAGGCTTTGGGCTGTTCTCCCAACCGGTGCGCCCCGGCAGCTTCGAATTCCTGTGCCGCAGCATGCTCGGCGCCGCCACGCTGGCCGACGCACTGGAGCGGGCCGGCCGCTTTTTGCATCTGGTGTTGCCCGACCTGAGCATCACCATCCACCGCCGCGGCGATATGGCCCAGCTTCATATTGCCGAGACCCGCGCTCTCGGTGAGCGCGATGACCCGGCCCGCGTGTTTGCCTTCGAATGGCTGCTGCGCCTGCTGCACAGCGTGGCCTGCTGGCTGGTCGGGCGCGGCCTGGCGCTGGAAGCCGTACGTTTTCCCTATGCCCGCCCACCCCACGCCGACGACTACGCGCTGGTCTACACCGAACATTCGTCTTTCGAGGCGCCCGATCTCGAAGCGAGCCTGCGCGCCAACCTGCTCGACCTGCCCATCCGCCGCGACGAGGCGGCGCTGGCGGTGTTTCTGGATGGTGCGCCCGGCAAGATCAGCATGCTTTACCGCCGCGACCGCGAGCTGGTGTTCCGCGTGCGCGACCTGCTGCGCGACGCCCTGCCCACGGCGCTGACAGTAACGGAGGCGGCCGCCAGCCTGCACATGTCGACCCGCACCCTGCACCGCCGGCTCGAAGAAGAAGGCTCGGGCTTCCGGCTGATCAAGGACGCTTTCCGCCGCGACATCGCGCTCTCGCGCCTGACCAAAACCCGCCACAGCATTGCCGACATCGCCGCCGATCTGGGCTACGCCGACACCTCGGCCTTCTACCGCGCCTTTGTCGCCTGGACCGGGCTCGCCCCCGATCGTTTCCGCCGTCAGGTGCAACAACATGCCGACGACGCAGCCACACCCTTCCCGCCCGACACGGCCACGCACTAGAATGGTGCCTCGCCCCGCCGCCCCCGCTCTCTGAGACGCGCCCATGCCGCCGCGCAATCCCTTCGCTCACCCCACGCCCGCTGCTGGCAACTCGCCCGAGGAGCTGCGCCGCTACGATTTGCTGCTGGCCGGGCTGGATCTGCTCGACCAGGCGATTGCCGTGTTCGACGCCACACCGAAGCTGGTGACCTGGAACAAGGCGATGATGCGCCTGCTCGATTTTCCGGAACCCTTGATGCGCGTTGGCACGCCCTTCGAAGCCTTCGTACGCTTCAATGCCGAGCGCGGCGAATATGGTGATGGCAACCTCGAAAAACAGATTGCCGAGCGCATGGCCTCGGTGCGCGCCTTCGAGCCGCACTATGTTGAGCGTGTGCGCCCCAACGGCAAGGTGCTGGCGATTCGCGGCGTGCCGATTCCCAACCTCGGCTTTGTCTCGCTGTGGACCGACATCACCGAGCAACGCCGCTACGAAACACTGATCCAGCAGCAAAACGTACTGCTCGAAGCAAGAGTGCGCGAACGCACGGCCGAACTGCTCTCGGCCAAGACCGAGATCGACCAGATCGCTCAGGCGCTCGGGCGCAGCGAAGCGCGGCTGCTGATGATCATCGACTCCATCCCCGCCTTGATCGCCTACGTGGACGTGAATCGCAACTACCAGTTCGCCAACAAGGGCTACGCCGAATGGTTCGGACTGACCAAAGAGAGCATCGTCGGCCGTTCGATCGAAGCGGTCTTCGGCGAAGAGGCCTACGCCGGCATCACCGACTATCTCGACACCGCCACACGCGGCGAACGCGTCTCCTACGAATACGCGCGCAAATCCGACAAGGGCCGAACCGTGTATGCGCGCAGCGTAGTGGTGCCGGAGTTCGACGGCGACGAGAAAGTGGTTGGCTTTTTTGTGCTCTCGATCGACATCACCGAACAGCGCGCCAGTGAGGCCGCGCTGGTGCAGGCGCAGAAGATGGAAGCCGTCGGCCAGCTCACCGGCGGCCTGGCGCACGACTTCAACAACCTGCTGACCATCGTCATGGGCAACCTCGAAGCGGCCAAGGAGCGCTGCGACCCCGAACTGGCCGCCGACTATCTCAACCCGGCGCTCCACGCAGCCCAGCGCGGCGCCGAGCTGATTCGCCGCCTGCTCACCTTCTCACGGCGGCAAACGCTGGAGCCCTGCGCGGTCGAAGTCGGCCAGCTGGTGCACAACATGACCCAGTTGCTCAGTCGCTCGCTGACCGAATCAGTACGCATCCAGACACAGCTGCCAGAATCCCCGCTCTACGCCATGGTCGACCCGCACCAGCTCGAGAGCGCCCTGCTCAACCTCGCCATCAACGCCCGCGATGCCATGCCCGGCGGCGGCGAGCTGAGCATCCGCGTCCATGAGCGGCACATCCCCTCCAGCCTGGCCATGCTGATCGAACTGCCGGTGGGCGACTATGTGCAGATCGAGGTCGAGGACACCGGCACCGGCATCGCCCCCGACCTGCTCTCGCGGGTATTCGAGCCCTTCGTCACCACCAAACCCTTCGGCCGCGGCTCGGGACTCGGTCTGTCGATGGTGTATGGCTTCGTGCGCCAGTCCGGCGGCAACATCCGGGTGCGCAGCACGCTCGGCAAGGGCTCGACCGTCACCTTCGTCCTGCCGCGTACCGACCCACCCGCCGCGGCCACCGACGATATCCGCGCCAACGTCGCCGAGGCCAGCACGGCGCGCCCGCCGGTGCTGCTAGTCGAAGATGAGCCCGAAGTGCGGAAAATCATACGCATGCAACTGACCGAGCTCGGCTACCCTGTCCTTGAGACCGACAACGGCGCGGCGGCGCAGGAGATGATTCTGCACATTCCGGACATCGGGCTGCTGATCTCCGACACCGTCATGCCCGGCGCCATCGGCGGCAAGGAGTTGGTGCAGTTCGCCCGCGAGGCCCGCCCCGACCTGCCGGTGCTGCTGATCACCGGCTACGCCAGCGGCAATGCCATCAACGAAGTGCAGGAACTCGACGTGCCGGTGCTGCGAAAACCCTTCGACCGCAAACTGCTCGAACGCACCCTGGCTCAACTCCTTCAGGACGCCGACGCATGACCCCAGACGCGACCCACCCCCGCCTCCTGATCCTCGAAGACGAGATCGACATCGCCCGCCTCATCTGCAAAGCGCTCGATGGCTACGGTTTCCGTTGCGAACACCACCAGACAGGCCGGCGCTTTCTTCAGATGGCCAAACAATGTCCGCCCGATCTGGCCATCGTCGACCTCGGCCTGCCCGACATGGACGGGATGCAGGTCATCCGCGAACTGCAGGAACACTCGCCCTGCGCCGTGCTCATTCTCACCGGCCGCAACGACGTCACCGACCGCGTGCTCGGCCTGGAGCTCGGCGCTGACGACTACCTCGTCAAACCCTTCGAGCCGCGCGAACTGGTTGCCCGGGTACGCTCCATCCTGCGCCGCTACCTGCGCAGCGCCGAGTCCAGTGACGCCCACGCGTCGCCCGGCATCGCCGTGTTTTCCGGCTGGCGCTTCGACCTCGGCCGGCACATGCTGGTCACCCCCGACGGCCGCGAAGTCTCGGTCTCAGCCACCGAGGCCAGCATGCTCAGCGCTCTGCTCAAGAGCCCGAACCGCATCCTCACCCGCGAGCAACTCATCGGCGAGCGCGACATCGACCCCTTCGACCGCAGCGTCGACGTGCGCATCTCGCGCCTGCGCCGCAAGCTCGAAGACGACCCGCAGAATCCCGCACTGATCAAGACCGTCTATGGCGCCGGCTACCTGTTTTGCAGTAGTGTCAGCTGGGAGTGAGCCGAGCCGCAACATGCTCACGCCAAACGCCGAAAAACAGCGCACGACGAACCACTCAGCGGCCCACGCCGTGGATCCACACCGCCCTCTCGACAAGATCTGAACTTCTATCCATAATTATGGATTATTAATCCACGGAGACTTCCATGACTCAGCGTCCCTTCAAGGTCCTCGGCATCCAGCAAATCGCCATCGGCGGCCCGAGCAAAGACCGCCTGAAAACCTTGTGGGTCGACATGCTCGGCCTCGAAGTGACCGGCAACTTCGTCTCCGAGCGTGAAAACGTCGACGAAGACATCTGCGCCATCGGCAGTGGTCCGTTCAAGGTCGAAGTCGACCTCATGCAGCCGCTGGACGCCGACAAGAAGCCGGCCGTGCACGCCACCCCGCTCAACCACATCGGCCTGTGGATTGATGACCTGCCCACCGCCGTCGAATGGCTCTCGTCGCAGGGCGTGCGCTTCGCACCCGGCGGCATCCGCAAAGGCGCGGCCGGCTTCGACATCACCTTCATGCACCCCAAAGCCAACGACGAATTCCCCATCGCCGGTGAAGGCGTGCTGATCGAACTGGTGCAAGCACCGGCGGAAGTGGTCGCAGCCTTTGCCAAGCTGGCGGGATAAGCCCCCGCAGACGCCAAAACCGCGCAATGCAGGCCCGCGGCCCAGCATTGCGCGACATGCCGCACCACACACGCCTGACGAGCACGCTTGCTTGTTCGCCCCACGGTGTAAGGCTGGCTTTACAGTCAAGAATCAAGGCGAATCGTAAGCATTTGTTTCAAATAGAATCCAACCGCCTGGCATAGTAATTGCTTACCTTCGGACGACCAACAATAATAAGGATTCGCCAAATGTCTTACTTTCGCCAAATGACACCACTTTTGTGTGTCGCAGGCCTGACTTGCGCGCTTTCGAGCGGCGCTGCGCTCGCGGCACCGAGCTACGAGCTGTCAATGACGGCCCCGGTCGGTGGCGTCACACTCAACTACCTCTTCAATCAGGCGTCCTGGCTTAGCTCGGGCGATATCGCCACCTTCACCGTGCGCTACGGCGCTGACAACACCCCGGACACCACCCTCGGCGCCCAAGCCATTTACAAGAACGCGATCAACTACTTCAGCGTGGAGATCTCCCGCGGGGGGGCGCAAACCTACTTCGGCGAAGCCAGCGGCAGTTTTGGACAAATCGGTGTTTTCAACGATGTTCACAACACCAACTACAACACCGATTACGACCAGATTCTCATCCGTTTCCTCGATTCCGCCAGCGCCTATCCCTCCGGCACCCAGACCGGCACCACCCCGGCGCCGGCACTGTCGCCCGCAGTAACGCCTGCGGTGACGCTCACCGGGCTGTACGCAGGTTCATACGGCGACATGGTGCTCGAGAACTTCACACTGCGCTTCACCACCCTCACGCCGACCGCCTGGGCATCAACCGCACTGCCGACCTCGCTGAACCCGGGCGACCTCGGCCCTCAGCCCGGCAGCAACCCCTTTAGCGGCTATTGGGACCTGACCGGTGATCCGTTTGGCCCGATGTCCATCGGCAGTGGCGGACCTGCGTCCATGAGCTTTCGGGTTCTCGGCGATACGCCGCCCAACAGCGGCGGAAGCGGCCTGACCAACAACGTGCCGGCGCCCGCCACGCTGTGGCTCCTTGCGCTTGGCCTCGGCGCCGCCGGACTCAGCCGGCGCAACATCCGCTCTGCGTAAACCGTCCGCGAGTCACAGACTCAGCACCGAACAAGGGCCGCACTGCTTTCGCGCAGTAGCGGCCCTTGTTTCATTTCTGCTCACGCGTCCGAAGCGTCTGCCGCGATGGTGCCCGTGTGCCTCAGAGCGTACGCGCTGAAAACGTATCGCAGCTCTTCAACTCGCCGCTGGCCAGCCCCTGCTTGAACCAGCGCACCCGCTGCGCGGACGAGCCATGGGTAAAACTGTCGGGCACGGCGTAGCCCTGCGCCTGCTTTTGCAGCCGGTCGTCACCAATGGCTGCAGCGGCGCCAAGCGCTTCTTCAATATCGCCGGCTTCGAGGACTTGCCGGGCCCGGTCGGCGTGGTGCGCCCACACCCCGGAGAAGCAGTCTGCCTGGAGTTCGAGGCGCACGGAGAGCTGGTTGCCTTCGGCTTCGCTCACCCGTTGACGCGCTTCCTGAACTTTGCCGGACACACCCAGCAGGTTCTGCACATGGTGGCCTACCTCGTGGGCAATCACATAGGCCTGGGCGAAGTCACCCGGAGCCCGGAAGCGGGTACGCAGCTCGTCGTAAAAGGCGAGGTCGATATACACCTTCTGGTCGCCCGGGCAGTAGAACGGCCCCATTGCCGCCTGCCCCACTCCGCAGGCGGTGCGGGTTGCGCCGGTAAACAACACCAGTTTGGGCTCGACGTAGCGTCCGCCGCCCTGCTGAAAGATCGCCTGCCAGGTGGCTTCGGTGTCGGCCAGCACCATGGAGACGAAACGCGCCTCGGCGTCGTTCGCGGGGGGCGCGCCGGCCGGCGCTTCGACTGACACACCACCGCCGGTCAGGCCGGAATTGAGCACCACGCTCGGATCGACCCCGAAATACATGGCCACCAGCGCCAGCACGATAGTGCCGACACCGATCTTGCCGCGGCCCATCCGCATGCCGCCGCGCCCGCCACCGGCACCGCGGCGGTCTTCCACGTTGTCACTCTGTCGTTCATTGTCGAAGCGCATGGCTCACCTCTTGCCGCTCACGGGCTGCTGATCATCGGGGTCGATTGTTGCACACCCGTGCGCGCTTGCCGGCGCAAAGCGGCCAAGCGGCGCCGTGTGTTGCATCAATTGACGAAAAAGCCCGCCACAAGGGACGGGCTTTGATTGCGCACTGCGGCAAAAGATCAGGCCTGCGCAGCGTCGATGCGTTCATCGCGGATCGCTTCGTACTCGTCGTCGAAGAAGAACTTCTCTTCGCCGAAAGCCGGCTCCAAATGATGCAGCCAGGTGGCGTCCGGGTTGTACTTGGCGAAGAACGGTCGCTGGATCCAGTCCGGATTGCGGCCCTGGATGAAGCGCAGCACAAACACTTTTTCGCCCTTGATCTCGGTCACGCCCTGCACCTCGACCTTGCCGGGGCTGGCCGACATGGACGGGCCGCGCGGTGCGCGCAAGGCCTGAGACCTGTTGCATGGCATCGCGGTAGATCTCCCAGGCACGATCGAGCGGTACCTCGAAGTAGCCACGGGCGCCGGTGTCGCGCTCGACGAACATGTAGTACGGAATGATGCCGAGCTTGACCTGCATCTTCCACATCTTGGCCCACACGTCCGGGTCGTCGTTGATGTGGGCGATCAGCGGGCCCTGCGCACGGATCTGCGCACCGGTGCTGCGGATGGCACGGATCGCCGCACGCGCGGCATCGGTGTCCATCTCTTTCCAGTGGTTGTAGTGCCCCATCACCGCCACATGCTTGCCAGCCTGCACCATGCGGGTGAGCAGGTCGATCAACTCGCCGGCGTCGTCAGCACCGAGGAAACGGTGGGGCCAGAAGGTGAGCGCCTTGGTGCCGATTCGGATGGTCTGGATATGGTCGAACTCGGGCTCGAGCAGCGGCTCGAGGTAGGCCGCGAGGTGCTTGGTCTTCATCACCATCGGGTCGCCACCGGTGAACAGCAGGTCGGTGACCTCGGTGTGGGCCTTGAGGTAATCGTGCAGCGTGCTGGCTTCGGAGGCGGCGATGCGCAGCTCTTTGTCACCGACAAACTGCGCCCAGCGGAAACAGAAGGTGCAGTAGGCGTGGCAGGTCTGGCCCTGACTGGGGAAGAACAGCACGGTTTCACGGTACTTGTGCTGGATGCCGTCGAGGCGGTTGCCCTCATCGTCCATCGGCATGTTCATTTCCATCTGGTCGGCCGGATGCGGGTTGAGCGCCTGGCGCACCTCGTTCACGGCCGCGCTCAACGTCGCCTTGTCGGCCCCGTCGGCAATCAGTTTGGCAATAGTGTCGTAATGCTCGGCCGAGAGCATGCCGCGCTGCGGGAAGGTGAGCTGAAACATCGGATCGGCCGGAATGTTGTTCCAGTCGATGAGTTCATCGATAACGTACTGATTCACCCGGAAGGGCAGCACCGAGGACACCACTTTCATCTCGAAGCGCATCGCCTCGGACATTTTCTGCAAAGGTTCGATCTTGTCCAGATCACGCTGCGTATACACCTTGAAGGGCACCATTTCGTAACCTCCGTCCACAGCATGCAAGGGCCACTGATTGATGATGGTTTCGGCTTGTTGAAGCATAGATGGTCTCCTTTCCTTTACCCGCGGCCCAATCGACAGGCACACAACGGGGGGCTGGCACGATGATGCGCCAAGGCTTTTGGCCAATTCAGTGGGGGCAGCGGACACTCGGGTCAGGGCGCACTGGGGAAGCGCCTACCACTGCCATCAGGACGCGCGGCAGGGGGTCACTGCGCGCAGTCGGTCATGCTAAGGGTCAAACGTTAACGGACGAATACTATTGCACAAAACCTTCGAAGGCAAATCGCCCCACTTCCAATGGCTGTGTTCTGCAGGGTTGACCACGCGGCCTGCCAACGGGTTCCGCACAACGTCGGGGATAAAAAAAGGGGCTCACTGACGTGAGCCCCGATGCGCCGACAGGCACTCGCTATCTTGCGTAGCGAGTCTCCCTCCCTATCGAACAGCGAAACCGTCTTATTCGAACTCGATGATGATTTCGTCCACCGTCAGGCTGGCACCCGGATGGGCCACCACCTTCTTCACCACGCAAT
Source organism: Zoogloeaceae bacterium (assembly GCA_024235675.1). Taxonomy (GTDB): domain Bacteria; phylum Pseudomonadota; class Gammaproteobacteria; order Burkholderiales; family Rhodocyclaceae; genus Nitrogeniibacter. The sequence goes on from JACKLZ010000002.1 coordinate 993,686, forward strand.
CCTGCTCGGCCTTGAGGACGTTTTCCATCTTCATGGCTTCGATCACCGCGAGTTTTTCGCCCGCCTTGACTTCTTTCCCTGGCTGAACCGCTACTTCGCGCAGCAGGCCCGGCATGGGCGAGAGCAGATACTTGGACATATCCGGCGGCAACTTCTCGGGCATGCGCTCGAGCAGGCTGGCGGCCAGATCGGTCATCACCATCGGCTGCACCTTCAGGCCGAAGTGCGTGATGTGGTAGCACAAGCCACGACGCTCGATCTGCAGGCAGATCGGTGCGCCATTGACCGTGCCCTTGAACAGCAGGTCGCGGAAGTTCCAGTCGGACACGATATCGTAGGTCTTGTCACCCTGGTGAATGCGCACGCCATCGGTGCCCTTTTCCACCGTCACCGGATATCGGGTGCCCCCCATGAGCACGACCATATCCTTCTTGACGCTACGCCCATGTCCGGCCATCTGACCGGAGATTTGCACCGCGCGATCGATGTAGCGCAAGCGCGCAAAAGTGGCGACAGCCGCCAGCAGCGCCGGATCATCGTGCGGCACCATCGAGGCGTCGAAGCCTTGCGGATACTCCTCGGCGATGAAGCCGGTGTTGAAGTTGCCCGAGCAGAAGCGCGGGTGCTGCAGCAGCGCGGCCTGGAACGGAATGTTCGAACTGATGCCGCGAATGACGAACTCGTTGAGCGCGTCACGCATTTTCTGGATCGCCTCGTTGCGGTCCTTGCCATGCACGATCAGCTTGGCAATCATCGAGTCGTAGAACATCGAGATTTCGCCGCCGTCGTACACGCCGGTATCGACACGCACGTCTTCGCGCTCAGCCGGCGGATCGAAACGCACCAGGCGACCGGTCGAAGGCAGGAAGCCACGGAACGGGTCTTCGGCGTTGATCCGGCACTCCATCGACCAGCCATCGAGTTTGACGTCAGCCTGGCTGAACGACAGCTTCTCGCCATAGGCCACGCGAATCATCTGCTCGACCAGATCGACACCGGTGATGTACTCGGTCACCGGGTGCTCGACCTGCAGGCGGGTGTTCATCTCGAGGAAGTAAAAGCTCTTGTCGGCGCCGACCACGAACTCGACCGTACCGGCCGACTCGTAATTCACCGCACGCGCCAGCGCCACGGCCTGCTCGCCCATGGCTTTGCGCATGGCCGGATCGACGAAGGGCGACGGCGCCTCTTCGATGACCTTCTGGTGACGACGCTGGATCGAGCAGTCACGCTCGTTCAGATACACATAGTTGCCATGCGAGTCGCCCAGCAACTGGATCTCGATGTGGCGCGGCTCAAGCACGTATTTTTCGATGAACACACGGTCATCGCCAAAAGCGTTCTTGGCTTCGCTCACGCAGGACGAGAAGCCTTCGTGCGCTTCCTTGTCATTGAACGCAACCCGCAAGCCCTTGCCGCCACCGCCGGCCGAGGCCTTGATCATCACCGGATAGCCGATATCCTGGGCGATCTTGACCGCCTCATCGGGGCCGGAAATAGCCTCGTTGTAACCGGGAATGGTATTGACCTTGGCGTCGAGTGCCAGCCTCTTGGACTCGATCTTGTCGCCCATCTTGGCCACCGAGTAGTGCTTGGGGCCGATGAACTTGATGCCTTCTTCTTCCAGCCGACGCGAGAACTCCGCGTTCTCCGACAGAAAGCCGTAGCCCGGATGCACCGCTTCGGCGCCCGTCTCTTTGCAGGCGGCAATGATCTTTTCGGCCATCAGGTAGGACTGCGCCGAGGGGGCCGGTCCGATGCACACGGCCTCGTCGGCCAGCGCCACAAACAGGGCGCGCTTGTCGGCCTCGGAATACACCGCAACGGTCTTGATGCCCATCTTTTGAGCGGTCTTGATCACGCGGCAAGCGATTTCACCGCGGTTCGCGATCAGAATCTTCTTGAACATAGTTTGTGTCCTCCCGGGCTTAGAGCGGAATGTTGCCGTGCTTGCGCCACGGGTTTTCGAGTTCTTTGTCCTTGAGCATGGCCAGCGAACGGCACACGCGCTTGCGGGTCTCGTGCGGCATGATCACGTCGTCGATAAAGCCACGCGCACCGGCTACGAAAGGGTTCGCGAACTTGGTCTTGTACTCGGCTTCGCGCCCGGCGATCTTTTCCGGGTTGTTTTTCTCTTCGCGGAAAATGATCTCCACCGCACCTTTCGGCCCCATCACCGCGATCTCGGCCGTCGGCCAGGCGAGGTTCACATCGCCACGCAAGTGCTTGGAGCTCATCACGTCATAGGCGCCGCCGTAGGCCTTGCGCGTGATGACGGTGACCTTGGGCACGGTGCACTCGGCGTAGGCGTAGAGCAACTTGGCGCCGTGCTTGATGATGCCGCCGTATTCCTGCGCGGTGCCCGGCATGAAGCCCGGCACGTCGACCAGCGTGACCACCGGGATATTGAAGGCATCGCAGAAACGCACGAAGCGTGCCGCCTTGATCGAGCTCTTGATATCGAGGCAGCCGGCCAGCACCAGCGGCTGGTTGGCGACGATACCCACGGGCGAACCTTCCATGCGGCCAAAGCCGATGATGATGTTCTTGGCGTAGTCGGGCTGCAGCTCGAAGAAATCGCTGTCATCGACCATCTTGATGATCAGCTCTTTCATGTCGTAGGGCTGATTGGTGTTGTCCGGCACCAGCGTATCGAGCGAAAATTCGAGGCGGTCGGCTGCGTCGACACACGGCAGCATCGGCGGTTTTTCGCGGTTGCTGCCGGGAATGAAGCTCATCATGCGGCGGATCACCATCAGCGCTTCGACGTCGTTTTCGAAGGCCAGATCGGCCACACCCGACTTGCTGCTGTGAGTCATCGCACCGCCGAGTTCTTCGGCGGTCACGTCTTCGTGGGTCACGGTCTTCACCACTTCCGGGCCCGTCACAAACATGTAGGACGAATCCTTGACCATGAAGATGAAGTCGGTCATGGCCGGGCTATACACCGCACCACCTGCGCAGGGGCCCATGATCAGGGAGATCTGCGGCACCACACCGGAGGCCATCACGTTGCGCTGGAACACGTCTGCGTAACCACCAAGCGAGGCCACGCCTTCCTGAATCCGTGCGCCACCCGAGTCGTTCAGACCGATCACCGGCGCACCGACCTTCATGGCCTGATCCATGACCTTGCAGATCTTCTCGGCGTGCGTCTCGGACAGCGAGCCGCCCAGCACGGTGAAGTCTTGCGAGAACACGAACACCAGACGGCCGTTGATCGTGCCGTAACCGATCACGACGCCATCGCCCGGCACTTTCTCGGACGCCATGCCGAAGTCGGTGCAGCGATGCTCCTTGAACATGTCCCACTCTTCGAAGCTGCCATAGTCGAGCAGCAGTTCGATCCGCTCGCGCGCGGTCAGCTTGCCCTTGGTGTGCTGCGAGTCGATGCGCTTCTGGCCGCCCCCCAGGCGGGCCTTCTCGCGCTTCTCCTCCAACTGACGGATGATTTCATGCATAACTCAGGTCTCCGAAAAGGCACTTCTTTACATGCGGCGTACTGTTGCCAGTGTCGCCACCTAGTGTTCACTCAAATGGTTCAGCAAGCTGTGCGCTGCGGCGGCCGGGGTGGTTTCGCCCCGCGCAACCGCTGCCTGCAAGGCGGCCAGCTCGGCCCTGACTTGCGGATGCTCACGAAAGCGCTGGCGCAAGCCGCTGTCGATCAACTCCCACATCCAGGCCTGCGCCTGCGTACGACGCTTCTCATCAAACTCGCCACTGCCGCGCATGGTGTCGCGATAGCGCGTGATTTCATCCCAGAACTGCGCCACACCGTCCTTCTTCAAAGCCGACAGCGTGAGTACCGGCGGTACCCAGTTGGGCGAGCTATGACGCAGCATGCCCAGCGCCGTCTTGATCTGGCTCTTCGCCACCGCGGCCTGCCGCGGGTCAATATCGGCCTTGTTGATGACGATCAGGTCGGCCAGCTCCATGATCCCTTTCTTGATCGCCTGCAGATCGTCGCCCGCGTTGGGCAACTGCAGCAGGCAGAAAATATCAGTCATGCCGGCCACGGCGGTCTCGCTCTGGCCGACGCCGACCGTCTCGACAATCACCACATCGAAACCGGCGGCCTCGCACACCAGCAGCGTCTCGCGCGTCTTGCCGGCCACGCCACCCAGGCTGCCCGCCGAGGGGCTGGGCCGGATAAAGGCCTCGGTGCGCTGCGACAGCAATTCCATGCGCGTCTTGTCGCCGAGGATGCTGCCCCCGGTCACCGACGAGGACGGATCCACCGCCAGCACCGCGACCTTCAAGCCTCTTTCAATCAACAGCAGTCCGAGCGCTTCGATGAAGGTGGACTTGCCCACCCCCGGCACGCCGGAAATGCCGACCCGCATGGCGCCACCGGTGTGCGGCAACAAGGCCTCGAGCACACGCCGCGCACGCGCGCGGTGATCGGGTCGCTGGGACTCGATCAGGGTGATGGTCTTGGCCAGTGGGCGCAGCTGTCGCCCGACCACACCATCGACCAGGTGCTGGTCAGAGATGTCGAGATCGGCAGGCATCTGGAGCATGTTCATGGGTTAGCGGTCAGCATGTCAGGGGCCGTCATTCATCTGCCCCTGAGATGCCAGCCAATCAAGCCTTGCGAGCCTTCCGGACCTGGGCCAGCACTTCGCGAGCCGCAGTCTGGATGGGCGTACCCGGACCAAAAATACCCTTCGCGCCCGCGCTGCGCAACGCATCGTAGTCCTGCGCAGGAATCACGCCGCCGACAAACACGATGATGTCGTCTGCGCCCTGCGCCTTGAGGTGCTTGATGATTTCGGGCACCAGCGTCTTGTGACCGGCGGCCAGGCTGGAACAGCCCACCGCGTGCACATCGTTCTCGACGGCGTGGCGTGCGGCCTCTTCCGGCGTCTGGAAAAGCGGCCCGATGTCGATATCAAAGCCGAGGTCGGCAAAGGCCGAGGCCACCACTTTGGCGCCACGGTCGTGGCCGTCCTGACCGAGCTTGGCGATCATGATGCGTGGGCGGCGGCCCTCTTCGGCCACAAAGGCTTCGATGTCGGCCTTCAGGGCCTTCCAGTCATCCTGCTCTTCAACCACGGCGCCATACACTCCCGAAACAACCTGCGGATTCGCGCGGAAGCGGCCCCACTCGGCTTCCAGCGCATCGGACACTTCGCCTACCGTGGCGCGCAGGCGCATGGCCTTGACGGCCAGATCGAGCAGATTGCCCTCGCCGGTCTTTGCGCATTCGGTCAGCGCCGCGAGCGCGCCATCAACACCGGCCTGATCACGCGTGGCGCGGATCGCCTTGAGACGCGCCACTTGCGAGTCGCGCACCGCATGGTTGTCGATGTCGAGAATCTCGATCGGATCTTCCTTGGCCAGCTTGTACTTGTTGACCCCGACGATCACGTCCTTGCCCGAGTCGATGCGCGCCTGCTTCTCGGCGGCACACTCCTCGATCTTCATCTTCGCCCAGCCGGCCTCGACCGCCTTGGTCATGCCGCCCATGGCTTCGATCTCTTCGATGATCGCCCATGCCTTGTCGGCCATTTCCTGGGTGAGCGATTCCATCATGTAGGAGCCGGCCCACGGATCGACCACACTGGTGATGTGAGTCTCTTCCTGAATCAGGATCTGCGTATTGCGGGCGATGCGCGACGAAAATTCGGTCGGCAGGGCAATGGCTTCGTCCAGCGCATTGGTGTGCAAGGACTGCGTGCCGCCAAACACCGCGGCCATCGCCTCGATGGTGGTGCGCACCACGTTGTTGTACGGGTCCTGCTCGGTCAGCGACCAGCCAGAGGTCTGGCTGTGCGTGCGCAGCATCAGCGACTTTTCGCTCTTCGGGTTGAACTGCTTCATGATCCGCCACCACAGCAGACGCGCGGCGCGCATCTTGGCGATTTCAAGGTAGAAGTTCATGCCCACTGCCCAGAAGAAGGACAGCCGGCCGGCGAACTTGTCGACGTCCATGCCGCTGGCGATACCCGTGCGCACATACTCCAGACCGTCGGCCAGCGTGAAAGCCAGCTCGATAGCCTGGTTCGCGCCCGCTTCCTGGATGTGGTAGCCGGAGATCGAGATCGAGTTGAACTTCGGCATGTGCTGCGCGGTGTAGCCGAAGATGTCGGCGATGATCTTCATCGACGGGGTGGGCGGATAGATATAGGTGTTCCGCACCATGAATTCTTTCAGGATGTCGTTCTGGATCGTGCCCGAGAGCTTGTCCTGGCTCACGCCCTGCTCTTCGGCGGCCACGATGTAACCGGCCAGAATCGGCAGCACGGCGCCGTTCATGGTCATCGACACCGAGACCTTGTCGAGCGGAATGCTGTCGAACAGGATCTTCATGTCTTCGACCGAATCGATCGCCACGCCGGCCTTGCCAACGTCGCCGGTCACGCGCGGGTTGTCCGAATCGTAACCACGGTGCGTGGCCAGATCGAAGGCCACCGACACGCCCTGACCACCGGCGGCCAGCGCCTTGCGGTAGAAGGCGTTGGAGGCTTCGGCGGTCGAGAAACCCGCGTACTGACGGATGGTCCAGGGACGGCCCGCGTACATCGTCGCCTGCGGACCACGCACATACGGTGCGAAGCCCGGCAAGGTGTTGGCGTAGGCCAGCCCCGCCACATCCTCGGCGGTATACAAGGGCTTGACGACGATGCCTTCCGGCGTCGTCCAGTTCAGCGATGCAGGATCATTACCCGGGGCGGTCTTGGCCGCGGCTTTGTACCAATCATCCAGTGAGTACTGGGGAGTCTCAGGCGCCTTTGACATGCTTACCTCTCTGATCTGCGAAGCGGGGCCGATTTCGCGGCCCCGCGTGGTATCTGCGTGGTGGTTTGCGGCGACTGCGCCGCCCGCGATCAACGCGGGCGGCCGTCGGCGCCCTGCACTAGCATCCCTCCCTCTCCGCCGCCGAAGCGACGCCCTCTTTGTGTCCGGACACTGCGCAGGATTTTAACTTGCAATGCAGCAATAATACTTTATCCATAATTATGAATGCAAGCCTAATCGGATTCGCGCTATCATGCAACATATTAGCCGGGGCATCCATTCAAGCCCGGCTTGCTCACAGGGTTTCATATGCGCTCAATGTCATTGTATGCAAAGGACGCCGTGTTGCCCACCGCGCCAACACGGCCATTGTCACTCCACCAGGAGACCCGGGTTTTATGACCGCCTCTCGCATCGCGCCCATGGCGCTCTATCAAGAAGTGGCTGAACGCCTGCGCGAGCGGATCTTTGCCCACGAGCTCAAGCCTGGCGCCTGGATTGACGAACAGGCGCTGACCGAGCACTACGGCATCTCCCGCACGCCGCTACGCGAAGCGCTCAAGGTGCTGGCCTCCGAAGGCCTGGTCACGCTCAAGCCGCGCCGTGGCTGCTACGTGACCGAAATTTCAGAGCGCGATCTGGACGAGATCTTCACCGTCATGGGTTTGCTCGAAGGCCAGTGCGCGCGCGATGCCACCACCCGCGCCAGCGCAGCCGACCTGAAACAACTGGAGAAAATCCATGCAGATCTCGAGCGCGCCGCCGCGACCAGCGACATCAACGGCTATTTCGAGGCCAATCAGGCCTTCCACCAGCAAGTGCAGCGCATCGCCGACAACCACTGGTTGCAGCATGTGATCGACGATCTTCGCAAAGTGATCAAACTCTCGCGTCACCACTCGCTGTTCAGCGATGGCCGGCTTGAGCAGTCGCTGACCGAACACCGCCTGATTCTCAAGGCCATGCTGACCCGCAGCGCCGATGGCGCCGATCTGGCCATGCGCGAACACATCGCCAGCGGACGCCGGGCACTCGCGCGGATCGCCGCCTCACGCACCGAGGCCGCCTGAGCGACCTCGGCCACGGCACGCCTCAGTAGGGCTGGCCGAACTGCAAATAAAAGCGCAGTTCATTGAGCTCGGGCGAGATGCCCGCGCCGAGGTACAAGGGCCCCAGCACCGTATCCGCCCCGACGAACAACGAGACCGATCGGTAAACCCCAGCATCCGCCTGCGCCGACGCGTAGGCCCGCAAACTGGCCCATTCGTAGGTCGCGCCCATGTACACGCCCCGCCCCAATGAATCGGGCAGCTTGCTGATACGGCGGTAGTACGCCCCCCGCAGCAGGAATACCTGGTCGGCAGTGAGCTCGCCATAGCGATAACCCGACAACAGGAACGGACCGCCGAGCAGCGTACGCGCCACGGCCGGCAAGTCGCGGTCGGGACTGCCGGACACCAGCGCGCCGATCTGCGCGCTGTGCTCACGATACGACAGCGCGGCGGAACCATCGAGCGCCGTCAGCGTGTAATCCTGATCGCTGCCGAAACGCTCGTGATGACGCTCCACCCGGAACCGCGCCGCATAGCCGCGCCGCGGGAAGAACGGGCTGTCAAGCCGGTCCAGCGTTGCAGACGCTTCCAGCCAGCCGGTGTGCAAGTCGACCGCAGGGTACAAGGCCAGACCCGCCAGCACCTCAGCGCGCTGCGTACCTCGGCGAAGCCCCATCCGCATCTCGCCCCACGCGCCGACCTCATAGCCCAGATCCAGCCCCACCGTCCGCTCGCGAACCTTGTAATCCGCGAGTTTCTGGCCGTCGTCATACACCGGCAATGCGCGGGTTTGCAGCTCGACCGATGGCGCCACAAACCACGCCGCATTCAACCCCAGCGGTTGATAGAGTTCGGCGCGGAAGCGGTTGGTCGTCCCGAGCTGCACATCGGCATCGAGCCGCGCACCCCAACGGTTCAGCCAGCGCCGCGACACACCGGCATACAATCCGACCGCGCCGTCGCCTTCGAAGTCAGCCGACAAGCCACCACCAAAACGCAGAAAGGTCGGGCCCCAGGACTTTTCCGCCGCCTCGATCCGCAGATCGGCCACGGCGCCATCACGCACCAGGCTGTAGCGCAAACGCTCGAAATCGCCGCCGCTGTACAGGTCATCGATCTGCGTTTCGAGCGCCTCGCGATCCAGTGGCTGACGTTTCAGCCCCCGCAGGCGCGCCGCCACCGCCTCCGGCGACACATAGCGCAAGCCATCGACCACCACCTCGCGGATGACCGGCTCGGGCACACGCCAGCGCGCCTCCCGCTGACGCTGCCACGCGGCGAAAGTCTCAGCATCCACGCTGAAGCGCGCCAGATCGGCCGCCGCCTGTTGCGCCGCCGCCTCGCCGAGCGGAATGGTATCGAGCACACGATCGAAATCCATCGAGGTGATCGTGCCGAGGTCGACCTGCACCAGCGCATCATCCGGGCCCAGTTGGGCCAATTGCTGCGCCACGTTCTGCTCAAGCGCCAGATTGATCGCCTGCAACACAATATCCGTGGCCGATTGCAGGCGGTCCCGCGCCATGGGCGGCGTACCGAGGTTCACCGCGATCACCCGCGAACCGCACAAGCCCCGCCCCTGATCCACCGGCAAATTAAGTACCAATCCGCCATCGACCAACAGGCGCCCGTCGCGCTCGATCGGCAGAAAGACACCCGGCACGGCCATGCTGGCGCGCATCGCCCGCCACAACGGCCCGTTGTCGAGCACCACCAGCGCGCCCGTCTCCAGGTCGGTCGCCATGGCGCGAAAAGGCAAGGCCAACGCGTCAAAATTGGTCAGCTCGTCGGCCGAGCCGATCAAGCGCTGCAGAAAGCGATCCAGCTCCTGCCCGGCGATCGCGCTATGCGGCAAGAGCACGCGACCGCTGCCATAGCCCAGCGACACCGCGCTGCGGTTACGCGAGGCGTCCTGTTTTTCGCGAAAGGGCTGCTGGTCGCGCGCCACGGTGTTGGCAAAAATGGTATCCCAGTCGGCGGCGCGCACCAGGCGTTCCATCTTGTCCAGCGGCACGCCCGCCGCGTAAGCGGCCGCGACGATCGCACCCATACTCGTACCGACCACGCAATCCACGGGAATGCGCATTTGCTCCATCACCTTGAGCACACCAATGTGCGCCACGCCGCGGGCGCCGCCCCCGGACAGCACCAGCGCCACACCGCTCTGTTCGGCAGTGGCCGGCAGGGACAACGCCATGCTGAGCATCAGCATTCCGACAAAACGATGAAACATGAATTCGACCCGCACACCAGACAGGCCGCCAGTCTAGCGGCTCACCCGGTTAACGAAAAACCCCGGCCGATGCTGCTGGCCGGGGTTGTTGTTGCAGCGCGACAGTAACGCCGCGCAATACCGTCAGTGCGAAGACGCCGAGGCAGCCCCCAGACCCGTCTGAGCTCGCACATATTGATCGCCAAAGGCGTCGCGCTCGGCTTCTGCCTCGCGGCTCGTATCCATGTTCGACACGATGATCGTCGCCAGGAAAGCCAGCGGCATCGAGAACAAGGCCGGCTGGGTGTAGGGGAACAGCGGTGCGCCATACCCGAACACATCCACCCACACCGACTTGGACAAGACCACCAGCGTCACCGCCGAGAACAGGCCAAGATAGCCGCCGGCCAGCGCGCCACGCGTGGTCAAGCCCTTCCAGTACATGGAGAGGATCAGCACCGGGAAGTTGGCCGACGCCGCCACACCGAAGGCCAACGCCACCATGAAGGCGACGTTCATCTTCTCGAAGGCCAGGCCCAACAGCACGGCCACGATCCCGAGACCGATGGTCGCGAACTTGGACATGCGCAGTTCTGCCTTCTCGGTTGCCTTGCCCTTCATGATCACCCGCGAGTAGATGTCGTGGGAGATCGCCGATGCGCCGGCCAGTGCCAACCCCGACACCACGGCCAGAATGGTCGCGAAGGCCACGGCCGACAGGAAGCCGAGCAGAATGTCGCCGCCGACCGCCTTGGCCAGGTGCATGGCCACCATGTTGCCGCCGCCGATAATGGCGCCGCCAATGTCGCCGCCTTCGAAGTACTCGGGGTTCTGACCGACGATGATGATCGCGGCCAGGCCCATCAAGGCCACCACGTTAAAGAAGTAGGCCACGATACCCGAGGCGTAGAGCACCGACTTGCGTGCTTCCTTGGCGTCGGTCACGGTAAAGAAACGCATCAGGATGTGCGGCAGACCGGCCGTACCAAACATCAGGCCAAGACCCAGCGAGATCGCGGTCACCGGATCGGCCAGCAGGCTCCCCGGTGCGAGCAGCTTGGTGCCCAGCTTGTGCACGTCGATGGCGCGCGTGGTCAGCTCGTCAAAGCTGAAGTGGAACTGGGTCATCGCCAGAATCACCACCGTCGTGCCACCAAACAGCAGCATGCCGGCCTTGATGATCTGCACCCAGGTGGTGGCCACCATGCCGCCGAAGGTGACATACACCATCATCAGCGCGCCAACCACGACCAGCGCAATGCCGTAATCGAGACCGAACAGCAGCTTGATCAGCTGACCCGCGCCAACCATCTGTGCCACCAGGTAGAAGCACACCACGACCAGCGAGCTGATTGCCGCCATGGTGCGGACCTTGCCCTGATTAAGGCGATAGGCCGTGATGTCGGCAAAGGTGAACTTGCCCAGGTTGCGCAGGCGTTCGGCCATCAGAAACAGAATGACGGGCCAGCCCACGAAAAAGGCGATCATGTAGATGTAGGCATCGACCCCGCGGGTATACATCATGGCGGTCAGACCGAGCAGCGTGGCCGCCGACATGTAGTCACCGGCAATGGCCATTCCGTTCTGCGCACCGGTAATCCCGCCACCAGCGGTATAGAAATCCGCGGTCGACTTGGTGCGGCTGGCCGCCCAGTAGGTGATCGCCAACGTCATCAGCACGAAGATGAAGAACATGCCGATCGCGGTCAGGTTGATCGGTTGCTTGGAGGTCTGGCTGATGGCATCACCGGCAAAGGCCGACGAGGCAAACAGACCGGCGCTCAGCGCGAGCGAACGTACGGAACTCATGGCGCGCATCATTTGTCCTCCCGCGAAGCGGCATCGAGGATAGCCTTGTTCAGGTCATCGAACTCGCCATTGGCGCGGCGCACGTAAATCAGCGTCAACACCCAGAACACGATGAATTGAAACAAACCGGCGAGGATGCCGATCGTGACGTTGCTACTGGCAAACGGACGCTGCGCGAGGAAGTCCGGCGCGAACGCCACCGCCAACACGAAGCTGAAGAAAACGATGAATACAATCGCTGACAGAAACCAAGCAAAACGCCCTCGAGTAGCTACCAACCGAGCGAACTGCGGGTTGTTGCGAATGCGAGCATAGGCAATGCTAGACATGTTGCGACCTCCCTTCCCTGAAAAAACCATCAAAAATGGTCAAGAGTCCGATTTGGTCGCGCAGGTGAGCCCGTGCGCCATCGGCGCTACGTGCACACTCCCTCGGTCCAACAACGGCCCAATATTATTTGCCGCGATTTAAACCGCGGTCATGTCATTGGCCGGATGATATATCATCTACACGACTCCATACTAGGGCCTGTTCACAGTAGCCGAAATGTGTTCACATTCTGGAATTTGGGTGTGAGCAATGGATCGGCGAATGTTGAACGACGCACAGTGGGCCCGTATCGAGGATCTGCTTCCGGGAAAGCCGACGGCCAAGGGTGGGCGAGCGGCAGATAACCGACGCTTCGTCGAGGCGGTGCTTTATACGGCTCGAGTCGGAAATCCCTGGCGGGACTTGCCGACCGGGTTTGGTAACTGGCACTCGGTGTATGTGCGCTTCGCCCGTTGGGAAACATACGGAGTCTGGGATCGCATTGCCGAAACACTGCGCGGCGAGGCTGATCTGGAAGAGCTCTTTATCGACTCGACCATCGTTCGAGCTCACCAGCACTCGGCAGGCGCGCCCAAAAAAACGGTGGCGATCAAGCGATCGGCCGCTCGCGGGGTGGGCTGAGCACCAAGATCCACGCCAGTGTCGACGCGCTTGGCAATCCGCTGCGTCTGATCCTGACCGGTGGGCAAGAAGCGGACGTCACGCAAGGGGCCCCGCTGATCGAGGCTATTCCGACCCGCGCCGTCATCGCCGACAAGGGATACGACAGCGATGCGCTGATCGAAACGATTGAAGCCGCTGGCGCCCAAGCCATCATCCCACCGCGAAGCAATCGCACGACCCAGCGCTATACCGACTGGCACCGCTACAAAGCGCGAAACCTCGTCGAGCGCTTCTTCAACAGGCTTAAACAATTCCGGCGCCTCGCGACACGCTACGACAAGTTAGCTTCCCGGTTCAACGCCTTCTTGCATCTCGCATGCGCCTACATTTGGCTACTGTGAACACGCCCTAGTGCGTATGGGTGTTTTTTTGCAGTTGCAGCAACTTATTGAATTTGGCCGACAAACGGCGGCTTCGGACGTGTTGCAACGCACAAATTTTTGATCGAGGTCAAGCATGGGAATAGTCATTGAGCGTATGGATGGCCCGGTATTGACCATCGGCCTGAGTCACCCGGAAAAACTCAACGCCATTGATGCCGGCATGTGGATCGCGCTGCGCGAAGCCCTCGACCGCGCCACCGGCAAGCCCGAGGTGCGATGCATCATCCTGCGTGGCGATGGCGACGACGCGTTTGCCGCCGGCGGCGATATCGAAGAGTTCCAGACCGTCCGGGCCACCGTCGACGACGCCCTGCACTATCACGAGACGCTGGTCGCCGCGGCGCTGGAGGCCATCCGGAACAGCCCGATTCCGACGGTGGCCGCCATTCGCGGCGCCTGCATCGGCGGCGGGCTGGAGATTGCCGGCTGCTGCGACATCCGCATTGCGGGCGAGTCGGCACGCTTCGGCGCACCGATCAACCGGCTCGGTTTTTCGATGTATCCCGGTGAAATGGCCGGGCTGCTGGCGCTGGTCGGGCCTGCGGTGGTGCTTGAGATTTTGCTGGAGGGGCGCGTGTTCGACGCGCGCGAAGCACTCGCCAAAGGCCTGCTCAGCCGCGTCGTCGCCGACGACCGTGTATTTGCCGAAGCCAACGAGACCGCAGCCCGCATCAGCGCAGGCGCACCGCTGGTCGCACGCTGGCACAAGCAATGGGCGCAACGGCTGACCCATGACCGGCCGCTCTCTGACTCAGAGAAGCGCTCGGCCTTCGACTTTCTGGCGACCGACGACTACCAGGAAGGCATTCGCGCCTTTTTTGAGAAGCGCAAACCGCGCTTCACCGGAAAATAAGCGCCGCCCGACTCAGGCGCCGAAGACGCTGTGCAGCATCTTCAGGCTCAGCACGATCAGCACGCCGGCAAAAATCTTCTTGAGCATGGCCACCGGCAGCCGGTGCGCCAAGCGCGCGCCCACCGGCGCGGTAAACATGCTGACCGCGGTAATCAGCACCAGGGCCGGCAGATAGATGAAGCCCGCCGTGTAGGCCGGCGTGCCTTCCGCGCCCCAGCCATTGACCACATAACCGGCAGTGCCGGCCAGCGCGATGGGCAATCCGATCGCCGCCGAGGTGCCAATCGCGTTCTGCATCTTGACGTTGCACCAGGTCATGAACGGCACCGACAAAGACCCGCCACCAATGGCCACCAGCGCGGAGATGCCGCCAATGCCCAACCCCACCCCACTCATGCCGACCGGCCCGGGCAGCGCCCGACTCGGCTTGGGCTTGATGTTGAGCAGCATCTGCGTCGACACATAGGCCATGAAGCAGGCAAAGAAGATGGCCAGGGGCCTGGACGCCACATGCGAGGCAATGAAGGTGGCGCCGAAGGTACCGACGAGAATCCCCGGCGTGATGAAGCGCACCACATCCCAGCGCACCGCGCCGTGACGGTGATGCGCGCGCAGACTCGCCACCGAGGTCATGACGATGCCGGCCATCGAGGTGCCCAACGCCATGTGCACGAGCTTGTCGGCCGGAAAGCCCTGCGCCGCAAACAGCGAGGCCAGCACCGGCACCATGATGCCGCCGCCGCCCACCCCGAGCAGTCCGGCAAAAAACCCGACAAACGCCCCGAGCAGGGGATAGGACAACCACCACAGATCAAAGCTCATCGGTCTTCAGTTCCAGCATCGTTTCGGTAATAAAGCGCCATTCATCCGGATCGACCGGCGTGATCGACAAGCGGTTGCCTCGCGCCAGCACGCGCATGTTCGCCAGTTCGGGCGACGCGCGCAATTCGGGCAATCCGAGCAGACGCGTCTTGCGCACAAAACGCACATCCACATTGAACCAGCGCGGCTGCTCGGGCCGCGACTTGGGATCAAAAAAACGACTCGACGGGTCGAACTGTGTCGCATCCGGGTAGGCCGGCGACACCACCTGCGCGATCCCGGCGATGCCCGGCTCCGGGCAACTCGAGTGATAGAACAACACCGGATCACCGACCGCCATCTGGTTCATCATGAAATTGCGCGCCTGGTAATTGCGCACGCCGTACCAAGGCACTGTCTGCTCAGGCATCGCCGCGAGATCGTCGATGGCGCAATCATCCGGTTCAGATTTCATCAGCCAGTAGCGCATGGCGAGCTCCTGCAAGTCAGGGCGCTACTTTACCAGCGCTGCGCTTGAGCCGGGCCGGGCGAGCGACTAGCATGCGTCCATGCTTCGAACCCTGCCCGTGCTCGGCGCCCTGCTGCTCGCTGCCTGCGCCCACCCGCCCGCCGCCCCGACCACCGGCATCTGCCTGCGCAGCGAGGGCGTGCCCACACAGCGGCTACCCGGCGAGCAATTCACGCTCACGTGGACACATTCAATCGAAAAAATTCGCTGGGAAGAAGACTGGCGCCTCGACGACGGCGAGATGGTGCTGGACGAAGCCCGTGTGCTTGGCTCGGGCGCCGGCATGGAGCCCGCGCCGGGCGCGCGGCTGATCGACGGCGTGTGGCACTACCAGGTGATTCGCCACGAAGCGATACTCCCGCTCACCCACTCGCCGTTTACCGCGGGCTACGCGCTGTGCGCCGCGGGCCACTGCAAAGCGCTGACCGACTGGTTGCCGGGCCTGCCCGAGATTGCGCGCATCGAGGTCGGCGCCTGCGCAGCGAGGGCACAAAAATAAAGCGGGTGTGGCCGTAGCCACACCCGCTTGATTAGGTCCCCCGCGATGCCGACCCGACCGGGCATCCTGAACCTAGGGTTCAGGTGGTCGCTGTACCTGATGCTTCAGGCGCGTCCAACAAGGGATGCGCACAACAGCAATCGTAGCGGTTAGCAACCGTGTCGCATGACATTGGTTCAAGGAATCAACGGCCGACGCGAACACCGCAGGGGATTGATCTTGGAAAGCCAGACTGGCCCTCAGAACAACTTTTCCTGTTGCGCCAGAACATCGTCCAGGCGCGAATTCATGGATTCAATCTTACGCTTCATGCCCGGCATGTCAAACCCTCCGGAGCGCTGAAACTGAAGATATTCATGTGCAATATTCAGGGCGGTCATGACCGCCAGTTTCTCGCCCGTGGCGCCGGTCTTTCCGCCCAGTTCGGACAGCTTGCCTTCCAGCACCTGCACCGCCGCCTGCAGGCCCTCGCGGTCTTCAGGTGCGCAGCCAACCCGGTATTCCTTGCCCAGCAGAATGATGTCGAGTGTGTCCATGTCGTTCAGCTCTCGGGCAGGGTTTCAAGGACGGCACTGACGCCGCGCACGGCGGCATCCACTTTCGATGCCAGGCGTTTGTTCTCGGCCTGCAGGCTGGCGATCCGCGATTTGAGCTCGCGGTTCTCCTGCTTCTGCGCATCGAAGTAGCGGATCAATTCGTCGAGTTGCTGCTGGAGGTGGTCGAGTTCGGCGTCCATGGATCAGATGGTAGTGAGCGGGGCCCGGTAAGGTCAAGCAACGTATGCACGGATGGCGTTTTCATGGGCCTCGCCGAAGCATGCGGCCAGGCGATCGAGGTCGAGATGTTCGGCCAGGCAATCGGCCAGGCGATCGAGATCGGCCTGCCGGCGCACCGCCACATCCACTGTTTCAGCGGCGGTGACCCCGGCCCAGCTCAGCAGCGCACTCAAGGCCTCGGGTGCGTCGAACAGGCCATGCGCATAGCTGCCCAGCACCTGACCGTCGGCGCTGATGGCACCGTCCGTCCGGCCATCGTCAAAGCGCACCGCCGGCCTCATCAGCGCCGCACCGCAGCTGACCCCCATGTGAATCTCATAGCCGCGCATCGCCGCGCCCTCGCCGACACACAGGGTACCGCTGACATTGCGCAGCTGCTTGACCGATTCCAGCGTGGTGTCCATATCGAAAATGCCCAACCCATCGGTGCTGCCCGGTGCGCCCTCGAGGCCGAGCGGGTCGTGCAGGCGCGCACCCAGCATCTGAAAGCCACCGCAAATGCCGACCACTTTGCCGCCATAGCGCAGATGCCGCTGGATCGCCGCATCCCAGCCCTGCGCCGCCATCCACGCCCGATCGGCGCGCACGGCCTTGGAGCCCGGCAGCACGATCAGGTCGGCCGACGGAATCGGCTGACCCGGCCCGACCCAGCGAAAATCCACCTGCGGATGCAGGCGCAGCGCGTCCAGGTCGGTGTGATTGGAGATGCGCGGGAATGCCGGCGCCACCACCCGCAACGCGATCTCGCCCTTCTCGATACGGGCGTCACCCAGCGCATCTTCGGCGTCCAGAAACAGGCCGTGCAGATAGGGCAGCGTGCCGATCACCGGCCGCCCGGTGCGCGCCTCCAGCCAGTCGAGGCCGGACTGCAGCAAGCTGATGTCACCGCGAAAGCGATTGATGATGAAGCCCTTGACCCGCGCCTGCTCGCTCGGCGAGAGCAGATCCAGCGTGCCGACCAGATGCGCAAACACGCCACCCCGGTCGATGTCGGCCACCAGAATCACCGGGCAGTCGGCCGCTTCGGCAAAGCCCATGTTGGCGATGTCCCGGTCGCGCAGGTTGATTTCGGCCGGGCTGCCCGCGCCTTCGATCAGCACGCAGTCGTAGGCCGCGGTCAGCCGACCCCAGCTTTCCATCACCGCGGCCATGGCGGTCGGTTTGTAGTGGTGATAGTCCTTGGCCGACAGGGTCGACATCACCTTGCCGTGGATGATCACCTGCGCGCCGATGTCGGTGGCCGGCTTGAGCAGCACCGGGTTGAAATCGGTATGCGGCGCGACCCCGGCCGCCAGCGCCTGCAAGGCCTGAGCGCGGCCGATCTCGCCGCCGTCGGCGGTCACCGCCGAGTTGAGCGCCATGTTCTGCGGCTTGAAGGGCGCGACCCGGCAACCGCCGCGCGCCAGCAAGCGGGCCAGACCGGCGACCAGCGTCGTCTTGCCGGCATCCGAGGTCGTGCCCTGAACCATCAGGCTGGCGCAATCGTGCATCACGTACAATCCCGTTCTCGAAAAACACCGGATTATCCCGCAAGCGGCCACGCGCCGCGCACTTTTGCCATGCCTGCGCTCACCCAACTGGCCCTGACCCTCGCCGCCGGCGTCGCCCTCGATCGCCTGCTCGGCGAGCCGCGACGCTTCCATCCGCTGGTCGGTTTCGGCGCGCTGGCGAACTGGCTGGAAGCACGGCTGAACCGACCGCAGCACGGCATTGCACGCGGCGCGCTGGCGTGGGCGCTGGCGGTGCTGCCCCTCGTCGCTCTGGCGCTGTGGCTGCGCTCGACCGGCGGCGCGCTCGCCGTGACCGTCGACATTCTCCTGCTGTGGTTTGCCCTCGGCGCACGCGCGCTGATCGAGCATGCCCGCGCCGTGGCCACCCCGCTGGGCGCAGGTGACCTGGCCGAAGCTCGCCGACGCGTCGGCTGGATCGTCTCGCGCGACACCGCCGCGCTCAGCCCGGCGCAAGTGGCCGCCGCCGGCACCGAATCGGTGCTGGAGAACGGCAACGACGCGATCTTCGGCACGCTGTTCTGGTTTCTGATCGCCGGCGGGCCGGGCGCGCTGCTGTTTCGCCTGGCCAACACCCTGGACGCCATGTGGGGTTACCGCACTGAGCGCTACCTGCGCTTTGGCCGCATCGCCGCGCGTGCCGACGATGTGCTCGGCTGGCTGCCCGCCCGGCTGACCGCGCTCAGCTATGCCCTGCTCGGCCACACTCGCCACGCCCTGCATTGCTGGCGGCATCAGGCACCCCGCTGGAAGAGCCCGAACGCCGGCCCGGTGATGGCCGCCGGCGCCGGCGCGCTGCGTGTGCAGCTCGGCGGCGAGGCGCCCTATCACGGCGTAATGACACAACGCCCCGCGCTGGGCAGCGGCAAGCTGCCCGATGCGAGCAGCCTGTTTGCCGCCATCGCGCTGGTCAATCGCACGCTGGCGCTGTGGGTCGGGCTGAGCCTGCTCGCCGGCACACTCGCCTGGGGGTGGCCGCATGCTTGAGCACGGCGGCGGTCTGCGCGCCGCGGCAGCGCGCTACGGCATTCCGCTCGCCGAGTGGCTGGACCTGTCCACCGGCATCAATCCCGTCCACTATCCGCTACTCACCCCACCGGCCAGCCTCTGGCATCGCCTGCCCGAACCGGACGCGCGCATGCTCGCTGCTGCCGCTAGCTACTACGGCAGCGATCAGCTACTGCCGGTGGCCGGCAGCCAGGCGGCCATTCAGGCGCTGCCCTCGGTGCTCGGCGCCCGGCGCATCGGCCTGCTCGCGCCGAGCTACGCCGAGCATGCCCATGCGTGGCGGCAGCACGATATCGTGTGGCTGAACGCCGAGACCATCGACGCCACCCTCGACACGCTCGACGCCCTGCTGCTGGTGCAGCCCAACAACCCCTCCGGCGAGCACTTTGCCCGCGCGCAACTCATCGACTGGCACCGTCGCCTGCAGCGCTGCGGCGGCACGCTGATTCTGGATGAGGCTTTCATCGACGCCGACCCGGCCGACAGCCTCGCCCCGCTCGCCGGACAGCCCGGATTGGTAATTTTGCGATCTCTGGGCAAGTTTTTCGGCCTGGCCGGCGCGCGCGTCGGCTTTGTGCTGGCCGACGCCGCGGTGCGCGACGCACTCGCCGACCATCTCGGCCCATGGACGCTCAGCGCGCCGGCGCAGGACATCGCCCGCCAGGCGCTCAGCGACACCGCCTGGCACGCACACATGCGCACCTCACTCGCTGCCGACAGCGTCCGCATGACGGCGCTGCTTCGCCACCACGGCGCCCGCCCCAGCGGGCCGGCGCTGTTCAAATACGTCGCCACCGACTCGGCCCGCCAATGGCAAGACGCCCTGGCGCGGGCGGCGATTCTGGTCCGCGCCTTCGACACCCCCGCCGCGCTACGCGTCGGCCTGCCGCCAGACGAAACTGGCTGGCAGCGGCTCGACACGGCGTTGCATTGCGCGCGACGTGACGGACACTCACTGGAGTAATCTTCGCCCATGACTTCCCGCTTTCCCGCCCTGCTCCTTGCGCTCGCCCTGCTCATTCCCGGCATCCCGGCGCACGCTCAAATCACGGTCACCGACGACGTTGGTCAGTCGGTCACACTGCGCACCCCCGCGCGACGCATCGTGTCGCTCGCGCCCCATGTCACCGAGTTGGTCTACGCGGCCGGTGCCGGTCACACCCTCGTCGGCGCGGTCGATTACAGCGACTATCCGGCCGAGGCGCGCTCGGTCAAACGCATCGGCAGCTATGTTCGCATCGATCTGGAAGCGATCGCGGCCCTCAAGCCGGACGTGGTCATCGGCTGGCGCAGCGGCAACCCCGCCACCCAGCTCGAGCGCCTGCGCGCCCTCGGCCTGCCGGTGTATATCAACGAGCCCCGCAGCCTCGACGCCGTGGCCCATTCGCTTCGCCAGATCGGCATTCTGGCCGGCACACAGAGCGCGGCCAACGCGGCGGCCGAGGCCTTCATCGCGCATCGCAACCGCTTGCGCGAGGACTACGGCAGCCGAGCGCCGGTGCCGGTGTTCTACCAGATCTGGAATCAGCCACTGATGACCATCAACGGCCATCATCTGATCTCCGACGTCATCCGCCTGTGCGGCGGCCATAACGTCTTCAACGCCCTCGATGTGCTGGCGCCCAAGATCGGCATCGAAGCCGTGCTGGCGGCCAACCCCGAAGCCATCGTCGCCAGCGGCATGGGCGAGTCGCGGCCGGAGTGGCTCGACGCATGGCGCAAATGGCCCACGCTGAACGCCGTCCAGCGAGGCAATCTGTTCTTTGTGCCCCCCGACCTCATCCAGCGTCACACCCCGCGCATTCTCGACGGTGCCGATCTGCTCTGCCACCAGCTCGACAGCGCGCGCGCCAAGCGTCCGTCCTGATGCCGCGCCACCCCCAACGCATCGTCTGCCTGTCGACCGAGACGGTCGAGGTGCTCTACGCGCTGGGTGAGGCCGAGCGCATCGTCGGCATCTCGGGCTTCACGGTGCGCCCCGCGCGAGCACGCAAGGAGAAGCCCAAGGTCAGCGGCTTTTCCAGCGCGCGCATCGACAGGATTCTGGCGGTGCGCCCCGATCTGGTGCTGGCCTTCTCGGACATGCAGGCCGACATCTGCCGCGACCTGATCCGCGCCGGCATCGCCGTGCACGTGTTCAACCAGCGCGACATCGACGGCATTCTGGCCATGATCACCACCGTCGGCGCCCTGGTCGGCGCGCAAGCGCGCGCCGACGCCCTGGTGGCGCAGCTCGATGCGCAACTCGACGCCGCCCGCCACGCCGGCGAAGCGCACATTGAGCGCCTCGGTCGGCGAGCGCGCGTCTATTTTGAGGAGTGGGACACGCCGATGATCTGCGGTATCCGCTGGGTGTCCGAGCTGATCGAGGTGGCCGGCGGCGAAGATGTTTTTCGCGAACGCGCCACCGAACCGGGCGCCAGCGCCCGCATTATTGCCGATGGCGCCGAGGTGGTCGCGCAGCAGCCCGACATCATCCTGGCCTCATGGTGCGGCAAGAAAGTGCGCGCCGAGCAGATCGCCGCACGCAGCGGCTGGGACGCGCTGGACGCGGTCAGCCGGCACCACATCTACGAAATCAAATCGGCGCTGATCCTGTCGCCGGGCATCGTCGCCATCGAGGCCGGCCTGCCGGCCATTGCCGCCGCGCTCGACAAGCTGTCGAACGACGCACTCAGCGGGCGCTGAGCGACTTAGTCCGGCTCCCGCGCGCCGGGCATGGTGCTCGCGTAGTAGCGACGCCAGTCCTGCCGCGCAGACCGCCACCAACGACTATCAAACACACGCGACAAACGCGGCAGCGCGCCTTGCAGGTAGTGACTGGCCGCGGTGCAGGCGTCCGGCTGCGGCAGGCGCGGCGCCACGCCCAGCGCCACCAGGCGATCGGTGAGCGTGGGGTGAAAGCACAGCTCGCTGTCCTCGCACACCAGCGAATGCAGCGCCCGGTGCTGCGGCGCGGCGTGAAAACCCGCCGCCACGCCCATGCCCATGTCACGGAAGGGGCGCAGGCTGGGACGCGGCATTTCCAGCGCCTGCGACATCACCGCACCCCAGTAATCGGTTTCAATGAAGTTGGCCTTCATGGCCACTTCAACCAGGGTGTCGCCCAGCAACTTGCTGCCGACGACGCGGGCGGCCAGGCGATCGGCTTCGTATTCTTCCAGGTGATTGAGACGAACCGCCGCCATCAGATCGGCTTCGGCCCAGGACGAAAATGCGCCATCGACCCACTGCGCCAGCCAGCTGTCTTCGGCGGCAATCCGCTCGCACACCCGATGCCACCAGGCGCGCGCATGTGCGCCCCAGGCGGGCCAGCCGCCGCGTTGACGATTGAGGTGAGCGAGTTCGTGCGCCAGGATGGCGGCGAGCTGGCGCGGCGAGACGCTGTGTACCAGCGGCAGCCCGATAATCAGCGTGGTATCCAGCGCACCACAGTAGCCCCAGCGCGGGCGCTGAAAAACAGCCGCGTTCATTTCGGCCGAGATTCGAATGGTCTGGATGGTTTCGGTGCCCATGCGCTCGGCGAGGTTATCGAGCATGCGGTACAAGGCGGGGGCGGCGTGCCGATCAACCTTGACGCCTTCGGCCCGCGGCGCCGGCACCAGCATCCAGTGAGCAATAC
Organism: Zoogloeaceae bacterium; assembly: GCA_024235675.1. Classification (GTDB taxonomy): domain Bacteria; phylum Pseudomonadota; class Gammaproteobacteria; order Burkholderiales; family Rhodocyclaceae; genus Nitrogeniibacter. The sequence goes on from JACKLZ010000002.1 coordinate 1,016,472, forward strand.
GCAGCGCCGCCCATATCAGCGCGCCGCTCAATACGACCACGCCCACCTGCAGCATGGGCGTCGCGGCAAAGACCGGCAGAGCGCCAATCATCAGTCCCAGCGCAAGCCCCGCACACCCGATAGCCACCAGCGCCAACACGGCCAAAGCCCCGGTCGCCCGCCAGGAGAGGCGACGAGCCAGGCGGCGAACCGTGGCAGAGGATCGGGGGCGAATACGGGTCATGAGGTCCGGTAAATTCCAGGAGGGCACACTGTAAACGATTGAAATGACAATAAAAATACCACTTTAGGCATAGCGCCCCTGCGCCGGCCCAACAGCATATGTCATCACATTAAACGCCGGCCTACACCCCCCGCCATTAGGGCATTCCTGCAAATGGCATAAAAGACGGCGCTGTTTTCAAGCATGTGGTGTCCGCAAGAAAAAGAAACGGGCGGCCCAATGGCCGCCCGCCCCTCCCTCTCGCTCGCCTCAGGCGCGCTTCTTCACATCCGCTTCCACCCCGATGCGCTGCTCGATCTGATTCACCGCCGAGACAATCGCCTTGACCGAGGCGGTGACGATGCTGCTGTCAATGCCGACCCCGAACACTGCGCCAGCGGCGCCCTCACCCTGCAACTCGATGAAGGCCACCGCACGTGCGTCGGAGCCCTGACCAATCGCCCGCTCCTCGTAGCCGAGCAAACGGGCGTCAGGCGCAAGCGCATGCAGCGCCGCGTCGATCGGACCGTTACCGATGCCGCGCAAGGCTTCGTGCTGGCCGCCGCGCGTCACCCCCAACTGGATACCCTGCTGATCGCCATGTTCAAACAGATGATGTTCAGCATAGGCCACCCGTTCGCTGTTTTCGAGATACGTCTCGGTGAAGATGGCCCACAGATCTTCGGCGCGCATCTCTCGACCGGTGTCGTCAGTGACCGCCTGCACGGCATTGGAGAACGCCACTTGCAAGCGCCGCGGCATCACCAGGCCGTATTCGGCTTCAAGCAGATAGGCGATACCGCCCTTGCCGGACTGGCTGTTCACCCGGATCACCGACTCGTAACTGCGCCCCAGATCGGCCGGATCGACAGGCAAATAGGGCACCGCCCACGGCGTATCGGGCTGCTGTACCGCAAGGCCCTTCTTGATGGCATCCTGGTGCGAGCCCGAAAATGCGGTGAACACCAGATCACCGACATATGGATGACGCGGATGGATGGGCAGTTGGGTGCAGTGCTCGACGGTACGGGCGACCTCGTTGATGCACGAAAAATCGAGCCCCGGATGCACGCCCTGGCTGTAGAGGTTGAGCGCCAGCGTGACGAGGTCGACATTGCCCGTCCGCTCGCCGTTGCCGAACAGGCAGCCTTCGACGCGGTCGGCGCCGGCCATCACCGCCAGCTCGGCCGCCGCCACTGCCGTGCCGCGGTCGTTGTGCGGATGCACCGACAAGACCACGGCATCGCGCCGGTCGAGGTGGCGGCTCATCCATTCGATCTGGTCAGCGTAGATATTCGGCGTACTCATCTCCACCGTGGCCGGCAAGTTGATGATGCACGGCCGCTCGGGCGTCGGCGCCCACTCGGCGATCACGGCGTTGCACACCTCGACCGCAAAGGCGATCTCGGTGCCGGTGAACACCTCCGGGCTGTACTGAAAGACGAACTCGGTGTCGGGCTGAGTGGCCGCCAGTTCGCGGATCAAACGCGCATGCTCGACGGCAATCTGCTTGACGCCGGCGCAGTCCTGATCAAACACGATGCGGCGAAAGTTCGGCGCGGTGGCGTTGTAGAAATGAATGATCGCGCGGCGCGCGCCGCGCACCGACTCGAAAGTGCGACGAATCAAGGACTCGCGCGCCTGGGTCAGCACCTCGATGGTCACATCGTCCGGCACCTCGCCCGAGTCGACCAATGAGCGCACAAAATCGAAATCGGTCTGACTGGCTGACGGAAAGCCGACCTCGATCTCCTTGAAACCGACCGCGACCAGCATCTTGAACATGCGCTGCTTGCGATCGGCATTCATCGGCTCGAACAAGGCCTGATTGCCGTCGCGCAAGTCGGTACTCATCCAGATCGGCGGTCGGGTCAGGGTTGCATCGGGCCAGGTCCGGTCACGCAAGGGCTGGCCGTCCGGGAAGGCATTAAAGGCGGGGTATTTTTGACTCGGGTCGTTCAACATCGGAAATCACTCCTCGATTTTTGCAAAGCGTTCTTTGAATTCGGGTGGCGGTCGCGGCAACCGGGCGGCCACGGCGTCGTGGCCCGGTCACCGGTCGGCAGTCGCAGAAAAAATCGAGGTTTCAGAAGCATGCTCGCTCCGGGGGCGCACAGCGCCAGACAAGGCATCACACCACTCAATGAGCGGCGGCGGGGTCACAACAGGAAGGGGGTATAGGTTAGCTGCGCGGGGAGCGCAGCAGCAGACCCAGACCGCGGAGCGCGGTATGGCAGGCGACCATCGGGGCGATGGCGAAGCGGGTCTGTTGCGAAATCATGGGTGCAACTTAACGGGCCGGGGCATTGACTGTCAATACCCCGGCGCGCAATCGGGATTACAGCCCGTTGATACCGGGATACCAGGCATCGACCAATTCGCCGAGGCGATAGTCCTTCAGCACCTTGGCACCGGACAGCCACTGCTCGACGGCAGCGCGCTGTTCCGCGGTGACGGACCCGCGGCCCGCGCAGCACACAAAACCGCTGTCGTCACCACCACCATAGATCAACCCGGCCGGGTCGATGGCTTCACTGAAGAAGGCCTCATAGAAGGCATCCACCGACGCATCATCCGCATCATCGGGAAAGTTCAGATCGAGATCAAACCCCAGTTCCTTGAACTCACCCACGCACAATTTCTTGCGCAGGCGAGCACTACGCCGCTTACTCATTCGGACAAACTCCAGAAATTACTGACTGCAAAAAAACCGGCTCACGCCGGCTGTGGCCGAGGCTCGATGCGCGGCTCACGGATGGGCAGGTTCGCCACCGCCGCCAGTGCTGCCAAGGCGATATCAGCGTACCACATCCACTGGTAGTCGCCGGTCTCGGTAATGGCGATACCGCCCAACCAGGCGCCCAGAAATCCCCCGACCTGATGGCTCAGCAAGGTCATCCCGAACAGGGTGGACAAGTAGCGGGTGCCGAAGAGCTTGCCCACCACACCCGCCGTGGGCGGCACCGTCGCCAGCCAGGTAAAGCCCAGACCCGCGGCAAAAACATAGAAGGTCAGCTCCGTCTTGGGGGCAAGCAGATACAACGCCACCAGCACAGCACGCGAGGCGTACATCCAGAACAGGATGTACTTGCTGCGGTAGTGCTGGACGCACCAACCCGCGTAGAGGCTGCCCGCGATATTGGCCAAGCCGATGATCGCCAGCGACCAGCTCGCCACTTGGGCAGGCAGACCGCACAGATCGACCTCACCCGGCAGGTGGGTGACCAGGAAGGCGATATGGAAACCGCAGGTAAAGAAGCCGGCATGCACCAGCAGGTAGCTGCGATCGGCGAACGCCTCCCGCAAGGTGGCGCGCATGCCCCGCTCGGGCGGCGGCGCCTCGGTCACGCACTTGGCAGCGACCGGCGCCGGCCGTCCGCGAAGCTGGCGCGCCATCGGCAAGGCGGCAAGTGTGATCACCGCCAGCGAATACATCGCGCCCATCCAGCCAAACACGCCGATCAGCTTCTGCACCAGCGGCGCGAACACGAACTGGCCAAAGGAGCCGCCGGCATTGATCACCCCCGAGGCCATGCCGCGGCGATGCGCCGGCAGGCGCTGCGACGCGGCGCCGATCAACACCGAAAAACTGCCCGCCCCCGAACCCGCCGCCATCAAGAAGCCGATCGAAAAGACCATGCCGACGCCGGAATCCATCATCGGCGTCAAGGCGGTGCCAGCCGCCATCAGGATGACCCCGGCGGCGAGCGCCCGCCCTGGGCCGTAGCGGTCAGCCACCGCGCCGGCCACCGGCTGAATGGCCCCCCACACGAACTGCGCCACCGCCATCGCGAAGCTGATGGTGGTGATGCCGAGCCCGGTGGTGGTATTGATCGGAGAGACAAACAAGCCGAGCGTCTGACGCCCGCCCATGGTGATCGCCAGCAGGCCGGCCGCGGCCAGCACCAGGCCCCATTGCCGCATTTCAGGATCATCGCGCCAGCGCATGCTCAGTTGTCCTCGGGCAGTGCCGGTTTCAGGCGCAGCAGCGCCGCTTCCAGAGTCAGATTGAGTTCGGCCACAAAGTCGCGGTCCATCACCGCCTCCAGTTCAAGCTGCGCGCGCGCCCACACCTCGCGGGCACGCGCACGAAGTTCAGCGCCCTCCGGGGTCAGCGCAAGCAAGCGCTGGCGGGCATCCGCGCCGGGGGTCTGAGCAATCCACCCCGCCGCCACCAGCGGCCTGATGCCGCGGGTCAGCGTGGTGCGATCCATTTCCAGCTTCTCGGCAAGGATCTGCAGCGGTTGCGGTTCAAGCTCAAGATGTGCGAGCACCGAATACTGGGTCAGACGCAAACCGACCGTGCGCAGATATTGCTCATAGAAAACCGTCACCCGACGCGTCAGGCGGCGCAGGCGGGCGCCCGTGCAGGCCAGCGGCGGCCGCGGCGCGTTCATGATTGATCGCTTAATAGGTGCATATGCACCTTATAGCGCACACCCGCCCACCGGGGCGAGGACACTTTCTACGCCAATCCGCGCCAGGTGTCCGGTTCGACGCTCACACAGCCATGGTCGCCAGACACCGCCAGAATGCCATCCTGCACCGTGATCTGCCACGCCGTGGTGCGTACCACCGACGCGGCCAGTGCTTTGACTTCGGGCTCCGGGAAAGCAATCACTTCGAGCTTTCTCAGCCGCGCCAGCTCGCGCTGCACGCCTTGCCACCACAGCAGCGACGATGCGCCGGCGTAGGGATGAATCGTCACCTGGTCGGCCCGCCCCGCCGCCTTGATGATACGGCGCGCATCCGGCTGACCGACGTCGATCCAGCGCTCGATCCGCCCGTCCAGACTGGCCAGACACAGATCCGGCTCATCCGGATCGCACAGCGCGCTGGTCATCGACAGCCGCTCATCGGCCTGCCGGGCGAAGGCCAGCACCCGCGACACCAGACGCACATCGGTCTCGGAGGGATGGCGCGCAAGGGTCAGCGCGTGGTCGGCGTAATAGTGACGATCCAGATCCGCGATCTGCAGCTGAAACTTGAAAACGGTGGATTTGAGTGCCATGCCTGCGCCGCCCCAGGAAAAGGCGACATGGTACGCAGATGCAGCCGCAATGGAATGCCGCACTGCAAAATAATCCCCAACATCAAGGCGATATCCGTTATCATCCGGCCTCCCGTACGCGTCGACCAATCAGCGTACCGGCCAGAATCATTCAACCTGGGCGCAGCGATACCAAGTTCGCACGCCCACTTCCCCCGCCAGCCTTGATTGGTGTCGCTCAACACAGCGACAGGCCGTCGCTGGAGCAGAACACAATGCAATCCGAAAACACCTTTGCCGCCCTTGGGCTGGCAGAACCCCTTTTGCGCGCGCTGAACGACGCAGGCTACACCACCCCCACCCCGATTCAGACCAAGGGTATTCCGGCAGTGATGGCCGGTGGCGACCTGCTCGCCGCTGCCCAGACCGGCACCGGCAAGACCGCCAGCTTCGCGCTGCCGATCCTGCACCGTCTGATGGAAACCGCCCAACGCACCCGCACCGGTCGCCCGCGCGCCCTCATCCTGACCCCCACCCGCGAACTCGCAGCCCAGGTCGATGAGTCGGTTCGCACCTACGGCCAGCACCTGCCGCTGCGCTCGTTTGCCGTGTATGGCGGCGTCAGCGTGTTCGGCCAGAGCAAGGCCCTGCGCCGCCCGGTCGATATTCTGGTGGCCACGCCGGGCCGTCTGCTCGACCACATCAGCCAGGGCAACCTGAGCCTGTCGGACATCGAGATCCTGGTGCTGGACGAAGCCGACCGCATGCTCGACATGGGCTTCATCCGCGACATCCGCAAGATCATGGACAAGATGCCGGCCAAGCGTCAGAACCTGCTGTTCTCGGCCACCTTCAATGACGACATCCGCGGTCTGGCCAACAGCCTGCTGACCAACCCGGTGAGCGTCGACGTGGCGCCGCGCAACACCACCGCCGAGCGGGTCGACCAGTCGCTGATGATGGTCCCGCAGAGCAACAAGCGCGATCTGCTGATCCACCTGATCCAGGAACAGCAATGGTTCCAGGTGCTGGTGTTCAGCCGCACCAAGCACGGCGCTGATCGCCTGTCCGAGCAACTGACCCGCGCCGGCATCCCGACCGCGGCACTGCACGGCAACAAGGCACAGAACGCCCGCACCCGTGCGCTCGACCAGTTCAAGCGCGGCAAGCTGCAAGTGCTGGTCGCCACCGACATCGCCGCGCGCGGCATCGACGTCGATTCGCTGCCGATGGTGGTGAACTTCGAGCTGCCGAACGTGCCCGAAGACTATGTGCACCGCATCGGCCGCACCGGTCGTGCCGGCGCCGAAGGCACGGCTGTGTCACTGGTCTGCCCGGACAACGAAATGAAGCAGTTGCGCGCCATCGAGCGGGTCATCAACGCCCCCATCGAACGCGTCGTCGTCGCCGGCTTCACGGTGGACGAAACGCGCAACTCGCGCCAGCGTCCGCCCCGTGACGCCAACGCCCCGTCGCAGCGCAACGGACATCGCCATGGCCGCGCCAATCCGGACAGCCAGAACGCCCGCAACGCCGACGGCAAGCGTGCCCCGCACCCGCAACGCGCCCCGCGCGATGCACAGGGACAGGGTCGCGACAAGCCGGCTGGCCGCAGCCAGGGCGCACAGGGTCGTGACGCCCGTCCGCGCCGCTTCGGCAACTCGGACTAAGCGCCAGGCAGCGACACGCTGCTTGCCTTGAAAACACACACGCCGGCCCTTGCGCCGGCGTGTGTGTTTATACGGCCATGCCGGAGGGAATTGATCCCATACGGCGGCGTATGTTCGCGTTATACTCGCCCATAGATGCTGCAATGCACACACTGACGGAGGGAGCCGTGACATGAACCACCTCGAACACTACACGCAGAAAACCTGCACCGCCGCCGACGCCATCGCCCTGGTGCGCGACGGCGACACCATCGTCGTCCCGACCGGCGTCGGCGAGCCCCCCGCGCTGCTCACGGCCTTGTCGGACCAGCGCCGATCACTGCACGGCGTCGTGGTCAGCCAGATCCTGCCACTGCGCAAATTCGACTATTTCGACGAAACCACACTCGACCACGTTCGTCACAGCGCCTACTTTTTCGGCGGCGCATCGCGCCCCGGCGGGCAGGCCGGCTGGATCGACTATGTGCCGGCGTATTTCTCGGAACTGCCGCAACTGATCGAACGCGGGCTGACACCGGCGGATGTCGTTTTTACACTCGCCTCGCCCATGGACGAGCATGGCTACTTCTCGCTCGCGCTGGCGCCCGACTACACCATGGCTGCCGTCAAAAAGGCGCGCGTGATCGTACTGGAGGTCAATCCGAACGTGCCCTTCGCCTTCGGGCCGTGCCATGTACACATCTCCCAGGTCAGCGCCCTGGTCGAAAGCCAGGACCCGCTGCTCGAGGTCGGCCTGCCCGAGATCGGCCCGGTACAGGAAGCCATCGGAAAGTATGTGGCGGAGTTGATCGACGACGGATCGACGCTGCAGATCGGCTATGGCGGCATCCCCGATGCCGTGGTGATGCAGCTCAAGCACAAGCATGATCTGGGCATTCACACCGAGATGATCGGCGACGGCATTCTGACGCTGCTCGAAGCGGGCGCCGTGACCAATCGCAAAAAAACCTTCATGCCCGGCAAGATGGTGGCGACCTTCGGGCTGGGCTCGCAGAAGCTCTACCGCTTCATGCACCGCAACCCGGCGCTGGAGATGCACCCGGTGGAGTTCACCAACGATCCGTACATCGCCGCGCGCAACGATCAGCTGATCGCCATCAACGCCACCATGCAGATCGACATGCTCGGCCAGTGCGGCTCGGAGAGCCTGGGCACCCTGCCGTATTCGGGCACCGGGGGGCAGGCCGATTTTGTGCGCGCAGCCAATCGCTCGCGCGACGGTAAAGCCTTCATCGTGCTGCCGTCGACAGCCAAGGGCGGCAGCATCTCGCGCATCGTGCCCACGCTGACGCCGGGCACGCATGTCACCACCAGCAAGAACGACATCAACTATGTGGTGACCGAGTACGGCGTGGCGCAACTGCGGGGCAAGAGCGCCCAGCAGCGCTGCGAAGCGCTGATCAACATCGCCCACCCGGATTTCCGGGGGGAACTGCGCGAGCAGGCTCGGGCGCTCTTGCTGCGCTGAGCCTCACGCGGCCCGCTCGCATCCGCGGGCGGGCCGCGCAAGTCCCGATCAGGCGCGCTTGGGCACCATGATCTCGGCTTCGCCGGTCAGCACCACGGTCTCGCCCACCGTGCACACCGTATCGAACAGCGCCTTGCGCTTTTCGAGGGTGAGCGCCTTGACGGTGACCCGTGCCACCACCGTGTCGCCGATGCGCACCGGCGCCTTGAACTTCAGGGTCTGCGACAGATAGATGCAACCCGGGCCCGGCAAACGCGTACCGAAGACGGTGGAAATGAAACTCGCCGACAGCATGCCATGCGCGATGCGGCCGCCAAACATCGACGCCGCCGCCAGTTCCTCGTTGAGGTGCACCGGGTTGGTGTCGCCCGACACCCCGGCAAACAGCAGAATGTCCGCTTCGGTCACGGTGTGACCATAGGCGCCACTCATGCCGACGCTCAGGTCTTCAAAGCGGTGCCCGTAGAATTCTTCAAAATTGGTCTCAGCCATCTGTGCTCTCCCTCTGGGTTGTCATCATCATGCCACGCCGACTCGCGCCGTATGGCAAGAAAAAACCCGGCCGAGGCCGGGTCTTTCTGAACTGCGTAATCGCTGGGATTACTTACCGTTGACAGCGGCTTTCAGCGTCGCGCCAGCGGAGAACTTCGGCACGCTGGAAGCGGCGATCTTGATGGTCGCGCCGGTCTGCGGGTTACGGCCGGTACGGGCAGCGCGCTTCGACACTTCGAAGGAGCCGAAACCCGTGAACGCCACTTTGCCGCCTTTGGCGAGCTCTTCCGCAATAATGTCGAGCACAGCGGAGACAGCACGGTCAGCTTGGGCGCGCGACACGTCCATACGGTCGGCCAGGGCTTCGACGAATTCACCTTTGTTCATGTTGATCCTCGGATAGGAGTGGAAGGGTTATTTCCTGCTGCCGATTCTAGCACCGAACATTCGAGCAATGCGTCGCCGGATGCAAGGATTGACGCGGATTCAGGGATTTGGGACGCATATTTTTACGTGTTGTACGTGAACGTCAACCCGTGCATGTCAATTATTTTTACGCTGCTGCGCTGCAGCATCATTCTCCGGTCGCCGCGAGGCGATCCTGATGCTTGCCACCGAGCCCCAGGTAAGCCTCGATTACACGCGGGTCGTCGGCCAACTGGCGGGCAGGGCCACTCATCGCGACCTCCCCGGTTTCGAGCACATAGGCCTCGTCGGCTACTTGCAGTGCAGCACGTGCATTTTGTTCGACCAGCAGAATCGAAACGCCACGTTTGCGCAGTTCACCGATGATCCGAAAGATCTCCCGAACGATGAGCGGTGCCAATCCCAGGCTGGGTTCATCGAGCATCAGCAACTTGGGGCGAGCCATCAGCGCCCGCCCGACCGCCAGCATCTGACGCTCGCCGCCCGACAGCGTGCCCGCCATCTGGCTGCGCCGTTCCTTCAGCCGCGGAAACAGCGCATACACCTCCGCCATGGTTTCGGCGTGGTCGCGCAGCCCCATGCGATAGCGTTGGAAAGCGCCGAGCACAAGATTGTCCTCGACACTCATTTCGCCGAACAGCTCGCGCTTTTCGGGCACCAGGTTCATGCCGCGCGAGACCATGCGTTCCACTTCAGGCACGCGCTCGACCGCGCCGTCGAACCTGATCTCGCCGCGCGAGGGCAGCACGCCCATGATGGCCGACAGCAGCGTGGTCTTGCCCGCCCCGTTGGGGCCGATGACGGTCACGATCTGCCCCTCGCCCACGGTCAGGTTGGCGTTGTGCAGCGCCTCGACCTTGCCATAGGACACACACAAATCCTTCACCTCCAGAATATTCGCCATCACGCCACCCCACCCAGATAGGCTTCGAGCACCGCCGGGTTCTGCTGCACGTCCTCGGGCAGGCCCTCCGCGATCTTTTCACCAAACTCCATCACCACCACCCGGTCGACCAGACCCATCACAAAGTCCATGTCGTGCTCGACCAGCAAAATCGCCATACCCTCGCCGCGCAGTTTCTTGAGCAGATCGCCGAGGATCTGCTTTTCGCGATAGCGCAGGCCCGCCGCCGGCTCGTCCAGCAGCAACAGGCAGGGGTCGGAGCACAGCGCCCGGGCAATCTCGAGGATGCGCTGCTGCCCCAGGGCCAGCGAGCCGGCGGCATCAAACATATGCTCCGCCAGGCCGACGCGCTCGATCTGCCGCGCCGCTTCGGCCAGCAGACGCGCCTCTTCGGCGCGATCGAGCCGCCAGGCGGCGGGCAGCACCGATTTGCTGCCGCGCATATGCGTGCCGATCGCGACGTTCTCGAGCACGCTCATATCGGCCAGCAGGCGCACATGCTGAAAGGTACGACTCATGCCCATGCGCGCGACTTCGCGCGAGGTTTTGCCGGCCACATCCTGGCCGCGGAACAGCACCTCGCCCGAGGTCGGTGTATCGACACCCGACACCTGGTTGAACATGGTGCTCTTGCCCGCCCCGTTGGGGCCGATCAGCGCCAGAATCTCGCCGGCGGCGACCGACAGGTTCATCTTGTTGTTGGCCACCAGGCCGCCAAACTTGCGGGTCACGTCGATGGCGCTGAGCAGGACCTCGCCGGATTTGGGCATCTCCCGACGCGGCAGGGGCGCCGCGCCCGCGTCAACCTTGCGCTTGGCGTTGGCGTCGGGCCACCAGTGGGTAAGAATCGGCCACAGTCCATTGGGCGCGCGCTGCAGAATGATCACCATCATCACGCCAAACACGATCACCTCGAAGTTGCCCGAGGCACCAAACAGCACCGGCAGCAGATCCTGCAACCATTGCTTGAGAATGGTGATGACCGCGGCACCGATGACCGCGCCCCACACATGGCCGGCACCACCGACCACGGCCATGAACAGGAACTCGATACCAATGTGCAGACCGAAGGGCGTCGGGTTCACGAAGCGCTGCATGTGTGCATACAACCAGCCCGAGGCGGCGGCATGCAGGGCAGCGATGACGAAGATGATCATCCGCGATCGCGAGGTATCCACGCCCATCGATTCGGCCATCACCCGGCCGCCCTTGAGCGCGCGGATCGCCCGGCCCTCGCGTGAGTCGAGCAGGTTGCTGGTGGTCAGAATGGCCACCAGCAGGAAGGCCCAGATCAGATAGAAGATCTCTCCGCCTTCATTCAACACCCACCCAAACACGCTGATCGGCGGAATCCCGGTCAGGCCGGTGTGGCCACCGAGCACCTCCATGGTGCCGAACAGGAAATACAGGCTGATGCCCCAGGCGATGGTACCCAGGGGCAAATAGTGGCCCGACAGCTTGAGTGTCAGCGAGCCCAGCACCACCGCCACCACCGCGGTCAGCACCAGACCGATGACCAGCGCCAGCCAGGGCGAGCCGCCGGCCCAGGCGATCCAGCCCGGCAGCGTCTCGCTGGTGGACAGCACCGCCGTGGTATAGGCACCCAGCCCGACAAAGGCGCCCTGGCCGAAGGAGGTCAGCCCGCCCACGCCGGTGAGCAGCACCAGACCGAGCGCCACCATGGCATAGAGTCCGATGTAGTTAAGCAAGGTCACATAGAACGGCGACAAGGTGGCCGGCACCAGCAGAAGCATGCCGAGCAGCAGCCAGGGCACGACGCGTAGCACACCGGCCTTGCCGGCGCCTGCGGATTGCGGCGTATTCGCCACACGTGAGGATGGGGGAGTGCTCATTCGTCTTCCTCCACGTGATGGCTGGTCAGCGAACGCCACACCAACACCGGAATGATCAGGGTAAATACGATGACTTCCTTGTAGGCACTGGCCCAGAAGGATGAGAAAGCTTCGAGCACGCCCACCAGAATCGCACCGAGCGCGGCGATCGGATAGCTCGCCAGGCCACCGATGATCGCGGCGACGAAACCCTTCAGGCCGATCAGGAAGCCGGTATCGTAGTAAATGGTGGCAATCGGCGCGATCAGCACACCCGACAGCGCACCAATCAGCGCCGCCAGCATGAAGGTCAGCCGACCGGCCAGCGCGGGCGAAATGCCCATCAGCCGCGCGCCGGCCCGGTTGATGGCCGTCGCCCGCAAGGCCTTGCCGTAAATGGTACGGCCAAAGAACAGCGCCAGCGCCACGATCAGCGCCAGAGATGTACCAATCACCCACAGCGACTGGCCCGACACCATCATCGGACCGACCGTAAAGCTGGCGTCCGAGAAGGCCGAGGTGCGCGAACCTTCTGCTCCGAAAAAGAGCAACGCCAGACCCACCATGGCCACATGCACCGCCACCGACACAATCAGCAGAATCAGCACCGAAGCCTCGGCCACCGGCTGGTAGGCCACGCGGTAGATCATTGGCCCCAGCGGCACCACCACCGCCATGGTCAGCGCCACCTTGGCGGCCAGCGGCCAGCTGTCCGTCGGCACAAAGCGCATCAAGGCCACCAGCGCAAGCGGATAGCCGATGTTCCAGCCGACCACTTTCATCAGTCGGCCGACTCCGCCCCGACGCAGCGCGTCCAGGCCGTCGAGCGCCACCACCAGCACGCCGGCCGCCAGCAGCAGCCAGACCGTGCCGGGCAGGCGCCCTGCTTCAATCATCGCCAGGGTCAGCGCGCCGTAGGCGACAAACTCCCCCTGCGGGATAAAAATCACCCGGGTCACGGCGAACACCAGCACCAGGGCCAGGGCCAGCAACGCGTAGATCGCGCCATTGGTCACCCCGTCCTGCCCGAGCAACATTGCAATTTCCAGATCCATGGGACGAACCCCGTGTGCAGCCGGCCGCAGGCGCTTGCGCACCGCGATCCATCGGTCTGACTCGACTCGAACCCGCCCCTGCCAGCGCACCAGCAGGGGCGGACTTGATCAGGCGTCGCGCGCGGCGAAGCCGCGGGCAATGCACGCTGACACTTACTTCACCATCAGCCAGGCGCCGCCCTTGATCTGGACCATCACGCGCGAGCGCTGGTCCAGTCCAAGGTGGTCGGTCGGGCTCATGTTGAAGATGCCATGCGCACCGGCCACTTCCTTCAGGCCTTCGAGCGCGTCACGCAGGGCAGCGCGGAATTCCGGCGTACCGGGCTGGCCAGCCTTGAGCGCAACCGGCACGGCATTGACCATCAGGGTGCCAGCGTCCCAGGCATGGCCACCAAAGGTCGAGACCGAACCCTTGCCAAAGGCCGCTTCATACTTGCTCACATACTCCTGAGCAGACGCGCGGACCGGGTTGTCGGCCGGCAACTGATCGGCCACCAGCACCGGACCGGCGGGCAGGAAGGTGCCTTCACAGTCGGCGCCGCACACACGCAGGAAGTCGTTATTGGCGACACCGTGGGTCTGGTAGATCTTGCCGGCAAAGCCACGCTGCTTGAGCGACTTCTGCGGCAGGGCGGCCGGAGTGCCGGCGCCGGCGATGAGGATGGCATCGGGCTTGGCGGCATACAGCTTGAGCACCTGACCGGTCACCGAGGTGTCAGAGCGCTTGTAACGCTCGTTGGCGACGATCTTCAGCTTGCGCGCGTCGGCGATGGCCGAGAACTGCTCCCACCAGCCTTCGCCGTAGGCGTCGGCAAAGCCGATGAAACCGACCGTCTTCACGCCGGCATCAACCATGTGCGAGACGATGGCGGTGGCCATCTGTTGGTCGTTCTGCGGGGTCTTGAAGACCCAGCGACGCTTCTCGTCCACCGGATCGACAATCTTGCTCGACGCAGCCATGGAGATCATCGGCGTCTTCGACTCGGCCGCCACGTCGATCATGGCCAGCGAGTTCGGGGTGATGGTCGAGCCGATCACCACATCGACCTTGTCTTCGGAGATCAACTTACGGATGTTCTTGACGGCGGTGGTGGTGTCCGAGGCATCGTCGAGCACGATGTAGTTCACTTTCTGGCCGGCGATGGTGGTCGGCAAGAGCGTGAGGGTGTTCTTTTCGGGGATACCCAGGGACGCGGCCGGGCCGGTGGCCGACACCGACACGCCCACGTTGATGTCGGCGAACGCTGCGCCACTGACGAAAGCCATACCCAGTGCGGCGGCCACTACGGTCTTTTGGATTTTCATTTTGTCTCCTCCTCCGGTTGTAATCAGCACGCTCACGACCTGCCTCGGCGCACCAACGAAAAATTACCACATAACGAACGCGTTAGTTCTTATTAAATTCTTTCGATCACCATGGCGATCCCCTGCCCCACTCCGATACACATCGTGGCCAGCCCATAGCGGCCGCCGGTGGCTTCGAGTTGGCGCAGTGCGGTCAGCGCCAAGCGCGCGCCCGAGGCGCCGAGGGGGTGACCGATGGCAATCGCGCCGCCGTTGGGATTGACCTGCGGCGCGTCGTCGGCGAGGCCGAGCTGACGCAGCACGGCCAGACCCTGTGCGGCGAAGGCTTCGTTGAGTTCGATGACATCCATCTGCTCGATGGAGAGGCCGGCCAGGGCGAGCGCCTTGACCGCCGCCGGCGCCGGACCGATGCCCATGATGCGCGGCGCCACACCGGCCGTGGCCATGGCGAGCACCCGGCCGCGCGGCGTGAGGCCATACTGTTTCGCCGCCTCGGCCGAGGCCAGCAACACGGCGACCGCACCATCGTTCACGCCGGAGGCATTGCCGGCAGTGACGCTGCCGTCGGGACGGACCACGCCCTTGAGCCGACCGAGCGCTTCAAGCGAGGTCTCGCGCGGATGCTCGTCCACGCTGACCACCACCGGGTCGCCCTTCTTTTGCGCGATCGACACCGGCACCAGTTCGCCATCAAAGAAGCCACGCGCGGCGGCGGCCGCATAGCGCTGCTGGCTGCGCAGCGCGAGGGCGTCCTGGTCGGCGCGATTGATCTTGAATTCGTCGGCGACGTTCTCGGCCGTCTCGGGCATGGAGTCGATGCCGTACTCGGCTTTCATTTTGGCGTTAACAAAGCGCCAGCCGATGGTGGTGTCTTCAATCTTGGCGCTGCGTGAGAAGGCGCTGGTCGCCTTGGCCAGCACGAAAGGCGCGCGGCTCATGCTCTCGACGCCGCCGGCAATCATCAGCTGCGCTTCGCCGCAACGAATGGCGCGGGCGGCGGTGCCGATGGCGTCCAGCCCCGAGCCGCACAGGCGGTTGAGCGTGGCGCCGGGCACCTCGATGGGCAGGCCGGCAAGCAGGCCGGACATACGGGCGACGTTGCGGTTGTCTTCGCCGGCCTGGTTGGCGCAGCCGTAATAGATGTCGTCCACCGCCGCCCAGTCGACGCCGGGGTTGCGCTCGATCAGCGCGCGGATGGGGATGGCGCCCAGATCGTCCGGGCGCACGCCGGACAGCGCGCCGCCATAGCGGCCAAACGGCGTACGTACGCCGTCACAGATCAACACGTCGTGCAACACATCACTCTCCCTCGATGCGCCTGGCGACGTGCGGATTCACCGGCCGATGGGCCGGCGCCTGCGATCGTCAATCGGGCGCGTTGTTTGTCTTTTTGCTGGCTGTCCCCAGCGTACCGTGCACCCCATCGAGCAGAATGCCGGTCACCAGCGGTGCCATGTCTTCGTAGGTCAGCGGGCCGTTCGCCCGCAGCCAGGTAAAGGTCCAGTTCACCATGCCGAACAGAATCATCGCTACGACCTTGTCCAGCCCCTTCTCGCTCACCCCGGGCTCGACGGCGGCAATCGCCCGCGCAAAGGCGGCCACCACCGCCCGCTCCTTGTCGGCCACTTGCTGACGCGGCGCGTCGTCCAGATGCCGAACGTCCTGCACCAGCACCCGGTGCTGGTCGTGGGCGCTGGCGTAGGTCTCGAGAAAGCGGGCAATCAAGCGCTTGAGGTGCGCATCGGGGGGCAGCTGCTTGGCCTCCACGGAGGCGACCAGCGCCACCAGCGTGTCCATATAGCTGTCGGCCACGCTGAACAGCATCTCCGCCTTGTCCTTGGCGTAGTGGTAGAGCAGCGGCTTGGACACGCCGCAGGCGGCCGCCAGTTGCGACATGGAGGTCGCGTGAAAGCCTTTGTCGGCGAACAGCTCCGCCGCCTTCTCGAGGATGGCGTTGCGTTGCTGATCGTGGTTCGCTGCTCTGGTTCGTGCCATGGTCGTATTGCCCGTTCGAATGCAAAACGCTCACCGTCCGGGCAAGCATATCAACGCTCGTCAAAACTGATGACGACCCGCTCGGTGAGCGGATGGGCCTGGCAGGTGAGCACATAGCCGTCGTCCACATCGGACGGCTCAAGGGCGAAGTTCTTGTCCATGCGGACTTTGCCTTCGAGCACCTTGGCGCGGCAGGTGCAGCATACCCCACCCTTGCAGGCGAACGGCAGGTCCATACCGGCAGCCAGCGCCACATCGAGAATCGACGGGTCTTCCTTGCGGAAGGCCAGTTCGCGCTGCAGACCGTCCTGAATCAGGGTGATCGTCGCGGCGGCGGCGTCACCCGGCTCGACGCGGTGCGCCGGCCCGGCATCGGGCACGCCGAAACGCTCCAGGTGAATATGGTCGGCATCCATGCCCGCGGCCAGCAGCGCGGCCTCGACCTCGTCAATCATCGCGCCGGGGCCACAAATGAAGGCTTCGTCGATGTCGCCCACCGGAATCAGCGTGTCGACAAAGGCCGCCACCTTGGCCCGATCGAGCCGGCCGTTGAACAAGGGCACGTCCTGCGCCTCGCGCGAGAGCAGCGAGTAGAAACTGAAACGCGTGAGGTGCCGGTTCTTGATGTCTTCGAGCGCCTCACCAAACATCACGCTCTTGGTGCCGCGGTTGCCATATACCAGGGTGAAGCGGCTCTTGGGCTCGCGTGCCAGCGTGGTCTTGATCAGCGACAGAATCGGCGTGATGCCGCTGCCGGCGGCAAAGGCCACGTAGTGCTTGGCGTTGGCAGCGTCGAGCGGCGCATGAAAGCGGCCTTCGGGCGTCATCACCTCAATGCTGTCGCCGGCCTTGAGCGCGCCGCTGTTGATCCAGGTCGAGAACAGCCCGCCGCCCACCTGCTTGATCGCCACGCGCAGCTCGCCATCATCGACGCCGGCGCAGATCGAGTAAGAGCGGCGCACTTCCTGACCGTTGATCGTGGCTTTGAGCGTCAGGTGCTGGCCCTGCACGAAGCGGTAGTCGTCGGCCAGTTCGGCCGGCACATCAAAGCGCAGGCTGACAGCATCGGCGATCTCGCGTCGCACTTCGGCAATGGCCAGGGTGTGAAATTTGGGGTTCATATGTCTGCTCCCGGTCCGGTTCAGATCGGTTTGAAATATTCGAAGGGTTCGCGGCAGTCTTCGCAGCGATAGAGCGACTTGCAGGCCGTGGAACCGAACTCGGACAGGCGCGTGGTGCGCTTCGAGGCGCAGCGCGGACAGGCCACATGCCGCGACATGAAGCGCACCACCTGAGCGCCGTCGGCCAGCGCCGCTTGCGGCGGCACGATGCCGTAGGCGCGCAGCTTCTCGCGGGCGCCCTCGGCGATCCAGTCGGTACTCCAGGGCGGCGCCAGACGCGTCTCGACACTGACCTTGCCCGCACCGGCGGCCTTGAGCGCATTGACAATGCTCTCGGCAATCATCTCGGTGGCCGGGCAGCCGCTATAGGTGGGTGTGACCACCACGCGCAGCCCGTCCTCGCCGAGAATCACCTCGCGCACGATGCCCAGTTCGGTGACCGAAATCACCGGAATCTCCGGGTCTTCCACCGCATCGAGTGCCTGCCAGGCCTGGGCTTCGGTCAGCATCGCGGGCTCACCACGTCGCGCCGGGGAAGCTGCGCGGCAGGTGCTGCATCACTGCCAGCAAATGCCCCAGATGCTCGCTGTGACGGCCGAACTTGCCGTAGGTCTGAAAGGGCGTGCGCGCCGGCACGGTCAGCGTGGCTTGCTGCAAGACCGGCAGCACGGCCGCTTCCCATGCCTCGGCCAGCTCGCTCCAGGCCGGGCCGACACCGGCCGCGGCAGCGGCGTCATCGGTCGGGTTGGCGGCGAACAATTCGTTGGTGTAGGGCCACAGAATATCGAGCGCGGCCTGCGCCCGGCGGTGGCTCTCTTCGCTGCCGTCGCCGAGGCGAATCACCCAGTCGCCCGTGTGTTCGGCGTGGTAACGCGCTTCTTTGAGGCTCTTGGCGGCAATCGCAGCCAGGGCCTTGTCGCTCGAGCCGCACAGGCGGCTCCACATCAGCAAATTGAAGCTGCCGAGCAAAAAGCCCTTGATCATGGTGTGGGCGAAATCGGTGTTCGGCATCTCGCACAGCGTCGGGTTGCGGTACTGGCCTTCGTGGCGCAGGAAGGCGAGCGTGTCTTCGTCGCGGCCCTTGCCTTCGAGCGTGCCGGCGTGGCTGAGCAGCATGCGCGCCTGGCCAACAAAATCGAGCGCCATGTTGGCCAGCGCCAGATCTTCTTCCAGCACCGGGGCGTGGCCGCACCATTCGGACAGGCGCTGACCGTGGATCAGCGCGGCGTCACCGAGACGCAGCACATACTCCAGATGCGCGGGGGTGGTTTGAGTCATCGCTGGCGCCCCCATCACATGTGGTCCACTTCGTCAGGCAGCTTGTAGAAGGTGGGGTGGCGATAGATCTTGTCTTCGGCCGGATCAAACAGCTCGGGCTTGGCATCCGGGTCCGAGGCGACGATGTCTTCGGCCCGCACGGCCCAGATCGATACGCCTTCCTGACGGCGGGTATACACATCGCGCGCCACTTGCAGCGCCATGCGCGCGTCGGTGGCATGCACGCTGCCGCAGTGTTTGTGATCAAGGCCGTTCTTGCTGCGGATAAAGATTTCCCACAGCGGCCATTCTTTGCGTTCCATGGTGTTCTCCATTGGTGTTATCAGGCGGCAGCCTTCTCGCGGGCGGCCTGTTTTTCGGCGTGGGCAACGGCCGCTTCGCGCACCCAGGCGCCGTCGTCCCAGGCCTTGACGCGCATGGCCAGTCGATCGACGTTGCACTGCCCGTGGCCGTTCACCACGTTCCAGAATTCGTCCCAGTCGATGGCGGCAAAGTCGTAATGGCCGCGCGCCTCGTTCCATTTCAATTCGTCGTCCGGCAAGGTCACGCCGAGCACTTCGGCCTGCTTGACGGTGGCGTCCACAAACTTCTGGCGCAGATCGTCATTCGAGATGCGCTTGATACCCCAGCGCATGCTCTGGCCCGAGTTGGGCGAGTCGGCGTCGTGCGGGCCGAACATCATCAGCGACGGCCACCACCAGCGATTGACCGCGTCCTGCACCAGCTCGCGCTGCTCCTCGGTGCCGCTCATCATCGCCAGCAAGGCGTCGTAGCCCTGACGCTGGTGGAAGGACTCTTCCTTGCACACCCGCACCATGGCGCGGGCATAGGGGCCGTAGCTGCACTTGCACAGCGGAATCTGGTTCATGATCGCCGCGCCGTCGACCAGCCAGCCGATCACGCCCACGTCCGCCCAATTGAGCGTCGGGTAATTGAAGATCGAGCTGTACTTGGCCTTGCCCGAGAGCAGCGCCTCGGTCAGCGAATCGCGCGAGACGCCCAGGGTTTCGGCCGCGGCGTACAGATAGAGCCCGTGACCGCCTTCGTCCTGCACCTTGGCCAGCAAGATGGCCTTGCGCTTGAGACTGGGCGCGCGGCTGATCCAGTTGCCTTCGGGCAGCATGCCGACGATCTCGGAGTGCGCGTGCTGACTGATCTGGCGCACCAGCGTCTTGCGGTAGGCCTCGGGCATCCAGTCCTTGGCTTCGATGGTCGCGCCGGCGTCGATGCGGGCGTCGAACTCGGCCTGATAGGCGGCATTCTCGACCGCATCAGGCTTGCGCTTGGGCTCCTCGCCGGGCGGGATATCGAGTGCTTGGGTATACATATAGCGCTCCTTATTCGAAATTCGCGGGAGTGTGTGAAGAGACCGTCGCGAGCGGTTCGAGTCCGTTCCGAGAAGCGCAGCCGTACTGACGTACGGCGAGCATCGCAGGGGCGGAATCGGGCCGCGCAGTAGGTCTATTCATACATTCAATCCTTGGAGCGGCGATCGATGACCCGCTTGGCCTTGCCGACGGTCACCCGCTCGATGCTGAACGGATCGCCGACAATCACCGTGGCGGACACGCCGATCAGGCTCTTGATGTGGTGCGTCAGCTCTTTGGCCAGCGCTTCTTTTTGTTCGGGGTGACGGCCCACCGGCACGTCCGGGTTGGTCTCGACCTTCACCGTCAGCGTGTCCATATGGCCTTTCTTGTCGACCTCCAGCAGATACTGGGGCGCGAGCTTGGGCATCTTGCAGATCAGCTCTTCGATCTGGGTGGGGAACACATTCACACCACGGATGATCAGCATGTCGTCGGAACGGCCGGTGATCTTGGCCATGCGGCGCATGCTGCGCGAGGTCGGTGGCAGCAGGCGGGTGAGGTCGCGGGTGCGGTAGCGGATGACCGGCAGCGCCTCCTTGGACAGCGTGGTGAAGACCAGCTCGCCCTCTTCGCCGTCCGGCAGCACTTCGCCGGTGACCGGGTCGATGATCTCGGGGTAGAAATGATCTTCCCAGATCACCGGACCGTCCTTGCTTTCGATGCACTCGCTGGCCACGCCCGGCCCCATCACTTCAGACAGGCCGTAGATATCGACCGCGTCCATGCCGGAGCGCGCTTCCATCGACAGGCGCATGGCGTGCGTCCAGGGTTCGGCGCCAAAGATGCCGACCTTGAGTGAAGTCTCTTTCGGGTCGATGCCCATGCGCTCCATCTCGTCGAGAATGGTCAGCATGTAGGACGGCGTCACCATGATGATGTCGGGCTTGAAGTCCTGGATGATCTGGATCTGCTTCTCGGTCTGCCCGCCGGACATCGGGATGACCGTACAGCCGAGCTTCTCGGCGCCGTAGTGCGCGCCCAGACCGCCGGTGAAGAGGCCGTAGCCGTAGGACACATGCACGATATCGCCGGCACGGCCACCCGCGGCGCGGATCGAGCGCGCCACCACGCGTGCCCAGGTGTCGATGTCGCGCGAGGTGTAGCCCACCACCGTCGGCTTGCCGGTGGTGCCCGACGAAGCATGCACCCGCACCACTTTCTCGCGCGGCACGGCAAACAGGCCGAAGGGATAGTTGTCGCGCAGATCCTGCTTGCCGGTGAACGGAAACTTGGCCAGATCGGCCAGGGTTTTCAGATCACTCGGATGCACGCCCTTCTCGTCGAACTTCGCGCGGTAATGCGGCACATTGTCGTAGGCGTGCTGCACGCTCCACTGCATGCGCTTGAGCTGCGTGGCTTGCAGCTCGTCACGGCTTGCGGTTTCGATCGCATCCAGGTCGCCCGGGGCGGGCATCTTGCAGGTCATGGTTTGTCTCCTCTTCCCTATGTCTGGTGTCGGCGGCGCATCTGCTTTTTATGTCGCGCCGCCACGCGTTTTTTTACTGCGGGAACACCGCCCGGCCCTTGAGCCGGTAGCTCTTGCCCCGCATCACGGCAATCACTGCGCCGTGCTGATTGGTCACGGTGATGTCATACACCCCCGTGCGGCCCGACAGCGCCACTTCGCGCGCCGTGGCGGTGAGCACATCACCCTCGCGCGCCGGCGCGATGAAATCGACGCTGATCCCCGACGCCACGGTCTGTTCGTTGTAGCTGTTGCAGGCAAAGGCGAAGGCCGAATCGGCCAGCGTAGTCACAAAACCGCCGTGGATGATGGCGAAGCCGTTAAGCATATCAGCGCGCACGGTCATGGTCAGCGTCGCGCGGCCGGGGCCGACTTCGACAAAAGCCAGCCCGAGCCCGCGCGAGGCCTGGTCGTTGGCAAACATGGTGTCGCGCACCTGTTCGGCGATCTGCTGGGGGGTGAGTGTTTTGGTATCCATGGGGCTCACATCAGTTTGCATGAAAAGTCGCGCCGGTCAGCGCCTTGCGCTGCAGGAGCGGCGAGAGTCGGTAGCGGGTGTCGACATAGTGCGCGCGCAAGTGATCGAGCACTTCGGCCACAAAGGCCGGGCCGAGACGGTCTGCCCAGGCCAGCGGCCCGAGCGGGTAATTGGTGCCATAGCGCATGGCGGTGTCGATGTCGCCCGCCGAGCCAATGCCGGCCAGAACGGCGTCGGCCGCTTCGTTGGCCAGCATGGCCACCGTGCGCAGGCCGAGCATGCCGGCCACGTCGTCAAGCTGCGCCACGGCCAGACCCGCCGCCTGCAGCGTGCCGACCACATCGCTTAGCGCGCCACGACCACACTGGTCGGCCGCGCACAGCGTGAGGCGCGGTGTCCTGGCAAAGTCGAGGCACAAATCGAACAGCACGACATGGTCAAAACCGCTGTCGACCGCGCGCCGGGTGGCTGTGCGGCCATCGCTCATCATCAGCCGCGCCGAGCCAATCTCCAGCCAGCCATGACCGCTGCCGGCGGTGCGCTCGACGGTGACGCCGGCCTGCTCGATGCGGCCGATCAAAGCGGCCGCCGGGCCGAGGTCGCCGACCACGCGCACACGGCGAACCGGCGAGGCGGGCGCGAAATCGGCCGAGGCCGGCAGGCTTGTGCCCTCACCGTAAGCGTAAAACCCCTGCCCGCGCTTGCGGCCAAAACGTCCGGCGTGCACCAGCTCTTGCTGGATCAGATGCGGGGTGTAGCGGCTGTCATTAAAGCAGGCAGCAAACACTGACTGGCTGACCGCGTGATTCACGTCGTGGCCAATCAGGTCCATGAGTTCGAAGGGCCCCATCGGAAAGCCGCAGCCCTCACGCATCACCGCATCCAGCGTCGCCGGCGTGGCCGCCTGCTCGGCCAGCACGCGCAGCGCCTCGCCGTAGTAGGGGCGCGCCACGCGATTGACGATGAAGCCCGGCGTCGACTTGGCAAACACCGGCACCTTGCCCCAGGCCTTGGCCGTGGCGTGCACCGTCAGCGCAGCGGCCGGATCGGTCGCCAGACCGGACACCACCTCGACCAGTTTCATGCGCGGTGCGGGGTTGAAGAAATGCATGCCGACCACCTGACCGGGGCGCGCCAGCGGCGCCGCCATGGCAGTGATCGACAAGGAAGAGGTGTTGGTGGCGAGAATCGCCTCGGGCGAGAGCAAGGCTTCGAGCTCGGCAAACAAGGTCTGCTTCACATCCAGCCGCTCGACAATGGCCTCGATCGCCAGCATCGCGTCGGCTGCGTCGGCCAGATTGCTGATCGCGACCACCCGCGCCAGCGCGGCATCGGCCGCGTCCTGCCCGAGCTTGTCGCGGCTCACCAGAAAGGCCAGATCCTTGGCAATACCGGCGCGACCACGCGCGACCGCCTCGGCCTGCATGTCATATAAGTAGACGGTATGCCCGGCCACGGCGGCCACATGGGCAATGCCGCTGCCCATGGCGCCAGCACCGATCACCAGCACCCGCTGGGAGGTTTTGAGTGCGTCCATCGCTCAGCGCCCCTTGAACTGCGGCGTGCGCTTTTCCATGAAGGCGGCGACGCCCTCACGGTAGTCATCCGACTGCCCACAGGCGCGCATCATGTCGCGCTCCATGTCGAGCTGGGTCGAAAAATCCTGCGTGGAACTGGCCCAGATCGCCTTCTTGGTCTGCGCGAAACCAAAGGTCGGGCCGGCCGCCATCTGTTTGGCGAGCGCGCTCACCGTCGGCATCAAGTCAGCGTCATCCACACACTTCCAGATCAGGCCCCAGGCTTCGGCCTGCTCGGCCGGCAGTTTTTCGCCCAGCATCGCAAGGCCCATCGCCCGTGCCGGACCGAGCAGTCGCGGCAAAACCCAGGTGCCGCCGGTGTCGGGGATCAGCCCCAGCTTGCAGAAGGCCTGAATGAAGCTCGCCGAGCGCGCGGCAAACACCATGTCACAGGCCAGCGCCAGATTGGCCCCCGCGCCGGCGGCCACGCCATTGA
Source organism: Zoogloeaceae bacterium (assembly GCA_024235675.1). Lineage (GTDB taxonomy): Bacteria > Pseudomonadota > Gammaproteobacteria > Burkholderiales > Rhodocyclaceae > Nitrogeniibacter. Next base: position 1,040,536 of record JACKLZ010000002.1, read on the forward strand.
CGGCGGCAATCACCGGCATGTCGAGCGCGCGCAGCGCCATCACCAGCGGCTTGTAGTTTTTCTCGACCGAGGCGCCCAGGTCCGGCGCGGCATCGCCGGCCGAGACGCTGCGATCCGACAGATCCTGCCCGGCGCAAAAGCCGCGACCGGCACCGGTCAGCACCATCGCGCGCACCGATCCGTCGGCACGCCCGGCGCGGATGAGATCGAGCGCGCTGCGCACTTCGACATGCATCGCATCGGTAAAGCTGTTGAGCCGGTCGGGCCGGTTGAGGGTCAGCGTGGCCACGCCGTCCTCGATGTTCAGGGCAATCGTTTCGAAGTCTTGCGCCATCGTGTCGTCCTTTGGCCGTCGGGGTCTTGGCCCCGGCTTGCGGTTGTCTCCTCCACCGATCGCGTTCGCCATCTCAGGCAATCGCATTCGGCAACCTGTACTGTTCCGGTCGAGGCGTTTGCTTTTCTTTGTTTGACCGACCGGTCGATCAACAGTAAAATTGATATACGTCAAAAAAGCAAGCCCCTTGAGATCAAAAACCGGTCGCCACACGCACACGCTACGCCGTGGCAGGCCGCCAGCCCCGTGAAGGAGACACCATGTCGCACCCGCTTTTCGAGAAGCACCAGGCCACGCTGGAACAGGCGCTCGGCGCCATTCGCACCCGCGCCTACTGGACGCCGTTCAGCGAAATGCCCAGCCCGCGCGTGTACGGCGAAACCGCCGATGTCGACGGCAAGGCCGCGGTCGAAGCCTGCTTTGGCCGCGAGTTCGCACTGAACCAGCCCGGCCAGCGCGGCACGGCGGCGACCGAAACCTCGCCCTACGGCGTGGCAATGAATGTGAGCTACCCGGTGTGCGACACCGAGGCCTTGATCGACGCGGCCCAGGCCGCCATGCCGGCCTGGCAAAAGCTCGGCGCCGCCGGACGCACTGGTGTGTGCCTGGAAATCCTCGACCGCCTCAACAAGCGCAGCTTCGAGATTGCCCACGCCGTGATGCTGACCACCGGCCAGGGCTGGATGATGGCCTTCCAGGCCGGCGGCCCGCACGCGCAGGATCGCGGTCTGGAAGCCGTGGCCTACGCCTGGGATGAGCAGTCGCGCATCACGCCTGAAGCGAAGTGGGAAAAGCCGCAGGGCAAGAACCCGCCGCTGGTGATGAAGAAGCATTTCGAGATCGTCGGGCGCGGCGTCGCGCTGGTGATCGGCTGCGGCACCTTCCCGACCTGGAACACCTACCCCGGCGTGTTCGCCGCGCTGGCCACCGGCAACCCGGTGATCATCAAGGCGCACAGCAATGCGATTTTGCCCGCCGCCATCACCGTGCGCATCGCGCGCGAGGTGATGACGGAAGCCGGACTCGACGCCAATCTGATCAGCCTCGCAGTGGTCGAAAAGCGCGCCGACACCCAGGCGTTGGCCTCCCACCCGGCGATCAAATCCATCGACTTCACCGGCAGCAACGCCTTCGGTCAGTGGCTGATCGACAACGCCCGCCAGGCCAATGTGTATGCCGAGCTGGCCGGCGTGAACAACGTGGTGATCGAATCCACCGACAGCTACAAGGCCATGCTGCGCAACATGGCCTTCACACTCAGCCTGTACTCGGGCCAGATGTGCACCACCACGCAAGCCATCCTGGTGCCGGCCGGCGGCATCGACACCGATCAAGGCCACAAGAGCTTTGACGACGTGGCGCACGACCTGGGCGCGGCCATCGAGAAATTCCTCGGCGACATCAACGTCGCCTCGGCTGTGCTCGGCGCGATTCAGTCCGAAGCCACGGTCGACCGCATCAACGAAGCCGGCGCCCACGGCAAGATCGTGCTCGACTCCAAAAAACTGGTGCACCCGCAGTTCCCCGACGCCACGGTGTACACGCCGGTGCTGCTCACCTGCGACGCGGCGGACGAAAAGAGCTATATGGAAGAGCGCTTCGGCCCGATCAGCTTCGTGGTCAAGGTCGCCGACGGCGCGGCGGCCATCGCCCTGTCGGAGCGCATCGTCAAGGAACACGGCGCGCTGACCGTCGGCCTGTACTCGACCAAGCAAGACGTGATCGACGCCATGACCGACGCCACCCTGCGCGCCGGCGTGGCGCTGTCGATCAACCTGACCGGCGGCGTGTTCGTGAATCAGTCGGCGGCCTTCTCCGACTACCACGGCACCGGCGCCAACCCCTCGGCCAACGCCAGCTACTCGGACTCGGCCTTCGTCGCCAACCGCTTCCGCGTGATTCAGCGCCGCTACCACGTCGCCGAGTGATGTGCCGGGGCGGGCACCACGCCCGCCCCTTGCCATCCGTAGGGCGGGTTTCAACCCGCCGCCTTCGCCACCTGTCGAGACCGAATGGCGGCTTGAAACCCGCCCTACATCACGCCCTACCAAGGATTCCCGCCATGCCCTGCTACGAAATCGACGGCCTCAAACCGGTCATTCACCCCACCGCCTTCGTGCACCCCGACGCCGTGCTCATCGGCGACGTCATCATCGGCCCGCACTGCTATGTCGCCCCGTTGGCCAGCCTGCGCGGCGACTTCGGCCGCATCGTGCTCGAAGCCGGCTCCAACGTGCAGGACACCTGCGTGATGCACGGCTTTCCCGGCACGGATACGGTGGTTGAAGAAAACGGCCACGTCGGCCACGGCGCCGTGCTGCACGGCTGCCGCGTCGGCAAGAACGCGCTGATCGGCATGAACGCCGTCGTGATGGACAACGCCATCGTCGGCGAAGCCACCATCGTCGCCGCCTGCGCCTTCGTTAAAGCCGGCATGGAACTACCCGCCCGCCACCTCGTCGCCGGCATGCCGGCCAAGGTCGTGCGCGAGCTGTCCGACCAGGAAATTGCCTGGAAGAGCGACGGCACCCGAACCTATCAGGAGCTGACCGAGCGCTGCCTCGCCACGCTCAGGCCCTGCGCGCCGCTCAGCGAAATGGAGCCGGGCCGCGAGCGGCTGTGTTTTGACGACAGCGTCAAACCGCTGGTGGATATTAAAAAAGGCGCGTAGCCCGTAGGGCGGATAAGCAAAGCGCGTCCGCCGATCAACGCACCATGCAGCATCGATGGCGGATGCGCCTGCGGCTTATCCGCCCTACGGCATGACGCCTCGGCTTCAATTGCCCAGCGCCGCCACGCCGGCCCGTGCCACCTGCGCATCCTCACCCGCCGTCACGCCCGACACACCCACCGCGCCGATCACCATGCCGTCGACAATGATCGGTTCGCCGCCTTCGAGCGGCACCACCGGCATGGCCAGCGCGGCGAAGCGGCCCTTGTTGACCATGTCTTCAAACACCTTGCTGGGCTTGCCGGTGAGCACGCAGGTGCGCGCTTTCTCGGGCGCCACGGCGGCGCTCATCAGCGGCGCGCCGTCCATACGCTGCAGCCACAAGGCGTGACCGCCGACGTCGCAGATGGCGATGCTGACCGCCCAGCCATTGGCCAGCGCCTCGGCCTCGGCGGCCGCGGCAATCCGCTTTGCGTCGTTCAGGGTGAGCATGCTTATCGTCTTCATGGCTTTAGCGTCCTTGCTGTCACGCCGGTCCGATCAGGATGGCGCGAAAATCATTCACATTGGTCCGGGTCGGACCGGTCACCAGGGCGTCGCCCAGTGCTTCAAAAAATCCGTGGCCGTCGTTGTTGTCCAGACTGTCGCGCGGCGGTCGGCCGGCCGCCCACGCCCGCGTCAAGGTGTCGGGATCAATAAAGGCGCCGGCGATCTCCTCCAGTCCATCGACGCCATCGGTGTCGCCCGCCACGGCATGCACGCCCTGTGCCCCGTTGAGCGCCACCGCCAGCGACAGTAAAAACTCCACATTGCGCCCGCCGCGCCCGGTTCCGCGCACGGTCACCGTGGTTTCACCGCCTGACAGCAGCACGCAGGGGGGTGCAATGGGTTGGCCGTGATGGCGCACTTGCAAAGCGATGCCGGCGTGCACCTTGCCCACATCGCGCGCCTCGCCCTCGATGCTGTCGCCGAGGATCATCGGCCTCACACCGGCCGCGCGCGCCACCGCAGCAGCGGCTTCGAGTGCCATCTGTGGCGTGGCGATCAGGTGTGTGCTGACGCCGGCCAGGCGCGCATCGCCGGGCTTGACGGTCTCGCCGCGACCGCTGTCGAGCAGGGTCTGCGCGCCTGCCGGCAGGGCGATGCCATAGCGCCGGATGATCGCCAGCGCGTCGGCACACGACGTTGAGTCGGCCACCGTCGGGCCCGAGGCGATGTCCATGGGGTTGTCGCCCGGCACATCCGAGATCAGCAGATTGACCACCCGCGCCGGATGGCAGGCGGCCGCCAGCCGGCCGCCCTTGATGGCCGACAGATGGCGCCGCACGCAGTTCATTTCCGAAATCGTCGCGCCCGATTTAAGCAGCGCGCGGCTGATCACCTGCTTGTCCTCCAGCGTCACGCCCTCACCCGGCAGCGGCAGCAGCGCCGAGCCGCCGCCCGAGATCAGGCAGATCACCAGGTCGTCGGCCGTCAGACCGCGCACCCGCTCAAGCAGCCGGCCGGCCGCGGCCAGACCGGCCGCGTCGGGCACCGGATGCGCCGCCTCAACAATCTCAATGCGCTCGCAGGGCACGGCGTAGCCATAACGCGTCACCACCAGGCCACTCAACTCACCCGGCCAGTGCTGCTCCAGCGCCTGCGCCATGGCGGCCGAGGCCTTGCCGGCGCCAATCACCAGCGTCTGCCCAGACGGCGGTGCCGGCAGAAAACGGGGGATGCAGTGCTCAGGCTGGGCGGCGTTCACGGCCGCCGCAAACATGTCGGCCAGCAAGGCGCGCGGGTCTGTCGCCATCGTCACGCCTCGCCCAGATCGGTAAAACGGATCGCCTGCGCGCCCTGCCACAACACCAGGCGGCCCATGTCCATCAACTGCTCGCCGCCCTCTACCACGGTCAGAAAATGGTTACCGGCGATCTGCCCCATCTTGCTGGCGAAGCAACTGCTGCCATAGGCAAACAGGATCTCCGTCTCCGAGAAGCCGCCCGGATACAACAACACGTCGCCGCGCGAGGGGTGGCTGGTGTGGTTTTCAAAGCCCAGCCCGGTATCGAAATCGCCCAGCGGCACCCACACCGCCTCGCCGCTCCAGCGCGAATGGATGGCCTGATTGGCAAAGGGCAAAAGCTTGAGAAAGGCCGCGCAGGTCTTCGGCGCGGCGGCCTCTTCGAGGCGGGCAACAAAGCGATGGGGGCCGACATCAATGGCGAGATGGCGCATGGACTTCTCCGGTGAGCTCACGCGCCGGCCCGGCCGACGCTTCTGCAATGACTTCACAGTAGACGATCATGGCCGGCGGCGGAATTCCCGCCGCGATCACTTCTCTCGATACGCTGGATATGGACTGCGGTGTGCGGTGTGTCGTAGGGCGGATAAGCCGCAGGCGCATCCGCCATCGGTCGTAGCAAGAGAAACGGCGGATGCGCTTCGCTGATCCGCCCTACGCCGAAAGCGGCGGCATAACCGCTGCTCAGACTCGGGATCACGCCTCGCCCGGAATCAGCGCCGCCCCCTGCCACGCCCCGCTCGTGCACAAGGTCTGCGTGAGCCCCTGCACCAGTTGCACCACCGCCGTAGCCGCAGCCGACAACGGAATGTGTTTGGACGCGCACAGCACCAGCCGACGCGTCAGCGCCGGCGCCACCGGCACCGCGCACAGCGCCCCGCTGGCCAGATCATGCTGCAGCGGCATCACCGGCAACAGCGTGTGCCCCATGCCAGCCAGCAAGGTCGTGCGCAAGATGCTGATCGAACTGATGTCAGCCACCACATTGGGCACCGGCAAGCCGTGCTCGCGTGCCGCCGTCTCGATGATCGGCCGCACGCCATGCGGATGCGCGGGCAGAATCAAGGGCAAGGCCAGGGCCTGGCGCAAGCTCACCGCCGCCAGCGGGCGGTCCGCCGCCGTGGCCGACGAAATCAGCGACAGATGCTCATCGAGCAGCACCGTGCGCTCGAATTCATCCAGCGTGCCATCATCAAACAACACCGCCAGATTGATCTGCCCGCTGCGCAACTGCGGCACCAGGTTGCCGGTCAGCTCCTCGGTCAGCTCCAGCTCCACCTTGGGCAACTGCTCGCGCACCGCCTGCAACAGCGGCAAGGCCAGCGCATTCGACGCACTGTGCGGCACGCCGAACACCACCTTGCCGCTCGGCTCGCCCGCCACGTTCATCACGCTCGCGCGGGCGTCCTCCACCTGCCGCAAGATCGCCGTCGCATGCGCCAGAAACACCCGCCCCGCCTCGGTCAACACCACCCCGCGCCGCGAGCGGTGAAACAGGCGCGCGCCCAGTTCAGACTCAAGCTGCGCCAACTGATGGCTGAGCGCCGACTGCGCCACAAACACCTGTTCGGCCGCTTTTGAAAAGCTGCCGTGCTTGGCAATGGCAGAGAAGTAGCGCAACTGACGAAGTTCCATGGCACACGATCATACGCCAACCATCTTGAATCGAGATGCACGCATCTTCATTCAGTGTTTTTCAGATAACCAACTTTCAGGTCAAATGCATCCAACAGATCAACACGAACCCCGGCAGCCACCCGCCGCCGGCACCAAGGCCCACCCCGCCACCGTTCGCGAAGATCGCATTTCGACCCGAAATGACAAGTGCCCGTTCAACACCCCCCGAACCGGCTCACCGACAAAACAAAGGCCCGCGTCCAGCGGGCCTTTGTTTTGGGTAGAACGAAACGTCGCATCACGGGACGGCGATAAGGCAAGCTCGGGTGAGCCGGGCAAACCCTCCGCGACCGCCCTTATCGTCCTTTCTGCGAAGCGCCACCCTCCGGCGCATCTTTGGGCTTGCATGCCAGCGGCTTCCCCTCGGGCGCCCAGCAGGTGCCGGCGACGCTGCCACGCGGGGACGAAAACTGGCATGCCTGCCCCGCGGCCAGGGACGCGCAGGCATCGAGCGCTTCCTGCGGTGGCTTGCGCGGGCCGCCCTGGCCACCGGCCGGTTGAGCGGCGGCCAAACCCGCCGTCGCCGAAAGCGCGGCCAGCAGGCCAAGTTGAATCAGCATGGTGCGTATCGATTTCACAGCGTCACTCCCTATCTGTTCAGGCCATCCGGACTGTCCGGCCTGCGCGACAGGGCGCATTTTTGGCGTCATCCGCGTTAAGTGCAGTTAGCCCGGGGTAAAAGCGGGTAAAGACGGGCACTGCAGCCATCTTCCGCCGTCCGACAAGCCGACACTGGCGCTCTTCGCGACAATCACATTTCGACCCGAAGCGATATACGCTCCCGGGAGCCGCCCGCTGACAAAACAGTATTTTTAGTATGTGAAGCCAAAACAACCGCACCAAATTCAGACCATTACCATACGACTGGGCCATCGATTCTTTTCATCGCCAACCTGTTGTCTGCCGCGACTTCAAGGGAAAAACATCGGATATAACGCAGCCAATCCCAATCGATCTTGCTGACCACCGCCAAAACAGACTTTGGAAGTCCATGCGAGAAAACCGTCACAACAGGTCCGCTTGTGGCATTGAGCATTTTTAAGAACGCCAGTGTCCAGTCAATGGATGAGTCGTCAAACACCAAAACAAGAGGAACCTTGACGCCACGACGCGCAAGCAAATCCTGAGAGATCAATCGCACGGCCGAGGCAAAAAACGTCCTTGGCCCCATGGGGGCGAAATCAGAGGCTGAGGAAGGACTCACACGACCGTCAACAAGGTCAATCACGCATTCAAGTTGTTGCTGCCGGTACCGCGGCAGCAAAGCTCGAACGTGGGCACGAAACGTTGAGTTAACTTCATTTGTAAATTCGTGCATATCGATTTCGGCATGCACAAGGATTTGGTGCAGGGCTTTTAACCACGCTGGCAGTGGCCCTTGCTGCACGTACGGCGGAAAACCCATTACCCCGAACGTCCTTATCAGCTCATCAGGAAACTCGACGCCAGACAGACCAATAGTCCTCGCAGCTGCACCCCACAAATCCTGCGGGTCTATGTCCTGGCTGGCATCTCTATGAAGAAAGAGCCAGACGTTTCCACACTTGGACAGAGCAGCGCAAAATGCTTCGACGCTCTCTTCTTCAACTGATGCCCACATGGTCACTCCAACGCCAAGCAATGTTTCTTCTGAACGGAGCCGACGAATCATCAACTCACTCGAAAACGCCTTGAACGACGACACTATGGCTGATCATCAGCCAACACAACGCTCTGCCACCAAGTCGATCAACAATGACCCGTCCAGTACGACAAAGATGTTGAGCGCCACCAAGCCAAGATCTCCCCGAACGAACTCACAAAGCGTCTACTAGCTCGGTGAATTTCTTCGGAAAATCGGAATCCCACAATTCATCAACATGATTGGAGTTCCAAAGGCCAGATTTGACACATTTCTCAAAGCCAGACGATCTACCGAGCCATTTCGAAGATGCGCTGTCCATGCCGAGATCAGCCCTATAGCTACTCAATAGCGCGATTGAATTTCGTTCGATGTAGCCCCGCATTCGAGACTCCCCCACAGGAAGCCACAAAAGCTGAAACCTCGACATGGTTTGACTTACGCAACGCTCCGATTCGCACTCAAGAAGTCGTAACTCCTTTGCGGTGTTTTTTCCTTTCGACCAACTCTCGCAGACCATATCTCGCCGATTGATCAAGGCACTTCCGACGAGTTTCCTAAACACCGACCCGCGGTGATTGCCGCCATCACTACTTGCGCTGCCTCTGTGCTGCCTCAACCGCGACCAAAGGGTTGAACACTGCCCCTCAACGAGGGCGTGCGTCCCTACACGAACCACCCTAAGGCCCGGCCCCGGCAAGCGCGTTTCACCTGGTTCGAAGAAAAAATACACACCCTGCCGTGGCCAAGTCATTCGTCCATGGCATTCTCCAAGTGTGCGTTTTCCGCCAAGCTTTCCTTCAAGCTCTGCAAGCGTGGCGTAAAAGCGCACAAGCGCAGCAGTTCTATCACGCATGAGCTATTCTCCCGGCCGCTCAGCCGAACAAACAGTAGACGAATCGACAACTTCGGTTTTTATATACCAGAACGCCGCGTAGCGGTGTTCCAGAACTCAGACACGCCAACCGCTCTCCCAGTACCCCGGCCGCTGATACACCTCGCGCAGATACTCCACAAAACACCGGATCTTCGCCGGCAGGTAGCGCTGCTGCGTGTACACGGCCTGGATGGGATAGCCGGGCACGGCGAAATCGTCGAGCACGGTGACCAGCGTGCCGTCGCTGAGTTGGGGCTGAATCTCCCAGGTGGAGCGCCAGGCGATGCCCAGTCCCTGGCGGACCCAGTCGAAGAGGATTTCGCCGTCGTTACAGTCGAGGCTGCCGTTTACGCGCACCGGGAAGCGCTTGCCCTCGCGCATGAAGGTCCAGCCGCGCTGCTGACCGCCTTGCAGGTTGAAGGCGAGGCAGTTGTGGTGGGCGAGGTCTTCGGGGGTCTTGGGGGTGCCGTGGCGGGCGAAGTAGTCGGGGGTGCCGCAGACGACGCGGCGGTTGGGGTAGAGGGGAATGGCGACATAGTCGGGGTCGAGCTGCTCGCCGATGCGTACGGCCATGTCGTAGCCTTCGCGGACGAGGTCGACGACGCTGTCGGTGAAGTTGAACGACAGCTTCAGTTCGGGGTATTGCGCAGCAAAGGCGGCGGCATGCGGGCCGATGTGGCGGCGGCCGAAGCCGGCGGGGGCGGAGACCACGAGGTGGCCGCGCACGTCCGAGCGGCCGGCGCTGACGCTGCTCTCGGCGGCATCAAAGTCTCTAAGCAGCTGGCGGCATTGCTCGACAAACTGCTCGCCCAGATCGGTGAGCGTGAGGCCGCGGGTGGAGCGATGCATGAGGCGCACGCCGAGGCGGCGCTCCAGCGCGTCGAGCCGGCGGCCCATGACCACGGGGGTGACGCCCTCGACCAGCGCGGCGGCGGCGAAGCTGCCTTTTTCGGCGGTGAGCGCGAAGCTTCGGATTTCGGTGTAGCGGTCCATTCCATACCCCACGTATCGACTGCCGTGACTCTAGCAGGAATTCCCTCTTGCTCAATCCGCCGCTATTCTTGAATCCTGTCTATAGTGTTTGCAGCGCATCATTGCGCCACCCACCCGCCAGCGAGGCCCATGACTCACGCCACTCACGGTTCGCTCTTTGCTGATTTGCCCGCCCCCGGCGCGGAAGAAGACTTTCGGCCGCTGTTCGACAACGGCGCGGTGCGAATCGAGCGGATTGTCTCGCACCACCACGCGAGCCCGCCGGGTTTCTGGTACGAACAGGCGGAGGACGAGTGGGTGTTGCTGGTGAGCGGCGCGGCCGTACTGGCCTTTGATGACGGGCGCGAACAGACACTGGCGCCGGGCGACTGGGCGCTGCTGCCGGCGGGCTGCAGGCACCGGGTCGCGCGCACCGAGGCGGCGACCATCTGGCTGGCGGTGCATGCTCGGCCAGCCGATACCGAATCAACTGTTATATAAGACATTAGATAAAACCATCGCGACGCTTTAAAATGGCGATCAACGCCTTCGGGCAACCGATCATTTGAATCCGCCGGCCCTTGCGGCCGGTGCACCACTGAGGTCCAGGTCCATGAGCACACATACCCAGATCGGCGGCATGCAAGTCGCCACCACGCTCAAGCAGCTGCTTGAGAACGACATCCTGCCGGGCACCGGCGTTTCGGCCGAGCAGTTCTGGTCGGGGCTGGAAGGCATCGTCAATGATCTGGCGCCGAAAAACCGCGCCCTGCTCGCCAAGCGCGACGACCTGCAAGCCAAAATCGACGCCTGGCACCAGGCCAACGGCAAGGGCGACTTTGCCGCCTACAAGGCCTTCCTGACCGAGATCGGCTACCTCGTACCCGAAGGTCCGGATTTCACCATCGAGACCGAAAACGTCGAACCCGAGATCGCCACGCAAGCCGGCCCGCAGCTGGTGGTGCCGGTGATGAACGCGCGCTTTGCGCTGAACGCGGCCAACGCCCGCTGGGGCAGCTTGTATGACGCGCTCTACGGCACTGACGTGCTGCCCGAAACCAACGGCGCCGAAAAGGGCGCGGAGTACAACCCGGTGCGCGGCGCCAAGGTGGTGGAATACGCCCGCAACTTCCTCGACGACGCCGCCACGCTCGTCGACGCCAGCCACAAGGACGCCACCGACTACGCCGTGGTCGAGGGCAAGCTGGTGGTCACGCTCAAGGACGGCAGCACCACCAGCCTGGCCGACCCGTCGCAGTTTGCCGGCTACCACGCGGGCGACACGCCCGCCGTGCTGCTCAAGCAACACGGCCTGCACTTCGAGATCCAGTTTGACCGCCACCACCCGATCGGCAAGACCGACCCCGCCGGCATCAAGGACGTGCTGGTCGAAGCCGCGCTGACCACCATCATGGACTGCGAAGACTCGGTCGCCGCCGTCGATGCCGAAGACAAGGCGCTGGCCTACGGCAACTGGCTGGGCCTGATGAAGGGCACGCTCTCCGAGCAGGTCGCCAAGGGCAGCAAGACGATTACCCGCAGCATGAACCCGGACCGCGTCTACACCGCACCCGACGGCAGCACGCTCACGCTCAAGGGCCGCGCCATGCTGTTTGTGCGCAACGTGGGCCACCTGATGACCAACCCGGCGATTGTCGCCGCCGACGGCCACCAGATTCCCGAAGGCATCATGGACGCCATGTTCACCGCCTGCGCCGCGATCCACGACCTGAAAGGCAACGGCCCGGTGCGCAACTCCACGGCCCAGAGCGTGAACATCGTCAAACCCAAGATGCACGGCCCCGAAGAAGTGGCCTTCACCGTCGAGCTGTTCGGCCGCGTCGAGCAAGCCCTCGGCCTGCCCAAGAACACGCTCAAGGTCGGCATCATGGACGAAGAGCGCCGCACCTCGGTCAACCTAAAGGAGTGCATCCGCGCCGCCAAAGAGCGCGTGGTGTTCATCAACACCGGCTTCCTCGACCGCACCGGCGACGAGATTCACACCAGCATGGAAGCCGGCCCGTTTGCGCCCAAGGCCAAGCTCAAGACCATGAAGTGGATCCTCGCCTACGAAGACCAGAACGTCGACGTCGGCCTCGCCTGCGGCCTGCCCGGCCGTGCGCAGATCGGCAAGGGCATGTGGCCCGTGCCCGACAACATGGCCGACATGATGACCGCCAAGATCGGCCATCCCAAGTCCGGCGCCAACACCGCCTGGGTGCCCTCGCCCACCGCCGCCACGCTGCACGCGCTGCACTACCACCAGATCAATGTGTCCGAGGTGCAGGCCGAGCTGCGTGGTCGTACGCCGGCCAATGTGGACGACATCCTCGACATCCCGCTGCTGGGCGACCAGAAGCTCACCGCCGACGAGATCCAGAAAGAACTCGACAACAACGCCCAGGGCATCCTCGGCTACGTCGTGCGCTGGGTCGACCAAGGCGTGGGCTGCTCCAAGGTGCCCGACATCAACAACGTCGGCCTGATGGAAGACCGCGCCACGCTGCGCATCTCCAGCCAGCACATCGCCAACTGGGTGCGCCACGAAGTGTGCTCGATCGATCAGGTGCTCGAGACGCTCAAGAAGATGGCCAAGGTGGTTGACGCCCAGAACGCCGGCGACCCGCTGTATCGCCCCATGGCCCCGTCCTACGACGGCATCGCCTTCGAAGCGGCCTGCGATCTGGTGTTCAAGGGCTGCCAGCAGCCTTCCGGCTACACCGAGCCGCTGCTGCACGCGCATCGCCTGTCGGTGAAGGCGCTGTAAGCCGACTGCTTACTGCAAAGAGAAACGCCAGCCGGGTGGTGCCAGGCTGGCGTTTTTTGTTAACGGGTGTTTGTTCAGAGGCGGTCGTTGGTCGGCATGGCCTGCCGATGGCGTTTCGGCGGGATTCGTAGCCCGGATAGCGCGAAGCGAAATCCGGGGTCAGCGGTCGACTCACCGATGAATCCCGGAGGCGGCCCTACAGGCCTTGTCCGGGCTACGCTTGCCGCATGCGTATCGCTTGTCGGTGCAGACGCTGTAAGTCGACCGATCAGCAGCCGACTACGCAGCCACCGCCCCCATCAAACTCCATCGTCTTCCCCGACAGCGGTACATGCACCGGCACCTTGGTAGCCTTGATGAAGCTTTCCGTACGCGTGCCGGGCTTGACCTTGCCGCCCGCGGTGGCGGGTTCGTTGGCGTGCGAGACGATGACCGAGGCCGGTTTGACCAGATCGTTGATCACGTAGGCGGCTTCGGTCGGGCCGGTGGTGAAGGTGTCGCCGATGTTGATCACGGCCAGTTTGGCCTTGTAGTGGTCGCGCACGACCTTTTCCTGATCGCCCGTGATGCCGGTGTCGCCCGACAGATAGGCGACGAGGCCGTTGCTGAACTTGAGCACATAGCCGGTTGCTTCGCCGACATAGGCGGAGAGGCCGGCTTCTTTCAGGCGTGTGCCGAAATCGCCGCCGACCAGGTCGCCGTCGACGCCATTGCTGTGGATGGCGGTCACCGTGGCGATGGTGACACCGCCGATGGTCTGGCTGGCGCCAAAACGGGCGAGGACGGAATTCTTCGGGTCGCCGCCGTTGCTTTTCAGCTTGTTGGCGAAGAAGGCCGGCATTTCGCTGCCGGTGACGATCTTGGCGCTCTTGGCCAGCGCGATGTTCACCGCCAGCGTGTTGGGTGCAGCCGACACGGACATGTCCGGTTTGTCGCAGGCACCGGCATTGGGCGCCTGGGTGTGTTTGTCGCCAATGTGGTCGCCGTGCATGTGGCTGACGAGGACCACGTCGATCTTGCCCAGGCGCGGGTCGTCTGCGCCGGCCACGGTGCGGCCGGGGTCGTAGAGCAGGCGGGTGCCGTTGGGGTCTTCGAAAATCAGGGCGCGGTCGAGCACGCAGAATTCGCCATCCTGCCCGCCCAGCGGCATGACTTTTACGTTGGCGGCAAACGTGGGGTGTGCGGCCAGGGCGCCCATGGCGAGGGCGCCGAGTAGTGAGGTGATTTTCATGCTGTTCTCCTGTTGGGCAACTGTGTTTTTTTGGACCCGCAGAGAAAAACTAGCACGAAGCGGCCGCGACGGAATATTGCACCGCCGCAATCATTGATGCGTTTGTCCTGCGCTTATCAAGCAACACGTCGCCGGCGCCAGACCACGGAACATGGCATCCGCCCGTTGCTCCATCGCTTTTCGTCGCCCTCCGTTCGCGGGAGCCCCGGCAGCGTTTGAGGGCAATCCCTTTCCGTCGACTTGCCTCTCCACCCACACTTGCATTCCAATGACACACTGCGCTGGTGCGCAAGCTCATCCACCCGTTTCGAGAGCCCAAATCGCATGTTCGAACACATCGACCCCTATGCCGGCGACCCCATCCTGACGCTGGTCGAGACATTCCAGAAGGATGCGCGGCCGAACAAGGTCAATCTGAGCATCGGCCTGTACTACGACGAGGAAGGCCGCATCCCGCTGCTCGATTCGGTGCAGCGGGCCGAAGCACGGGCGGCGCTGACGCCCACGCCGCGCGCTTATCTGCCGATGGAAGGCCACGCCGGCTATCGCGCGGCAGTGCAGCGTCTGCTATTTGGGGCGGACAGTGCGGCCGTTCAGGCCGGGCGCATTGCGACCATTCAGACCATTGGCGGCTCGGGCGCGCTCAAGGTCGGGGCAGACCTGCTCAAGCGCTACTTCCCCGACAGCCAGTTGTGGGTGAGCGACCCGACCTGGGACAACCACCGTTCGATCTTTGCCGGCGCGGGCATTACGGTGAATGACTACCCCTATTACGACCCGGCCACCTGCGGGCTGCGCTTCGATGCGATGCTGGCGGCGATCAAGACATTGCCGGCAAAGAGCATCGTGCTGCTGCATCCGTGCTGCCACAACCCGACCGGGGTGGATCTGTCGCAAGACCAGTGGACGACGCTGATTCCGGTGCTGGCCGAGCGGCAACTCATCCCCTTTCTCGACATTGCCTATCAGGGCTTTGGCGACAATCTGGACGACGACGCCTTTGCCATCCGCGCCATGGCCAACGCGGGGCTGTCGTTTTTCGTCAGCAATTCGTTTTCAAAGAACCTGTCCTTCTACGGTGAGCGCTGCGGCGGCTTGTCGGTGGTATGCCAGGATGCCGAGGAAGCGGCGCGGGTACTCGGGCAGATGAAATTCACCGTGCGCCGCAATTACTCCAGCCCGCCGCTGCACGGCGGAACCATCACCGCGGCCGTAATGAACGACCCCGCGCTGTACACACAGTGGGTGGGCGAGGTGGCCGAAATGCGGGTGCGTATCAAGGCGATGCGTCAGAAGCTGTACGAGGTGCTGTGCGCCAAGGTGCCGGGCAGGGACTTTGGCTACTTCATCACCCAGCGCGGCATGTTCAGCTACACCGGCCTGTCGCCGCAGCAGGTGGACCGCCTGCGTGACGAGTTTGCGGTGTATCTGGTGGGCTCGGGCCGCATGTGCGTGGCGGGCTTGAACAGGGGCAATGTGGATGATGTGGCCGCGGCCTTTGCCGAGGTGCTCAAGGGCTGAGCGGCCGGGTGGGCGTACTCGCAGGCCCACTGGCTTGCGATAGCGCCCGCACGGTGCAAACAAACACGCCAGCCGGCCTCGCCGTGCGGGCGTTTTTCATACCCACCGGCCGCCCTGCCATGAAAGCCCGGCCGTGAAATTTTTCATGCGCGCGCTCCAATAGCCGGCCGGCGAGGCTCAAGTTCACGTCGATCGCGCCGTTGCGGCAATGACGACGCGCTCTGATGGCGCCCCGACACGACACCGATGAGCGCTTCATGACCCGCCTTCATCCGCTGACACTCCGGTTTCACGACCCTGCGCTCGAGCACGCCTACGACGACTACGTCTACCCGCGCATGTTGATGCAGTGGCGCGCGGCGCTGGTGATCGGGCCGGCGCTGTATGTGTTGCTGTTCATTCTCGACCGCTGGTATGTGCCTGAGGCGCAGCAGGCGTCGTTGTGGGCGATACGCCTGGGCTCGCTGGTCATCCCGATCAGCTTCATATACATCACCTTCACCGCGGCCTATCGCCGCTGCGCCTATCTGCTGCCCGCGCTCAACGGCCTCGCCGGCGGTCTGTGCTTGATTGCGATGATGCAACTCATGCCCATCGAGGTGGTGGCGCAGTATTACCCGGTGGTGGTGGTCGTCACCTTCTTCACCTACAACTTCAGCGGCACGCGCTTTATCTACGCGCTGGCGGTCGACCTGGTGCTGCTGATCACCTACAACCTGTGCTTCGGCGTCGCCGCCGATTACCCGAGTCATCTGCTGGCCACGCAGGACTTTTTCATCATCTGCGCGAATCTGATCGGTGGCGGCGCGGGGTATCTGGTCGAGCTGCAACGGCGACGGTTGTTCGTCCACAAACAAGCCCTGGACGACGAGCGCCGCCTGCATCTTGAGCGCTCGCTGCACGACAGCCTCACCGGCCTCCCCAACCGCGCGCTGCTTTACGACCGGATAGCTCAGTTGCTCGCCAGCGCAGAACGCTCAGGCGCGCAGCATGCCCTGTATTTTGTCGACCTGAACGACTTCAAGCCGGTCAATGACATCCATGGCCACACGGTGGGCGATCGGGTCCTTCAGCAAGTGGCGCAGCGCATGCGCCAGGCTATTCGAGAAGGCGACACGGTGGCCCGCCTGGGCGGTGACGAATTCATCATCCTGGCGGCGAACATCCCCAACGAAGCCACCGCCACCCACCAGGCGCAACGCATCCAGGCCATGATTGCCGACCACGGCGCCGAGCTGCCCGCCGGCATCACGCTCAGCGCCAGCATCGGGCTGTGCCTGTTTCCGTATGAGGGCGCGACGATCGAAGACATCATCCACCGTGCCGACCAGTCGATGTATCTGGCCAAAGCCGCCGCCGACGCAACGCCACCACACGCTGAACGGCAGCTCGTCGCCTCAAAATGAAGCATCGCGAGAAATACGCGTTCGATCAGGGACATGCGCATCTCCCTCACAGCTTATCCACAGCATCACGCACGATTGGCGGGGATAAAAAACGACGCGCGGCGCCACGAACCTGACCCAAATCAGATCAAGGCCGCCAAGGCTGCGGTAGAGTCGCCCTCTGGGTCGGTTCTCCCGCCCGTGTGGCGGCATTTCGCCCCATTTTCACCCCACGTGTTGTAGAGGATTTTCCGCATGAAGAGTATTCAGGTATTCGAGCCGGCACAGGCCGCTGATCAGCCCGCGACCGATGTCGCTGCCGATCTGGACTGGGCCGCCGCCAACGGCGCACGCATCGACCGCTTCAATTTTGCCCAGCAGCCGCTCGCCTTCTCCGGCAACGCTACGGTCAAGAGCTTTCTCGATCGCTCCGGCCCCGGTGCCCTGCCACTGATTTTGCTCGACGGCGAGATCGCCATGGCCGGTCGCTACCCCAGCCGCGGCGAACTGACCCACTGGCTGGGCGTCACTGACGCCGCCCCTGCCGAAGTCAGCGGCTGCTGCTCGGGTGGTCGCTGCGGCGGCTGATCGCAGCATTGGCGTGCGCAGCCGCTGTGCTGCGCCGCCACACGAGTCGCCCGACGCGTCACCACGACGGCGACGCGGGCCACCCGCCTCCGCGGCCGGACTCACTCACGGCTCCCCCCGGCGTCTGCCTATTTTTTAGGCAGCCCCAAGAAAGCCCTATCGCTCAATGAGATGCGCAGCCAGCGCACAGCTTATCCACAGCCTCACCCACGACTGACGGGGATAATCCGGCACGGCACACCGCGCAAAACCAGAATCCATGCGGGCTTCATGGCAGCGCAACACATTCGCCTGCACGCCCCGGATTTGCCTCATTTTGCAGCAGCGCACAAAAACAGTGCGTGCTCAATGAGATAGCCCCGTGCCACACAGCTTGTCCACAGCCCTGCCCACGCGAGGGGTGGATAAGAGCGCGAGACCTCAGCCGGCCTCGCGCACCTGGTCCAGCGCGGTGTCGATATCCCACACCGTGCACAAAGCCTGAACCACGGCACGAATGACCGGATCGTTGTCGCGCTTCTTCAAATGCACGAACTGCAGCGGCGCGGGCGCCAGGGTCACCGGCAACTCGTAAGCCTGCGGATCGTCGGCGGAAAGCACGCCCTTGCGGACAATGCCCAGGCCCACGCCGGCGCGGATCATCTCGACCAGCGCGTCTTCCTGATTGGCGATCAGCGTCCGTACCGGCTCGCAGCAATGCGCCTCGAACAGCACCCGCATGGCACGGTAGTGCGAACAGTCGGGCGAGGTAAACACCCACGGCAGTCGCGCCAGTGCGGCCACATCGGTGGACGTGATCTGCTCGCGAAAGGCGGTCGGTGCGGCGACAATCAAGGGCTCATCACACAGGTAGCACACGCTCAGGGTCGGGTCGTCGATCTCTCCGGTCACAAATGCACCGTCCAGCTTGCCGACCCGCACCGCCGGCACATTGGTGCCGGTCGAACCGGTCAGCATCGACACCTCCAGACGCGGAAAACTCGCCGCCAGCGCGGCCTGCAAGGCAGTCAGCCGGAGAAAACGAGCGTCGGTGTTGAGCCCGATGCGCACGCTGCCGATCAACTCGTCCTGCAAGCCCTTGGCGTGCTGCATGACAGCGCTCGCCGCCGCCAGTGCCTGGCGGGCTCGGGGCAGCAGTTCTTCGCCCACTCGGGTCAGCCGCATGCCCTTGGGGGTGCGGTCGAACAGGGTCACGCCCAGGGTTTCTTCCAGCGCCTTGATATGCGCGCTGATCGCCGGCTGGCTGGTGAACAGGCGCTCGGCCGCACGCGTCAGGTGCTTCTCTTCGGCGACGGCGACGAAGGTTCTGAGGTGGTAGAGCTCCATGACAAGGTCCTGTGACTTCGGCTGACCCACAGTACACCGCAGATCAGCAGCACGCGCCATCACAATTTCCGAAGACGCGAATCCGAATAAACGATTGGATGCATCTGTCCTGAGCGGCCAAGCTTCAACTCACCAAAGCCCCACTCAAGGAGACGCATCATGAGCAGCCTGACACACAAATCTTGCGCCCCTGCCGTTGCCAACACCGACATCAGTTCGGTACTGCGCCACCTGGGCCA
Organism: Zoogloeaceae bacterium; assembly: GCA_024235675.1. GTDB lineage: Bacteria > Pseudomonadota > Gammaproteobacteria > Burkholderiales > Rhodocyclaceae > Nitrogeniibacter. Next base: position 1,059,531 of record JACKLZ010000002.1, read on the forward strand.
TGCCCTTCGCACCACCGTCGCCGTCTGGCGCAAGCGCAGCGCTGCCCGCCGCGAACTGCGCGAGCTGGATGAACATGTGCTGCGCGATGTCGGCATCAGCCGCAGCCAGGCAGACTTTGAAGGCAGCAAGCCGTTCTGGGTGAAGTAACGGTGTCGAGTGCGAGGTTTGGTGGGCGGCTCGCCGCCCACCAGAGCGCCGCCGAACCCATCGCCATCAAGCGAATCACCCATGGCCCCCGGCAAGCCACGCGCCCGATCTCAGTCGGGCTCGGGCGCATCCATGACCATCCACTGCACGCCGAAGCGGTCCGCCAGCGTGCCGAACTGCCGGGCGAAGAAGGTCGGCGCCAAGGGCATGCGAATCTCGCCGCCCTCGGCCAGCGCAGCAAACACACGTTTGGCCTCGGCCTCGTCGGACAAACTGATCGACATGGCGAAGCCATTGAAACCGGTCGCCTCGCCGCACTCACCATCCGAGGCCATCACCATGGTGTCGCCGATCTTTAGGTTGGCGTGCATCACCTTGTCCGCCATGCCCGGCATCTCGGGCATCGCCCCCGGTGGCGCATCACTGAAGCGCATCAACATGGTCACTTCGGCACCAAGCACCTCCGTGTAGAACTTCAGCGCGGCTTCGCAGTCACCGCGGAACAACAGGTAGGGTTCGACTCGCATGGTTTGATTCCTTCTCTGTTTGGATTTCGATCTCGCCGGCCAGGTACGCGTCGAGACGCGCCCAGGCATCGGCAAGATCACGATGCAGGCTGTCGTGCCTGTCTTCGAAAGTGCGGATCTCTTCTTCGCTCGCATGGACCGGTCGCGAGCACAGGCGAAACTCGGTGCCACCGGCCACGTCGGCCAGATCCAGTGTGTGATGCACATAGCGCGGCCAGTGCGGCACGCGCGGGTGCCGCGTCACGCCACCGTTGGCATCGGCGCATGAGGCAACAAACACGAGGCGCGCCGGCTCGATGATGTCGCGATACACCCAACGCCCCCAGCGAGGCGGCTCGTTGGGCCGCTCGATCGCGTAGAGCAAGCGCCCGCCCGGATGAAAGCTCATCGATGCGACGCGCTTTTGCGCCCCCTCGCCCCCCCACCAGCGCGCAAAGCGATCGGGGTTCGACAAGGCGGCCCAGACACTGTCGCGCGGCACAGCGACGACATGCGTCAGGGCAAACGCAACGCGGCGTGGATCGGCACGCATGTCCATGCGCATCCTCCTGTGTTATGACGACACGCCCCGCTCAGGGCGTCAGTTCAAACTGCGCCTTGCAGGTCTCGGGCTCGAAGGGCACCGAGAAATGCTCATGCGCGATCCGCCACTGACCATCTGTCTTGCGCAGCCCCACCGAGCCACGCATCCAGCCGGCCTGCGTGTTGCCGTCCGGATCGGTCGCGCCGCAGTACACCAGGTAGTGGCCAAAGCCGACGTCCTCGCCGAGCGTGAGCGACAGATCCTGCACGTCGAACACCATCTGACCGGCACACATCTCGAGGCAGCCGTGCCAGTGCGCGTCGTAGGCCGCGCGGTCGGTAAACTGCAGCGGGCCGATGGCATCGAAGGCCACCAGCGTATCGGTGTAATAGCTCATGAGACGCGTCACGTCACGGGCGACCACGGCCTCGTGGCAGGCCGTGAACATCGCACGCACCGCGGCTTCGTCGGCCGGGTTGTTCTGTGTTGTCATGTCATCGCTCCTGATCGAGGTGTTGCTCAGACTTGCAATTGACGCACCGGCCGCACCTCGACGCTGCCGACGCGCGCCGCCGGAATCTGCGCCGCCACCTGGATCGCCGCGTTCAGGTCCTGCGCCTCGACCAGGTAAAAGCCGGCGAGCTGCTCCTTGGTTTCGGCAAACGGCCCGTCGGTGATCGACACCTTGCCGCCGCGCATGCGCACCGTCGTGGCGGTGGCCACCGGTTCGAGCGCTTCGGCCGCCAGCATGCGACCACTGCCGGCAACCTGCTCGGCATAGGCCTGGCACTCGGCATCTTCGGGGCTGTCGGGCAGGCTGTGCAGCAAGGATTCATCGGCATACACCAGGCACAGGTATTTCATCGGAGTCTCCTCGGGGCATCAAAAATGGGCTCATCAGTCCAGCGCAAACGAGCCGGTTTCCAGCGCGCCGGCACGCCGATACACGCTGATGACGGTGCCCGTGCCGGTGGTGTGCGAGCGCACCAGCTGCAGCGTGGCCGGCGCCGTGCCGGCCCCGAACAGGCGCTTGCCGGTGCCCAGCAGCACAGGAAACACCAGCAGGCGGTATTCATCGATCAGATCGTGGGCGATCAGCGTCTGCGCCAGATCACCGCTGCCATGCACCTGCACTTCGCCGGCAAAACGCTGCTTGAGCGCGACGACGGTCTTCACCACATCCGCCACCGCCGTCGAGTTCTGCCACGCAAGCTCGCGCGGCGTGCGCGAGGCGACGAATTTCGACAGGGTGTTGAGCTTGGTCGCCACCGGATCGTCACTATCGGTAACCCGCGGCCAGTGCGCGGCAAAGATGTCGTAGGTTTTGCGACCGAGCAAAAAGGCGTCGGCGCGGGCGAAGATGTCGAGCATCGTCGCGCCCATGTCGGCATCGGCATGCGGCACCAGCCAGCCGCCGTGCGGGAAGTTGCCGTCGGCATCTTCGGTCGGTCCGCCGGGGGCCTGCATCACGCCGTCGAGGGTGAGAAAAGTCGTCAGGGTCAGTTCGGCCACGATGTGCTCCACAGCGATTTTGTCGTGTTTCGTCCCTTAGTCGTCGGCCGTGGCGCCGATTCGACAACCGTTCGTCGGCACGCGCGACGCGTCAGCTCAGACCGTCGAGCCGTGCGACGAGGTGGCGCTGCTCGGGCCCTGGCCGGGTCAGCGCCAGCGCGCGGTGGTAGGCGTCGCGGGCGCCATCGCACTCGCCCAGACGCTGCAACAACTCGCCACGCGCCGCGTGCGCCAGCCGGTAGTCGGCCAGCTCACCACCGGCCAGCAACGCGTCAATCAGCGCCAGCCCGGCGGCCGGGCCGTCGCGCATGGCCACCGCCACGGCGCGATTGAGCGCCACCACCGGCGAGGGCGCGATACGCATCAGCACATCGTAGAGCCCGACGATCTGCGGCCAGTCGGTGTCGCCGGCGGTGGGCGCCTCGACATGCACCGCGGCGATCGCCGCCTGCAGCGCATAGGGGCCAACGCGGCGCGAGCGTAGCGCCGTCTCCACCCGCGCCACGCCTTCGTCGATCAGGGCGCGGTTCCACCGGCGGCGGTCCTGCGCGTCGAGCAACACCAGCTCACCGTCGTCCGTCGTGCGCGCCGCGCGCCGCGATTCGATCAGCAGCATCAGCGCCAGCAGGCCCTGCGCCTCGGGCTCGGGCAGCAGCTCGACCAGCAGCCGGCCAAGGCGGATGGCTTCGTCGGAGAGGTCGGCCCGCGTCAGCGCCTCGCCGTCGGAGGCGAGGTAGCCCTCGTTGAAGATCAGGTAGATCACCCGCAGCACGCTGTCGAGCCGCGCCGCCAGCGCCGGCCCCTCGGGCACTTCGTAGGGGATGCCTGCGTCGCGGATCTTGCCCTTGGCGCGCACGATGCGCTGCGCCAGTGTCGGTGTGGCAGTCAGGAAGGCGCTGGCGATGGCCTCGGTGGTCAGGCCGCACACTTCGCGCAGGGTCAGCGCCACCTGCGCCTCGGGCGCGAGCGCCGGATGGCAGCAGGTGAAGATCAGCCGCAGGCGGTCGTCCTCGATGCCGCTGGCCGGCTCTGCCGCTGTCTGCTCCTCCTCCGCCAGCCGCCAGGCCAGCTCGGTGAGCGAGGCATCAAAACGCGCCCGCTGACGAATGCGGTCGATAGCCCGAAAACGCCCGGCCGACACCAGCCAGGCGCGCGGGTTGTCAGGCACTCCGTCGCGCGGCCACTGCGCCATGGCCGCGATGAAGGCCTCCTGCACCGCCTCCTCCGCCAGATCGAAATCGCCCAGCAGGCGGATCAGCGTAGCGCGGATGCGGCGGGCGTCGCTGCGATAGAGGGCGTCGATGTGGGCGGGGATGTCGGCGGATGCGCCGGCGGGCATGGTCATCTCGGTCAATCCCGTCTCCTGCGGTGGCTGGCGCACTACGGCGCGGCCGACAAGCGCCAGTTCAGTTCGGTCGCGCCGCCCGCCGAGCGCCGGGTGATCTGCAGCAGATCGACGCCCCGGCCGAAGGCGTCGCGCGTCCGCCAGTCGAGCCGCAGCAGCATGTCCTGCACGCCATCGCCATCGAAATCGCCCTGCGCCATCAAAGTGTAGACACTGTCGTCGGTCCCGGTCAGCACCCGTACGCGGCCACCGGGTAGCGCCTCGATGCTCATCCCGGGCGCATCCTCCACACGCGCGCCGGCGGGCGACGTCGCCTGACCACCAACCACGGGCAAGGCCGATGCCGGCAACTCACGCACCAGCGCCGGTGTCAGCGTCTCGGGCAGGTGGCTGCGTCGGGCGGGCTGACCTGCGCCATAGCGCGCCAGCGCCTGACAATTGGCGCGCAGCAGCTGAAACAGCGGGTATTGATCTTCGCGCACAGCGGCTGCGTCGGTCGAAGCCACCTGGGCACAGTGACTGAAGCGCAACTCGCCGCCGTTCGCGCCATTGAGGACATGGTCGAGGCGGCGGCCCTCCCCCGCTGACTCAAGCAGACCGGCGAAGGCCGTCTCATTGAAAGCCAGCGGAGGCGGCGCGGCAGGCACGGCGGTGCAGCCGTGTAACACACTCGACATCAAAATCATCAGCAGGCGGGGGGCTGTGATTAGCCGATATTGATTTACCAAAAACAGGCCTCCGAAGCGCGCACTACGAGCAGGCCGGGTACATCCGGCCCTTCCGCGAATTACACGATCCGTTCCCCGTGTCGCGTAGGGCGGGATTCCTCCCTCCACAGCACCATGGGGCGACCTCCACGGCAGTTCCCAAAACCGGAAGAATACACCCATGTCATTATCTGGCGCCGTATCGGCCGCCAGCACTCACCCCGTGTTCATCACTTCCCGCAGCTTCTGGGCATACTCCGCCAGCACGGCCGCCGCCGGGTCTTTGCGCGGCCAGGACAGGGCGATGCCGTCGTTGCCGTGGCGCGGCACGACGTGCATGTGGCAGTGGAACACGGTCTGGTCGCCTTCCTTGCCGTTGGCTTGCAGCAGGGTGAGGCCGGGCGGGTCGAAGGCGTCGCGCACGGCGAAGGCGATACGCTGGGCGGTCTGCATGATGGCGCCGGCTTCCTCAGCCGTGAGGTCGAGTAGCGTGGCGGCGTGGCGCTTGCTGGCGACCAGCACATGGCCGGGATTGACCTGGCCGATGTCCATGAAGGCAATCGTGAGCGCATCTTCATAGACGCGCTCGGCGGGGATCTCGCCCGCCACCAGGCGGCAGAAGATGCATTGCCCGGGGGGCGAGGTGTCGACAAACATCGGCATGGCGGCTCCTTGGTTTGAGGTTGGCTGCGGGTGCCGGCACACGATTGCGGCACACCTGAGTGGCATCCTACCTGCGCGCGCGGCGCGCTGCCCATTGCGCACGGCAACGCATCCGCTGTCACACTGTCTACCGAGTCCGGCACAGACCGGCCACACGATAGCCCACAGAGCCCAAACACAATGAATGCACCCCACCCGGATGCGCTCGAGCGTCCGCGCCGCCTCGACGCCCTGCCCTTCGACAACAGCTTCGCGCGCCTGCCCGAGGCTTTTTACACCCGCCTCGCCCCCTGGGGCCTGCCCGAGCCGCGGCTGGTCGCGGTGAGCGACGCGGCCGCCGCGCTGATCGGCCTGCATCCGGAGGAGATCGGCACCCCGGCCTTCGTCGCCGCCTTTGCCGGCAACGCGCCGCTACCGGGCAGCGACACGCTGGCGGCGGTGTATTCGGGGCATCAGTTCGGTAGCTGGGCGGGCCAGTTGGGCGACGGTCGCGCGCATCTGATCGGCGAAATCCGCACACCGCAGGGCCCGTGGGAGCTGCAGCTCAAAGGCGCCGGCCGCACGCCCTACTCGCGCAGGGGCGATGGCCGCGCGGTGCTTCGCTCGTCGATTCGGGAGTTTCTGTGTTCCGAGGCCATGGCGGCGCTCGGCATCCCCACCACGCGTGCGCTGAGCCTGGTCGCCTCCGACCTGCCGGTACCGCGCGAGACCATGGAGACCGCCGCGGTGGTCACCCGCATGGCGCCGAGCTTTGTGCGCTTCGGCTCCTTCGAGCACTGGACCGCCAACAACCGCCCGAACGAACTCCAGCAGCTGACGGACTACGTCATCGACCGCTTCTACCCCGCCGCCCGCGACGCCACCAACCCGGCCGTGGCCCTGCTCACCGAGGTCAGCCGCCGCACCGCCACGCTGATGGCGCAGTGGCAGGCCGTCGGCTTCATGCATGGGGTGATGAACACCGACAACATGTCCATCCTCGGCCTCACGCTCGACTACGGCCCCTTCGCCTTCATGGACGGCTTCGACGCCGAGCACATCTGCAACCACACCGACCGCGGCGGCCGCTACCGCTACAGCGCGCAACCGCACGTCGCGCACTGGAACCTGCACGCCCTCGGCCATGCGCTGATGCCGCTGATCGGCGACGCCGACGCGCTCGAGACGGCCATCGACACCGCCTTTGTGGACACCTACAACCGCGAATTCCTCGCCCGGCTCGGCGCCAAGCTGGGGCTGGCCGACACCCGCGACGGCGACGAAGAACTCATCGGCCAGCTCTACGGCCTGCTCCACGCCCATCACACCGACTACACCCTGTTCTTCCGCGCGCTTGGCGAGCTGCCCGCCGTTGCCGGCACGCCGGCGCAGGACGCCCCGGTGCGCGACCTCGTCACCGACCGTGCCGCCTGCGACACCTGGTTGACGCGATGGCGCGCCCGGCTGGCGCAGACCCCTCGCGCCGACGCCGAGCGCCGCGCCGCCATGCAGGCGGTCAATCCGAAATATGTCTTGCGCAACTGGGTAGCCGAAACCGCCATCCGCGCCGCGCAGGCCGGTGACTTCGCCCCGCTGCTTCGCATTCACGCCTGCCTGCAGCGGCCCTTCGACGAGCAGCCCGAATACGCCGAATTCGCCGCGCCACCGCCGGACTGGGCGCAGGCGCTGTCGGTGAGTTGTTCGAGCTAAGATGGCAAGTGATGGCGGGTTTCAACCCGCCTTATGACTCACCGCCGGCACGCCATCCGCATGCCGGGCAACAACATCAGCACCAGAAAGGCCACCAGCAGCCCGAGCACCAGCAGCGTGCCCTCGCCCGGCAGGCGCGACAGCGAATAGTGCTGCGATACCCACAGCCCCATGCGCACCAGTTGAAACCCCGCCGCCGCGATGCCTAGCCACCAGGCCCAGGCGAAGCGCTTCCAGAGGCCGAAGATGATCAGCACGATGATCGCGGTGCTCAGCCACAGCATCGGCGTGCCGAAGCTCACGCGCAGGGTCAGCGCGTCACCGGAGACGGCGGCACGGATCAGGGACGTGCCGGGTACGGCAACGAGGTAGACCAGCGCGAGGGCGATGGCGATAAAGAAGCGGGCGTTGAGCATGGCGGGTGAGCTTGGATGAATTGAGGCGGGCAAGCATAGCCGAGTCGTGATGACACCGGGGCGCGGCGTGTGCGATGCGCTATCGCGTCACTCCCACTGCAATTCGCGCAACTGCCAGTCGCCGCCCTCACGCACCCACAAGCCACGCAGCTGATAGATCCGCCCGGTCTCGGGGATCAGCCCCTCGGCGCCGGTGAGCACCACCGATGCCGTCGACCAGGCCTGGTCGGGTGTGTGCGACAGCGGCTCGACGCTCACGCCGGTGACCCCCACGCGAATATTTTTGTAACGCAAAAAATAGGCGGCGAGCAGGCGCTGCACGCCGGTCTTGTCGAGCTGGCCGGGCTCGGTGTTCGGGCCGCCGCGAAAGGCGTCGGCCAGTTCGGCGCGCACGTCGGCATTTTGATGGCTGGCGATGCCCTGTTCGATGCGGGCAATGGCCTCGCCAATGGTTTGTTCCGGCGAGGTTTTCTGGCAGGCGACGAGGGCGGTGAGCAAAGCAAGGCAAAGCCCTGAACGGGCGCGTCGGGACAGGGGCAGTTCGGGCAGGCGCATGGCCGCATCATACGGCGGCCTCGGGCCGCGCGTCCAAGGCGCGAAACCGCCAAGAACGGCCCACCGGGCGGCGCTGCCGACTGCACGCCCGTCTTGCAATCGACCGCTGGGGTGCTACACCAAGTACACAGAACCATAAAAATATGACGATGGCGCGCGACTTTGCTGCGAGGCGGCGCCATCTCCCGATCAGAGCCCCTTTACCCCGAACGTTTTCGGGGGTTTCGCGGCAACGCGCTTTGTCGCGCGTGCTGTCATGGGCCGGTCGTCACCGAGTGTCACGGAGGCCCGACATGGTCCGCCTGCTGCTGCTTGTCATCGCCCTGTCCGCCAGCTTCATCGCCCCTGTGGGCCGCCTCGCCCATGCCGCAACCGTGGTGCACGAGCAGGACATTCCCTACTTCGACTCCTGCGCACGCGAGGGCCTGAACGCCTCGGAGTGCGCCGGCCGGCTGATCTGGTTCAAGGCCACGGCGGGCAACGACCGCTTCCACACCTATGTGTTCCAGCAGCGGGTGGGCGTGCTGATCGACTGGTTCCGCGTGCTGCGCTCGGACGAGCGCGGCGAACGCTTCCGCGCCTGGGGCGGCATCAACGACCCGAGCTGTTGCACGCCGGGCGACGCCAATTGCCCGGCCAAGTCGCTGGACGAAACCTACGGCCTGGACTGGTGCCCTGGCGACGAGGAGCTGCTCAAGTACGTGGGCAAGGACGGCTACACCGACCCGGCCTGCGACTTTCACGATGCGCCGCTGGCCGAGGGCGAGGTGCACGGCCCGAAAGACCAGCGTCAATCCGCCTGTGATCTGAAGTTCGGCACCTCGACCGGCATGCTCGGCATCCGCAAGTTTCCCAACCCGCGCTTCGACCGCGACAAGTGGGTCAAGCTCAATGGCCGCGCTGGCAGCTGGGAAGGCTATAACGGCAAGATCCCGGCCGCTGGCGGCTCGGACGAACCGGCCAAGAGCCGCCTGCTCGACGGCGCGGTCGAGCCGCCCTATCTGATCGGCACCGCCTGTGGTTCCTGCCATATCTCATTCGACCCGCTCAACCCGCCGGCCGACCCGGCCAATCCAAAGTGGGAGAACATCAAGGGCCTGCTCGGCAACCAGTATTCGCGCATCTCCGAGATCATGGTCTCGGGCATGGCCAGCAACACGCTGGAGTGGCAGATGTTTGCCCACGCCCGACCGGGCACCTCGGATACCTCGGCCATCCCCAACGACCAGGTGAACAACCCCGGCACCATGAACGCGCTGATCAACATCCCTCAGCGGCCGGTGTTCATGGGCGAGAAGGTGCTCAAATGGCGCAAGACGAACAGCTGCGAGGGCAAGACGGGTGCGACTTGCTGGTGCGAGCCGGGGCGCGAGGGCAAGTGCTGGGAGAAGTCGCTCAAGACGGAGACGGTGCACCACATCCTCAAGGGCGGCGAAGACTCGATTGGCGCGCTCGAAGCCATCCAGCGGGTGTATTTCAACATCGGCTCGTGCTCCGAGCAGTGCTGGGTCAATCACCTCACCGACCTGCGCGTGGCCGACCCGCAGCAACGTGGCTTTGGCCAGACGCCCTTCAACATCGGCCAGTGCCGGCGCGACTGCCCGAACTTCCGCGCCATCGAAGACCGGCTCGGCAACATCTTCGATTTCTTCTTGTCCGCCGAGGCGCGCAACACCGATCTGCGCGAAGCGCGCGAGACCGGCCTGCGCAAGGCCGACGCCACCGCCACTTACGCCACGCAGGACTTGATCGCCGACCTCGAAAAAGAATTCGGCGATGGCGCCGTGGCGCGCGGGCAAAAGGTGTTTGCCACCACCTGCGCGCGCTGTCACTCCAGCCAGCCCGAAGCGGCGGCCGGGCAGTTTGACGCGCTCGACTTCCACAAAATGGACGCCAAAACCGGTCTGCGCGCCGACTTCATGGGCAACGACGCGCCCACGCTGGTCTCCGAGGTCGGCACCTTCCGCTGCCGCGCCCTGCACTCCAATCACATGACCGGCAAGATCTGGCAGGAGTACGGCTCCGAGACCCTGCGCGCCCAGCCGCCCGACCCCAACCTGGCCGAGCCGGCCGACGGCGGGCGCAGCTACTACCGCAACATCTCGCTGCTCAATCTGTGGGCGCACGCCCCCTTCCTGCACAACAACGCCCTCGGCCCCGAGCTGTGCGGCAAGCCGGCCAACAAGGCCAACGCCTTCTACGCCATGCGCCCGCGCTATGTCGACGGCCAGACCCTGTCGCTGCTGCCGCCGGATCAGCAACCGGCTTGCTGGGAGTACGACCCCAGCGTCGAAGGCCGCTTCAAGCTCTACAAGGCGAGCATGGACGAGCTGCTCAACCCGGCCAAGCGCATCCCCAAGGTGACGCTGCTCAACGAGGACGTGACCCTGCGCGTCGGTCCGCGGCTGTGGGACGGCACCGAGAAGGAGAAGCTGGTCGGCTTCTCGCTGACCATCCCGGCGGTCATCGACGGGCGCGGCGTCAATGCCGGCACGGTGGGCAACTTCCAGCACAAGACCTTCGTGGTCGATCTGGTGCAGGCCAAATTCAAGCCCAAGGAGGTTGAAGCGCGGCTGGTCAAGCAATGGGGGCCGGATGCCGGCAAACGCATCTTCACCGACCTCAAAGACATCACCGAGGAAGTGAGCAGCCAGCCCAATGGCCTGGTCGAGGCGCTCAAGAAGCGGCCCTACCTGGTCAAGCAGATCTACAGCTCCTGCTTTGCCGAGATCGAAAACGCCGGTCACCGCTTTGGCGAAGACCTCTCCGACGCCGACAAGAAGGCCCTCACCGCCTTCCTGGCCACCCTGTAAGCGAGGAGGACCGCCATGACCACGCACCGCACGCTCCGCCTCCTCGCCACCGCCGCCGCCCTCGCCCTGCTGGCCGGCTGCGGCGCCAAGGAAGACAAAACGCCGCCAGCGATCAGCTTCGCGCCCTACGGCGAGGCCCATAACGCCAAGCCCGACTTTGCCGAACTGGAAGCGCAACACCCGCTGTCGGTCGAAGAGCTCTACAAGATCACGCCCAAGAACCTCGCCCTGCTCGAGCAGGAACAGGTCGACCAGATCTACGCGCGCCTGTCGGCCGGGCCGATCCCCGAGGGCGCCTATGAGGGCGACCTGTTCTTCCCCAAGGGCGGCAGCGGCAAGCTGCGCCTGTCGGAGATTGCCGGCGGCGGGCTCAAGGGTTTGCTGATCAACGTGGCCGGCAAAAAGCTCGACCTGATGGGCGAGATCCTGTGGAAGGGCAAGGTGTTCTACCGCGACGAGCGCCTGCTGCGTAACCGCATCGAGGATCTCAAGACCCTCAAGGCCGTCGGCCTGATCGAAGAGAGCGACGCCAACCCGCTGCAGGAGATCACCGTCAACGGCAAGGACCAGTGGCTGCTCTTCCCCGCGCAGCTGTATTGCGGCCAGAGCCTGCTCGACGGCCGGCGCGAGTCCATCATCATCGACTACGCCTTCACCGACCAGCTGCCCGGCTACCGCCGCATGCCCGACATGATGGCCGGGCGCGATGGCTTCGCCATCCGCGACGAGATCCGCATGATCCGCCCCGGGCTGTATCTGGGCCGCGCCTATATCGACCGCGCCTTCGTGGTGAACTTCGTGCTCTACAACAAGGCCGTCGACGAAGCCGGCAAGGCCGACTACCTCGCCACCGGCAAAACGGCGGAAGACTGCTGGACCGGCACCCAGCACCGGCAACTCGTCGCTGCGGCGAAATGAGGCCGCGCCCATGCGCAGCCCGTGGCGAACGCTCGGCCTCCCGCTGCTGTGCGGGCTGTGGCTGCTGCCCGCCGGCGGCCGGGCCGAGGGCGCCTCGCTGTTTGCGCAGCTGATGACCCCGCCCGGCCAACCCGTCGCGCGGGTCACCTACCCGATCGAAGCGCTGGTCGCGCAATTGCGCGGGCAAGTCTCCGCCAACGGCGGCGAGGCCGGCGATGGCCTGCCGCTGGTGCTGATTCCGCTCGGTCGCTCGCTGCAACGACACACCGCCGGTGCCGCGCACTATTTCGAAGCCCCCCGCGTGGTCGTCGCCGTCACCGGCGAGCCCACGCGCACCGACCGCCCCCTGCTGCGCGACCGGCTCTACCTCGGCTACCACGAAGCCGCCGGCGTGCTCGAAATCATCAGCTACAACGACAGCGCCGGCCGCTTCGAATTCGAGATCGTGGACGACTACCGCGACGGCGCCACCCCGCGCCTGCGCGCCGCCAACCGCGGCCTGTGCCTGGCCTGCCACCAGAATGACGCCCCCATCTTCTCGCGCCAGACCTGGGACGAGACCAGCGGCAGCCCGGCCATCGCCAGGCTGCTGGCCGCCGCCGGGCGCGACTTCTACGGCCTGAACTGGCGCCACGGCGTGGACGTGGCCAATGCCATCGACGACGCCACCGACCGCGCCAACCTGCTGTCGGTGGCGCAAACCATCTGGCAACACGGCTGCGCCAGCGCCGACCGCAGCGCCGCCGTGCACTGCCGCGCCCGCCTGCTGTGGCGCACCCTGCTCGACCGCCTCGGCAGCCCCGGCGCCACCACGCGACTGGCCGACGACCCGGCGCTGGCACCGCTGGCCGCCAACTGGTCGCAACGCTGGCCCGACGGCCTGCCCGTGCCCAACCCCGACATTCCCAACCGCCAGCCCTTCGCCGCCACCCTGCCCTGGCAGGCGCTGCCCACCGACCCCGCCGAGTTGCGCCGCATCGCCGATGTGGCCGAGCGTTTCGACCCGCTCGCCCTGCGCGCCCCCCTCGGCCACTGGCACGCCGACGATTGGGCCACGCTGCCCAATGTCATCCACGCGCTCGGCCAGTTCATCGCCGACGTCGACATCGCCGCGCTCGACCACGCGCTGCGCGGCGCAGAAGGTATGCGCGCCGAATCGCTCACCCTCGAGTGCACCCGCCGCCCCCGCCCCGACCGCGAAGACCTCGACTGCCACCACGCCAGCGGCCTCGCCCTCAGCGCCCGGCGCAGCGCCGACCGGCTCAAGATCGACCGCCTCGTGCTCGGCGCCGGCCCGGCACACAGCGCCCAGCCATTTCGCCGTGGCGCCGACGGCCACTTTCATCCCACCGGCGCCGCCCCGCGCACCCCCGAAGGCGCGGCACTGCGGCGCATCGAGATCACCCCGGAGCGCGTGCGCGCGCTGCTGACCGACGACCTCGCCGCCGTCCGCGCCCATGTCGACCGCCTCGTCGCCGACACCCTCGCCGGGCGCAGCGACGCCCTCGATGACGCCCCGCTGCGCCGCGCCGCCGTGCTCTCGCCGCTGCTGCCCATGCCAAGCGAACACCCCGCGCCGGTGCCCATCCTGGCCGAGCGCAGCAGCCCGGACGCCCCCGATCTGGCGCCCTTCTACAAACATTGCGGCCTGTGCCACGACAGCACCGAGGCCTTCCCGCCCGGCTTTTTGCATGGCGACCGCGACACTGTGCGCGCCGCCGTCGACCGCTGCGCGCCACGCATGGCCCGTCGCCTCAGCATGTGGTCGACGCCCGCCGGCCAGCGCGAAAAGGCGCCCATGCCGCCACCGGCCACCCCCCAGGCCGGCGACATCCAGCACAGCGGTGATCTGGCCTCGATGCGCCTGTGGCTTGCCGGCCGGCTGAAAGCCACCGGCCAGAACGCAGACCAGCTCGCCGCCCGCCCCTACGCCGACCTGCCCGACTGTGCAGTCTTTTGAGAGACGACGCGATGGCACATCCCGACACCCCCACCCCGCCCCAACGCGCTCACTGGCTCGGCCGCAGCCTGCTCTGGCTGCCCTGGGTGCTCGGCCTGGTCCTTGGCATCTACGCCCTCGGCCGCTTTACCGCCGACATCCCGGTGGCCTACGCCGAGGCGCCGGCGCATTTCAAATACGGCTCGACGGGCGGCGAACGCGAATCCGGCTTTCCGTACTGGATCTGGCAGGTACTGCCCAAGGTCTGCCCCGAGCACCTGCCCGGCGACGGCTACCGCTCGATCGGCTTCATCTACGAGCCGGGCAAGGATCTGCCCATTGGCGTATCGAAGCGCTTCAATCTCGGCATCGACCGCGTCTTTCTCAACTGCGCGGCCTGCCATGCCAGCACCGTGCGCGACGCGCCGGGCGCCGCGCCGGCGGTGTACCTCGGCATGCCCGCGCACCGGCTCGATCTCAAAGGCTTCGAGACCTTCTTCTTCAACTGCGCGGCCGGGCCGAAGTTTCGCAGCGAGTTCATCGTGCCCGAGATCGAAGCCGCCGCCGGCGGCCTCAGCCCGCTCGACCGCTATGTGGTCTACCCGGTGGCGATCAGCCTGATGCGCGAGCGCCTGCTGATGCTGCGCGAGCGTTTCGCCTTCGCCTTCGCGCAGCCCGACTGGGGGCCGGGCCGGGTGGACACCTTCAACTCGGCCAAGATCCTGTTCAATTTCCCCATGCACCAGCTGCCCAAAAAAGAGCTGCTCGGCGCCTCGGACTTCCCCTCCATCTGGCTGCAAGGCCCGCGCATGAAGCGCGACGACGGCGAGCGCATGGAGCTGCACTGGGACGGCAACAACACCCGCACCGAAGAGCGCAACAAGAGCGCCGCCTTCGGCACCGGCACCACGCCGCCCACCCTCGATCTGCGCGCCATCGGCCGCATCGAGCAATGGCTGCTCGAGCTCACCCCGCCGGTCTGGCCCTACGCCATCGACACCGCCAAAGCCGAGCGCGGTAAAGCGGTATATGCCGCCACCTGCGCCGCCTGCCACGGCGCCGACGGTCGCGACTTTGCCGGCGAATACGTCGGCCATGTCACGCCGATTGCCCACATCGCCACCGACCGCGCGCGGCTCGACTCCTACACCTACACCCTGGCGGTGAACCAGAGCACGCTCTACGCCGGCTACCCCCACCGCTTCCAGCATTTCCGCAAAACCCATGGCTACGCCAACATGCCGCTCGACGGCCTGTGGCTGCGCGGCCCCTACCTGCACAACGGCTCGGTGCCCACCGTGCGCGACCTGCTCGAACCCGCTGTCGACCGCCCCACCCGCTTCTACCGCGGCAACGACATCATCGACCGCGACCGCCTCGGCTTTGTCTCCGACGTGGCCGCCGAGCCCGACCGCAGCTACTTCCTGTTCGACACCACCGAGCCCGGCAACGGCAATGGCGGCCACGAAGGCGCGGCCTACGGCACCGAGCTGGCGGCCGAGGACAAAGATGCCGTCGTTGAATATCTGAAGACATTTTGAGGGGATGAAGATGACGCGCACCACGCCACTCGACGCCTGTTCGCCATTACCCCCGCCACGGTGCACAGGGTGGGCGGGCAAGCCGCCCACTCTACCCACCACCCACATGCCCCGTAGGGTGGGCGGCTTGCCCGCCCACCAAACCGCCGGCCCCGGCACACGACCCGGAGGGCCCGTCGCATGAGCCTCACACCCACCACCAAACCCCGCCGCACCTGGCTCGCCGTGCTCGGCCTCTTGCTCATTGTTAGCATCGCCGCCGGCGTCTATGGCTGGGTCAAATTCTTCCGCGAAGTGCCGCAACCGGCGTGGATCACCGACGACCCCGAGATGCGCTTCAAGTACGGCTCGATCGGCGCCGAGGCCGACGCCGGCATTCCGTACTGGATCTTCTACGTGCTGCCGCGCGTCTTCCCCGAAAAACTCCCCGGCCCCGGCGGCTACGCCAGCTTTGGCGTCGCCTGGGAACAAGGCATGGAACTGCCCGTCGGCTTCACCAAGAAAACCATCGGCTTCGACCGCGTGGCCAACACCTGCGCCGTGTGCCACACCGCCACCTACCGCGCATCGGTCGATTCCAACCCCGTGTTCGTGCCCACCGGCCCCAACCACACGCTCGATCTGGCCGCCTTCTTCCGCTTTCTGATTGACTGCGCCAAAGACCCGCGCTTCGACCCCGACGTGCTCATGCGCGAGATCAACCTGGTCACCGATCTGAGCTGGGACGACGCGCTCATCTACCGCTACCTCCTCATCCCCATCACCAAAAAGCGCCTGCTCGAACGCCAGACCCAGTTCGCCTGGCTCTACCACAGCGCCTTCCCCGACTGGGGCCGCGGCCGCGACGACTCGATGAACCTCACCAAGTACTTCATGATCGAGTGGCCCATGGACGAAACCTTCGGCCCCACCGACATGCCCTCGGTCTGGAACCTCGGCAAATACCAGGCCGACAAGGGCCACCGCATGAACTTTGCCGGCGACAGCCACAACGCCTATTCGGTGGTCATCGACTCCGCCCTCGGCCTGCTCGGCGCACCGCCCAAGGACAACGCCGAATTCCTCAAGCAGATCGACTGGATGCTGGACTACCTCAAGGCCGCCCGCGCCCCGGCCTACCCCTTCGCCATCGACACCGCGCTGGCCGAGCAAGGCAAAGCCGTCTTCGACGCCACCTGCGCCGGCTGCCACGCCTCGGAACGCACCGGCACCGTCGTGCCCGTCGAAGAGGTCGGCACCAGCCGCGACCGCATGGACACCTGGAACGAAAAGGCCGCCTACGAGGCCAACAAGGTCGTCACCGACATGGGCATCCAGCGCGAAGGCCTCGTCGAAGAACCCCTGCGCGGCTATGTGGCCGCCTTCCTCGACGGCATCTGGCTACGCGCGCCCTACCTGCACAACGGCTCGGTGCCCACCCTGCGCGACCTGCTCGAGCCGCCCGCCGACCGCCCCGTCACCTTCTGGCGCGGCTACACCCTGTACGACCGCGAGCGCGTCGGCTATGTCACCGCGGGCGAAGACGCCGAGTACGACGGCAGCCTGCACGACACGCGGCTCAAAGGCGGCGGCAATCAGGGACACGACTACGGCACCACGTTGGACACGGTCGAAAAAAAAGCTCTCCTGGAGTACCTCAAGACGCTCTGACCGCCCCTCGCTGGACTATTTATCTGTCCTGATTGAGAAAGGCACTAAAGTTTTAATCTACCCAGCCGTCTTAATAAAAGACAAATCAAATGCGGTAGATTTAGGTGCATCCCATGCAAAGCTCGAGCGTCATTGTGGAAAGCGGTACGTTCAAGTTCCGCGCCGAATCAACGCCTCTTCCGGCATCCAGTCGCCGCCCTTGGCGCATCCTGTCCGTTGACGACGATGTGGGCTTCCAGGCCTCTCTGAGCCACGCCCTTGAGGGCAAGATCATCCTCGGGCGCCCCATCGAGCTCGTGCTCGCTAACAGCATGGGCAGTGCCGCACACCTGCTCGCGAATGATCGTAACTTCGCGGTCATTCTGGTTGACGTGGTGATGGAAACGGAAGACGCCGGCCTGCGTTTGGCTAAAGGCGTGCGCGAAATGCTCGGTCTGCAGGAGATGCGCATTGTGTTGCTGACCGGGCAACCCGGTTTTGCACCCATCGACGATGTCATGTCCACCTATGACCTCAGCGACTACTGTCTCAAGTCCGACTTGGGAAGCCGCGGCCTCACGAACGTCCTCACCGCTGCCATCCGCAGCTTCGACCAACTCAGCACCGTCAGTGCCGCGCGGCGGGGGCTGCAGCTGATCATTGAGGCCAGCAACCGTTTTTCAGCGGCGCGCTCCATCCAGGAAATTGCGACCGCGGTACTGATCGAGGTCGCCAGCCTGCTGGGGGTATCCGAGGACGGCATCGTTGCGGCCAGAGGGCTAGAGTGCACGCTTCGCGTGGCCAATCACGACACCGCGATCATCGTTGGAGCGGCCGGACGCTTCGCAGATCATGTAAACCACCCCGTCGCAAAACTGCCTGATTCGGCCATTGCCGACGCACTCGCCACGGCACTTGCGCACCGGAAAAGCATCGCCGCCGACACCTACCAAGTCTTGTATTTCCCGCGCCAGCACGCCTTGGCCGAATACGCTATCTTCCTAGACACCGGACGATCCCTCGAAAACGCGGAACGCGAACTACTTGCCGTATTTGCGGCAAATGCCTCTAAGGGGTTCGGCAATATTGCCCTCGTCAGCCGACTTGATCGGCTCGCCTACGAGGATGAACTGTTGGGAATCGCCAACCGCAGCGCACTGCTGCGAGAGATCGATCGGTTGAAACTGACCAAGGGAAGCACGCCAAATCGGCTGATACTCGTGGACTTGGACAACTTCTCCGGCTTCAACGAGGCGTTTGGCAGTACCTTGGGTGATGCGCTCCTGAAAGCGGCTGCCGCCCGGTTGGCCGAGTATTTCCCCCCGCCCTGTTTCCTGGCGCGTATTTTTGCCGACACCTTCGCCATACTCGGACCTGCGGACAAGACCGATGCGCACACAGCGCCACAGGCGCTCACCCAACCCCTAGTCATCGGAGAGCAATCGTTCCGCTTCAGTGCCTGCTGCGGCGATATTTCGCTCGACGCGACCGATGTCGACGGACGCTGCATCGTCCGTGCTGCCACAAGCACGCTGAGGCAGGCCAAGTCCCATGGCCCCGGCAGCATCGAGAGCTACTCCCTGGCAGTGGAGCACGCCGCGGGAGAACGCTACGAAATGATGTCTCAACTGGCCCACGCCATAGAAGCGAACGACCTGTTCCTGATGTTCCAGCCGCAGATCGACCTGCAAAGCGGACGTCTCATCGGGACGGAGGCGCTCCTGCGCTGGAAGCGCGAAGACGGCTTTGTACCGCCCGGCCTGTTCATTCCGCTGGCGGAGAAATCGTCATATATCCACGCCATCGGCGCCATTGTCATCACCCAAGCCACCGCGGCGCTCAAGCGGCTGGCCGAGGCGGGGCTGGAGCACGTTGTCGTCAGCATCAATATCTCGCCACGGCAATTCGAGGACCCGTCGCTTGTAGGTGAGTTGCTGGGCCAGCTGGCGCGCGACGGCGTGCCAGTCGGGCGTCTGGGCATTGAGGTCACCGAAACAACGGCGATGGAAAATTTTTCCCAGGTTACTGGCGCGCTCGACACTTTCCGCGAAGCGGGTGGCACCGTCGCTATCGACGACTTCGGCACCGGAATGGCGTCATTGGAATACGTAAGCAAACTGCCAGCCGATCACATCAAGATCGACCGCGCTTTTGTCGACGGCATTGGTACCGACAAGCGCCACGAGGCTATCCTGCAGATCATTCTGGAACTCGGCCGCGTAATCGGCGCGAAATTGATTGCCGAGGGGGTGGAAACTGAGTCACAGGCTGTTTGGCTGCGCGAGCACGGCTGTCACATTGCTCAAGGTTGGCATTTCGGGCGTCCAATGCCGCTCGACGACCTGATTGGCCAATTCGGCGATCGGAATGTCGCCGCCTGAGCGTTTTCCATGGGGAAGATCCAACGCTACCTGCTCTACCTGCTGCCGTGGTGGATACTAGTCACGCTCTTTTCCACGGCCCTGTATCTGACCCGTTCCGAGGCAGACCGGGCGCGACAGGAGCTGACCTACGCTGAACGCATCGAGTCTGCGGTGAACCTGCTCGACGACGGTATTGCCCGTCTGCGACGCGACACCCGACTAGCCAGTCAAATGGCAGAGTCGTATCTGGCAGCGAACAATCTGGCGAGCCTTGCGGAATTTTTCCGTAATTTTCTCATCGCTCACCCGGGCTACTTACAGGCCCGTCTCCTCGATGACAGTTGCCGAGAGATTCTACGCCTTGATCGCGGACCCAATGGGCCAAGACGGACCCCAGAAGAGGCCCTGCAGGACAAATCTGGACGCTACTACTGTAGCGAGGTGCTCAAGCTCGACGCCGAGAATATCTACATGTCGCCGATGGACCTGAACGTCGAAGATGGCAAGGTCGTCGAGCCCCATGAACCCACTCTGCGGGCGGCAAAGAGAGTCCTTTTACCCGACGGCACTCCAAGAGGCATAATCGTACTCAATCTGGACAGCCGCCCGATTCTCGATGCGTTCAAGCGGTCGGGCAGCACCAACCTGACATTGCTCAACAGTGAAGGCGGCTGGCTGGTCAGCCCGGATCCAGCCGACGAGTTTACATTTGCGCTGGGCGCCCCGGAACACAGCTTCTCGCGGAAACATCCGGATGTCTGGGAGGCGATCCGCAACGCTCCGGACGACGGTGGTCTCACCAGCAAGCACTCCGGCACGTGGGTTTATCGGCAGATCAACGCACCCGATGCGACAGACGGCAATGTCTTCCCCACCTGGTATGCGCTGGCCCGATTGGATCCGGCGCAAACACCTCAGGGGGGGAGCTATGAGAAATACATGCATTATTTCGTTACCGCGGCCGTGCTGCTGGCCTTAACCATCATCTCCACCCTCTTTGCACGAAGCAACACCCGACGCGTCGAACTGGCTGATGCGCTTGCCGCCACCAACGCCGAACTCAAAGCCTCACTTGATCAATTGCACGAATCGCTCGACGAGCGCGTCAAAAGCGAGAAGCTTGCCTCACTAGGTCTACTAGTGGCGGGTGTCGCCCATGAACTCAACACGCCGGTGGGCGCCGCCATGCTCACCTGTTCCCGTCTTCAGGAGCAGATGGCCACCCTACAGACGGCCTATGAAGCCGGCCTAAAAGAGTCTGACCTGACCCAACATCTTGCTGCCGGCGCCGAGGGAGTGCGCCTGCTCCACAGCAACTTGCAACGGACGGCACGGCTGATCACACAGTTCAAGGCCGTCGCGGCCGAGCGATCGCAGGCCGAGCGCAGCAACTTCAACCTCCGTGATACGGTCGACGAAATCCTTGAGCTCATGCACGGCGAAATAAAACGCCGGCGCATCGCCATCGAGGTCAACATTCCACCGAACATCGAACTCGACAGTTACCCTGGCCCACTCGGTCAGATCGTCCAGAACCTGGTCCACAACGCACTTCGGCACGGCTTCGAGCTGGCCGATAGCGGCCATATTGTCATCTCGGCGAACACGAACGGCGACCAGATCCATCTGACCGTTTCCGACGACGGCCGCGGCATCACAACCAAAGACAAGGCCCGCATCTGGGACCCCTTCTTCACCACCCAGCGCCATCGGGGTGGCACCGGGCTGGGGCTGCACCTGTGCCAGCAGATGGCCACCGCCGTACTCGGCGGCACGCTGCGCCTGCTCGACACCGACACCGGCCACGGCGCGCATTTCTGCCTGACGCTGCCGGTTGTCGCACCCGACAGGCTCCAGCCCGCCGCCGGCTAGATTCAGGCCACTGCCCACACCGACGCCACCGCCGCCCGCACCGCCCGCAGCACCGGCTCCTCGGCGCGCCGCTTGAGGCACGCAAACCGCAAACTGACGGTTGGCGTCGGCGCCAGCGGGAGCGGCACGGCGTAGATGGCGCCGGACTGGGCGGCGCGTTCGATGTCCTGGCGGCGGGTGATCGCCAGCCCGACACCGGCGGCGACCATGGCCAGCACGGCGTCTTTCTGGTTGGCCAACATGCTGCGCTCGGGCCACAGGCCGTGGGGTTCGAACAGCGACTGCATCACCGCGTGCTGCACCCGGTCGGGCGAGGAGTGGATCCACGGCTGGCGGGCGAGCGTGGCCACATCGGCCGTGCCAATCGCCTCACGCAGGGCCACCGGCGCGGCGATGGCCATCTCCTCTTCACGCAGCACCTGGCTGTCGAACAGGCTGTCGTCGAGCGTGCCGCTGACAAAGCTGGCGTCGAGCCGGCCGCTCCTGAGCTTGGGCAGGTTGGCGCCGGTGGTGCCGCCGAGGAATTCGATTTCCAGCCGAGGGTGCCGCGCCTTGAGCAGGCTTTGCAGTTCGACCAGCCGTAGAAAGCCCGCATCGGTATTGAGCCCGATGCGTACCGCACCGATCACCTCGCCACGCAGCTCCTGCGCATGCAACCCGACCTCACCCACCGCGGCCAGCGCACGCCGGGCGCGGGCGAGCAAGGCCTCGCCCGCCGCCGTGGGCAGCATGCCTTTGGACGTGCGTTCGAACAGCGCGAGGCCGAGCTCTTCTTCGAGCGCCTTGATGTGCGCGCTGATGGCCGGCTGGCTGACAAACAGTCGCTCGGCGGCGCGCGTGAGGTGGCGCTCCTCCGCGACGGTGACAAAGGTTTTAAGGTGGTAGAACTCCATGGCAGACCCTGGGCAAATCGTTGCGAGCGGCCAGCGCCGCACTCGGCCAGTACACACCAGTTCGCGCGTATATGCCATGACGATTTTGCCGCGGCGGGCCGGGCCACCTTGCCAAGACGCGAAGAGCGTGACTTGACGATGCATCCTAGAATGACCCAAGCCTATCTTTTGGAGACAGCACATGAACGAACAGAAAGTTGCACTCATCATCGGCGGCGGCAGCGGCATGGGCGCCGACGCGGCGCGCGCGATGGCCGAAGCGGGCTACGCAGTGGCGGTGCTGTCCTCATCGGGCAAGGGCGAGGCGCTCGGCGCGGCGCTGGGCGGCATCGGACTGACCGGCTCCAACCAGTCGCCGGCCGACCTGCAGGCGTTGGTGGATGCGGCAATGGCCAAGTGGGGCCGGATCGACGCGGTGGTCAACAGCGCCGGCCACGGCCCGAAGGGCGACATCCTGGCCATGACCGACGCCGAATGGGCCGCCGGCATGGACACCTACCTGCTCAACGTGGTGCGCATCGCCCGGCTGGTGACGCCGATCATGCAGGCGCAGGGCGGCGGCAGCATCGTGAATATCTCGACCTACGCCACCTTCGAGCCCGAGCCGATGTTCCCCACCTCGGGTGTGTTCCGCGCCGGCCTGGCCGCTTTCACCAAGCTGTTTGCCGACCAGTACGCCAAAGACAAGATCCGCATGAACAACGTGCTGCCCGGCTTCATCGACAGCCTGCCGGAGAAGGACGAGCGCCGTGCGCGCATTCCGATGGGGCGTTACGGGCGGGTGGGGGAGGTGTCGAAGGCCATCGTCTTCCTCGCCGGCGACAACGCAAGCTACATCACGGGGCAGAACCTGCGGGTGGATGGCGGCATTACCCGCTCAGTTTGAGCAGCGCTCGAGCGCGGCGGTTCAATCGAGGTGAATCGCCTCGCGCGGATCGTCCGGCGCTTCGGCCGCATCAAACAGATGATCGAAATGCTGATGCGCCGGAATGTACAGCGTCAACGCCCGCCCGCGATGGTAGATGCCGCGCAGGCGGTTGGCGGTTTCCCACACATGTGTGTAGCTGTCATCGACACAGACTCTCGCCATCGGGCGGTCGGCGTCGCCTTCGCGAATCAGTTCAACTCCCGTCACCGTGAGGTAGGGGCGCAGCCCCTCGGTAATGAGTTCAACAGACGTATCGGCCTGCAAGCCGCCGAGAATGAAATACATCAGGCCACCACATCGTCCAGGGTCAGGTGCCAGCGCTCGAGCGCGCGGCGCAGCAGGGATTGCTCGGGGTCGCTGATCGCGCCGTCCGACTTCGACAGCACGACCATCGCACGAATGACCAGCAGGCGTTGCTGCGGATTGGCGACGGCATCGAGCAGGGCGTCGATATGCGCGGGGTCGAGCACGGCCACGCGGTGCGCGGCGGACTCGTCGAGCAGTTCGCCGCTGAGGTCGACCACGGCTTGCAGCAAGGCGTCGCGGCTCAGCCCGATCAGTGTCGGGATGTCGTGGCGATCCAGGGCTGCCAGTTCGCCATCGGCCAACTCGCCGTCGGCCATCAAGGTCAGTCCGATCAGGCGGGCAATGGCGTTGCGGGTGTCATGGCCAGAGCTTGGCATCAGTCCATCTCCATCATCAGTCAGTCGGGAGAAACAAGGTTTCCTTGATCTCTTCCATCACCACCGAGCTGCGCGATTCGGTCGCGCCCGGCAGCTTGAGCAGGATGTTGCCCAAGAGTCGACGATACTCGCCCATCTGGGCGATGCGCGCTTTGATGAGGTAATCAAACTCGCCCGACACCAAATGACACTCCATCACCTCGGGAATGAACAGCATCTCTTTCTTGACCTTGTCGAACACGTCACCCGACTTGGCCGACAGCTTGATTTCGACAAACACCAGCAAGGGCTTACCCATCGCGACCGGATTGAGATGCGCGTGGTAGCCGGTAATCACCCCGTCGCGCTCGAGCCGGCGCACCCGCTCGGTGCACGGCGTGCTCGACAAGCCCACCTTGTCGGCCAGTTCGGTGATCGGCAGGCGCCCATTTTTCTGCAACAGGTCGAGAATTTTCCGGTCCAGGCGATCGAGCTCGCGCATTTCACTTCTCCACGACAGAGAACGGCCCAAAAAAAAGTGATTGTATAAATCATATGCCGCAATGACGAGTGAAATTCACTACGAACATGGCCATAAAGTAGCGAATCACAACATCAGCGCATCAGGAAGCTCGTCATGGACGTTATCGTACTCGGAAGCGGCGTCATCGGCACCTCCACCGCCTACTACCTCGCCCGCAACGGCGCCCGCGTCACCGTGCTGGAGCGCCAACCCGGCCCCGCACTGGAGACCAGCTACGCCAACGCCGGCCAGGTCTCGCCGGGCTACTCCACCCCGTGGGCCGCGCCGGGCATTCCGCTCAAGGCCATGAAGTGGCTGTTCCAGCGCCACGCACCGCTGGCCATCCGGCCCGACGGCACGCGCTTTCAGTTGGAGTGGATGATGGCCATGCTGCGCAACTGCGCCGCCGAGCGTTACACCATCAACAAGTCGCGCATGATGCGCCTGGCCGAATACAGTCGCGACTGCCTGCGCGGCCTGCGTGCCGACACCGGCATCGACTACGAAAGCCGCACGCGCGGCACGCTGCAACTGTTCCGCACCCAGGCCCAGGTCGATGCGGCCAAACGCGACATCGAGGTGCTGATGGACTTCGGCGTGCCCTTCGAGCTGCTCGACCGCGACCAGATCGCCGGCGCCGAGCCCGCGCTGGCCCATGCCAAACACAAACTCGCCGGCGGCCTGCGTCTGCCCAATGACGAGACCGGCGACTGCCATTTGTTCACCCGCCGCCTCGCTGACATGGCCACCGAACTGGGTGTCGACTTCCGCTTCGGCCAAGACGTGAATGGCCTGATCACCGACCAGGGCCGCATCACCGGCGTGCGCGTCGGCAACGAGGTGCTGCACGCTGACCGCTACGTGTTGGCCTTCGGCAGCTACAGCCGCGACTTCCTCGCCCCGCTCGGCCTCAAGCTGCCGGTGTATCCGGTCAAGGGCTACTCGCTGACCATCCCCATGACGAATGCCAACGCCGCGCCGGTGTCGACGGTGCTCGACGAAACCTACAAGGTCGCCCTCACCCGCTTCGACGACCGCATCCGCGTCGGCGGCATGGCCGAGCTGGCCGGCTTCGACCTGTCGCTCAACCCGCGCCGCCGCCAGACGCTGGAGATGGTGGTGGGCGACCTCTTCCCCGGCAGCGGCGACGTGCCGGCCGCCGAGTTCTGGACCGGCCTGCGCCCGATGACGCCCGACTCCACCCCCATCGTCGGCGCCACGGCCTACCCCAATCTGTACCTCAACACCGGCCACGGCACCCTGGGCTGGACGATGGCCTGCGGATCGGGCAAGCTCGTAGCCGATCTGGCCACTGACCGCCACCCGGACATTTCCACCGATGGCTTGTCGCTGGACCGCTACACCCGCCCAGAACAGCCCCGCATGGCCCCGCGCCTGCAGGGCGCCCACCGGAGTGCCGCGTGAGCCGACCCGCCCTTGCCCGCATTGACCTGAGCGCACTGCGCCACAACTACCGTCTGGCGCGCGAGCGTCACGGCGGGCGGGCACTGGCGGTCATCAAGGCCAATGCCTACGGCCACGGCGCCGTCGCCTGCGCCCGCGCCCTGGCCAGCGAGGCCGACGCCTTCGCCGTGGCCATCGTCGAAGAAGCACTTGAGCTGCGCGACGCCGGCATCCGCCAGCCCATCCTGGTGCTCGAAGGCGCCTTCGGCCCGGATGACCTGGCCCACGCCACCATGCACGACTTGTGGATGGTCGCGCACAACGCAGAACAGATCGCCCTGATCGAAGCCCACCGCAGCATCCGCCCGCTCACCGTGTGGCTGAAAATGGACAGCGGCATGCACCGCGCCGGCCTGGCCCCGGCCGACTATGCCGCCGCCCACGCCCGCCTCAGCGCGCTGCCGCAAGTGGGCAACATCGTGCTGATGACCCACTTCGCCCGCGCCGACGAACCGGATGAAACCGCGACGGCCGACCAGGTCGCCACCTTCGATCGCGCCACCGCAAATCTGCCCGGCGAGCGCAGCCTGTGCAATTCCGGTGGCATTCTTGCCTGGCCGGCCGGCTATCGCGACTGGGCCCGCCCCGGCATCCTGCTCTACGGCGCCGACCCGATGCCCAGCGATGATCACGGCCTCAAGCCGGTGATGACGCTGGAGAGCGCGATCATGAACATCCGCGAACTCGCCCCCGGCGAAGCGCTGGGCTACGGCGGCCGCTTCGTCTCCGACACCCCGACACGCGTCGGTCTGGTCGCCATGGGCTATGCCGACGGCTACCCGCGCGTGGCACCCACCGGCACGCCGGTGGCGGTCGACGGCCAGCTCACCCGCGTCATCGGCCGCATCTCCATGGACATGATGACGGTCGATCTCACCGCGCTCCCCGCCGCCCGCATCGGCAGCCGGGTCGAACTGTGGGGGAATACCGTGCCCATCAATACCGTGGCCCACGCCGCCGGCACCATCGCCTACGAACTGCTGTGCAACATCAAGCGGGTACGGCGCGAATACGTGGGCTAGTCCCCCGGCGCACGCCACGGCGCACCTCGCGACCGACCGCGCAGCCGCCTATACTCGGTAGGCAAGCCCGCCTCGCGACCGTCCATTGGCGGTCGGATGCCCTGCCGGAGTCTTCCATGCGATCTGCCTTGTGTGCCGTCCTGCCAGCCCTGTTCGCCACTGCAGCAATGGCCGCCGAGCTGCCCAAGGGCAACTGCCTGGCCCCAGCCGCCGGACATGATCTGACCGCCTGCGACTTCACCGGGCGCGATCTGTCCGGGCTGGATCTGAGCGGCGCGCATCTGGACAACGTGCGCTTCACCGACGCCCAACTCAATGGCACCCGGCTCAACAAGATCACCGCCAAATGGGCCGACTTTCGCGGCGCCCAGCTCAAGGGCGCGCACCTGACTGACGCCGACCTGTTTCACGCCGTTTTTGACAAGGCCGACCTCTCTGACGCCAAGCTCCAGCGCGCCAACCTGTTCGGCGCCAATCTGATTGCCACCCGGGCGCCGAAGGCCGACTTTACCGGCGCCTTCCTCAAGGATCTGCTGATGCATGACGCCGATCTCACCGGCGCCATCCTGCGTGACTGCAATGCCCTGCGCGCCGTGCTCACCGACTCCATCCTGGTCGGCGCCGACCTGTCGGGCAGCAACTTCACCGGCGCCGACGGCGAATCGGCCGATTTCTCGTCCGCCATCCTGCGCGGCACACGCCTCGGCGGCGCCTCACTGCGCGCCGCCAACTTCCGTCAGGCCGACCTCACCGACGCCGACTTCTCGCACGCCACCATCACGCAAGCCGATTTCACCGGCGTCAAAAATCTGCCGCAGACCGTCACCGACCTGCTGATCGGCCCGCACATCGGTGTGTTCACCCGCTAGAACACGCCCGCCAGGGTTTGAAATTCGCGCTCGATCTCGTCGGCGAGCGCGCTCAGTTCAGGATCATCCAGCAGCGGATGACCCGCCTCGGACGCCGCACCGTTGAACAACCACCCGGCCAGCCCGCCGGCCAATTGATTGGCCACATAGACCACATCCTCGAGGTTCCGCAGGCCGTGCTCAAGCGCATGGGGCTGGTCGTGCTCGCGCGTGGCCTGGATGATGTGCTCGGGCAAGCCCAGCGCACTCATCAGCGATTCGCCGATGCTCTCGTGCCATTGGGTAATGAGGTGTCTGACCGAGTCGGGCCGGATGCGCATCTCTTCATACTGCGCCGCGCGATAGAGCATGTAGAAAGCCCCCAGGTCGTGCACCAGGCCGGCCATCATCGCCTCTTCGCGATTCACCCGGGTCAGCCGCGCGGCGACCACGCGCGCCGCCGCAGCCGTACGCAAGGTGTGCATCCACAGGGTTTTGGGCAAGTCACCGAAGCAGACCAGATCCTTTGAGCGCAGGAGCTGGTCCATGGCGATGGAGATGGCCAGGGTGCGCGTCGCCTCCAGGCCAATGCGCATCACCGCCGTGTCAATGTCTGTGATGGCGCGCCCACTCGGGTTGTAAGCGACCGAGTTGGCAACGCGTAACAGCTTGACCACCACCAGCGGCTCCATCCCGACCATCCGCACGACTTCGCGGATCTGGACATCCGGGTCGCGCAAGGCATTGCGTATTTTCAGCGCAGCGTCAAAACAGGTGGGGAAGGAAATATCCTTGGCCGACAGCTCACGGGCAATGTCTTCAAGCATGCGAAAACGCTGCGCCGTGAGCGCCTCGTCTTTCTTGTCGATATTCGGATCGTCAGTGAAATGCTCGGTCATGGTCCTTGCCGGTTGCCGCCTCCCGCAGTGCGACATCCTCTCATACCGAATGGATTTTCGCGCGTCATCCGCGCATTCGGACGCGACGCGCTCAGCGCGCGACCGAAATCACGGCCGGATCATCACAATGATCAATCAGAATCGCGCGCACCCGCGCCTGCCACAAGGCACCAAAGGCCTCGGCCTCCTGCTGCGTGCCCTGCCCTGACAGCACCCGCGACATCAGCGGCCGCATCGCCGCGTCGGCGGACACGCCGCTGGCGTCATAGCGCACCGACACTTTCTCGCCGGTATCGACGCGGGTCAACGCCAGTGCATGGGCCACCGGCTGCGAAAAATGCAGCAGATTGCGCCGGTCGAATTGCCCCGCCAGACCATGAAAGCCGCTACGCTCGGTGGCGCCGGTAATGAAGGACAGCACATTGGCCACGACACCGGTCACGCCTTCATCCACCGACGCGGGCAAGTCCACCCGCACATCACCGCGCACCGGCAGCTCATCGCCATAAAGCGCCTGCAGCCCCGTGCGTGCCATCAAATAGGCGCCGGCCACGGTGGGGCAGGAGTGCCCGGCCAGCTTGACCACCTCGCGATAGCCAATCTCATACACGCCCCCCTCAAAAGCGCCGAGCAGCGCTGCCAACGGGTCGCGCAGACGAATTGGCGCAACCTGATCATAGAAATCCGGTGACATGAAAACCCTCCCTGTTCAAGGTCATGAAAAGGCGTCGCGACACGCCGGGCGCCGCCAGATTCTACGCCCGCACAGGCAGAGCCAACCGCCAACAAGCCCCTCTCTTGCGTTGCGTCAAACCGCCATGCGCCGTGGACGGCGATACTTCAGCAATCCCTGATTTGTCGGTTTGCCATGCTCACTCCTCTCTTTCGCTCCGCCCTGCTCGCCCTCTGCCTGCCTGCGCTCGCGTTCGCGGACGAGCCCGACCTCGACAAAGGCCGAGAAATCAACGGCACCTGTGCGGCCTGTCACGGCGAGAACGGCCAGGGCGGCAAGCACGGCGAGTACCCGCGCATTGCCGGCCAGAGCGCCAAGTTCATCGCCTTCACGCTCAAGAGCTTCCGCGCGCGTGAGCGCATCAACCTGCCGATGTTCCCCTACACGCAAGAGCGCGAACTGCCCGACGAGGACATCCGCGACATCGCCGCCTACCTGTCGGCCATCGAGCTGCCGACCCGCCCGCCGAAGTTCAAGGAATCCGACGACGCACTGGCCCGCCTCACCGCCATGCAGAAGGTGATGCTCATCCCGCGCGTCGAGGGCGACATCGCCGCCGGCAAAACGCTCTACGAATCCCGCTGCACCACCTGCCACGGCGACGACGCCCGAGGCAAGCGGCTGGTACCCATGCTCGCCGGCCAGTACAGCAACTACCTCATGCGCCAGATGCAGAGTTTCCAGGCTGGCGAGCGCCCGCACGACGAAGAAAAGCCCGGCGAGGGCGTACTCAAGGGCCTCAAGGAAGCCGAGCTGCAGAACATGCTGGCCTACTTCACCACCCTCCAGAACATCGAGGACAAGCAATGAAAACCACTATTCACGTCGTCATCCTGCTCGTGCTGTCGGCCCTGTTTGCCGTCGCACCCGCGCGCGCCGCCGACGCAGGCGACGCCCTGATCACCGAACTGGGGGCGGCCAACGGCGTGGCCCTGGCCTGCAAGCACACCACCAACGTCTCCGCCATCAAGGTGGTCATGATCCACGCCGTGCCCAAGACCCGCGCCTATGGCGAGGTATTCGAGGCCGCCACCAACGACGCCTTCCTCGGCCAGAGCGGCGAACCCTGCCCCACCGAGCCCGCGCTGTCCCAACGGGTGCACGACATCGACACCCGCCTGAAAGCCCACTTCAAGCCCCAGGGCTGATGCTTCAGCGACTCCGGCTCGCCGCGCTGGCGGCACTGCTTGCGATCGCCAGCGCCGGCGTCTTCTCGGCCGATGTGCCGGCAGACGACGCCGAGCCGCTGCGACCGCGCTATCTGCTGATGGACGCCAAGGGCCGCGCGGTCACCAACGAAACCTTTCCCGAGCAGTTCCAGCTCATCAGCTTTGGCTACACCTTCTGCCCCGATGTGTGCCCCACCACACTGGCCGAGGTCGCCGACGTCATGAAGCAGCTTGGCCCGCTGGCCGAGCGCGTGCAGCCGGTGTTCATCACCGTCGACCCGGTGCGTGACACCCCGGTCAACCTGCAGCAATACGCCGACTTCTTCGATCCGCGCATCATCGGTCTGTCCGGCGCGCCGGCGCTGGTCGCCAAGGTGGCGAAGAACTACAAGGTGCGCTACGAGATCGTGCGCGAACCCAACGCGGCACCCGACGCCTACACGGTCGACCACTCCGCCGGGCTGTACGTCTTGGCACCGGGTGGCAATTTCGTCAAGAAATTCGCCTATGGCACCCCGGTCAGCCAGATTGTCGACGGCCTGCGCCAGCTCATCGAACAGGCACCCACACCGCGCCAATGAGCCGGCGCGCGTTACAATCGGCCCGAACGCGCGGCCAGACGGTCGCGTCCGGCCACCGAACCGAAACACCCCTGCGCCCATGACCGCTCCCCTGGACGACACCTTCGGCTATCAGAACGTCGCCCCCGCCGAGCGACAGCGACGCATCCGCCACGTTTTCAACGCCGTGGCCGGCCGCTACGACCTGATGAACGACATGATGAGCTTCGGCATCCACCGTCTGTGGAAGCGCCGCTTCGTGCGCGACATGCCGCGCGAAGGCCTCATCGTCGATCTGGCCGGCGGTACCGGCGACGTGGCCCGCCTGATGACTGACGCCCCCGGTCGCACGCTGGTCGTGTGCGACCCCAGCCTGGCCATGATGCAGGCCGGCCGCGAGCGCAATGATTCGCCCACGCTGCGCTGGCTGGGCGGCGAAGCCGAGCGCCTGCCTTTTGCCGACGGCAGCGTGCGCGCGCTTACCGTGGCCTTCGGCCTGCGCAACACCACCCACCTGGCGGCCGCGCTGGCCGAAATTCATCGCGTGCTGGCGCCGGGCGGGCAGTTTGCCTGCCTGGAGTTCTCGCGCCCGCAGTGGTGGCTCAAGCCCTTCTACGACGCCTACTCTTTCCTCGTCATCCCGCGCCTGGGCGCCTGGGTGGCCAAGGCGCCGGCGGCCTATCAGTATCTGGTCGAGTCCATCCGCCGCTTCCCCGACCAGCCCGCCTTCGCGCAGATGGTGAGCGAAGCCGGTTTTGAGGAGGTGCGCTGGCGTAATGTGTCCTTCGGCATCGCCTGCATCCACACCGGTCGCAAACCCCTGACGGAGGGCGCCGCATGAATCTGCGCTCAGGCACCGGCATGGCCGATACCGGCCGACGCGGACTCAAGTTCGGGCTGTGGTGGATGGCCATCCGCCCGCGCACCCTGTCGTTGTCCGCCATTCCGGTGGTCGCCGGCAGCGCACTGGCCTGGCACGAAGGCGCGAGCTTGGTCTGGCTTCCCCTCATCGTCGCCCTGCTCTGCGCCCTGCTCATCCAGGCCGGCACCAACCTGTTCAATGACGTCGGCGACGCCCTGCGCGGCAACGACGGACCGACCCGACTCGGCCCCGCGCGGGTCACCGCCTCGGGCCTCGCCACGCCCGGCCAGGTGCGCCGTGCCGCGCTGGCCACTTTTCTGGCCGCACTGCTCGGCGGCATCTATCTGGTGGTCGTTGGCGGCTGGCCGATCCTCGCCATCGGGCTGGCCTCGTTGATCGCCGGCTGGGCCTACTCCGGCGGGCCGCGCCCGCTGTCCTACACCGCCTGGGGCGAAGTCTTCGTGATGCTGTTTTTCGGACTGGTCGCCGTCGCCGGCAGCCACTATCTGCAAAGCGGCCAATTCACCGGCTCGGCGCTGTGGTTGGGCCTCGCGCTGGGCTGCCATGCCGCGGCGGTGCTGCTGGTCAACAACGTGCGCGATCTCGAAGCCGATCGCCGCGCCGGTCGTCGCACCCTGGCCTCGGTGCTTGGCACCGGCGCCGCCCGCAGCCTCTACGCCGTTCTCATGCTGGCGCCGTTTCCGCTGCTCGCCCAGCAACTCGGCGTCATCGGCGTCGGCGCCGCCTGGCTGGCCCTGCCGGTGTGCCTGTGGCTGGCCCTGCGTTTTCGCCACCAGCCGCCCGGCGCGCAGATGAACCACCACCTGGCGCGCACCGCCCAGGCGCAACTCCTGCTCGGCGCCCTGTTGAGTGTCGCGCTGCTGTGGTGATCCGGACCGGCTGACCATGATCAAGATCCTGCTCCCCCTCGGCCTCGCCTTCATCATGTTCAGCCTCGGCCTGGGCCTCAAGCTCGCCGACTTCCGCCGGGTGATGACCCGCCCCGACGCCATCGCCCTCGGCCTGCTGGCGCAGATCCTGCTGCTGCCGCTGACCGCCTGGCTGATTGCCACCGGCCTGAATCTGGCGCCCGAAGCCGCCGTCGGGCTGATGATCCTCGCGGCCTGCCCGGGCGGGGTGACGGCCGGCATGGTGACGCACCTGGCGCGGGGCGAAACCGCCTTGTCGATCAGCCTCACCGCACTCACCAGCATCGCCGCCTTCATTACCGTGCCGCTGATTGTCGGCGCCAGCCTGACCCACTTCATGGGCGCATCGGCCAGCGTGCAATTGCCGCTCGGCCAGACCATCGGCGGCCTGTTCCTGATCACGCTGCTGCCGGTCGCCCTCGGCCTGTGGCTGAGCGAAAGCGAGCGTATCGGCGTACGCCATGCCGTGGTGATTCACCGCATCGCCACCGGGCTGTTCCTGCTGATCGTATTGTTCACCTTCGCCAGCCAGTGGCCGGCGATGGCCACGCATTTCCCCAGCGTGGGGCCGGCCGCCTTGCTGCTGAACCTGATCACCATGGGCACGGGCGCCGCCCTCGGCGCCCTGGTACGGCTCGACGGCGCCGGCCGCGTCGCGCTGAGCATGGAATGCGGCATGCAGAACAGCGCGCTGGGCATCACCCTCGCCATCAGCCTGCTGGCCGAGCCCGCGCTGGCCGTGCCGGCCGTGATCTATGCCTTTTTGATGAACATCACCGCCTTTGCGGTGATCGCCGTTCGCCGCATGCGGCACCAACCCGTCGCGGGATAAGCGCGCTCAGGCCAGCCCGAGCAAGACCACGCCCATCACCATCAGCACCGCGCCGGCCAGCCGCGACGCGCTCACCGCCTCGCGCAAGACCCGGGCACCCATCAACACGCCGATCAGCATCGACACCTCGCGCACCGGCGCCACATAGCTCAGCGGCGCCATCGTCATCGCCTGCAGCACCAGCAGATAGGCCAGCGGCGAGAGCACGCCGATCAACAGGATATGGCGCAGGTTCCGCCGAATCTCCGCACGAAAGACCGCACGCCGGGCCAGCATCTGCGGCGACAGGAAGACGGTGCGCACGATCAGGCCGAGGCTGTAATACAGGATCACCGGCACGCCGATCGCCCTCACCGCCCAGGCATCGATCAGGGTATAGCCCGCGATGCACACACCGGTCATCAGCCCCCAGCGGATGCCTGGCAGCAAGCCCGGCGAGGCCACCACGTTGCGCACCACTCCGCCAATCAAGAACAAGCCCGCCAGCACCGCGCCAATGCCCAGCCAGCCGACAAGCGAGGGGTTTTCGCCAAACCACAGCAAGGCCCCCAGCACCGCAAACATCGGCCCGCTGCCGCGCGCCACCGGATACACCACCGAGAACTCACCGACCTGGTAACCCCGCAACAACACCAGGTTATACGCGATGTGAATCACCGCGCTCGCCGCAATCGCCAGCCAGGCCTGCGCACTGAGCGCCTGCGGCAAGCTCAGCCACAGCCAGGCGGCGACCGGCGCGGTGAGGAGCACGCTGACCGTATTGAAGGCCCAGATGAACACCACCCCGCCGGCCGCCTGCTTGGCCGACAGATTCCACACGGCGTGCAACACCGCGCCGGCAATCACCAGCATCAGGGCTTCCAGGCTCACGGTAAGGGCACCTCCGCGGGTTCAAATACGCTTTCGACATCATGCAAGCTGCGGGCCTGACACGCCAGTCTCTGCGCGGCAAGCGCGTCGGCAAGCAGATAGAATGCCGCCTTTGCGCCACCGCCAGACTCGATCATGCCCGCCACCATAGACGTCGTCATCCTCACCGAAGATCGCTACACCACCCTCGACGCCGGCGACTGGTATCAACAGCAGATCGCCACCGAGGACGGCCTGGTCGCCGACGCCCTGCGCGCCCGCGGCCTGAGCGTCGAGCGCCGCTCATGGGCCGATCCGGACATGCACTGGCATGACACCCGCTGCGCCCTGTTCCGCAGCACCTGGGACTACTTCGACCGCTTCGACGCGTTCAGCCAATGGTTCGACAAGGCGGCGAGGCATACACGCTTCTTCAACGACGCGGCCACGCTGCGCTGGAACATGGACAAGCGCTATCTGGCCGATCTGAGCGCGGCTGGCGTAGCCATCGTGCCGACGGTGTATGTCGATCGCGGCGACGCGGCGACACTGGCCGACATCATGGCCACGCAGGGCTGGCCCGAAGCGGTGTTCAAGCCCGTGGTCTCCGGCGCGGCCCGACTCACCTACCGGATCGACACCGCCAACGCCGCCGCCCATGAAGCGATCTTTGCCGACTGCGTGGCCACCGAGACGATGATGGTGCAAGCCTTCGAGCCGGCCATCGTCAACAGTGGCGAGCTGTCGCTGATCGTCATCGACGGCGTCACCACCCACGCCATCCGCAAGACCGCCAAAGCCGGCGATTTCCGCGTACAGGACGACCACGGCGGCACGGTACACACACACGCACCCGCCGACGACGAGCGCGCCTTTGCCGAGGCCGCCGCGCGCGCCTGCGCCACGCTGCCGCTCTACGCGCGGGTCGATTTCGTGCGCCGCGGGCCGGGCGACTTCCGGCTCATGGAGCTGGAACTGATCGAACCCGAGCTGTTCTTCCGCTTCCATCCGCCGGCCGCCGACGCCCTCGCCAAGGCCGTCGTCAAACGCCTGGCTTGCGCAAACGCGGCCTGAGGACAAGAATCAGTTTTTGCCAAAACGCGGAATTTCGGCGGCTTTTTCCCGGAATTCGGCGATCGCCGCGCGTTTTTCCCTTTCGACCGACCCCACATTGAACCGATCGTGCGATCCTGCGATCATGCGGCCCACGCGCCGCCGGCCACAAGCTTGACGCGGCACACTCAAACAAGACGGGAGGAGACACCCATGATCCGACGCATCTGCCTGATGGCCGCACTGGCCATCCTCAGCCACAACGCCCTGGCCAAAGACTGGACCAAGATCCGTTTTGCCACCGAAGGCGCCTATCCCCCGTTCAACATGACCGCACCCGACGGCACGGTGCAGGGCTTCGATGTCGACATCGCCAATGCGCTGTGCCAGCAGATGCAGGCCGAGTGCAGCTGGGTCAAGCAGGAGTGGGACGGCATGATCCCGGCGCTGATGGGTCGCAAGTTCGACGCCATCGCCGCCTCGATGTCGATCACCGAAGACCGCAAGAAGAAGGTCGATTTCTCTGACAAGTACTACGCCACGCCGCTGGGCCTGGTCGCCACCAAGGGCAGCGCCCTGCGCCCCGACCTCGCCCTGCTCAAAGGCAAGCGCATCGGCGTGCAGCGCGGCACCGTGGCCGACAACTTCGCCACCCGCTTCTGGGCCAGCGAGGGCGTTGAAGTGGTGCGTTACGGCAAGCAGGAAGAAGTCTATCTCGACCTGGCCGCCGGCCGGCTCGACGCCACCTGGGTCGATGCCCTCGAAGGCGAAGGCGGTTTCCTCAACAAGCCGGCCGGGGCCGACTACGCTTTTGCCGGTGCCACCGTATTCGGTCGCACGGCCGACGAAAAAGCCGTCATTGGCGAAGGGGTGGGCATTGCCGTGCGCAAGAAAGACACCGACCTGAAAACCAGGATCAACAAAGCGCTGGCCGAGATCCGGGCCAACGGTACCTACGACAGCATCCGCAAGAAGTACTTCGCCCAGGACATCTACGGCGAATGAGCCGCACGCTGTCCGCCGCCCGGCTGACCGATCGCCCCGCGCCCGCGGGGCGTGGTCGTTAACGCCATGCTCCACGGCTACGCCGCTTCGCTGCTCGACGGCGCCTGGCTGACCTTCCAGGTCGCCGTGCTCTCGCTCGTGCTGGCGCTGGTGCTCGGCCTCGCGGGCGCCTCGGCCAAGCTCTCGAAGCTGTGGCTGCTGCGCGCCCCTGCGGTGGCCTACACCACCATCGTGCGCGGCATCCCCGACCTGGTGATGATGCTGCTCGTCTTCTACGGCGGGCAGATGCTCATCAACCTGGCGACCGACGCGCTCGAATGGGACTACATCGACGTCAATCCCTTCGTTGCCGGCGTGGCCACGCTGGGCTTCATCTTCGGTGCCTACTTCACCGAGACCTTCCGCGGCGCCTTCCTCGCCGTGCCGGCCGGCCAACTCGAAGCCGGCGCCGCCTATGGCATGAGCCGTTGGCAGATCTTCAGCCGCATCCTCTTCCCGCAGATGCTGCGCCACGCCCTGCCGGGGCTGGGCAACAACTGGCAGGTGATGCAAAAGAGCACCGCGCTGGTGTCCATCATCGGCTTGTCGGACATCACCTGGCTGGCCGACCAGGCCGGTCGCAGCACGCATCAGCCCTTTCTGTTCTATGCCGTGGTCTGTGCCTTCTATCTGGCCATGACCGCGCTGTCGTCGGTGGTCTTCAATCACCTCGAACGCCGCTACTCGGTCGGTGTGCGCCGGAGCGCAGCATGATCGACTGGAGCATCATCACCGACAGCCTGCCGCAATACGCCAGCGGCCTGTGGCTCACCGCCCAGCTCACCGTGCTGTCGCTGGTGGCGGGGCTGATTCTCGCCATCCCGCTGGCGGTGATGCGTATCTCGCCCCGGCGCGCGGTGTCCGGCCCGGTGTGGGTCTTCACCTATTTCTTCCGCGGCACACCGATGCTGGTGCAACTGCTGCTGATCTACTACGGCCTCGGCCAGTTCGAGTGGATTCAGGCACAGTGGCAGGCCGGCAACGCCTTCTGGCTGATTTTCCGCGAGCCTTACGGCTGCGCGCTGGTCACCTTCACGCTCAACACCTGCGCCTACACCACCGAGATTCTTGCCGGCGCGCTGCGCACCACGCCGCACGGCGAAATCGAAGCCGCGCAGGCCTGCGGCATGAGTCGCTTGACGATGCTGCGGCGCATCCTCATTCCCGGCGCGCTGCGCCGGGCGCTGCCGGCCTACAGCAATGAGGCCATCTTCATGCTGCATGGCACGGCCATCGCCTCGACGGTCACGCTGATGGACCTGACCGGCGCGGCGCGCAACGCCTACTCGCAGCACTTCGCCCCGTTCGAAGCCTTCATCTTTGCCGGCCTGCTCTACCTCACGCTGACCTTCGCGCTGGTCGGCCTGTTTCGCCTCGCCGAGCGTCGCTATCTGGCGCACCTGCTGCCACGCAAGGCGATCAAAGGACACACCGCATGACCCAACTGACCGTCGAAGACCTGCACAAACGCTATGGCGACCACGAGGTGCTCAAGGGCGTCTCGCTGTCGGCCGAGGCCGGCGACGTGATCAGCATCATCGGCTCGTCCGGCTCGGGCAAGAGCACCTTCCTGCGCTGCATCAACTTCCTCGAACAGCCGGACGCCGGGCGCATTCATGTGGCCGGCGAAGAAATCCGACTGGTGCGCGGCGGCGACGGGCATCTGAAAGTGGCCGACGCCAAGCAGTTGCAACGCCTGCGCACGCGGCTGGCGATGGTGTTTCAGCACTTCAACCTGTGGGCGCACATGACGGTGATCGAAAACGTCATGGAAGCGCCGGTGCATGTGCTCGGCCTGAGCAAGACGGAAGCCCGCGAGCGCGCCGAGGCCTATCTCGACAAGGTCGGCATCGCCCAGTTCCGCGACGCCTACCCGGCGCATATGTCGGGCGGCCAGCAGCAGCGCGTCGCCATCGCCCGCGCCTTGGCCATGGAGCCGGCCGTGCTGCTGTTCGACGAGCCGACCTCGGCGCTCGACCCGGAGCTGGTCGGCGAGGTGCTCAAGGTGATGCGCGCGCTGGCCGACGAAGGCCGCACCATGGTGGTCGTCACCCATGAAATGGGCTTCGCCCGCGAAGTATCCAGCCAGGTGATGTTTCTGCACCAGGGCCTGGCCGAAGAGGTCGGCGCACCGGCCGAGGTGTTCGACCACCCGCGCAGCGAACGGCTGCGCCAGTTCCTGTCCGGCAGCCTCAAGTAAGCTGCCGGCCCGCGGGGCCAGCAAGCCGCCGGATACGGCAACACGCCGGCGCTCCCGCGGTGCGGCAAACACGGCAGTGCGCCGAGGCGCGGGCCAGACCGGGCCGCCGGTCGGCGCGCTACCCATCATTCCGACTATTTTTGATGCAGCGCAACGCCATACCGCCCAAAATTCATTCAAATGAATGAAACATTGCCAAAGGCCACCTCATTCCGTGGCCGGCACGCGGAGATCCACCATGCGTTCCCCCATCAAATTCTTGCTCACGGTCGCCCTGCTGGCGGCACTCGGTGCGGGCGGCTATCTGCTGTGGCAGCACAGCCGCAGCACGCTGCCGGCCGGACTGATCATGGCCAACGGCCGGCTCGAAGCCACCGAGGCCGACGTGGCCTCCAAACTGGCCGGCCGGCTGATTGCGCTGACGCCCCAAGAGGGCGATCGCGTTGAAGCCGGCACCCCGGTCGGTCGCATCGACGTCGCCGATCTGGTCGCCCAGCGCGCCCAGGCCGACGCCCAAGTGCTGGCAGCCACCCAGGCCATCGCCGAGGCCGAGGCGGGTGTCGCCAGCGCACAAAGCAGTCGCAC
The DNA here is from genome assembly GCA_024235675.1 of Zoogloeaceae bacterium. Taxonomy (GTDB): domain Bacteria; phylum Pseudomonadota; class Gammaproteobacteria; order Burkholderiales; family Rhodocyclaceae; genus Nitrogeniibacter. Next base: position 1,098,746 of record JACKLZ010000002.1, read on the forward strand.
ACTGGCCCGCGCGACACTCAAGCGCAGCGCCGAGCTGGTCGAGCGCGGCTTCATGAGCGACCAGCACCTGGATGCCGATCGTGCCGCCGTGCGCGCCGCCGACGCCGCCGTCCGTGCGGCCCTGGTGCGGGTCGAGGCCGCACGCGCCAACGAAACCGCTGCACAGGCCGCGCGCCAGCGCCTTGATGTGCTGGTGGCCGATGGCGAACTGCGCGCGCCAGTCAGCGGCCGGGTGCTCTACCGGCTGGTCGAGCCCGGCACCGTCGTGGCCGCCGGCGGCAAGGTGCTGACGGTGATCGACCTGTCCGAGGCCACCATGACGGTGTTTCTGCCCGCCGAGAGCGCCGGCACGGTGAATGTGGGCGACGAAGCCCGCTTGGTGCTCGACGCCTGGCCCGACGCGCCGGTGCCGGCGCGGATCAGCTTTGTCGCCGACAAATCGCAATTCACCCCACGTGAGGTGGAAACCCGCTCCGAGCGCGAAAAACTGATGTTCCGCGTCAAGCTGAGTGTCACCGCCGACTGGCTGGCCACCCATGCCGACACGGTCAAACCCGGCATGGCCGGCGTGGCCTGGCTGCGGCTCGACCCGGCTACGCCGTGGCCGGCACAGCTGGCGCGCTGAAGCGGCCCTGCATCATGTCCGACACCGTGCTCGCCCGCTTCTCCGGTGTGGCCCTGCGCTACGGCGCCGTGCAGGCACTCGCACCACTGGATCTGGTGCTGCCCGCCGGGCAGACCGTCGGCTTCATCGGCCCGGACGGCGTCGGCAAGTCCAGCGTGCTGGCCTTGCTGGCCGGTGCGCGCAAGCTGCAAACCGGTACGCTGACGGTGTTCGACGGCGACATGCGCGACGCGCGCTTCCGTGCCCGGATTCAGCCGCGTATCGCCTACATGCCGCAGGGGCTGGGGCGTAATCTGTACCCCACGCTGTCGGTGGACGAGAACATTACCTTCTTCGCCCGCCTGTTCGGTCAAGGGCGCGCCGAGCGACGCGCACGCATCGACGAGCTGCTCGCGGCCACCGGCCTCACCCCCTTCCGCGACCGTCCGGCCATGAAGCTCTCCGGCGGCATGAAGCAGAAGCTCGGCCTGTGCTGCGCGCTCATCCACGACCCCGATCTGCTGATTCTCGACGAGCCGACCACCGGCGTCGATCCGCTCTCGCGCCGGCAGTTCTGGGAGCTGATCGACCGCATCCGCGCACGCCGCCCCGGCATGAGCGTGGTGGTGGCGACCGCCTACATGGAAGAGGCGGCGCGCTTTGACACGCTGGTGGCGATGAACGACGGCGCCGTGATCGGCCACGGCTCGCCGGATGAATTGCGCGCACACACCGGCGAAGACTCGCTGGAAGCGGTGTTTGTCGCGCTGCTGCCCGAGGGCAGCGCCCACCGCCGCGAGAAGCTGGTGATCCCGCCGCACAGCGGGCAAGGCGAAATCGCCATCCGCGCCGAGGGGCTGACCCAGCGCTTTGGCGACTTTACCGCGGTCAACGCGGTGAGCTTCGAGATCCAGCGCGGCGAGATCTTCGGCTTTCTGGGCTCCAACGGTTGTGGCAAGACCACCACCATGAAGATGCTCACCGGCCTGCTGCCGCCCACCGAAGGGCGGGCCGAGCTGTTCGGCAAGACCGTCGACGCGCGCAATCTCGACAGCCGCCGTCAGGTGGGCTACATGTCGCAAGCGTTCTCGCTTTACGGCGAGCTGACGGTGCGCCAGAACCTGGAGCTGCACGCCCAATTGTTCCACCTGCCGGCCGCCGAGATCGGGCCGCGCATCGACGCACTGGTGGCGCGCTTTGCGCTGGCACGCTATCTGGACCTGCCTGCCGCCGAATTGCCGCTGGGCATTCGCCAGCGGCTGTCGCTGGCCGTGGCAGTGGTGCACTCGCCCGCACTGCTGATCCTCGACGAGCCGACCTCGGGCGTCGACCCGGTGGCGCGTGACGAATTCTGGGCGCTGCTGGTCGAGCTCTCGCGCGAGAACGGCGTCACCATCTTCATCTCCACCCACTTCATGAACGAGGCGCTGCGCTGCGACCGCATCTCCTTGATGCACGCGGGCCGGGTGCTGGCCAGCGACACCCCCGCCGCGCTGCAGGCCTCGCGCGGGGCGGCCACGCTCGAAGACGCCTTCATCGACTATCTCAGCGAAGCGGCCGGCACCGCCGGCGCACCGCCCACCGACGCACCAGCGCAGCCACCTACCGCCGCCCACAATGATCGGCCGCCGCCGTGGTTCAGCCTCGGGCGGCTGCTCGGCTACGCCTGGCGCGAGACGCTGGAGCTGCGCCGCGACCCGATCCGTCTGGTGTTTGCGCTGCTCGGTTCGGTGTTGCTGATGTTCATGCTCGGCTATGGCATCACGTTGGATGTGGAGAATCTGCACTTCGGCGTACACGACCAGGATGACTCGCCCGAGAGCCGGGCCTATGTGCAGACCTTCAGCGGCAGCCGCTATTTCATCGAAACCCCACCGGTGCGCTCGCCGGCGGACATGGAGCGGCGCATGCTCACCGGCGAACTGGCGCTGGTGATCGACATCCCGCCGCGCTTCGGCGCCGATCTGCGCAGCGGCCGGGCGCCGGAGGTGGCCATCTGGGTGGACGGCGCCATGCCGTTTCGCGGCGAGACCATCCGCGGCTACGCCGAGGGCACCCACGCCCGCTTTCTGAGCGAGATGATCCGCAGCCGCACCGGCGTCTCGCCCGACCTGCTACCCACCGACATTGAAGTGCGCTACCGCTACAACCAGGATTTCAAGAGCATCTACGCCATGGTGCCGGCGGTGATCCCGATGCTGCTGATCTTCATCCCGGCCATCCTCATGGCGCTGGGCGTGGTGCGCGAGAAGGAGCTGGGCTCGATCACCAATCTGTATGTCACGCCGGTATCGCGGCTGGAGTTCTTGCTCGGCAAGCAGCTGCCCTACGTGGCCGTGTCGATGTTCAGCTTCTTCGCGCTGGTGGCGCAGGCGGTGTGGATTTTCGAGGTGCCGCTCAAGGGCAGCCTGTGGCTGCTCAGCGCCGCCGCCCTGCCCTACGTGATTGCCACCACCGGCATCGGCCTGTTGATCTCGACCTTCACCCGCAGCCAGATCGCCGCGCTGGCCGGCACCGCCATCCTGACCCTGCTGCCGACCGTGCAGTTCTCCGGGCTGACCGAGCCGGTGTCGGGGCTCGAAGGCGCGGGCTATGTGATCGGGCAGCTGTGGCCGGCCTCCTATTTTCTGACCATCAGCCGTGGCGAATTCACCAAGGCGCTGGATTTCGCCACCGTGTGGCCGTCGCTGCGCGCGCTGCTGATCTTCGGCCCGGTGCTCATCGCGCTGAGCGTCATGCTGCTGCGCAAACAGGAGGACTGAGCCATGCTGGGCAACATCTTCCGCCTCGGCATCAAGGAGCTGCGCAGCCTGTTCGCCGACCGCATGCTGCTGATCATCATCGTGTGGGCCTTTACCGCCGGCATCTACGCGGCGGCCACCGGCATGTCGCGCGAGCTGCACAACGCGCCGGTGGCGGTGGTCGATTTCGACCAGTCCGCGCTGACCGCCCGCATCGTCACCGGTCTGCGCGCGCCGTGGTTTCTGCCGCCGCGCCAGAGCACGCTCGGCGAGATGGACACCTTGCTCGACCGCGGCGAGGTGTCCTTCGCCATTGTGTTTCCCGAGCGCTTCCAGCGTGACTTCGCCGCCGGCAAGCGCCCCGCGGTGCAGGTCAATATCGACGCCACCAACATGGGGCAGTCCTTCATCGGCGCGAGCTATATCCGCAACATCATCACCGAAGAGCTACAGTACGAGGCCGGCGTGCGCAGCACCGATCTGCCGCTCAATCTGGTGGCGCGGGTGCGCTTCAACCCGAACCTGAACGGTCTGTGGTTCGGCGGCGTGATGGAGGTGATCAACAACATCACCCTGCTGTCCATCGTGCTGGTCGGCGCTGCCTTCATTCGCGAGCGCGAACACGGCACACTCGAGCATCTGCTGGTGATGCCGCTGTCGGCCTTCGAGATCATGGCCGGCAAGGTGTGGGCCAACGCCCTGGTGGTGCTGATCGCCGCGACGCTGTCGCTGCGTTTCATCGTGCAGCTGCTGATGGACATCCCCATCGCCGGCTCGGTGAGCCTGTTCGTTGCCGGCGCCGCGCTGTATCTGTTCTCGACCGCCTCGATCGGCATCTTCCTCGGCACGCTGGCGCGCTCGATGCCGCAGTTCGGGCTGCTCATCATCCTGGTCATTCTGCCGCTGCAACTGCTCTCGGGCGGGGTGACGCCGCGTGAGTCGATGCCACTGCTGGTGCAGCAGATCATGGAAGCGGCGCCGACACCGCATTTCATCAGCTTCGCGCAGGCGGTGCTGTTCCGCGGCGCCGGCATTGAGCTGGTGTGGCCACAGCTGCTGGCAATCGCCGGCATCGGCGCCATCTTCTTTGGCATCGCGCTGGCACGGCTGCGCAAGACGGTGGCGCAAGCCCAATAGCAAATCGCAGGAGCCTACGATGTCTCAAACGTCCTCAACAGCGACTACCGACACCGGCGCCCGCGGTGCTGAAGAGACCCGCCGGCGGCTGATTGACGCCGGCCTGGCGGCGTTCAGCGCCTATGGCTACGACGGCGTGACCACCCGCGCACTGGCCAACCGGGCGCGGGTTAACCAGTCGGCCATTCCGTATCATTTTGGCGGCAAGGAAGGCGTCTATCTGGCCGTCGCCGACGCCATTTGCGACGAGCTGAGCCACCGGCTCGCGCCGCTGCTCGCACACGCCACCGCCCATGCCGAGCCCGCCGAGGCCCTGCCGGACTTACTCGCCGCGCTGTACCGACTCTCGCAAACCGACCTGCCCGACCGTGACCGCTTCACGCTCATCCTGCTGGAACAGCAACACCCCAGCGCGGCCTTCGAACGCTTCGATGCCCGCCTGATGCAGCCCCTGCTCGCCACCCTGACCCGGCTGATCGCCGCCCTGAGCGGCCAGCCCCCCGACAGCGACGCCATGCGCATCCGGGCGCACATGCTGCTGGGGCTGGTGTCGAGCCTGATTTCGGGGCGAGCAAGTTTCGAGCGCAAATTCGGCGATAGCCGACAACTCGACGCAGCCCGGCAGGCCATGGTCGAGACGCAGCTGCGTCAGATGGCGATGGTGTTTGTCTCTGGTCTGAGGCGGTCGTGACCGACGATCAGGCCGCGGCCGACGCCGCCGCCGGGTAGCGGATCGGCAGCCAGATCTTGAACTCCGTCCCCTCGCCGGGCTTGCTATCCACCACGATGCGCCCGCCGTGCCGCTCAATGATGCTGTAGGACACCGACAGCCCCAGGCCCGTCCCGGTGCCCACCGGTTTGGTGGTGTAGAAGGGGTCGAAGATGCGCTTGAGCACATCGGGCGGGATGCCGGCGCCGGTGTCGCGCACCGCCACAAAAACCTGCTCGCCCTCGGTGCCCGTGGTGATTGTGATCGTACCGCGCTCGGCGATGGCCTGCGCGCCATTGACCATCAGGTTCATGAACACCTGATTGAGCTGCGAGGCCACGCATTCGACCTCGGGCAACTCGCCGTAGTGCTTGACCACCTCGGCCTTGTACTTGATCTCGTTGGCCACCACGTTGAGCGTGGTGTCCAGGCAATGATGCAGATCGGCCCAGGCGGCCTCGCTCTCGCCCATGCGCGAGAAGTCCTTCAGGTCTTGAACAATGTCTTTCACGCGGTCGAGGCCGTCGCGGCTCTCGGTCACCAGACTGACCAGATCCTCACGCAGGTAGTCGAGGTCGACGCCCTTGATCTTGGCGTCGATCGCGGCTTTCAAGTCCTCGGGCAGCTGGTCGTGCGCGCCGGTGTAGGCGTCGAGCACCACCATCAGCTCGTCGACATAGCTCGCCAGCGTGCCGAGATTGGAATTGACGAAGCCGATCGGGTTGTTGATTTCATGCGCCACGCCGGCCGCCAATTGGCCGATGGAGGCGAGCTTTTCGGACTGCAGCACCTGATTCTGCGCCTGCGCCAACTCGCCGATCAGCTTGCGTTGCTCGGCTTTTTCGCGCTCCACCTCGGCCATGCTGGCGGCCAGCTCTTCATGCGCGATCGCGGTGTCGGTCACGTCCTGCACCGTCACGCACACCTGGATCACCTCGCCCGCCGCGTTCTTGACGGGCAAGAAGGTGCAGTTCTGCCGCATGGCATCGACGCCACCGGTGATCGGCCGGTTGTGGTCAAAGCGAAACAGGTAGGGCCGCTGCGTCCACGAGGTGAAGGCGTAATTGCGCAAGGCCTGCACCTGGCGCACCTTGCGCTCCAGCCAGGCGCGTGGCAATTCGGGGAACACATCGAACAGGTTCTGCCCCAGCACATCCACGGCCGAATGCCGGCTGTGCGTGGCCATGAAGCGATTCCACAGCGTGAGCTTGAAGTCCGCGTCCACGGCAAAGACGCCGATTTCGACCCGATCGGCAATGAAGCCGCCCAGTTCGCTGTGGGAAAGTTCGGTCATGTCACAGGCTCGCCAGGAACCGGTCGATTGCGTCGCGCAGTACCAGAATCTGATCTTCCGGTAACAACATGATCAGGTGACAGGCAAAGGAACGCTTCTCGAGACTGAAGTTCACCTCGACAAACAAGGCACACGGCGAATCCATCCGCTGCACATCGAGCAAACTGGCCACCTCGACTTCGGTGGCCATCAGCGAGGGCGCCGAAAAGCCCATCTCCGCATTGATCTGCTCGGCCAGCCCGCCCAGGCAGGCACCGACCAGCACATTGCTCACATCGAGCAACAGCTCGCGCTCGGTGGCCTCATCGAGGGCCTCGTCATAGCCCATCAGGTCGGCCAGCTCGCGACAATGCGCGACGCCATACACCACCACCGCCTCGCCGCGCAGATCGCCGTGAAAGCCCTGACGCACGGCGGTGACTTTTTCCGGGCCGACGATACGCCCAAGTGCGGGCGGTATCAGATTGGGCTTGAGCACCAGGATGCGCGGCACCGACAGCATGACGAATTCGCCCAGCACCGCCGCCACCGAGGCGCCTGCCTGCCCCATGCCGATGTTGGTCAACTCCTGCAGCGCATCGCGCTGGTCTTCAGAAAACAGCGCGGTACTCATAGGGCCACTCCGTACTCACGCAGCACAACGCCAAGTTTCTCGGCATCCACCGGCTTTTTGACAAAAGCGATCGCGCCGAGCCGTTTGACGCGCTCCTGCGCCTCCGGCTGGATATCGGCCGACACCACCACCACCAGACAATTCAGCCCCTCGGCGCGCAGGGCTTCGAGCACCTGAAAGCCGTCCATTTCGGGCATGGTCAAATCCAGAAACATCACATCCACATCGCCCTGACGATAGGCCGCCAGCGCCTCAAGCCCGTTTGTGGCCTGACGCACTTCGACATCCCAGGCCGCGGGCAAGGAGCGGATGAGCATCTTGCGCGCCATTGCCGAATCGTCCACCACCAAAACCGTCGACGCCATCAAAACCTCCTGTGCCTGATCGAATCCGGGGCGCAACGATACGCGCTCCGTCATCCGTGTCGTACAGGACAGACAACGGCGGACAATCGACCGACTTTAGGGTGGCATCGTCTAAAACTATTTCTTTAGTATCAATCCGGCCTGGCCGAGCTGATGCCCGCCAGGCTGTCGCGCAGGGGCGCCACCCCCAGTCGGCGCAGATAGCGGCTGCGATAGAATCGCCCACCCCGGCCGAGCCGGAACACCTGGCCAGCGGGGGTGTACGCCGGCAAGCTCACCCCGTCCGGCGCCAAACCCCTGCGCACCCGAGCCCAGTAGTCGGGCAAATCGATGGGGCCGCGCTTGAGCGACGGCGGCATGATAAAGATCGTTTTGCCGAGACGCCGCTGCGCCACCAGTTGCTGCACCTCCCAGCGCGTTTCGCCCTGATCGCTCGGAATCATCACGATCCAGCGCGCCTGTTCGATCAGTCGCTGAAACATGGGCTTCCAAACCTCATCGGGCACCGCAATCCGCCCTGCGCCAATCGCCTCACCCGGGCGACCCAGGGCCAGCAATGGCAAATCGGGCGGCAGCGCGGCGGCGAGCACCCGCTCGAACTCCATCTCGGCTTCATGCGCGTAGTAACGCGGCATGAAGGGCAGGCCACGCAAGCGACGATTGCTCACCATCAGACGGCCGGTCACCGAAAACGGCCGCAGGTAGACCGCAAACGGCGGGGGCTCGGCATCGTCCGGCGCGCTCAAGAGCAGGTGCAACACCGCCTCCGCCCGTCGGTCACGCCGGCGTTGCGTCCACCACCGGTCAAGCGCCGCCAGCACGCGTCCGCTCAGGAAGAAACCGGCGCTACCAATGGCCGCCATCGACGCCGACAGCGCATCGCCGCTCGCACGCCCACGGCCAAGCAGATGCAGCACCACCACCCATGCCGCCAGCAGATTGCAGTAGCGCACCAGCACGCTCATGGTCGCCTCCCGCAGACGCGCTCCGCGTCGGCGGCTTCTTCCACTGACCACGGCCGATCGAGCAACAGGGTCGGATCCCAGCGGCGCAAGCACATGTCGTAGTCCCACTCGGCATCCAGCGTCGTCAGCACGGCATCGAGCGCGCTACGCACCGCGGCATCGGCGGCCTGCTCATGCGCGCGGGCGAAAACACTGCGCTCGATCGCGCGGCTTTCAAACCAGCTGCGCGGCACGGCCAGCGGATCGACCACCCCGTCGGGCACCGGCCATACCAGCACCCCCACCCACCGCAGGCGGTAAGACACAAACCGCTTGAACGCGCCATCCAGACGATGATCAAGCATCTCGCCGGCGACAGTCTTGGCACCGACAAGCGCCTCAAGCGCATTCAGATCCGCTTCCAGGCGCCGGTCCAATCGCACGAAAGGGGCCAACAAGCCTTGCCGATGCGCCGCATAACGCTGACGCAGTGTGTTCGCCTGCGACACCACCGACGCGGCCGCGCTGCCCGGCACGCCGGCCAGAAACCGTCGCACGTCGGGCACCAGCGTCTGCCCGGCCTGCCGCGCCGTCGCCTCGCCTTGCACGCCCAGATCAATCCACGGCCCCGCCAGCAGCGCCAGCGGCACGGCCAGATAGGCAAACTGTTGCCCGATCTGGACAACACCAGCAGCCGCCACACGCACCAAGGCCCGACGCAGCCGCGCCAGCAAAAATGCCGCGCCCGCCAAACCGTGGCGACGCAGCACACGCGGCGTATCCAGCAGGTCTTCCAGGCCATGCCCCACGCGCTGCCACCACCACCAGCGTACGCCGGCCTCACCGCGTCGGCGCTCCTCCCGCATCGAGCGCGCCCGCCGCAAGCGGGCCACAAGACCCGTCCGCCGCGGCGTCGATCCCGGCCGCGACAACACACGCCAGATGCGCGCGCCGATACCGGTCAGGCCGGCCGCGACCAGCACACTGCCCGACGCGCACACCGCCCACATCGCGACCGTACCGGCCGTGCCTGCCGGGTCGAGCGACAGACCGGCCCACGCATGTGTCACGGCCGCCTGCCACGCCGCCCATCCGTGACGCCGATCCGAAAATGCCAGTGCGATACCATCCGCCGTCAGCCACGGATGCCCGATCCACTGCCACACCGCCAGCCCTAGCCGACGCACACCTTCGCCCAGCCCCATCGCGATCTGAGCCAACCAGTCCGCACTCGCCGTCGCCGCCCAGGCCGTCGCGGGCAGGCAGCACAACACGGCATGGCGCCGGATCACCGAGCGTCTCATTGGCAACAGGGCACCGCACCGCCAACAACATCGGCCAGCACCACGTGTGGGCATACTTGAGCTATAGCACTGCAACGCTTCAGCGCAATCTGTGTCCAATTCAGCAAACGCAGAAGCACGCCACGCCATGTCGCCCCGATGGCATCATGGCAAGCGGTCGCCCTGCGACGACCAATTGCCCCACGTTTGCGTCCGCGCAAGGCGAAACTGGCGCGTCCACGGCAAGGTGTGCGCCTCGTGGGCACCGCCCCCCACTGACTGGAGAACTGACCGATGTCGATGCTGACCCGACTGCGCGGCCTGAGCCGCCTTCTGGCCATCACGGCGGCCCTCGGCCTGCCGACGCTGGCCCCCGCCGCCGACGCCAACCCCGGCGAACTGCCGATTCACCAGATCGCCCGCACCGGCACCGGTGAAGAAGTGATCGCCGCCCTCAAAGCCAACCCCAAGGCCCGCGACGCCCGCACCGCGCGGGGCTCGACCCCGCTGCATCTGGCCGCCATGAACTCCGATCTCAGCGCCATGAAAGCACTGATTGCCGCCGGCGCCGACCCCAACGCCCGCGACGAAACCGGCTCCACCCCGCTGCACATGGCCGCCTACGCCACGCGCACCGACAACGCCCAGCTGCTGCTCGAAGCGGGCGCCGACCCGGTCGCCAAGAATCTCGCCGGCCGCGACCCCGCCGCCATGGGCCGCAAGGTCAAGGCCGACGAAACGGTCGGCATCATTTCCCTGTGGATTCTCAAAGGCTGCCAGGCCGGCAAGCCGTGCTGAAGGAGCGCCACATGAAAACCCTGCTCATCACCGCCCTCGCCGCGCTTGCGCTGAACAGCACCGCCGTCCGCGCCGAAGCGCCGGCCGGGGAAATTGAAATGTACGCTCCCACCGTCTGTCTGGCCTGCATCGACTACGCCGAGCACCTGCGCCAGCACGGCTTCAAGGTCACGGTCAATCGCCTGCCTATGGACGACCTCAAAGCCACCAAAACACGCCTGAATGTGCCAAACGGCTACCAGGCCATCCCCTCCGCCACCATCGCCGGCTACTTCATCGAAGGCCATGTGCCGGCCGAAGACATCCAGCTACTGCTCGAGAAGAAGCCCGAGGCCCGAGGCCTCGCCGTGCCCGGCCTGCCGTTGGGCGCACCGGGTCGCGAATTCTCCAGCCCCACCTGCGAAACCGGCTGCACCACGCTCGACAAAACCAAGGGCACCGAACGCCCCCGGCGCGAGCCCTTCAATACCTTTCTGATTCTCAAGGACGGCGACAGCAAGGTGTGGTGGCGGCACTGAGGGTGGGCTCTGCGCCGCAGAGGCCGTGAGGGGTGTAGGTTGGGTTGAGCGCAGCGAAGCCCAACATGCGGCATCTCCGCCTCAATGAACGCCATTCACGCATCGCCCGCCGTCAAATACCGCGGCCGCGACCGGCTTGGATTGGCCGGGTCTCGCCCCGACTCAACGACTGCGATGGTCTTGTAGGGTGGTCAGCTCCGCTGCCCACCAAGCAGCGCATATCACGGGGCACGATGGTGGGTGGCAAGCCACCCACCCTTCTATGAGCCTTCCGAAGTCAAGTCCTTTTCCTGCAGAGCAATCCCTCCGGTAGTGTTCTTGCATCCTCATCGGTGCCATCGTTCGGCACGATCGATTCAAGCGCTCGGTCATCCTCGCGTGAGATTTGACGTCTCACCACCTTCTATCCGCCGCCCCCATGGGGGCTGGCCGAATCCTGCATGCGCGCTGCGCTCAGGGTGACCGCGACTGGAACGAGCCCCATCTACTATTGTCGGTTGCGCGGGCAACCAGGGTGGGTAACGGGCTCGCTCACTTGAAGCTCTCGTGCTCGATGGTTCATCACCGATGCTTTGTCGGAGCGCCCTCAGGCGCTTTTGAGCGCCGCCCCATCCGGCACCGTCCCGTCCTTCAGATACCGCCACAACGCGATCGCCAGGCGACGGGCCACGGCGACGATGGCGATACGCTTGGCCCGCTTATTCCCGCCACCGCCTGCCCAGCGCTGCGCGAACCACTTGGCCAAGACGCTGCCGCTTTGGTAGCGCAGCCACATCCAGGCCATCTGAATGAGCAGCGCGCGCACCCGCCGGTTGCCCTGCTTGCTGATGCCCTGATCGACCCGACTATTCCCGCTGTCGTAGGGCTGAGGCACCAGACCGACGCAGGCGCCCACTTGGCGCCGGTTGCCGAAATTGCGCCAGAACAGCTCGAGCACCAGGCGCCGCGCGCCGACCGGGCCGACGCCCCTGAGCTGACCGAGCGCTTCCACGCGCCGCTGCGCCTCGGGCGACAGGCGCTCGGCCAGTGCCTGCTCCACACACTTCAGTTGCGCCTCGACCTGCGCCAGACGCTCGCTCTCGCGCAGCAGACGCTCGTGCAACGGCTCGCTCAGCGCGCCTCCTTGATAGTCCTTGAGCTCACCGCGCTTCAGTTGCGCGCCCACATCGCGCTCCAGATCGACCCAGCAACCGACCGTGCGCAGCAGCTTGCGCATCCGATCCCGGTGCTGGCCGATTTCCTTCTGCAACAGCCCGCGCTCGCGCGCCCAGTGACGCTGCGCCTCGGCCGCCTCGTCGGGCATCCGGATCACCCGCATGCGATCGTGCTCGCCGCGCAGCCACCCCAGCAGGCTCGACAACAGCCGCAGCACATCCAGCCGATCGGTCTTGGCCCGCCGCGCATGGCGCTCGACCGGGATGCTCGCCGGATCGACCACGCGCACCGCGTAACCGCGCCCCTCGAGCGCCCGCGCAATCCAGAAGCCGTCCTGCCCCGCCTCGTAGATCACTTCCACCCGCGCATCCTTGCCCAGCGCCCACCTGGCGCGCGTCTGTTCGATCAGCTCGATCGCTGCGCCCAGCCGGGCTCCGGCCACCTCCTGCTTGAGCGTGTAGATCGACGCGCGCTCTCGCCGTCCGTCGTGTAGCCCCACCTTCCAGCTCTTGCTCGACAACTCCAGCGACACTGCCAGCATCTGATCGACGCGCGTAACATCCATTTCCTGAGTCGGTTGCATTTGCCTCTCCTTGAACGTGTTCTGCAAAACTCATTCTAGGATTCGCTCTGCAGCCGACTCGCTTCGCTCATAGGATCTACGGCACTTGAACGGGTGGGCAACGCACCTCTCGGGGCGCGGCTACGAAGCGGTCCAACACGTCGGACGGCCATCGGTCGCCCCGTGCCATACATTCTCGCAACCCCCATTTATATTCCAAGGAGATAGCCACAACATCACAAAGGGAGAACATCATGCGCTATACATCGATCTATGCCGTCGCACTCATCGGACTTGCCGGATGCGTCTCATCGGGTGGCTATCGCCCGGTTGCCGATACCCTGCCAGCGCTAGCTGTGATCTCTCTGTAGGTTGTTCATTCGGGACGTACCCGTCAGATTGGAGGCGCCAACCAAACCAGTCCTCCGAGGTTCCCGAATGAACACACATAAAAATGCCCGATTAACCGTCCATGGTCGAGCGCTTCTTGTGAGGCGCGTCGTCGAACATGGTCTGCGCGTGGAAGAGGCGGCACAGGCTGCGGGGGTCAGCACCCGCACGGCTTACAAGTGGCTCAAGCGCTATCGAGAAGAAGGGCCGGGTGGTTTGCACAACCGCTCTTCACGCCCACATCGCTGCCCGCATGCGCTGAGTGGCGAACGCCAGCGGATGATCATCGAACGACGCAAGAGTCGACAGCCATACCACCAAATTAGTCAGGATCTGGGCGTCGGGCGCAGCACGGTGGGGCGTATCCTGTGCCGCGCAGGGCTCCACCGCCTGGCGAACCTTGAGCCGGCCAAGCCGGTGCGGCGCTATGAGTACCCGGCCCCTGGCGGCATGTTGCACCTGGACATCAAGAAACTCGGGCGTTTTCGTCGCCCCGGGCACCGGGTAACTGGCGATCGTCGGCAAGACTCACCCGGGGCCGGTTGGGAGTACGTTCATGTGGCGATCGATGATCATTCGCGTATCGCTTTCAGCACCATCTGCCCTGACGAGAGCGGCCGCAGCGCCTGCATCGCGCTGCTTCGAACAGTGCGCTATTACGCCAGCCTTGGCATCCGTTTCCAGCGCGTACTGACCGACAACGGTGCATGCTACAAGTCCCGAAAGTTCAAGCGCTTATGCCGACGCCTTCGGCTCAGGCACATGCGCACCAAGCCATACACACCACGGACCAACGGGAAAGCCGAACGCTTCATCCAGACAGCCCTGCGCGAATGGGCCTACGCCCGCTCCTACGAATCCTCGCAGCAGCGTGCCGCCCACTTGCCGATCTGGTTGCATCAGTACAACTGGCACCGGCCACACGCCAGCTTGAAATATCTACCGCCGATCAGCCGGCTACCGAATGCGAACAACCTAGTGGGTTTACACAGCTAGACGTCGCGTTCGCCAGCCCGGCCTGGAACGGCAAGACGATTCCGTCTGACAGCGTATGCTCCAACTTTGGCGGCCAGGACATCAGCCCGGCCTTGAAAGTCAGCAACATCCCGACCGGGGCCAACGCCATCATCGTGCAGTTCAATGACCGCGACTATCCGCCACTGTCGAACGGTGGCGGCCATGGCACAATTGGATACTGGGTGAAGGGCGGCGAGAGCGCGACACTGCCCGCCGTCAAAGGCTTCAGCGCTGACATGCCCGCGGGCGCATTCATTGAGGCGCCATCCTATGGCAAGGGCGCCTATCGCTCTCCGGGCTATCTTGCGCCCTGCTCCGGCGGAAAAGGGCATGCATATGAAGCCGTGGTCAAAGCGGTCTACAAAGCAAAGACTGCCGACGAAGAGAGTCGCCTGCTCGCCGAAACGACTTTCCCCCTGGGCAAGTTCTGACTCGCCGGGCGTCGAGTCTAACGGCCAAACATCTCCCCAAACATCCCCTCCGCCCACGCCATTTCCTCCCCGCGAGGCTGATTCTCCCGCGCCTGGTCGATGGTCTGCTCAAGCGCGCCGTCGCCGCGGATGCGGTAGCTGGCGTCGATGCGGACCATTTCGGGGGGGGTGAAGCTGTCGTAGACCCAGCAGGTGCTTTCGGGGAATGGCGCCTCGATGGCCTTGCCCTGCACACGGGCGGCGATGGTGGCGGCGGCGAGGCGGCCGTGGTGGACGGCCATGTGGCCGGTTTTGGGGTAGTGGCCGAAGAGCGGGGAGACGAGGCCGACAGCGTCGCCGATGACGAAGACGCGTTCGTCGGCGACGGATTGCAGCGTGCGGGCGTCGACGTCGGCCCAGCCGGTGGCTTCGCCGTGATCGTTGCGGCGGTCGAGCCCGGCCATGGCCACCAGCGCGCCGGCCTGTTGCGGGCCGGCGAGGATGGCGTCGGTGAAGGGAAATTCATCGAAGTCGGTGACCACGACTTTCTTGAACGGGTCGACGCGCTCGATGCGCTGGAAGGGTTTGAAGACGACGTGCTCTGAGAGCTGGCGGTCGAAGCTGTCACGAAAGCCGGCCATGCCGGCGCCGGGGTCGAGGACGATGAGGCGGCCCTTGATCTGATGCTGCTTAAACCACGTCGCAATGGCGATGGCGCGCTCGTAGGGCGTGGGCGGGCAGCGGTAGGGCGGGGGCGGCACGGTCATGAGCAGATCGCCGCCCTTGAAGGCGTGCAGGCGCTGCTTGAGCTGGCGGACACCGGCGGCGCCAACAAAGCCACCGTCGAACTGCGCGCGGATCGCGGTCAGGGCGGCGGCGTCGCCACCCACCCATGCGTCCAGATTCTCGGCGATGCCGGGCGAGAGCACGAGCCAGTCGTAGCTCAGGCGGCCGTCGGCGGTTTCAATTCGGCGCGCCGCGCGGTCGATGCCGCGCACTTCGGCCTGCACAAAGGTGTAGCCGTGCCGGGCGGCGGCTTTGCGGTAGTCGTGCTCCAGCGTGGCATCGGGGACGCGGTCGATCAACCACGCATTGGACAAGGGCAGCGAGAAGAATCGCGCCTGGCGCTCAATAAGGACGATGTCCCACGCGGGCAGTGCGCGGCGCAGGTGGGCGGCGGCGGAGAGCCCGCCCCAGCCACCCCCAACCACGACGACGCGCCCCGTTTTGGCCGGCGGCAGGAGCGCTTGCGCGCTGCGCGCCTGCCCGAAGACCAGTCCGGCGCCGAGGCCAGCCAGCGCATGCAGGGCCTGACGGCGCTTCACAGCAGCGGCGCGACGGCGGCCTGCATGTCGTCGGCGCTCATCACGCCGAGCTTGCGGGTGGTGATTTTGCCGTCGGCGTCGATCACCACGGTGAAGGGCAGCCCGGCCTTGGAGTTGCCGAGCGCTTTCATGAGTTCAATGCCTTTGCCGGCACCGGCGAAGACGATGAGGTAGTCCATTTCATAAGCAGCGACAAAATCACGCGCGCTGTCGCCGAGGTCTTCTACCCCGACGCCGACCACCTGCAGGCCAGCCGCCTTGTGCTGCTTGGCCAGCTCGGCCAGGTGCGGAATCTCGCTGCGGCAGGGGCCACACCAGCGTGCCCAGAAATTGACCACCGCGGGCTTGCCCTTGAGCGAGGCGAGCGCAACCGGCTTGCCATCCAGACCGGGGAAGCCGGCGGCGAACAAGGACGCGGCCTCATCGCTGGCTTGGGCAGACAGGCTGACGAGGGCAGCAAACAACAGGGCAAACAAGTGGCGCATGACGAATCCTCTTAGGGCAGGTCGCTGCGGCGGAACAACACAAAACCGGTCGCGGCAGACAGGGTGCCGAGCAGCACAGGATAGACCACCGCGAAAATCTTGAAGCCGACGACACCGAACAGGTCGAGAATGACATAGGCCGAGGGGCCGAAGACGATCAGTTGCGGGTCGAACATCGACAGCGCGGCGGTGCGGAAGACCTGCAGCGGGTTGGCCAGCGCCAGGGTGATGGCGACCTCGGGGGCGACGCGGGACTGGATGAGCAGCCCGAGCAGGATGAGGTCGAGGAAGAGCAGCATCACCAGCCAGGTGACGAAGGCCAGCCCCTGCGCGACATCGGTACTGCGCGCCAGCGTGGACAGCAGCATGCCGATGCCGAGGAAGCACCAGCCCATGGCGGCGAGGATGACGGAGTAGTAAATGAACATGTCCCAGGGCACATCGATCTCCTGGAACATGGCCCAAAGGGCCGCACCGCCCATGGCGGCAAACACCGGCAGGAAGATGGAGATGTAGCGTCCGACGATCTTGCCCCAGTACCAGGCCGACAGCGACACCGGCAGCGACAGCAGATACTCGAACACGCCGGCTTCGCGGTCGCCAGCCACCGAGCGCACCGTGGTGATGAGCACGAAGATGGGCAGAATCGCCATGGCCAGCTGGATGTAGGTGACCAGCAGGCGCGACAGGCCGATGAAGCCGAGCACCCGCGATTCGGTCAGGCCGAAGGCAAAGAGCAGCGCCACGATGCCGCCGAAGACCAGCGAGTAGATCAGGAACCAGCGCGAGCGCAGGGATTCGACCAAGTCGAGCTTGGCGGTGAGCCACAGGTGTTTCATTTACTTGCCTCGCGCCAGCACGTTCTGCTTGGCTTCTTCGTAGGACATGTCGCCAGGATTGGGGATGGTGGTGGCGCCGAGGCCGTAGCCCATCGGTGTCATCTTGCCGCCAAAGTAACGCGCCTTGAAGGCGTTGATCCACAGCCCGGTTTTGTAGTCGGTGACCCAGAACTCGATCTGGTCTTCCGGCCAGCCCTTTTCCTTCATGAAGATGATGGCATCGCCGAAGTCATCGAACTTGTGCGGCACCCTCTGCGGATCGCGGATCTGGGCGGCGTAGTGACGGTCGGAGAGCACCATGTTGCAGCGCTCGCAGGGGTCGCGATCCCACTTGACCTCGACCGGCCCGGTGTTCGGGTCCTCGGCGCAGGCCGTGAGCAGGCTGCCCGCGAGTGGCACAGCCGCAAGCGCGCCGATCTGGCGAAAAAAATGGCGACGGCTCATTGCAGGGTGACTCCCGGGTCGATCTCGACCATATCGATGCCCTTGAGCAGGCCCACATAGCGCGAGAGCATGCCGAGAAAACGCAGGCGATCGGGGCCGGCCACCAGGCCGTGCCACTCGGTGCCTTCGCCGACGTCGGTGAAACTCCATTCGGCCAATGCCCGGGCGATCGCGTCATCCGGGCGGTGCAGTCGCAGCTTGGTGTTGAGCAGTGCGGCCAGATTGGCGTCGTCGGCCACGCGGTCATCCAGCACGACCTTGCCCATGTCCATCTCGATGACGCGATTGACCAGCTGCGCGACTTCGTCGAGACGGTGGCTGGAGATGATCATCGAGGTGTTTTCGATACGCTCGGCGAGCAGATTGAAGAAGATGTGGCGGGCTTCGGGGTCGAGGTTGGCGGCGGGCTCATCGAGCACCAGCACTTTCACGTCGCGCCCGAGCGCAATGGCGATCAGCAGTTTTTGCTTCATGCCGCCGGAGAGGCGATTGAAGGGGCGGTTGCGCAGCTCGTCGATATTCAGGCCGAGCCGGGTGCCGATGGTCTCGATCCGCTTGGGGTCGCTATTGCACACCGCCGCAGCAAAGGTGACCAGCTGGCCGACGGGCATCTTGAGCGGCGGCGGCAACTGGGGCACGAAGCCGATCTTGCCAAGCACGCTGGCGCGCTGCTTGCGCGGCGATTCGCCATCGACCAGCACGTCGCCGTCAAAGGTGTACTCACCCAGCAGGCAGCGGATCAAGGTGGTTTTGCCGGCACCGTTGGAGCCGATCAGGGCAATACGCTCGCCGGTGGCGATGTCCAGCGTCACGCCGTCGAGGACGGGGTGACGCCGGAACAGTTTTTTGACGCTATCGAAACGAATCATCCGGGGTCGCTTAAAGCAGCTTGTTGAGCCCCTTGACCTCGAACTTGAGGGCACCGCTGGGGCAGGTATCCACGCACAGACCGCAGCGGGTGCAGTCGGGCCCGATCGGGACCTTGACGTCCGGCGAGCGGCCCTTGATGACGACTTCGAGCACGTGGGGCACGAGGCACACTTTGCGGCAGTCACCCTCGTGGAAGCAATGATTTAGGTCATACACCACGCGCACAGGCGAAATCACGCCAACCGCACCATAGGTCAAACCGATGGGGCAGATGTAACGGCACCAGGCGCGACGAGAATACACCACCTCGAACACCAGCAGCAGCGCAACCCAGCCCAGCGCCAGGCTGGGCCCGTAAATCAGTGCGCGGCTGAGGATCCCGGTCGGCGACAGGGTTTCAAACACGGTAAAGCCAGTGACCAGCGCGAGGAGGGAAAACAGTACCCACATGACGGTACGGGCGCCGCGATGAAACTCATGGTCGGTGACGAGCTTCTTCTCCACCAGCTTGAGGTGCAGCTTTTCGAACAGCTCGGCCACCAGGTGGTAGGGACACACCCAGGAGCAGAAACTGCGCCCGCCCAGCGCCGCCCACAGCAGGAACACGGTCGCCGTGCCGATGAACAGGTTCACGATGATGTGCTTGTGCGCCAGCATCACCTGCAAGGCAGAGTTCAGATCGATGAGGTGAAAGCCGACAAAGCGCGAGGCGGTGAGCGCGCCTTCCAGGATCTGGATATCGAGCCAGAAGGACAGGGTGAACAGAATGTTCACCAGAATCAGCACCGTCCAGCGACGGTTGCGCCAGGTGTTCTTTTCGAGGGCATGGTCGCGCACATGCTTTTTCATGGCCTCGAAGTCATCCTTGGTCAGGCGCTTCATCTTGTGAATCTTCTGGGCTTCCGGCGTGATCTCGACCGGCTTCTTCGGCGCCTGGCCCAGCATGAGCATGATCTGCTCCAAGAATCGGCCTTTCATGCTTCGCCCTCCCACACCGCCCGCGAATCGACCACGATGGCGGTCGGCTCCACGGGGCAAATCATTTCGCACACGCCACAGCCGACGCATTGCTCCATCACCACCGGCACACCGCGCTTGCTACCGTCGGCCGCCTCGGTCACCTCGAGCCGGATGGCGTCCTGAATCGGACATTCGGTGACGCACAGGTCGCACAGATCGCGCTCATAGGGATGGTCGGCCACCGCGATGGGCGCCCAGCGATCCACGTCCATGTAGCGCATCTGCCCCTTGAAGTCGGCACCGCGGGTCTGGCCCTTGAAACCCTTGCCCTGCATCGCCAGACAGGCGTCGGGGCGCGACAGGCGCGCGAGGCCCGCGCGCTCGATCAGGTTGAGCGTGGGCTCCGGGTCATTGGCCTTGGCCTTGAGCACCGGTTTGTGTGCCAGCTCAGCACCTTGGCGGATCTTCAGGAAGTCGGGCTTGCGATACACCAAGGCCCCCGTCGGACAGGCCAGGATGCACTGCACCGCATCGCAGGAGAAATCGCAGGCCTGCTCGCGCGACTCGATGTGCGGCACGCCCAGGCCGAAGCCGTCAGTGATGTCACCGAGCACGATGGCTTGCACCGGGCACACCTGCACACACTGGCCGCATTTGATGCACGAGGACAGAAAGTCGTTTTCATCCAGCGCGCCGGGCGGGCGCAGCCGGGGATTGTCGGCCTGCGCGGCCACGGGCAGATAGCCGGCCAGCCCCGCACCGACCACGCCGGTGCTCATCACCGCCGAACGGATGAAACGGCGCCGCGCTTCGAGCGCTCGCGCATTTGAACGTGGTGCCGCACCGCCTTTTTTGGCACGGGGCGCCGAAGCCGCCTCAGACTCAGCTGGCACGGCCGGACCGGATTCGGTCTCCTGGCTCATGATCTTGCCTCTTTGGGGTTGTAAAACATCGGCGCGTCGTCCTTGAGCAACAGCACAGGGCTGGTGAAAGGCGCGAGCCGTTCGAGGAAATCGAGCGCCTCGAGCATGGGCGCATTCTTGAAGAAGCGGGCGTAGGGCTGCTCCATCCACAACTGGTCGGTGAAGGCATACAGCTCATAGGGCGTGTCGCCCACACGGTCGGCGTTTCGGTCAAACCCCTGATAGTCGTCCCAGTAGTTGCCGTGCCATGTGCTCTTGGTGGCCGCACCCGCGCCACCCACGGCGATCTGCGACAGGTTGCCCTCAAAGATGTTGCCACTCACCTCGGTACCGCCAATGTCGGAGGTAAACTGGATACCGATGCCGTTGTAGGCGATGCGATTGCCACGGATGATGACGGTACTGTCGGGCTCGAAAGGCGAGATGTCGCTGCCGATGCCGACCGCGCAGTAGATGATCTCGTTCCCTTCGATGATGACATCAGAGGCTTCCTTCATGCCGACCGCCATACCCGTCGCGCCCGAAGCCTGCGAGATCACGTTATTGCGAATGGTCGAATAGCCGGCGTACATGACGTACACCCCCACCGAATTGTCGTAGTACTTGTTGCCTTCGACCAGATTGCGGTTGGCGAACATGAAGTGCAGCGAGTAACGGCTGCGCCGGCCGACATTGTTGCGAAAAATGTTGTCGTTGGAGTACCAGGCCACCACGTCGCGCGAGTCGATCACCTCATTGCCTTCGATGAGGTTGTTGTTGCTCGACCACAGACGAATGCCGTCACCGCGCAAGCCGAGCTCGGCCGGCTTGGACTGAATGTGGCTGTTACGTAGCGTGTTGTAATGCGCCTGCTTGAGGTCGACACCAAACAGGCAGTCATCCATCCGGATCGATTCGTACAGACCGTGCTGTCCACGCACATTCAGGCAGGCATCGTCCGAATCGTGCGACCCACCCGATCCCGTCAGGCGCAGCCCGCGCACGGCCACGCCTGCGGCCTGCACCACCATCACGGTGCCACTGCCGCCGCCGTGAATCACGACCTTGCCATCGCCTTCGATGGACAGGGTTTTGTCCACCAGCACCGGGCCCGCGTAATCGCCCGGCGGCACCTTGATCACGCTGCCCACCGGCGCCGCGTCGACCAGGGTCTGGAACCACGGCATATCGGTGCGATTCGGCGCGGTCGGCTTCGGTGCCGGTCGGGATGAGTCACCCCAGGAATCCGCCGCGGCGTCCGGCAAGCCGCTCTTTTCCATGCCTGAGCCGGGGAAAGCTACCCGCGGGTCGATCGGCTCGGTCGGCGCCGCCTTGGGCGCCTCCCCGGCCGCCTTCAGGCCCGACGCTTTGAGCTTTTCCAGCGCTGATTCGACATTGGCCAGCGTGGTCGTTTGCGGATACAGTGCCCCGGCCAGGATTGCGACGATCGGCAATAGCCGCGTCAGCATTGTCACTCCGCCGTCCCCTCGCGCATCTGTTTGCGACGAAGCAAGGTTGCCAACAGCAGGCACAGCGTCATGATCACCACCGCCAGGTAACCCCAGTAGGGGTAAGAGTAGGTGGAGAACTGCGCCACTTTGCCCACACCAAATACCGTCGGCATGAAAGGCTTGACCGTGAATGCACCCCACGGGTGCAGGTTATGGCCAAAGAACCACAGCCAGCCGGCGTAGTCGATCACAAAGAAAACCGGAAGCAGCGCCGGCACCAAGGCCAGCAGCAAGGAAAATCCACGAACCTTCCAGACGCCGACCCACACCACCACCATCGCGGCCATCAAGCCCACAGCCACGCCCGTGGTGACGCTGACAAGCGTACTTCCCCATTGCGCGATGCGCTCGGGTTCATTGAAGAAGGCGCCCGCCGCTTCCATGTAGTGCTCGGCATAGGTCTGCATCTTGCCCATGACAAACAGCTCTCCGACCATCCATGCCGCCACGGCGGCAAAGCCGACGCCCAGCACCATCAGGCGTGCCTTGCGTTTTGCGACCGCAAAGCCGAGCAACATGACACCGAAGAATCCGAATATATAGCGCGACAACTGCTGCTCTACCGGCGCACCGATACCGATCGGGTGCATACCCACGTAGTGGTTGATGGTGTTCATCTCATGCACGCAGTCAAGTGCCTCTGCGTTCTTGTTGATATCGGACTTTTCTTTCTTCTGCGCCTCGAGAATCGGGTTGTAGCGCTCTTTCTGTGAGCCCAGGTCTTCCTGGAAGGTCTCGGTCATCAGGCGGCTGGCTTTCGGTGCCGTGCTGCAGCCGTTTTCCACGCCAGTGAAGCTGAAGTGGATACGAATACCATCGGGAAAGGCGTCTTCGGGGTAGTTTGGCGCAGTCAGTGCGACCCACCAGGTCGGCAGGAAATAGGCACCGATCATAAGCGCCAGGGCGATCAGGGTCAGTCCGCGAACGATCAGCGATTGCTTGCTCGCGGCGGCAGTGTTCTGGGGTTGCATACGTTCACCGTGTCGTTGGATGTCCCGTCGCGGTGTGGTGCTGCACCATGGACACAGTGCGCCCGATCGGGACGGGATCCGTCCAGGCGCCTCTTGCGCCGATGTTTATTAACGCGCGGTCATTCGCGCCGCGCTGAACCCGAGCATCGTAGCCATGGCCACGATGCTCGGGGAACACCATTACTTACACATGCTGCCCGGCATCTTCAGGCTGGACTGGTAAGCAGAAATCGCCACCAGGTCCTTGTCCGTATACTTGGAGATGACTTTCACCATGTCCGGGTTGGCATTGCGACGGTGACCATCGCGAATCTCGGTCATCTGGCGCAGCAGGTACTTGTAGTGCTGGCCGGCGATCACCGGATAGAACTTGTCCTTCACGCCTTCACCGTTGTCGCCGTGGCATTCCTTGCACTCTTTTTTGTACAGCGTGCGGCCTTTGGCGATCTGCAGCATCTTGTCGGCTTCGTCGTACTTGCCATGATCGGTCGGAACGCACAGGCTCTCAATGTAGGCAGACACGTTGGCCAGATCCTGCGCGTCGGTCATCGTCGCGGCAAACGGATACATGGTCGGGTTGTCACGCAGACCGGCGCGAATGTCGGCCATCTGCTTGATCAGCACGG
Organism: Zoogloeaceae bacterium; assembly: GCA_024235675.1. Taxonomy (GTDB): domain Bacteria; phylum Pseudomonadota; class Gammaproteobacteria; order Burkholderiales; family Rhodocyclaceae; genus Nitrogeniibacter. Next base: position 1,122,219 of record JACKLZ010000002.1, read on the forward strand.
TCGAGTGCTGGCCGGCCAGCTGCGGGAAGGTGCCATCCGGACGACCTGCGCCCGAGGGCAAGTGACAGGCGCCACAGATTTCATAGACTTCCTTGCCCTTCGTGACATCGCCCTTGAGCGTCAGGGCTTCGTTTTTCTCGCCACCTTCGGCGTTCCAGACATAGCCTTCGCCTTCGATACCGGTTTTCTTCGGTGCGGGGCCACCGGCCGCCTGCACTGCGCCGACCGCAAACACGGCCAAGGACGCTGCAATCAAAAACTGTTTCATGGTTCTCATCCCTCTGAAGAGAATTAGTAATCGCTAAAGTACGCCAACATTCGCAAGCGTACGTTGATGCCCATCAAAAACTGTCCGCTTGCTTTTGAAATGCAGACACCGTGGATCGATCCGAAGACCAATGCACGGTGTGGCGCGGACAAGCGTTGCGAAAACTCAGGGCGCCATCTTGGACACGTAATCGGCGAGCACCTTGATCTGCGCATCGTCGACCAGGTGCATGACACCCTTCATCGCGGCGGTCTGGCCATTGTTGCGCTTGCCACTCTTGATGTCTTGCATCTGCGCCTCAAGATAGGCGGCGTTCTGGCCCGCAATTTTCGGATAGTTGGGCATGAGCGGCTTCTTGCCATCCGCGCCATGGCAAGCGGCACAGGTTTTCTCGGCGTACAGCTTGGCGCCATCTTCGGCCAGAGCCGGCGTAGCCATCAGGCCGACCAGCGCGGCAAATACAACTGCTTTCTTCATGGGTATTCCCTCTCAAAATGAAAAACCGGGGAGCAATAGATATCACTCCCCGGTCAGCACTGCTTTGGTTCAGGTCAAAAATTACTCAACCTTCTTGGCGCCATTTTGCTCAAGATAGGTCTTGGCACGCAGACCGAGGTCGGCTGCCTTAACCTGATACTGCCACACTTGCTCGGCCCACAGGTTCGCCTGTTCCCAATCACCACCGCGTGCGGCGTCTTCGTGCTTGGCCTTGGCTGCCTTGGTGTGGTTGAGCTGATCGACAGCATCTTCCATCATGGCGACCACATCCGGGAAGTCGGTGTAGTTGACACTGGTGATGTAGCCCACAACCTGGTCGATGACCGCCTGGGTGTCAGCCACTTTCTTCAGCGTCTTCTTGTAATCCGCTTCCGTGTAGTTCGCACCGGCCAGCGAGGCGTCCTTCTCAGGCTTCCAGCCCTTCGGCTTGACCAGGAGGTAACCCTGCATTTCGAGGTGCAGCGCCGAGCAGAACTCGGTGCAGTAGTACGGATACACACCTTCTTTGTCAGCCTTGAACTTGACGGTGACCGTCTTGCCCGGCTCGACCGATGCATGCACGTTGAAGGTCGACACGGTGAAACCGTGGGTCTCGTCCTGCGCGCGCTCGAGGTTGGTCAGGTGGATCGTGACTTCATCACCCTTCTCGACTTCGATGGTTTCCGGCGTGATGTGCGAACGGATCAGCGTACCGAACACTTCGACCTTGTTGCCCGTGCGAACGGTCTTTTCCTGACCCGCCTTGACGGCACCCGGGTGCGGCTTGTCGGTACGGCTGTCGGTGCCGACCTTGTAGCGCACGGCAGGCTTCAGCTTGTCGGCCTTGATGGCGACCACATAGTGCGGCTCACCCAGCGGCACCGGCATGTCGTACAGCAACTGCATCTTGTCGTTGCTGATGTCGATGAGCTGATGGTTCTGCGGATGCAGCGGGCCCACCGGGTTGAAGCGGTCGATCGACAGCTTGTTCAGCGCCACCAGGTACTTGCCCTGCGGGGCCATGGAATCGCCTTCCATGGTCATCAGGTGACCGATGTTGTAGTGCACGCTGATCTTGTCGAGCACCTTGCCTTCGCAGTAGTTCCACTTGGCAACCTGCGAATCCACATACAGCGAGGTGTAGGCAACGCAGTTCTTGGCATCGTACTGGGTATGCAGGGGGCCAAGGCCGAGTTCGACCTGGGTGTGCAGCGCCTCCTTCATGGAAATCACGGGGATGCCGTACGGGTCTTTCGACTCAAACTTGCCGGCCTGGATGGCGGCCTGAATCTTCTCGAAGCTGTACACCGACACGTGGGTGTCGAGCTTGCCGGAGACGGTGATGAACTTGCCATCAGGCGTCACGTCGACACCGTGCGGGGACTTGGGCTCGGGCACCAGGAAGAGCACGCCTTCCTTGACCGAGACTTCGATCGGCAGCACGTTGTGACCGTTGATCTTGGTGGCTTTGCCGGCCTTGACCAGCTCGGCAGCTTTCTTCCAGTTGACCACGTGCATGTAGTCGGTGTCCTTGGCGGAACAACCGGCTTCATACGGCGGACGACCCTTCTCGATACCACCGACATAACGCTCGGAGCAGAAGGAGTTGGTGAAGGACCAGCCGTCGGACGGGCCTTTACCCGCGTCGGACAAGTCCTGGGAGTACGGCGGCAGCTCGAGGGAGAAGGACTCACTCGGGACCAGACGGCCTTCATGACGATCGAACTTCCAGTACGTCACGCCACCACGATACTTGCTGTTGAACGAGGTGAGCGGCTCGAACTTCTGGTTGGCCAGCGGCGACGCGTATTGCGCGGCTTCGATCACGTACTCGGTGTTCGGCGTGGCGAACGCACCACCGTGCTCGGACTTGAAGATCGGGTTGACCACGATCTGCTTGGTCTCGAAGTCGCGCAGGTCGATCACGGCGAGGCGCGGGTTGGCCTTGTCGTTGATGAACAGGAACTGACCGTCGTACTGACCTTGCGTCTCGGACATCGCCGGGTGGTGCGTGTCACCCCAGTTGATTTCCTTGCCGTCGATGTTGCCCTGACGCAGCACGGCTTTCGAGTTCTCGTCAAAGCCGTAGCCCTGCCACGGTTCCGGCGTAAACACGGCGATGTACTTGAGGATGCGCATGGACGGGATGCCATACACAATGATCTGGCCGGACTGACCGCCCGAGCTGAACGCGAGGAATTCGTCGCGCTTGCCGGTCGGCACATAGGTCTTGGCTGCGGCCAAAAGGTCTTGCTGGGACAGCCCGCGGCTTTTCATGACATCCTGCAGCGATTCGGCAGCAAATGCCGAAGTCGTCGCTGCCAGACCGAAGCCAGCCGCAAGCGCCAGTCCGACCGCCTGCTTGATACTTGTCTTCATATTCTTCTCTCCCTGAACAGAAAGTTCCGATACTGCACAAACGCACAAATCGTCGCCGATAGCACACTGCGATAATTTGCCGCACATGGTGCGCGCATCAGCTTTCCCTAACGTTGATATTAGTCAATTTGTGCGACGAACTGTCGCACTTACTCTTGGAGCCCCGCCAATCAAGGCGCTTCGCCCATCCGCGAGATACCACCCCACCCCGATTTCATGACTGAAACCTTCCGTTCACTGACCCCGAAATTCACCGCATTGGGTGCCGTGCTGGCGCTGCTCGCTGCGGCCTTGTACGGATGGCATCTGTGGACGGCACCGCCCGCCGAGGTGTTGCTACCGCACGCCGACTGCGACCTCAACACCGGCGCGTGCACCCAGACGCTGCCCACTGGCGCAACGGTTCGCTTCACCATCGGCCCGCAGCCGATCCCGGTGATGGAAGATCTGGACCTGAACGCCGACTTCACCGGAGAGACACCCGACCGCGTGATGGTCGACCTGAACGGCACCACCATGAAAATGGCGGCCAATCAGCCGCAGTTGCTGCCCGTGGGAAACAACCGATTCGAAGGCAAGACCGCACTGTCGGTGTGCATTACCGGCGCCATGCAATGGCAGGCCACGCTGCAGGTGGACTACGGACGGACGCGCTACCTGCTGCCGTTTATCTTTGATTCGGCGCACAGCAACGACGCAGGCGACAGTCCGCCGCTAGAATGACCGCGCTGACCCGCTCCGACCGCCCGCGCCACAAAGAGACCCGCCCCATGCTTTCCAAAAACACACTGCATCTTGCCATCGCATTCCTGACGACCAGCCTCGCCCCACTCACGCTGGCCGCCGGCATGGCGGATGGTGTCGCGATTGAAGACGCCTATGTCCGCCAGATGCCGCCCGCCGCGCCCAACTCGGCCGCCTTCCTGACGGTCATCAACACCACCGCCACGCCGATCCGCCTGACGGGTGCCCGCAGTGAGGTTGCCAATACCGTGGAACTGCACGACCACATTCGCGATGGCGACATCCTGCGCATGCGCCGCATCGACGGCGTCGACATTCCGGCCGGAAGCCGCGCCGCCTTGGCGCCGGGCGGCAAGCATGTGATGCTGATCGGCCTGAAACAGCCCCTCAAAGCCGGCGCCATGGTGCCGCTCTTGCTGCAGTTTTCGGATGGCAGCGAGTACACCGTCCACGCCCCCGTCACCCCGATCCGCGCCGCCGCCATGCCCGGCATGAAGCACTGAAACGCCCCCTCAAGCGCGCAACAGGTCGGCATCCGCCACCACCCGCAGCGGCAGCAGATCGCTGTCGGTGGTGATCACCAGCGACGGATCGACCCGCACGCACGCCCCGCCATACACGCCGCCAACCGAAAAGGTGCACACCTGCACGTTCAACCCATCGAGTTGCGGCAGGCCGAAAAAGGCTTGATACACCTGATCCTGCGCCTCGAACCGCCCCTCGGTCTCGGTCACCAGCGCGTCATGCGCGTCGAAGATGCTGATATTGCTGCCGCAACGCCCGGCGATCGGCTTGGCCACATAGCCCGCATCCACCGGAAAATCGGCATCCAGCGCAAAGCGCGCGTCGAGCAGATAGGGATGGTTCGGAAACATCGACCACAAAATGGGCAGGATCGCCTTGTTGCTCGGGATCAACGTCCATAGCGGTTCAAACACCACCACGTCGCGGCGCAGCAGCACATCGACCAGCCGCGGGGGGCGCGGCGAACCCTCACCGGCATTGATCTCGGCCAGCGCACGCGCGTCTTCGTCGCACTCGGCACGCAGCTGATCCAGCGCGGTCTCCCATGCCCAGGTCTTCCACACCCAGCGGATCGGCTGGCCGTCGGCGTCCACCACCTGCCCCTGCGCGTTCCAGGCCAGGTCCGAGACGCCCTTGATCATCTTGCAGGCAATACCCGCCGCTTCGATGGCCGAGCGCATGTAGCGGGCATGGTAGGTCTCCTCCATATCGCGGTCGTGCATGATGTGCAGCACATCATCCACCCCGCTCTCCTGCCAGGCCTCGACCAGCCCGTCGAACAATCCGTCGCCCGGGCACACCCCGTCGTCGCAGCCGAAGTGCTCGGCCCACCGCCCCTGCACCTTGCCCGTTTCCATGTGGCAGGAGGCCGAATCGGCGTTGTACTCGTACACTTTGACGCCGCGATCCGACACCGAAAAATCGAAGCGCCCGGTAATCATCTGGTTGCGCCTGCGATCCCACGACACCTTCAAACGCGGCCACAACACCTGCGGAATGTTGAAGTGCGCCAACAAGGTGTCGTCGTGCAGCACCGCCTGGGTCGCATGCATGAACATGGCGTGCAGCTCGTTGGTGGCCCGGCGCAACTCGCGCAGCGCCGTGTCCGACACACGGAAGTAGCGGTATTGGTCCGCCTCACGATCCGTCAGCCGGTGTCCGCCCATCTTGGCGATGAATGCGGCCTCATCCGGCTGTCGCGCATCCAGCCAGGGCGCACGATGCTGCCCCTCATTCTCAACCTGGCCCACTTGCAGATTGAACAAACCCATAGCGACCGACTCATGCGCCACCGCATGCGTGGCATCGTCTGTCTGCAGCATCCAGCCCAGAATCTTCGCGCCCGGCATCTGCGCGGAAATCCAGTAGCCCCCCGTTTCATCGATCCGCGCCGGCAGCGCCCGCGAGTATGTCTGTCCGGCCGACCAAACGTGATGACCCACGTTCTGCTCGATCACGCACACCCGATCGGCATGCACCTCGACAATCACCGCGACATGCCCGGTGACCTCGAACTCGCCGCCCTCGTCCCAGATCAGCAGGCAGCCCGGCTCGGGATGCCGCCGCGCACCGTTATGAAAGGCGTGCAGCGGCAGGCGCCGGTCATCCTTCACCACGCGCACCGAGCGTAACCGGAAGATGTCGTAAGCCATGGGCACATCGTCGAACACGTAGCCCTTGTTGAGATACAGCCAACGACGTGCGAGCTCGACGCACTGCCACTTGTAGCCCATGTATTCGCCGTCGAGATAACTGCGATAGCTGTGGCGATCCGGATACGCCGTCCGGTCAGCCGAGGGGTAGTGGGACGAATACACGGGCACGTCGCCCGCAGCCACACCCAGCATCGTGCCGAACCGCGCCGGCTCCGGCGCTTGCCCATCACTCATTCAACCCACTCCCTCGCCCCATGGTCTGACAGATCCGAATCGCCACTATCGCCTTCGACGGCGCAAAGCGCCACCGGTTCAGCCGCCGGCTGACCGCGCGTCTATCACGCATCATGGGTAAGCGGCTACCATAGCCACTATCATGGCCCATCCACTGGCCATGCCAATGACACATCACCCGAGGGTCTGGATGCGTCAATACTGCCCCCTGCTGCTGGCCTGCCTGCTCTTGCTGCCCCATGGCGCAGCACGGGCCGATTCGGCCACGGCAATCGACACGACGGCGCGCCCCCGGGTACTGAGCATCTTTTTCGGCAACCGCGATGCGCCCTACGAGATCCTGCTCGAAGAGGGTCTGCGCAGGGGATTTTCCCCGACGACCGAGCAAGCCGGGACAGTGCTCGAAAGCGTCTATCTGGACATGGTCGACAACTATGATCCGGCACGCGCCAAACTCATCAACCAGGCGCTCAAACTCAAGCACGGCGCCCGGCCGCCCTTTGATGCGGTGATCCTGAGCGGTTTGCCCAGCAAGCAGTTCATGCGCGAGCATGGTCGCTGGTTGGCCGACGGCCCGATCATTCAGATCGAAAGCGACTTCATGGATATCCCCGCCACCCTCGACGCGGGCCGATTCTCGCTGCGCCAGACCCTGGCCATTGCGGAAACCGCCGCCGATGCGCTGGCGATGCTGCCAAACACCCGCGCGCTATGGGTTGTCGCCGGGGCAGGCCGGAGCGATATCGCAGCACTCGACGCGGCGCGCGCTCAACTTGCCGCTTTGAGCGAGCGCGTCAGCGTGCGCTTCATCCAGGTCAAAGACACAGAGGCGCTACTCGCCGAGGTGGCCACGGCACCTCGCGACACGGCCCTGGTTTACCTGCGCGCCTCCCGCGACGGCACAGGGCGACGGCTCATTCCCGCCACCTTCGGCCGACAGCTTGCCCTTGCGGCCAACATGCCGATGTTCTGCATCTACGAGCCGATCCTGCTGCAAAGCGATTGCCTCGGAGGCCGGGTCTCGGCCGGCCCGCAAACCGGCAAAGCGGCGGCCGATCTGATCCGGCGGCTGTTGAGCGGCCACGACGCCGGGCCTGCCGTGCAGTTGCTGCCCGCGCCCCCACGCTACCGGTGGCCGCAGATCGAGCGCTGGAAAATCCACCGTGCCACACTCCCGGCCGGCGCCGACCTGATCGACTACACGCCGTCGATCTACGAACGCTACAAAAAACAGGTCTGGAGCGGTGTGCTGGTCCTCGGCCTGCTCGCCGCCGCGCTGGTTGGACTGATGTGGTCACTGGGCCAGTACCGCAAACAGCGCGACACGCTGGCAGAATTCGAGCAACGCTGGCATCTGGCGCTGGACAACGCCGGTCAGGGCGTCTGGGATCTCGACCTGCGCAGCGGCGATGCATTTTATGCGCCAGGCTGGCTGGCCATGCTCCGCCTCGAGCACACCACAAACACCCCCGGAATTCGCGACGCCCACATCCATCCGGCCGACCAGAAGCGGGTGGCATCCCAATTGCAGCAACACCTGTCGGGCCGTACACCGCACTTCGAGAGCGAGCATCGCATGGTGCGCGCCGACGGCACCGCCCTCTGGGTGCGCGAGCGCGGCCAGGTGGTGCGCCGTGACAAGCAAGGCGCGCCCCTGCGCTTCATCGCTTCCATGCAGGACATCACCGAACAGCGCTTCGCTCAGGATCACATTCGCCACATGGCGACCCACGACACCCTCACCGGCCTGCCCAACCGAACCCTGCTGAGCGATCGGCTCGAACGCGCCATGGGCCGGGCCCGCCGGGTGGGTAACCGGGTAGCGGTGATCTTCATGGATCTGGATCATTTCAAGACGGTCAATGACACGCTCGGTCACCCGATTGGCGATCTGCTGCTGATCGCCGTCGCCGGACGAATGATGCCGCACCTGCGCGAGACCGACACGATCAGCCGACAAGGCGGCGACGAATTCGTCATTCTGTTGCCCGAACTGGATCGCGCCGCCGACGCGGCGCATGTGTGCGAAAAGCTGCAACGCGAAATGGACGAGCCGGTCACGCTCGATGGGCGCGCGCTGCGTATCTCGGTGTCGATGGGGGTTGCCATGTTCCCCGACGATGGCGACACCGTCGAAGCCCTGCTGCAAAAGGCAGACGTCGCGCTCTACCAGGTCAAGAACAGCGGCCGCGGCGACTATCGCTTTTTCTCGGCCGACATGAATCGCGAGCTGGAAGACCAGTTCGACCTGGAATCCCGGATGGGCGGCGCGCTGCGCAACGGCCAGATTCAATGGTGGTACCAACCGCAAATCGACCTCGCCACCGGCGTGCTCGTCGGCGCCGAAGCATTGGCGCGCTGGATTCAGCCCGACGGCACGAGCATCCCGCCCGACGCCTTCATCCCCGTCGCCGAAAAGTTCGGTCACATTCAACAACTGGGGGAGCTGGCGCTACGGTCGGCCTGCACCGAGGCGCGCAAATGGGCGCAGGCCTGCGGTCGCCCCATCCCGGTGGCGGTCAATCTGTCCGCCGTGCAGTTCCACCGCCCGGGGCTGACCGAAATGGTGCGCGCCATGCTGACCGAAACGGGACTGCCCGCTGCGCACCTGATTCTGGAAATCACCGAATCGGTGTTGATGGAAGACAACATCACCACTCGCGAAAGCCTGGCGGGCCTTGCCAGTCTCGGCGTCGGGCTGTCGATCGACGACTTTGGCACGGGCTACTCCAGCCTGGCCTATCTGAAGCGATTCCCGGTCAACCATCTGAAAATCGACCGGGCCTTCATCGCCGACCTGAACTGCGATCCGGACAGCGACACCATCGTCCGGACCATCGTCCAGCTCGGCCACAACCTGAACCTCCAGGTCGTGGCCGAAGGCGTGGAGTCGGCAGCGCAGGCCGACCAACTCCGCGGCTACGGTTGCGACATGGCCCAAGGCTATTTCTATCACCGCGCCCTGCCGCCGGAACACTTCTTGCATGTACTTCATCGCGCCTGAGGCCGGCGACCTGCGCCGCATCGGAAACGACGCGCACAAGCGCACGAACACATCGCTTCAAACGGCGCCCAGAGGGCATTCTCGGGCGCTGGCGTATAGTAGAGCAGTGCCCTTTGATGAAACGCCGAACGACGAGAATGCCCCAAACAAGTGCACGCAGCCGCCATGGTGTGCACAGTCCTCAGGGAGGAGCCATGCCGAAAATTGATTGGAATGAGTATGCCTGCGAAGGCCTGTACGACGAGCTACTGGCGAGCGCGGGCAAACCCCGACCTGCGGCCCAGGCGGTATGCGACTACCTGAGTTCCATCGACGCACAGGAAGTTCGCGATCTGAAAACCGCGGCGGAAGTCGCCATCCAGGTCATGGGCATCACCTTTACCGTCTACTCCGACGGCGACATGATCGACCGCGCCTGGCCCTTCGACATCATGCCGCGCATCATCCCCAGCCACGAATGGGCGCATGTCGAAGCTGGCCTCAAGCAACGCGTGAAGGCGCTCAACCTGTTCATTGATGACCTCTACAACGAGCAGCGCATCATCAAGGATGGTGTTTTCCCGGCCGAACTGCTGGAGCAATCGGTTAACTTCCGCCAGCAATGTGTCGGCATCCGTCCGCCGGGCGGCATCTGGGCGCACATCTGCGGCTCCGACCTCGTCCGCGACAAGGACGGCACCATTTACGTGCTCGAAGACAACCTGCGCATTCCGTCCGGCGTGTCCTACATGCTCGAGAACCGCAACGTCAGCAAGCGTGTGATGCCGGAGCTGTTCCAGACCGGCCGTATCCTGCCGGTGGACGACTACCCGGCGCAGCTCTACGACATGCTCGCAGCGATGTCACCGCGACAGATCAGCGAACCGAACATCGTCGTGCTCACCCCCGGCATCTACAACTCGGCCTACTACGAGCACGCCTTTCTGGCCCAGCAGATGGGCGTCGACCTGGTCGAAGGCTCCGACCTGATTGTGGGCTCTGACGACTGCGTTTACATGCGTACGATCGACGGCCTGGTCCATGTGGATGTGATCTACCGCCGGGTCGACGACTTGTTCATCGATCCCGAGGTCTTCAATCCCGAATCCGCCCTCGGCGTGCCCGGCGTCATGCGGGCGTGGCGCAAGGGCAACGTGACCCTGTGCAACGCGCCGGGCGCCGGCGTGGCCGACGACAAGGTGGTGTATGCCTATGTGCCGGAGATCATCCGCTACTACCTGGACGCCGACCCCATCTTGCCCAATGTGCCGAGCTATCTGTGCATGCGCGAGGACGACCGCAACTACGTGCTGGCCAATCTCGACAAACTCGTCGTCAAGCCGGCCAACGAGTCCGGCGGTTACGGCATGCTCATCGGCCCGCACTCGAGCGCCGAAGAGCAAGCCAAGTTCGCCGAGCTGATCAAGGCGAACCCGCGCAACTATATGGCCCAACCCACCCTGAGTCTGTCCGTGACCCCGACGCTCACCGACGACGCCGTCGAACCTCGCCATGTCGACCTGCGCCCCTTCATTCTGTCCTCAGGCACCGACACCTATGTGACCACCGGCGGTCTGACCCGTGTTGCACTGGTCAAGGGCTCGCTCGTCGTCAACTCATCGCAAGGTGGCGGCAGCAAAGACACCTGGATCGTCGACACTTCCGGACAGGGGCAAGTCCAAGGACAAGGGAGCTGAACATGCTGTCACGTGTAGCCGAAAACCTCTACTGGATGGCGCGCTATCTGGAGCGCGCCGAAGACACCGCCCGCCTGGTGCGGGTCAGCCGCCACCTGATGCTCGACTTCCCCGGCACCGCCACGCTCGGCTGGTCATCACTGATATCGATCAGTGGTGCGGACGAAATCTTTGACGAGTACTACACCGAGCGAGACGCCGCAAACGTACTGACCTTCCTGTGCGCAGACCGCCGCTACTCAGGCTCCATTCTGGGCGCACTCGCCGCCGCCCGTGAAAACCTGCGCACCACCCGCGAAGTCATGCCGCGCGAAGTGTGGGAAGAAGTGAACCGGCTGTTCCTCGAATGCTCCGAAATTTTCAGCGGCACCATCGACCTGCGCCGACTCGACGATTTCCTGCGCGTGGTGATCCGCGGCTGCCAGGCACTGACCGGCATGCTCGACGGCAGTCTGAGCGACACGCCCGCGCGAACCTTCTGCGCCGTCGGCGGCTATCTCGAGCGCGCGGACATGATCACCCGCATCCTCGACGTCCGCTCGGCCAATCTGCTGCCGCGCACACCCGACGACCTCACCCCCTTCGAGAACCTGCAGTGGATGAGTGTGCTCAAGTCGCTGTCGGCCTATCAGATGTACCGGCAGCAAGTCCGGCTGCGGGTCCGCGGCCCCGATGTGGTGCGTTTCATTCTGCTCAACCCGCAGTTCCCACGCGCCTTGTACCGCTGCCTGAACAATCTGCACCGCAAGCTGTACACACTGCCCAGGGCAACACTGGCATGCCAGCGGGTGACGGAGTTGCTCGGCATGCTGGCGACAGAAGACGCCGCCAGCCTGGCCGACTCACCCGACCGGCTCCACGCCTTTGTCGATGAACTTCAACTGGGCTTCAGCCGGGTGCACGAAGCGATCCAGGGCACCTGGTTCGCCGGTGTCGACAGTCCGGCACCCGTCGTGGCCGACTGAATGAAAAAACCCGGGGTGACCCGGGTTTTTTTATTACTGCGCCAGCTCCGTCTCGATCAGGAGATTCACCCCGCTCGCGTCCGGCGGCACGGCCAGCACACCGCTATCGAGATCCCCCGGCCGGGCGCCGGCATTACCGCTCTTTGAAATCCGGGCGCCGATTTCCACCTTGGCAGGAATCGGTCGATTGCCGGCCATCGACGGCACGCCGGCGAAATCGAACTGCAAAGGCAGGTCCGCCACCGTCTTGCGCAGGATGGCAAAGGGCATGCCGCCACCCTCCGGGCGAACATAGACAAACAGCACATCGTCCGCGCTGGCCTTCTCGGCCAAGGCGGGCGACAGTGCCACCGTGCCCACCAGGGAAATGCCGGCCCCGGGGGTTGCGGCCGACGCCGCCGCCGGCGGTGCAGACGCCGCCATAGGCGCCATACCTGCCCGTTGGCGTGCCTCGGCGATGCCTTGCCGAATGGAGGTGGCCAATTCACTTTCGGCGGGCAGCTGAGCCAGCATCCGCTCCCATTGCGCCGCCGCCTTGGCAAAATCGGACGCCTGGAATGCTGCGCTGCCCGACAACGCCAGCGCCTTGATATTGTCCGGCTCCAGCGACAAGGCCTTGTCGATCAATGCCAAGGGCTCGCCCGCCAGCGAACGGTTGTTGGCCGCGGCCAGCGCATCGGCCCAATCGGCGTACACCTGCGCCTCGTCCGGCATGCGCTTGGCCAGCTCACCGTAGGCGGTAGCCGCCTCGGCAAAGCGGCCCATCGCGTTGTAGGAACGCGCCAGCATGAACCAGCCTTCAGCGTTTTCCGGGTCCTGCTTGAGCCGCTCGGCCAGCGTCGCCACCATCTCCTCGACCTGCTCCGGCGTCACCTGATGCGTGTCCGCGCCACCGACCTGGGTCGGGTCCAGCCCTTCGGGACTGCCAATATCCAGATAGATCACCCCCGCCAGCAGCGGGATCAGCAGCGCCGTAACCACCCCCCAACCGCGTGCGGACTTCCCGATCAAAGTGCCCGTGCGGGTCTCGCCCTCGTCCAGCGCACGGCGTTCGAGCTCGTCGCGGGTGCGCTGATAGTCGGCCTGCGACATATCGCCGCCAGCGACATCCGCGTCGAGTTCAGCCAGTTGCTCGCGCAGAACAGCCAGGGCCGTTTTGGTTTGCAAGGCGTTGGCGTCGTCCTCGAGCTGGGCGCCGGAGGCATTGCGGAACAGTGGCACCGCCACCATCAACAGGGCCACCACCACCAGCAACCCGGCAAATACGATGAAGCTAGTCATGCCTGTGTTCCGTTTTTATCGTCTTTTTCAAGCAGGGCGCGCGCCTTTGCACGCTGCGCGTCGTCCAGAACCGGAGCGCTCTCTTTGTTGCGGCGCGCCAGACGCACCATCAGCACACCAATGCCGACCACGGCCAATACCATCGGGCCGAGCCAAAGCAACAGGGTGCTGCCGCGCATGGGCGGCTCATACAGCACGAAGTCGCCGTAGCGCGCCACCATGTAGTCGGCAATTTCATCTTCGTTCTTGCCGGCAGTCATTTGCTCGCGCACTTGCGCCCGCAGATCCTGTGCAAGATCGGCGTCGGACTCCGCGATCGACTGATTCTGGCAGACCAGGCAGCGCAACTTGTGCGACAAGGCCATGACCCGCGCTTCGAGCACCGGGTCGGCGGCCACCGGCGCCGCCGTGTCGGCGTGCGCAGCGAGGGCGAACAAAGACAGCCCGCAGGCCAATAGAAGACGTCGCATGATCAGGATTCCGCCTTGAGGGCGGCCACTTTGGGCAGGATGGTGTCGCGCAGCGCATCGGGCGTGATCGGCCCGATGTGCTTGTAGCGGATCACGCCTTGCTTGTCGATGAGGAAGGTCTCTGGCACGCCATACACGCCGAAATCGATACCGACGCGACCATTGATGTCGAGAATGCTCACATCGTAGGGATCGCCATGGCTTTTCAGCCAATCGCTGGCGCGCTCAATGGCCATCGGCAACTCGTTCTCGGCCGCCACCTTGCGCATGTCGATCGTGCCATCGCCACGCACTTCCTTGTAATTGAGGCCGACCAGCGGCACTTCCTTGCGCTTTGACAGCGCCACCAGCACCGGATGCTCCTGACGACAGGCCACGCACCAGGACGCCCACACATTCAACAGCCACACCTGGCCTTTCATGTCGGCCAGACCGAGCGTTTGCTCGGGCTTGTCCAGCCGCGTCAGGGTGAAGTCGGGGGCGGGTTTGTCGATGAGCGGCGAGGGGACTTCCCGCGGATTCAGACTCAGGCCGAATCCGAGGAAGCCCACCAGCAGCAGAAACAGAAACAGAGGAACAAGAAACTTGGCTTTCATAGGTCTCTTCAGGCCGTTTGACGCGCGCCGGCGTCAGGGGCGGTACGTGCCGCCAGACGGCGGTACCGACGATCGGCCGCGGCCAGCCCGCCACCAAAGGCCATCAGCAAGCAGCCGAACCAGATCCAGCTGATAAAGGGCTTGTGATAGAGGCGCACGATCCAGGTGGTGTCGTCGATCTGCTCACCCATGGAGGCATAGATATCGCCAAACAGACCGATATCCAGCGACGCTTCGGTCATCGGCATCTGGCGCGCGAGGTAGATGCGTTTTTCGGGGGTAAGAGTGGCGACCGGCTTGCCGTCGCGCGTCACCTTCAAGGTGCCTTCCGCCGCGGCATAGTTCGGGCCGGGGGCGTCGGTGATTGCGGTGAGCTCGAAGTCGTAGCCCGCCATCGTGGCCGTGTCACCCACTCGCATTTTCACGTCGAGATTGGTCTGGGTGCCATTGACCATGGCAACGCCAATGATGAAGACACCGATACCGACGTGGGCGATCCACATGCCCCACCAGGCGCGGGGAATACCGCTCAGGCGCACACCGGCAGCGGCACCCGGGCGCTCACCCAGACGCTCGACAAGCAGCACGATATTGACGATCAGCACCCATGCGGCCAGCGACATGCCGACAATCATGCGCCAGCTCATCGTGCCGGCCAGCCAGGCACCGGTGAATCCCAGCACCACACTGGCGACAAACCACGGCGCCAGCTTGCCGAGAATGACCCCGGTGTCGTGCCCCTTCCAGCGCAGCAAGGGGCCCATCGCCATCAACAAGACGACCGGTATCATCAGCGGCAAAAACACCGACTCGAAGTACGGCGGGCCGACGGAGATCTTGCCCAGATTGAGCGCATCGAGGAACAGCGGGTAGAGCGTACCGAGCAGCACCGAGGTGGCGACCACCGACAGCAGCACGTTGTTGGCCAGCAACACCGACTCGCGCGACACCAGGGCAAACTTGCCGCCGCCGGCGAGCTTGGGCGCACGCCAGGCAAAGAGCATCAACGAGATACCGATCACCAGCACCAGCAGACCGAGGATGTAGAGACCACGACGCGGATCGGTGGCGAAGGCATGCACCGAGGTCAGCACGCCCGAACGGACCAGGAAGGTGCCCAGCAAGGACAGCGAGAAGGCCGCGATGGCCAGCAACACCGTCCAGCTGCGGAAGGCACCGCGTTTTTCGGTGACGGCCAGGGAGTGGATCAGCGCAGTGCCCACCAGCCAAGGCATGAAGGACGCGTTTTCGACCGGGTCCCAGAACCACCAGCCACCCCAGCCCAATTCATAGTAGGCCCAGCCCGAGCCCACCGCGATGCCGAGGGTGAGAAACACCCAGGCCACACTGGTCCAGGGGCGCGACCAGCGCGCCCAGGCGACATCCAGTCGTCCCGAGATCAAGGCGGCGATCGCGAAGGCAAAGGCCACCGAGAACCCGACATAGCCCATGTAGAGCAGCGGCGGATGGATGATCATCCCCGGATCTTGCAGCAGGGGGTTGAGGTCCTGCCCCTCCGCGACGCCCGGCAGCAAACGGGTGAACGGGTTGGAGGTGAACAGGATGAATGAGGTGAAACCGCCGCTGACCAGACCGAGCACGCCCAGCACGCGAGCGACGAAGATATCCGGCAGCGTCCGCGAGAACATCGCAACGGCCAGCGTCCACCCCGCCAGGATCAGCCCCCACAGCAGCAGGGAGCCCTCGTGGCTACCCCACACGGCCGTCACCCGATAATGGAGCGGCAGCTTCGTGTTGGAGTGCTGGGCGACGTATTCAACCGAAAAGTCATTGGCCACGAAGGCCCAGGTCAAACAGGCAAACGCCAGCGCCATGAACGCAAACTGCGCCACCGCGGCGGGCCGGGCCACCGCGATCAGGGCGCTGCGGTACTGGTGCGCGCCGACCAGCGGGACGACGCCCTGCACCAATGCAACCAGGAAGGCCAGAATGAGCGCGAAGTGTCCGAGTTCTGGGATCATTGCGACACCGTCGAGGCTGTTTTGTGGGCCTTGTCGATCGCGTCCTGCGCTTCGGGCGGCATGTAGTTTTCGTCGTGCTTGGCAAGCACTTCGGTGGCGGCAAACTGGCCGTCAGCCCCCAGCGCGCCCTGCACCACCGCGCCCTTGCCTTCCTTGAACAGGTCCGGCAGCGGGCCCTTGTAGGCCACCGGAATCGAGCGAGCCGTATCGGTAATGGCGAAGCGCACGGTGATGCCGTCGGCGTCACGCTTGATCGAGCCGCCCTCAACCATGCCGCCGATGCGGAAGGTCCGCCCCTGCGGCGCCTTGCCTTCGGCGACCTCGGTCGGCGTGTGGAAGAACACCAGGTTCTGCTGAAATGCCGACAACACCAAGGCAACGGCACCGCCGAGCAAGGCGACACCTGCCACCACGAGGATCAGACGTTTCTGTCTGGCTTTCATTCTTGACTCTCCTTGCGCCGTGCGCTGGCCTTCATGGCCTGACGCAGTCGCTGCAACCGATGAACCACCTGCTTCCGACGGCGCAACACCACGACAAGTTCCAGCGCAATCAAAGCAAATGTGACGCCGTACGATCCCCAGACGAAGAATGCAGCCCCGCCCATGGACCAGAAATCGGACATGGATTGCCAGTTCATGCCTGCGCCCCCTTGGCTTCGAGGACTTCGCCCACCCAGTCGGTATGGCGTTCGCGCTCCAGAATCAAGGAGCGCACCCGCCACAGCACGACGGCGATCGTATAGGCCCACGAGGCCAGCGCCATCACCAGCATGGCCATCAGCATGGTGGTCGCCATGCTCGGCGCTTTGGTCAGACTGACCGAGGCGCCCTGATGGAGCGTATTCCACCACTTCACCGAAAAATAGATGACCGGCACATTCACCGCACCAACCAGCGCGAGAATGGCCCCGGCCTTGTCGGCCCGGCGCGGATCTTCAATGGCGCGGGTCAAGGCCATGAAGCCGAAATACAGGAACAGCAGCAGCAGCTGCGAGGTCAGCCGTGCGTCCCAGACCCAATAGGCGCCCCAGGTGGGCCGCCCCCACAAGGCGCCGGTCCACAAGGCGACGAAACAGAACATCGCGCCTGTCGGCGCAAGCGCCTGAGTCATCATGGCCGACAGCCGGGTGTTGAAGACCACCCCGATCGCCGACCAGAACGCCATGATCAGATAGATGAACATCGACATCCATGCCGCCGGCACATGGATAAAAATGACCCGGTAGACCTCGCCCTGCACGGCGTCCGTCGGTGCGACGAAAAAGCCAAGATACAGGCCCACCAAGGCGAAGGCCACTGCCGCCGCCGCAAACCAGGGCGCCAGACGCCCGGCGAGCGGGTAGAACACGTTCGGTGCGGCGTAACGAAAGAGGCTGAAGCGTTGTCCGGATTCCATGGCCTTAGGAAATCAATAGCAGCGGCGAGACGACCGCAGGTTTTTCGGGGGCCTACTCTACCGCGATTCGCAAGGCGGCGGCACACGCCCACGGTGCCAGCGCCAGCGCCGCCAGCGATCCGCCGCCCAGCAGCATCAAATGCGCGCTCGCGCCAGTGCCCGACAGATAGGCATCCACAGCACCTGCGCCAAAAATCAGGATCGGCACGAACAAAGGCAAGACCAGCAGTGCCAGCAACATGCCGCCACCGCGAAGGCCCAGCGTGAGCGCAGCGCCCACCCCACCCAGGAGCGACAGGATCGGCGTACCGAGCAGCAAGGATAGGATCAGCACCACGGTTGCGCTTTGCGTCATATCAAACAGCAAGGCCAGTGCCGGCGCGGCAATGACCAGGGGCACGGCAGTGGTCAGCCAGTGCGCCAGCACCTTGGCCAGCACCCACAGCACCGGCGGCTCGGGCGACAACAGCAGTTGTTCAAGCACACCGTCGGTGTGGTCCTGTGAGAACACCCGGTGCAGCGAGAGCAGCGTCGCCAACAGCGCCGCGACCCACAACACACCCGGCGCAATGGTACGCAACAGATTCGGCTCGGCACCGACGCCAAACGGAAACAGGCAGGCGACGATGGTGAAGAACGCCAGGGTCACCAACACATCGGCACGATTGCGCCAGGCCAACAGCAGATCGCGGCGCAGCACTTCGAGAAAAACACTCAGCATGCCGACTCCGCAAGATCAACGGTGCGCATCGGTGTGGCAAAAGGCACGTCCTGGTGCGTGGTCATCACCACCATGCCACCCCGGGCGCAGTGCGCATCGAGCCACTCGGCCAGATCTCTCACGGCCGTGACGTCCAGCGCAGTAAAGGGCTCATCGAGAATCCACAAGGGAACATTCTCAGACAGATACAGCCGCGCCAAGCCGACCCGACGCCGCTGCCCTTGAGACAGGACTTTGGCGGGCAAATCACGCTGCGGCCCCAGTCCGATGCGCTCGAGCGCGAGTTCCGACTGCCCGACATCCGCGCTCAAGCCGTGACATGCCGCTGCGAAGCGCAGATTTTCAAGCGGACTGAGCAAATCATTCAAGGCCGCGGCATGGCCCAGATAGAGCGTGTCACGGTGAAAAGCCTCGCGCGCGCGATCGATACGGGCGCCCTTCCAGCTGACCTGTCCGTGTTCGGGCATGGCCAGGCCACACAGCAAACGCAGCAAACTGGTCTTGCCGACGCCGTTCGGGCCGGCAATGCGCACCAACTCGCCGGGTCGGACGGTCAGCGCCACATCGGCAAACAACATGCGATCGCCGCGCAGGCAGGCGAGTTCGGTGACTTCCAGCATGGCCGCGATTTCATCACATTGCGGCGCAAAAGGATATGTGCAAAATCAAATCGTTCGCGCGAAAAAAAGGGCCGCTTGCGCGACCCTTTGCCCGATTCGTACAACACCTCCAGGGTCTGGCTTAACCCCCGGCAGGCTTGGCTTCCGTCGGATGGAACACTTCCGGCGCAGCGCCGCCCTTTTCGCTACCGATATCCTGATCAACCGCTGGCAACTGGTGGGCAATCCCCTTGTGGCAATCGATGCAGGTCTTGCCTTCGGAGAAGCCTTCCTGGTGCATGCGAGTCGAACGACGCCCCTGGATCGAGTAGTCGAAATACTCGAAGTTATGGCAGTTCCGGCATTCGCGCGAATCCGTCCCCTTCATCCGGCGCCACTCGTTCTGTGCCAGCTGCAGGCGCTTGGCATTGAACTTCTCGGGGGTATCGACCGTGCCGAGGAAGTGATGCCACAGCTCGTTCGATGCCTGGATTTTGCGCAGAATCTTGTGCGTCCAGTCTTTCGGCACATGGCAGTCCGGACAGGTCGCTCGCACGCCACTTCGGTTCGAGAAGTGAATGGTGTTGCGATATTCCTTGTAGACGTTCTCTTCCATCTCGTGACAGGAGATGCAGAACGCCTCGCGGTTGGTCCATTCCATGGCAGTGTTGAAACCGCCCCAGAACAGGATGCCCGCCACGAACACCAGCAACACCAGCCCGAGCCCGGCTCCGCGCAGGCGTCCCCAGAGACCGCCCCTGTTATTGTCGTAGCTCATATCTAGCTCCCTTGAAGCGGTGGTTCAGCGCAAGCCTTCGGCTTTTTTGAAGGTGTTATCGACCAAGGTCGGTGCATCGGTCTGCGGCACATGACACTGGTTGCAGAAATAACGGCGCGGCGAAATGTTCGACAACTCCTTGCCGTCACGATCCTTGAAGTGGGTCAGGCTGACCTTGGTCGCGCCGGTTTCCCGGTAGCGCGTCCAGGAATGGCAGTCCATGCACTTGTTGAAATTGGTCGTGATGTTGTAGCCGTCGATCTTGTGCGGAATCAACGGCGGTTGCTGGACATAGTCACGCGCTGTCGGCGCATGATCCTTGGGTACAACATATCCACCAGTGTCCAACTCCGGGGCTGAAACATCCCGACCCCGGAGGGACTGAACACTGTCAGCTGCCTGAACACCAAGAGAAATGCCCAGGCTCATGGTTGCCAGCAAGGCGACTACGAGATTACGGGTCTTGTTTTTCATGACTCGCTCCTATCGAATCGGGTGGTCAATCTGAATACATCCTTGCCGCAAACGTCGATGCAACGCCCACAGCTGGTACAGTCTTTATCAAGAATCAATGGGTGGTCCTGCGCCACCGCCTTCAATGCCGGCCGGATCACCTGCGGTTCCGGACACACAGCAAAACAGTCCATGCAATCGTCGCACCGCGAGCGCCGGTCCGCCGTGACCCGGATCAACGCCGCCGAGTTCAACACACCGTAAAACGCGCCCACCGGGCACACATGGCCACACCAACCGCGACTGGCGATCAGCAAATCGTAGAGAAACACCCCGAGCACGATGCCCCATGACAGGCCGAATCCGAAGATCAGCCCACGATGCAGCATCGAGACCGGATTTACCCATTCCCAGGCAATACTCCCGGTCAGCGCCGAAGCCAGCACGGTAAAGCCCAGCAACCAGTAGCGCGTGTACTCGCTCGGCACCTTGCCGCCCTTGATACCCAGGCGACGCCGCAACCACGCGGCCGCGTCGGTCACCATGTTCACCGGGCACACCCAGGAACAGAACAGCCGACCACCGAGCAGCAAATACACCGCTGCCACAATACCGCCGCCCAGCAAGGCTTCCTTGTAGGGCACCTGTCCGGCGGCCACGGATTGCAGCAGCAGGTAGGGGTCGGTCAGCGGCAACACCCCGAGGGTGAGGCTCGACGACAGATTACCTTTCACAATCCACAGGCCGAACCACGGCCCGAGCATGAACAACGTCAAAATGCCCAGCTGCGACAGGCGCCGCAACAACAGCCACTTGTGGGCCCGCAGCCAGCCCTTGACCTTGACCGCGTCAGCGCCGGGGCGCGTCATTACGGACGCGCGCGGTGTGGACTCGGCCGCTGCCGGCGGAACCGCCGATTGCGTATGGCTCGCCGAACTCATGGCTTCCACCCTGAATCAATACCGCCCGGTTTGACCGGCGCTTCAGACGGCGGCACATAGCCCGGTGCCACACGGGTATCGCCGTACTTGCGATCCTCCAGCCCCCGCATCGGCAATTGCTGCTGCTCGCCAATCAGGGAGCCCCCTGCCGCCTCGCGCTCGACCCAGCCCTTGCGGTAATGCTCGGCCGATTTGCCCTGCGCCAGCTTGTGCGGCAAGACCTTGATCGCCGCCTCCGGCAACACACAGGAGTGCTCGCACTTACCGCAACCCGTGCAGTGTTCCGAATGCACCGTCGGCAGCAACATCGCATGCCGATCAGAGCGCGGGTTATGCACCAGTTCAAGCGTAATGGCCTTGTCGATGACCGGACACACGCGATAACACACATCACAGCGCAGACCGAGAAAGTTGAGACAGGTCTCCTGGTCGATCAGCACCGCCAGGCCCATACGCGCCTTGCCGATATCGGTCAGCTCACGATCGAGCGCCCCGGTCGGGCAGGCTTTGACGCAGGGGATGTCGTCGCACATTTCGCAAGGCACTTTTCGCCCTTCGAAAAACGGCGTTCCCGTCGCCACGTTGTCACCCAGCTCGGACAGCCTCAAGGTATCAAAAGGACAATCCCGAACACACAGCCCACAGCGCACACAGGCCGCCAGAAAGTCCTGCTCGGGCAAGGCGCCCGGTGGCCGGATCGCCCCGGCCGGACGGGCCGAGGCTTCCTTGCCGTAGAGTCCAACGCCCAGCGCCAGCATGCACGCCCCGCCTGCCGCGCCGGCCATTTCCTTGAGGAAACGGCGACGCGCCTGGCTGGACTTGCTATTGGCGGCAGGACGAGTGTTTTGCGTGCTCATGGTGTGCGGCGACTCGCACGGGGCGATGAACTGCCCCGCACGCGACTACCCTCATTCACTCAGATGGGTCGGATCAGGCTTTGGTGACCTTGACTGCGCACTTCTTGAAGTCGGTCTCTTTCGAGATCGGACAAGTCGCGTCGAGCGTCAATTTGTTCACCAAACGACCTTCGTCGAAGAACGGCACGAAGATCAGGCCCACCGGCGGCTTGTTACGACCGCGGGTTTCGAGCTGAGCAACCATCTCACCGCGACGGGAGGACACCTTCACCTTGACCCCGCGCTGCAAGCCACGGCGCGCTGCGTCATCCGGGTGCATGAAGACTTGCGCCTCCGGCACCGAACGATGCAACTCGGGCACCCGGCGTGTCATCGACCCGGTATGCCAGTGCTCCAGCACACGACCGGTGCAAAGCCACATGTCGTATTCGGCGTCCGGCATCTCGGGGGGATCCTCGTAGGGCAGCGCGAAGACCACGGCACGCTTGTCCTTGTGACCGTAGAACTGAACGTCAGAGCCCTTCTCGACATACGGGTCGTAACCCTCGCGGAAGCGCCACAGCGTTTCCTTGCCATCAACCACCGGCCAGCGCAAACCCCGCGCCTTGTGATAGGCGTCGAAATCGGCCAGGTCGTGACCATGGCCACGGCCAAAGCTGGCGTACTCTTCGAACAGACCTTTCTGCAAGTAGTAGCCCAGCGCCTTGGACTCATCGTTCATGTAGCCTTTCCAGGCGTGATCGTTGGCCTTGGCGACATCCGACATCGGGTACTTGTTGACCTGGCCGTTTGCGTAGAGCACGTCATACAGGGTCTTGCCCTTGTATTCCGGCATCTTGGCAATCATGTCGGCCGGCCACACTTCCTCGACCTTGAAGCGCTTCGAAAACTCGATGTACTGCCACAGGTCGGACGTCGCTTCACCCGGAGGCGCGACCTGCTGACGCCAGAACTGTGTGCGGCGCTCGGCATTGCCGTAAGCCCCTTCTTTCTCGGTCCACATCGCGGTCGGCAGAATCAGGTCGGCGGACATCGCGGAGACGGTCGGGTAGCAATCCGACACCACCACGAAGGCCTTCTCGTTACGCCATCCCGGATAGATTTCGTCGTTGATGTTCGGACCAGCCTGCATGTTGTTGGTGGTCGAGGTCCAGTAACAACTGATCTTGCCGTCCTTGAGCATGCGGCTCTGGAGCACGGCGTGGAAGCCGATCTTGCCGTTGAGGAAGCCTTCCGGCAGCTTCCAGATTTTCTCGGACGTGGCGCGGTGCGCCGGGTTCATGACCACCAGGTCGGCCGGCAGACGGTGCGCAAACGTACCGACTTCGCGCGCCGTACCGCAAGCTGACGGCTGCCCCGTCAGCGAGAACGGGCCCGACCCCGGCGTGGAGATCTTGCCGGTCAGCAGGTGGATGTTGTAGATCATGTTGTTCGCCCAGGTCCCGCGGGTGTGCTGGTTGAAACCCATGGTCCAGAACGAAACGATTTTCTTGCTCGGATCGGCATACAGCTGCGCGAGCCGTTCGAGGCGATCGGCCGGCACGCCGGAGAGCTTGGCGGTTTTTTCCAGCGTGTACTCCGACACGAAGGCGGCGTATTCCTCAAAAGTCATCGGTGCCGCGCCGCCGACCTTGTCGGCATTCTTGGCTTTCTTCTCGCGCTCATCGGTCGGGCGCAGGCCGTAGCCGATGTCGTCGTTGCCTTTCTTGAAATTGACATGCTTTTGCACGAACTCAAGATTCACAGCCTTGTTCTGGATGATGTAGTTGGCGATGTAGTTGAGGATCGCCAGGTCGGTTTGCGGCGTGAAGATCATGCCGTTGTCGGCCAGCTCGAAAGAGCGGTGCTCGAAGGTCGAGAGCACATGCACTTCGCTGCCCTTGTGGGTCAGGCGACGGTCGGTCAGACGCGACCACAGGATCGGGTGCATTTCGGCCATGTTCGAACCCCACAGCACGAAGGCGTCGGCGTTCTCGATGTCGTCATAACAGCCCATCGGCTCGTCGATGCCGAAGGTGCGGATGAAACCTGCCACCGCCGAGGCCATGCAGTGGCGCGCGTTCGGATCAATGTTATTGGAACGGAAACCTGCCTTCCACAACTTGGCGGCGGCATAGCCTTCCCACACCGTCCACTGGCCGGAGCCGAACATGGCGATGCTGGAGGTGATCTGGTCGGCCGGCTTGCCCTCGTTGGCTTTCATGTCGGCCGCGATGGCGGCTTTCCACTTCTCGGCCATGATGTCGTAGGCCTGGTCCCATGTGATCGGGGTGAACTCGCCGTTCTTGTTGTACTTGCCATCCTTCATGCGAAGCAACGGCTTGGTCAGGCGATCTTCGCCGTACATGATCTTGGACAGGAAGTAGCCCTTGATACAGTTCAGGCCACGGTTGACCGGTGCATCCGGATCACCCTGGGTCGCGACCACGCGCCCCTTCTGCACGCCCACCAGCACTGAACAGCCGGTGCCACAGAAGCGACAGGCAGCCTTGTCCCAGCGCACCTCGGTTGCCGTCGCATCTGCCACCTGTGCCGTCACAGGCAGGCTGATCCCCGCTGTTGCCGCGGCCGCCGCTACGGCATTGGCCTTGATGAAACCACGTCGATCCATAGTCATTTCACGCCTCCTGTTCCTGCAATTCGAGACCTTCATCGGTATATTCGTATGCCATCGTCACCCCGAGCACCATCTTGTTCAGGTTGACTGCCAGAATGGAATCCATTGTTGAGTAGCCTTCGCCGTCTTCCACGGTCACGATCAAGCGACCCTGATCTGGCGCTGTGCCATGCACTTCAACACCGGGAATTTCCAGTAGCGCCTCAGTCAGCGCCCGGATGTGTTCGGGGCTGACCCGAACCACAAGACTTGCGATTTTCATCTTTGACTCTCCATCGGGTTGCTGACGGCAATGGCGCCGACTGGGCATGGCGCTACGCAAGCGCCACAGCCGGTGCATATGCCTTCGTTCATTTCCGGTCGGGAAATACCGCCCAGAGCGGGCCGGAAACGAATTGCGCCGGCCTCGCAGTTTTCACCGCAAATCCGGCATTCCACACCCTTGCGGGCCACACAGAGTTCGCCGAGATGCGCCTTCATTGCCCATGCCGGGGCGCCCAGCTCACGCCGGATCGCGCCGGTTTTGCAGGCAGCCGCGCATTCGCCGCAAAAGGTGCACTCACCAAGAGAAAAGTTGATTGTCGGATAGCCACCATCGCCAATGCATACCACCCGCGTCGGACAGGCTGTCACGCAATCATCGCAGCGCGAACACTGCTGGATGAAATCTGCCTCGGCCAACGCCCAGGGGGGGCGGGGCTCGGCAGCGACTTGGCGGAAACGGCCGCGGAGAAATCCGCGACGGGCGACATCCATCGGACTCAAAGCCCCTAAAAACCGTGTGGGTTCTCATTGGACACCCGCACCAAATCGCATGACTTGATTACGGTCAAACTAGACGGAATGTTTTAAGGCGGTGCGTCAGCCCGCAATCGGGGTCACGGCCTGCCGGTGCGCCGGGGCGTCGAACCAGCGCAACAACAAACGATAGATATCAATGTCAAACGCATAGATCGCCTCTGACAAGGCGGTACGTGCTTCGGCGTCAGTGGCGCCCGTCGACAGATAGCACCAGGCATCGAGCAGGTGACAGGCGCTCAGCCCGGTTGACGGATCGTGCTCGTGGAGCACGATCGGCCCGGGCCACGGCCACGCCTTGAGCCCCTTGCCCGTCAACGCACCGAGCAGACGTTCATCATGTTGCTCCGGGGTTTCCTTGCCGGCACAGACGCCGGCGCAGCGCTTCATCTGATGCGCCATGCACGCCCCGTTGCGCCCACTGTCGAGGCCGAGCCGGCGAGGACAGAGTTGATACAGGTAAGCCAATTCCCTGAGCAGGTTGTCCGCCTCCTTGCGCGTGCGGAAGGCGCCATGCACCCCCGCCCAGGTACGCGGGTCACCCTGGGTAAGCGGCACACGTTCCAGTACGGTGGCTTTTCGCTTGTTGCTGGGCACGATGCGCAGGCCGAAGACCTCGTCGTTCTTGCGCAGCTGCCGGTTGTGCAGCGGCGTGTCGTGCTTGACCAGGCAGGCCTCCAGCAACAGCGCGCCCAACTCGCCGGCGGTCTGCTCCCACTCCACCCGCCGCACTTGCCGCGCCATGTCGGCCTCCTTGCCGCTGAGCCGGGTGGCGGCGAAATGCGACATCACGCGGGTGCGCATGCGCTTGCTCTTGCCGATATAGAGCGGCAGATCGTTTTCGCCGTAAAAGAAGTACACCCCGGGGCTGTCCGGAATGCCTTCGAGCACGCCCTCGGGCAGGCCCGGCGGGCGCGCCGGCTGCTTCATGGCGCGCGCGACGGCGTTCTCCAGCGTGTCGGCGGGGAAGGCGCTGCGGACCTGATCGAGAAACTGGCACAACACCTCGGTGTCGCCCATGGCGCGATGGCGGGCGGTGCATACCAGCCCGTGACGCTCGATCAGGGCATCCAGACCATGACGGTGATGCTGCGGATACAGGGCGCGAGACAGCTTGACGGTGCACAACACCGCGGCGTCAAAAGGCTTGTCGAGTGCGGCGAAGGCGGTCTTGAGAAAACCATAGTCAAACCGGGCGTTGTGCGCGACGAACACAGCGCCGTCCAGCAAGGCGAGCACGGTGTCGGCGAGTTCGGAAAACTCGGGCGCATCGGCCACCATCGCATCGGTAATGCCGGTGAAATTCTGGATCATGGCCGGAATGTGCACTCCGGGGCGCACCAGCGAACTCCAGCGCTCGAGTTCGCGGCCGTCTTCGAGCAGGACGATGGCGATCTCGGTGATCCGGTCCCGCACCGGGTGCGCCCCGGTGGTTTCCAGATCGACCACGGCCAGTCGTTGCGGCAGCGTCAAGGCATCAGGCAACGCGTTGCGCGGCCGCCATCAAAACCACGTCAGGCATCAGTCCGTCTGATAGTAGTAGGGCTTGCTCGGCACGTTGGCCTCAGTATTGCGCGCCCGGGCGTCGATGTCTTGCGGCTTGTCCCACCACAAGGCGCGGCCGGCCTGCTGCTCTTGGCGCTCTTGCGGATGATTGGCCATCCACTCGCGCATGAATTTGGTGTGCTCGGATTCGTACAGTGCCATTGCTTTCTCCTGATTCAGCGACGCGATTCTAGGCAAGTCGCCGCCAATGCGCCAGCCATTCAGCGCCGCTGCTCACTTTTCAGCCGCGAAACCCGGGTCACCGACTGCTGCACCCGCACCGTCCGGATCACTCGCGCCAGATGCACCCGGTTCTCGACTTCAAGCACGAACTGCAATGCCGTGTACGGCGCCTGCTCCACGTCCATGGTGACATTGAGGATGTTGGCGTTGGCGTCAGCGATCGCCGCCGCCACCTTGGCCAGCACCCCACGATTGTCGACGGTCAGCACGCGGATCGCCGCCTCGAACAGGAGCCCTTCTGCCGGCTCCCAGCCGACTTCGATCCAGCGCCCGCGATCACCGCGCCGACGCGCCACCACCGGGCAGTCGTCCACGTGCACTTCAAGACCCTGCCCCTTGCGGATGGTGGCGATGATGTCGTCACCGGGGATCGGGTGGCAGCATTTTGCCAACTGCACAGCGGTGCCTTCGCTGCCGCGGATCAGCACTGCACCGACGGGCTTGGGTTTGATCACATTCGGCCGACCCGACTCCTGATCCTGCGCTTCGGCCACCCGCCGCGCGACGATCACCGGCAGACGCTTGCCCAGACCGAGGTCGGCAAAAATCTCGCGACGATCGCGCACGCCCGCATCCCCAAGAAAGCGGTCCCAGGCGAAGACACTGATCTGCCCCAGCGTCAGTCCGTGCTCGCGCAGTGACTGGTTAAGCAGGCGCTCGCCCAAGGCCACTGCCTCATCATGCTGAGCCGATTTGAGAAAGTGCCGGATCTGCGCCCGTGCCTTGCCGGTGCGGACATAGGCCAGCCAGGCCGGGTTGGGACTGGCGTGCGCCGCGGTAATCACCTCAACCTGGTCGCCATTTCGCAGCTCGGTGCGCAGCGGCACCAGATCGCCATTGACCCGGCAGGCCACACAGCGATTGCCGATGTCGGTGTGCACCGCGTAGGCGAAGTCGACGGGGGTCGCACCGCGCTGCAGCGACAGGATGCGGCCCTTGGGCGTAAAGGCATAGACCTCGCTCGGGAAGAGATCGATCTTGACGTGCTCAAGGAACTCGGTGGCTTCGGCGGAGGCCGACTGCAGGTCGATCAGCGACTGCAGCCATGAATGAGTGCGCTGGTGAAGCTCCGACAAACTCGACTCGTCGTCCTTGTACAACCAGTGCGAGGCCACGCCCGACTCGGCCACATGGTGCATTGCGCGGGTACGCACCTGCACTTCCACCGGTGTGCCGTAGGGCCCGATCAAGGTAGTGTGCAGTGACTGATAACCGTTGGCCTTGGGGATCGCGATGTAATCCTTGAACTTGCCCGGCACCGGCTTGTACAGCGCGTGCAGCGACCCGATGGTCAGATAGCACGAGGGCACGTCGGGCACGATCACCCGGAAGCCGTAGATATCGAGCACTTGCGAGAAGGACAGGCGCTTCTCGATCATCTTGCGATAAATGCCGTAAAGGTGCTTTTCGCGGCCCTGGATCTCCGCCGAGATGCCCCACTGCGGCAGACGCGCCTCCAGCGCCGTGAGCACCTTGCCCACCACCTCGCGCCGATTGCCGCGTGCCGCCTTGATCGCCTTGGCCAGCACCTGGTAGCGCAAGGGGTGCTTGTGCATGAACGACAGTTCCTGCAACTCGCGATACAAGCCGTTGAGGCCGAGCCGGTTGGCAATGGGCGCGTAGATTTCGAGGGTTTCGCTGGCGATCCGGCGGCGCTTGGCCGGACGGACGAAGTCCAGCGTGCGCATGTTGTGCAGACGATCGGCGAGCTTGATGAGGATGACCCGCAAATCGGTGGCCATCGCCAGCAGCATCTTGCGGAAATTTTCCGCCTGCGCCTCTTCCTGGGATCGGAACTCTATCTTGTCGAGCTTGGACAGACCATCGACCAGCTCGGCCGTCACCCGGCCAAAGCGCTCGGTGATCTCCGCCTTGGTGACGGAGGTGTCTTCCATCACATCATGCAACAGGGCCGCGGTCAGCGCCTGCGCGTCAAGATTCCAGTCCGCGACCAGTTCGGTGACGGCAACCGGGTGCGTGATGTAAGGCTCGCCGCTGATGCGGTACTGCCCGGTGTGGGCGGCCGCCGAAAAATGGTAGGCCGCCTCGACGCGACCGACATCTTCTGGCCGCAAATAGGTACTGATCTTTGCCTTCAGCCGCTCGAAATCAACCCTCGGAACGCTGGACACAGGCGGCCCGAAAGGCATCGGGACCGGGCGGCCGACATCCATATAAGACCTGATCTGCTCAGTTCAGATGCCGGCGTCGCGGTGCGTCATCGCACGCTTACGCCTGGCCTCGGTTGAGCACTTCCAGTCCGACCTTGCCGGCTTCGATTTCGCGCAGGGCGATCACCGTCGGCTTATCGCGGTCGGCGCGATCGATTTCGATCAGCGGTTCGTTACCCGTGGTCAGCTGGCGCGCACGATAGGTTGCGGCCAGGGTGAGCTGAAAGCGGTTGGGGATACGCTTGAGACAATCTTCAATCGTAATACGGGCCATGGGAATTCAATCCTTCTCGAGGAAATCAAAATAGGTCGGGAAACGCGCATGCTGATTGGCATAGCGCAGCCGGGCGGCGCGCACGACAGCCACCAGATCGTCCAGCGCTGCGGGCAATTCGTTGTTAATTATAACGTAATCGAACTCAGCCACATGGCGCATCTCGCCGCGTGCGGCAAGCAATCGCCGGCCGATCACATCCTCGCTGTCCGTGCCCCTGCCACGCAGTCGGCGTTCGAGCTCTTCGGTCGAAGGCGGTAGCACGAAAACGCCCACCGCCCCCGGGAAAGCCTTGCGCACCTGCTGCGCGCCCTGCCAGTCGATTTCGAGCAGCATGTCGCGCCCCGCATCGATCTGTGCCTGCAGCCAGACACGCGAGGTCGCGTAGTAATTGCCATGCACTTCGGCCCACTCGAGAAACTCGCCCCGATCGCGCAACTGACGAAAGCTCGCCACGTCCACAAAGTGATACTCGCGCCCATTTTCCTCGCCCGGACGCGGCGAGCGCGTGGTGTAGGAAATGGACAGGTGTACCGAAGCATCGCGCTCAAGCAAACCTTTTACCAGGGTCGTTTTGCCGGCGCCCGACGGGGCGGTGACGATAAACAAAGTTCCAGACATTCGATATTCTCAGGCAGCAATCGCTACCATCCTCATTGACGCAGTGCGCGTTAGTCCTCAGATTCTAGCCCGGATCAGGCCCCCGGCGCGTGCCATGGCTCGCCACACCGGCGCTGTCGGCACTTGAACTCCGCCTCTGGATGACAGCAATTCACGGTGATGTTTGTAAAAGCTTCTTTACAGTTGTAACGGCCGAGAACTCAACTCACACATGCCGGTCACATTTGCGTTCCATAGTGCGAACATTGGGGCTTGAAGTTTTTTCAAGCGCCCCCATGTAGCCTCGACCGACCCTGACCCGCCCGCCGGCCACCTAGAGCCAGCGGCGACCTGGAGCACCGCATGACCCGTAGATCGGAAAGCAACGTTCGCAAGATTCTCAGCACTGCTGCCATGGCGCTGGCCGTCCCCACCGCCGCCTCCGCAGCCACCTCGCCCGCGCCCGCCATGACCGAGAAGCCCTCGGTCAGCAGTTCGGCCGCCAAACGCAGCACTCGTCCGAGCGAGAACGACGAGGCACACCCTGAGCTGTTCCCGCTCAAGTTGCGCCCGGCCGCAAGCGCCGGCACCGAAGCCGCAGAGAAGGCCATTCAGGTCAAAGTACTGGACGCAGCCGGCCGCCGCATTTTGCTGGCTCGCGCGCATGGCAACATCACGCTAGGGCCGCTGCCCGCTGGCGAGTACACCCTGCAGCTATGCTCGGGCACCTCGATGGAAGAGCACGCACTCAAGCTCGGCGCCGGCAAGCGCGGGCTGTTGCGCTACGAACTCGGCGCCTGATCGGCGCACGCGCTTCGCATCAAACACAAAGGCGCCCAAGTGGGCGCCTTTGTCCTTGTCGTCTTCGGCGGACGGCTACAAGCGCTCGCTCGCCCCGATTTGCTCCGCAGTCACCACATAGCGCAGCGGCCCGCCCGCGCGCAGCGCGTTGAAGGGGTAGCAGGTCACCAGCGTGAGGCGATGCGCCTCCGGCGCAGACACCAGCACACCGGTGTCGGACTTGTCGACCACGCGCTGGTCGGTGATGCGATAGCTCGCCACTTCGCCTGTCGGCATCTCCACCTCGACGGTCTCACCCGCCTGCACCCACTCCAGGAAAGCAAAATGGGTGTCACGATGGCCGCCGATTACGCTGTTACCCGCCGCGCCGGGGGCTGCCGTCCCAAACACATGCCCCGGCCCGAAGGCCAGGCTGCGCCCCTGACTGCCCGCCAGCACATACAGCTCGACGCCACGCGCCGGCACGCTCAGTCGCGCCACCGGCCAGGTGTCCGCCCACGGCCAGGGTTTGACCTGCGTGTCGCCCGCCAGCGTCTTCTGCCAGGCCTGACTGATCAAGGTCTGCGCCAGCCAGGCCTTGGCGTGGATGTAGCCGGCCTGACCGAATTGCGACACCGCGACCAGCAAGCTGAGAACGGCGACGGCCTTGATGCTCCACGACGCAATTCGCCGACGGCGCGGCACGGCGGCTTCCCGGCATGTCGGCGCCGGCCAGGCGCACTCGACGCCAAGAAATTCAGTGTGACTGCAGTTGTGGCAAATGGTCATCATGGCTTATCCCTTCATGATCAGTTGGCGTACGCGCGGCGTACGGGTGAGGCAGAACGCGGCCAGCGCCAGCGCACCGAGCAGCGCGTGCCAGCGCGCGTCGGTGGCGCCCTGCGGCAGCTCGCCCATCACGCCCGAGGGCGACCAGCCGGCCGGCAGCAGGCCCGGCACGGCGCCGGACTTGAGGCGGGCATCGGCGGAACGGGCGGGGGTCTTGTCGACCGCCACAAAGCTGGTGAACTTGCTGACCAGCTGGAATTCCAGCGCCAGGGCGAGCACCTGCGCACGCACCGCATCCTCATTCGCACCGTCGGCGAGCGTGTCCATCCAGTGGTCGATCTTCTGCCGCGCCCACAGCACGCCGATGCCTTCGCCGGGGTTGGCGTCGTCGATCGCCAGCGAGCTGGTCCAGCGGATGTCGCCTGAATCACCACTCAGGCGCACTTCGCCACCCACGGTGCGGTCAATCGCCGCGGCCACCACCACCGGCTCACCGAGGTAGAGATCGGGCAGCGGATCGGGTGAGGCATCGGCGCGCGCGCCGCTCGGCCAGGTGATGGTCAGCCCCTTGACCACAGGCGATTCGAGCTTGGTAAACAGTTCGGAAATGCGCGCACGCACTTCCTCAACCTTGCCAATGTAAGTAAAGGTGCCGCGCCCCGCCTGCGCCGCCCTGCGCATGAAGTGGCCGTTCGGCGCCGAGCCGATGCCCACGGTAAACAAGCGCGAGTCGCCCAGGCGCTGCTCGATCATGCCAAACAGCTGCGCCTCGTTGCCAACCGCGCCATCGGTCAAAAACACGATCTGCCGCACGCGGTCCACGTTGCGCCCGCCATCGAGCGCCAGATCCAGCGCACCGGCCATCTCGGTGCCGCCATCGGCACGCAGGCGCTGCACCCAGCGCACCGCGTGATCGACGTTGCTCCGGCTGGCAGGCTGGGCGGCGGTATACAGCGCCGATGCCGTGGAATTGAATTCGATGACATTAAAGCGATCCTCGGCATCCAGGCGCGCCAAGGCCATGGCCAAAGCGTCGCGCGCCTGAACGATCGACGCGCCCTCCATCGAGCCGGAGGTGTCAATGATGTACACCACCTCGCGCGGCAAGCGCTTGCCCACCGCGCTCGGCGCCGGCGGCACCAGCATCAGCAGCGCGTGATCGCGGTCCTTGCCCGGCTCGACAAACAGCGTGGCTGACGGCGCCGTGCCGGCGGCCAGCGTCCAGTTGAGGACGAAATCGCGGTTGGCCGGCGTGCGCCCCTCGCTCAGCCGGATGCGTCGCACAGAGGGCTTGAGCGTGTCGATGCGCACGCGGTGGAAGGGGCTGTCGACCGCAGCGATCGGCACGCCGGCATCGAGATACACATTCAGACTCACCGGATTGATGACCGGCCCCGCCTCATCCGGCTGCATCATCGGCGGCAGAATAGCGGCAGCGTCAGGCACCACGTCAGTGCCGGTCACGGCGCCACTCTCCTCATCAGCCATCACCTTGCCGGGGATGTAGCGCGGCGCCACCACCATCGGGAAGCGCAAGCTGTAGCGGCCCACGCCCTCGGCCACCGCGTAGTCCAGCGTGTGCTGGTATTCGATCTCGACCCGGATCTCGTCGCGCGGGCCGATGTTGGCCACCCGCGTGGTGAAGATGTTCGGTCGCTCCTGAGACACCAGCGCGGTCGCCTTGCCCTCGGCCTTGGCTTTTTCATAGGTTGCCTGGGCCTGCGCGCGCTCCTGGATTTCGCCCTCGATCACCCGGTCGGCCACCTGTATGCGCATGCGATCGACCGCCGCATTCTCGGGCAACGGAAACACATAGGTGCCCTCGCGCCAGTCGTGCGCCGGGTTGCGGAAACGCTGCACCACCTTGGCCCGCACGATCGGGCCACTCACCCGCAAGGTGACATCGGTGTGCAGCAAAGGCGCGGCAACCGGATCGCCGCCGCCGGCACCGCGGAACAACAGCGTGCCCTGCTGGACCGCGCCGTCCTCAGCCCCCGCCGCCTCGGCCGGCCCTGCCAGCATCAGCACCAGTGCGCCGAGCGCCAGACTCACGCCCAGACCGGTGAAGAACATCAGCAACAAGCGGGCGAGCAGTTCAGCAACTTCTCGGGCGCGATCTCTAAAACCAAGCGGTGCGGGGGTCATGGCGGTCTCCGTTCAAGGGCGTTTTTGGACACGACCATTGAAACGGGGAAAACCGACCCCTTCGGGCACCAAATCGGGCAAAGCGCAGATCAAATGTGGCAGAAAAAGGGCAGCGGCCCGGCACGCACCGGCAGTGCTAAAGTAGCGCCCCATGGGACGCCGAATCGCCATTATTGAAGACGAAGCCGCCATCCGGGCCAACTACTCGGAAGCCTTTGCACGCCAGGGCTATGAAGTCTCGGCCTATGCCGACCGACCCAGCGCACTGGCCGCGTTTCGCGACCGCCTGCCGGAGCTGGCGATCATCGACATCGGCCTGGGCAATGAACCCGAAGGCGGCTTTACGCTGTGCGCCGAGTTACGCGCGCTGTCGCAGCGCCTGCCGATCATCTTTTTGACCGCGCGCGACAGCGACTTCGATGTGGTGTCAGGCCTGCGCCTTGGCGCCGACGACTACCTGACCAAGGACATCAGCCTCCCGCACCTGCTGGCCCGCGTGGCCGCGCTGTTTCGCCGGGTCGATGTACTGGCCGAAGCCAAGCCGCCCGAAGAGCAGCTGGACCGCGGCGAACTCCAGCTGGACATCAGCCGCCTGAGCGCACGCTGGCGCGGCACGCCGGTGGCGCTGACACTGACCGAATTCTGGATGGTGCACACCCTGGCGCGGCACCCGGGGCATGTGAAGAACCGCGATCAGCTGATGGATGATGCCCACCTGGTGGTGGACGACGGCACCATCACCTCGCATATCAAACGGATTCGCAAGAAATTTGCCGCGCTCGACCCGGATTTTGACCGGATCGAGAGCGTTTACGGTGCCGGCTACCGCTGGAAGGCCTGAACCCCCTGCGGCGCGTCAGCCACCGTTGAGAAAGAACAGCACCATGGCAATCACCACGGCAATCACCAACGCTGCTACGAGCGTGCCAGCGCTGGTCGTGCGTGCGGCGGCCGGCGGCGGTGCGGGTTCAACGGCCGGTGCGGGGGCGGCCGGTGGCTGCGGCGCGACCGGCGCTGCGGGCTTGACCGGCGCTTCTGCCGCGGGCGCTGGTGCCGCGGGCGCAGTCTTGCCCGACGGCGGCACGGTGAAGTCGAAGTCGACCTTCGTCACGGGTTTTTGAGGCAGCTTTGCCGCCGGCTTGTCATGCGCTGCCCGCAATGCCGCCAAGTCGGCATCCTCATCGGCCAACGCGCTTTCGTACTCGCGAATCGCATCCGGGTTGATCACGGTCTGCATCATGGCCGAACGCGGATTGCCCAGGGGCGGGTTGTTGTCGGCCTCGCCCAGCGCGGCGCGGATCATGTCGAGCGACGCGCTGCTGTCAAAACTGTGCTGAACGTTGTAGGGCACCGAGGCGCTGAACTGTGTCTGCATCAGACTCGCTTCGGTCGCCGCCTCGGGCTCGGACATCTCGGACATCTCGGACATCTCGGACGGCAGCAGGGCCGGGCGCGGCAAGGCCGGATCGGCCGAAACATCCATGCCCATCTGACGCAAGGTCTTGATATAGGTCCGGGCTTTTTCTTCGCTCAACCCGCGCTTGATGGTCACATCCTGACCCGAAAACAGCAGCGCCTGCTGACGCTCATCGAAACGCAGACGGCTGGCCGACTGGCGCATCACGGCCTCGCGCGAGAACCCGGGCAGCACCTTGCCGCCAAAGACGATGCGATAGCCCGGCGCGCTCGGCGTCGCCGGTGCAGCCTTTGCTGGCGCTGGCGACGCCGCCGGCGCAGCCACCGCGTGTGACCGGGCACTCAGGCCCATGGCGGCCAGCTCGGCCAGATAACGACGCGCCTGTTCTGCATCCAGGCCCTTCTTGAGCGTAATGCGCCGCCCGGAGAACATCTGCGCGAGTTGAGGCGGCTTCAAACCGAAGCGTTCGCCAAACTGCGCCTTGACCTGCTCAGGCTCAAAACCGTCGAGTAAATCGCCGGTAAAAACTATCGCGTAGAGGGGCCCCATCCCTTATTGCTCCCGATGCATGACACGTTGCAGCACAAGCCTACTTTGTACCATGCAATATGCCGTAATCCTTGAGGAATTGGTTACGTTTTGATCCGTAATGCCCGGCAGCCACGCCATCGCGCCAATGCTATAGTCAGCCAATCGCCCCGGGGCCGGCCCAGATGCCGTGCGGGCCTCACGCCGCAGACACGATCCATGCCATCGCCCGACACCTTGCCGTGAAACCTGTTCGTATCAGTCTGCGCAGCAAACTCGCCTTGATGGCGCTGGTGTTGCTCGCCCTACCCTGGGTGGGTTACCAATATGTGCAGGAAATGGAGCGTTTTTTGCTCGACGGCCAGCGCCAGGGCCTGATTGCCACGGCCCGCGCCGTCGCCACCGCCTTGCATGAACGCCCCCAACTGTTCGGCCGCCAGCCGGGCAGCAGCATGGTCAGCCTGAGCGACTCCCTGTTGCCAGGTGAAGAAGTGCTGGAGCTGGCCATCGCCGCGATGCCTCAGCAGACACCGACCGAGGCACCTTTCGCCGCCGTGCCGCCAGCGCCGACTATTGATGGCGCCGCGGAGGTAGCGGCCATCCTGCGCGCGCTGGAGCGCAATACGGCCCGCATCTGGGTCGTGGACCGCGACCTGGATGTCATCACCCATACGGGCTCGCTGGCCCCACCGCCGACCGCCCCACCGGGCCCGCTCATCCAGTTCTGGCGCGGCTTGCTCGGCAGCGTCGGCTACCGGTCCGACGACATCACCACCCGCCTCGCCGACATCCCGCCGCCGAGCGGCCAGGCTATCTCCGGCACCCTCTTTGGCGCCACCACCTCCTGGTTGCGCCCGATCGGCGGCAGCGATGTGCTGATCGTCGCCGCCGCGCATCCGGTGTGGGTGGCCGACAAGGTGCAGGGCGCGGTCGTGGTCGAAGAGAGCACCCTGGCGATTCAGGCGGTGCGCGACGCCGCCGTCGAACGCCTCGCCTGGCTGACCTTTGCCGGTCTGGCGATTGCCGCCGTGGTGGTCCTCGGCTTTGCCTCGCGCCTGTCCTGGCGCATCCGCAGCCTGCGCGACGAGGCCGAAAGCGCCATCGACGCCCGAGGCCGCATCACCGGCCTGACGGCCGCATCGACCGCCGGCGACGAGGTGGGCGACCTGTCGCGCAGCTTCTCCACCCTGCTCGCCCGCCTGGCCCAGCACCACCAGTACCTCGAAACCATGGCCAGCCGGCTCTCGCATGAGCTGCGCACGCCGGTGGCCGTGGTGCGCTCATCACTCGAGAACCTGCAACTCGAAGCGCTCCCGCCCGAAGCGAGCACCTATCTGGATCGCGCCCACGCCGGCCTGCACCGGCTGACCCGGATTCTCGCCCGCATGAGCGAAGCCACACGCATGGAGCAAGCCCTGGCCACCACTGACCCCGAGGGCTTCGACCTGCGCGGCGTGGTCGCCGAATGCATCGACGGCTACCGCCTCGCGCACGCTGACCGACGCTTCGAAGACGCACTCCCCGATCAGCCCGTCTGGGTTCGCGGCGCGCCGGACCTGGCCGCGCAGATGCTCGACAAGCTGGTCAGCAATGCGGTCGACTTCACCACCGCCGACCACCCCATCCAGATTGAACTGAACCGGACTGACACACAGGCCGAACTGAGTGTGACCAATCACGGACCGACCCTGCCCCGCGCGCTCGAAGGCAAACTCTTCGACTCGATGGTCTCAGGGCGCAGCGCCGACGCCACCGGCGAACCGCACCTCGGACTTGGCCTCTACGTGGCACAACTGATCGCCGGATTCCATGGCGGCAAACTCGCCGCCCAGAACCTGCCATCGGGCAAGGGCGTACGGGTTACCGCCATGCTCCCCACACGCGCAAGCGGCGCTCACGCCACCGCCGCCGATCGTCAGCAAATTTGACACCACCCGCTTCCCGAGCCGACGCGGAATACAAAAACACCACTGAAACAGTTATTTGCAAAGCTGGCGCAGCGCTTGCTTTAGTCAAGCATGCGCCAATTTTTTCGTGCCGCGCCCAAGATTGCGCTCGCCCTCTGCTGCGTCTGCTTGAGCAGTCAGGTGAGCGCTATACCGCTCGCCGACAACCGCCCCCCGCGCAACACCGCACCAGCATCCGACGCCCACGGTGCCGAAAAGGCACTGGAATTTGTCGCGGACGACGCTTCCAACCCGGCATTTACGCCACGAAAGAAAATCTCGCCCCTTCCCACCGTTCTCGGCGCCTCCGGCCTCCCCACCAGCGAAGCGATGGTCAGTCCCACCGATCGCCGCCGCACTACGACCAAGCCCGAGGCCGTGCCTTTTACCCATACGGAAAACGGCCTGGACGATCTGGCCTTCGACGACCCCGGTGCCGAGGCCTGGTTTGCCGACGACGAGAACCTGTTGGACCGGATGCGCGGCGTGCGCGAACAGGTCAGTGAACTGCTCGACTGGGGGCTGAACGACAAGATCAATCAGGCCGGCCGCGAACTGCTCGAAACGCTGGGCATTGACGACACCACGACCACCCGACTGATGATTGCCGAGCGCACCACCGAAGACACGCCGCCACCATGGGCAGCACAGGCTGCCGGGCAAGAAAAGACCACCAGCGAGAACCCATGGGATGCCGAATCCGGCCGAAATGCGATCGCCAAATTTGCCTTCCTGCTGTGGGACACGCTGACCCACCCGGCCTTCATCGCCTTGGTTCTGC
Source organism: Zoogloeaceae bacterium (assembly GCA_024235675.1). Lineage (GTDB taxonomy): Bacteria > Pseudomonadota > Gammaproteobacteria > Burkholderiales > Rhodocyclaceae > Nitrogeniibacter. Next base: position 1,160,856 of record JACKLZ010000002.1, read on the forward strand.
TGCTCATCGGCGCCCGGGCGCTGCTCACCCTGGTGCGTTTGTCGAGCCGATCACGTGCTCGAAGAAGCCGGCGATCGCGAACAAAATCCGCGACGATCGTGGAGCAAGCCCGCAGTCACGGCAAGCACTGGACGCGCCGGCGGCGCATTCGCTAGGCAACGGGGCTGTCGGCGCCCCATCCAGCCACGACAGTGGCGACTGCTCCGCGAGCGGACCGGCCTCGCCTCGCGCCATGAACGATGCAGCTTGTCACGATTGAAATATCGCACATCGCCTCACCCTCAGTGACGCCCCGATGCGCGTCATTCAAAGCGACCACGGCGAAAGCGAAGACATTGCCACAAGCCTGAACACCGCTCGCCCTCAGTCCCCGAACTCTTCCTTGCGGTACCGCAGCACATGGCGACGACCGTTGACGGCGGTCACGCTGATCCACAGCCAACCGACGCCGGCGCACACCAGTGCGGCCGGCAAGCCGATCGGGTACAGGGCAGCCACGGCCGCCACGAAGACAGCCAGCACGGCGGAAGTCGTCAGTGCCTTGCGGGTGACGCCGCGCAAACACCGGTCCGCCAGCTCGGGCGTGGTGACACCAGCGGCTTGCAAGGCGGTCCGCACCGAGGCGTAATTTTGTTCCTGCTTCCGGGCGCCGCGCCCGAAGGGATCATCGATTTTCATGCGTGACAACACATTGGAAATGGCCGGATGCTCAGGATACGCCGGTTCGCCCTGCGGCCCTACCCACCCGCATGATCAACAAAAACGGCGCCGCTCCCGTCCGGAAGCGGCGCCGTGACCACCGGTCTGAAAACGGCGGACGTTCAGCGCACGAACATTTCAACCCGACGGTTCTGCGCGCGTCCATCGGCCGTGCTGTTATCGGCAATCGGCATCATTTCGCCCTGACCGGTCGGCGTCAGACGCCCCGGCGCCACACCACGGCCTTGCAGGTAGTTGGTCACGCTGGTCGCGCGATCCAGCGACAGACGCTGGTTGTACTCGGCCGCGCCGGTGCTGTCAGTGTGGCCAACCACGTTGACCATCGCGTTCGGATGCTCGTTGAGTGTTCCGGCGATCTGGTCCAGGGTTTGCGCAAACGCCGGGTTGACCCGCGCGCTATTGGTGTCGAACAGCACCGCACCCGGAATATCGAGCTTCACCGAACCGTCCGGTTGCTCGGTCACTTTGACCTGAGAACCGACCAGATAGCCAAAGGCGCCACCCAGCGCCGCGCCCACCACCGTGCTGCGGCGGCCGCCGACCTGGTTGCCGACGACGCCGCCCAGCACTGCGCCGGAGACGGCGCCAATGGTTTTGTTCTGGGTTTCGGTCGTGGTACACGCGGGCAGGGCCAGCACACTCGCCATCGCGGCGACAATAAGCAGTTTTTTCATGTTTTCTCCTTCCTGAGGGGTATCACCAACACACACCGGGGGCAGCAACAGTTAGCCAATCCGGCCGTGCTGCGCGCTTCATGGCGCACAAATGCGCGCGCTTTTGATGGCTTCATCTTGCCACGCACGGGGGCTCAGCGCGCATATTGGTTACGAAGTGCAACAATCACGGGCACTGAACCGCCCTTGCCGAAGCCCCCCGGAGCAAGGCACTCTTAGCCCATCACGATGTCGCCTCAAAAGACGCGCCCATGCCCAACCTCGATGCCCTCGAAATCAAAGCCTTCGTCCCCGCGCGCAATTTCGAACGCTCGCAGCGCTTCTACCTCGATCTCGGCTTCCATCGCGTTTGGGCCTCCCCGGATCTGGCCCATTTTCAGTGCGGCAGTGCGGCTTTCCTGCTCGAGAACGACTACCTCGCCATCGTGGCCGAAAACTTCACCCTGCATTTGCTGGTCGCCGATGTCGACGCCTGGTGGCAACGCGCCCACGACGCGCGTCTGGCTGACGTCTACGGCGTGAAGCTCGGCCGGCCGGAAGACCGCCCCTGGGGCATGCGCGAATTCACGCTCACCGATCCGAGCGGCGTACATTGGCGCATCGCCCAGAACATCAGCACCGACGACCCCGCCCACGGCACCGGCTGACTCAATCGGGCGGCATGGCCCAACGCAAACGCCGCACCGCCTCGGGCATTTGCGCCTCGGGCACCGCGCCATAACCGAGCAACAAACCATTGCAACGCATCGGCGGCAAGGCGTAACGGCTCAGCGCACGCACCACAAGGCCCCGCTCGGCCGCTCGCGCCACCACCTCGGTGTCGGCCAGCGTGTCCGGCAGCGTCAGCACCAGATGCAAACCGGCGGCGCCGCCACGAATGGCCGTTTCCGGGCCCGGCGTGCGCGCCAGTTCGGTGCGTAGCGCCTGCTGTCGCGCCAGATAGAGGCGTCGCATACGGCGCAGATGCGTGGTGTAGTGGCCGCGCTGGATGAAGTCGGCCAGCGCCACCTGCTCGATCCCCTGCCCCGACCGCGCCAGTGAGGCCGACGCACCCGCAAAGACCTCGGCCAGCGCCTCGGGCACCACCAGATAGCCCAGGCGCAAGCCGGGGTAGAGCGTCTTGCTGAAGGTGCCGGTGTAGACCACCGGCGCATCGGGCTGCAGGCCAAACAGCGCAGGCAGGGCCGGCCCGCCGCGGGCGAACTCGCTGTCGTAGTCGTCCTCGATGATCCAGCCGCCGCTGCGACGCACCCCGTCGATCAAGGCCAGGCGTCGCGGCAAGCTCAGGACCTCGCCCGACGGGTACTGGTGGGCCGGGCAGACCAGCACCAGACGCGGCGGATGCGCCCGCCAGTCCGCCGCCGTCGGCGCCATGCCTTCGCCGTCCACCGGCACCGGGTGCAAGCTCAGTCCGGCCATCGCCAAGGCGGTACGCGCCGCCGGGTAGCCGGGATTCTCGACCCATGCCGTCTCGCCGTTGTCGGCCAGAAGCCGCGCACACAGATCGAGCGCTGCCTGCGTGCCGGCAGTCACGACAACTTGCTCGGGGCGCACCCGAAAGCCGCGTACCGTCGCCAGATAGGCTGCCAGCGCCGCGCGCAGCTCGGGCTCGCCGCCGGGCGCCGCATAGCCCAGATGGCGCGGCCGCGCCGCTCGCCAGGCCCGATCCAGGCAGCCGCGCCAGGCGCGAAACGGGAAATTCGCCACATCGGGCACGCCGGGGGCGAACGCCCCCAGTTCCGTCCCTGCTGGCGGCGACTCCGCCAGTGACGCGCGCCGCGCCAGGGCCGGCCACGCGCTCGGCGTCACCCCCGCGCCCGGCACCACCGCCAGCGTAGCCACCCGCGTGCCCTGACGATCGGCGAGCAAACAGCCCTCGGCGACGAGCTGCTCATAGGCAAACATCACCGTATTGCGCGCAATACCCAGCTCGGCGGCAAGCTGCCGACTGCCGGGCAAACGCACACCGGCCGCCAGCCGGCCATCGACAATCGCGGCGCGCAGGCGTTGATAAAGCAACCGCTGACAGGGCACGCCGTCGGGCAAGGGCGGCGCGAGCAACCAGTTGAGATTCATCGTGGCTCTATGGTTTTGTTCGTTTGTGGCACTTCTCATGGTGCCATGCAAGCCACTATTCTGACCACAGACGTAAGGAGGAACACCCATGAGCACCTATACCGCCACCGTGCTGTGGCAGCGCGGCGAGCAAGTGTTCACCGACAACCGCTACAGCCGGCGGCACGACATCTCGTTTGACGGCGGCATCACGCTGGCCGGCTCATCCTCGCCCCATGTGGTACCGACGCCGTATTCAGACCCGAGCGCGGTCGATCCCGAGGAGGCGTTCGTCGCCGCACTGTCGAGCTGTCATATGTTGTGGTTTCTGTCGCTGGCCGGCCGTGCCGGCTGGTGTGTCGACCGCTACGAAGACGCGGCCGAGGGCGTGATGGCCGCTGGCGCCGACAGCCGGCTGATGATGACCGTGGTCACACTCAAGCCCGCCGTGCGCTTTCACGGCAAACAACCGACCGACACAGAACACGCCGCCCTGCATGAGGCCGCCCACCACGCCTGCTTCATCGCCAACTCGGTCAAATCCGAGCTGCATTGCCTGCCCCGTTTACTCACAGACTGACCCGGAAACCGCCATGCCCCAGACTACCGCCCCCAGCGCCCGCACCACACTACGGCGCCACCCCGAGCGCGGCCACTACGACTCGACACCCTGGCCGCGATCATCGACGACGCCTGGGTGTGCCATGTGTCCTTCACGCTGGACGGCACGGTGCATGCAATGCCCACCGCCCACTGGCGCGTCGGCGACTACCTCTACATCCACGGCGCCCGTGCCTCGCGCATGCTCAAGGCGCTGACCGACAGCGACGCCTGCGTCACGCTGGCGCAGGTCGACGGCCTGGTGCTGGCGCGCTCGGCCTTTCATCACTCGATGAACTTCCGCTCGGTGGTGGCCTATGGTCGCTTTGAAAGGGTGGACGACGACGCCCACAAGCTCGACACCATGAAAGCCTTCATCGACAAGGTCGCCCCCGGTCGCTGGGCCAGCTTGCGCCCGGTGAGCGACAAGGAGTTGAACGCCACCACGGTGCTGCGCCTGAAACTGAGCGAAGCCTCGGCCAAGATCCGCAGCGGCGGCGTCAAGGACGACGAAGCCGACCTGACATGGCCGGTATGGGCCGGCGTGCTGCCGCTGGCGTTCACCCCGGGCACGCCGATCACCGAGTCCGACAGCCAGGTGGCGGACTTCCCGCCGCCCGGCTGAGGGAGGGCTCAGTCGCTCTCCAGCTGCGCCACCTTGGCCCCGACCGCCGCCGGCGCGAGCACACTCGGTGCCGCTTGATGCACATGCAGGTCGGTCTGTGGGTAGGGGATGGAGATGCCGTTCTCGTCGTAGGCGATCTTGATCTTCTCCTTCAGCTCGCACATGGTCAGGAAGTAATCCGGCGTCTTGACCCACGGGCGGATGTGCAGATTCACGCTGCTGTCGGCCAGATCCGCCACCGCGATCACCGGCGCCGGATCGACCAGCACGCGCGGGTCGGCCTTGATCACCGCCTCGGCCACCGCCTTGGCCTTGCGAATATCGTCGTCGTAGCTGATGCCGATCAGCAGATCGATGCGCCGCGTCTCGCGCGCCGAATAATTGGTGATCACATCGGCGTAGATGGCGCCGTTGGGCACGATGATCTCGCGGTTGTCGGGCGTACGGAAGGTCGAGCTGAAGATGTTGATCTTCTCCACCACCCCGGTGGTGCCACCGGCCTCGACAAAATCCCCCGCCTTGAAGGGCCGGAAGACGATCAGCATCACCCCGGCCGCGAAGTTCTTCAGCGAATCCTGCAGCGACAAGCCAATCGCCAGGCCCGCCGCACCGATCAGCGCCACCAGCGAGGTGGTATCCACGCCCAGACGGTTCAGCGCCGCGACCACGATCACCAGCAGCAGCACGCCATGCAAAATCGACAACACGAAGTGCGACAGCATGTCGTCCATGCCCGAGCGCGCCAGCACCCGCCGCACCACCGCCACAACGCCGCGCACCAGCCACCGGCCGGCGAAGAAGATCAGCAGCGCAAAGAGCAGATTGAGGCCCCAGTCGGTGGCGTAACCGGCCACCGCCTCGGGGTTCATGATTTTTTCCAGCATGGCATCTCCGTGCGTTCAAACAGATTTCATTGGGGCTTCGAGCCGCGCTGTGGGCCGACCCGAATGCAGCCCCAAGCCTATGGTGCATGGCAACATCGTGCAAGTCCGGGACGCAAACACATGTGACGTCAGATGCGGCGGGGCAGGTATCATCCCCGCTTGTCACCCGATCCCGCCACCGCCATGCCACACCCCCAAGCGCCTGCTGAAACCCCGCCGCGCGTTGCCGTGATCGGCGGCGGACCGGCCGGGCTGATGGCCGCCGAGATCCTGTCGCAGGCGGGTGTCGCCGTTGACGTCTTCGAGCGCATGCCCACCCCCGGCAGAAAGCTGCTGATGGCCGGCCGCGGCGGGCTCAATATCACCCACGCCGAGCCGGCGCCCGCCTTTCTGGACCGCTACAGCGCCGGTCGCGACGCGCTCGCCCCCCTCATCGAACGCTTCGACGCCACGGCCATCCGTAACTGGGCGGCCGGACTGGGCATCGACACCTTTGTCGGCAGCTCCGGCAAGGTCTTTCCGGTCGGCATGAAAGCCGCACCACTGCTGCGCGCCTGGCTGCAGCGCCTGCGCGGCGCAAACGTGCAGCTTTACACCCGCCACCGCTGGACCGGCTGGGACGACAACGGCCAACTGCTCTTCGACACGCCAAGCGGCACAATCGCACATCGTGCCGACGCCACCATCCTCGCGCTGGGCGGCGGCAGCTGGGCCCGCCTCGGCAGCGATGGCCAATGGACCGGCGCCCTGACGCACCGCGGTATCGACATCGCACCGCTGGCCCCCAGCAACTGCGGCTTCGAACTCGACTGGAGCGCGCACTTTCGCGAGCGCTTCGCCGGCGCACCCCTCAAAACCGTCAGCCTGCGCTTCACCGATGCGGCCGGCCAAACACACGAACGCCATGGCGAATGCCTGGTCACCGCCGCCGGCCTGCAAGGCCCGCTGATCTACGCACTCAGTGCCCCGCTGCGCGACACCCTGGCGAACGGCCCGGTGAACATCACGCTCGACCTCCTGCCCGACCGCAGTGAAACCCAGCTATGCACGGCTCTCGCTGCCCCGCGCGGTCGCCGCTCGCTCAGCAATCACCTGCAACGCAGCGCCGGCCTCAAAGGCGTCAAAGCCGGGCTGCTGCGCGAAGTGCTCAGCGCAGATCAACTTGACGACCCTGCCCGCATCGCCGCCACGCTCAAAGCGCTGCCGCTGCGCGTGCTGCGCACCCGCCCCATCGACGAAGCCATCAGCACCGCCGGCGGCGTGCGCTTTGCAGGGCTCGACGATACGCTCATGCTCATCCGACACCCCGGCATCTTCTGTGCCGGCGAAATGCTCGACTGGGACGCCCCCACCGGCGGCTACCTGCTCACCGCCTGCCTCGCCACCGGGCGGGCAGCAGGCGCCGGCGTGCAGCACTGGCTCGAAACCAAAGGATTTGTGACGCGCTCATAAAATGATGCGAACGGCATCGCCGTTTAGGCTAGGATATGCAGGTTCGCATTTCCCCCGACCGGAGCCCCGCATGCGCGCCACCCGTCTGACCCTGCTCACTGCCATCACCGCCCTCGCCGCACTGTCTCAACCGGCCCAGGCCAGCACCGGCTGGTACCTCAACACCGCAGGCACCGGCTGGTCCGACGCCAGCTTCGTGTCATCGCTCAATGTGGCCGGCGCCGGCTTCATCCAGCAAAAATTCTCACTGGCCGCCCTCGGTTTCAACTTCACCGAGTCCGGCGCCTACCAGGTGCTCAACAACACCGGCTCGGCGCCCTTCGGCAGCCACGACCTGACCGTGTCCTACGATGTCACCGGCAGCGTCGGTCTGCTCGGCAGCGGCTTCAGCGGCGGCGTCATCAACCTGTATTCAGACAGCGTGTTCGATTTCGGCAGCACCAACGGCCTCTACGGCGCCAACAACGGCACCCATATCGCCAGCTTCACCGTGGTCGGCGGGGCCGTCGACCCGATCAGCCGCCAGGCCGGCCTGCAAGCCAATCTTGTCAGTGGCTCGCTGGCCAGCGGCTATTTCTTTGATCTGGCCGGCAATGACCTGAGCGGGCGCGACAGCCTGTCGCTGTCGCTGGGCGTGCAAAGCACGGTCATCAACCCGAGCGGCACCCACATCGTCGCCGAGATCGCCTGCGAGCAGGCCGGATTCACCGGTGCCGGTTGCAACGGCCGCCCCTATCGCGCATCCTTTCTGAACCTGGGCTGGTCCACCGTGCAAGACGTCGGTGTCGCAACGCTCAACTACTCGGCGCTGACCCAACAAGTCACCGCCGTGCCCGAGCCGACCACCGCCCTGATGATGCTCACCGGCCTGCTCGGCCTCGCCGCCCGGCAGCGCTTCAAGAAAGGATAAACACCATGCCCCGCGCCCTCGTCCTGCGTCATGTCGCATTTGAAGACCTGGGGCTGTTCGAGGGGCCGCTGCGCCAACGGGGCTACACCATTGAGACAGTCGACGCCGGCGTCGACGCCCACCCACGACGCCTGCGGACCGCCGACCTGCTCGTCATCTGCGGCGGCCCGATCGGCGCCTACGAAACCGATCGCTACCCCTATCTGAAAGAAGAAATCGCCGCCATCGGCGAGCGCATCGGCATCGGCGCACCCACGCTCGGCCTGTGCCTCGGCGCGCAACTGATGGCCGCCGCCATGGGCGCCCCGGTATATCCCGGCAAACACAAAGAGCTCGGCTGGTCACCGCTCCAGCTCACCGAGGCCGGCTGCGCCTCGCCCTTGGCCGCGGTGGGCGACCTGCCCGTGCTGCACTGGCACGGCGACACCTTCGACATCCCCAAAGGCGCGACCTGGCTGGCCGCCTCGGCCGACACGCCGCACCAGGCCTTCTCGGTCGGCCACCACGCGCTGGCGCTGCAGTTTCATCTCGAAATGGATCCCGCCCGGATTGAGCAATGGCTGATCGGCCACACCGCCGAACTCACCGCTGCCGGCATCAACCTGCCCGCCCTGCGCGCCGCCACCGCGCTGCACGGCCCGCAACTGGCCACCATCGCGCGCTCCGTGCTCACCACCTGGCTGGACACCATGACCGCCCGCCGGCCCAGCTGAACGCAACTCACCCGCATTTTTACGGTCCACCGCCAGAGACCTCTTTACCGCTAGCCCAAGGAGACATCATGGCCGGAAGCAATCGCCGCGACTGGGAGGCCGTCCTCCCCGCCGACTCATGCCACGTCCTGTTCGAAGAAGGTACCGAACGCGCCGGCAGCAGCCCGCTGAATGCCGAAAAGCGCGCCGGCACCTTCATCTGCGCGGCCTGCCACACCCCGCTATTCACCCAGGACAACAAGTTCGACAGTGGCACCGGCTGGCCCAGCTTCTGGCAGCCCCTGCCCGGCGCGGTCGAGACAAAAACCGATTTCAAGCTGATCGTGCCGCGCACCGAATATCATTGCGCCCACTGCGGCGGGCATCAGGGCCATGTGTTTGGCGACGGCCCGGCACCGACCGGGCAGCGGTATTGCAACAACGGGGTGGCACTGAAGTTCATCCCTGAAGGCGAGGCCTTGCCGGCGATTCGGGAGGCGCCGGGGGCATAGGGTTTCCGGTTCCCGCCGGATTTTTGTCCACACGCGGGCGGGGTCGTCGGCGTATCGCAAGGGCATTGGCCGGGTCTCGCCCCGGCGGGCGACTTACTTTCCTGCTTGTGCAAGAAAGCTAAGCAAAGAAGCACACCCCGCCGTCGTGGCCCTTCGGGCTTAACGCGCTGAAGCAGCGTCGGACGGGCCAGAGGACGGACCAGCCGTGATGGTTTTGTAGGGTGGGCGGCTTGCCGCCCACCAAGCAGCATTTATCGTCCGGCATGATGGTGGGCGGCAAGCCGCCCACCCTACGAAGTGACGCTTTGCCACACGGGCGATGGCGAAGCCGCCGGTACCGCGGAGGCGGGCGACACCCGGCCAACCAACCCTCGCTTCCTGCGCCCCTGTCAGGACGCGAGTACCGTCAATAAAAAGAGTGCCAGAACAATCGTCCCCAGCACGATCCACTCGCCCACCCGATAGGCATCGGCCGCCTCAAGATTGAAGCACCCACCCACCGTGCGCTTGGCCAGCCAGAGCGCCGCTTCCCCCACGGCTTCGAACACCGTCTCAAGAGTGGCGTCGATCACGGCAGCGGCGGCGGTGCGTCGTTCAAGGTCCGCAGATAGGCCACCACATTGGCCCGCGTCGCATCATCGGCAATGCCGACGAAGTTCATCTCGCGCCCTGGCACGGCCGTTTCGGTGTCTTTGAGGTAGTAGCTGAGCGTGGCGTAGGTCCACTTGC
>JACKLZ010000003.1 GCA_024235675.1 Zoogloeaceae bacterium
AACCCAGCGTATCGCAGCCCGCCGGCAAGGCAAAGATATAGCCCAGATCGGGCAAGGCCGGGGCGTTGATGTCGCGCACCTGCCCATCGGGCACATCGCGGTTGGCGAAAACTTCCTTGAAGCCTGGGCGCTGTAAATCCGGCAGCGTGATCGGTCCCGGCGGGCTGTGCAGGGCCCGCCCGTCCAGAAAAATGCGCTGTGCCAGCGCGGGCGCGCAGCGCGCCGCCACTGCAGAGGGCACGCCCTGCACATTGCGCAGCGACACCGTTTGGTCATGCGGGCAGAAGTAGTTGAACACCTTGCCGTGATTGTCACGCATGGCCAGCGGGTCGGTGGGCACTTTTGGATCGGCGATGCCTTCGTGGATGAGCGTGTCGGGGGTGGGACCCGGAAGGCGCTGCGTGTCGATCAGTTGGCAGAAGTTGACCAGGGTTTCAGTGCGTGCCCGGCGCGACTGCTGCGGCCCATACGACTGCATGGCTTCGAGCGAGGGGGTCTCAAAACTGTAGGGGGCGTGGTTGAGGATCAGGTAGTCGGCGGGGCGCACGCGCTCATCCCGCCGCCTCGATCAGCCATGTCACCGGCCGCGCCACCGTGCGCCCGAGCCCATCGAGTACGGCCAGTTGAAAGGCATTCCAGCGGGTGCCGCTGGTTTGTTTGGGTTCGCCTTCGAGGTCGGGGTCGCAGCGCATTTGCGACCAGCCTTTGTAGTCCTTTACTTCGGGGACGGTGGTGGGGAGGTTTTGGAATTCGGGGAGTCTTTTATAGACAGTTGTGGGTAGATGATTGACTGGATCAATCACATTCATCCCCCAGCCATCCCCAAACGGTTTCGACGTCATGAAAACCCGTCCGTCCTTGAACTCGATGAAGGCCTGCTGCTGGATGACGGTGACCGATTTGATGCGCCTCGCGTGAAACCCGTCGCCAACCCATCGCGCCTCCTGAAACGTTCGGCCATGGTCCTTGGAGACTGCGAATCCCGAGGCATCCGAATAAGGCATGAAGATAAAGTCGCCATCGTTGTCGGCGTGCACGATTTTCGGCAGAAAGACGCGGGCGAACTGATCCATGTATGAGTTTCGAATCCCGCGCTTTTCATCAACGTAGTAAATCGCCCCCTCGCAGTCATACCCCGTGAGTTCCAGGTGTCGATGATCGTCAAAACGGTAAATGACCTGTGTCGACGGCTTCCTTGGTGGCTCGGCATGGCTGGACGGCAGCCACGGGATCAAGGCGCTGGTCGCCAGCCCGGCGGCCACCAGCCGAGCGGGGTTTTTACCCATCCATTGACCGAACATCCAGCATGTCAGCGCAAGGCCTAGCGTCCACAGCGGAATCAACCACATAAAGGTGTTCTCCATCAATTCAGTCTGCATGCACCACCGGGTAGCGGGATTGCCGCTCGCGCGCGGCCTTGTAGCTCGTTAGCAGGGCGCCGCGCTCGGCTTGCAGGCCGCGCATCTTGTGGTCCCACTCTAATGACGGCCAGTGTGCCTGCTCGCGCTCGTGTTTCGCGATCCGGGCGTCGATGTCCTGCAGGGCTGCCGCGTAGCCTTCCGTTTCGGTGCTCTCGTTGACCAGACCGGGGATGGCGGGCGGCTTGTTCATCTGCTTCTTGATGCTGTCGTGTAGAAGTCCATTTGCGTAGTAGGGACGATCGAAATCAAGAATACTCTCCCGCCAATCCGCCACCCGCAACAATTTCTGCCAAAACGCCCCCCCATCGATCTTGCACGTGTCGTAGCTACGGCATCGCCCCACGGCCAGATCGAAGGCCGTCGCACAGCGCGAAGCGGCTTCGTCGAGCACGATGGCCGAATGGTTGGAGGTGGTCGTTGACGTGTCGCGGGCGCGCTCGCGCAACTCTTCCGGCGTCATGTATCGCGTCACAAACACGCCCTCGCTGTTGGCCGTGGCGCGCACCAGGGTCCAGTGCTCGCCGCGTGCGGCGAAGGCCGCTTCGAGCTCGGCCAGCTCGGTGCGCAAGAGTTCTTGTTGATAGCCGCGGGGCAGTGGTCTGACGCCCGGGCGCGGATCGGCGCTCTGGAACTGGATGTGGTTCTCGCCCTCGACCGCCGCCGCCGCGCTCTGCACCCCCCAGTCGGACGCACCCAGCGTATCGCAGCCCGCCGGCAAGGCAAAGGTATAGCCCAGATCGGGCAAGGCCGGGGCGTTGATATCGCGCACCTGGCCGTCGGGCACATCGCTGTTGGAGGCGACGCCAAGCCAGGTGCGTTTCAGATCGGGTAGCGTGACCGGCCCCGGCGGGCTGTGCAGGGCCCGCCCGTCCAGAAAAATGCGCTGTGCCAGCGCGGGCGCGCAGCGCGCCGCCACCGCAGAGGGCACGCCCTGCCAGCCCATGCCCTGCACATTGCGCAGCGACACCGTTTGGTCATGCGGGCAGAAGTAGTTGAAGACCTTGCCGTGGTTGTCTCTGACATGGGTGGCGGTACCGACGATGCGCTGCGCGGCCACGCCCGAACACGCCAGCGCCTCGGGCGTGGGGCCAGGTTTGCGATGCGCGTCGATCAGCTGGCAGATATTGACCAGCGTTCCGGTGCGCGCGCGGCGCGACTGCTGCGGCCCATACGACTGCATGGCTTCGAGCGTCGGGGTTTCGAGGCTGTAGGGGGAGTGGTTGAGGATGAGGCAATCGGCGGGGCGTTTAGCTGGCTTGTTTTGCGCGACGAGGAAATTTGCCAGCATGGCGACCAGCGTGCCCTGGCTGTGGGCGACGATATTGATGGAGTCCTTTTCGGTGCGTTCATCTGCCCGAATCATCAAAATCAGATTCGCCAGCCGCTGGGCGGCATTGACCATGTAGATGCGGTGGGGGGCGTCGGGAATCGTGTGGCTCAGATCCTGGCCCATGCTCGAGATCCACCGGGCCAGTCCGATGATGTTGCCGCCCGGCCCCCACATGTCGATCAGGCTGGTGGTGGCATTGGCGAACACGCCGCCGTTCTTGGCAAAGTGTTCGTCGAGCCGGTTGTCGAAGCAATCGACGTTTTCGAAGCCGCGCCGGGGGTCGGATCTGCCGTCGATGTAGTAAGCGTCGTAGGGCGCCTCGGGGTCGGCCTCGCGACGGCGCAGCGCTTCGCGGTAGCGTGCCCGGTCGGCCTCGTAGGTGGCTTTATCGACCGGCCGATAGCCCCAGTAGAAGGGGATGATCGGGTTGTAGCCTTGTTGGTCGGCGCGGCGCTCGTAACTGGCCACGCGGTTGTCGCGGCAGGCGCGGGCGATGTCCCAGTTGCCGGGGGTGAGGTCGTTGCGCCCCAGGCGCAGGTTCAGCCCCTCGCACAAACCTTTGGCCTGGGTGGCGTAGGCTTCGCCCACGTCGTTGACGCCATGGACCAGGATGATGATGCCGGGCATGGGACCGGCACAGTTGACGTCCTTCTCCGGTGCCATGCCTTTGGGGACGCAGGTGACGGTGGCAATGCGGTCGCCGTTGAGGCCGGCTTCGCGGATGCGTGGATTGGGGTGCCAGTTTTTCATTAGGCGTTTGGCTCCTCGGGGAGCACCTCGATTGAGGCTTTCTGGAAGTGGGCCATGTCGAGCAGATTGGTCTGGCCGGCACCGTCGGTTCGGCCTTCGACCACGCGGCCGTCTTCCAGCGTGGCGCGAAAGCCACGGTTGATGATCGGATCGCCGGTGTGTTGCCAACTGAGCACCGGTTTCACATGAAAGCCATCCGGCGGCAGAAAACTCGGCGCGTCGTAGCTCAAACTCGTCGGCCCCGCAAAACTCTTCTTGCTCGCATGCACCGTAATCGTCCCCGGACACTCGACGGTGATCCCGCCGTCAATGGTGATGCTCGCCCCGCCTTCGGTGGCGAGCACAATGCGTTTGCCGGCGGCGAAGTCGATGTGTTCCATGATCGAGACCATCTCCAGATCTTCGCGCGCCTGGAAGGCCATCTCGTCGCTTTGCGCCTGCATCTCGATGTCGTCTTTGGCGGCGATCAGGCTGATGCCGGTGTTGCCCTCGCCGGCTCGGATGGCGCCGGCGAGCAGGCCGATGGCCTGGCCGGTGTGGATGCGCGTCTTGCCGGCGACGGCGAGGTTGGTGTCTTCGCCGCTGATGAGGCTGATGGTCTCGCCGTTGGAGAGCTGGATATGCCCGCCGGCGACGAAGCCGAGGCCGGCCTTGGCGGCCTGGATGATGGCGGGTTCGAGCAGGTGGGGGACTTTGCCGGCGGTGGCGGTGTTCTTTTGGTCGGCGTCGGCCAGCGCGGCGTCGAAGTCGACGCCATCGACCATGCCGCGGGCGACTGTGGCGAGCGCTTTGAGCGGGGCGGCGGTCGGGTCGATGGTGCTTTGATTGGGGCCGGTGCTGCCGATGGCGGCGGCGAGGGCCATGTCACCGGCCGGCTCGCCGTCGGTGTGCTGCGCCCAGGTACTCAGGGTAATGCCGCGCGCGGCGCGCAGCGCGGCGCCGGTGCCGCGAAAGCTGCCGCGGTAGTTGTCGGCCTGGTGGATGAGGTGGCCGAGGTTGAGCTGCGAGGCGTATTGGGTGCTGTGCAGGGCGGCGCGTTGCTGGTTGTCGGTGTCGTCGAAGACGAGCTGGTTGTGGCCGGCGAAGCGGCCGTGGGCGCCGAACTCCTTGCTCTTGAAGCCGCTGAGCGCGGCGGCGTGGTTGTGCATTAGAGAGAGAAATTGTCCTTAACCCGAAGGCGGGCTGAGGGTACGGATCTTGTAGTAGTCGGCAATGCTCATGTCGGTCATGGCCGTGCCGCCGGACAGCGAGAAGTGTTCGAACGAGTCGTGGGCATAGTTTTCAAATAAATGCTCGACGGCCGGATCGACCGTCGGGGTCGAGTCATTTCGCGGCCCGCCCCGGCCGGTGCGTGTCCGGGCCAGGTTTCTGAGCAGATGCTGCTGAATCCGGGCATCTTCCATGCGTGCCCGATCATTGGCGGCGCGCGCCGCCGCCTGGTTTTCGCGAGCGTCTTCAATCGCCAGGCCGGCATCAATCCATCGCCAGTACTGAGTCATGTGCGCCTCGAAGTGCGCATGCACACTGCCGGAGGGGCGGACGACCTGCATGTATCTGGTCAGGGCGTCGATGTCGGGTTGGGGGATGTCGAAGGAGGGTTTAAAGCGGTCGTCCCAACGGGCATTTTGCTTTAACTCCCCCAATGACATCATTTTCAACCCAGCCCCCCGCGCCTCGTCGAGCATGTTCAACAAGGCGATGCGTGCCAGCTTGTCCGAGCGCCCCTGCTCGCCCGCTTCGTAGCCGCCACCGATATCCGCGTGCGCGCCCGGATAGACAATGCAGCGGCGATGGCCGTCGACCACGGTGAGCGGAAAGGCCGCGCGCAACTCATGCGCGGCCACGATATGCGTGCAACGCTCGACAAAGGCCGGCACCGTGGTCTTGATCAATTCGGGCAAGCGGTTAACCCCCGCCCCGCCCACCGATTCCACCGTGTCGAAGATGCCGAGGAACTTGATGTTCAGCGGTACGCCGTCGTAGCGCAGTTGATTGCCCGAGCGCGTGACCTTGCTGTGCACCGCCAGCCAGTGCATGAAGGCCCGCGCCTCGGTGGCGCCACGCGAGAAGCCGAAGGCTGCGAGGTTGATTTCGTCGACACGGCGCAGGCTGCGCATCAAATCAACGCGGTCGGCAAATTCAAAAACCGCTTTCTCAAGGCGCTCTGTGATCCCGTCAGCAAAGCCCAACCCAAGCGCCCGCCCGTCTTCTTCTTGGTAGCCCTCGCGGACGACTTTGCGCACGCCGTTACGCACGGGTGCCCGGAATTCTTCGTAGCGTTCGTCAAAACGGAATTCTCGCCCCAGGCCCTCGTAATAAAGCGCGATTACTCCATTGTCGGGATCATTCTCGTGGGCATCGAACAGAGCGGCCACGTTCGAATGGCGAACCGGAAAATCCTTTTCTCGATGATTGCCTGTGCCGTCGAAGAAGAAGCTGATCCACATCCTGGCGTGGCAGACCGGGCATGCTGGAGACTTGGGGTCTCGAGTAGCGCCTCGTGCTCTTCGAACCATGTTTTCAGCGGATCGTACTTTCGGCGTAATCACGTCTGTCATGCTCACTCCTTTCCGTCGATACGCTCACGCGGGCCGGCGGACCACATCTGGAACTGAACTGTCACTGGCATGCCCAAAGCGCGTTGTTGCGCTTCCAGAAGATCTTTCCTTGGAAGCGGCGCACTTGGCGTCACCTGCATCACCACCTTGCGCCCCGGCAGGATGTGCACCACACCGTAGTGCGCCAGATCCGGCCACCAATTTTCGATGGTGGCTGTTGTTTCGTAGGTCTTGCCTTTCGTCAGCCTTACCCTGATCTGCGCCTCTTTGGCCCCCTGTGCCAAGCTAAAGCAGCAAATGTAACCTCCGCTCCTGACCTGTCCGGGAAGTGCAGAATCCATGCTGCCGACGTCGTGGCCATTCACGTAGACCGCAACCAAGGTGTCGTCAGAATAGTTGTATACAACTCCGGTCAGCCCGACACTTTGGGGTTCATCGGCCCCGCAGGCGCTGATGCCGAGCGTTAGCACCATTGCGCCGATCATCCGGTGCCAAGTGTTTGCGGTTGTTGTTGCTTGCATCTTTGCTGCCCTTCGTGGAATTGAATGCTTATGGATGACAGTGCCGGTCATGCTCACTCCTTTCCATCGATGCGCTCACGCGGACCGGCAGACCACATTTGGAAAAGCGTTCCAACCGGCAGGCCCAGAGCACGTTGTTGTGCTTCGAGCAGATCTTTCCGTGGGAGAGGCGCACTTGGCGTCACCTGCATCACTACCTTGCGCCCCGGCAGAATGTGCACCACACCGTAGTGCGCCAGATCCGGCCACCACTTTTCGATGGTGGCGGTCAAGGTGTAACCATCTCCCTCCGCAGGTTCAAAATAGACTTCGACTTGTTTTGTACCCACCGGCAGCATGAAGCAACACATAGAGCCGCCGCCGCCGACAGCTCCGGGAACTACTGCTTCGAGAGCGGTGCCAACAGTCTTGCCGTTGACCTTCACCCACGCAAAACTTTCTTGAGAATAGTTGTAAGCGATTTCCGTCAGCCCGACACTTTGGGGTTCGCCGGCCCCGCAGGCGCTGATGCCAACGCTCAGAATCAGCGCCATAAACATGCGCCCGCAGGTCGTTCGTGTATTGAAGGTGGTCATGGCTTCTTCTCTGGCTCCGCCAGTTGGGCGTCCCAGCTTGCCCAGGCGTCGGGCGGAATGGCGTCGATCGCCGCGCCGAAAGAGAGCTTGCCATGTCGTAGGTAGTCGATGGCCTCGGTGAAGGGGCTGTGTGTTTCGAATCCTGCCGGCAGTTGCAGGGCCAGGATGCAGAACAGTGCGATATCGCCGGGCTGGTCGAGTGACAGTGCCTTTGCCCGTGTCTCGTGCGTCCGGATCAGGGTGAGTGCTTCGCAGGGGGTATAGGGTGCCAGCAAGGTGCTGTCGACCTCGCGCGCCTGCGCGGCGATCGTGTGGATATGCAGGCGGGCAGACAGCGTGTCGAAGGTTTTGCGATCGAAGGCGAGCGGCCCGGGGGACGGGCGATGGCGTGGGCGGCGCAGGATGTGCGCTTGTTCGCAAACATCTGGCGTGACCCAGGCGAGCAGTGGGCCAAGCAAGCGGCCGGTGCCAACCCGGTCAAGCAGGTCAAACAAAGCGGTGGTGACATGCGTATCCTGGTATCGAAACAATGCCGCTCCGCCATCGGGCAACAATACCTCTCGCAGGCGCGTCAGATGCAGGTGGACGGCGGCCGTTTCTGCATCGGCAAACAGAAAGCTCAGCGCGTGTGTGGTGAATGATATCTCGGCAATTTCGGGCAGGTCGGCTGAGTCGACAGGCAGCAGGCGCGGTCCGGTTTTGGCAATCTCCAGCCCATCGAGATCATGGTAGAGATTGATGGGTGCGCTGCCCGCTCGGGCCAGCCCGGATAGACGCGTCAGCGATGCCTCGTCGAGGCGCGTGGCGTCGGCGAGCACGTAGAAGGAGATTTCAGGCTGACACATCTGCTTAAGCAAAGCGGTCAGCATTTGAGGCGAGGTCGCGGGGGCGTGCTCTGCCATGGTTTAGCTCAGGCGCATGAACGCGCTGTTGGCCTTGCTCGCCATTTGAGCGCAAGGCAGATTGAAGTCTGTTTTCGCCCATTGCGCCAGCGGGTAGCTATAGCGCGTCGGCCCACCAAACGACTTCTTGCTCGCATGCACCGTAATCGTCCCCGGGCATTCGACCGTGATCCCCCCGTCGATCGTGATGCTCGCCCCGCCCTCGGTGGCGAGCACGATGCGTTTGCCGGCGGCGAAGTCGATGTGCTCCATGATGGAGACGAGTTCGAGGTCGTCTTTGGCCTGGAAGGCCATCTCATCGCTTTGCGCCTGCATCTCGATGTCGTCTTTGGCGGCGATCAGGCTGATGCCGGTGTTGTTTGCGCCGGGGCGAATGGCGCCGGCGAGCAGGCCGATGGCCTGGCCGGTGTGGAGGCGGGTTTTGCCGGCGACGGCGAAGTTGGTGTCTTCGCCGCTGATCAGGCTGATGGTCTCGCCGTTACTCAGTTGAATGTGCCCGCCGGCGACGAAGCCGAGGCCGGCTTTGGCGCTCTGGATGATGGCGGGTTCTAGCAGATGGGGGATGTTGCCGGTGGTGGCGGTGTTCTTCTGGCTTGCGTCGGCCAGCGCGGCGTCGAAGTCGGCGCCATCGACCATGCCGCGCGCGACGGTGTGCAGGGCCTTGAGCGGGGCGGCGTTCGGGTCGATGGTGCTTTGCTTGGGGCCGATGCTACCGATGGCGGCGGCGAGTTGCACGGTTTGATGCGTGGCGGCGGCCTTGGAGAGGGTTTGGGCGAGGGCGTCGGCCTGGCCGAGCAGGGCGGCGGCGGGGGCCATGTCGCCGGCTGGCTCGGCGTCGGTGTGCTGCGCCCAGGTACTCAGGGTGATGCCGCGCGCGGCGCGCAGCGCGCCCCAGGCATCGGTGCGCAGCTCGGCACCGGTGCCCCTGAAACTGCCACGGTAGTTGTCGGCCTGATGGATGAGGTGGCCGAGGTTGAGCTGGGAGGCGTATTGGGTGCTGTGCAAGGCGGCGCGCTGCTGATTGTCGGTGTCGTCGAAGACGAGCTGATTGTGGCCGGCGAAGCGGCCGTGGGCGCCGAACTCCTTGCTCTTGAAGCCACTGAGCGCGGCGGCGTGGTTGTGTTCGTTGGCGGCTGCGCCGTGCCAGGCGGGGCTGTTGCCGCCGGCCAGATTGCCCTGGGCGGCGGGGGCGTGATCGCAGGCTTGATCAAAGACTGAGCGATCGGCCGGTTTGGCGTCGGTGCCTCCGGGCGTTGGTGTGATGCCGCCCTCTCCCCGGCCGTTGTAGAGCGCACCGAGCACCAGCGGGCGGTCGATGTCGTAACCGAGGAAGGTGACGAAGACCTCTTGCCCGATGCGCGGGAGCATATGCCAGCCCATGCCGGGGCCGGCCTGACGGGTGACCACGCGCACCCAGCAACTGCTGCGGTCGTCGGGGGTGTGGCCTTGTTGCCAGTGAAAGCGGATCTTGACCCGGCCGAGCGCATCGCACCAGATCTCGTCGGCGCCATTGGGGCGGGTTTCGCCTTCGGGGCCGACGACGATGGCGCTCATCGGTCCGCTGACGGTGGGGCGTGGGTTGAGGCGGGCGCCGGTGTCGTCGGTGAGTTGGGGGCGCCAGGGGAGGTGGCCGGGTAGCGCTTCGAAGGCGTTGGCGTAGCCGCGCTCGGCGGCCAGGGCGAGGGTGTCGGGGTCGAGCTGCTCGGGGGCGCGGATGGGCGCGTCGATGGCGTCGAGTGGATCGTCATGGATTAATTCGCCCGCACCCAGGCGCCGGGCGATGGCGGCCATTGGCTCGCCGCTCAGGTTGTTGATGCCGATGTGGGTGATCTCGCGCAGGGCGTAGCGCGGCGTCTCGGTGGGGTCGGCCTGCGCGCTCGCGGTGGCCGCCTCGTGCGGGGCGCCGAGCAGGTCGAAGGCGTGGCCGGGGCGGAAGCTGCGCACCGTGCCGCGCCCGACAAAGGTGGTGTGGCGCGCTTCGAGCGCTTCCATGCCCAGGCGGGCGTAGCGCTCGGCCTCGCGGGTGTCGGCAAAGGCGTACTGGCCCGCGTCGTCGTACATCTCAAGCGCCGGGGCCCGCTCGCCGCCGAGGGCCAGCACGGTGGGCACGCGGCTGGCCACCGAGCGCCGGGTCTTGTAGTCGTAGCTGAGCACTGTCGTCATGCCCGCGCCAAAGCGTCGGTGCGCGCCAAAGGCGACGATGGCGTCCTGGTCTTCTTGCGAATCGGCACGATGGAAGCGGATGCCCCGCCCGCCGTTGGCGTGCTCGGAGGACACATCCTCGGGCCAGCGCGGGCTGTCGGCAAACAGACGCATGCGGTGCCCGGCCGGGGCGGCGGTGTCTTCGTCGATGCACCAGCCGATGCCCTCTTCGGCCAGCAGGCGGGCGACGAAGGCGAAATCCGACTCCTGATATTGAACGCAATAGCTGCGTGCGCGCGCCGAGCTCAGAAACTCCGCCACCTCCTCGCTCCAGTGCCAGGCGGCCTGATCGGCGTAGTCGGCAAACACCGCCTCGACGATCTGCACCACGGTCTTATCCTGAAAGACGCGGTTGTGACGCCCCCGCGACAGCAACCAGGTCCATGGCACCACCGTGATCCGGTAGCGGCAGAAGCCGCCGTCGGCGCCGAGTTTGAGCGCCGCACGCACCAGGGCCGAGCGCGAACTTCGGCTGCCGTCGGCGAGCGTGCTGTGCAGCGTCACCGCCTGACCGAGCAAGGCCTTGAGTTCGATGAAGGCGTCGGTCGAGAGCAGATCGACACATAGCTCGAAACCTGCCGACACGGCCTCGGTGCCCCACCAGGCTTCGACGGGCAAGTCGAAAGCGGCGTCGCGCCAGCTGAGCGCGAACAGGCGGGTGTCGGAGGTGAAGGGTGAAAACATGCGCGCGCGATCCTTGACCGAAGGATACGCATTTTACATAAAATATGACGTCGGGAATTGCTTGATGCGGCGAGACGATCAGCGGCGCTTCTTGGGTTTGCGATTGCGTAGCGCGCAGTCGATGGCCAGGCGGGCCCAGGGGGCCATGGCGGCGGGGCTGTCGAGGGATTCGTCGGGCGCCGTCCAGTAGCCCATGGAGAAGGTTTTGCCGTCGGGTTGTGTGTAGATGAAGCGCTGGCAGCCGGCGTCGGCGAAGGCCTGTTCGCTTTGCGTGTCGGCCTTCAGGTAGAGCGTGTCCCAGGCTTCGAGGGCGAAGAACAGCTCGTCGAGATAGAAACCCCAGCCGCCGAACATCGGTTTGACCCGGATCGTGCCCAGCGGCGCGAAGAGCTCTTGCGCGTGGGTGACGATCTCGGGCGGCGGTTTGCGGGGCATTGCCTCAGCGTGTCAGGCCCAGGCGCTCGACGATGGTGCTGGTCGGGCCGGCCATGTTCATGCAGTAGAAGTGCAGGCCGGGCGCGCCTTCTTCGATCAGGCGGGCGGAGAGGTCAGTGACCACGTCGAGGCCGAAGGCTTTGATCGAGTCGGTGTCGTCGCCGTAGCTCTCGAACTTGCGGCGCATCCAGCGCGGGATCTCGGCGCCGCAGGCGTCGGAGAAGCGCGCCAGTTTGGAGAAGCTGACGATGGGCATGATGCCGGGCACGATGGGGATCTCGATGCCCATGGCGACGCATTCGTCGCGGAAGTGCAGGTAGGCGTCGAGGTTGTAGAAGTACTGGGTGATGGCCGAGCTGGCGCCAGCGTCGACCTTGCGCTTGAAGGCGGCGAGGTCGGACTGCGCGGAGCGTGCCTGGGGATGGTATTCGGGGTAGGCGGCGACCTCGATGCTGAACCAGTCGCCGGTTTCGCTGCGGATGAACTCGACCAGTTCGTTGGCGTAGCGCAGCTCGCCGGCTTCGACCGCGCCGGACGGCAGGTCGCCGCGCAGGGCGACGATGCGCCGGATGTTCTTGTCTTGATAGCGTTTGAGGATCTGGCGGATGCTGTCGCCGGTGGCGCCGACGCAGGACAGATGCGGTGCGGCGGACAGGCCCTCGGCCTGGATCTCGAACACGGTTTCAAAGGTGCGCTCTTGGGTCGAGCCGCCGGCGCCGTAGGTGACCGAGAAAAACTCGGGCTTGAGCTGGGCCAGCTGTGCACGGGTGCCGCGCAGTTTGTCGACCCCGGCCGGGGTTTGCGGCGGGAAGAATTCGATGGAGAAGGGTGTCGGGTTCATGCGTCGTCTGTCTGTTCGTGGAGATGGGCGGCGAGGAAGAATTCTCGGTTGCCGTCGCCGCCGGTGATCGGGCTGTCGAAGTAGTCGTCGACCGTGAGGCCGGCGGCTTCGGCGGCGCTGCGGATACGGGTTTCGACGCCGGCGTAGAGGCTGTGGTCGCGCACGATGCCGCCTTTGGCGAGCCCCTCGCGGCCGACTTCGAATTGGGGTTTGACCAGCGCCAGCACGCGGCCGCCGGGGCGCAGCAGGGCCGGCCAGCGGGGGATCAGCAGCGTGAGCGAGATGAAGCTGGCGTCGCATGCGAGCAGGTCGAAACCGCCGTCGGGCCAGGCGTCGCCGAGGTCGGCGGGGGCGAGGTCGCGGGCGTTGAGGCCTTCGAGGCAGTCGATGCGCGGGTGCTCGTGCAGCGAGGAGTGCAGCTGGTCGTGGCCGACTTCGACGCCGACCACGCGGGCGGCGCCGGATTGCAGCAGGCAGTCGGTGAAGCCGCCGGTGGACTGGCCGATGTCGAGCACGGTGAGGCCGTGGGCGGACCAATGACTGTGCGCCATGGCGCCGGCCAGCTTGAGGCCGCCGCGCGAGACGTAGCGGTCTTCGGCGTCGGGGACGACGAGCAGCGGGGCGTCTTCGTCGAGGGCGAGTGAGGCCTTGCTGATGGTTTGCTCGCCGAGCCGAACCCGGCCGGCGGCGATCATGCGCTGCGCGACAGTGCGTGACGGGGCGAGGCCGCGGGCAACGAGCAGGCTGTCGACGCGTTGCAGCCCCTGCCGGTCGACCACGGGCGCAGCGTCGACATTGGGCGTCGGCGCCGAGCGAGCGGTGCGGCGATGGAAGGACTTCACGGGCGCGCCCGGCCTGTTGTCATTATTTGACCTTGATGATTTCGACCGGGTGCTCGTAGACGTCCTTGCGCTTGTCGTAGAGCGGGATGGTGGTGCCGCTGAGGCGGTTGCTTTCGAGGTCGGCCAGATCCACGTCGGCGACCACGATCTGTTCGATGTTGGCCGTGCCTTCGGCGGCGATGCCGTCGCGGGCAAAGGCGAAGTCCGAGGGCGTGATGATGCAGGCCTGGCCGTAGTGCAGGCCCAGGCCTTCGACGGCGAGGTTGCCGACGGTGCTGGTCATGACCACGAAGACCTGGTTCTCGATGGCGCGGGCATGGCAGCAGTAGCGCACGCGCAGGAAGCCCTGGCGGTCATCGGTGCACGAGGGTACGAACAGGATGTCGGCGCCGGCTTCGCAGACCATGCGGGCGAGTTCGGGGAATTCGATGTCGTAGCAGATCAGGATGGCGATCTTGCCGAAGGGCGTGTCGAACAGGCGCAACTGGTCACCGGCGTCGGTGTTCCACTTCTCGCGTTCCCAGCGGGTGCGGTGGATCTTGTCCTGCTCGTGGATTTCGCCCGTGGGGGTGAAGTAGTAGGCGGTGTTGAGCAGGCGGCCGTCTTCGGTCAGCGTGGGATGGCTGCCGCCGATGAGGTGCACATTCCACTGCGCGGCCAGCTCCTGCATCAGGTCTTTGTAGCGCTTGGTGTAGTCGTTCATGTTGCGCACGGCGTCGCGCACATCGGTGGTGTCCATGAAGGACAGCAGCTGGGTGGTGAAGATCTCGGGCAGCAGGACGAACTGCGGCTTGTAGTCGCCAGCCGCCTTCATGATGAAGCGCACCTGGTTCTCGAAACCGGACCAGTCGTGGATCTGACGCAGCAGGTATTGGACAGCAGCAATGCGGACGATCACAGGGAAATTTCCTCGGGGATGGTGGTGGGCTTCGTCGGGTCGTAGTCCGGATTGAGCCAGGCGATGACCGAGGCGCATCCGCGGGATTCTTCGTCTTCGGGAATGTAGCCCTCGATGACGCCGCAGTAGCTGAAGCCCTCCTTGAGCTGGAAGCTCAGCACCTGGTCGCGCAGGTCGCCCCACACGACTTTCTGTGCATAGAACTCGGCGTCCATCTCATCGGCGTAGCGGTGGTAGCCGGGCAGGCGACCGCAGGCGATGATGCGCTTGAGGTTCATGGTGCGGCACAGTGTGCGACGCGCTTCGTAGAGCAGATGGCCGATGCCGCTGCCCTGCATTTCGGGAGCGACGAAGACTTCCGCGCCGTACAGCGTCTTGCCTTCGGGGTCGTGGTGTTCGAAGGTGCCGGCGCCGGTGATTTCCTTCCAGGTATGCGATTCGGCCCAGTCGTCCCACAGCACGATCATCGAACTGGCGCAGCCGACCACGCCGTCTTCGGTCTCGGCCACCACCTGGCCTTGCGGGAACACTTCGAGCTGCTCGCGTAGCTTGCGGCGGCTCCAGGGCGGAATCGAGGGGTAGACGCGGGCTTGCAGTTCGATCAGCGCCGGGATGTCTTCCTTGCGTGTCTGGCGCACCCAGGGACGTTTCATACACAACTCCTGATGGCTCGGAGAGCCGGGCCGCCGCCCGGTGCTGTGGCGGCGGCCCGGCCTGCGGGTTGGATCAATAACGATAGTGTTCCGGCTTGTACGGGCCGGCCTTGGGCACGCCGATGTAGTTGGCCTGCTCGTCGGTCAGCTCGGTGAGCGTGACAGCCAGCTTCTTGAGCTGCAGACGGGCAACCTTTTCATCCAGGTGCTTGGGCAGCGTGTACACCCCGACAGGATACTCTGCTGTGCGGCTGTAGAGCTCGATCTGGGCGATGGTCTGGTTGGCGAAGGACGAGCTCATCACGTAGCTCGGGTGCCCCGTGCCGCAGCCCAGGTTCACCAGTCGGCCCTTGGCCAGCAGGATGATGCGCTTGCCGTCGGGGAAAATGACGTGATCGACCTGCGGCTTGATCTCTTCCCACTCGTACTTTTCGAGCGCCGCGACTTCGATCTCGTTGTCGAAGTGACCGATGTTGCAGACGATGGCCTGGTCTTTCATGGCGGCCATGTGGTCGTGGGTGATCACGTGGAAGTTGCCGGTGGTGGTGACGAAGATGTCGCCATGGCTGGCGGCGTAGTCCATGGTGACCACGCGGTAGCCTTCCATGGCGGCCTGCAGCGCGCAGATCGGGTCGATTTCGGTGATCCACACCTGCGCCGACAGCGCACGCAGGGCCTGGGCCGAGCCCTTGCCCACGTCGCCATAGCCGGCCACAACGGCGATCTTGCCGGCGATCATCACGTCGGTGGCGCGCTTGATGCCATCGACCAGCGACTCGCGGCAGCCGTACAGGTTGTCGAACTTGCTCTTGGTGACCGAGTCATTCACGTTGATGGCGGGGAACTTCAGGTCGCCGCGCGCATGCATCTGGTACAGGCGATGCACGCCGGTAGTGGTCTCTTCGGTCACGCCCTTGATTTGCGCCAGACGGGTGGAGTACCAGCTCGGGTCGGTGGCCAGCTTGGCCTTGATGGAGGCGAACAGCAGGGTTTCTTCCTCGCTGGTCGGCTTGCCGACGACCGAGATGTCTTTCTCGGCCTTGGCGCCCAGATGCAGCAGCAGTGTAGCGTCGCCGCCGTCGTCGAGAATCATGTTCGAGTAGCCGCCGTCGGCCCACTCGAAGATGCGGTGGGTGTAGTCCCAGTAGTCCTTGAGCGACTCGCCCTTGACCGCAAACACCGGCACGCCCGAGGCGGCAATGGCCGCTGCGGCGTGGTCTTGCGTCGAGAAGATGTTGCACGAGGCCCAGCGCACTTCGGCGCCCAGTGCGGTCAGTGTTTCGATCAGCACCGCGGTCTGGATGGTCATGTGCAGCGAGCCGGTAATGCGCGCGCCCTTGAGGGGCTGGGTCTTGGCGAATTCCTCGCGGATCGCCATCAGGCCCGGCATTTCGGTTTCGGCAATATTCATCTCGCGGCGGCCAAAGGCGGCCAGGGAGATGTCGGCGATTACGTAGTCGTTGAAGTCAGTCACAGCGTTCATCAAAGAACTCCTAGCTATGACCGGGGGGAGGGGGATCGGCATGCGGGCCTTCTCACGCACCTCCCGTGCCCGGCACGGGTTGAGGTCGTGAGCGCCGTTGGTTCTCACCGCGTGATGCTGCGGCCTCCGAGCCTGGGGCGTCGGTCAGGGCGACCTGACGACCTCGCAGCGCTCCTCGGAAATTGGGTCTGCTCTCGTGAGAACAGAGACGCAGTATACGGCAAGCTTTTGAAAAACATGAAGTGCCTGCGGATCGATGGCGTCAATTTTCGTCTGGCCGGCGGCAGGCCTTGAGCACGGCCGCGTCGTCTTCGTCGGCCCAGCCCAGCGCGCAGGTGCGCTGCAACACCGCTTGCGCCGCGAGCCCCAGCGTGAGGGGGTGACCGACCGCGCGGGCGCAGTCCAGCGCCAGGCCGATGTCCTTGCTCAGAATGCGGGTGTGGGCGCGCGGGGCGAAGTCGCCGGCCAGCGCACGCGGGATGCGGTCCGCCGCGATCCACGACTGCCCCGAGCTGGCGCAGACCACGTCGAGCACGGTCGTCGGGTTCAGCCCGAGGCGTTCGGCCAGCGCAAAGGCCTCGCCGGCGGCGCTCAGATTGACGGCTGCGAGCAGGTTGTTGACCAGCTTGGCCTTGGCGCCGTCGCCGGGATGGGGGCCGATCACGAAGCGCGGTTCGGCCAGTTGCGCCAGCAGCGGCGTGAGCGATTCGATCAGTGCCGGATCGCCGCCCAGCATCATGCTCATGCTGCCGGCCCGGGCGCGTGCGGGGCCGCCCGAAATGGGCGCGTCCAGCGTTTGCCAGCCGGCGCGGGACAGATGCTCGGCGCAGTGCTCCACGTCGTCGGGTGCGATGGTGCTGCAGATGATTACCGCGCGGCCCTTGCCGTCGATGCTCGCCACGCCATCGGTGCCGAGCAGCACCTCGCGGGTCTCCTCGCCGGTGCCCACCACGGTGATGACCACGTCCACCGACTCGGCCAGCGCCGCCGGGCTGGCGGCAATGGTGGCGCCCGCGGTGTGGGCGATGGTCTCCGGCCCGCTGCGCAGATCGCGCACCGTGAGCGCAACGCCGCGCTCGCTCAGATTGAGGGCCATGGCCAGACCCATGTTGCCAATGCCGATGATGCCAGCGCGCATGCCGTGCTCCCGAAAGTCAGCGCCCGCAGGCGGATCGCTCGACTGTACCGCCCCCGCGCCCGTCCGGCTACGCGCCGTGGGTGCTTGCCGTGCGCCGATGACGCCACAGGCTGACAATCAGCGTCAGCACCGTGAGCGGAATGACGAAGCTCAGCATGGCCGACGACAGCATCGGGGCTGCCGCATGGTGTTGCGCCGAAAGCACCAGAAACAGGGTGTAGATGAGGTAGTAGCCGAGAAACACCACGCCTTCCCAGCGCGCGATTTCGCGGCCGGTGATGAACACTGGCAGGCAGGCGAAGGCCACCGCCAGCATCACCCACATATCAAAGTCGCGCGCCGCCTCCGACACCGGCAGCCCGCCGCTCGACACCAGCCCGGCCGCGCCCAGGCAGCCGAGGATGTTGAACAGGTTGCTGCCGATCACGTTGCCCACGGCAATGTCGCGCTCGCCGCGCAGCGCCGCCATGATCGAGGTGGCGATCTCGGGCATCGAGGTGCCGATGGCAACAACGGTGAGTCCGATCACCAGATCGCTGACACCGAAGGCGCGCGCAAAATGCGTCGCCGCGCCAACCAGCCAGTCGGCGCCGAGCACCAGCAAGCCGAGTCCGCCGAGCACCAGCAGTACCTGGGCGAGGCGGGAGGCGTCCCAGCTCGCCGCTTCGGGCAGCTCGTGCTGGGCTTCTTCTTGCACCTTGGCGGACCCGCGCCGTGCCTGCACGATCAGGAACACGGTGTAGACAACGGCCAGCGTTAGCAGCAGGCCGGCTTCGACCCGGCTGAGCGAGCCGTCCATGCTCAGGCCGACCAGCAGCGCCGACACGCCGATGAGGATAGGCACTTCCTGGCGGATGATCTGCTCCGACACCGCCAGCGGCACGATCAGCGCCGAGATGCCGAGAATCAGCAATATGTTGGCGATGTTGCTGCCCAGCACGTTGCCGATCGCCAGGTCCGGGTTGCCGTCCAGCGCCGCGCCCACCGACACCGCCACCTCCGGCGCGCTGGTGCCGAAGGCCACCACCGTCAGGCCGATCACCAGCGGCGAGATGCCCCACGACAGCGCCATGCGCGAGGCGCCGCGCACCAAGGCCTCGGCGCCGGCAATGAGGGCGATGAGGCCGAGAACGAACAGACCGAATTGAGCAAGCATGAGGAGCGCGCGCCAGAGAGAATGGTGGCGCCTTTGAGTGGTATTTTCGTGCCGAGTTCCGTGTACCGCCTGTCGTCGCAGGCGCGTTCGGGCAATCATCCCGACGGTATACTTCGCATTTGTTTTGGAACAACGCTTGCCCCATGACCGACTCCGATACCCTGGCCGTCAGCACCACCCTTGAACAACGCATGGTGGGCGTGCGCGCGGTCACTCAGCGGCTGCAGCGCGTGGGCGGCGCCCCCTGGCGCAAGCTTGTTGCCATGCTGGGGCTGTGGATGGCGGTCGGTGCGCTGGTGGGCTTCTTTGGCGCAGAAATGAAGGCGCTGCCCGGCGGTCAATGGCTGCCGCTCGTGGCGCTGGTGCTGGTGTTCATCGTCCTCATGCAGCGCGCGCAGGGCAAAGTGCTGCGGCGCGTGTCGGCCCAGCAGCCCGGCGACTATCAGCTCACGCTGGCCGACGAGGCGCTGGTGGTGGTGCACGCCGGCGCCAGCACGCAGCTTCAGTGGCAGAGCGTCGTCGCACTCGAACGCATCGGCGACCTGCTGCTGATTCATCTGTCGACCTGCGATGTGCTGACCGTCCCGCTTGGTGCTGTCGGTTCCGACGCCTGGCTGGGCCGGCTCGAATCACTCAGCGGATGCCGTGTCACCGTTGGTGCGGTGCCGCCGCCCGAGCCGGACGCCGCCGACCAGACCCGCCCCTGGCGCGATCTGTTCAGCAACCTCACTGCCGGTGTGGGCTTGCTGTGGGCCAGCGCCAGGGCGACCGCCCGCCTTAAAGTATCGGCCGCGCAACTGGTCTGGCTGCTGCTGGTCGATCTGCTCCTCATCGCCTTTGGCAACTGGTTGCTGGTCGGCACCGACAGCCAGTTCAATCGCTACGGCATGGCCTCGGCGATGTTCTGGGTGCCGCTGCTGCTACTCGCCGCCTGGGCCTCGGCGCGCGCGGCCGATGATGACCGCAAGATGCTGCCCGGCGCGGTGGCGCTGGTCGCCGTCGGCATCGCCGGCACGGTCGTTCAATATGCGGCCATTCTCGGATTCACCGCCCTGGGCGACAGCTTTGCGATGACCGCCGCCTACCTCTACTGGGGCTTCGTCGCCTGGCTCGTCATCGCCTCCATCGTCGCCCTCGCGCGAGCGCAGCAACTCCTCCCCGAGCAGCGCATGGGCGCCGTGCTGGCCGTGCTCGGCCTGCTCATTGCGCCGCAGTGGCTGTTCAAGGACAACAGCAGTCTGTGGGTTCCGCCCTATGACGAAACCGCTGCCGCGGCCAGCGAGGCTGCGCAGGCGCGTTACACCGCCGTCACCCACGAAACCATGCTCTACGCCCAGCCCGCCCTGCTCGACCAGGCGCTCGCCCGCGTCGCCCCCGGTCGCCCCGGCGTGCCCGAGTTGTTCGTGCTGTCGGTCGGCGGTCATGGCAATCAGGACGTGTTTCTGCGCGAAGTGCGCTCGGTCGACACGCTCTTTCGCGAGCGCTTCGATGCCGAGGGGCGCTCGCTGGTGCTGGTCAACAATCCCGCCACCGTCGACACCCTGCCCATCGCCAGCGTCACCGCGCTGGCGCGCAGTCTCAAGGTGTTTGGCCAGCGCATGAATGCCGACGAAGATGTGCTGGTGGTTTTCCTCACCTCGCACGGCTCGGAAGAACACCGCTTCGACCTCAGCCTGTGGCCCTTCAGCTTCGACGAACTCACCCCCGAAGTGCTGCGCAGCCAGCTCGACGCCGCCGGCATCCGCTACCGCGCCCTCATCGTTTCGGCGTGTTTCTCCGGCGGCTTCGTGCCGGCGCTGGCCGAGCCCAACACCCTGGTGATGACCGCCTCCCGCGCCGACCGCAACTCCCACGGCTGCAGCCACAGCGCCGACTGGACCTTCTTCGGCCGCGCCCTGTTCAACGAAGCGCTGCGCGAAACCTACTCTTTCGAAACCGCCTTTACCCAAGCCAGCGAAGCGGTCGCCGTGCGCGAAGCCGCCGAAGGCTACGACCCCTCCGAACCGCAAATCGCCCTGGGCGAAGCGGTCGCGCCCGTGCTGACCGCGATCGAGCGGCGGCTGCAGGTGGAGAATATGGGGCAGCGGAAGATGGCCGGGGCGGCCGCTGTAACGGCGACTGCGGACGATCGGTAGTCGGCACGGCCAATGCCTAGCGCTTCGATTTATGCCAATGTCGTGTAAAATCTTGCTCTTGTCCAAGCGGAGAGCGCTTTTTCATGCCACGCCATATCAACACCCTCAACGGGCTGATCACCTTGCTCAATGACGATCCGCTGGCCTCGTCGCCGGATCTGCCGGTGTCGTCCGTGCTCGCTCAGATGATCGAGACGGTGGTCAAGACGACGAATCTCTCGATCAATATCAACAGCACCACCGGCGGCGTCCACTCCCCGCGCAGCTTCCACTACCATG
Source organism: Zoogloeaceae bacterium (assembly GCA_024235675.1). Lineage (GTDB taxonomy): Bacteria > Pseudomonadota > Gammaproteobacteria > Burkholderiales > Rhodocyclaceae > Nitrogeniibacter. Next base: position 20,804 of record JACKLZ010000003.1, read on the forward strand.
GCCAAGCGGTGGACATTAACCGACTCGATGGCAAGCGCATTGATGATGTCTCCAACGCGGCGAATGTTCAGGTGTTCCAGCAAGCGGTCGCCGCGCATGCCGATGTGGCCGAGTGTTTTGGCCCGTTCATCTGTATTCGTAAGCGAGGCGCGTTGATCGAGCAACGGCCTGATTTGCGCATTCGTCATTTGAACCACCTTCATATTTCATCGCAGACATGATGCGCAACGCACTGCTCGCCGTTCTCGCGGCGCTCACAATGACGGCCTGTGCCCATGCACCATCGCTGGTGCAGTTCGCCAACAATGCCGAACTGATCGCGCAAGGCCCGTTGCCGACAGCGCCTCTGTTTGTGCGGCTGTTCCGGCTCCAGGCAACAGGTGAATGTGATGGTCCGCGCTGCCCCGAGGTTTCGGTGCAGATCGCTGTGTCGGAGTTGGGTGAATACCCACGGCAGGCGCTGTTTGCGACGCCTGCTGCCGATGACTGGCAGTTTGTCGAATGGGGTGAATACCCACGGCAGGCGCCGCAAAAAGAGGGCGATGTCATGCCCGTTGTTGTCGCGCTGAAGGCGACCCGGCACGGTGTGTCGCAGGTGCGGCGCTTTGCGATTACCCTCGATGGGGTGCGACCCATCGAGTGATATGGAATGATGGCGGCTGCCGAACTACCGGGTCGAAATGCTCCGGCGCTTCGTCTGTGCCATCGCCGATGCACCGCCTTTCGGTCAGTCCTCACCCGACCCAAGCGCCCGCTCAACAAAATCCAGCCGATCCTGACCCCAGAACACCTCGTCGCCGACCACACAGCTGGGCACGCCAAACACCTTCGCCCGGACCGCGTCTTCGGTGTTCGCCACCAGCGTGTCGGCGTGACTCGGCGCGCGCGCCTTGTCCATAAGCTCGGCCGGCAGCAGCGTAGCAACAAGTGCGTCGCGCACCACGGCTTCGTCAGCGAGGTTGCGGTTGTCGGTCCACAGGGCTTTGCCGAGGGCGACGGTGAGTGGCAGCGCGTTGAATCCGGCGTCGATGGCGGCGAGCACCGTGCCGACGGCCAGGCTTTCATCAACCGGGAAGTGCGTCGGCTGAACATGCATCGGCACCCCCAGCCATTGGCTCCAGCGCGCCAGCTCCTGCAGTCGATAGGCTTGGCGCGCGGGTGAGCGGTCGCGCAGCAACTGACCGCCGGTGGCGGCGAACAAGGTCGGCAGCTGCACCGGCTTGAGCCGCAACTCCGCGCCCGTGCGTTCGACGATGCCGCCGAGTTGGCGGGCGGCGAGGTAACTCCAGGGGGAGTTGAGGACGAAGTAGTAGTCGATGGGCTGGGGCATGGCGGGGGCCTGTTTTGTTGTGGGGAGCGGCGTTTTCCGGCCGGGGCGTCGGCGCTTCGGTGAGTGCATCCTTACACAGGCGGGATGTTGATTGCCAGTGGGCTGGTTCTCGGTTTTATTGCCTTCGACCGGGGGGCGTTGGCCGAGTTTCGCCCCGGCGGGCGAGTCACTTTCTTGTAGCGACAAGAAAGTCACCAAAGAAACGCCCCCGCTGTACCGCCGGCTTCGCCGGTCCCCTCTCTGCGCCCGCGCCCGGCGGGTCGTGTCGCAAACTCGCCCTTCGGGCTCAAACAGCGACACGACAATTCCCGCCGGTCGCGTGCTCCGTTCGGCGGCACAGAAGGGGAGGGGCACTCGGGCTCGGCTTCGCCATCGCCCGAGCGCAAAAGCCTTACCCCGCATCCAACAAAACCGCCGGGTGCCGTCATTCACCGCCGAAGCCGTCTGGTAGGGCCGGTTTCAACCGGCCGTCGGTTCCGGTCGGTCGTGGCTTTTCGCAGGTTCGTTGGCCGGGTCTCGCCCCGGCGGGCGACATCCTTTCTTGTAGCGACAAGAAAGGACGCAAAGAAACGCCCCCGCTGTACCGCCGGCTTCGCCGGTGCCCTCTCTGCGCCCGCGCCCGGCGGGTCGGGTCGCAAACTCGCCCTTCGGGCTCAAACAGGCGACACGACAATTCCCGCCGGTCGCGTTCTCCGTTCGGCGGCACAGAAGGGGGAAGGCACGCGGGCTCGGCTTCACCATCGCCCGTGCGCAAAAGCGTTACCCCGTAGGGTGGGTGGCTTGCCACCCACCATCGATCCACACAGGCAAACCTTGCATCTCAAGACCCGACGCCGAAAGCTGGGCAGGCGTTCACCCCGGAATCAGCGCCACTCCAATCAGCCACCCATGCAACCCGAACACAAAGGCCACATACAGCGCCAACCCACCAACCAACGCGATCAGGTCATTGGCCTTGCCCGCCGGCAAGGCCGGCAACGCGCGCGGGACGCGGCGCTTGAGCGAAATGCGGTCCGCCACCGCCCAGGCCAGAAAGCCCCCGAACAGCAGCACATCGGCCAGCATGCCGTTGGCCAGCAGGTGGGCGAGCGCCCACAGCTTGGTGGCGACGAGGGTCGGATGCCGCGCGACGCGCTGAATGCGGCCGGGCAGATAGGTGGCGAGGAACAGCGGAAACACCGGCACGAGCAGCAGCAAGGCAAGGTGACGCAGCCCCATCGGCGGCGTGTAGAGCACCACCGGGTCCATCCGCGCCGCGCCATAGCCGTAAATGATGAGCACGAAGCCCGCCAGCGACACCAGCGAGTACGCACCCTTCCACCCCGCCTCGCCCAAGCGGGCGTGCATCCGGTCGCGCCAAGGGGCGTTGAAGATGGATACCGAGTGCGCGCCGAGAAACAGCAGCAGGCCGAGGATGAGCAGGGTCATGGTGGGATCTCCGGAAGCGGTAGCGTTCGACTGTGCCGGTCGAGTGTTATCTGGTCAAGGCGAACCACCTGTTGCCGGGAGCGTGGAAATGAAATGTTGGTATTAAGGACCTGACTCAGGATGGCTGAACTGTCCAAAATAAAAGGAGACGTTGGAGGCAATGTCGAGGTTTAATAAGCGCTTCCATAGGAAACTTGGGCCGATTCGGAACCTAGAAGTGGAGATGTAACCGTGCAATGTGCCTATGGGCTTGGACTATCCCTCAAAGGCTCCCCGAGCGGACTTTAGACTAGTGACACTTGGTGCCCCAATTTGGTATTTTTGCATGAGCTGAGCCAGAAGCATCGCCCAAGTTTTCAATCGTAGCGCAGAGATCGTCGTTGCGGAGAGCCCGACTTCGAGAGTCGTTCGAAATAATAAAGTATTTGTGAGCAGAAAATGACTAAGCCAGTGATACGCTGGGCAGGAAGCAAAAGAAAGTTGCTGCCCAAGTTAGCACAACTTTCGCCTAAAAACTATAATCGCTATATTGAGCCGTTTTGTGGATCTGCTTGCCTTTTCTTGGAGCTAGAGCCGGCAAAAGCAATTCTTTCTGACAGTAATTCCGCGCTAATTAATTCTTATCAGAAATTAAAAAGTGATCCCTCCAAGGTGCTATCGTTTGTGCTGAGATGGCCAAGAACTAAAGATTTTTATTACACACTAAGAGCGACGATCCCAAGCGAATCCAAAGATGACGTGTTCGGTGCCGCGCGATTCTTGTATTTAAATAGGCTATGTTTTAATGGCGTGTACAGAGAAAACAAGTCTGGGTACTTCAATGTGCCATACGCAGAAAGCAGGTCTGGGCAGTTTCCAACTGAAAAGGAATTTTTGGAGTTCTCAAAAGAACTCCAGAAGGCAGAAATTGTTTGCTCTGATTTTGGAGAATCTTTGGATCGGTCCGAAAAAGATGATTTCGTTTATCTCGATCCGCCGTATAGCTATTCAGAACAAAGGCACAGAGGGGAGTATGGATATAATGTCTTCACGTGCGACGATGAAGAGCGGCTAATCAAAAAAGTTAGTGAAGCATCAGAGCGTGGGGTAAAGATACTTATCTCGTACAACAAAGCACAGCGCCTAAGGAAAAAGTTGGTGAAATGGCATCTGTCATATGCTCCGGTTCGGCGAAGTGTCGCAGGATTTTCTAAGCATCGGAAGGTCGTGCGGGAATTCCAACTTCGAAACTACGTGTAGATCATTGGCGATTGGCGATGAGATTATTGTTATTGAGTGATCTTCATGCGCAGAGCAAAAAAGATCCTGGGGGTCAAGACGCTAAGTTGCTTTGCGACGATTTTCGAGCGGATGTCAATGCGAATCCTTTGCTCTCACTAATTGAATCCGCAAAAAGTTCTGAAGAATTTTCCTGCGACTATATTGTATGTGCCGGAGACATGACAAACCGAGCATCGCCGGATGGTGTTCGATTTGTTTGGGAAAAACTGCACGATTTAAAGAATACTACCGGAGCCAAGGATGTTTTCGCTACTGTCGGCAACCACGATGTGTCGAGTCGGCCACCAGAAAAGAACGATGCTGCAGCAATCGCGGAACACCAAGATACCTTTCCGCGTGAGAATTTAATGAGGCTGGCTCCACGCTTTCCGAGCGCATCTGAGGAAAAGTCAGATAAGTACTGGTCTCATGGTTACTATCTTGAACGTCTGAATGGTTTTAGTGTAAATGTTCTAATTATCAATTCCTGTTGGTTGCACGAGAATCACACCGATTTGTATCGTGGATCAATAACGAGCTACACGCTAGAAAAAATTAGACACGATTTGAGTGCGTTAAGCGCAGAAGACAATATCGGTCTAACTATTCTCCATCATCATCCACACCAACATTCAGAGTTGAGCTTAGGTAGTGATGATGTTATGCGTAACGGCCAAAAGCTAATCGATTTGTTGAACGAAAATGGTGAGTGGCTAATAATACATGGGCATAAGCACCACCCAAAGTTTGTAAAGGCTGCCGGGCAGATCGGAATGCCTTTTGTAATGGCGTGTGGTTCTTTCTCTGGGCAAATAGGCGGTGCCAACGCGTCAGTTTCTAGGAATTTCCTGCACAGAATAAGCATTGATGTTGCCAAAGGTCTGAAGGGCGTGGTGGAGACTTGGGCGTGGCTGGATGGTTTGGGTTGGAAAAAAGAAGGAACCGCAGACAACAAATTTCCGAAAAGCTTTGGGTTCGGATTTGATGGTGATCTTAGGGCGCTGGCGAGATCCATTGAAACGGATATCGGCGGGCAGCCAGCAAAAAAATGGATTGAACTACAGAAGACCTTTCCGGAAACTAGATACTTGCTTCCTGATGAAATTAGGCTTTTAAGAAGGCATTTGGAGCGTTTGGGGTTGCAGTTTAGTGGTGGTGACAATTCTGCTCTGGCGCCCTATGAAGTTGGAAGGAAAATGAAATGAACAAGCTGAGAGTGCCGATCACAGCTGATTTTGATAGAGGAAACAACGCAAAGCATTTAAATGCTCGTCAAGTTGCCCTCAATTTTGTTTACTCTGAGCATCTCAATCAATTGATGTCTACGCCAAACGTCGTGCTGCTTGGGCCAAGAGGCAGTGGTAAAACAACTTTAATGAAGATGCTGCTCCCTGACGCACTGTTTGCATGGCGCGGAGAGCACGCAAATATTTTTAGAGAAAAAATAAAATTTTCTGGCGTTCTAGTCGAAAGCGGAATCGCGTGGTCTAAGCAAGTAAATTCGATTGGCGACGGGAAGCTTGACCCTGATGTTCATAAGGCGGTTGTTGTGGCGTGTTTTTCGAACGCCGTCTTTCAATCGCTTATTAAGACGATCGCAACCAGAAATTCAGACTCTGCGCATTTGCCGGCCCTGCTTTCTCCAGATCAGGAAAAATACCTTGTAAACGCAGTTGCACGGATATTACATATAACGCCGAACATCGCATCTATTCGGTCTCTACAAGACGAGCTCGAGTTCAAAATGACAGATATTCGGACACTTGGAAACAAGTGGTCTAAGTTTGGCCGAGAAGACCAAAAAGAGGCGCTTGCTAAAGAAGATTGGTTTCATGTTGATTTTCTTTCAGCTGTGGATGCCATTACCAGCTGCCATAACCGACTCGTTCATGAACCGAATCACAAATGGGCGCTGTTGATAGACGAATTCGAGACCGCAAATGATTGGATAGTTGATCAGCTATTCTCTTCGTTAAGAAGTAGTGCGGGAAATAATTTGATATTTAAGTTGGCAATTAGTCCAATATCTAGATCGGCCAGTCGTGTTTTGCAGCAAGAAGACGGCCCAACCCAAGTTCATGATTTTTCTATGATCAAACTGTGGCAGGAGTCGTCGGCCTCAAGAAAAGTTTTTTGTAGAGGGCTGTGGAAGCAAATTGCAACTCACGCTGGTGTATGCAAGAGCTCTAGAGAGGCGCTCGGCCTTTCTCTTTCAGAAGCCATTCGAGGAAACGAAATAAATTTTGGACAGTTGTTTTCCGATAAAACAGCAACGATACGTTTACTTTCTCGTAGGTCAAGAGAAACGGGCCCCAACGACCCCTACGGCAAGAACGGTGGTTGGACTATTTTTCTTCAAGAGCTAGCAAAGAAGGACAAAACCTTTGCGGCAACCATGCGCTCCCGCGGAATTGACCTCAACGAGCCTGACTCTTGGTTGCAATCAGATAAAGATGAGACATTAAGAAAAGCGATACCGACCGCGCTGGTGAGGTACCACTACTCAAAGATTGATACGTTGGGTGCTAAATCGGGCCGGAGAAGTCGAAAAAGAGCCCCGACCTTATATTTTGGCGAAACTGCGTTGTTTGCAGCAGCTGAAGGAAATCCCAGGGTCTTCATTACGTTGGCTAACGGCTTGATTGAAAAATTAAGGCACGCAAATAGGGTACCGATTTCTCCTGCGGAGCAGCAACAAGCGCTAGAGGAGGTGTCACGAGCCATGTTTGCACTGGCTCGGACAATCGCAGTGTCTGATGATGAGTTTTCTCATGCGTCGCCAAAGAATCGGAGTTTAGAAGAGTTTTTGCGCAAGGTTGGGAACTCGTTTAGAGATAGCTTGGTTACAGGAAAGTTCAATCTTGATCCGAACTCCGGTTTTACGGTGGACAATGGCGCCAACCCGTTTCTTTTAGAGCTTGTGGAGAAAGGGTTAAATAGGGGTGTTCTTGTTCTGGCCAATGACGAAGAAAGTGGCATTTTGGCGAGCGCGCAAGGGGCTAGAGTCAGGCTTTCTTATCTAGTTTCGGCGAGTTTTGGGCTTCCGCTTCGCTCTGCGGGTAAATATCCGAATCTGTCTAGCTTGATTCAGAGCTCACAACTGTCACTTGGATTGTAATTAGATGGCCATTTTAACTAGAAACCATCTTTCCGTCTCAGTTGAGGCGATTGAAAGAAGTCCGGATATACTAATTTGTGCGCTCGGATATGAATCCCGTTGTACATCAGTAGCCAAGAAAATTGCCTTTGCGGAGGAAACGTTAAAGTTCGCAATTGGGTTTGATGAAGGCAAGATCTTTTCTTACGAGAAGAACAAGAGATACTTTAAACAAACCGGATTCTCTGTCATTGAGTCGTCGGGTCACGAACTCCGTTCTGTAATCTTGAATATACTCGATGCGTTTAAGAATAGAGAAGTATCGGCGGTCGTAGATTGTTCGTGTTTTACAAGGCTCCGTCTAGGAGCAATTGTTGAGTCTTTTCGTGAGCTTGTCGAAGACTCCGGGCTTACTATTCACCTACACTTAGTCTACTGCATTGCAGAATTTCACCCGGCAGTTGGAGTGACCGCACCGTTGGTGAAAGTTGATCCGGTTCTTTCAGCATTTTCAGGTTGGACATCAGATGCATTCGCCCCTCCCGCAGGAATTATTGGGCTGGGTTACGAGCAGGATAAAGCGCTGGCTGCAGTTGAGAATTTGGAGCTTGATAACGGCTATTGGACATTCATACCAACGGGGCCGATACAAAAATACGAAGCAGAGGTGGTGAAAGCGAACAGCCTTATCCTTCCGTCTGCTATGAGATTGAATCGCAGGCGATTTTATGAAATTTGCGATCCAGCAAAGCTTTACGCTCAGCTTGAAGATCTTTCACTTTTGTTGAGCAGGGATTTTCGCGTTCTTTTTATTCCGTTGGGTCCTAAAATTTTCGCCGTGATATGTCTTCTAATTTCCGCTGTTAACCCAGAGATCGGCGTTTGGCGCGTAAGTAGTACCGTTGAAGAAACAGCAGCGGATAGAAAGGGTTCGAATGAATTTAGCTGCTTATTCGTCACCATTGAGAGAGGCTAAATAGGCTCATTTTTTTTGAGCTTCTATATTTAGTTCTGCGAGCATCTCACTCGAGCGCAAGATTGATCGACACATGCGCCCGAGGCTGCTTGTCGTGCAACTCGTTCGGATTACCCCGAATCGGCTGCCCGATGACGATGCGCCCGGTCACCCGTTCGGAAAAATCGAACAGCACGCCGACGCCGACGCTGGTGAGGTAGTCGTCATGCGTACTCTCCTTCAGGTTGCCCGGCCGGTAGGGCAGGGCGCCGCCGTGGTCGATGAAGACGATGCCGTGCAGGGTCGGGCCGTCGGGGTCGGCGGCCTGGTATTCCTCGAGGGTGCGGCCGATGCGCAGTTCGGCGGAGACGAAGTAGCCGTTGCGACCGGAGAGCAGGCCTTCGGAGAAGCCGCGCACGGTGTAGGCGCCGCCGATCTGGAACAGTTCGCTGGCGGGCAGGAAGCGGGTGTCGGACAGTTGCAGGCCGCCGCGCAGCAGGAGCTGGAAGCGCTCTGAGAGGCGATCGAAGCGGGTGGCGCTGCCGCGGTAGTAGAGGAAGCCTTCGTCGCCGCCGAGTGCGGTGATGCCGGAGGCGAGCGAGTGGTCGACATACCAGGCGGTGTCGTCGCGCTGGTGCTCGCCGGAGACGCCGACGGTGAGTACGCGCAGGTTGAGCGATTCTTGCTCCAGACCACCGAAGGCGCTGGACGAGGCGCGGGCCGAGAGCCGGCCGTAGACCGACCACATGTCTTCGAGCGTGACGATGAGCGGGTAGGTGAGCCCGGCGGTGAAGTCGCTGGAGCTGCCGGTGATGTCGAGCGGTTCGAAGGGGCCGTCGACGATGCTGATGTTGCCCTTGCTGGCCGAGAGGTCGAGGCGCAGGTCGTGCCAGTCGAGGGGCACCGAGTAGGACAGCGCGTAGTTTTCGGAGCCCTCGGTGCGGGTGGCGAGGAACTGCAGGGTGTCGCTGCGGCCGAGCAGGTTGGCGAAGCGGGCGTTGAAGCCGCCCCGGGTTTCGCCCACGGTGTCGCGGCCAGCGTTGTCGAAGAACACCGAGAACTTGGTGCGCGGCGGCTCGACGGCGGTGATTTCGACGTCGGTGGTGCCGAACTTGCTGCCGGCGACCACACCGGCGCGCAGCTGCGTGCTGTGCAGGCGGTTGAAGCGCACCAGGGCCGATTCGAGCACCGGCACCGAGAGCAGTTCGTCGGCTTCGAGCGCGATGCGGTCGGTGATGAAGGCGGGGTCGATGGCTTCGGCGCCATTGACGCGCACATCGCCCACCTTGGCTTCGACCAGGCGGAAGCGCACCTGCCCGTCCTTGACGGTTTGCGGCGGCAGGATGGCGCGGGCCGTGGCCTGACCGGCGGCGGTGTAGAGCGCGTTGAGCGCGTCGATGGCTTGCTGCAGGTCGGCGAGGCTGACGGTCTGCCCTTCGAGCGGCGTGATGATGGCGTCGATCTGGTCCTGGGTCAGGATCTCCGAGCGGTCGATGAGAATCTTTTCGACACGGATGGTCTTGGCCGTGCTGCCGGGCACCGCCGGCCCGCCTTGCGGCACCGAGATCTCGGGTGCGACGGGTCGTTGCTGGATGCGTTCGTCACGTAGTCGCCGGTCGATTTCCTGCTGCTGTTGCTGCTGGATGGCGCCCGGTGATTCCGCTGTGCCCGGCTGCTGCGCCATGGCCAGCGAAGTGGCCACCATCAGCCCCAGCCCGGCGGCTTGCCGCGTGATTTTTCCCTGCATTGATTCTCTCCCCATCCTCAAAGGTCTTCGCAGGCGTTCGGCTCGCCTGGCTTGCCGCATTCGAACACGCCCGGATCCACAAACACCAGGCCGCCCGATGCGGTGGCGTAGTTTTCGGCGGCGCCGGCGGCGACCCGGTTGCTCTTGTCGTTCTTCGATTGATGATCCAGCGCGTTGAGCTGGCCACGGCTGCGCAGGTCGGCCACGCCGCCCGGGTTGCTGAACACCACCTTACGCGGGTTCTTGGTGATGATGTAGGCGCCGATCAGGGCTGACTGCGGCGTGACCACCATGTCGTACAGACCGCTCAGCGTAAAGGCGCGCACATCGAAGCCGGGCTGGAAGGCGCGGTTCTGGTGATCGACCCGGATGGCGAAGGCCGGCGTGTAGAAGGCCGCGTAGTCGCCCAGCTGGCCGTCGGTGACGGTGAATAGCGGGGTGGTTGCCGTGGTCTGGCTGGTGTTGGCGAACAGGGTGCCGATGGTGACCGAATCGGTGCTGGTCAGATCGAGCTTCACATCGCTGGCCATGCTGCCGCCCACGCCGCTGGCGTTGACCATCAGCGGCAGCGCGGTGTTGATCGGCGTGGCGACCACGTCCATGGTGTCGGCCTGCAGGTCGAGTTGCGGCGTGCGTACGTTCAGCGGGTCACCCGTGCCGATGCCTTGCGGCGCGGTGATGAAGGCCGAGGTGGCGGCCACGATGTCGGCGCCGGCGGTGGGGCTGCCCACCACGTTGCCGCTGCCGTCACTGCCGGCCGAGATGGCCACCGTGTCGCTGGCGATCTGACCGCCATCGAAGCGCACATCGTCGCCGGCGGCGATATCGACACTCACCGGTGCGGTGACGGCGCCTTCGACCACCACGTCGGTGCCGCCGATGACGCGGATCTCGGTGCCGGCGTCCACCTGATGGAGGATCAGCGGCAGCGACGGGCTGCGCAGGAAGGCGCCGGTGCCGGCATTGGCGGTGAGGTAGCCGGTGTCGTCGGTGTCGCTCTCGAGCCGCGGCCCGAGCCCGATGTCGAGGAAGTTGCTGGCGGAGCCGAGGCTGCCGCCGGCCAGCAGGTTGAGGGTTTGCGCACGGATGTTGGTGTCATCGGTGTTGAAGGCGTCGATGATGGACCCCGGCGCGGTCAGCCAGATGCCGGCACGCGAGAACAGGGTATCCACCGCCAGGTCGTTGCCGAGCTGGGTGATGAAGATGTTGCCGTCGGCACGGGCGATGAGCGGGTCGTTGTCGCCCAACTGCACCAGCACGGGCTGCGTGCTGCTGCCGATGCTGCCCTTGGCCGATTCGAGGATCAGGCTGCTGGCCATGAACGCGGCCACGCCCGGACCGGCGCCGTGGATGATGTCGCCGGCGGCCTTGAGGCGGGTCTCGCCGGTCGACAGGATGGCAGCCACATTGACCGAGGTCTCGGAGGCGAGGAAGACATCGCCGGCCACCGCGTTGCCAGCGCGGTCGGTGACGGTCAGCAGACCGTTGCCGCCGACCACCACCGGCTTGCGCTGGGTGACGCTGGCGATGCCGCCGTTGAGGCTCAGGTCGCTGCGTTCGGCGGCGGCCAGGGCGACCTTGTCATCATCGGAAATGAGGCCCGGGTTGAGGCTCAGGTCGATCATGCGGGTCAGGCCGGTCTCGCCAATGCCCTTGTCGGCCTTCAGCGTGACTTGGGTGCCGGACACGTTCGGGTCCTTGAGCACCGGGTTGGTGTCAGTGGTTTCCTTGAGCAGGCCCGGCGAGAAGGCGATGCCCAGCTCGTGCTCGCTCCACGACGAACCCTTGAGCTGCGCGTCGCGCTCGGTCTGCGTGGCGACGTAGGCAAAGCCGTCCTGATAGCCGACCGGGATGAGGTTCTCGTAGGCCGGCGTGGCGTAGAGCTTGTCGTGCAGGGTTCGGTACTCGTCCGTCCGGTCCTTGCTGTAATCGCGAACCAGGTCATCGATCTCGGTCTGCGTCTTGCCTTGCTGGGCCAGGCTGTCACGCATGGCCGTTTCCTGCGCGGTGCTCAGCGCCACCGTGTGGTTGGCGTCGAAGCTGCTCGGGTCGGCCTGCTGGTTACGGATCTGCCAGTAGATGCGGTATTCCTGGCTGGCACCGGCCTCGAAGGCGGCGATGGCCGCTTGCTGCTTCTCGGCGTTCTTGGTGGTGTTTTCGAGCAGCGACAGCTCTTCCCACAAGCTCAGCAACTGGGCGTAAGTGCGCTCGTCGCGGGTCTCGAAGGGGTTGTTGTCGATGATGCGGCCCGGCGTGCGCACCAGCACTTCGCCGGTGGCCGAGGTGATGCTGGAGACCAGCAGGTCGGCGGACAGGTTGCCGATCCAGCTCTCGCTGTCGAGGAAGATGCTCTCGCGTGCGCTGGCAGTCACGCCGAAGAAGCGGCGCTCGGCCAGATTGCTGGTGAAGCCGGCCTTGACGCGCACCGGGTCAGCGGCGCTGCCGATGCGGCCGTTTTCAGACACCAGCTCGATCTTGTTGCCGGTGATGCTCGAGAGCGGGCCGGCCATGCTCAGATGGCCGTCGGCGGCGATCAGCACCTGGCCGAGGCCGGCGTTGGCCGCCCCACCTGCGCTGACGATGCCGATGCTCAGATCGCCATTGGCCTGGCGCAAGGCCAGGTTGCCACTGGCGACCGCAGCATTGAGCGTGCCGCCGTTGAGGTCGATGTTGACCGGGTTGGCGTTGCTGCCGGTGGTGCCCACGCTGTAGGAGGCCGCAAAGTTGAGCGACTGGCCGGTGACCAGCGCGTTTTCGCTGCCTTGCAGGATGGATTGCCCGGCCTTGACCAGTGCGGCATTGGTGCCCGGATTGACGCCGGCGGTGATGGTGGTGTCGCCGAAGCGGTTGTTGATCAGCCCGTTGAGGATGACGTCGCTCTTCGAGTTGATGGCCACCAGGCCCGTATCCTGACCCGAGAACTCGACATTGATCGGGTAGTCCGCCTTGAGCGAGAAGGTGGTGATCGTCTGCGTGCCGGTGCTCTGGGTCCACTTGGAGTGGTAGTCCTGCGCGATGCAGATCGTCCACCAGTTGCAGTCGGTCCATTCCTTGGTTTTGGTCCAGTGGTCGGAGGTGGTCCGGGTGTTGTTGGTGGTCTTCAGCGGTGTGCCGGTGAGGCTGGTGTCGCGCAGCAGGTAGGTGCCGTCATCCAGCCGGCGCGTGCCGGTGGTGTAGGGGCCACGCTTGGATTCGACCGTGCCGGAGGGGCGGGTGCGCAGCGCCGAGATGCCCAGGAACTGGGTGCCCGAGAACTGCCAGTAGGTGTTGGTCGACTTGTCGGTGGCGGTGGTCCACACGTAGCGCAGGCCGGTTTGCGGGTCGTAGGTGGTGTTGCGCCCGTTGGTGGCGCCGGTGTCGGCCCCGGTGAAGCGGTAGTTGGGGTTGAACACGCTGCCTTCCCAGCGGCCGGTCTGGTCGAGCATGACCGTGTTGTTTTCGCGGGTGATGACGGTGTGGATGGCATCGCTGGTGCCGTTGGTGGTGTTCACCCGCTGGATGTCGGTGATGTCGATCACCCCGCGGACGCCACGACCGCTGCCGTCGGCATCGGTGCCGGTGCTCAGATTGTTGACCACCACCGCGCGGTCGGTCGGGTTGGTGACCACGATCTGGCCGAAGCCGTCGAGCACCTTCAGGCGCGAGGCGCTGCCAGCGGTGTTGAGGATCTGGCCGTAGAGCTGGATGTAGCCGCCCTTGACCGCTTCGCCGTCGAGCACGAAGCGCCCGCCGGTCACGCTCGGGTCGTAGCTGGCGCCGATGTTGCCGTAGTCGGAAATCAGCGGGTAGAGGCCGCCGAAGCTGCTGGTGCGCTGCGCCCAGCCGCTGGTGCCCATGTCGGTGTGGGCATAGCTGGCGTTGGCTTCGATGCGGTTCAGCGCGGCGTTGAACACCACCGCGCCGCCCGCTGCGGCCAGCGTGGAGTATTGCGGGCCGGTGCTGTTCTTCCAGTTCTCGACCAGGGTGTCGAGCGCGCTCTGGTTGAGGCCGTACAGGCTGGCCGGGCCGGTGAGCACCGGGGTGGTCGGCAGGGTGATGTTCCAGGTTTCGATGCCGCTCTGGACCAGGCCGTTGATGTTCAGGTAGCGCGCGCTGATGAACACGCTGCCATTGGCCACGATGCCCTTGCCGGCCGGCGTGCTCGTCTGGCCGCCCTGCACGTTGGCGGCCGGGTCGCCCGAGGAATGGTAGAAACCGTCGACAAAGCTCTGCACGAAGTCGCCGTTGTCGGCCTGCACGTCGACCTGTGCGGCGCGGATGTCGCCATCGACGTAGATGCTGCCGGCCTGGCTATACACGCGCACCAGACCGAGCGGGTTGCTCACGTCGTCCGAGAGCTGGATGTCGGGCGAGGGGGCGGGCAGGTTGGCGTTCTTGGCGCTGTTCGGGTCGTAGTTGCTGATCACCTCGATCTGCGGCAGGCCGGCGCCATTATTGTGCTTGGTCTGCAGCGTCAGGCTCGGTGCCTGGTTGTTGAGGTTGATGCGGCGGATCTCGTTGTTATCGTTGATGAGGAAGCCGTTCTGACGGATCTCGCCGCCGCTGTCGCTATCGACGGTGAGTTTGCCCAGCACCAGGAAATCGGGCGTGTTGTTGACGATGCTGATCTTCGCGTCGCCCGGTGCGCGCAGCGCGCCGTTGCCCGTCAGGTTGTCGGCGGTCACGTCGATGTTGCCCAGGCGCACGGTGATGTCGTCGACATGCATGAAGTCGGCAATCGGGCCGTTGGCGGGCACATCGGACAGGCCGGGCAGTTGCGCTTCGAGCGCCACCAGGTCGGTCTGTGCCGTGCCCAGATCGGTTTCAAAGCCCTGCACCGTCGTGAGGTTGCCGGCCACCGTGGTGCTGGCGCCGGCTACGGTGGCGTCGGCGCCGTTGATGTTGCCGGCCAGGGTGCTCACGTCGCCGCGCAGGCTGGTGTTGCTGCCTTGCAGGTTGCTGACGGCAGCGACCCGGCCACTGTCGGCGCTGCCATTGGCAAAGCGGCTGCGCAGGGTGGTCTGCAGGCTGTTGATGGTGGTGTAGGTGCTGCTCAGCGAGCCGGCTTTCTGGTCGAGCTGGGTGCTCTTGGTGGCGATGCCGGCCAGCAGGCTGTTGGCGGTGCCCAGTTCGGCGGTGGCCGAGTTGCGGTCGGTGTCGTTGAGGGCGCGCAGGGCGTCGATCTGCGACTGTGCGCCGTTGGTGGCCAGCAGCGTGTCGATCTGGCTCTGGCGGCTGGCGATATTGCCCAGCAAGGTGTCGATGTTGGCATTGCTGGTGGCCAGCGAAGTGCGGTCGGTGCTGAGCTGGCCCTGCAAGGTGTTGATGTCGCCGCGCAAGCTGGCCGCCGTACTCTGCTGGTCAATCAGGTTCAGGTAATCACCGTCGGCGGCGTTGAAATTACCCATGCCGGCGAGGTTGGTCCGGATGGTGTTGTTGTTGCCGTTGATGCTGTCGGCGCGCAGCACGACCGTGCCGGCGTCGGTGGTCAGTGTGGTCTGCGCGGCCAGTGCGCCGTCGGTGGTGGTGGTGGCCCCGTCGGTGGTCGATACGATGTCATTGCCGAGGTTGTCGATCTGCGCTTCTTTCTGCGCGATCTCTTCGAGTTTTACTTCTTTCGGGCTGGGGTTGTTCCAGTTGCCGGTGTTGAAGTTGGTGCCATTGGGGTCGCCGCTGGCCAGGCCGAGCTCGACCAGCTTGAACTGCAGGAACTTGATCTCCGACTCGTAGGCGCCCACGGCCACCGGGTCGCCCGCGTACTGCTCCATCAGGCTGCGCAGTTTGTCGATGCGCTTCTGGATGTTGGCGGCCAGGCCAACGGCCGGATCGATGGTGTAGTTCACCCCGTCGGTCTTGCTGACCTTGAGGCGCCACAGCACGCGGCCATCGGTGCCGGTGACCGGCGAGGCCACCACGTTTCCGCTCGCGTCGACCAGCTCGTATTCGAGGGTCAGCGACTCGAAGCGGTGGATGCCGGCCAGCGCGGAGCCTTCGATCTGCGCAGTCGAGCTGCCGCCCACCACGGTTTCGCCGCCTTCGATGTCGAAGGACACGTCGTCGCCGCCAAAGGCATTGCTGATGCCGCTGACGATGCCCGAGGCCGCTTCGCGGTAGATGTCCTTTCCGATACCGACATGGTGGGCGTCGATCTTGCCCTTGTCGGCGGCCAAGGTGATGTCGCCGGCCGTTTCGATGGCGGCGGTGCCGAGCAGCTGCACTGAGGCATTGCTGGTCACGTGCGAGCGCGCATCCGGATCGGAGTTGATCGGGAAGGCGGTCTTGTTCCACAGGCGCACGTCGGAATCGACTTCAATATCGGTGCGCGTGCCGTCGCTGGCCTGCCCGCCGCCCAGATGCACGCCGCCCTGGTCGGCCAGCAGCCGTGCGCCGGATTTGACGATGGCTTTGTTGTTGCCGATCCAGGTCGAATACGCCTCGCCCATCGGCGCGCCGGCCAGACCGTAGGTGTCGGACGACGAGCGCGTGTCGAGGTCGACCCGCGAGCGCGTGCCGGCCTTGATGTCGCCGGTGTCGCTGCTTACCTGGGCGCCGGCGCCGAATTCGACCGTGGCATTGCCGGTGGCCGTGAAGTGGGTTTCGGTCGCCGCGATGGCCACCAGGCCGCCCGAATCGAGCTTGGACTTGTCGTGGCCGATCACCTCGTTGAAGGCGTCGAGGCTGAAGCTGCCCTCGCCCAGTGCGGGCATCAGCCCATGCACTTGTGCGTTCTGGCCGATGCGCGCGACGGTGGTGAGCGTGACCGTGCTGCGGCTGCTGCCGGCGGCGGCGTTGAGCGCACCGCCCGAGCCGGACTGGATGTTCCAGGCGGCGGAGTCGGCGTTGGTGGCCGCGTCAGCGGCGACCGAGGTCGCACCCCACCAGAACTTGTGGGCGCGGTTGTTGGCGTCGATGTCGACATGGTTGGCCTTGATGCGGCCGTTGTCGGCCACCGTGGCCTCCACCGTGCTTTCCACCGTGTGGCGGGCTTTCGAACCGCTGGCGCCGACCGCCGAGGCCGACACGCTGTCTACCTTGGCGTTGAACTGGCTGGTGTGGTCGGCCTTGAGTGTGAAGGTCGTGGCGTTGAGGCTGTGGGTGGCGTCGCCGCTGCCCACGCGCGCGGTGGTGTCGCTCTTGCTGAAGGTGCCCACGCTGGCGGCCGAGCCCGAGATGAGGCCGCCGCTGCCGGAGACGGCGGTGGCGATGTTGTCATCCTTGCCGGTGGCGGTGACGCTGATCAGGCCGGTCAGGCCGCCCAGGCTGGCGACCTGTACGCCGTTGCCGAGGCTGGCGTGGGTCTCGGTTTCGGCGTTGGCGTGGCCGATGGTGGCGCCCGCGGCGAGCACGCCGCCGATGGAGACGCCGGTCACGTCGGTGCGCTGGCGGGTGTTGTTGGTGGCGTCGACGTTGACGCTGCTGGCGACGATCAGCTCGCTGTTGTCGCCCAGCTTGGCGTCGACCTTGCCCTTGTTGTTGCTCTCGGCGTAGGTGGCGTTCACCCCGGCGAGCAGGCCACCCGCCGCGCCCAGCGCGTAGGCCGAGGTGCCGCCGCCGAGGATGGCCTGGGTGGCGGCAATGCGTACCTGATTGGCGGTGATCCGTGCGCCGGCGCCGATGGCGGCGTCGATGTCGGGTGCGCTGGTGGCCGTGGCGACCGAGGCGCCGATGCCCACGCCGCCGGCCACATTCACGCCGATGGCGTCGGCGTCGGCCGTCGAGCGACCGGTTGCGGCCACGCCGGTGAGTCCGGCGACGGTGATGCGGCTGTTATCGCCAATGGTTGCGCTGACCGTCGGTGTGCTCTTGGCCGTGGCCACCGAACCGCTGGCGGCCAGACCGATGCCGGCCTTGCCGGCGATGGACTTGGCTTTGGCGGTGTTGCTCGAATCGGCGGTGATGCTGAGGCTGTCGATCGTGCCGACCGACTGGCCGACTTGCAGGTTGTCGCCGGCCGAGGCGGTGGTCGAACCACCCAGGGTGGCGGTGGCCACCGAGGCGCCGACGGCCGCGCCGCCCGAGACGCTCACGCCGACCGCTTCGCTCTCGGCGGTGCGGTCGTCGCTGGCCGAGACGCTGACGCCGGTGGCGTCGGCAATCTGCACGCCGTCGCCGATGGCGGCGCGGGTGGTGCTGTTGTCGGTGACAAAGGCCAGCGCCGCGTCGATGGCGAGGCCGCCGTAGCTGCCGGCAAAACCGGTCAGGTCGCTGACGGTTTTGGTGTGGGCGCCTACCGAAATGGCACCGCCGCTGCTGAGTGTGGCCAGTGCGGCCACATCGGCCGCCGTGCCGGCATTGACCGCCACGACGCCGACGCCGACGCCCAGACCCACGCCGCCCACCGACGCACCGCCGGCCAGCACTTTGACGTCGATGTCCTGACGCGCGTCGATGTCGATGGCGCCGGTGGTCGTGGTGACGTTGGCGTCGCCAATGGTGGCAGTGGTGCCGGCCGTGTTGGCGCCGGCCAGATCGCCCGAGATGCTGACCCCGGCGCGTGCCGTCTGCGACTGCGTGCCGGCGTTGCGAATGCGCGCATCGTCCGAGCCGGCGAGCAGGCTGTTGATGCTGCCGTCGCTGGCCTGGTCATCGGCATAGCTGTTCACATCGCCAAAGTCGCCGCTGTCGGACTTGAGGCGCTTGCGCCCTTCGGCGTCCAGCCCGCTGCCCACGCTGTACACCGACACGCCACCGGCAATCGCGCCGAGGCCGCCCGAGGCGCTGACAGTGATCGAGTCGATGTCGGCGTCGGTGAGCGCGTTCACATCCACGTCGCGCTTGGACGAGATCTGCGCGTTGTTGTCGATCAGCGCCGTGGTGTCGTTCTTGATCGTGCCCACATCCACGCCGCCGGCCGCGCCTACCGCGCCGCCTGCGACCGAGCCGGTATAGGCGTCGAGTTTGGCGTGGTTCTTGGAGCTGACGTTCACATCCTGCGTCGCGCTGCCGTTGGTCACGCCCTGGTTGATCAGCGCGCCGCTGCCGATGACGGCGGTGGTGTCCGAATCCACGCTGGTGACGGTGACCGCGCCGGACACGCCGGCGTAGAAGCCGCCCGCGCCGCTGGCGGCGACCGAGAACAGGTCTTCGCTTGAATTGGCCTCGACCATCAGGCCGGTGATGGCGTCGCGGTCGGTCAGGTCGTTGCCCGACAGCGCCTGCATGCTGGCGGTGTTGTTGCCGCGTGCATTGACGGTCGCGCCCACGCCGACGCCGGCGGTGGTGTCTTTTTCGATACGCGTCACGCCGACCGCGCCGCCCACGCCGGCCGCGCCGAGGCCGACGGCGAGGGTGCCGTCGACCACGTCGGTTTCGGTGTGGTCGGTGGCGATGATGCGCACATTGCCGTCGGCATCGACCACCGAGCCGGTGCCCGTGGTCGCGCTGGTGACGTTGGTCATCGACAGCACCGAGGTGGAACCCGCTACGCCGACCGTGCCGGCCACGCCCAGACCCGCGGCGATGGAGAGGATTTCTTCTTGCGCGCTGGCGATCACCGACACGTCCTTGCGGGCGCGCACGTCGGCCGAGTCGCCCACGTTGGCGAGGGTGGTGTGCTTGGCCACCAGCACGTCGGCGGCGGCACCGATGCCGACCGCGCCGGCACCCGAGGCCGAACCGGCGATGCCCATCTGGTAGTGGTCGTTGCCTGCTGCGACCAGCACCGACTGGCCCGTGCCTGCGCCGGTGTTGTTCTGGTTGATCTGCGCGTTGTCGGCGATCTCGGCAGTGGTGTGGGTGGTGATGACGTTCACGTCGCCGGCCAGGGTGATGGCGGCGCTGCCAGCGGCGGCGCCGGTGGCCGAGATGGTTTCGACGTCGTCCTTGTTGGTGGCGGTTACGGCCAGACCCTGGAAGCCGGTGGCGGTGCCTCGGCTGGCGACGCGCTGGCCGGTGAGGGCGGCGCTGTCGCTGCCGTCGGGGTTGCTGGCGGCGGGGGCGCTGATTTCGCCCTCGTCGGTGCCGTTGGCGGTGTAGGTGGTGTCGAAGCTGCCATCGGCCACCGCGACGCCGGCCCGGGTGCCCAGCGCGTCGACTGTGGCGCTCTCGCCCACGCGGGCGGTGACGGTTTTGGTGAGGATGGCCACCGCGGCCGAGGCGCCCACGCCGGCGCTGCCGCCGAAGGCGCCGTTGCCGGCGATCATGTCGATCTCGTTGTCGTCGTCGGCCGACACAATGACGTTGCCGTCGCTGTGCACGGTGGCGCCGTCGGCGATTTCGCCCTTGGTGGTCACGTCGACCACATAGACCGAGGCCGAGCCGGCAATGCCGGCCGAGCCACCCACCGACAGCGAGGCGGCGACCGAGGTGATGTCCTCGGCGCTGCGCGCGTCGATGGTGACGGTGTCATTGGCCTTGACGTTGCCGGCCACGCTGGCGGTGGTGGTCTTGTCGATCAGGCCGACGTCGGCGCCGGCGCCTACGCCGCCGCTGCCGCCAAAGGCCACCGCGCCGGCGACGCCGAGCAGGGTGGTCTCGTCCGAGGCGCGCACGGTGACGTCTTGCGTGCTGCTGCCGTCGTCGAGCGGGTTGATGCTTGCGCCGCTGCCGATGGCGGCGGTGGTGATTTCGGTCAGGTCGGTGACCGTGGCCGATCCGGCCACGCCGGCGCTGCCGCCGCCCGAGCCGCCGGCGGCGATGGTTTCGATGTCTTCATGCGAGGTGGCGGTGACCGCCACGCCGCGCGTCGATTCGGTCAGCACCGTGCCGGCGCTGTTTTTTTCGCCGGTGGGCACATCGATGGCGGCGCGCTTGCCGCGACCGGTGGCGCTGCCGTCGATGCGCGCCTCGACGGTGTTGTCGGTGATCAGCACTGAGGCCGAGGCGCCGATGCCCGCCTTGCCGCCGCCAGCGACGTTGCCGGCCAGGCTGAAGAGGTCGACATCATCCGAGGCGCCGACATGCACGTTGCCATCGGCAATCGCCGTTGAGCCGGCGTCGATGCCGGCTTTGACGGTGTTCTTGGTTTGCACCACCGAGCCGGCGCCGGCCACGCCGGCCTTGCCGGCGACGCCGCCCGCTGCGGCGATGCCTTCGATGTAGGTGGTGGAGTTCGCCTTGACGGTCACGTCGCCGGCGGTGGACTCGGCGTTGGCGTTGTTTTTGAGGCGGGCGTCGACGAGGTTGTCGACGTCGTTCCAGGCGAAGGCCACGCCCACGCCGGCCGACCCGGTGGTGGCGCCGAGTGCGCCGGCCAGGCCGAAGATGCGCGAGCTGTCGGTCGAGTGCAGCGCGATGTTGGCGGCGCTATCGACGCCGTCGCCGCCGCGGGTGCCGGCGATCCAGGTCTTGGTGGTGTTGTCGATGGTGTTGATGGTCACCGCTGCCGCGCCGGCCATGGGGCCTTTGCTGGCGCCGATGGCGGCCGAGATGGTGTCGATGCTGTTGTCGGTGGTGGCCGCGACGCTGACCAGACCGGTGGCGTCGACATCGCTGTTGGCGATCCAGCTCTCGGTGTCGTTGTCGAGCTGGTTCCAGCTGAACGACAGGCCGATGCCGGCTTTGCCGCCGAAGGCGATGGCGCCGGCGATGGCGCGGATGGTCGAGTCATCCAGCGCGGTGAGGCCGACCGTGCTCACGCCGGTGAGCAGCACATTGCTCAGATAGGTCTTGGTGGCGTTGTCGATGGCGTTGATCGACACCGAGCCGGCCACGCCGACCTTGCCCTTGGTGCCGGCCACCGAGGCGGAAAGCGTCTCGATGGTGCCGGTGGTTTTTGCGTCGGCGGTGAGCGGGCCGGAGAGCGTCAGGGTAGCGTCGTCGGCATAGGCGGCGGTGATGCCGGCCAGCGAGTTCTGCGCGTAGGAGCCGGCCAGCGCGTTGCCACTTTGCTGGGTCGAGATGGTGACCGCGCCGGACAGGGCCGACAGGGCGAGGGTGTTGGTGGCGTCGAGGTCGAGCGCGGTGGCGGCGGCGATCGTTGCGCCGTCGGAGACATAGGCCTGGGTGTCGGCCTTGACGTCGTTGATCGACACGTCGGCCGAGACCGCCACGCCGAACTTGCCCTTGCCGGACTTGCTGGCCGTGCCGCTGCCGGCACCGTCCTGCGTGTCGCTGGCGCCGGCTGGCATGTCGGTCTGGGCCTTGCTGTCGGTGGCGAGCGCGCCGGCGACCGAGTAGGCGCCTTGCGAGACTTCAGACGCCGCGACCAGGTTGACCTTGCCGGTGGTGCTGATGTTGCCCAGCGCCGGCACGAGGTCGAGGCCGAGCGGGTCGAAGTTGCCGATGTAGGCGGCGACGTCGGAGACGATGGTGTTGACCGACACCGAGAAGCCGATGCCGACCTGGCCCTTGGTGG
This sequence comes from Zoogloeaceae bacterium, assembly GCA_024235675.1. Classification (GTDB taxonomy): domain Bacteria; phylum Pseudomonadota; class Gammaproteobacteria; order Burkholderiales; family Rhodocyclaceae; genus Nitrogeniibacter. Next base: position 42,895 of record JACKLZ010000003.1, read on the forward strand.
CGACCACGCCACCGGCGACCGAGATGTTTTCCAGATCGCCCTTGGCGGTGAGGGTGATGTCGTCGCCGGCGTCGACCGTGGCGTCGTCGTCGATGGCGGCGGTCGAGGTGTTGGTGAGGGTGTTGATCGACACCGCGCCTTCCACGCCGACGCTGTCGGACTGGCCGCCCGCTTCGGTGACGGTGACCACGCGCTGGATGTTCAGCGCTTCGAGATCGACCGTATTGGCGCTGTTGACCGTGGCGTCGCCGCGGATGGTGGCGCTGGCGTTGGTGTCGATGCTGATCAGCCCGGCCGAGCCGCCGATGGCCGCCTTGCCGCCGCTGGTGCCGAAGAATTTCTTGGAGAGGATGCCGACCGCGCCGGTGAGGCTGATGTCGTTCTTGGCGCTGACCTTGACCGACTGGCTGGCCAGACCGGGCATGGCCTTGTAGCGGGTGTTGATCTGCGCGCCTTCATCAATAGTGGCGGTGGCGTTGTTGTCCAGGTCGAACAGGTTCACGCCTACGGCCAGGCCGATGCCGCTCTTGCCCTTGGCCGAGTTGATCGAGTAGGTGGTGAGGAACATGTCCAGCACGCCGCCGGTCAGGAAGTTCAGGATCTCGTCCGGATCTTCCCAGTCGATCTGCCACGGGTAGGGCACATGGGTTTGTGCGTCGACCAGCAGCGCGCCCTTGGCGTCGACCGTGGCGCCCTTGCCGATGAAGGCATTGGCGGTGTTCACGAAGCTGCCATAGGCCACCGAGCCGCCTACGGCCGAGCCGGTGGAGCTGGTCTTGGCGCCGGCGCTGGAGCTGGGGTCGTCGGTGACCTTGGCGGTGACCGAGATGCCGCCCGCGGCTTTGACGTCGGCCAGCGGCGCGATCGAGGCGGTGGCGGTGTTGTCGCCGGTGCTCCACGCCACCGCGCCGGCGGCGTTGAACTTGCCTTCCTTGATGCCGGGGAAGAGGAAACTGGTGAGGCGGTCGGCGGTGGTCGGGTTGATCTTGCCGGTGGCCTTGAGAATGCCGCCCACCACGTTGCGCTGGATGCCGGCCTTGAAGTTGGTGATCTTGGCCGAGATTGACGAGGGGTTGCCCAGGGTGGCGGCGTTGGCCGAGTTGCCCTCTTCGATGTCGGCATTGGCGGTGACGGTCACGTCGCCGGTGGTGGCTTCGGCCGTGCCGCCCAGGGTGGCGGTGGTGGTCGAGGTGGTCTCACTGATCGCCAGCGACAGGCCGACACCGCTGCCGCCGGTGTTCTTGGCGTCGGCGGCGGCGTTGATCTCGGCTTCGGTCTGCGCGTCGACGCTGATCGAACCGCCGGTGGTCGTGGTGCTGTCGCCGACCTCGGCGATCGTGGTGATGTGAGTGTTGGCGCGCACAAAGGTGGCGTCGACCGGCTTGTTGATCGAATTGACCGTGGCGGTCACGTCGATTTCGGTGTTGGTGTGGGCCTGCACCGTCAGCGCGTTGGTGGCGGTGACGTTGGCCGTGCCGACCACGCGGGCGCGGGCCTCGGCGGTGGATTCACCCCACGCCGCCGAGAACAGGAAGGGGCTGCTGAAGGTGGGCTTGGCGGCCGAGTCGGCATCGGCGCCGATGGTGACCGTGTCGGTGCCGATGATCAGCGAGGCGCCGTCGACCAGGGTGGTGGCCTTGGCCGTGGACAGCGCCACCAGCGGCACCGCGTTGAAGTCGAACAGGTTGTCGTCCAGCGCGCTGATCAGCGGGCCGTCGGGGTCGGGCAGCCAGCTCTGGTCGAGCAGTTTGGTGACCGTGCCGAGGATCTTGTAGGACAGCGAGGTGGTGGCGGTCGAGGTGATGTCGATCGTGTCGCCGCGGATCTCGCTCTTGATCGCGCCGCTGTCACCGATGGTGGTGGTGGCGGTGGCGATTTTCTCGAAGCCCGAGCGCGCACCGGCGTGGCTGCTGATCGTCACCTTGCCGCTGCCAGTGACTTTGCTGCCGAGCACGGTGGTGGTGGCGGTGGCTTTGGTGGTGACGCTGAGGAAGGCGCCGCCGATGCCGTCGATGGGGTCGTCGAGTTCCTGGTCGATCTGGCGCTGGGCGTCGGCCACGGTCAATGCCGGGTTGTTTTCGAGCAGCTCGTTCACCAGCGAAGTCTCGGCGGAGGAACGGATGGTGATGTCCTTGCCGGTGACCGTCGCTTCGGTCAGCGACACGCTGGCGTTCACGTCGCGGTTGGCGCCGATGGCGTCCAGGGTGCGACCTTCGACTTTCACGTCGCCGCCGGTTCTGCCGCTGTCGGCGTGGGCGAGCAGGCGGCTGCCGGCTTTGAGCTCGACGTTGGACGCGCGCAGCGTGAGATCGCCCGAGTCGCCCTGCGAGGCGTCGGTGGCGTGGTTGCCGGTGGTGGGGTTGGCGATGTCGCGGGTGGAGATGGTGATGTTGTCGCCGACGGTGATCTTGTCGTTGGCGATGAGGGTGAAGTCGGCGCCGTCGGTGTGCTGGTTGGCCGAGACCACCTCGATGTTGTTGGGGTCGATCAGCACCGCACCGCGCTTGCCGCGGGTGGCATTGGCCTTGAGCGCGCCGCCTTCGAGCTTGACGGTTTCGGTGGCCGAGAACTCGATGTGGCCGCCGTCGCCGGAAATCTCGCCGCCGCGTGCCGACAGCTCGCCGCCGGTGGCCAGCGTGGCCGTGTCTTCGGCCCAGACGCGGATCTTGCCGCCGTCTGAATTCGCGCCATGACCGTCGGCCGACACCCGGCCGCCGTCAGCGACGGTGATGTCGCCGCCCGCGTCGATGCGAATGCGGCCTGCGGCTTCGCCCGCCGCGCCATCGGCCGACACCGCGCCGGCGATGTTGACTGCGTCAACGGCGACGATGCGCACCGTGTCGCCGTCTTGCAGCATCTGCGCGCCGGCTTCGAGGCCGTCGATGTTCACCAGTGCGCCAAAGCCGGCATGCGCTGCGGCGCCGGCTTCGATGCGGGCGCCGCCGTCAATGTTCACGTTGGCCGCCGCCAGTTGCACTGCGCGTGCTGCCTTGACCGAGCCCTTGACCGTGATCAGACCCGACTCGGACAGCGGAATCTCGCCGCGCAAGGCTTGCTCGACCGCCACGTCGTCAATCGCGCCGCCGGGGCCGATCAGGCGTTCCATGTAGGCCGGCGTCGGCGTGGCGACGGTGAGGCTGCCGACGTTGATCTGCCCCTGCGCGCCGACCACCATGCCGTGCGGGTTGAAGAAGAAGACGTTGCCGCCGATGCGCCCGTCTTTGTAAGCGTTCATCACCCCGTCGATCTGGCTGCGCTCGTTGCGCACCAGGTTGAGCAGGTTGGCCGCTTGCTGGGGCAGATGCAGATTGACCGTCTGGCCTGAGCCGATGTTGAAACGGGAGAAGGAGTTGAAGGCGTTACTGCCCTTGACCGTCGCGGTGGTGATGTCCGTGACCGCCCCCGCCTGCGTCAGCGTGGTCGCGGTGCGCCCGTCGGTGACGATGCCGGGTTGGCCCGCCATGGCCATCGGGGCGGCGAGCAGCAGCCAGCTCGAAAAGGCGTTGAGGAAGGCACAGCGGCGCAACACGCAAAGGTATTGACGACGCAGATAGGTAAGGGCCCCTTGACTCACGGTACATCTCCCGTTTGGTGCGTCGCGGGGGCTGTGATGCGGGTGCATCGCCTGTCAGACAGGATCTTGGCGTTCAGCCCGGCGCGAGGTGAAAAGCAGAGGCAGTGCCGAAGAGCGCCGTAAACATGATCGTCGGGCCATCGGGCCTTGCCGCGATCCCTGGCCGGTTCTTGGGTGTCGGCGTCGGGGGCGTTCGAGTGCAGCTTTTTTGACTTGGCTGACGGGGGTGTGTCAGCCAAATTTGACATAAATCAATCGTGTTGAGGGGTAAAGCAAGACATGTACCGCTCCGTGCAAACGATTGTTACATAAGCGATCTTTGCGACAGGCGGCATACGCCGAAAGCATGAGGTGTAAAAAATGTCGACGCTTTTCGGGCGTGCCACACTGCCTGGCGATGATGGGTGTCGGGGCCGGTGGCGCGGGTTTTGGCCTGTGTCAGCCAGCGTCAAACCCGCCCGCGGTGCGAGCGCGCAGGCGCTGTCGTCCGCGCGTGATCAGGGGGATTTGCTTTTGCGCCGTTGGCGGATGCTGACGGCGACCAGGGTGATTACCGAGAGCGGTATGACGAAGCCGAGCATGGCCGTGGTGAAGGTCTTGAGCGCGCCGCTACCGGTGGCGTCGAGTACCAGATACACGACGTAGGCGACGTAATAGGTGATGAACACCGCGCCTTCCCAGCGCGCGATTTCCCGACGCACCAGAAATACCGGCAGGCAGGCCACGGCGACCGCCAGCATGATCCACAGGTCGAAGTCGATGGCCGCCGCCGGCACTGGCAGACCGGTGGGGGCGATCAGGCCGGCCAGGCCGAGACAGCCGAGCAGATTGAACACATTGCTGCCCACGGCGTTGCCGATGGCCATGTCGCGCTCGCCACGGATGGCGGCCATCACCGAGGTGGCGATCTCGGGCAGTGAGGTGCCGATGGCGACCACGGTGAGGCCGATGACCAGATCGTCCACGCCCAGCCAGCGGGCAAAAAACACCGCCGCTTCGACCAGCCAGTCGGCGCCAAGCACCAGCAGACCCAAACCGGCGGCGACCTTGAGCACATCGAAGCCCCAGTGGCCGCCCGGTTCGGCCGCTGACAGATCGCCGAAGTGGTCTTGCTCGGCCTGCGAGGCGCGGCGCGACTGGCGCACCAGAAAAATCAGATAGGCGATCAGCAGCGCGAGCAGCAGGCCGCCTTCGGCCTGGCCGATCTGGCCATTGGCGGCGAGGCCGACGACCAGCGCCGAGGCGCCGATCATGACCGGCACTTCCTGGCGAATGACCTGGCCCGCAATCGACAGCGGGGTGACCAGCGCGCCGATGCCGAGAATCAGCAAGAGGTTGCAGATATTGCTGCCGACCACATTGCCGATGGTCAGCGCGGACTGGCCGGCGATGGCGGCGTCGATGGCGACGGCAATTTCGGGGGCGCTGGTGCCAAAGGCGACGATGGTGAGTCCGACCACCAGCGGCGACAGGCCGAAGGACAGCGCCAGTCGCGAGGCGCCGCGCACCAGCACGTCAGCGCCGACGGTGAGGGCGATCAGGCCGGCAATGAAGAAGAAGAGTTGCATCATGGCTCAGGGGGCGTGCATTGGCGAAAAAAGCCCGCCACCTCGGTGGCGGGCCTTCTCGATCATTGCAGCATGATCAGTTCAGGGTGGCCCACTTGCCGTCCTTGAACTGGAACAGCGTGGTGCCGCCCGACTTGATGTCGCCATACTGGTCGAAAGCGATCTCGCCGGTCACGCCTTCATACGAAATGCTCTTGAGCGCCGGCAGGTACTTGGCCGGTGCCGTGGAGCCGGCGACCTTCATGGCTTCGATCATCGCCATGGCAGCGTCGTAGCTGTAGGGCGCGTAGAGCTGCACATCGGTATCGAAGCGCTTCTTGTAGCGGGCCTTGAAGTCGGCGCCCTTGGGCATCTTCTCCATGGGGATGCCGGCCTGCGAGCAGTAGGTGTCTTCTTTGAGCGCCGCGCCACCGAGCTTGAGCATCTCGCCGGTGCACACGCCGTCGCCGCCGAGGAACTTCCCGGCGTAGCCGAGCTGGCGCATCTGGCGCAGCATCGGTGCGGCCTGGGCGTCCATGCCGCCGTAGAAGATGGCGTCGGGCTGCTGGCCCTTGATCTTGGTGAGGATGGCCATGAAGTCGGTGGCCTTGTCATTGGTGAACTCGCGGCCCACCACTTGCACGCCGTAGGCCTTCAGGCTTTCGGCGAAGGCGTCGGCCAGGCCCTGGCCGTAGGCGGTGCGGTCGTCGATGATGGCGACTTTCGTGAGCTTGAGCGATTCGGCGGCGTACTTGGCCATCGCGGCGCCTTGCTGCAGGTCGTTGGCGATGACGCGGAAGGTGACCTTGTAGCCCTGACGGGTCAGCTTGGGGTTGGTGGCCGAGGGCGTGATGACCGGAATGCCGGCCTGCTCATAGACGCGCGAAGCGGGGATCGAGGCCCCGGAAGTGACGTGACCGACCACGCCGACGACTTCGGCATCGGCCAGGCGCTGGGCGGCGGTGGTGGCCATGCGCGGGTCGGCCTGATCGTCTTCACCCATCAGTTCGAAGGTGACCTTCTTGCCGGCAATCATGACGCCGGCGGCGTTGGCGTCTTCAACCGCCAGACGGGCACCGTTCTCGCCGTCCTTGCCAATGTGGGCGATCGGGCCGGTCAGCGGGCCGGCGTGGCCGATTTTGACGGCGTCCGCGTGCGCAACACCGAGGCCGAGGCCGAACAGGGCCAGTGCGAGTACTGTTTTTTGCATTTTGCTAGCTCTCCTGGAAGCTATCGAGTGTCAAAATGGGATCAACGCCAGCCGGTGTGGTGCGGAAAAAAGTGATTGCGCATCCCGCCGGTCTTGAGAAAACGCCGCGTAAAACCCCCGCCATTCTAGCGCCGGGGGCCGCGCGGCGCACGGATCGGCCCATTATTGACGGAGCTCTCATGAAGAAATTGCTGTCCCTGCTGTGTGCCTTGCTGAGCCTGTTCGGGCTGAGCGCGTGTGATCAGTTCGTGATTGAAGACCTGAAGCCCGGGGTGTCGACCGGCTTTGAAGTGCGCGACAAACTCGGCCCGCCGGGGATCGAATGGCGCAACGACGATGGCACGGTGACCTGGGAGTACACCCAGCAGCCGCAGGGCATCACCTGCTATCTGATCACCATCGATGGCAGCAATGTGGTGCAGAAAGTCGAGCAGGTGCTGACCGAGGCGCAGTTCGCCCGCATCCAGCCCGGACTGAGCCAGGATCAGGTGCGTCGCATGCTCGGCAAGCCGGCCAAGACGCAGTTCTTCCAGCTCAAGAACGAGACGGTGTGGGACTGGCTGATCGACAACAGCAATGGGGCGGAGCCGGTCTTCTTCAACGTCTATTTCAACACCCAGGGCCAGGTCGTGCGCACGGGCCGCGACATCGAGTACAAGGGGCGCTGATCATGAAAGCCTGGCTGGTGGTGGTTTTGGTGCTGGGTTTGGCGGCCTGCGCGACGCAGCCGCCCATCGTGCCGGGCCAGTCGGCGGTGCAGGTGCGCACCGATCGGGGGGCGCCGACGCGGATCGTGGCGCGGCCCGACGGCGGTGAGTTGTGGCAGTACGCCACGCAGCCCTTCGGCACCAGCTTTGTGCAGGTGCGCTTCGATGCGGCCGGGCAGGTGATCGAGACCTGGGATGGTCTGGCCGCCGAGCGGTTGGCCAGAATCCGGCCGGGCATGACGATCGAGCAGGTGACCGATCAGCTCGGCCCGCAGCGCAGTGTTGAGCATTTTTCGCTCTCCGGCGAGACGGTGTACGACTGGAACATCAGCAACAGCGGCAACCCCGGCACGGCCACCTACTTCAATGTGCATTTTCGCGATGCCGTCGTGCTGCGCACCTCGACCACCTACGACTATCCGCGCGACGGGGTGTTTTTTGGTGGCTTCGGCATCAGCGGGGGCAGCGGCTCCGGGGTGGGCATCGGCATCAATATCGGGGTCGGATCGCGCTAGGGCGCTACCCGAAGGGCTCTGCCCTCTTGGTGCCCAGACAGCTGAGCGGGACCGATGGATCCAAGGTGAACACGCCCTAAGACTTGTCGGGCGTCGATCGGAGTGCATCGAGCGCGGCGACGGCCTCCGGGTAGTTGAAGCGATTCACCTGCGAGATGAGGCGTTGGCCGGCCGGGCCGAAGCGGGCCTTGATCAATGTGGCGTTCGATTCCAGCAGCGTGTTGGCGCGCATGTCGCTGGCGACCAGCAAGGGGCGTAGCTCGGCCAGCACGCGTGCCGCGGCCGCCGGGTTGGCGGGGATCGCGGGTGGGTTCGCGCGGGCGGCTGCGGGCGGTTTGGCATCGGTGGGCAGCCAGCGCGCCAGGGCTTCGTAGAGTTGGGACGGCTCGACCGGTTTGGGGATGAAGTCGTTCATGCCGGCGGTGCGACAGGCGTCCTGGTCTTGCGAGAAGACGTTGGCGCTCATCGCCAGGATCGGGGTATCGGCGTAGCCTGGCAGCGCGCGGATGGCACGCGTTGCATCGAGGCCGTCCATGACCGGCATCTGTACATCCATGAGCACCAGCGCGTAGGGCTGGGCGCGCGCCATGCGGACTGCGACTTCGCCGTTCTCGGCGCTGTCGACCTGCCAGCCCTGGGCATCGAGCAGGGCGAGGGCGACTTCGCGATTGACCTCGCTGTCTTCGGCCAGCAGCAGGCGGATGCGTTGTGGGGTGTTGTGTGTTGCGGCCGCTGGCGGCTTCGGCCTGGGCGCCGGGCTGCATCGTGCCTGGCCGCGCGGCAGGTTCACGGTGATCCAGAAGGTGCTGCCCACGCCGGGGGTGCTGTCCACGCCAACATGGCCGTCCATCAGCTCGGCCAGGCGACGGGTGATGGCCAGGCCGAGGCCGGTGCCGCCATATTTGCGCGTCGTGGAGGCGTCGGCCTGCTCAAAGGCGTTGAACAGTTGGTGGCGGGTTTCCGGGGTGATGCCAATGCCGGTGTCGCTCACGTCGAAGCGGAGCGTCAGGTGTGTCGGCGTTTCGTCTTCGACGCGCGCGCGCAGGGTGATCCGCCCGGTGTCGGTGAATTTGATGGCATTGCCGGTGTAGTTGAGCAGGGCCTGACGCAGGCGGGTGGGGTCGCCGCGCACCCAGGTGGGCTGGCCGATGCCGTCGATTTCAATGTGTAGTGATTTGTCGTGCGCCTGGGTCGCGATCAGGGAATGCACCTGGTCGAGCACGGTGTCGACGGAGAAGTCGAGCTGCTCGAGTTGCAGCTTGCCGGCCTCGATCTTGGAGAGGTCGAGAATGTCATTGAGCAACGTGAGCAGGTGGCGGGCGGAGACTTCGATCTTGGCCAGACGCTCGGCTTGTTTCGGTGTCGGGTGATCGCGGGTGAGCAGGTGTGACAGACCGACGATGGCGTTCATCGGTGTGCGGATTTCGTGACTCATGTTGGCCAGGAAGGCGCTTTTGGCGCGGTTGGCTGATTCGGCTTCGAGCTGTGCCTCGACCAGTTGGGCGGTGCGCGCCTCGACCAGTTCTTCGAGGTGGTGGCGATGGCGGGTCAGTTCGTCGGCGACGCGTTTCTTTTCGGTGATGTCTTCCTTGATCGCCAGATAGTGGGTGATGCGCCCGTCGGGCTGACGGATCGGGCTGACGATGGCGAACTCGGTGTACTCGCTGCCATCCTTGCGTTTGTTGAACAACTGGCCGCGCCACACCTCGCCCCGGCCGAGGCACGCCCACATGTCGCGATGCACCTCGGGCGGGGTCTTGCCCGAGTGCAGAATGCGCGGGTTCTGGCCGAGCACTTCAGCGGCGGTATAGCCACTGATCTGGGTAAAGGCCTCGTTCACATACTCGATATTGGCATCCAGATCGGTGATGACGATGCTCTCCGGACTTTGCTCGACGGCCAGTGTCAGTTTGCGGATCTGGGTTTCTTCGCGGTTTCGGGTAATGGCGACGGCGGCGACATGGATGGCGTGGTCGATCAACTCCAGATGCCAGTGCGAGGGTGCGGCGGGCCGGTCGTAATACATCGCAAAGGTCCCGAGCACCGTGTTGTCGTGCGCGAGAATCGGTGTCGACCAGCACGCGGCCAGGCCATAGCGCGCCGCGAGGTCTCTGTAGTCGGCCCACAGCGGGTCGGTGGCGATGTCCTCGACAATCACCGGACTGCCCCGAAAGGCCGCCGTGCCGCAGGAGCCGGTGCCTTCGCCGATGGGTGCGCCGTCAATGGCTGCCACGTAGCCGGGTGGCAGACTGGGTGAGGCGCCGTTGAACAGTCGCCCCCGGGCCGCATCGAGGATCAGGATCGATACGCGCATGTCGCCGCTTTGCGCCTCGATGGCGCGGGCGAGGGCGTCGAGTGTCTCGGCCAGCGGCGCACCGCTGGCGACGCGCTCCAGCGCGCGATTCTGGGTGGCCAGTGCTTTCTCGGCACGGAGGAGCGGGGTGATGTCGCGCGAGATGCCGAACATGCCGATGACCTTGCCGCTGGTGTCGCGAAGCGGGCCTTTGGTGGCCATGAAGTTCACTTCGCCGTCCCGCGTGCTGAGGTTTTCGGTAAATATGACTACGTCGTTGGAATCCATGACCTGCCGATCATTCTGCATGATCAGTCGGGCTTGCTCGGTCGGAAAAACTGCGGTGTCGTCTCGTCCGAGCACCTCATTGGGTTTCATGCCGGTCAGGCGCGCAGATTCGCGATTGAAAAGCAGATAGCGCCCCGCCAGGTCTTTGGCAAAGATCGCATCTTTGGAGCCGTCGGCAATGGCGTCGAGCAGACTCAGGGTCTGGAGGCGCTGCGCCTGGGCGGCACAGGTCTGGTCAGCGGTCTTGGTGAGCCGCTTGGCGAGTCGGCTGACCAGCAGGTAGAGCAGGACGGAAGTTACCGCGACAAAGCCCAGGCCTTTGAGGGTATTGGCGGTGGCTAGTGCGGTGGCGTCGGGAAAGAGGCTTTCGACCAGGGTGTCGGAGCCGATGATCCACAGGCCGGCGACGGAAGCGTAGATCAGCACCAGACGGATCACGCCACCGCGATGGGCAGGTTTCGACGAGGGCGCTTTGCGTGCCGGGGGGTTGGGTTCAGTCTGCGTCATTGTAACGCTCGGCGATGTCGACGAAGGCGGTGAAGTTGTTCTCGAAGCAGTCGACCACCGCCGGGTCGAAGTGGCTGCCGCGACCGGCGACGATGATGTCGCGGGCTTCTTCGGGGGGCATGCCGGGTTTGTAGGTGCGCGCGTGGACGAGGGCGTCGAAGACGTCGGCCAGCGCCATCAGCCGCGCCGATATCGGAATGGCTTCGCCGGCCAGACCGTCCGGGTAGCCGGTGCCGTCCCAGTGCTCATGGTGGCTGCGGGCGATTTCCTTGGCCAGCGACAGAAACGGCAAGGCCTCGCTCACATCGCGCTCGGCCTGTTCGATGGCGGTTGCGCCCAGGGCCGAGTGGGTCTGCATGATCTTCCATTCGTCGTCGTCGAGTTTGCCCGGCTTGAGCAGGATGTGGTCGGGAATGCCGACCTTGCCGATGTCGTGCAAGGGGGCCGAGCGGGCCAGCAAGTCGACATAGTGCGGCGTCAGCGTGGCGGCAAAGCGCGGATGGTCGCTCAGGCAGGTAGCCAGTCGGTGGACATAGGCCTGGGTGCGCAGCAGGTGGTTGCCGGTGTCGGTGTCGCGGATCTCGGCCAGGTGTGCCAGTGCCCGGATGCTGACCGCCTGGATGTGTTCGTTGTCGGCCATGCGTCGGGCAATTTCGGCCTCGAGAAACGCGTTGTGATCGCGCAGCACGTCGCGTGTGCGTTTGGCTTCGATCTGGGTGCGCACGCGTGCCAGCACCAGCGCTGGCCGGATGGGCTTGGTGATGTAGTCGACCGCGCCGAGGGCCAGGCCGTGCTCTTCGTCCTGGGTGTCGGTGAGGGCGGTGAGGAAGACGACCGGAATGTCGCGGGTGGCCGGGTTCTGGCGCAGCCGGCCAAGGACGGTGTACCCATCCATGCCGGGCATCATGATGTCGAGCAGAATCAGATCGGGCGCGGGCTTCGCGGCGGCAATGGCCAGCGCACGCTCGCCCGAGGTGGTGGCCTGAACGGTGTAGTCGGGTTGCAGCACGTCGCCGAGCACCGCCAGATTTTCCGGGGTGTCATCGACAATCAGGATGCGGGTATTCGTGTGTATCGGGCTCATGCATTCTCCACCCACGCGTTGCGGCACACCGCTGGTGTGTCGTCAGTGTAGCCATCGATGATTGTTACGGCACGCCTGGCTGAAGCTTGTGCGATTTATCGCTCGTGGCAGCAGGCACTTGTGCGGAAATCCGCACAGCGAGCGGTTTCTGTAAGCCGCCGCCCGGCCGCTAAGCGATTGATTTTGTGTGTGAATGATCGTTTCTGGTGAACTGGCCCGACACTTGCAATACTGGATCAGGTCGGGTGCGACCGGTGGTGGGTTTCCCTCCCTGCTCTGGCTGCCGCGTCGTTTGCCCGCCGACATAACCATCCATGGAGGAGACCACCATGAAATTCATCCGTACCCTGGGGTTCGCTGCGGCTGCCCTGATCGTGTCGACCGGCGTTCAAGCCGAACAGAAGTTCGTCAACGTGCTGACCGGTGGCACCAGCGGCGTGTATTACCCCCTGGGCGTGGCGCTGTCCAAGCTGTATGGCGAGGCGCTGCCGAACGCCAAGGTGAGCGTGCAATCGACCAAGGCCAGTGCTGAAAACGTGAACCTGCTGCAAGCAGGCCGTGGTGAAGTGGCCTTCGCGCTGGGCGATACCGTCTCCAACGCCTACAAGGGCGACGAGGAAGCGGGCTTCAAGAAGCCGCTGACCAAACTGCGTGCGCTCGGCGCGATCTACCCCAACTACATCCAGATCGTGGCCGCCAAGGAATCGGGCATCAAGACGCTGGCCGATCTGAAGGGCAAGCGCATTTCTGTCGGTGCTCCCAAGTCGGGCACCGAACTCAATGCGCGCGCCCTGTTCAAGGCCGCCGGCATGAGCTACGAGGATTTCTCCAAGACCGAGTATCTGCCCTTCGGTGAGTCGGTTGAACTGATGAAGAACCGTCAGCTCGACGCCACCTTGCAGTCGGCGGGTCTGGGCGTGGCGTCGCTGCGCGATCTGTCGTCGGCGATCGAAATCGTCGTCGTGTCGATCCCGGCCGATGTGGTGCAGAAAGTCGGCGATCCGGCGTATGAAGCCAGCGTGATTCCGGCCAACACTTATGGCGGTCAGACCGAAGACGTGCCGACCGCCGCCGTGCGCAACATTCTCGTGACCCACGAAGATGTCGACGCCGACGCCGTGTATGCGATGACCAAGGCCATGTTCACCAACATGGACCAGATGGTCGCAGCGCACGCCGCCGCCAAGGGCATCACCGTGGAAGGCGCTGCCAAGGCGCTGCCGCTGCCGCTGCACCCGGGCGCCGAGCGTTACTACCGCGAAGCGGGCATCCTCAAGTAAGTCGGAGTGAACGCGGCGCGCCAGGGGGGCGCCGCGCTTGTTTTTCAGTCGGGGCGGCGCGTGTGCGCAGCCCCGGTTGCGCCCCGCTTCGCATCGCACGGGCCGGGGCTATCCAAACCAAAGGCATGCCGATAAGGCGTGTGAGGAGATCACCATGTCCGAAACTGCCGGACACTCGTCGGTGCCCTACGGCTGGAGCGAGGGGGGCGTTGCCCGCATCCTGTTCCTGATCGGCGTCGCTTTTTCCGCATTCCAGATCATCACGGCCTCGCTGAGTCCGCTGTCGTCGCAGATCGTGCGCGCCCTGCATGTGGGCTTCCTGCTGCTGATGACCTTCGGCATCGCCGCCGCCGTCCGCCCGCGCCTCGACGCGCAGGGTGTGGTGTTGTGGCTGATTGGCATCATTGCCTTCGGTATGGCTTTTTATCACTGGGCCTACGAGGGTGACCTGATCCTGCGGGCGGGCGATCCGACCGATCTGGATCTGCTCGTCGGTGCGATCACCGTGGTGATGGTGTTCGAAGCCGCGCGCCGGGTGATCGGCGTGGCCTTGCCGCTGATCTGCCTGACCTTCCTCGCCTACGCCCTGTTTGGCCAATACCTGCCGGGCGACTGGGCGCACCGTGGCTACGCCTGGTCGCAGGTCATCGACCAGCTCGGCTTCGGCACCGAAGGTATCTACGGCATCCCGACCTATGTGTCGTCGAGCTATATCTTTCTGTTCATCCTGTTCGGCACCTTCCTCGAACAGGCCGGCATGATCCGTCTGTTCACCGACTTCGCACTCGGCACCGTCGGCCACACCCACGGCGGGCCGGCCAAGGTGTCGGTGGTGTCCTCGGGCCTGATGGGCACCATCAGCGGCTCGGGCGTGGCCAACGTGGTCACCACCGGCCAATTCACCATTCCGCTGATGAAGCGCTTTGGCTACTCCAGCGAGTTTGCCGGCGGTGTCGAGGCGACCAGCTCCATGGGCGGGCAGATCATGCCGCCGGTGATGGGCGCGGTGGCCTTCATCATGGCCGAGACCATCGGCGTGCCCTATGTCGACATCTGCCTCGCGGCGGCGATTCCGGCCGCGCTGTATTTCTTTACCGCGTTTTTGATGGTGCACCTCGAGGCTGGCCGCAAGGGTCTGGTCGGTCTGCCCAAGAGTGAATGCCCCAGTGCCATGGGTGCGCTCAAGCGCGACTGGCATCTGCTGCTGCCGCTGGCGGTGCTGGTGTATCTGCTGTTCTCCGGCTTCACGCCCCTGTTCTCGGGTACCGTCGGCCTGGCGCTGACCGCGATCCTGATCTTCGGCGGCGCCATTGCGCTGCGCCTCAAGGGCACGGCGCTGCGCGTGGCCTTCTGGGTGGCGCTGGCGCTGGCCTGCTCGGCCTTCATCAAGGTCGGTATCGGCATCTTCTTTGGCATCATCGCCGTGTTGGTGATCGGCTGCTTCGTGGTGCAGGGCGGTCGCGAGACCTTGCGCGTGGCGGTCAATGCGCTGGCCGAAGGCGCGCGTCATGCGCTGCCGGTGGGCGTGGCCTGCGCCCTGGTGGGCGTAATCATCGGTTGCCTGACGCTGACCGGTGCCGCCACCATGTTTGCCAACACCATCATCGATCTGGGCCGTGACAGCCTGATCCTGTCGCTGGTGCTGACCATGCTGGTGTGCCTGCTGCTGGGCATGGGCATCCCGACCATCCCCAACTACATCATCACCTCCTCGCTGGCCGCGCCGGCGCTGCTGGAGCTGGGCGTGCCGCTGGTGGTCAGCCACATGTTCGTCTTCTACTTCGGCATCATGGCCGACCTGACCCCGCCGGTCGCGCTGGCCGCGTTTGCCGCCGCGCCGATTGCCCGCACCTCGGGCATGAAGATCGGCATGCAGGCGCTGCGCATCGCCATCGCCGGCTTCATCGTGCCTTACATGGCGGTGTATACCCCGGCGCTGATGCTGCAGGGCGACTGGACGGTCTTGGCGGTGCTCTACATCGTTGGCAAGGCGATTGCGGCCATCATTCTGTGGGGCGCGGCGAGTATCGGTTATCTCGGCGCGCCGTTGGGTTGGCCGACACGTGTGGTTGCCGGCATCGGCGCCGTGTTGCTGGTCACCGCGCAACCGCTCACCGACGAGCTCGGCCTGGCCGTGGCCGCCGGGGTGATGGGCTTCGCCTGGTGGCGTCGTCGGGCGGTGCTTGCTGCCTGAGGCAGCGCGCAGCATGTTGGCGGTCGGCGCGACAAGCCTTAAGCTGGGTCGCTCCGACGCCGACACTGACGCCATGCCGCTGACCCGCACTGTCTATCGTTTCCTCCAGCCGCTGCTTGTGCTCGGCGCGCTGGCGATGGTGCTCGGCGTGGGCAGTTATCACGCCTTTCTCAATCGCGAGGCGGCGCAGGTGGCCGAAGCCAGTCAGCTGCGCCTCGACTTCTACCGGCGCACGCTGGCGCAGACGCTGGAGGAATTCCGTCTGCTGCCCAATGTGCTCGGCCTCGATGGCCGGGTGCGTGGCCTGCTCGCCGGGGGCGCGGGCGCCGAACAGACCACGGCGGTCAATCGCTATCTCGAAGAAGTCAGTCAGGACCCGGTCATCCATGTCATCTACCTGCTCGACGCGAGCGGCAAGGTGCTGGCGTCGAGCAACTGGCGCGAGCCCAACTCCTTTGTGGGCAACAACTACGGTTTTCGGCCGTATTTTCATGAGGCCATGTCCGGCCAGCCGGGGCGTTTTTATGGCGTGGGCGTGACCACTCAGGAGGCCGGCTATTTTCTGTCGGCGCCGGTCTATGTCGGCGGCACCATCACCGGCGTGGCGGTGGTCAAGATCCGGCTCGACGCGCTCGAAGACGCTTGGCGGCGCTCGGGCGATTTGCTGCTGGTGGCGGACCGCCTCGGCGTGGTGGTGCTCGCCTCGTCACCGAGCTGGAAATACCGCAGCCTGTTTCCGCTCACCGGCGACGACCGCGAGGCGCTGGCCCGCACCCGGCAATATCTGAACGCCGATCTCGCCCCGCTCAAAGCCACCGACGGCCAGCCGATTCTGACGCCCGACGGAGCGGGTCGGCGCCTCAGTCTGGATGCGGCCTCGCTGCCTTTTGTGGCGGCCGACGGCGAGGCCCAGGCGCTGCTGTCCGAATCCATTGAACTGCCCGACTACGGCTGGCGGCTGCTCATCCTCGCCGATCTGACCGATGCGCGAAAACTGGCCACCGTGATGGCCGCCGCACTGACCTTGCTGGTGCTGCTGCTGTTGATGGCGATCGGCCTGTGGCATATGCGCCGCCGCCGCACCCAGGAGCGCCACGCGGCGCGTGCGGCGCTCGAGCGCGTGCAGGCCGATCTCGAAGCGCGCATCGCCGAGCGCACCGCCGAGCTGCTCACCGCCAACCGCACGCTCGAAGACCGCGTCAGCTCGCTCAAGGACGCCGAGCAGATCCTCACCCGCACCCGCGACACCGCGGTGCAGGCCGGCAAGCTGGCGGTGCTCGGCCAGATGGCCGCGGGCGTGACCCACGAACTCAACCAGCCGCTGGCCGCGCTGACCACGCTGGCCGATAATGCGCGCCGTTTCATCGAGCGCGAAAAACCCGAATCGGCGGCCGAGAATCTCGAGCACATCTCTCGTGTGGCGCAGCGCATGGGGCGCATCGTCGCCCAACTCAAAACCTTCTCGCGCAAGAGCGGCGACGCGCTGACTCCGGTGGATGTGGCCGACGCCATCGACAACGCGCTGCTGCTGGTCGAGTCGAAGCGCCAGAGCACCGGCGTGACGGTGACGGTGCGCCACAGCGTGCCCGGCCTGACCGTCAAGGCCGACATCACCCGGCTGGAGCAAGTCATCGTCAATCTGGCGGTCAATGCCATCGACGCCATGGAAGGCGCCGCCGCGCGCGAACTGTCGATCGACACCCGCATCGCGGCCGGCGAGGGCATCATCTGTCTGCGCGACACCGGCGGCGGCATTGACCCGCAGGTGTGGCCGCATCTGTTTGAACCGTTTTTCACTACCAAGCCGATCGGCAAGGGGCTGGGGCTGGGCCTGGCGATTTCGCGACTGATCGCCGAGAGCCTGCACGGCTCGCTGAGCGCCGCCAATGACGATGGCGGCGGGGCGTGTTTCGAGTTGCGCCTGCCGCTGGCGCGAGGGGAGTTTTAAGGCATGGCCGAACATCGACCGCATGTGATCGTGATCGAAGACGACCCGCAGGTGCGCCTTGGCATCGAGCAGGCGCTCGAACTCGACGACATGCCAGTGCGCGGCTTCGACGCCGCCGAACCGGCGCTGGCGCGCATCGGGCCGGACTTCCCCGGCACGGTGGTCTGCGATGTGCGCCTGCCGGGCATGGACGGCCTCGCGCTGCTGCGCGCGGTGATGGCCATCGATCGCGAGATTCCGGTGGTACTGATCACTGGTCACGGCGGCATCACCATGGCTGTTGCCGCCATGCGCGAGGGCGCCTACGACTTCATCGAAAAACCCTTTTCCTCCGACCGGCTGGTGGAGGTGGTGCGCCGCGCCCACGACCGCCGCGCGCTGGTCATCGAAAACCGCCGCCTCAAGGCCAGCCTGTCGGCGCGCGAAGCCGTACCGTTGATTGGCGATGCGCCGCCCATGCAGCGCGTGCGTCATACCATTGCCGCCATCGGCCCGACCGAGGCTGACGTGCTCATCTACGGCGAAACCGGCACAGGCAAGGAAGTGGCCGCGCGCGCCATCCACGCCGCCAGCGGGCGCAGCGGCGAGTTTGTGGCGATCAACTGCGGGGCCTTGCCCGAGACGGTGTTCGAGTCCGAGATTTTCGGCCACGAAGCCGGCGCCTTCACCGGCGCGCTCAAGCGGCGCATCGGCAAGATCGAGCATGCGCGGGGCGGCACGCTGTTTCTCGACGAGATCGAGACCATGCCCGCCATCCTGCAGGTCAAGCTGCTGCGGGTGCTGCAAGAGCGCGTGGTCGAACGCCTCGGCAGCAATGCCGCGATCCCGGTCGACTGCCGCATCATCGCCGCCAGTAAGGCCGACCTCAAGGCGCTCTCCGACGCCGGGCAATTCCGCAGCGATTTGTACTACCGCTTGAACGTGGTCGGCCTGGAACTGCCACCGCTGCGCGAACGCAAGGCCGACATTCCCTTGCTGGCCGCACATTTTCTACGCGAAGCGGCGGCCCGCTATCGTTGCGACCCGCCGATGTGGGGTGAGGACGACATGGCCGCGTGGATGGTGCAGGACTGGCCCGGCAACGTGCGCGAGCTGCGCAATGCGGTCGATCGCTTCTGCCTCGGCGTGGCCGGCCGTCGCCCGGCCGCCGACACCACCGGCGGCTCGCTCGCGCGGCAAGTCGAAGGCTTTGAACGTCAGATCATCGAAGCGGCGCTGCGCCAGACCCACGGCAATGTGACATCAGCCGCCGAGTTGCTCGACACGCCGCGCAAGACGCTCTACGACAAGCTCAACCGCCACCACCTGTTTCCCGAAGATTTTCGCGGCGAGTGACGAGCGATTGGTTGGATCTGTTAGGAAGGCAGCGAGTAAGTAAGTCGTGTTTTATTGACGGCGATGTACTTCTCCCGCTTCAGTTTTTCCAAGAGCGCCGTCAATTCTGCATCAGTCAGTTTTTTCTGGAAAAGCGCGCTGATGGTGCTCGTCAAGGTTTTTTCCGTGCGCGGTTTGGCTGCACCTCGTTGCTTCAGGTTCTCGACAACTGCCAGAAACCGCTCATCTGGTGTTGTCGAGCTGGCTATCTTTACGCAAGGAATGTCGGCGATTTTGGATGATCGGCCTGCGAGTATTTTCCTGCTCCGAAGGTGTTGAATCAGTGGGTCGAAGCCTGTGTCTTTCGAGACGATGTGGAAATAGGCGGTGGGGTCCTGCGTGGAAATCGTTCCGATGTAGTACGCGATGTGGAAGTCCAGGGCATTCGGTCCGTTTCCAGAAATCCGGACATACTGTGCCCGATCGCCCATGTTTTGAACCGATATGGCCACATCCGCGGTGATCTTTGTTTGATTGGCACCAATGAACACAACAATACGGAAGTGTTCTGCATCAAGGGCTGCCAATGACGCGGGTTGAACGTTTTCAAAGTCGATCAGAACATAGTTGTTCCGCATACGCCTTGCGCCTCAAAATCTATTCAATTCGAATGAATAGATTTTGAGCGAATGTACAGGGCGCGTCCAGATGTCTCTCGTCAATGCCCCTTCAGCGCGTAAATCCCCGGCGCGTTGCGCCAGTAGCCCTTGTAGTCCATGCCGCAGCCAAACAGAAAGCGGTCGGCGATGTCCATGCCGGTGAAGTCGGCGCGCATGCCGGGCGTGGCCTTGCGGTCGTGGTCCTTGTGTACCAGCACGGCGGTGTGCACCGCCACGGCGCCTTCGGCCTTCAGGTGGTCGACGATGGCGGCCAGGGTGTGGCCTTCGTCGAGGATGTCGTCGAGCACCAGCACGGTGCGCCCGCGCAGGTCTTGCGTGGGGCGCACCCGCCAGTCGAGCAGGTTGCCCTGCAGGGCGTGGCCGTAGCGGGTGGCGTGCAGGTAGGTGACTTCGAGCGGGAAGTTGAGGCGCGGCAGCAGGCGGCCGGCGAGGATCAGCCCGCCGTTCATGACCACGAAGACCAGCGGGTTGGTGTTGCGCAGCGGCTCGGAGATCTCGGCGGCCATCTTGTCCAGCGCGATTTCAACGGCGGCGTTGTCGGCGAGGCAGTCGGCCTCGTCCATGGCGCGGCGGATTTCTTTCATATCTACAGACATGTCGTTTCCAGATTCAGTGTTCAGTGGCCGGCGTAGTCGACCAGGGTAAAGAGTTCGAGGCCGGCGGCGCGCAGCAGCTCGGAGCCGCCCAGCTCGGGCAGATCGACAATGGCCGCGCCTTCAACGATGCTGCCGCCCAAGCGTTCGATCAGTTTTTTTGCGGCCATCATGGTGCCGCCGGTGGCGATCAGGTCGTCGATGAGCAGCACCCGGTCGCCGGCCTTGACCGCGTCGGTGTGCAGCTCGACGGTGGCCGAGCCGTATTCGAGCTCGTATTCTTCCGACACGGTATCGAAGGGCAGCTTGCCTTTCTTGCGCACCGGCACGAAGCCGACGTTCAGTTCATGGGCGACGACCGCGCCGAGGATGAAGCCGCGCGCGTCGATGCCGGCAACCACGTCGATGTGCTGCGGCATGTAGCGCACCACCAGGGTCTGCACCATCAGCCGGAAGCTGACCGGGTCTTGCAGCACCGGGGTGATGTCGCGGAACTGCACGCCCGGCTGCGGCCAGTCGGCGACGGTGCGGATGTGTTGGCGGAGGATGTCGGCGGCGCTTTGCATGGTGTGGCCCTCGCTCACAGGAAGACGAACTTGACGAGGAACACGCCGGCAATCACCACCACGGCGATCGACAGGTCACGCGCGCGTCCGGCCAGCAGCTTGATGGCCACATAGCTGAGGAAGCCGAAGGCGATGCCGTGGGCTACCGAGAAGGTGAAGGGCATGGTGATGGCGGTGACCACGGCGGGCGCGGTTTCGGTCATGTCATCCCAGTCGATTTCGGCCAGGCCGCGGGTCATCAGAATCGCGACATAGATGAGTGCCGGCGCGGTGGCGAAGGCGGGCACGCTGCCGGCCAGCGGGGCGAGCACCAGCGCGGCCAGGAAGCACAGGGCGACGACCACGGCGGTCAGGCCGGTGCGCCCGCCCACGGCGGTGCCGGCGGCCGATTCGATATAGGCGGTGGTGGACGAGGTGCCCATCATTGCACCGGCGGTAATGGCGGTGGAGTCGGACAGCAGGGCGCGCGACAGGCGCGGCAGCTTGCCGTCCTTGTCGAGCAGGCCGGCGCGGTGTGCCACGCCGATGAGGGTGCCCGAGGCGTCGAACAGCTCAACCAGGAAGAAGGTCATGATGACGGTGAGCAGGCCGGCATTGAGTGCGCCGGCGATGTCCATTTGCATCAGGGTGGGCATCAGCGAGGGCGGTGCGGCAAATACGCCACCGAAAGTGCTCTGTCCGGTGAGGATGCCGGCGACGGTCACCACCAGGATGCCGATGATGATCGCGCCTGGCACCTTGCGGTAGGCCAGCGCGGCGATGAGGACGAAGCCGATGGCGGCGAAGATCGGACCCGGCGCATGGAGGTTGCCGAGCGTCACCAGCGTGGCCGGGTGGCCGGTGATGATGCCTGCGTTCTTGAGGCCGATGATGGCCAGGAACAGGCCGATGCCAGCCGAGATCGATAGCTTGAGCGAGTGCGGAATCGCGTTGACGATCCATTCGCGGATGCGGAACAGGCTGATCAGGATGAACAGGCAGCCGGAGATGAACACCGCGCCCAGCGCGGCCTGCCAGCTGAAGCCCATGCCCTGCACCACGGCGAAGGCGAAGTAGGCATTCAGGCCCATGCCCGGTGCCAGCGCGATGGGGTAGTTGGCCCACAGGCCCATGATCAGCGAGCCGAGCGCGGCGGCCAGGCAGGTGGCGACGAACACCGCGTCTTTCGGCATGCCGGCGGCCGAGAGGATGTCGGGGTTCACGAAGATGATGTAGGCCATGGTCAGGAAGGTGGTCAGACCGGCCAGCACTTCGGTGCGCACGGTGGTGCCGTGGGCCCGGAGTTGGAAGAATCTATCGAGCATGGAGGGGTGTCTTGCGCGAGAAAACACCGGATTCTATTGGAAGCACGACCGTTCGCCCACCGACCGGATCAAGTGCGGGACGGACGGCGCCCGGCGGAGTAAACTAGCGCGATTTGCCGCGACGCCCCCTGCGCGCGGCTGCCACTGCGATTGTTTCCGCCGCCATGTCCATTACCGAAATCTCCCATCCGCTCGTCAGGCACAAGATCGGTCTGATGCGCGAAGCTGATATCAGCACCAAAAAATTTCGCGAGCTGACCGCTGAAATCGCGCGCTTGCTGGCCTATGAGGCCTGTCAGGACTTTCCGCTCGAGACGGTGACGATTGCCGGTTGGGCCGGGCCGGTCGAGGTGGAGCAGATCAAGGGCAAGAAGGTGACGGTGGTGCCGATCCTGCGCGCCGGCCTGGGCATGCTCGACGGCGTGCTCGACATGATCCCCAGCGCCAAGGTCAGCGTGGCGGGCATCGCGCGCAACGAAGAAACCCTGCGCCCCGAGCCTTACTTCGAGAAGTTTGTCGGCCATCTGGCCGAGCGCATGGCGATCATCATCGACCCGATGCTGGCCACGGGTGGTTCGATGGCGGCGACCGTCGAGATGCTCAAGCGCAAGGGCTGCACCCATATCAAGGCGCTGGTGCTGGTGGCGGCGCCCGAAGGCATCGCACTGATGACCGAGCAGCACCCGGACGTGGACATCTACACCGCGAGCATCGACAGCCACCTCAACGAGGTCGGCTACATCATCCCCGGCCTGGGTGACGCCGGCGACAAGATTTTTGGTACCAAGCACGGGTGATCCCTGTGGCGTGGTCCGCAGCAGCTCATACAAAAAGACTCGGGCACGACCCGCTCAGGAGTAAACAGCATGCGTGACATTCCCATCGCGGGCGCCGACCCGCTGTGGCGCCAGGCCATTGCCGGCGCACAGATCCTGTTCGTGGCTTTTGGCGCGCTGGTGCTGGTGCCGCTGCTGACGGGTCTCAATCCGAGTCTGGCGCTGCTCGGTGCGGGTGTCGGCACGCTGCTGTTTCAGGCCGTGACAGGTCGGCAGGTGCCGATCTTTCTGGGCTCCAGTTTTGCCTTCATCGCCCCGATCATCTACGCCACGCAAACCTGGGGCGTGTCGGCGACCATGGGCGCATTGGCGTGCGTGAGCGGGGTGTATTTCCTGTTTGCCGCGCTGGTGCGCAAGCATGGTGCCGAGATCGTGCATCGCTTCATGCCGCCGGTGGTGATCGGCCCGATCATCATGATCATCGGCCTGTCGCTGGCGGCGGTGGCGGTGAACATGGCCATGGGCAAGAGCGGTGACGGCAAGATCGAGCTGGTGCCCTACGGCACCGCCCTGGCGGTGGCCGCCGCCTCGCTGCTGACGACGGTGGTGGTGTCGGTGTTTGCGCGCGGTTTTTTGCGCCTGGTGCCGATTCTGGCCGGTGTGCTTGTGGGCTATGTGCTGGGCGTGATGCTCGGGCTGGTCGATTTGAGCAAGATTGCCAATGCGCCGTGGTTTGCCATGCCGGCCTTTGTGACGCCGAGCTTCGAGTGGGCGGCGGTGCTGTTCATGCTGCCGGTGGCGCTGGCGCCGGCGATCGAACATGTGGGCGATGTGGTGGCCATCGGTGGCATCACCGGCAAGGACTACACCGAGAAGCCCGGCCTGCACCGCACGCTGGCCGGCGACGGCCTGGCGGTGTTGTTCGCCGGCCTGATCGGCGGCCCGCCGGTGACAACGTATTCGGAAGTGACCGGCGCGGTGACACTGACCCGCAACTTCAACCCGGCCGTGATGACCTGGGCCGCGGTGCTCGCCATCGTCATGGCCTTTTTCGGCAAGTTCAACGCGATTTTGCAGTCGGTACCGGTGCCGGTGATGGGCGGCATCATGATGCTGCTGTTCGGCTCGGTGGCCAGTATCGGCCTGAAAACGCTGATCGCGGCGCGGGTGAACATGGACGAGCCGCGTAATCTGGTGATCGTGTCCACCGTGCTGGTGTGCGGCATCGGCGGGCTGGCGGTGAATCTCGACGGCTTCAGCCTGCAGGGCGTGAGCCTGTGCGGCGTGGCGGCGATCGGCCTGCACTTGCTGTTGCCTGAGCGTCGCGAAGCTTGAATGAACGCGATGGCGCGGATACTGTCATCTGTAAGCACTGTCGCGACATGGCGCTCGTGACCCTCGACCGCTTCGGCGGCGAGAGATAAAAAAACGCCCCAGGAGAGCATTGAATGACTGTTCGTTTTGTCGAAGCCTGCAAGCTGCCCAACCGCTTCGGCGTCTTTACGCTGCATGGCTTCGAGGATACTGCCACCGGTATCGAGCATCTGGCCATTACCCATGGCGATATCGCCGACGGCACGCCAGTGCTGGCCCGCATCCACTCGGAGTGCCTGACCGGCGACAGCCTGTTCAGCGAGCGCTGTGACTGTGGCTACCAGTTGGAAGCGGCGATGCGCCAGATCGTGGACGAGGGGCGAGGGGTGATTCTGTACCTGCGTCAGGAAGGCCGTGGTATTGGCCTGCTCAACAAGATTCGCGCCTACAAATTGCAGGACGAGGGCGCCGACACGGTGGAGGCCAATGAGCAGCTCGGCTTTCCGGCCGACATGCGCGATTTTGGCATCTGTCAGCCGATGCTGGCGCACCTGGGCGTGAAGTCACTGCGCTTGATGACCAACAACCCGCGCAAGCTCGAGAGCATGCGTCAGCATGGCTTGATGGTGGTCGAGCGCGTGCCCTTGCAGGTCGGGCGCAATCCGCACAACACAGATTACCTCGACACCAAGGCAAACAAGCTCGGCCATCTGATGAAGCCTGCCGTCGCCTACCGCGCGCCCCACCGCAAAGCGGATGGTGGGGCGTCGGCACCCGAGCGGGAAACCGCCTGAGAACTCAGGCGGTGGAGGAGATCAGTTCAGGCAGGGCAATCTTGTTGTCCTTGCTGAACTGGTAGTCACGGAACACGTGCTCGGCAGTGAGTAGCTGATAGCTGCCGTCTTCGTTCTGACGTGTGGTGTCTTTCAAGCGGTAGGTGTAGTGCCCGCAGGTCCAGCACTCGAAGTTGCGCATATGGGTGCATAGACAGGTCTTGTCCATCACCTTCACGCGCTTGGCGCCGGGGTGCAATGCCACCTCGCGGTTGTAGGCCTCGATGTACTGGCAGTTGCCCTTGGCGTCGAGCAGGTAGCCGTAGGCTTCACAGTTCGGGCGGATGCCGTCGCCGATCGCCGGGCTGCTCTTGAGCATGCGCATCGGATAGCCGGTGGGCGAGATCTGGTTCACCTCGATGTCGTCTTCGTCGGCCGTGAAGTAGTGCTGCTGCACATCTTCGGGCAGGCCGCATTCATGGGCAACGGTGAAGCGCGTGGCCACTTGCACCGCGGCCGCGCCCGCTTCGAGGAAGTTCACCGCGTCGGTGCCGGTAAAGATGCCGCCGGCCGGAATCACCGGGATGTCGAGCTGCTCGGCTTTCATCCAGGCCTGAATCTCGTTGGTGATGGTGGCCAGGTCGTATTGCGCCCAGTCCATGCCAAAGCCGAGGTGACCACCGGCCAGCGGGCCTTCGACCACGACGTAGTCGGGCAGGCGGCCGGTGCGGGCGCTCTTCTTGAGAAACAGCTGCAGCGCGCGCAGCGAGGACACGATGATGCCCAGGTGCACATCACGGAATCGCGGGTGATCTTCGATCAGTGCGAAAGAGCCCAGGTGCAGACCGGCGGCGAGGGTGATGCCCTCGATGCCGGCGTCCATGGCGGCCCGCAGACGAACGCGCAAGGTTTCCTTGGGCGCGTTCATGGTCAGCTTTTCCATGCAGTTGATGAAGATCAGCCCCGGGCCGCGTTTGGCCTCCATGGTGGCGCTCACGTGGCGAGTGGTCGCCTCGGCGAGCATGTCCATGTTGAACTGCACGACGGATTTGTCGGAGTTCGCGACGTTGAATTTGTACTGCTGGAGTTTGTCTTTGACGTACTTGGTCTTGAAGCGGCGGTCTGACACCGTCGGCACCATGGCATCGGAAATATGCCCGACGCCACCCAGGCGCGCGGCTTCAAGGGATAGTTCGGCGGCGGAAATATCCACCCCCATGCCACCTACCATAATGGGCACGAGCTCGTGCTTGCCCAGTCGCAGGCGGAAATCATCTACGCATTTCATTCGGTCAGTGCCCCCCATGGCTGAGCCGCCATTATCGCGCACTCGCCTGTTTTACGCAGGTTTTTGCCAGATTGCCTGAAGCTCGCTGAGCAAAAATGACGTTGTCACCCGCCGGAGCGCCCGGATGACCGGCCGTCGGACGGGGCATTCGCTGGCCGCAGATCAAGGTTCGATGTCGTAATCGACGCTCAAGGGTGCGTGGTCGCTGAAGCGTTCGTCCTTGTAGACCGATGTTGCCTTGGCAGCCAGTGCGGTGCCGGACGTGGCAATCTGGTAGTCCAGCCGCCAGCCGACGTTCTTGGCCCAAGCCTGGCCCCGGTTGGACCACCAGGTGTAGCAAGCGTCGGTGGTGTCCGGGTGCAGGGTGCGATACACATCGACCCAGCCCACTTCGTCGAACAGACGGGTCAGCCAGGCGCGCTCTTCGGGCAGGAAGCCGGAGTTCTTCTTGTTGGACTTCCAGTTGGTGAGGTCGGCCTCGCGGTGGGCGATGTTCCAGTCGCCGCAGATGATCACCTCGCGGCCGCTGGCGATGAGTTCGGCCATGTGCGGCAGAAAAATGTCCATGAAGCGGTACTTGGCGGCCTGACGTTCTTCGGAGCTGGAGCCGGAGGGCAGGTAGAGCGAGACGACCGACAGCTTGCCGAAGTCCGCCTGAAGGTAGCGGCCCTCGGCGTCGAACTCGGCGTTGCCCAAGCCTTCGATGACCCGGTCAGGTGCGCGTCGGCTGTAGATACCGACACCGCTATAGCCTCGCTTGTCGGCGCAGTGGAAAAATCCGTGGTAACCCGGCGGGGCGAGCATCTCCTCGGAGAGGTCTGGGCGCTGGGCCTTGAGCTCCTGCAGGCAGACGATGTCGGCGTTCTGGTTCGACATCCAGGCAAAAAAGCCCTTACGTTCGGCCGACCGGATGCCGTTGAGGTTGATGGTGATGACGCGTAACATTCGTTGTCTTGAGAATCATTCTGATTGAGGCCAACGTGGATTTTAGCCGGGATTTCATTGCACTGGCCTGTGACAAGGGCGTTTTGCGCTTTGGTGAGTTTATGACCAAGGCGGGGCGCAAGTCGCCCTACTTCTTCAACGCCGGGCTTTTCAACGACGGAGCGTCCTTTGGCGCGCTGTGCAGTTTCTATGCGCGCGCCATTCTCGCCTCCGGACTCGACGCCACGATGTTGTTCGGTCCGGCCTACAAGGGCATTCCCCTGGTGGCGGGCACGGCCATGCGTCTGGCCGAGCAGGGCGTGAACCTGCCTTACTGCTTCAACCGCAAGGAAGCCAAGGATCATGGCGAAGGCGGCACCCTGGTGGGCGCACCCCTGGCCGGCCGGGTGTTGATTCTCGATGACGTCATCTCCGCCGGCACCTCGGTACGCGAATCGGTCGAGATCATCCGCGCGCATGGCGCGACGCCGGCCGGCGTGGTGATTGCGCTTGATCGCATGGAACGCGGGCAGGGCGACTTGTCGGCCGTGCAGGAGGTGCAGGCGCAATTCGACATGCCAGTGATCGCCGTGGCGACGCTGACCGATCTGATCGGCTATCTGGGCGACAGCCCCGATCTGGCCGCCAACCTGTCGGCCGTCAAGGCCTACCGCGACGCCTATGGCGTCGCATCGCAAGGGTAATGCTCATGATGATCCGCTGCCTGGCCGCGATTGGCCTGATGCTCGCCAGTGTGCTGAGTACGCCGGTGAGCGCTGCGGGCGCCATCCTGTGCTGCGAAAACGCCGACGGGCGTCGGGTGTGCGGCGATGTGCTGCCGCAGGCCTGCTACGGGCGGGCCTATCGGCGGGTCGCGTCGGATGGCACCGTCATCGAACGGATCGCCGCGCCAATGAGTGACGCCGAGCGCATTGCCGCCGAGCGGGAGTCGCGTCTGCGCGAGCTTGAAGACGCGCGCCGCCGCAGTCAGCGTTTGCAGGACCGCGCCTTGCTCGATACCTATCGGAGTGCGGTCGACATCGATCAGCGCGAGAGCCGTGCCATTGGTGAAATCGAGCGGGATCTGGCCAAGGCCAGAGAGCGTTTGAATCAGCTGAAACACGGTCAAGAGCGCTTGCAGGAAGAAGCCAAGCTGCATCCGGCGGGTGCGGTGCCTGAGGATCTGACCCAGGCCATTCGCGACAACCAGTCGGAGCTGGCCGCCCAGGAAACCGTCATCGACGCCAAGCTCAAGAACATCGACGCCGTGCGCGCCCGCTACTCGCGTGACCGCGAACGCTATCGGGCGCTGACCAGCACCGCCGCCGGTCGCTGACCGGCGCAATCACCGTTCGGGAGGCCCTATGGCATCCGAGTCCCGTATTGTCCGCGCGGCCTGTCCGCATGATTGCCCCGACACCTGCGCCATGCACATCACCGTCGAGGACGGCCGTGCCACCCGCGTGCGCGGCGCCGACGATCACCCGTTCACGCACGGCGCGCTGTGCACCAAGGTGGCGCACTATCTCGATCGCGTCTATTCGCCCGACCGCCTGACCCACCCGATGAAGCGCGTCGGCAAGAAGGGCGAGGGCCGCTTCGAGCGCATCAGCTGGGACGAAGCCCTCGACACCATCGCCACCCGTTTTGCCGACATCGCCGCCGACGATCCGCGCGCCATCCTGCCCTACAGCTACGCGGGCACCATGGGCCTGGTGCAGTCCTCGGGCATGGACCGCCGCTTCTTCCATCGGCTCGGCGCCTCCATCCTCGATCGCACCATCTGTGCCTCCGCCGGCAGCGCGGGCTGGAAGTCCGTCATTGGCGCCTCGGTCGGCACCGACCCCGAGGCCGTCGTTGATGCCAAGCTGATCCTCATCTGGGGCGCCAACCCGGTGGTCTCCAACCTGCACGGCTGGCGCTTCATGCAGCAGGCCAAACGCAATGGCGCCCGGCTGGTGTGCATCGACCCGTGGCGCACGCAAACGGCCGAGAAATGCGACCTGCACCTTGCCCCGCTGCCCGGCACCGACGGCGCCATCGCGCTGGCGATGATGCAGGTGCTGATCGCCGAAGACCTCATCGATCGCGACTATATCGCCCAGCACACCCTCGGTTTCGAAGCGCTCGCCGAGCGCGTGCGCCCGCTCACGCCCGAATGGGCCGCGCCGCTCACCGGCCTGAGCGCCGAGGCGATCTGCCAGCTTGCCCGCGACTACGGCAGCACCCGGCCGAGCGTGATCCGCCTCAACTACGGCCTCAACCGCTGCGCCGGCGGCGGCACGGCGGTGCGCAACATCGCCTGCCTGCCGGCGCTGGTCGGCGCCTGGCGCGAGGCGGCCGGCGGTGCGGTGATGTCGACCTCCGGCAACTTCCCCGTAGACACCGCGGCACTGGAGCGCCCCGATCTCTACCCGGACGCCGAACGCTTCCCGCCGCGCACCGTCAACATGTCGCCCATCGGCGAGGCGCTGCTCACTGCCAATGACCCGCCGATCCGCGCCCTCTACGTCTACAACAGCAACCCGGTCGCCGTCGCCCCCGACAGCAATCGGGTGCGCGCCGGTTTCGCGCGCGAGGACCTGTTTTGCGTGGTGCACGAGCTGTTCCAGACCGACACCGCCGACTACGCTGACATCCTCCTGCCGGCCACCAGCCAGCTCGAACACATCGATGTGCACAAGGCCTACGGCCATCTGTACGCCGTGGCCAACACGCCGGCCATCGATCCGGTCGGTGAGTCGCTGCCCAACAGCGAAGTTTTCCGCCGACTCGCCGCGCGTCTTGGCTTCGATGACCCGGCCCTGTTCGACGATGACGCCACCATTGCCGCGGCGGCGTTCAGGCACGGTGATGCGCGCAGCCAGGGTGTGGCCGAGGGCCTGGCGAATCAGGGCTGGGCGCGCCTCAATCTGCCACGTCCGTTCGCGCCCTTTGCCAAAGGCGGCTTTCCCACACCCTCCGGCCGCTGCGAGTTCTTCTCGCAAACCCTGGCCGATCAAGGCCTCGACCCCTTGCCCGGCTGGATGCCGCCCATCGAGTCGCCGGTCAGCAACCCGACGCTGGCGGCGCGCTATCCGCTGGCCATGATCTCGCCGCCGGCGCGCAACTTTCTCAACTCCAGCTTCGCCAATCTGCCGCGCTGGCGCGACAAGGAAGGTGCACCGACCTTGGAAATCCACCCACAAGACGCCGCTGCGCGTGGCATCGCCGACGGCGTGCGGCTGCGCATCTTCAATGACCGCGGGGCGTTTCACGCACTGGCGGCGGTGACTGACCGGGTGCGCGCCGGCGTGGTCGCCGCGCCCTCGGTGTGGTGGCAGAAATTCTCCGGCGACGGCGAAAACGCCAACGCCGTCACCTCCTCGGCGCTCACCGACATGGGCGGCGGACCGGTGTTTTACGACTGTCTGGTCGAAGTCGCGCTGGCTTGAGCCGCCGGGTTCAGGCACAGCGCCAGCCAGGCGGTGAGCAGCAGCATCAGCGTCATGCGCGGCATGTCGAGCAGGCTGTCGAACACCCCCACGGTCACGAAGCCTGCCAGACCCGCCAATAGTGGCGCTGCGAACGGATGTGTCCGCGCGCGGCCCAGAGCTGTCCTGCCGGCGGCGGCGAGCAGCATCAGGCTCAGCATCACCATGCCGAGCACGCCTTGCTCCACCCATACATGCAGAAACAGGCTCTTGGCGTGCCAGGGCAGGTGATGGCGATCCGAGCTGAAGAACCAGCGATCCACGCCCGCCTGAAAATCACCATTGCTGACCAGTGAACGGCCTGCGCTGTCGATGACTTCGAGGTCATCGATATCGACAGGTGCACGTCCGTCAGTGGCCAGAGACAGCACACTGGGTCGGTAGGGTTGAGTGGAGCCGGGGGTGAGGCCGCCCACCTCCATGCTGCCCTGCACCTCGGTCCAGGTCGGGTTGTCGGCCTTGACGATGGCAATTGCGCAGGTCTGGGTGTACAGCAGATGTTTGCGGCAGATTTCCAGGTGCAGGCTGGAGCGCGCCGGCGCGCGCAGCTTCATGCGGTAGTGGAAGGGGCCGGTGGTGTCCGCCGCGACGCGTTGCGAGATTCGGAACAGCTCGCCAAAGCCGAGCACATGGCGGGCCGCGCCGAGGCGGCTGAAGCGCTGGCCGTCTTCATCGGGCAACTCCCATGAACCGGCGTTGGCGGCAAGTGGCCCAGACCAGAAGTAGGCGTCCGGGTAGCGCCCGAGCCCGAGGCCCAGCCAATGATCGGCGGAGGTGCGCACCAGGGCGATACCTTCCTGCCAGTGCCCGATGCGGCCCTCCAGATCCTGGCTGACCGTCGAGAAGCGCTCACCCATGTAATAACTGGTGGTGCCGGTGGCCAGTGCGCCGGCCACGCCGAGCACCAGCAGCGCGTGCGCCAGGCCGTCGCCTGCCCGATGCCACAGCGGACGCGGCAGCATCAACTGCACGACCAGGATCAGCAGGCCGGCCCCCGCGGCGGCAAAAATGCCGGCTTCGCCCGCGCCCTCGCCCCAGTAGCGACCGACCACCGCGGCCGATACGGCGCAGGCAGCCGTCAGCGCGAGTCCGACAACCGCCGGTGAGGCGGACTCGGGGCGACGCAGGCTGATCGCCGCGGCCGCCAAGGCCGACAGGCACAGGGCGCCGAAGGCGAGATACGGCCCCTTATCGATCGCCGGGCTGAGCAGTGTGACCGCGCCGAAAAGCACGCCCGCGCCGAGTGCCAGCATGCGTTGACCGTGGCCCAGCCGGCGGGCGATATCCCCAAACAGATAGGCCGCCAGCGCGAAGCCGATCAGGGCCGCCAGGCCGCGATAGCCACCGCCGGCGAATGCCGCCATGGCCGAGCCGATCAGGACTGCGGCGGCCAGCCATGCGCCGCCGGGCAAGGGGCGTGAGGCGTCGGGGGAGACTGGCATGGCGGTAGCGCTTGCTCGACCGGCCAGCAACAGCAACACGAGGCTGACCCCGACAGCGGCATACAGGCCGCGCGAGAAGGTGGTCAGGATGGCATAGCCGCCAATGGCAAGCACCGCCAGAAAAAGCAAGCGTCGCGTCAGGTCACGACTGCGCAGAAAGCCGGCGAGCGCGAAGGGAAAGCTCAATGCCAGCCAGGCATCAAGCGCGGCGCCGCCGACGTGCATCTCCCAGAACAGGCCAGTGGTGCGGTAGTCGGCCGAGAAGTTGGTCAGGCCGGGAAAGGCGTCGCGCTCCCACGCCGCCACCAGCGAGGCGGTGAGCAGGCCGAGCGTCATGCCGAGGGTGAGGCGGCTGAACGCGCTGGCGCCGCGCGCGCGCCCGGCCGCGTGCAGGCAGGGCAGCAGCATCAGCAGCAGCAGCGGCGCCTTGAGCAGGCGCAGGCCGTTGAGCGGGGTTTTGTAGCCGGCGAACAGGCTGGCATCGAAGGGCGGCAGCGGAATCGGCGTGCGCCAGGCCGACACGCCGTAGCTCACCAGCCACAGCACGGCCACCAGCAGCGCCACCGGCGACAGGCGGAACGCCGGCGCACCGCGCACCGGCAGGGGCGGCGCCAAGGCCTCGCGCAGACCGACGCCGGCGACCACCGCCAGCACCAGCGCGTCGCTTTCGGTGAAGTGGATCCAGCCGGTGAGCGGGGCGAGGTCGATGATCGGCCACAGCGCCGGCAGTGCGATCAGCCAGGCCGAGGGGCGCGCCATGAAGGCCATCACCGCGAGTGCGGCGATAGCGGTGGCAGCGACGCGATCGAGCGGATGGTGCCAGGCCCACAGGCCAAGTGCGGCGAGGGCGGCCAAGGCGCTGACGGCGAACCACAGCCGTGCCAGCGGGCCGGAGCGGTGTGCCTGCAGGGAGGGCATGTGAGCGGGCATGGGCGGGCAGCGAGTTGGCAACGACATCATCCTAACCGAACGCCATCTTGGCGTCTGCCCAGGGCCGGACCACGCGGCCAAAAGCCGCTATCATCGCCGCCATGTCTGCCCCTACGCCGCCCCGCGCCTGGATCGCCCTTCATGTGGCGGTGTTCCTGTTTGGCAGTGCCGGGTTGTTCGCCAAGGGCTTGCCGCTGTCGGCCGAAGCGCTGGTGTTCGGGCGCACCGCCATCGCTGCGTTCGCCTTGTGGTTGTGGCTGCGCTGGCGACCGGAGGCGGGGCGTTTTCGCGGCCTGAGTTTGCTGGCCGGGCCCTTGCTGGCGGTGCATTGGTTGAGTTTTTTCGTCGCGATTCAGGTGTCGTCAGTGGCCATCGGTTTGATGGGTTACGCCAGCTACCCGCTGTTCGCCGCGCTGCTGGCGGCACTCGGCGGTGAGCGACCCAAGCGCGCGGACTGGGTGTGCGCCGCTGCCGTGACGCTGGGGCTGGTGGTGCTGGTGCCGCACTGGCGGCTCGGTGACAGCACACTGGTCGGCCTGGCCTGGGGTGTGCTGTCCGGCTTCAGCTTCGCCTTGCTTGCTGCGATCAACCGACGCATCAGCCGCAGCAGTGGGTCGGTGCGCCTGGCCATGGCGCAAAACGCCATCGCCGCGTTCTGTTTGATGCCGTTTGTTGATGGGGTGATGCCCGGCAGCGCCACCCAGTGGTTGTGGCTGATCGCGCTCGGCGTGGTGTGGACCGCGCTGGCGCACACCTTGTTCATCGCCTGCCTGCGCGAGGTGCCGCCGCAAACCGCTGCCGTGGTGGCCGCGCTGGAGCCGGTGTATGGCATTGCGCTGGCGGCCATGCTGTTTGCCGAGCTGCCCGGCGTGCGCGAGTGGATTGGCGGCGTGCTGATCATCGGCGTCACCGTGTGGACGACGCTGCGGCGACCTTCAAGGGCGTGACCGCTTTGTGACCGGCGTATGATGACGCATCCTTTTTGTGCGTCCCGCCCGTCATGTCCGACACCGACACCCTCGCCGCCGTCACCGAACTCGTCCGTCAGGCCAGGCGAATTCTGTTCATTACGGGCGCCGGACTTTCCGCCGACTCCGGTCTGCCGACCTACCGCGGCATCGGCGGCTTGTATGACGACAAGCTTACCGGTCATGGCATCCCCATCGAGACGGCGCTCTCCGGCCAGATGATGGCCAGCCGGCCAGAGGTGAGCTGGACCTACCTCGCGCAGATCGAAGCCAACTGCCGTGGCGCCCAACCCAATGCGGCCCACCACGCCATTGCCCGGCTGGTGGCCGAGCGGCCCGGCTCGATGGTGTTCACCCAGAACGTGGACGGCTTCCACCGCGACGTGGGCACCACCAGTCTGGTCGAAATCCATGGCAACCTGCACCAGCTGCAGTGTACCGAATGCGGCCGCGGCCGCCGCGTGCCCGACTATGCCGGCCTGCAGATGCCGCCGGGCTGCCCCACCTGCGGCGGCGTGATGCGCCCCGATGTGGTGCTGTTTGGCGAAGACCTCCCGCGCGACGGCATCTTGCGCCTTGAGCACATGCTGGTCGACGGCGTCGATCTGGTCATGAGCATCGGCACCTCCAGCGCCTTCCCCTACATCGCCGGCCCGGTCATCTGGGCGGCCGAGGCCGGGGTGCCGACGGTGGAGATCAACCCCGGCGAAACGCGGGTGAGCGCGCTGGTCACGCATCGTCTGCAGATGGGCGCAGCCCATGCCCTGGGCGAAATTCTGACGGACCTGGGCCTTTGAGTTCTTGCCGATTTTGATCAATACACCGTCCTCCAGCCTGCCGGCCGCCGACAGCCGGGGCACCCGCGCCGCGCTGATTTTTGCGCTCACCGCCGAACGGCTGTCGCTGTGGTACGAACACGGCCAGTGGCCGACCGAGGCGCAAGGCGCCACGCTCGCCGCCGACTGGCTGGCGCGCACCCGGCGCCGCCTGCCGCTGGCCGAGCGACGCCATCTGTCCGATCTGAGCGATCAGCTCGCCCGCAGCATGGCCGCCTCGCTCTCGCTGGAGGCGGGGCTGTTTACGGTTCACGAGATGATGGAAGCGCTCGACCCCAACTACGAATCCGAACACGCCCGCGCGCTGATGGCCGAGTGCGAGCGACTGCTTGATGGCGAGGCGGACGCCGGGTAGCGTGTGGCGGGGTGGTCACGCAATACTCAGCTTGGCGCTCTGGTCAGTCGTTCGAGCCGGGGGAGGCTTCTTGCTTTTGTGTGCGGCGGTATCTATGAGGACTGCTTGAGGAGCGCCAGACGGATCTGCTCGATGGCGTGCGAGGGGCTGAGGCCTTTCGGGCAGACTTCGGTGCAGTTCATGATCGTGCGGCAACGGTAGAGGCGGTAGACGTCGTCGAGATAGTCGAGGCGTTCGGCGGTGGCGGTGTCACGGCTGTCGGCAATGAATCGATAGGCCTGCAGCAAGCCAGCGGGGCCGATGAATTTGTCGGGGTTCCACCAGAACGACGGGCAAAAGGCGCTGCAGCAGGCGCACAGAATGCATTCGTAGAGGCCATTGAGTCGTTCGCGTTGCTCGGGCGTTTGCAGGCGTTCGCGTTCCGGCGGTGACTCGGGGTTGATCAGGTAGGGCTTGATGGAATGGTAGTGGGCAAAGAACAGCGTCATGTCCACGATCAGGTCGCGGATGACCGGAAAGCCCGGCAGGGGCCGCAGCACGACGGGTTGCTTCAGCTCATCGAGCGATTGCAGACAGGCCAGACCGTTGCGCCCGTTGATGTTCATTGCGTCCGAACCGCAGATCCCTTCCCGGCATGAACGCCGGAACGACAGCGAGTCGTCGACGCTCTTGAGGCGGACCAGCACGTCGAGCAGCTTCTTGTCGCTGGCCTCGGGTGTGATGTCGTAGTCCTGCATGCGCGGTTGCGTATCGGTGTCGGGGTTGAATCGATAGATGCGCAGATGCATGGTGCTCTCCTACGTGGCGCCGTGGGTCGCAAGGACGAGGACCACGCGGATCAGGGTGGCGGCAAGGATCAGGAGAATCGCGCCGAGCAGCGCCAGACGCAGCCCACGCGGCTGAACGTAGTCGAGCACGATGTCGCGCGCACCGACCCAGCCGTGCACCGCAAGCATGGCGAAGACCAGCACGGTCAGTACGGCACCGACAGGCGTGGTCACCAGGGCGCGCCAGCGCGCGTAGTCGAGCGGCTCGCCGAGCAGCAGCCATGCCACGCCGGCGAGCACGGCGGCCAGCAGCATCACGGCGGTGAAACGTTGCGCGACCCAGGCGCGCTGACCGGAGAAGAGTCTCACCATAGCCCCCTGACAAGGACATAGAGCGCAATGATCGGTGCCGCAATGAGCGCCGCGCGTGCGCTACGGCGCGCCTGTGCCAGGCCGCTGCCGATGCCGATATCCATAAGAAGGTGGCGAATGCCGGCCAGCACGTGATGGGCGAGCGCCCATGTGGCGAGCGCCAGAATCAGCGTGCCCGATGTCGATGCGGCGGCGGCCCGCAGGGCGTCGAATTCGGCCGGGCTTTGCAGTGAGCGCGCCAGCACACTGGCGAGCAGCGGCAGCGCGATGAGCAACAGCACGCCCGAGACGCGATGCGCGATCGAAGCGATGGCGCCGATCGGAAAGCGTATCTGCCACAGGTTGAGGAACTTCAACGGCGTGCTCGATGGGGTACGCATGATCATTGCTCCTGCTCAGCGTCTTGGCCCGGTGCGAGGTCGCAGTCGCAGTGGGCTTGCGCGGCGATGGCTGCATGCAGTTGTCTGAAACGGTCGTCCACCCGCGCACCAAACAGCGGGTCCTGGGCGGTGTCGAGGGCGGCGTCGATGATCTGCCAGTCGGCATTTTCAAGAACGCGCCGCGCGGTCGGGAAGAGGATCAACTCTTCCACCGCCATGTTGTGGCGCAGGCGTTCGGCATACAGCCGGAGGTTGGGTGAGACGATCTCCCACGACAGGGTTTCGCAGCGCGCCGCCGACTCGAGATCACGCATAAAGGCGTCGCCCTGATGGGCCAGGGTGACGTGCTGCGCTTCGATCTCGTCGGCAAATCCGGCCGGCAAGACCTGACGCCCGCGCAGTTGCTCGACGATGCGGTCTTCCAGCGGATGGTGCGAGACGTCGGGGAAGTGCGTGAGGTAGTACACGGTGTCGACAAGCACCCCGAGATCGCCGAAGGTTGGCGTTTTCGGGACCGAGGCGTGATCGTCGAGCAGCCGCACCAGCCGCTCCAGATTGGCGTGTTCGGCGTGCAGTCGTGCGAGCGTCGGTGTCATGAGCGGCTCCGGCTCAGTCGTGCGCCTTGTTCATGGTTTCGATGGCGAGGGCCGAATGCGCATAAGCGGCG
Source organism: Zoogloeaceae bacterium (assembly GCA_024235675.1). GTDB lineage: Bacteria > Pseudomonadota > Gammaproteobacteria > Burkholderiales > Rhodocyclaceae > Nitrogeniibacter. Next base: position 79,764 of record JACKLZ010000003.1, read on the forward strand.
CCGGCGCGCATCTCGGACGCCACCCAGATGGCCTCCATGATTTCTTCTTCGCTCGCACCATGCTTCAGGGCCGAGGCGGTGTGGCCATGGATGCAGTAGGGGCACTGGGTGATGTGCGCGGCCGCAACGGCGATCAGCTCCTTGGTTTTTCGATCCAGCGCACCGGGGGCGAACACCTGTTCGCTGAAGGCCTTGAAGGCGTCGAGCGGTCCGGGCGCCAGGGCCTTGCGTTTGCGGGCGATGGCACCGCTGGATGGCGGGTAAAGCGATTCGGTCATGGTCATCTCCGGGTTGGCAGAATCATCCGGGACCGGTCGGCGTCGCGCTAACTGAATCGGAACGCCTGTGGAGCCGGCTTGCGAACAGTGGTGCATGCGAAATCGCTTTCAAACATATCATCAATTGATAGTTTATTTGTAGAAATTGTGCCCCTGGGCGATGGCCGGCGTATCAGCTCAGCGTGACGCACAGCCCCGGGTCGAAGCATGGGTTCTCCGGAATGTCACCGGTCAGGTAGCCGCGTGGATTGCACAGCACGCGGGTGGCGCCGACGCGGTAGTCGAAGCTGTCGTGGGTGTGGCCGTGGACCCACAGCGTGGCGCCACTGGCTGCCAGCAGCGGGTCGAGGTCGGAGACGAAGCAGGCGTTGAGCGGCGAGCCGGCGAAGCGCGGGGCGATACTGCCAGGCGAGGGGGCGAAGTGGGTGATCACCACCGTGTGGCCGTCGAAGGGTTCGGCCAGGCGCTCGGTCAGCCAGCGCCGGTGCTGTTCGAACAGCGTGGCGCAGTGCGTCGGGGTCAGCGGGGTGTCGTCAGCGTCATCGATGCGGATGCGGCTGAAGTCGTGCGAGAAGCGCACCGCGGCGGCCATCGCCTGTTCGCGCGCTTCGCCCGTGCCGGCGATGTGGAAGTCGCTCCACAGCGTGGCGCCGAGGAAGCGCACGCCCTTGATGCAAGTCTCGTCGCAGTCGAGCACGGTGATCCGGCTGCCGTGGCTCAGTGCGTCGAGCTGGCGGCGGGTCTCGGCGAGTGACAAGCCATAGTGCTCGTGGTTGCCGGGCACGTACAGCACCGGCAGTGACGCGGCGCGGGCCCAGGCGATGGCCTCGGCCGGGCGATGGATGTCGCCGGCCAGGATCAGCACGTCGGCACCGACGTCGGGCAAGGCGCAGGGGCCGCGGCCAAGGTGGAGGTCAGAGACGATGTGCAGTTTCATGGTGGCAGTATCCTCAGGCGTCGGTGGGCGGCTCGCTCTCGTCCAAAGCCGTCGGCGGCAAAGTTCTGCGGACGGCGCAGACACATGACGCACGATCCGGGCATTATCGTATCTGGATGCACCGGCCGGGTGTCTGCCACCATCACGACACGGGTTAACACGGGACGCTGCATGACGCTTCAGACTGCTCTAACGGCCGACGAGGAAAACGCCATCGCCCGGCGCAATGCGGTGCTGTACGCCGCCTGTCAGGCCTTTGGCGGAGCAGCGGCGCCGCTCAATTTTGCGCTGGGCGCCATTGCCGGCAGCTATCTGCTCGGGCCCGACAAGGCGCTGGCCACGGCGCCAGTCACCGGCTATACCCTTGGCGTGGCGCTCGGCGCATTGCCGGCGGCGATGCTGATGCGGGCCGTCGGCCGCAAGCGCGGCTTCATGACCGGCGCGCTGATCGGCATCGCCGGGCTGGGGTTCGCCACCTGGGCGCTGACGGTGCATTCGTTCTGGCTGTTCTGTGCGGCGCTGATGGTCAATGGCTTCTCCGGCGCCTTCGTGCAGCAGTACCGATTCGCCGCGGCCGACCGCGGGCAGGCCGACTTCAAGGCCAAGGCGATTTCCTGGGTACTGGTCGGCGGCATTGCGGCGGCCGTGCTCGGGCCGCAGACGGTGATTCTGACCAAGGACTGGTTGCTGCCCGTGCCCTTTGCCGGCGCGTTTCTGAGCGGCATTGCGCTGCTGGCCGTGTCGCTGGTCGTGATGCTGTTTCTGGCGCCATCGACGCCGGTGCCGGCAGTGGCGGGCGTGGCCGCCGACACCGGCCGGCCGCTCGGCGAGATCATCCGCCAACCGCGGTTCGGCGTGGCGGTACTGTGCGGCACGGCGGCCTACGCGCTGATGAGCCTGGTCATGACCGCCGCGCCGCTGGCGATGATTGGCTGCGGCTTCACCGCTGACGAGTCGACGCTGGGCATCCAGTGGCATGTGCTGGCCATGTTCGGCCCGAGTTTTTTCACCGGCAGCCTGATCGCCCGGTTCGGCAAGCCGCGCATCGTCGCCACCGGCCTGATCATCCTCATCGCCTGCGCGGTGGTGGCCTTGATGGGGGTCGAGCTGGCGCACTTCTGGGGCGCGCTGATCCTGCTCGGCATCGGCTGGAACTTCGGCTTCATTGGCGCCACGGCGATGGTCACCGAGACCTACCGGCCCGAAGAAAAGGGCAAGGCCCAGGGCGCTAACGATTTCATCCTCTTCGGCACGGTGGCCTTCGCGTCCTTCGCCTCCGGCCAAGTGCTCAACGCGTATGGCTGGGGCACGGTCAATGCGATTGTCTTCCCGGTGGTGCTGATCAGCCTTGGCGCGCTGGTGTGGCTGGCGCGGCTTGAACGTGTAGAGCGGTCGCGCGCGGTGGCTTAGCTTGTCAGACACCCCGCCAGACGCACACACGGGCGCGTCCAGCTGCGGTTTCCAGGTTGATCCGCTTCGACGGCGACAAGGCATTCCGGGGGGCTTCGCTTCCCCGGGCTACGGCGTTGCGCTGTCCCGCACCAGCCGGAACCCGATCAACACATGCTTCATCCCCACCGGTCGCCCGTGGCGGGCGGCGGGGCGGCAGACGCCGCAGCCTTTGTCGTCCCAGGCGCCGCCCTTGACGATGGCGCGGCCGGGAGAGGCGGGGGTGGCGGTCCATTCGTAGACCTGCCCGGCGGGGTCGAGCAGGCCCCAGGGGCTGGCGCCGGTGGGGTGTTGGCCGACCGGGGTGGTGTCGCCGGGGCCGGCGTCGTGGCTGTTGAGACGGGTGGGGTCGAAGGTGTTGCCCCAGGGGTAGGGGCGGCCGTCGGTGCCGCGGGCCGCTTTTTCCCATTCGAGTTCGGTCGGCAGGCGCCAGTGCTGGCCGCTGCGCTGGCTGAGCCACGCAGCGTAGGCGTCGGCGTCGGCACGGCTGACGAGCACCACGGGGTGGTCGTCGCGACCGGCGGGGGGCTGGCCGTTTGCCCAGGCGAAGCGGCGGGTGGTCTGCCAGGGGTGGATAAGGCCGTAGGCGGCCCAGGTGGCTGGGTCGACCTCGGGCGGGGGGTGGCCGGTGTCGGCGATGAAGGCGGCGTACTGGCGCTGGGTGATCGGTGTGGTGGTGATGGCGTAGGCGCCGGTGGTGGCGGTGTGGCGGGCGGCTTCGCCGGCGTACCACTGCTGGTCGCGGGTGGTGGTGTGACCGTAGGCGGCTTCGTCGAGCTGGTAGGCGGCCTCGCGCTCGGCGGTGTCGGAGCCGGCGATGAAGGGGCCGGCGGGGATGTGGATAGTGGCGGGCAGCGCGCTGTCTTGGGCGGGGGCTTCGGCCTTGGGGCTGGCGGGCAGGGGGGCGCGGGCGAGGCGGGCCGGGGCGTCCTGCACGGCGGCGGTGGGGGCCGGCGAGCTGGCGGCGGAGGCGGCTTCCATGTCGAGGGGGCGCGGTGCGGTTTTCATGGCCATGACTGCGGGCGGTGGCGCGGGTTGCGGGGCGGCGCGTTTGGCTTCGCGTTCTTGCGGCGCGCTTTGCCGGGCGCGGGCGGTTTTCTGGGGGGCGACCTCGGCTGGGCTGAGGCGTTCGGCGAGCTCGTGTTTGGAGGCGAGTGCCATGGTGTCGTTGGCCACGCTGGCGCCGCGGGCCACGGCGTCGGCCGATATCTCGGCGCGCGACTCGGCCGGCGCGGGCAGGCTCTTTTGCGCAGCCATCGGCGGCGGCGGGGCGGCGGGCTCTTGCACCACGCGCAGGGCGACGCTGACAGCCAGCGCTGCCGTCAGGGCCGTGCTGATGCCGGCGAGCCAGGGCCATCGACGGCGACGAGGCGGCGGTGCCGGGTGGCTGGGTGGTTGCTGGCCGGCCAGCCACGCGGCGGTGGCCGGGCTGACGGGGGCGCCGAGTGCGTCGTCGGCGGCTTTGCCGGCGGCCAGTTCGGCGAGCAGCGCCTCGCGGCGGGGCGCCTGGGCGCTGTCGATGCGGTCGGCTTCGGCCATGACCGCGTCGAACAGGCCGGCCGGGGCGTCGAAGCCGGTGGCTGTGGGTGCGGCGTCGAGCGCGGCGAGGATGTGTTCGAGCAGGCGCGGCGGCGCCTCGAAGGCCGGCTGCGCGCGGATCAGCGCGGCGAGCGGGCCGGCGCCGGCAATGAAGCGCTCTTCGGCGGCGCTCATGTGGCGCGCTCCAGCTCGGTGCGCAGGTGGCGGAAGGCGTAGCGCAACCGGCTTTTTACCGTCTCGAAACCGACGCCGACGGTGGTGGCGATGTCGTCCACGCTCATGTCGGCAAAAAAGCGCAGCGCCACGGCTTCGCGCTGCTGGGCGGGCAGGGTGAGCAAGGCGGTGTGCACAAGCTGGCTGTCTTGCTGCAGGGCGAGCACGGTGTCGGGCGACAGATCGCCCTCGTCGCTGGCCTCGGGGGCGGTCTCTTCGGGCGCGCTGTGGCGCTGCCAGGCACTGCCGCGTGCGTCCAGCCACAGGTTGCGGGCGATCTGGAACAGGAAGGTGCGGAAGGCCGCCGTCGGGGTGTAGTCGCCACAGCGCGAAAGCACCCGGATCCAGGTGCTTTGCGCGATGTCTTCGGCTTCGCCCAGATTGCCTTGCGCTAGCCAGGCGAGGTAGTTGAACAGGGCGCGGTTGTGTCGGCCGAACAACTCCGCCGCCGGTTCGCGCACGATGCCGCGGGCGACCAGTAGCATCAGGTCTTCGTCGGGCAAGGTGGCGAGCGGCGGCGTGTTGGTCATTCGAGCGGGGCGGTGGCGTGGGGCGGTTGCGGGCTGAGCGCGGCGGCCAGGTCCATCAGCCGCAGGGCTTCACCACGATACCCGAATTGGTCGTTGCCGAGGGCGCCGGCGGCCAGCGTGCGGGCGTCGGCGATGGACCACTGGCCGGTGTAGCTGCCGCCGCGCAGGATCTGGCCGAAGCCGGCGATGGCGCTGGCGAAGCGGAAGCTGTCGCTGGTGGCGGCCAGCGGGCGCGTGGCGTCGCGGCGCACCGGGTGCTCGATGAGCTGGCTGGTGCTGGCGTGGGGCTGCTTGTAGCGCAGGCGCACATGGGCCAGTTCGGCGCTGCGGGCGACGGTGGCGGTGGCCGGGCGCGGGTCGCTGCCGTAGCGCAGCGGGTCGATCAGGCCGCGCTGGCCGGCCGGGGTGAGCTCGTACAGCGCGGTCACCGAGTGGCCGGCGCCGATCTCGCCGGCGTCGATCTTGTCGTTGTTGAAGTCTTCGCGGCGGAGCATGCGGTTTTCGTAGCCGATCAGGCGGTATTCGCTGACCGCGGCCGGGTTGAACTCGACCTGGATCTTCACGTCCTTGGCGATCGTCGCCAGCGTGCTGCTCATCTCGTTGACCAGCACCTTGTGGCCTTCCATCAGGGTGTCGATGTAGGCGTAGGCGCCGTTGCCGGCGTCGGCCATCTGCTCCATCAGCTGCTCGTTGTAGTTGCCGGTGCCGAAGCCGAGCGTGGTGAGCTGCACGCCGGTGGCGCGCAGTTGTTCGACGCGGGCCTTGAGCTGCTCGAAGTTGGTCTGGCCGACGTTGAAGTCGCCATCGGTGGCCAGCAGGATGCGGTTGATGCCGCCTTGCACGAAGCCGGCCTGCGCGGTCTGGTAGGCCAGCTCGATGCCGCTGGCGCCGGCTGTGCTGCCGCCGGCATTGAGGGCGTCGATGGCGGCGAGGATGGTGGCCTTTTCATTGCCCGGCGTGGCCGGCAGGGCCAGGCCCGAGGCGCCGGCATAGGTCACCAGCGAGATGCGGTCTTGCGGGCGCAACTGCTGCACCAGCAGCTTGAGCGAACTCTTGAGCAGGGGCAGCTTGTTGGCCGAGCGCATCGAGCCGGAGACATCGACGAGGAAGACCAGGTTGGCCGGCGGCAGGGTCTGCTTGCCCATGTCCTGCCCCTTGAGCGCGACGCGCATCAGCAGGCGCTCGGGGTTCCACGGCGATTGCGCCAGCTCGGTATGCACGGCGAAGGGCGTGTTGCCGGTGGGCGGGGCGTCGTCGTAGGGGAAGTAGTTGATGCATTCCTCGACGCGCACCGCATCGCTCGGCGGCAGGCGGCCTTCGTTGAGAAAGCGCCGCAGGTTGGACCAGCTGCCGGTGTCCACATCGATGCTGAAAGTCGACACCGGGGCGGTTGCCACCTGATGCACCGGGTTGGTGGTGATGTCTTGATAGCGTTCGCGGTCCACCGGCTGCGGCGGGGCGATGCTCGGCATGGGGTGGGGCATGACGCGCATCAGCTTGGCTTCGCCCTTCATGGCCATCGATTCCATGGCGCGTTCGCGCGGGGCGGCGGCCACGGCGGGGGCGCTGAGTATTGGCGCATCGTGTTCGGCGCGTTGATCGTTGATCGCGTCGGCGGTGCGTGCCGGCTCGGCCAGGGCTTTGGGGGCAGACGGGGGCGGCGCGGCCTGACCGGTGGCGTCGGCGATGGGCGCACGGCCATTGGGGGCGCAGGCGCTGAGGATGAGGCAGAGGATGAGGGGGGTGGCGGTGCGTTGCATGGTCGGTGTCCTGTTGTCGGGGGTGATGTCCATGAAACGAAGCGGCGCGGGTTTCGGGGTTAAACCGGGGCGTAAGCAAATGTGTCGGTCATGCCGTGCGGAACTTGGCGGCGCGGGCGGCCTCTGAGTGAATGTGCCGTCCGTTCGATCCAGACGGCCCGACCGGAGGACACGATGACCCGACGTGATCTCGCAAGCTTCTGGCTGGCGCTGCGCCACATGTTGTTGATGCTGGCGCTGCTTGGCGTGATGCCGGTGCAGGCGGCGACGGTGCGGGTGTTGCAGGTTGACGGGGTGATCGGCCCCGCGTCGGCGGATTTCATCCTGCAAGGACTGGAGGATGTGGGCGAGGTGGAGGCGGTGGTCATCGCCCTCGACACCCCTGGCGGGCTGGACACCTCGATGCGACAGATCATCAAGGCCATCCTGGCCTCGCCGGTGCCGGTCATTACCTATGTGAGCCCAGAAGGCGCACGCGCGGCGAGCGCCGGCACCTTCATTCTGTATGCCAGTCATATCGCGGCAATGACGCCCGCGACCAACCTCGGGGCGGCCTCGCCGGTGGCCATTGGCGGCATGCCCGGCGGCGGCAAGCCGTCACCGCGTCCCGAAGACGATGGCGACGACAAGGCCGACAAAACCGACGCCATCACCCCGTCGCTGGGCGGTGAAACCCTGGCCCGCAAGGCCACCAACGACGCCACCGCCTACATCCGCAGCCTGGCCGAGCTGCGCGGGCGCAATGTCGATTTCGCCGAAAAAGCGGTGCGCGAGGCGGCCAGCCTGTCGGCCGAGGCGGCGCTGCGCGAAGGCGTGATCGACGTCGTCGCCGTCGATGTGCCCGACCTGCTCCGGCAGATCGATGGCCGCGAGGTGACGCTGCCGGCCGGCAAGCGCGCGCTGCAGACGGCTGACGCCGCCATCGACACCCACGTACCCGACTGGCGCCACCAGGCGCTGGCCGTGCTGGCCAACCCGCAACTGGCGCTGGTGCTGATGATGATCGGCTTCTACGGCCTGTTCGTGGAGTTCACCAGCCCCGGCTTTGGCGTGCCCGGCGTGGCCGGCGCCATCTGCCTGCTGCTGGCCATGTACGCTTTCCAGATGCTGCCCATCAACTGGGCTGGCGTCGGCCTGGTGGTGCTCGGGCTGGTGCTGATGACGGCGGAAGTGTTTTTGCCCAGTTTCGGTGTGCTCGGCATCGGCGGCATTGCCGCCATGGTGCTCGGCGGCCTGTTCCTGATCGACAAGGAAGCGCCCGGTTTTGCCGTGTCGCTGCCCTTCATCGCCGGCACGGCGGTGGCCGCGGCCGGGTTGATCTTCCTCGCCGGCACGATGTTCCTGCGCAGCCGCAATCGCCCCTTGGCCAGCGGCGCGGCCGAGATGCTCGGCAGCCTCGGCCTGGTGACCGTCAGCGACGGCGGCGAGGCCTGGGCGCAGGTGCATGGCGAAAGCTGGCGGGTGAACAGCCCCCGGCCGCTACGCCCCGGTGAGCGTGTGCGTGTGACCGCCATTGACGGGCTGGTGCTGTCCGTCGAACCGATCGAATCCGACCAAGGGAGTCCCTCATGAGCTTCGATACCCTCACCGGCATTGCGCCGGTCATCATCCTGATCGTCGCGCTGCTGGCGGCGTCGATCAAGATCCTGCGCGAGTATGAGCGCGGCGTGGTGTTCACCCTCGGGCGCTTCACCAGTGTCAAGGGGCCGGGCCTGATCATCCTCATCCCCGGCATCCAGCAGATGGTGCGGGTCGACCTGCGGGTGGTAACCATGGACGTGCCCAGTCAGGACGTGATCTCGCGCGACAACGTGTCGGTCAAGGTCAATGCGGTGGTGTATTTCCGCGTGGTCGATCCGCAAAAGGCGATCATCGCGGTGGAGAATTTTTTGATGGCCACCGGCCAGCTGGCGCAGACGACCCTGCGTGCGGTGCTCGGCAAGCACGAGCTGGACGAGATGCTCACCGAGCGCGACCGGCTCAACCTCGATGTGCAGAAGATTCTCGATGCGCAGACCGACGCCTGGGGCATCAAGGTGGCCAATGTCGAGATCAAGCATGTGGACATCGACGAGTCGATGATCCGCGCCATCGCCCGCCAGGCCGAAGCCGAGCGCGAGCGGCGCGCCAAGGTGATCCACGCCGAAGGCGAAAAGCAGGCCGCGGTGGCCTTGCTCGAAGCCGCCCAGATGCTCGCCATCGAACCGGCCGCCATGCAGCTGCGCTATCTGCAGACGCTCACCCAGGTGGCGGGCGACCGCACCTCGACGGTGATCTTCCCGGTGCCGGGCGATCTGCTCAATGGCCTGTTCAAGCAGGCCGTGGCCAAACCCCCGGCGGCCGGCGCGTAGGGTGGCAGTTCGCTGCCCACCATTCATCGTTCGAGCGGGGCGTCTGTGGTGGGTGGCAAGCCACCCACCCTTCTATGAGCCTTCCGAAGTCAAGTCCTTTTCCTGCAGAGCAATCCCTCCGGTAGTGTTCTTGCATCCTCATCGGTGCCATCGTTCGGCACGATCGATTCAAGCGCTCGGTCATCCTCGCGTGAGATTTGACGTCTCACCACCTTCTATCCGCCGCCCCCATGGGGGCTGGCCGAATCCTGCATGCGCGCTGCGCTCAGGGTGACCGCGACTGGAACGAGCCCCATCTACTATTGTCGGTTGCGCGGGCAACCAGGGTGGGTAACGGGCTCGCTCACTTGAAGCTCTCGTGCTCGATGGTTCATCACCGATGCTTTGTCGGAGCGCCCTCAGGCGCTTTTGAGCGCCGCCCCATCCGGCACCGTCCCGTCCTTCAGATACCGCCACAACGCGATCGCCAGGCGACGGGCCACGGCGACGATGGCGATACGCTTGGCCCGCTTATTCCCGCCACCGCCTGCCCAGCGCTGCGCGAACCACTTGGCCAAGACGCTGCCGCTTTGGTAGCGCAGCCACATCCAGGCCATCTGAATGAGCAGCGCGCGCACCCGCCGGTTGCCCTGCTTGCTGATGCCCTGATCGACCCGACTATTCCCGCTGTCGTAGGGCTGAGGCACCAGACCGACGCAGGCGCCCACTTGGCGCCGGTTGCCGAAATTGCGCCAGAACAGCTCGAGCACCAGGCGCCGCGCGCCGACCGGGCCGACGCCCCTGAGCTGACCGAGCGCTTCCACGCGCCGCTGCGCCTCGGGCGACAGGCGCTCGGCCAGTGCCTGCTCCACACACTTCAGTTGCGCCTCGACCTGCGCCAGACGCTCGCTCTCGCGCAGCAGACGCTCGTGCAACGGCTCGCTCAGCGCGCCTCCTTGATAGTCCTTGAGCTCACCGCGCTTCAGTTGCGCGCCCACATCGCGCTCCAGATCGACCCAGCAACCGACCGTGCGCAGCAGCTTGCGCATCCGATCCCGGTGCTGGCCGATTTCCTTCTGCAACAGCCCGCGCTCGCGCGCCCAGTGACGCTGCGCCTCGGCCGCCTCGTCGGGCATCCGGATCACCCGCATGCGATCGTGCTCGCCGCGCAGCCACCCCAGCAGGCTCGACAACAGCCGCAGCACATCCAGCCGATCGGTCTTGGCCCGCCGCGCATGGCGCTCGACCGGGATGCTCGCCGGATCGACCACGCGCACCGCGTAACCGCGCCCCTCGAGCGCCCGCGCAATCCAGAAGCCGTCCTGCCCCGCCTCGTAGATCACTTCCACCCGCGCATCCTTGCCCAGCGCCCACCTGGCGCGCGTCTGTTCGATCAGCTCGATCGCTGCGCCCAGCCGGGCTCCGGCCACCTCCTGCTTGAGCGTGTAGATCGACGCGCGCTCTCGCCGTCCGTCGTGTAGCCCCACCTTCCAGCTCTTGCTCGACAACTCCAGCGACACTGCCAGCATCTGATCGACGCGCGTAACATCCATTTCCTGAGTCGGTTGCATTTGCCTCTCCTTGAACGTGTTCTGCAAAACTCATTCTAGGATTCGCTCTGCAGCCGACTCGCTTCGCTCATAGGATCTACGCGACTGTTCATGCAGGCCGTGGCCAAACCCCCGCAGGCATTGTAGGGCGGGTTTCAACCCGCCAATACCGCTGGCCGGATGAATCCGGCCCTATTCGCTTTCTTGCTGACGCGCCACACCGCGCCCGCGGTGGCGTGAGATGCGGCTGTTTTCGTCCGGGCTGGCGTGGCGGCGGGCGGCCATGTCGGCCAGTGCGGCGGCCACCTTGTAGTTGATGCTGTTGCGCGGCATGGCGCCCTTGGTGTCGGGCGCGCCGGCGGTCATGCCGGTGAGAATCTGCATGGCCTCGTCGACCGTGGTGACCGCATGCACATGGAAGCGCCCCTCGCGGGCGGCGGCGACCACGTCTTCGCGCAGCATCAGGTGGCGCACGTTGGGCGCGGGGATCACCACGCCCTGGTCGCCCGTCAGCCCCTGCGCCAGGCACAGATCAAAATAGCCTTCGATTTTCTCGTTCACCCCACCGATGGCCTGGACCTCGCCGAACTGGTTCACCGAACCGGTGACGGCCAGATTCTGGCGGATGGGCACTTGCGCCAGCGCTGACAGCAGCGCGCACAGCTCGCCCAGCGAGGCCGAGTCGCCCTCGACCGGCGCGTAGGACTGCTCGAACACCAGGCTGGCAGTGAGCGACAGCGGCTGGTGGCGGGCGTAGCGGGCGGCCAGAAAGGCGGTGAGGATGAGCACGCCCTTGGAGTGAATCGCGCCGCCCAGGTCGGTTTCGCGTTCGATGTCGACCACGTCGCCTTCACCCACGCGGGCGGTGGCGGTGATGCGCACCGGATGGCCGAAGTGCTGGCCGGCCAGCGACACCACCACCAGGCCATTGACCTGGCCGGCGCGCTCGCCCGAGGTGGAGATCAGCGTCGTGCCTTCGAGGATCGACTGGCGCACCTGCTCGGGGTAGCGCGCCATGCGCCGGGCGCTGGCGGCCAGGGCGGTGTCGATGTGTGTACGGCCAATCGCCGGCGCTGCGGCGCCGCGGGCGAAGTGGTCGGACTCGCGCATGATGTCGGAGAGCAGGCGGGTGTGCAGGGTCAGGCGGTCGGCGGCCTCGGCCAGGCGGGCGCCTTCTTCGACCAGCCGGGCCATTGCGCCGCGGTCGAGCGGCAGCAGCTGGGCGTTGCGCGCCAGCGTGGTCAGCAGGCGGGCGTAGCGCTGCTCGTTGTCGGGCGTGCGCGGCAGGTCGTCGTCAAAATCAGCCGCGACCTTGAACAGCTCGCCAAACTCGGGGTCGTGATCGGTCAGCAGATAGAAGGTTTCGCGGTCGCCGATCATCACCACCTTGAGCGCACAGGGGGCGGGCTCGGGCTCCAGGCTCAGCGAGCCCGACCAGCTTTGCGCCTCGGCCGGCGGCTCGATGCGGATCTTGCCGCTGCGCAGCGCGCGCTTGAGGCCTTCCCAGGCGTAGGGCTGGGCGAACATGCGGTCGGCGTCGAGGATCAGGTAGCCGCCGCTGGCGCGGTGCAGCGCGCCGGCGCGGATCAGGTTGTAGTGGGTGACCACATTGCCCATCTGGGTCACATGCTCGATGCGACCGATCAGGTTGCCAAAGCCGGCATTGGTCTCGTGCACCACCGGCGCGCCCTCGGTGGCGGCGTGATCAACCAGCAGCTTGATCTGGTAGCGATGGAAACGGCTGCCGTCCTCGGCGGGCGTGTCTTCTTCTTCCTCGCCGGGGCTGATCCAGTTGGCGCCCGAGTCGAGCAAGTCCTTGCGGATGGCGTCGAAGAAGGCCAGCACCTGAGGCAGGTCGCCGTACTTATCGCGCAGCGGTCGCAGCAGCAGCGCCACGGCCGGGCCGAGCACTTCGCGTTCGGCGCGGTCGATGGCGTCGCGCAGATCCTGACGCCAGCTCGGGAACTCGTCGAGCAGGTCGGCCAGGCGGTCGCTCCAATCACCCACTTTCTTTTCTACGGCGGCCTGCGCGTCCTTGGGCTGGGCCTCGAAGATCTCCGGTGTCATCGGCTCGCCATCGACGGTGGGCGCAAACACAAAGCCCTCGGCGGTGCGCAGGAAGGCCAGCCCGTCGGCATGGCATTGCTCGCCCAACTCACGCAGTGCGCCTTCCTCGCGCGCCTTATGCGCTTCTTGCAGGGCGGTGACCCGGCCCTCGTGGGTTTCGCTGTCGAGTGCGTCGTCAATGGCCGGGCCGAGTTCGCGGATCAGGGTCTGCATGTCGGTGCGCAGCTGCGCGCCGCGACCGGCCGGCAGGCTGAGCAGTTGCGGGCGCTGCGGGTCGTCGAAGTTGTGCAGGTAGCACAGGTCGGGCGGCACCTCGCGGGTGGCGGCGTGCTCCTTGAGCAAGCGATTGACGATGGCGTGGCGGCCGCTGCCGTGCGCGCCCAGCACAAACACGTGATAGCCGGGCTGGTGCATGGCCAGCGCAAAGCGTAGCGCCTCTTCGGCCCGGCCCTGGCCGAGCGACACGGTGGCGTCGGGCAGGCCGGTGAGTTGCTCGGTGGTGTCGAACGGGAAGGTGGTGGGGTCGCAGAGGGTGCGCAGGCGATGGTCGGGCAGGGCGGACGAACCGGCCATGGGGGCGTGCTCCGGATAAGAGGTGATGCGCAATGTTAACCGAAGCCAGACCGGGCCGGTGCCTGATGCGCGTCGGAGGGAAATCAACAGCGCAACTGGTGCGATTGAAAATTATGTTGGAAAAGGTCGTAAGAAAAGCGCGGGCCTGTTTGTCTGTTATTCCGAGCGCAGCATGAAACGGGCGCTTCCATTTAAATCAACAGGAGATTCATCATGAAAACCAAAAACATCGTTGCCGGACTGGTTGCCACCCTCGCTCTGACGGCCGGCCTTGTTGGCCCGGCCAGTGCAGAAGGTGAATACGAAATCCATCACTACAAGGCACCGCCCGCCTTGCAGGACCATGCCAAGACGGACGATTCGGTGAAAGCAACAAAGGATGTTGTTATGTTCAATAGCCACATCGGCGGCTATTAATGCATCAACAAGGCGCGCCGGTTTAAATGAATTTTTTGATCATTCATTAAATCGGTGCGCCGATTTTTAAATATGGCATGAACAAAAAGTCACCTTCCATTAATCACATGGATGGAGGCTCAACATGAAATCATGATGCATCCGGGGTGGACGGTGTTGCCACCCTTGCCCTGAGTACGACCGCTCGTGCCGGTGACATTTAACGACACCGACGACGGCGATACGCCGGGTTGATGACATCGCGCAGTCTGACCGACGCCGGCTTGGTAAAGGGCCGGCGTTGTGCCATTGTTGGCGCGGTCGCCGTGCGCTTGGCGTCGATCACGATTCAGTCGTCGTTGCGACGCCCGCGCTGCGCCAGCCGGCGTTTGCCGGCGCGTTCCAGATAGTCAATAAAGCTCGGTAGATCGAGCGGGCAGCGATCCCGCAGTTGCTGCGCGCGCTTGCGCAAGCGCCGCCAGTCGGGGCGAAAGGCGGGATCGTTGAAGGCGAACAGCAGATGGTTGCCATCGTCATGGACCGGCAGCAGAATCACCCGGTCATCGAAGACCGTCAGCGCGTTGCCGATCAGCTCGCTGTACATATGCTTGTCGCCGGCCAGGTTGACCACCAGCACGCCGCAGCCCGACAGCTTGGCCGCCGCATTTTCAAAAAAGGTGATATCGCCGAGGGCCGGGGCGTAACCGTGGGCGTTGAAGGCGTCGACCAGCAGCACGTTGATGCCGGCCTCGGCCTGCGCCAGATACTCGGCGCCGTCGGCGTGCACGATTGACAGCATGTCGTCATCCGGCGGCAGGGCAAAGGCATTGCGCAGGGCGATCACGTCCGGGTTGAATTCCACCGCCGTGAGATGGCTGCCCGGCAGGTGCTGGCGGCAGAACTTGACGATCGATCCGCCGCCGAGGCCAATCAGCACCAGGCGCCGCGGCCGTGGAATGAACGGCATGAACAGCATCATCTGCTGGGTGTAGTTCAGCTCCAGCGTGTTTGGCGTGCGCAGGCGCATGGTGCTCTGAATCAGCCGCAGGCTGAAGTACAGCGTGCGAAGCTCGCCGTCGTCGATGACGAAGGGGCGGTTGTAGCACTCATCGACCAATTGGGCGCTGAGCGCGTCGGCGTCGGCGGTCGGGGGCTCAAGCAGCAACACGCGCCCGGGTTCGGTGATGAAGGGGCTTGGCAGTTCAAACAGGGGGGCGGTGGGCGACATGACAGGTATCGGGCGGGGCGAGGCGGTTAATTCTAGCGCGTCGGTCAAGCGGCCACGGTGTCGTGGCGGCGCCGACGTCGCCCGACCGCCGTGCGGATGTCACGACCGGATTCAACTCGGGCGGCGTATCTGCCGTTAGGCAGGAAGTGGTTACGCACGTCGCCGCCGGTGTTGCGCTAGATTGGAGCCCATGTTCGCGTTCTTGCTCAAACTTCGTGTCGTGTTGTGTGCGCTGGCCTTGTTGCCAGGGGCGGCGCATGCCGAAGGCGGCAGCCTCTTCCCCGATGAGGCGCCGGTCATCGCGCGATTACTCGATGACGGCATTGCCGCCGAAGCGGTGGGCTTTGCGGCGGGTGCCGAGGCCCGTTATTGCTGGGCGGCGCGACTCGGCAGCGTCGAGGGGCAATACCGGCTCGGCAAGTTCTATCTGGCTCACCGCCGACCAGGGCTTGGCCCCACCGTGGCCACCACTTTGCTGTCGTTTGCCGCGCAGCGCGGTCATCTTGAGGCGCAAAAGCTCCTCGCCGGCCGTGCCCCCGGCCGCATTGATACCCCGGCCTGCTTTGAGCAGGTGCTCGATCTCGCGGTCATCAAAACCCTGGGCCGCGTCATTTCGCGTCAGGAAGTGCAGCGCTATGTGGCGGCGCTGCCGGCCGCCCGCCGCGCGCATGCGCAGATGGTGCAGCGGCTGGCGCCGCGCTTTGGCGTCGATCCGCGTTTCGCGTTGGCCATCGTGCGCAACGAGTCTGGTTTCGACCCCAAGGCGTTGTCGCCCAAGAACGCCATGGGACTGATGCAGCTCATCCCCGAAACGGCCGCGCGCTTCAAGGTGGCCGACGCCTTCAACCCCGAGCAAAACATCCGCGGCGGCCTCGCCTATCTGCGCTGGTTGCTCGACAAGTTCGATGGCGACATCGCCCGCACTGCCGCCGCCTACAACGCCGGCGAAGGCGTGGTGATGCGCTACGACGGCGTCCCGCCCTACCCCGAAACCCGCGAGTATGTGGCGCGGGTGCTGGTTTTCTATCGCGCCAGCCAGCATGTGACGCCGGGGCGTGGCGAAGGCTAGGTTCCGCGTCGTGGATGGCCTTGGTCGGGCGGTCCCGGCGCTGCGCTTCGCGGTCTTCGGCGGCTCCGCATGGCCCTGTCGCGGGGTCGGATTGATCCGGCCATAGACTTCTCGCCATGAGCACACCCGGCCCGGCGCGGTTCGTCCAGCGCCGCAAGGTGCTGCCAGCATCCAATGTCGGTGGGTTCGCCACGGCGAACCGGTGTCGGCAGCCCGACGTGTCACAATGTCGTGCTGCGCCATCCCGGTGCAATGGACGAATCTAGCGAATAACAGGCGACGGGTATGACCGATCAGGCGATGGAAAGCGTGCGTACGGAGATCGCCCAGATCATCGACGCGCTCGAGACGGGCAAGTACAAGCGGGTGCGCAAGCGCCTGCGGCACATGCATCCGGCCAAGATCGCCAGCCTGATCGAAACCCTGGACGACGCGCTGCGGCTGTCGGTGTGGCAGCAGGTCGATGCCTCGCATGAGGGGCGGATTCTCGCGCACCTGACGCCAGAGCTGGCGCGCCAGCTGCATAGCGAGTCCGGCGAGCCGATGCCCGCCGACGAGGAAGCGGCCGCGGCCAGCGAAGCGCATCACGCCAGTACACAAATGCGCGAGGTGCGTGAGGCGCTGGCGGTGGGCAAGCTCAAGCGGGTCGGCAAGATCCTGCACGCCATGCATCCGGCCAAGGTGGCCGGGCTGCTCGAATCCTTGCCGCCCAAAGAGCGGGTTGATGCCTGGAGCATGGTCGAGACCGATCGCGCCGGCAAAGTCCTGAGTTATCTGCACGACGAAAGCTGTGCCGCGCTGGCGATGGAGATGGACCCCGAGGACCTGGTCATCGCCGTGCGCCGGCTCGATCTCGATGACCTGGTCGACTTGATCCAGGCGCTGCCCGAAGAGCTTGGCCGTCAGTTGTTGCAGGCCACCGACGAGCGCCACCGAGAAAAACTCGTGTCGATGCTCTCCTACCCGGAGGACTCCGCCGGCGGCTTGATGAACACCGACCACATCTCCGTGCGCCCCGACGTGCGGGTAGCCACCGTGCTCGGCTACCTGCGGCTGCTCAAAACCCTGCCGGTGCAGACCGACAAGTTGATGGTGGCCGACCGCAAAGGTGTCTATCAGGGCGCGCTGCGCCTCAGCACGCTGGTCACCGTGCAGCCCGAGCGGCGGGTGGCCGACATCATGGACACCGAGATCCCGGCCATTCCGGTCGATATGCCCGATGACGAAGTCGCCCGCCTGTTCCAGGACCTGGACCTGCTCTCCGCGCCGGTGGTCGATGCGCAGAACAATCTCATCGGCCGGATCACCGTCGATGACGTGGTCGACCAGATCCGCGAAAGCTCCGAGCGCGCCATGATGAACATGGCCGGTCTCGATCAGGAAGCCGACATCTTCGCCCCCGTGCTCACCAGCTCGCGCCGTCGTGCGATCTGGCTGGGCATCAACCTCGTCACCGCCTTTCTCGCCGCCTGGGTGATCGGTCTGTTCCAGACCACGCTCGAGCGCGTCGTCGCACTCGCCGTGCTCATGCCCATCGTCGCCAGCATGGGCGGCATTGCCGGCAGTCAAACGCTCACGCTGGTCATCCGCGGCATGGCGCTCGGCCAGGTGCAGGGCGGCAACGCGCGCGCGCTGCTCAGCAAAGAGATGGGCATCGCCGCGCTCAACGGCGTGGTGTGGGCGGTGGTGGTTGCCGCGCTGGCGGTGGCCTGGTTTGGTGACTGGCAGATCGGCGGCGTCATCGGCGCGGCCATCCTCATCAACCTGCTGTTTGCCGCCCTGGCCGGCCTCATCGTGCCGCTGGTGCTCGACCGCATGGGCATCGACCCGGCCCTGGCCGGCGGCGTGATCCTCACCACCGTCACCGACGTGATCGGCTTCTTCGCGTTTCTCGGATTGGCTTCGGTGGTGTTGTAGCCGGGTAGGCGCCGCGCCGGCTGAAACGGTCTCGTGGCCCCGAACTCGGCTACCATGGATCGCAGAGAAAGGTCCGCCAGCACAAGACCTGTGCTCGGCGGCATCATTTCGACCCCCTCTTTCGGCCTGGAATCATCATGGTGAAAAAGAACGGAATGGCGACTGAACAATCACGGGCCGAACAATCGAGCGTCCGCGCCCTGCGCGATTTTGCCGAGCTGGCGGGCGACTGGTTCTGGGAGCAGGACGCCGACTTCCGCTTCACCTCTTTTTTCGGTGTGTCGACCGACATGATGCGCCGGGATCAAAGCGAGTTTCTTGGCAAGCGGCGCTGGGAAACGGGCATCGACGGCGTCACTGAAGAACAGCTCGCCGAGCACATCGCCGCTTGCCATCGCCACGAGGCCTTCCGCGATTTTGAGTATTCAGTTGTCGGCACGGGTGGAGAGATTCAGTACTACGCCATCAGCGGCATGCCGGTGTTTGATGATTCGGGCGCCTTTACCGGCTATCACGGTATCGGCCGAAACGTGACCGCCCTGCGTGTGGCCGAAGTCGCCATCAAGAATAGTGAGCGAAAAATGTCGCAGATCGTGCACGGAAACCCGGTGCCGACTTTCGTTATTGACGTTCAGCACCGCATTACCCACTGGAATCAAGCCTGCGCCAGAACCACCGGGCGCAGCGAAAAAGAGATGCTCTCCGGCGTGGCGCTGTGGGCCGCTTTCTATGGCGCGCCACGGCCGCTGCTGGCCGATCTCGTCGTCTCTGGCGCGTCCGAAAAAGTCATCTTTGCGCAATACGACCACGCCAGTCGATCCAGCCTGATCGAAGGCGCCTATGAAGCCGAAGGGTTTTTTCCGCTGCTCGGCGACGAGGGGTGCTGGCTTCATTTCACTGCGGCCCCCTTGCGCGACGCCGACGGCAAGCTCATCGGCGCCATCGAGACGCTGCAAGACATCACCCTTGAGCGAAAAGCCCAGGCTGCACTAGAGAATCTGGCGCTCAGCGACGGCCTGACCGGGGTGGCCAACCGACGTCGCTTCGACATGGCGCTCGCAGACGAATGGAAGCGCGCGCGTCGCTACAAGACCACGCTGGCGCTGCTGATGATCGACATCGACCACTTCAAACGCTACAACGACAGCTATGGTCATCAGGCTGGCGACCTCTGTCTGCAGCAGGTTGCCACAGCCTTGCGTGACGCCATTCATCGGCCGGGGGATGTGGTCGCGCGCTACGGCGGAGAAGAGTTCGCGGTCATCATGCCCGACACCGATGTCGACGGCGCCGCAGTGGTGTCCGAACGAATCCTCGACGCCGTCTCCGCGCTGGCCATTGAGCACAGTGGTGGCGAAGGCGGGCGGGTGTCGCTGAGCATAGGTGTTGCCACGCTGACCCCCGATCTGAAAACAGGCGAAGACGCGCTGGTCGCCCTCGCCGATCAAGCGCTCTATCAGGCCAAGCAAACGGGTCGAAACCGCTTTTGTTGCGCCGGTGCTCGCCTGGATCGCTCCGAAAGCTAGCCGTCGTTAAAGCGCGCGCGTTTCACCCGCCAAGGCGCGGCGGCGGTGTCGCGGCCACCGTCAGCCCTCAAGTTCTGGGCCGAGTGTTCCCCCGCCCGCGAAACAGCCCCACCAGCAACACCAGCAGAAAAACCCCCAGCAAAGGCAGCAGCACCAGGTCAAGATAGCCCAGCACCGCCGACACGCCCAAGCCCGCCGCCAGCCACACCAGCACCGGCGTAAAGCAACACAGCGCCGTCACCACGCTGCCAATGCCGCCAATCTTCACCAGACGCCGATTCACTCTGCGCCCTTCGTGCAACACGATGCGCTCGCTTGAATCGGCGGGCAGGGCACATCGCCATACGAACAAAACACGCAGCAATCGCCCTTGAGCGGTTTCAAAATGCTGCGACAGCCCTTGCACTCGTAAAAATACTGGCACGCCGCCGTCGGCATGGTTTCGGTCTCGACATGGCCGCAGTGCGGGCAGGTGAGGGTGGATTCGAGAATGGGCGTCATGCCGAAGGCTCCGGGGCTGTCATGACAGTGTGACCCCATGCGATGGGCGGCGGTTCAACGCGGGAGGTGGAGGCCTTGGGCCTCTGTTTGGCGGGCTGCGGTGTTGGCGTTCATGGCTTGTCCCGAGCTGCTGCGCCATCCGCGTGGGGTATAGGCATTCCTTTCGGGTGGCGCTTGCCGTTTTCAGAGCGCTCGGGTCTAATCGATGGGAATATCTGTAGTGGATTGTTGGTAGCCTCGCACCGGGGTGCTTGGGGCTTCTCTCGGGCATAGCGGCAAGCTGAACGGGAGCCAGGAAAGGTGGGATGCTCAATGTGTTATCCGACATCATGACGACGAAGTCAGCATGCCATGCAAGTGAAATCAATGGGTTGCGACAACAAGCTAGATTCTGTGTTTGTCGCATAAATCGTGTACACACCGTTTTGTCGTCTACTTAACAGTTATGTTTCACGGGCCGCCTTGATCTTCGCCCGCACCCAAGCCGCCCCACCGAGGCGCCTGCACTTCGCCCACTCATCGTCGGTCATTCGGATCGGGCGGGCCTTCATCAACTCGCCCGTCTTCGCCAGAGGCTTGCGCCCCTGACCGCGCCCTGCGCCACCTCTACCGCTATCTGTCATTGCAAGCGCGCTCCATAAAAGTCAGGGCGGCGCGGTAGCTTTTGCGGTAACCGATCATTTCGCCGCCACGATAAATCTCGATCAGCGAGCCGCGCTTACCGAACGGCTGTCGGCATAGCGTGAAGCCATTTCGAGCCGCAAAGAGCGCCGCCAAAACCTGCGGCTGCGTAGTGTTGTCCTTCGTCGGCCGGTTGATGAGCTTGAGTTCCATGATTGGCTCCTTGTTTATGTGCTTATAGTGTACATACGCAATCAAAGAAAAGCAAGACTTTTGTATCTACGCAAACAAACATAACACCACGCGCCACGCGGACGCTTCGCGCCGGTGCGCTCATGCGTTATGCCCATCCACGCTGCGCGCCCATGCGTGCAACGAGATCGTCCAGTCGTTCCTTCTGCGTGCGGTGTCCTCCCTTGCGCGGTAGGCCGTGCTGAGCGAAGAACGATGCCCGCACTTTCAGCCAAGCTTTGTACGGGTGATGCTCACGCGCTCCGAACGGGTACGCCGCATCGATTGCCTTCGCGGTTTCTTCCGGCGACTTTCCGGCCTTCCTGCACTCAATCAGCGTTTCCAGCATCACGCCGTGCGCAACTTGCCCCCATGTGCTCATCTCAACCTCCTTTGCATAACTCCACGCTCCAGCCGACAGGTCAAAGCTGCGCTTTGCCCGTCGGCTGAGCTACGGCGTTAGGTTTTAGGAAAGTTATGGATACACTGCGCGCGATCTGGCCATTTGTCCCTGGGCAGCAGGAGCTGATCTTCCAAATCACGGGGGTTGCCGTGGTTGGACTATTGGCACTAAATATCTACATCGCGCTGTCTCAGCGCCTTTCACTCCGAACCATTGCCTCTTCGCTCTTTACGCAGGTGGGACGGCCAACAGAGGTACAAAGCGTGCTCAGAGTTTTCTTCTTATGCTGGCTGGCGCTCGGATTTTTCGTCTTAGTTGTTGACGTCGTGGTGAACGGAAATCAAATTGTCGTTAATCAAACCTAACCTTGCGCTCAGCCTCGCTTCTTTCAGTCGCTGGACGCTGCGCGATAAAACCGCGCAGCGCCGGTTAGCTCTACGTTAGCGCGCTTAGACATGACTCGCGTTGATCCAACTGATTCGCAGAGAACGAGGCTTCTTGAGGCCAATGCACACCGTTGTTGCGTATGCAAACGGCCAAACCTTGGCTTGCACCTCCATCATATCGATGGCAATTCATCCAACACAGTCGATGACAATCTTGCTGTGCTATGCGTCGAAGATCATGACCGCCATCACAGGCCCGGCCCGTATTCAGCAACAGTAAATCACTTAGACCTCAGTCCAAAGGTGATCGCTGAGCACAAGGAATCATGGGAGGCCTTTGTCATTGAGGCGCGGCGCGAAGCCCCAACGGTTGTTGCAACGCTTGCTGCGTATGGAACCGAAGAATGCATTCACTCGCTCCAACTGGTCATGCAGTGGCCTGACGAGAGGATCGAATACAAGCGTTCCTTTCATCTGCTGGATGCAAACCCCGATCGTTTGACGGATGAAATAATTGCGGAGGTCCAGGCAATTGGACCACATGTGCAACTTATCTCATTGAGCGAGCCCCTTCCTATTGAGCATTGCCCGTGTTGCGGCACAGGCTACAGTCGAACAATAAAGCCAGCCCTGGTCGCCCGACTAACCGACCCAACATGGCAAACCGACTCAATATGTTCCATTTACATCAACCCCACGCAGCCTTCGCTAGCCATCTCTGTAGCGTTGCGTGATCAACATCTGTTTAGCGGCAGCTTGCATCTATGTCAGGGGAAGTTTCTCCACTATGCGAACGATTACTATGATGAGCGCGTTTCTCTACGCGACTCTCCGAGCGTGCGATCACAGGCATCAGCTATTGTTCGCTCGGTCGTGAAGGAATGGGCGCCCGCCAATCTTTTGATTGGTACCGGTAGCCACGACTCACCCTCGCTTATCGAAAACCTCGATCTGCCGCGTTGCTGGGAGAAGCGCGCTAACCCATCATTCCACCGGACCTGCGCGAAAAGCCGCGCAGGCCGGTGAATTCAGACGTTAGATCTTTACGCCATGTTCATACGCGAACCAATCTATTCAGCCACCCAATTCCCTCCTGGGCGACCTGGTGGTCCTTTAGTGTTTAACGCCTTCGGGCCATTAAATGGGATTCAACAAGAGCTTCATTGGAGGCTTTTTGACTTCTGTCGAGTCCATCAGATTGTCTACAAGGAAATTGCGCTCGTTGATGCAAAGCTAGATTCTATTGGCGTTGAGAGCATCAAATTTACCGGAGACCTAGAAGCTTTCGAGGAATACCAAAAATCAAAATTGATGTGCGCAGTTATGGACAAGGACATCGAGAATAAACGAGTCGTTAACTTCGTCGATCACATGACTGTTGTCGGCTTATGGGCAATTGCAGAGCAGTTCCTAGGAAAGGTGTTTCGTGGGTATAAGTCGCGCATTGATAACTCTCCTCCTGAAAGCGTTCAGCACCCGTACCGATGGGATAGCTTCGTTAATATCTTCGCCACGATCGGGATTGATTTATCAGCCTGCGATAAATTAAAAAATGCGGATGAATGCCGTGTCTTAAACAATGCGATAAAACACGATCCTACGGTTGGTAACCGCCTAATGTCTTTTCACTATTTCGTTCAATATCAGGGGAAACGGCTGGAAGAAATTCCCCTCGAAATGCAGCGCTATTTGAACGGCGTGTCTGATTTTCTTGGGAGCCTTATTGAATACGCAGATCAACAACTGACCAATCTTGGATTCAAGGTCTAACCTCTCGGTCAACCGGACCTTGCGAATAAAGCCGCGCAAGGCCGGTTGCCTTGAACGTTAGGCTTCAATAGGGAGAACGCACGTGTCATTGATCGAGCTAGAAAATCCAAACGCTCCGATTTCCGTTCACTTCAAGATGGACGGCCCCGGATTCAAGGAAGGCATTCCCCTTCACTTGCTTACATCCGGGTTGCTCGATTTTCAGTCTTTGCTCGACAAGACGTACCTCGGTCTTACCCAACGAAAACGGCTGTCTCGCGATGACAGATTGCGCTATTACCTTTTGTCAAAAGACATCACGCATGGCTCTGCCGAAACCGATCTCGGCATCGTGCTTACGGGGATTCAGACTGCTTTCCCATTTTTCAGTGCTCTCGGCCCCACCGGGCTTTGGGAATATTCAAAACAGACTTTCGAGTTTCTGAAATTGGTCTACTCCTCAATGAAAGCGGGTAATCAACCAACTTACTCGTGGTCTGGAGATAACTCACAGTTCCAAGTTAACACTGGAACCCAAACGAACACGTATAACGCTCCGGTGTTCAACATTGGACAAATGAGCGTCAACAACTATGAATCTCTTGTAAAGCCAATCGAAGAAAAGGTGGTCGATTTCGTTGCCTTCGGAGACCCTGATATTGGCGCAATAAAACTAGATGCTTCCACGGCAGAGATTTTTTCCTTGCCCTCACAAATCGAAACTACGCCGCTGCGTCTACGATGCGAGATATTTGACTTCAATAAATTTGAGAACGTCGGGAAGCTCCACGTCAATCCTGGTGAACCCGCCAAGGAAGGAGATTATCGGTTTGAGGTCATTGGTGATCAAGACGTTACGTTGTTCATCGAAGCCATGCTCCGTAAGCAGGTCGCGGTAAATTGCCTTCGGGAAATTGCGCCCAATCCATTCTCTCCCGAAAAAGTTGTCCGCTTTCAGGTAATCAACATTGAACCCTAACCCTACACTCAACACGGACCGCCCAACAGCTGCGCTGTTGGGTTCCCTCCGGGTTTCGCCCTACGGCGGCCGGTTAGCTTCACGTTAGAGCGGACACCGTCCGGTTTTTCTACGATTTCATGGCTTGCTGAAATCGCCGTCCTCTGCGAACCGCCCCGTCGCCTCGCCCAGCGCCGCCGCCATGGCGGGTGCAAACGGGCTGTGACCACAACCCTCAATCAGCTGTAGCACGCTGCCAGCGCAGGCGGTGTGCACCGCGCGGGCGTTGTCGGGGTGGCAGATGCGGTCTTGCGTGCCGTGCACAATCGCCACCGGCAGGCCGGTCATCGCGGCGGCTGCGTTGCGCCACCAGTCGTTTTCCAGAAAGCAGTTGTGATGCAGGTAGTGCGCCTGCACGCGGTATTTGTCGATGGCGGCGGCGAGTGCGTCGCCGGCCGGCGGGTTGAAGTGAGCGGCGGGGCCGTTGTCGAGGGCGTTTTCCCAGGCCATCCAGGCGGTGGTGAGGGCGGCCTGTTCGTTGGGGCGTGCTCCGAGCAGGGCGGCGGGGAGCCAGTTGGCGAGTTTGGATCGTGCGCCCGGTGGGGCGAGGGCGGCGAGGCGGGCGTGGATGGCGGGGGCGTGGTGATGGCTGTCGTCGAAGAAGCGGCGCAGGTCGTCGCCCGAGGCGAGAAACACGCCGCGCAATATGGCGCCAAGGCAGGCGCTGCGGTGAGCGGCGACATAGGCGATGGCCAGCGTGGCGCCCCAGGAGCCGCCGAAGACCAGCCAGTGATCGATGCCCAAGTGCTGGCGTATGCGCTCGATATCGGCGACCAGATGTGCGGTGGTGTTGTGCTCAAGGCCGCCGCGCGGGGTGCTGCTACCGCAGCCGCGCTGGTCGAACTGGATGATGTGGTAGCGCGTGGCATCGAAAAACTGGCGGTGGCCGGCGCTCATGCCGCTGCCCGGCCCGCCGTGCAGGCAGATCACCGGCAGGCCATCGGGCGCACCGCTTTGTTCGACATGCAGCTGGTGGCCGTCGCCGACGTCGAGCGCGAAGACGGACCAGGGGGCGGGTGGGGTAGGCATGGCCTTCATGCTAGTGCGTGGTGGCGAGATTGTCTGCATTGGTGTGGGGCGGTGGTGTCGTTCTGTGCGCATTCACCGTTGTTGGCCGGATGAATCCGGCCCTACGGAGCGACACCGCCGGTCCGTAGGGCGGGTTTCAACCCGCCATCGGTGTGGCGAGGCGCGCGCCGGCCTCATGAAAATCTGTAGGCGCGAGTCCATATTCCACGGATGTGTCGCTTGCCGTGCGCCGGCATGCTGGGCTCACGTGGCGCGAAGTCGCCGCGACCCACCCACAAACACCGGAGACACACTATGAAATGGGAAACCCCGACCGCCGCCGATTTTCGTTTCGGCTTTGAAATCACCATGTACATCGCTTCGCGTTAAGCCCGGCGAGGTCCGCGGGCGTCGCTCGCGGACCGCTCGGTGACAGATCATGAAAATACGCGTACTCGGCGCTGGCGCTGGCGGTGGCTTTCCGCAGTGGAATTGCAACTGCCCCAATTGCGCGGGCCTGCGCAGCGGCACCATCCGCGCGACGGCGCGCACGCAGTCGTCGATCATTGTCAGCGGCGACGACGAATACTGGGCGCTGTTCAACGCTTCGCCCGACATCCTGACGCAGATTCAGCGCTGCCCGGTGCTGCAACCGGGGCGGGCGCTGCGCGACACGGGCATTGCTGCCATCGTGTTGATCGACGCGCAGATCGACCATACCACCGGCCTCACCATGCTGCGTGAACACCGCCAGCCGCACGCGCTGTGGTGCACCCGGCCGGTGCGCGACGACCTGAGCACCGGCAACCCGCTGTTTCGCGTGCTTGAACACTATTGCGGCATCGACTGGCACGAGATCGGCCTCGGGCAGGACTTCGCCATCGACGCCATCGCCGGTCTGCGCTTTACGGCGCTGCCGCTGACCAGCAACGCGCCGCCTTATTCGCCACGGCGCGACCGCCCCGAGCCGGGCGACAACATCGGGGTGAGCATCACCGATACCCGCAGCGGCCGCCGGCTGTTTTATGCGCCCGGCCTGGGTGAGATGGAAGACGCGGTGTGGGCGGCCATGCAGGCGGCCGACGTGGTGCTGGTGGACGGCACGCTGTGGACAGACGACGAGATGATCCGCCTCGGCGCCTCGGCCAAGACCTCGCGCGCCATGGGTCACATGCCGCAGTCCGGGCCGGACGGCATGCTCGAATGGCTCGACCGCCTGCCGGCCACCACCCGCAAGATCCTTATCCACATCAACAACACCAACCCCATCCTCAACGAAGACAGCGCCGAGCGCGCCGAGCTGGGTCGCCACGGCATCGAGGTGGCCTTTGACGGCATGGAGATCGCGCTGTAAGGCGCCGGAGGCGTTCGCATGAAGCAAGACGACATCCCCACCCCGCACCTGGCCGCCATCGCTGGCGAGGCGCCGTGGAGCCCCGACGAATTCGAAGCCCGGCTGCGCGAGAAGGGCACCAGCTACCACATCTATCACCCCTTCCACGTGATGATGGCCGAGGGCAAGCTCAGCCAGACGCAGCTGCAGCGCTGGGTGGCCAACCGCTATCTGTATCAGGTGGCGATCCCGGTGAAAGACGCCAACATCCTCGCCAACTGCCCCGACCGCGACATCCGCCGCGAGTGGATCCAGCGCATTCTCGACCATGACGGCTACGCCATCGGCGGCGTGCAGGACGACGGCGGTATCGAGGCGTGGATTCGGCTCGGCGAGGCCGTGGGCCTGAGTCGCGACGACGTGGTGTCCGAGCGGCTGGTGTCGCCGGCGGCGCGTTTTGCGGTCGAGGCCTATGTGAACTTCGCCCGCCAGCGCCCCTGGCAGGACGCCGTGGCTTCCAGCCTCACCGAGCTGTTCGCCCCGCACATTCACCAGCAGCGCCTCGACACCTGGCCCGACAAATATCCGTGGATCGAAACCGGCGGCCTGCAGTACTTCCGCAACCGCCTCACCCAGGCGCGGCGCGACGTGGCCCACGGCCTGCGCTTTACGCTCGACTACTTCGGCCAGAACCGCGCCCTGCAGCAACGCGCGCTCGACATCCTGCAGTTCAAGCTCGACGTGCTGTGGTCGCTGGCCGACGCGATCATGCTGCAAAGCTGCGAGATCGAGATCGGCGGGACGAAAGCATGAGCGCCGACACCCCCGAACTCTCGTCGCGCTTTCGCATGCAATGGGAAGAAGCTCAGCAGGCCTGGGTACTGCTCTACCCCGAAGGCATGGTCAAGCTCAACGCCAGCGCGGCCGAGATCCTCAAGCGCTGCGATGGCAAGCGCGACGTGCCGGCGCTGGTTGCCGATCTTGAGACGGCGTTTGATGCCACCGGGCTGGAGCCCGACGTGCGCGCCTTTCTCGACATGGCGCGTCAGCAGCAGTGGGTGGTATGAGCTCGCCCACCGACCGCCCCGGCCCGCCGCTGTGGCTGCTCGCCGAGCTCACCTACCGCTGCCCGCTGCATTGCGCCTTCTGCTACAACCCGGTCGATTTCGCCCGCACCCGGGCCGAGGATGAACTGGATACCGAAGGCTGGCTGCGCGTGCTGAACGAGGCGCGCGCGCAGGGCAGCGTGCAGTGCGGCTTTTCGGGCGGCGAGCCGCTGGTGCGCGACGATCTCGAGGTGCTGGTGGCCGAAGCGCACCGGCTCGGCTTTTACACCAATCTGCTCACCTCCGGCGTCGGCCTGACCGAGGACCGCGCCGAGGCGCTCAAGCGCGCCGGGCTCGACCACATTCAGCTCTCGTTTCAGGACACCACCCGCGAGCTGAACGATTTTCTGTCGCACACGCGCACCTTCGATCTCAAGCAGAAAGTGGCGCAGACCATCAAGGCCAACGGCTGGCCGATGGTGATGAACTGCGTCATCCACCGGCTCAACATCGACCACATCGGCCAGATCATCGAGATGGCGGTGGCGCTCGGCGCCGAGTACCTGGAGCTGGCCAACAATCAGTATTACTCGTGGGCGCTGCTCAACCGTGACCAGCTGCTGCCCTCGCGCGAGCAGATCGAGCGCGCCGAGCGCATCACTAACGAATACCGGGCCAAGCTCGGCGACAAGATCCGCATCTTCTTCGTGGTGCCCGACTACTACGAAACCCGCCCAAAAAAGTGCATGAATGGCTGGGGCAATGTCTTTCTCACCGTCACGCCCGATGGCACGGCGCTGCCCTGTCATACCGCCAAGATGCTGCCGGGGCTGAGCTTTCCGAATGTGCGCGAGATGAGCGTGGGCGAGATCTGGTACGACTCCGACGGCTTCAATCGCTACCGTGGCGACGGCTGGATGAGCGACACCTGCAAGAGCTGCCCGGACAAGGAAAAAGACCTCGGCGGCTGCCGCTGCCAGGCCTTCATGCTGGCCGGCGATGCCACCGCACCCGACCCGGTGTGCGACAAATCGCCGGCGCATCAGGTGGTGCTCGACGCCGTTGCGCGCGCGCAGCAGCCGGGCGCCGTCAGCACTGCGCCGCTGGTGTTTCGCGACCCGAAAGCCTCGCGCCGGATTGCGCCGTAGGGCGGGTTTCAACCCGCCAACCACCGTCGCGGCGGGTCGAAACCCGCCCTACGGCTGGCGTGTCGCCACGACGCGCATCCGCACCGTCACCGCATCGGCCACCTGCAAGGCGCCGCCGAAGACCGACATCGGGGTGATGCCGAAGTCGGTCTGGCGGATATCGAAGCTGGCCGTGGCGGTGAGTGTGTTGCCGTTCTGCGCTACCGTCACCGGCATGTCCACATCGCGCGCCACGCCGCGCAGGGTGAGGCGCACCGTGACCGTCGGCGTGGGCAGGGCGCCGCGCACGGTCACCGCGTCGATCACGACCTCGGGGTGGTGTTCGGCATCGAGCACGCGCGGCCCGAGCATGTTGCGCCGGGTGCCCGCAATGGCCTCGGCCGAGGGCTGCACTTCGAAGCCCTCGCCTTCGTCGCGCCGCGCCTCG
The DNA here is from genome assembly GCA_024235675.1 of Zoogloeaceae bacterium. Lineage (GTDB taxonomy): Bacteria > Pseudomonadota > Gammaproteobacteria > Burkholderiales > Rhodocyclaceae > Nitrogeniibacter. Next base: position 108,997 of record JACKLZ010000003.1, read on the forward strand.
GGCGGGTCGACCTCGAAAGACGCCACCGGCAGGCGCAGCGAAAACTGCGTGCGCGTCAGATCAGGCGCCAGCGCGATCTCGCCGCCGACCTGCCGCGCTACGACCACATGGTTGTGCCCCAGCGCCGCCAGTCGCCCGGCCCGGTAGACCACGAAGCGCACGTCCGAGCGCGCGCTCGCCACCTGGTAGCGCACCGCGTCCGGTGCCGGTGCGGCCAGTGGCGTAACTGCGGCGCGGGCGTCGGCCGGCGGGGGCGGGGCGGGCGTGGTGCAGGCGGTGAGCCACAGCGCGGCGAGCAGGCGGGGCAGATGTCGCATGAATGGCATCGTCCGCCATCCGGCCGCTCGGGGCAAGGCGGTCAAGCGGCCCGTCGCTGCCAGCGCCAGCCCTGACGGCCGCACGGGACGCATGCCTGCGCGGCGTCGCGGCGCTGCATAGTATGATGTCCTACCCTCCGTTGTGGTCCGTTCATGACCCGCTACCCCTATCGTCATCGTCTCTTCAATCACGGCCGCCTGCTGCTGATCCTGGGGGTCTTGCTGGCTGTCGGTTTCATGGTGACTTCGTTCATCAGCTATGAGGTCTCCAAGCGCTCCATTCTTGAGGCCATCGTCGACCAGAGCCTGCCGCTGACCTCCAGCAACATCTACTCCGAGATCCAGAAGGATCTGGTGCGGCCGGTGCTCATTTCCTCGACCATGGCGCATGACACCTTCCTGCGTCGCTGGGTCTTGCAGGGCGAGGCCGATGTCGAGGAGATGACGCACTATCTGCGGGAGGTCAGGCAGCGCTATGGCGCTTTCGCGAGCTTCTTCGTGTCGGAACGCAGCGGAACCTATTACACCGGCGACGGCATCCTCAAGCAGATATCGCCCGACGAGCCGCGCGACGCCTGGTATTACCGCACCCGCGCCCTGACGGAAGACTACGAGATCAACGTCGACCCCGACCTGGCCAACCAGGACGCGCTGACCATCTTCATCAACTACCGGGTCTACGATTTCGACGGCAACTACATCGGCGCCACCGGCATCGGTCTGACGGTAGATGCCGTGCGCCGGCTGGTCTCCGAGCACCAGCAACGCTTCAATCGCAAGATCTACTTCGTCGACAAGGCCGGCAAGGTGGTGCTGGTGGGCAGCAGTGCCAGGGTACTGAATGTCGATCTGCACGCCGGTGCCGGTATCGGGCCGCAGCTGGCGCAGATCCTGGCCGAAAACAGCGGCTCCTACCAGTATGCGGACGCCAACGGCAACACACAGATCCTGCAGGTGAACTACCTGCCGGAGCTGAAGTGGTACCTGTTCGTCGAGCAGGGCCAGGATGTCGCGCTGGCCGGCATCCAGAGAACGCTGTGGATCAATATCCTGATCAGCCTGCTGATCACCGCGGTCGTGATCCTCTTCGCCCACGTGGCGCTGAGGAACTACCAGCATCGTATCGAGGAGATGGCGACCATCGACAAGCTGACCGGCCTGCTCAATCGCAACGCCTTCACCATGCTGATGAAGAAGCTGCTGGCCGACCACAAGCGCGATCCGCAGCCCATGGCCTTCCTGCTCGCCGATATCGACTTCTTCAAGCAGATCAACGATCGCCATGGCCACATGGCCGGCGACGACGTGCTGGCCGGCATCGCCAGACGGCTGCTCGACGGCCTGCGCGAATCGGACCTGGTGGTGCGCTGGGGCGGCGAGGAGTTGCTCATCCTGCTGCGCCACTGCGACCTGAGCGAAGCCCTGCGGATCGCCGAGAGCCTGCGCCGGGGCATCGGCGAGGAGGGCTTCGCCGTCAACGGCCAGGCGATTCCGGTCACGATCAGCATCGGGGTGACCGAGTACCAGGCCGGGGAATCCACCGAGCAGGCGGTCAGCCGCGCCGACGCCGCGCTCTACCAGGCCAAGAACGCAGGCCGGAACCGCGTCTGCGTGGCGCCCGAGGCATAGGCCAGCGATCGCGGCATGATGCGGCGGCAGGCGTTTGCCGGTGTCGCCTTACTGCGTGGCGGGCGGCTTGGGCAGCGGGTGAGGGTACATGCCGCCTTCGATCTTCTTGAGTTCGGCGATGCGATCCATGCGCCCCGGCTTGATCAGCGGGCCGAGCGAGTCGAGGTAGGGGTGGGTCTGGTCGCGCCAGTAGATGCTGAAGTCACCCATGTGGTCGCGGAAGCTCTTGAGCGGCTGGCCGAGGCGCAGCGTGCCCAGCTCGCGGCTGCGGCGCACGCGGTCGAGATCCAGCTCGATCGGGATGATCTCTTCGTTGTTCTGCGCCTGATACTGCACCCGGCCGTCCGGGCCGGTGATGATCGAGCGGCCGCTGCCGCCGGCGTCGAGGCCGTTCACATCAAACATGTAGCACTGGTTGATGGTGCTCATGGCCTGCGCGATGGCCAGCTCGTTGTCGCGGTCGATGGTGCCGGTGAGCGTGGGGTGGAGGATGACCTCCGCGCCCATCACCGCCAGCGTGCGGATGGTCTCGGGGAACCACATGTCGTAGCAGATCGACACGCCGAAACGGCCCACCTCGGGCACGTCGAACACGCAGTATTCCAAGCCCGGCGTCACGCCTTCTTCGTAGGGATAGAAGGGGAACATCTTGCGGTAACGCGCGACCACTTCGCCTTGCGGGTTGATCACCGAGGCGGTGTTGTAGATCTTGTCGCCGCTCTTCTCAAAGATGGACCCCGGCAGCAGCCAGATGCCGTATTTGCGGGCCATCTCCTGCATTTCGGCTTCGAAGTCGCACGGAAACTCGCGCGCGGCATAGGTCAGCGGGCCGAAGGCGCACAGCTCGCTGAACACCACCATCTGCACCCAGGGGTAGAGATTCATGGTGATGTCGAGCTTGAGCTTCATGCGTTCGACGTTCGACTCGATGGCCGAGACGTTCATCTGGATGCCGGCAATGGCAAAAGGCTTCACGTGTGATCTCCTGAATTCGGGTGGGGCGCGCCTGGTGTGGTGGTCTGACGGGCGCGGCATCGGTTGATGTGGAACCGATGGCGAGGCAGGGGGCTGACGGGTGCGTACCTCGCGGCGGGCCGCCGTATCTATGCCTGCCACGTAAAAAGCTGGCGAACGAGTCTAGCAGGGCACTTTGGGCAAATTGGTCTCCAAAACCGGAGTGGGCGCTGACTACGCTGGGCATTTGCGAGCGTCAGTACGCCGCCATTGCCGCCATCACCAAAGCCCCGGACAATGCCAGCATGGACCCAATCGTATTGCTTGTCATGGCCGGCCTCGCCGCCTACGCCCTTAAAACCCAGGATCAGCGCCGGCGCATCACGCTGCTGGGCACTCACCTTCAGAACTACAGCCTCGAAAAGCACATGGAAACCCTTACCGAGGGCTATCTGCGTGCGCTGGGCGAGAGCGATGCCGAGCGCAGCGAACAGATCTGGGGTCTCATGCGGGCCAACGAAACGGCGCTGAGCGAACAGCTCGGCCGGCTCGCCAATGACATGAGCCGGCTCGACGCCGACGCCGTGCGCATCAGCAAGCTCGCCTGGGCGATCCCCTTTGCCGATCGCCTGTTTCCGACGGCCACCTTCGATCTGCGCAAGGCCATCAGCATTCACGCCCAGGGCGTCGCCAATGCGATTGACGATCACCCGGTACGCAGCGACAAGGACAAGGCCTTCACCGTAATGGCCGAGATGTATCTGTTTCAGCACACCTGCCACTGGTATTGCCGCTCAAAAACCGTCGCCAGCGCACGGCTCATGGCGCGCCACAGAACGGCTTACGCGCAAGTGCTGGCGGCGGTGTCGCCCGATACGCGGCGGGCGTACACGAATCTGATCGAAGGCTGACGCCCGTCGCCGACGGCGGTGTTACGTCGCCCGATGGGCGGCGTGTGTCGTGGGCCGCGATGGTGGGCGGCGAGCCGCCCACCCTACGGATCACTGGCGCCAGGGCGGATTACGCCAGCGGCAGCCGCGCGGCGTGCTCGCCTTGATGTGTGCCGCGAGACCAATGCATAGCGGGATTTTCCGATCGAAGCCTGACACCCGTCGCCGACGGCGGTGCCACGTCGTAGGGTGGGCGGCTCGCCGCCCACCAAGGCCGCATCACACCAGCGTCAGCACACCGGCCGCCACCGCCACCAGCACCGGAAACACCAGCAGCGATACCCACAGCCCGGCGCGGATCATCACCCGCTGCGGCACATGGCCGCTGCCGAAGACGATGGCGTTGGGCGGGGTGGCCACCGGGAGCAAAAAGGCGCAGGAGGTGCCCACAGCCACCAGCACCGCCAGCGTGGTCGAGTCGATCTGGGGCGCCAGGCCAATGAACAGCGGGATCAGCAGCGCGGCGCTGGCGGTGTTGCTGGTGACCTCGGTGATCAGCAACGCGAACAGAATCATCAGCGCCAGGCAGACGAAGGCGGGCAGGGTTTCGAGCGGGCCGCCGAGCTGCCCTGCCAGCCAGGCCGCCGCGCCGCTTTCAGCCAGTGCCTTGCTCAGGGTGAGGCCGCCGCCAAACAGCAGCAGCACGCCCCAGTCGGTGCTGCGCTCGACGGCTTTCCATTCAGTCAGGCGCAGGGCATGCAGCATCACCAGCGCAAATACCGCCACGGCCGCGTCGTAGCCACGGCCCATCTCCAGCCAGACATTCAGCGGCGCGCCAAATACCCACAGCAGCACCGTGGCGCCAAACAGCGCCAGCATCTGCTTTTGCGGCCGGGTCCAGGCGGCTTGTGGTGGCGGCAGCTCGACTTCGGCGCTCAGCTCAGGCTTGAGCGCGAAGCGTAGCGCGATGTCCATCAAGGGCATCAGCACCAACACCATTGGCAGCCCCCACGCCAGCCAGCCGGCAAAGCCCAGCCCCACTTGTGCGGCCGCGATGGCATTGGGCGGGCTGCCCACCAGCGTGCCGATGCCGCCGATGTTGGCCGAAAAGGCCACGCCCAGCAGCACATACATATAGCTTGAGCGATAGCGTTCGATGGGCAGCGAGGCCAGCAAGCCGAGCGCCAGCGGCAGCATCATGGCCGCCGTGGCCGTGTTGCTGATCCACATCGACAAGAAGGCGGTGAGGCCGAAGAGCCAGCGCGCGGCGTGGTCGAGCCGGTTGCCGGCGCGGCGGATGACTTGCGCGGCCATCCAGCGGTCCAGCCCCTGTCGCTGCAAACCGGCGGCGAGCGCGAAGCCGCCGAGGAACAGGAAGATCACCGGATCGGCAAACTGCTTGAGCGCGCCGTCGAAAGGCAGCACGCCGCTCACAGCAGCCAGCAGGGGTACGAGCACGGCGGTGACGCTGACGTGCAGGGCTTCGGTGGTCCACAGCCAGGCGATGGTCGCCACCAGCGCCAGCCCGCCGCCGGTCGCGCCGAGCGAGGGGGTGAGTGCCAGGTTCAGACCAAGGAAGAGTCCGACTGCGATACCGAGATTGAACATCCGCATGTGCTGCGTCCAGGATGAGGGAGCCCGGGGGCAGTCTACGCGAAGGGCAAGACGCCGGGTGCCGCGCGCGATTCTGGTGGGGCGCCGATATGCCACAGGGTGCCGTTCAGCGGTTAATGCCGCGCAACCCTTCAGTTGCCCTGCGGGTATTCGTTATCCTGAATAGAGCAGTGCTCTTTTGTGCGTTGACCCTGTGCGGCCTGCGTGAGAGCCTTGCCGCCCCATCAGAACCGACAACACGATCCGGGAGTTTTCGTGGCATTTCATTTCGTGCGCGCCGCAAGGTTTCGCCGCGCGCTACCGGTGTGCGGCATGGCATTGTGTGCCTTCGCCGCAGGTGCCGTCGCCAGTGAAACCGACGCCTTTTTCGAGGAGATCCCGCTGGTGCTGACGGCTTCGCGACTGGCCCAGTCGCCGCTCTCGGCCCCCGCGCCTGTCACGCTGATTGACCGCGAAATGATCGAAGCTTCGGGCTTCACCGAGATTCATGATTTGCTGCGCCTCGTGCCCGGCTTCATGGTGGCTGACTGGCCCGGCGGCTCGCCGACCGTGGCCAACCATGGCATTGGCGACGCCTTTGACCGGCGCATCAAGGTGCTGGTCGATGGGCGGATGGTCAATCACCCGATCTGGGGCGATACCCAGTGGGACAACCTCACCATCCGCGTCGATGACATCGAGCGCATCGAGGTGGTGCGCTCGGCCAACGGCGGGGCCTACGGCGCCAACGCCTTCCAGGGGGTGGTCAACATCATCACCCGCTCGCCCGTCATCGAAGACGGCTACAGCGTGATTTCCCGGTTCGGCGTGGACGGCTTCTACGACCACGGCGTGCGCGTCAATGGGCCCGCGGATTCGCCCGTGGCATGGCGGCTGTCGGCATCGACCCGCAGCGCGACGACCTTCGAATCGTTTGTCCGCAGCAATGGCGAAAACGAGATGCAGGAAGCGTTCTCGCGCGAGACACTGAATCTCCACCTGGTCAGCCAGATCAACCCGCAGGACCGCCTCAGCCTGCATTTCGGGCTCAGCCAGGGCGTGGACACACGGGGCTACCCGGCGCTGGGTACCCGACTGCGCAACTTTCACCTCGATCCGCTGCAGGATGGCGACATCCGCAACCAGACGGTGCACGCTGACTGGACGCGCAGTTACAGCACCACCTCCGAGCTGTCGCTGCAGTATTTCTACCAGGGCCAGCAGGCCCGCCGGGCGTGGGACATCGATGTGCGCGCCATGGGTGAAGGCCGCGACGGCATCATCGATGCAGACCGCGACATCGATGTCAGTGTCCACAACCTCGAAGTGCAGCTGAGCGGCCAGATCCTGCCGTCGGTGCAGGCGCTGATCGGCGCTGGCGCGCGCCACGAGCGGGTGCGCTCGGCGGCCTACTTCGACACCGATGCGGCGCTCATCGCCACCTACTGGCAGACCTTCGGCAACCTCACCTGGCAGGCCACCGACGCGCTGGCGCTGAACCTGGGCGGCACCTACGAGCACCATGACTACAGCGGCAAGCTGTTCTCGCCGCGGGTGGCGCTCAACCTCGCGCTCAACCCCGGTACCGCGCTGCGCGTGTCGACCGGCAAGGCCTACCGGGCGCCCTCGCTCATCGAGTCGCACGGCCTCGAAACGCTGCGCGAGAACGGCTCGATCGTGAATATCGGCTACAACGCCGCGCAGCCGATCGACCCCGAAGAGATGCGCTTCTTCGAGATTGGCCTCGTGGCCCGGCCGATGAAAGGCCTGGCGGTCGACGTGCGTGTCTTCCGCGAGGCCTACTCGGGCTACCTCGACAGCCAGAGTTGCCGCCTGCCGACGGCGGCGGTGCCGGTGCCGTCAAAGGAGCGCTGCAGCGATGTGGGCGTCTTCCCGCCGGCCGACTGGTCGGCCGTCAACGCACTGACCTACCAGAGCGCCAAGACCAAGCGCTTCCTCAATCTGGGCAATTTTGTCGCCAAGGGCGGCGAATACACCGTCGACTGGCGCAAGCAGGGCTGGGGCCGGGTGGTGTTCTCGCAGGCCTACATCACCCTCAACGCCAGTGACGACCTGGTCGACCGCGACATCGAACTGAGCGCGCCGCAGGTGACCACCTCGCTGCTGCTCATGAAAGACCTGCCGGACCGCTGGCGCGCCACCCTCGGCTACTACCACAACGACGACATGTACTGGCTCAACCAGGGCGACCGCGTGCCCAACCGCGATCGCATCGACCTGCGCCTCGCCAAACGCTTCGGTCCGCCGGGCGCCGAGAACGAATTTGCGCTCGTGATGCAGAACCTCGGCGAAATCTATACCGAGTTCCACGAGGGCCGCTACCGCCACGAACCGCTCATTTACGCCAGCCTGCGGCTGGTGTGGTGAGGTCGGCAACGGTCAGCCTGCCGCCCGTAGGGCGGACAAGCCGAGCGCATCCGCCGAACAGCCTGCCGATGTGGCACCAACGGCGGATGCGCCTGTGGCTTGTCCGCCCTATCGAATGCGAGGCGGCCGGTGGCGGATCGCGCGTCGGTGTAAGGGCTGGCCCGTCCGGGCGGTCTCTTACCCTAAGGAGACCACCCATGCCACACACCCGTCACAAGCTCAAGCGCCTCACTCTCGCCATCACCCTGGTGGCGGCCAGCCTCGCGCCGCTCGGCCCCGCCAGCGCCAAAGACCTCCAGCACATGGTCGTCGCCGGCGGCTGCTTCTGGTGCGTCGAGTCCGACTTCGAATCCGTCCCCGGCGTTATCGAAGCCGTTTCCGGCTATACCGGCGGCCACACCGACAAGCCCACCTACCAGCAAGTGACCCGTGGCGACACCGGTCACTATGAAGCTGTCAAGATCACCTACGATGCCGATGTGGTGGGCTACGACAAGCTCATCCGTTTGTTCTTCCGCTCCATCGACCCCACCGATGCTGGCGGGCAGTTCTGCGACCGTGGCAGCAGCTACCGCACCGCGATTTTTGTCGACACCACCGAACAACGCGCCATCGCCCAGGCCGAACTCAACGCCGCCCAGAAGCAGCTCGGCCAGCCCATTGTGACCCCGATCCTCGACGCCAAGCCCTTCACCGTCGCCGAGGACTACCATCAGGACTACTACAAGGGCGGCGGCTGGACGCTCACCCGCCGTGGCCCGAAGTCGCAGGTGGATGCCTACAATTTCTACCGCGAGAGCTGTGGTCGGGATGCCCGTGTCGCCGATCTGTGGGGCGCCGACGCGCCGTTCGTACATCACGTCAAGTAGGGGTGGCGCGTTCGCGCAGTCTCGTGCGCGACGCCGCGTCGTGATGGCTTGACACGGGCGGCACAAGCTCGGATAGTTCGATATTCGGAATATATTATTCCGAATATCAGAATTTATGCCACGGAGGCGCGAATGGCGAACCCGCGACGAGACGATGCCCGACCGGGGGCGGGCCGATGAAGATCGGCAACCTTCAGCTCAACTGGCTGCGCACGTTTGAGGCCGCCGGGCGGCTCCTGAGTTTTTCCCTGGCGGCCGAAGAACTGAATCTGAGCCAGTCCGCCGTCAGCCAGCAGATCAAACTGCTTGAGCACAAGCTCGGAAAGGAATTGTTCCTGCGCCAAACGCGCTCGCTTCAGCTCACCACGGAAGGGCGCGCCCTGCTGGATGTCGTCAAGGAGGGGCTCCAGCGGCTCAACGCGGGCATGAACAGCATTTTCAGCAGCGCGGCCGATGGGGTGCTGGAACTGCATGTGAACAACACCTTTGGCGAACTCTGGCTCGCGCCGCGGATCGGCCGTTTTATTGCGCACCGTCCGCAGTTGTCGGTCCGCATGCTGCAGACGAACTGGGATCTGGAGTATCAGGCGGCCAACACCGAGCTGGAAATCCGCTATGGCAACGGCAGCTGGCCGGGTTACGAGACGCGCAACCTGCTACCGCACACCTTGCGGCCGTATTGCACGATTGCGCACGCAGCCCGGCTGCGCAGTGCCGACGGCTTTGCGCACATGCCGCTGATCGATGTGCTGGGCACACCGAACGGCTGGCTCGACTGGAAGCGCATCTACCGCCCCGAGGCCGCCGAGCGTCCGGCGCGCATTCATGTGGACAGTTACGCGTGTTGACGGCCACCCAGAATTGACCCATCTGAAGGGGCAATTTGCATCGAAATTTGACCCACCTTTGATTGAATACCCTGCTGTGCATTCGGCGGGGGAATCAAGGAGTGATCAAAGTGGGCATGTTGGCCAAGATCAGGCGGATGCATTTCCGCGACCACCTGCCGTTGCGCGAGATTGCGCGGCAAACCGGGCTTGCCCGAAACACCATCCGCACTTGGCTGCGCCAGAAGGACGTGGTCGAGCCGCAGTACAAGCCACGAGAGGCCAGAAGCGTCGTTGATCCGTGGGCGGAGCAGCTCGGGCAGTGGCTGAAGACGGACGCGCATCGGCCGAAGCGGGATCGCCGCACCGGCCGGGCGATGTTCGAGGCGATCCGCGCGCAAGGCTATGCGGGCAGCTACAACCGAGTGTGCGCCTTCATCAAGCGCTGGCGGAAGGAGGAATCGGGCAAGCCCGGCCCCGCCTACGTGCCGCTCACCTTCGCGCTGGGCGAAGCGTTCCAGTTCGACTGGAGCACCGAGTACGCCTTCATCGGCGGCTTGCGCCGCAAGCTCGACGTCGCGCATACCAAGCTGTGCGCGAGCCGCGCCTTCTGGCTCACCGCCTACCCGACGCAAAGCCACGAAATGCTGTTCGACGCGCACACCCGGGCCTTCGCCGCCTTCGGCGGCGTACCCCAACGCGGCATTTACGACAACATGAAGACCGCCGTCGACAAGGTCGGGCGCGGCAAGGAACGCGACATCAACCCGCGCTTCTTCGCGATGTGCGGCCACTACCTGTTCGAGCCGGAGTTCTGCAATCGGGCCGCCGGCTGGGAGAAGGGGCGTGTTGAGAAGAACGTCCAGGACCGGCGCCGGCAGATTTGGCAGCGCGCCAGCGAACGGCACTGGAAGGATCTCGACGAGCTCAACGCATGGCTCGGTGAGCAGTGTCGGCAGGCGTGGGCCGACATGGCCAACCCGGAATGGCCGGCACTGACGATTGGCGATCTGCTGCAGGATGAACTGATGCAGATGCTGCCGAACCCGAAACCATTCGACGGCTATGTCGAGAAGCCGGTCCGGGTCACCAGCACGGCGCTCATTCACTTCCAGCGCAACCGCTACAGCGTGCCAGCCGAACACGCCCACGCGGTGCTGAGCCTGCGCATCTATCCGAACGAACTGCGGCTCGTCGCCGACGGACAGGAGGTCGCCCGTCATGCGCGCAGCTTCGAGCGCGACCAGACCTTCTACGACTTCACCCACTACATCGGCGTCGTCGATCGGAAGCCGGGCGCGCTCAGAAACGGCGCGCCGTTTGCGGAGATGCCAGAGCCGCTCCTGCGCCTGCAGCGCCACCTGCTCAGGCAGAGCGGTGGCGACCGGGTGATGGCCGACGTGCTCGGCGCGATTCCACGCCACGGCCTCGACGCCGTGCTGGTCGCCGCCGAACTGGCGCTCGAGTCCGACCGCCCCAGTGGCGAGCACGTGCTCAACGTGCTCGCCCGGCTCAAGTCGGGTATGCCGCCGACCACACCGGTGGTGACGACACTCGCGGTACGCGAGGAGCCGAAGTCCGATGTGCATCGCTACGACCGCCTGCGAACGGAGGCCCGTCATGTCGATTGAACTGATCCGACGCCTCGAGGCCTTGAAGCTGCATGGCATGGCGCAGTGCTGGCCGGAGCTCGTCGCCAAGGCGCGCCACAGTGACATGCCGCCCGAGCAGTGGATGAGCGAGCTGCTGGCGGCGGAAACGGCGGAGCGCGAGGTGCGCTCGATCGCCTACCAGATGACCGCCGCGCGCTTCCCCGCACATCGCGATCTGGCCGGTTTCGACTTCGCGCAGGCGAAGGTGGATGAAGCCTTGGTGCGGCGGCTCCACCGGGGCGACTTCATTGCCGCCGCCCACAACGTCGTCCTGATCGGCGGGCCGGGCACCGGCAAGACGCACTTGGCAACCGCCATCGGCATCGAGGCGATCCAGCATCTGGGCAAGCGCGTGCGCTTCTTCTCGACGGTGGAGCTGGTCAATGCGCTAGAGCAGGAGAAGTCCAACGGCAAGGCGGGGCAGCTCGCCTATCGGCTGCTGTACGTTGATCTCGTGATTCTCGATGAACTCGGCTACCTGCCGTTCAGCCAAGCCGGCGGCGCCTTGCTCTTCCATCTGCTCTCGAAGCTCTACGAACACACCAGCGTGATGATCACGACCAACCTATCGTTCGCCGAGTGGGACAGCGTCTTTGGTGACGCGAAGATGACCACCGCCATGCTCGACCGCCTAACCCACCACTGCCACATCGTCGAGACCGGCAACGAGTCGTGGCGTTTCAAGACGAGTACGGCCCGGCTGCAGCCGGGCCGTACTCGAAACCCCAAACCGCAAGGAGACCAAACACCACAAACTGAACCCGACACCAACCCCGCGTAGCTATACTGTGCGCATAAACCGGTGGGTCAGTTTTAGATGAAAACCCCGGGTCAGTTCTGCGTGGAAATCAACAAACTGGCAGGTCAACCGGAAGCTGGTAGGGGGGCGGAGGGGCCCCCTACCAGACTTGCGAAGTCTACCGCAGCCGCGTGAACAGCCAGCCGCCCTGCGTCTTTATGAACCGACCCTGAGAGACCGAGCCGGAGCCCATCAGCTCGCCCATGCGGCCCTGCATGAACGGGCTGTTCGATTCGAAGCCCAGCACGTAATCGCAGATAAAGCCGGTGCGGTTGAGTCCCTCGGCGCAGCCGAGCTTCTCAAACCGCGTCAGTCGCACCTTGAACTCACCGCCACCCCCCGCCCCGAGCACCGTCAGGCACTGCATCGCCATCAGCGGGTCGTTCTGGAACTGCCTCGCCTGGCAGCGCCGGTAGGTCGATGACAATTCGTCGTTTATCTGATCGAACTTTGCCTTTACTGCAAATAACATGTTCTCGGCTGTCGGTTCGCCATCCAGAGTGCCGGTCGCATGGTCGTAGAACCGGATCGAACGGATCTCCAACACGGCGATCGCCCGATTCACTGCCTCGGCGTATGGATGTATGGCCGTGCTTCCGAGGAAATCGGTGCTGTCTATGTACCGCCTGGCCGCATTCGTGACCCGCTCCTCCGGGTCGCCACCCGGCTCCAGTGAGCGCATCGCCTCAGCGAAGCTCTGCTGGATGTCGGGATTATCGATCAGGGCCCTGCGGCGATCATAGATCGGAGCCGCCCGTTGGCGGGCCCTTTGCTCACCAAGAACGGCGCCAAGCGAACCGAGCATCTCACCGGTCATCTGCGCTATGTGGGTGACGGTGCCAAGACCCTCCAGCGTCTCCGGCACATTCTCTGCCGCCCGAACGGCCTTGTCGATCTCCGGTCCGGTGATGGCGTCGGCCTTGGCCCGGACCGCCTGCGTCAGCGCACGGAGGTCGGCACCCGCCAGCGTTATCTTCCCTGAGTCCTTGACCAGTTCCTTGAGCATGTTGAGGGTCGCCAACTCTGCTGGCAGCGCTGGGACTCTGGCGACTCGCTTGTTAATCTCCGCGACGTCGATGGCGCGACGTTTGTCAGCTAGCTGTGATCTCTCTGTAGGTTGTTCATTCGGGACGTACCCGTCAGATTGGAGGCGCCAACCAAACCAGTCCTCCGAGGTTCCCGAATGAACACACATAAAAATGCCCGATTAACCGTCCATGGTCGAGCGCTTCTTGTGAGGCGCGTCGTCGAATATGGTCTGCGCGTGGAAGAGGCGGCACAGGCTGCGGGGGTCAGCACCCGCACGGCTTACAAGTGGCTCAAGCGCTATCGAGAAGAAGGGCCGGGTGGTTTGCACAACCGCTCTTCACGCCCGCACCGCTGCCCGCATGCGCTGAGTGGCGAACGCCAGCGGATGATCATCGAACGACGCAAGAGTCGACAGCCATACCACCAAATTAGTCAGGATCTGGGCGTCGGGCGCAGCACGGTGGGGCGTATCCTGTGCCGCGCAGGGCTCCACCGCCTGGCGAACCTTGAGCCGGCCAAGCCGGTGCGGCGCTATGAGTACCCGGCCCCTGGCGGCATGTTGCACCTGGACATCAAGAAACTCGGGCGTTTTCGTCGCCCCGGGCACCGGGTAACTGGCGATCGTCGGCAAGACTCACCCGGGGCCGGTTGGGAGTACGTTCATGTGGCGATCGATGATCATTCGCGTATCGCTTTCAGCACCATCTGCCCTGACGAGAGCGGCCGCAGCGCCTGCATCGCGCTGCTTCGAACAGTGCGCTATTACGCCAGCCTTGGCATCCGTTTCCAGCGCGTACTGACCGACAACGGTGCATGCTACAAGTCCCGAAAGTTCAAGCGCTTATGCCGACGCCTTCGGCTCAGGCACATGCGCACCAAGCCATACACGCCACGGACCAACGGGAAAGCCGAACGCTTCATCCAGACAGCCCTGCGCGAATGGGCCTACGCCCGCTCCTACGAATCCTCGCAGCAGCGTGCCGCCCACTTGCCGATCTGGTTGCATCAGTACAACTGGCACCGGCCACACGCCAGCTTGAAATATCTACCGCCGATCAGCCGGCTACCGAATGCGAACAACCTAGTGGGTTTACACAGCTAGCGCGGCGTGGAGTGCCGCTCGGCTCTCGGGCGGAATATCCTTGCCGCGACTTTCCGCCTCGTCTTCTATGGCAGACAGCCGGCCGTAGGAGAGTGTGTCTATGGGGAGAGTGCCAATCTCGGCCATCGCCGTCTCAAGCCAGCTGGTCGATTCCTGCCGGTCGAAGAGCTTACCCACAATTTTCTCGAAGTTCCGTTCCTGACCAAAGCCGTACTCGAGCGCGCTGGCAACGATTGTGTTCATGCCGACGCGGCCGGGGCATATCCGGCGCACCATCTGATTGAGAATCCCGCGTTCCTCGGCGGTGGTGAGCGCGTAGGGCTTGCCGAACACGGGTTCGAAGGCCGAATCTTCGAACAACGGAAGCTGCGCCTCCTGCCCCTTCGAAACCATCATGCGCCCCAGATCGTGCGAGCTGGTCACCGGTTCCGCCCACTGGACAACGGCGCGACACTGGGCATCGAGGCTCGGGGCGTTGGCGAACGTACCACCCAGTGTCGATGGCAGCGGGACTGGTGGCGCCTCGCCGAGCGCCAGTGCTCCCGCCTCCGCCTCGCTGGAGCGATGCAGGCGGTAGGCGAAGGCGCGCTTGCCGGAGCCAAGCTGCTCCACCAACAATTGGCCATCGTCCTCAAGCGACACTACCACCAGGAACATGAGCGTGGCATTCATGGCGCCGCCACGTTCCGGCGCAAACACGCCCTCGATCTGTGTCGCGCGCACTTTGGCGAAGGCGACGCGACCATCCTCTAGCACCAGCAGCGGGCGGATCGTGGCCGAAAACCGGTCCTGCTCAGCCGGAGGCCTACCAACCGGATTAGCGGTCGAATAGATCCCGTATAACTTGCCACCGTCATCAGCAATCTCCATCCGAAGTTGACCTGCGTCTCCTTGGGCCAACGCTCGGAGGGAGTCAATCCTTTCAAGATCCCTGATTCTCGATACATGATAGCTAGTGTAGCCGGACCATATACCCGCAATGTCCCCGGCATGCGAAACCGACGGAACCTGTGGGGCGCCGCTCCGAGAGACAATGAGCGGATCGCAGTTCTTGCCATTAACAGTGATACCCTCGAGATAGACAGACAGTCGCCCGTCGCCTGCAGCTTCCAGCCGGGCAGACTTGGCCGTGTAGTACCGCGACCCCTCAAGCTGCGTCACTCCGGGGCCCAGGCTCGCCACGTCACCCTCGATACTGCCCTGCCAGATTTGCCGCTTCAAGCCATACGGGGACGGTGCCTGCAGGCGTGTCACGGCAACCACGGCATTTTCATCCTGCAGAATATCAAGGTCCAGTTGCATGTCCGGAAGACGCCGCCTGGCGATCTGCGGATGTGTGCACTGCATAACGCCGCGCCAGTGCCCCTCGAACGGCCCGCCGGTCGGCGCAGTCAGCGTATCGGACGCGACTGCGATCGTGCCGGCGGTAGTCGTCCGGGCACCGCTGCGGCGCGCCTCGAACCTGGAGACTCCGCCGCAGCCGCGCAAGTCACCGGAAATGATCAGGCCGCTTTCAAGGATCGCGCCCGACATGCCGACAGCTCTGTAGCCGGATGGACGATCAATCCACTCGGCCGGAACCGCGGTGAAGCTGCGGCTGCCAGGCTGATAGCGTCCGCGCACCCGGTAGGTGCCCTGGGCGGGCCGCGGCCTGGTGATTTCGAAATGAAATTCCCCCTCCAGCAGGCCGTTGGAGCCCTCCTCCAGCTTGAGGGTCAGTCCACCTTCGACGTTTCCGCACGTGTAGGTCCCCTGCCAAGTGCCAACGATGGTGTGTTCATCTGCAGCCTGCGCGGGGCCCGATGCCGTCAAGGCACTCCAAGTCAAAGCGGCGGCAACGACAAGGTATCGAAGTTTCAGAGATAGGAATTTGCTTTGCCGCCACAGGGCGTCAAACGTCAGCGACCTCGAATTTGCAAGGTTCATTTCGGTCATGTCCGGCCTCCTTGTTGTTGTTCCGGCGATTTTTTGCTAACTCTCGCTTCAAATTGCCCGCCATCACCCGGATAAGAATGAATTTACGGATCAGCCCTGCGTTTCGAGGGCCGTTGTCCTTGCGGATCCTGGCATCGTCTTCGCGGAAGATAACGTCCAGACGCCAGCGCAGCCGGTCCTCGATGCCCCAGTGCTGGCGTACCGCCGTATGGAGTTGTTGGTGAGTGAGTTCGGCTGAGCTGATGTAATCGCGGGTCTCGAGTGCCTGGCGCTCGCCGCCCTCGAGGCGACGGGAGACGATCCGGCCCAGTCGCTTGCAGCCGGCCCACGCGTCGGCGTCGTCCTGCCCGGTGTTCTCGATCACTTGCACATGCTGGCGCACGAGGCGCACGAGGCGCACGAGGCGCACGAGGCGCACGAGGCGCACGAGGCGCACGAGGCGCCCGTGGCAGCGATCGGTGTGATCGAGGCCGTCCTTGGGCACATCGGAAAACGCATCCTCAATGGCTGCGCGCAGCGTGCGCTTGTTGTTCTTGACTGCCTCCTGGCCGAGCACGATGCCGATATCCGTAGCAAACGCGCCCACCATGCGCAGCGGTGATTTGTCGCCGTCGGCCGATCCGCGCAGGGTCTTGTTGTCAATGGCTACCTGCTTGAACGACGGCAGCAACGAGCCAACCCACGCCCGGAAGGCCGACTCGAACGCCTTCGGGTCGAGCAGGCGAAACACGCGCGCAAACGTATCGGCCGACGGGATCCTGTAATTCAAGCTCAGAAACCACCGAAGCCAGAAATCCTTGATGCGCGCCCAGTGATCGATGTCCTCGAAGCCTTCGACCTCGCTGAAGAGTGCACATGTCGAGATCAGCAGTATCTCCACGATGTTATGCGCGGTGCGCGAACCCCGTGAGGTGCAGGTCTTCGATCTTGGAAAAGTGTTATGACAATGTCTTCGGTCCAATCGCTCGCCAAAAAGACGAGAGGAGGCCGGAAATCGAGGGGGTTCGCAATACGAATGCATAGTTCGATAAAAGCAAACGATTTTTACAGTAAGGCGACAGCAGTGACCTTTTTACGCTCTATTTCTGCCAAATAAGCGCCACTGACCTGTTTGGCGCCCGTTCTGCCACCGAGCGACCCGAATTCGGCTGCAGTATCCAGCGGAGCAAGGGCATGCGCATCGCAATATTCTATTTGGCATACAAGCTGCCTAATTTGCTGGCATTGGGGCTATGCTCGCCATTCGCTCGTAATTCTACTCATGACAGTCGCCTGCCCTTGGGCGCATATAGGAACTTCGAAGTGCCTAAATAAAATCCATCCACCCAGTTAAACCGTAGCTGTGCCCACAATTAATTCCATGAGTATCAGTTTCAAAGGGCATATGGCGCCATGTCTTTATTTAAACAAATACGTTCTGAGTTTTCTAAAGCCCACCTGCCAGATCCGTCTAGATCTACTAAATGAGCCAGTAATTTGCCCACATCTTGAGCTTGTTTTGCATACAACTTCGCTAGCATACGTAGTATCTGTTAAATAAATAGATATCAACAATATTGCGAAAAAGATATGTTGAAACAAGGCAATTTATTTGAAGCCTCCCGAGAGGCTGCAAAAAAATAGAATGACGTTTATGTATAGCAGATGCGCCGATCGGATTTCAAGCGATAGTTTGCTGCCTTTTCGAGATTCACCCCTTCACACAAACCACCTGCCTTAACCGATACACCACCTCCACCAACCCCGCCTGCGCGGCCATGACGGCGTCGATATCCTTATACGCCATCGGGATTTCGTCAATCACTTCTGCATCCTTTCGGCATTCCACGCCTTCGGTCGCACGCACCTGGTCGTCGACGGTGAATTGTTTGCGCGCGGCGGTGCGGCTCATGACGCGGCCGGCGCCGTGGCTGCAGGAGCAGAAGCTGTCGGGGTTGCCTTTGCCGCGCACGATGTAGCTTTGCGCGCCCATGGATCCGGGGATGATGCCAAGCTGGCCGGATTGGGCGGAGACGGCGCCTTTGCGGGTGATGAAGACGTCGCGGCCGAAGTGGGTCTCTTTCTGTACGTAGTTGTGGTGGCAGTTCACCGCCTGCTGGTCGGTGGTGAAGGGTTTGTGGATGATTTTGGCGGCGGCGTCGAGCACGTGGCGCATCATCAGTTCGCGGTTGTGGCGGGCGTAGTCTTGCGCCCAGCCGACGGCTTCGACGTAGTCCTTGAAGTGTTGGGCGCCTTCGGTGAAGTAGGCCAGATCGCGGTCGGGCAGGCTGGCGATGTGTTGGCGCATGTCGGCTTGGGCCAGTTCGATGTAGTGGCGGCCGATGGCGTTGCCGACGCCGCGCGAGCCGGAGTGGAGCATGAACCACACCTGCCCGGCCTCATCCAGGCAGACCTCGATGAAGTGGTTGCCGGTGCCGAGCGTGCCGAGGTGGATGTGGTTGTTGGTCTTTTCGAGTTTGGGCAGTTTGGCGACGAGGCGGCGAAAGCCCGGGGCCAGCGTTTTCCACACCGCGTCGACGCTGGCGGGCGGGCGCTCCCAGGCGCCTTTGTCGCGCCCGCCGCAGCCGCGGGTGCGGCCGTGGGGTACGGCGCGTTCGATGGCGAGGCGCAGGCCGTAGAGGCTGTCGGGCAGGTCGGCGGCGGTGAGTGTGGTGCGCACGGCCATCATGCCGCAGCCGATGTCTACGCCGACCGCGGCGGGAATGATGGCGCCGACCGTGGGGATCACGCTGCCGATGGTCGAGCCCTTGCCCAGATGCACATCGGGCATCACCGCCAGATGCTTGTAGATGATGGGCAGGCGGGCGGTGTTGATGAGCTGTGCGCGGGCGGCGGGCTCGACGGGCACGCCGTGCGTCCATAGCTTGATGGGTGCGGCGCCGGGGGTGGTGAGGGTGTCGTGATCGCTCATGCGCGGGCCTGTGTGGCAGGGGTTTTGCCCGACTTTACACCCGTCAAACCGGACGCTACGTGCGCGTCAGGCGATATCCGCGGGGACGGGGTGACCCCTTAGCCTGGCCTTGGTGGCCGCGTGGGTTCGACCAGCGGCCAAAGCCGAACCGCGACGACCAGCACCCACAGCGACAACACGCCCGTGGCGAGGCGTTCATAGGTGCCAGTAGCGACGCCGGTGGCTTCGCTCGTGCGCATCAGCACGAGGAAGATGATGGCGGCGCAGCCGCTGAGGAACGAATATGCCTTGAGCGGACGCAGCCGCGCGTGATGGCGGAACACCCGCGGGGCGAGCAGCGTGGCGATGATGATCGAGAAGAATGCGACCGTGGCCGTGAGGTTGTGCACGCGTTGCGAGAATACCTCCGGCGAGGCGCAACCGGGCTCGCAGGAGAACAGGCCGGCACCCACGCGGCCAAAGCCGTCGAGCGCGATGAGTAGTGTGACCAGCGCGGTGATCACCACGTCATTGCCGCGGCGCACGAGCAGGGCGCCGAAGGCCGCAGCGAAGGCCGCGTGCATCAACCCGGTCGGGACAAAGCTGCCGTAGCGCATGAACACTTCGGTGCGGCTGCCGCGTTCGCCCAGTTCGCTGATGTACTGGCTCGCGTGATCGAAGCCCGGGCGCAGTTCGCCGGCGAGCACGATGGTGGCGGCCCACAGCACGGGCGCGAGCACGCCGCAGCACAGGCCGGCGCGAATGAGCCACGGCTTCAGTCGGCCGTTCACACAGTGCGCTCCCACTGGCGGCCACGGTTGGCGATGATGGCATCCATCGCGATCGGCGCGCTTTCGCGTGCGGCGCCGGGAGTGGTGAGGGTGTCGTGATCGCTCATGCGCGGCCTCGTGCGGCAAAGGTTTTACCCGACTTTACACCCGCCCGACTGTACTTAACGTGCACGTAAGGCAGTATCGGCACTCGTTAATGTCTGGCTGTCGTTCATGTCTCAAACACTACTCCATGGCCCGCAACACGCCCGCTGGATTCGACGCGCTGGCGTGCTGCTGAGCGCGCTCGCTCTGGTGGGCTGTGCCACCGTCGGGCCGGACTTCACGCGCCCGGTCGCCGTGGCCCCCGCCGCGTGGCAGGCCGCCCAGCCGCATGACGGTACGCCGGCTGCGCTGGTCGACTGGTGGGCGCAATTCAATGACCCGGTGCTCGCCGGTCTGATTGCCGATGCCGACGCTGCCAGCCCCACTTTGATGGCCGCCGCCGGCCGCATTGCCGAAGCCCGCGCCGGGCTCACCGTGAGCGAAGCCAATCGTTTTCCGACGGTCGATGGCAGCGCCAGCGCGATGCGCAGCGGCACCGAGCGCGACACCCCGGTGGCCGCACGCACGACGGGCACGGTGGCGGTCGATTCGGCCTGGGAGATTGACCTCTTCGGCCGTGTGCAGCGCAGTACCGAAGCCGCCGAAGCCCGCCTCGCCGCGCGCCAGTTTGACTGGCACGAAGCCCGTGTGTCGCTGGCGGCCGAGGTGGCCAGCAGCTATGTGAATTACCGCGCGTGCCGCCAACTGCAAAGCGCGCGCGCCGACGATGTGCTCTCGCGCACCGAAACCAATCGCATGACCCGCGTGTCGGTCGACGCCGGCTTTACCGCGCCGGCCGATGCCGAGCTGGCGCGCGCCAGCCTGGCCGACGCACGGGCCGACCTCGAAGACCAGCGCGCCCAGTGCGAGGTGACGATCAAGTCGCTGGTGGCGCTGACCGGCGTGCCCGAAACCGACCTGCGCAGCCGCCTCGGCGAAGGCGTGCCGCCCCTGCCGGTGCCGGCGGCGTTTGTGGTCGACGTCGTGCCGCTGGCCGTGCTCAGCCAGCGCCCCGACCTGGCGGCCGCCGAGCGCGACCTGGCTGCGGCGAGCGCCGACATCGGCGCGGCCGAGGCCAACCGTTACCCGCGCCTGAGCCTGTCGGGCAGCGTCTCGCTGTCCAGTGTGCTGACCGGTGCCGCTGCCACCAGCCTGCCGTGGTCGATTGGCCCGGCGCTGTCTTTGCCGATTTTTAACGGCGGGGCGCTTACGGCCGAGGTGAAAGGCGCCGAGGCGCGCTTGATGCAACAGCAGGCCGCGTATGAGTCGGCGGTGCGTGCGGCGGTGCGCGAGGTGGAGCAGGCGCTGGTCACGCTCGACAGCGCCCAGCGCCGCGAGGCCGACGCCCGCACGGCGATGGAAGGCTATGCCCGCTTTCTGGCCGCCACCGAAACGCACTGGCTGGCCGGCGGCGTGAGCCTGCTCTCGCTCGAAGACGCGCGGCGCAGCGCCACCACCGCCCAACGCAAGCTCATCACCCTTCAGCGCGACCGCGTGCTGGACTGGATTTCACTTTACAAAGCCGTAGGCGGGGGCTGGATAGCCGACGCCGGAGACCGCTCATGAAACGCGTACATCAACTCACCGCATTCGCCATCGCCGCCGCACTGGTGCTTGGCGGGGCCTACCAGTTCACCCGTCAGCCGGCCGACGCCGCGGTGGAAAAACCTGCCGCCCGCGCCGCCATGGCGGTGAGCGTGACCGGGGTGTCGCAGGTTGGCTGGCCGCGCCAGATCAGCGCCAGCGGCAGCGTAACGCCGTGGCAGGAGGCGGTGATTGCCGCCGAAACCGGCGGGCTGCGCATTGTCAAGGTGGCCGCCGATGTGGGCGATGTGGTCAAGCGCGGGCAGACGCTGGTCGAGCTCTCGCGCGACAGCGTGTCGGCCGCCGAGGCGCAGCAGCGCGCCATGGTCGATCAGGCGCGCGCGGCACTGGCCGAGGCCCGTGGCAATGCCGACCGGGCGCGCAAGGTGAGCGGCAGCGGGGCGCTGTCGGACCAGCAGGTGCAGCAGTATCTGGTGGCCGAGCAAAGCGCCAAGGCCAATCTGGCGGCTGCGCAGGCGGCGCTCAAGAGTGAGCAGATCCGTCTCGGACAGACGCGCATCGTGGCGCCGGACGACGGCATCATCAGCCGTCGCAGCGCGACGCTGGGCAGTGTGGTGCAATCGGGCACCGAGCTGTTCGGCATGGTGCGGCAGGGCCGGCTGGAGTGGCGGGCCGAGCTGTCGGCCGAGCAATTGGTGGCGGTGGCGCCGGGGCAGGCGGCGCAGTTGCGTCTGGCCGATGGCAGCGCCGTGAGCGGCACCGTGCGCATGCTGGCGCCGACGCTGGATGCGAGCAGCCGCAAGGCACTGGTGTATGTCGACCTGCCCGCGGGTGGCGCGGCGCGGGCCGGCATGTTTGCGAGCGGCGATATCCTGACCGGCGAGGCGCCGGCTACGGTGTTGCCGACGGCGGCGGTGGTTTTGCGTGACGGCCACAGCTATGTGTTTGAGGTGAATGCCGAGGGCGGCGTGACGCAGCACCGGGTTGAGACGGGCCGGCGGCGTGGCACGCAGGTGGAGGTGCTGACCGCACTGGCGGCCGATGCACGCATCGTCGCCAGCGGCGGCGCCTTCCTGAATGATGGCGACCGGGTGCGGGTTGAGTCGGCGCCGGAGGTGGCACGATGAACTTTTCGGCCTGGTCTATCCGCAACCCGGTGCCGGCGCTGCTGCTGTTTGCGCTGCTCACCGTGCTTGGCCTGGGCGCTTTCCGCGCACTGGGCATACAGAATTTTCCTGACATCGAACTGCCGACGATTACCGTCAGCGCAAGCTATGAGGGCGTGGCGCCCAGCCAGCTCGAAACCGAGGTGGCGCGCAAGATCGAGGATCAGGTCGCCACGCTGGGCGGCATCGAGCACATCACCACCACGCTGACCGATGGCTCGGCAGTGATCAGCGTGGAGTTTGAGCTGGAGAAGGACACTGAAGTCGCGCTCAATGAAGTGCGCAATGCGGTCGACTCCGTGCGTGCCGATCTGCCCGCCGACATGCGCGACCCGGTGGTGTCGAAAGTCACCACGTCGGGCAGCGCGATCCTCACTTATGCGGTGCGCTCGGATCGCCTCGACGAAGAGGCGTTGTCGTGGTTTGTGGACAACGATGTGTCCAAGGCACTGCTGGCGGTCAAGGGCGTGGGCGCGGTGTCGCGCGTGGGTGGCGTTGACCGTGAGGTGCAGGTCGACCTGCTGCCCGAGCGCATGGCCGCGCTGGGCGTGACGGCCGCCGATGTGTCCAGCCGCCTGGGTCAGGTGCAGGTGGATGCTTCGGGCGGGCGCGGCGACATCGGCGGCACGATTCAGTCGGTGCGCACGCTGGGCGCGGTGGCCACGGTGGCCGATATTGCGGCGCTGGAGATCCCGCTGGCCGGTGGTCGGCGGGTGCGTATTGACGAAGTGGCCAGGGTGCGCGATGGCATTGCCGAGCGCAGCAGCATCACCTTGCTTGACGGTCAGCCGGCGGTGAGCTTTGAAATCACGCGCATCAAGGGCGCCAGCGAAGTGGCGGTGGCCGATGCAGTGCGCGAGGCGGTGGCGAGCTTGCAGGCGAAATCGCCGCAGGTGGTGATTGAAGAGGCCTTCAACACGGTTGAGCCGGTCGAAGACAACTTCGAGGGCTCGATGGAGTTGCTGTACGAAGGCGCGCTGCTGGCGGTGCTGGTGGTGTGGTGGTTCCTGCGCGACTGGCGCGCCACGCTGGTGTCGGCGGCGGCGCTGCCGCTGTCCATCATCCCCACGTTTCTGGCCATGCAGTATCTCGGCTTCAGCCTGAACACGCTGACCCTGCTGGCGCTCGCGCTGGTGGTGGGCATTCTGGTGGATGACGCGATCGTCGAGATCGAGAACATCGTGCGCCACCTGCGCATGGGCAAGACGCCCATTCAGGCCGCCACCGAGGCCGCCGATGAGATTGGTCTGGCGGTGATTGCGACCACCTTCACGCTGGTGGCGGTGTTCCTGCCGACGGCCTTTATGGGCGGCGTGCCGGGCAAGTTCTTCAAGCAGTTTGGCATTACGGCCGCGGTGGCCGTGGTGGCTTCGTTGGTGGTCGCGCGTCTGCTCACGCCGATGATGGCGGCCTATTTTCTCAAGGCGCATGGCGCACAGCCGGCCGATAGCTGGCTGATGAAGCGCTACCTCGGCTGGGCCGACTGGTGCCTCAAGCACCGCAAGACCACCACCTTGGCGGCGCTGATGTTCTTTGTTGGCTCGCTGATGCTGGTACCGCTCTTGCCGACCGGCTTCGTGCCGGCGGCCGACCGCGCGCAAACCAAGGTCAGCATCGAAATGCAGCCGGGCAGCCCGCTGAGCGACACCTATGCGGTGGCCGAGCAGGCGCGCCGACTGCTGTCCGAGATGCCCGAAGTGACCCGTGTGTTCAGCGCCATCGGCAGCGGCACCAGCGGGGGCGGGGCGTTTGGTAGCAGCAGCACCAGTGACGTGCGTAAGGCGACGCTGACCGTGAACCTGGTGTCGCGCCATGACCGCGACAAGCAAAGCGCGGTCGAAGCCGAGATTCGCCAGCGTATGGCGGTGCTGCCCGGCGCGCGGGTGTCGGTCGGCGCCGGCAACACCGGCGAGAATCTGAAAGTGGTGCTTGCCGGTGAAGATGCCGAGGCGCTGCGCCTCGCCAGCGCCGCAGTGACGCGCGACCTGCGCACCTTGTCGGGTATTGGCAACGTGACTTCCGGCGCCAGCCTGCAACGGCCCGAAATTCATGTCACGCCCGACTTCGCCCGCGCGGCCGATCTCGGCGTGACGGCCAGCGCCATGGCCAGCGCGATCCGCGTGGCCACGGCCGGCGACTACGACGCCAATCTGCCCAAGCTCAATTTGCCGCAGCGTCAGATTCCGATCCGGGTGCGGCTGGATGAATCGGTGCGTCATGACCTCGACGCCGTGCGCCAGTTGCGCGTCGCCGCCAATAGCGGCGAAGTGGCGCTGGAGACGGTGGCCGGGTTGCGCATGGGCAGCGGCCCGGCGCAGATCGACCGCTATGATCGCCAGCGCAATGTGAGCATCGACGTCGAACTCGGCAGCCTGCAGCTGGGCGAGGCGGTGGCGCTGGTCGACCAGCTCCCCGCCATCAAGAGCTTGCCGGCGGGCATCAGCCGCCCGGCCTCGGGCGACGCCGAGCGCATGACGGAGCTGTTTGGCAGCTTCGGCTCGGCCATGCTGATCGGCGTGCTGTGCATCTATGTGGTGCTGGTGCTGCTCTTCCACGATTTTTTGCAACCGGCCACGATCATTGCCGCGCTGCCGCTGTCGGTGGGTGGCGCCTTCATGGCGCTGCTGATTACCAACAGCAGCTTCTCCATGCCCTCGGTGATTGGCTTGCTGATGCTGATGGGCATCGTCACCAAGAACTCGATCTTGCTGGTGGAGTACGCAGTGATGGCGCGCCGCGAGCACGGCATGGCGCGCTTTGAAGCGCTGATCGACGCCTGCCACAAGCGTGCCCGTCCCATCCTGATGACCACCATCGCCATGGGCGCCGGCATGTTCCCGATTGCGCTGGGCCTTGGCGCGGAGCCGAGCTTCCGCGCGCCGATGGCCATCGCGGTGATCGGCGGCCTGATCACCTCCACGCTGCTCAGCCTGCTAGTGATTCCGGTGGTGTTTACCTATGTGGATGACTTGCTCGAATGGCTCAAGCGCTTGGCCGGGCGGCTTCACCGGGCCAATCACGGTGCGACCGAGGGGGCGTGAGAGTGCGCGCCACCGTGCCTCAGATGCCAAAGGCAAAAATCACGACCAGCCCGCCGGCCAGCCAGCCGGCGCGTAGTGGCAAGGCTTCGCGATGAATCAGCGCGCGGCTGACCATCCACACACCGAGGCCGATCTTCACGCAGGCGGCCAGCGCCAGCCAGGGTGTGCTGCCCAGCGCGGTGAGTGAGGGGTTGGCGATGAAGGCCAGCGGCACGATGTAGAGGCCGATGCCCAGGCTCATGGCGTGCACGGCCACCTTCAGCCAGGGCGCGCCTGCCATGCCGGCGGCGATGAACACCGCGCCGCACACCGGCGGGGTGATGGTCGACAGCAGGGCGAACCAGAAGATGAACAGGTGCGCGTGCAGCGGCTCGACGCCAATCTCGATCAGCGCCGGGCCGGCCACCGCCACGCAGATGACATAGGCGGCGGTGGTCGGCACTTCCATGCCGAGGATCAGGCAGGCCAGACCGGTGAGCAGCAGTGCGCCCCACAGGTTGCCGCCCGACAGGCCGAGGATCAGCGAGGTAATCTTGACGCCCAGGCCGGTCATGTTGAGCACGCCGATGATCAGTCCGGCACAGAAGATGATGGCGGCGATGGTGGCAATCTGCCGTGCGGCGCTGACCGCCGCCTCGACCAGCCGCGTGCCCCAGCGCGTGAGCGACGGACGCAGGCGCTCGTCAAAGAGCAGCAGTGCGGCGGCGGCCCCTGCCGCGGCGGCGCCGGCATATTGCGGCGTGTTGCCCGACAGGAACAGGATGCCCAGCAGCAGGCCGAAGGGGATCAGGAAGAACAGCACCAGCCGTGCCACCTTGGCAAAGGGCGGGATGTCTTCGGCGCGCATCGGCTCCAGGCCGTAGCGTCGGCCGTAGAGGTCGCAGCCGGCCCACACACCCCAGAAAAACAGTACCGCCGGCAGCAGCGCGGCCATCAGGATTTCGCCGTAGGTGGTGCGCAGCAGCTCGACCATGATGAAGGCGCCGGCGCCCATCACCGGCGGCATGATCTGCCCGCCCGACGAGGCCACCGCTTCGACTGCCGCCGCCAGCGCGGGCGGATAGCCGAGGCGCTTCATGGTCGGCAAAGTAATGGCGCCGGTGGACGCGACGTTGGCCGAGGCCGAGCCGGAAATCGAGCCAAACAGTGCAGATGAGAGCACTGAGACTTTCGCGGCGCCCGCGCGCAGCCGCCCGGCCATTGCCACCGACGCGGCCATGAAGCCCTGGCCGCCCTCACCGGCGCTGACCACCGCGCCGAGAATCACAAAGACCGCGACCACCTCGGCCGAGACGCCGGTCAGGCTGCCCCACAGGCCGCCTTCGGTGATGGTGAGCGTGCCCAGAAAGCTCGCCAACGGAATGCCGGCATGGCCGAGTTTGCCGGGCAGGTGCTGACCAAACAGGCCGTAGAGCAGGGCCAGTGCGGCGGTGATGGGCATGGCCCATTTCACTTGTCGGCGGGCCATCTCCAGCGCCAGCAAAATCAGGCCCCAGGCGACGACGAACTGCGTGGTGCTGCGCAGCCGGCCGTACTGGTTGTCGAGCATCTCGTGCTGCACCAGCACGTAAATACAGGCGGCCAGACCGAGCGCACACAGGACGATGTCGACCACGCGGCGCCAGCCGGTGGCACGCTGGGCGGTGAAGATGAACACGAAGGGAATGGTGGCGATGATGTGCAGCGGGCGGCTGATGAGGTGGGGAATCAGCCCCGCCATGACCAGCCACAGGTGATAGCCCACCGAGGTGATGGCGAGCGCCACCATGAGGGTGTGCAGCGACAGCAGTGTTTTGGCGGGGGCGCCAGCGGAGTCGGTCATTGGGGAAATCGTAGCAAACTGCCCGCGTGGTCGCGGGTCTGGTTCGGGGGTAAAGCAGCGCGGCGTCCGAAGACGCCGCGCAGGGGTGAATCGCGGCTTACTTCAGCCGGTCCGGCACGGCGATGCCGGCCTCGGCGTAGTACTTGAGTGCGCCCGGATGCAGCTTGACGCTGATGTTGTCGAGCAGCGAGGCGTCGATGCTCTTCCACCACGGGTTGGACTTGGCCATCTCGGCCAGACCTTCCCAGTAGCTGCGGGTGAGCTGATAGGCGGTCGCCTCGTCCATGTCGGTCAGCGCGTAGGCAATGACGGGCAGCGAGGTGGTGACCACGTCGGTGTCCACACCCGGGTAAGTGCCCTTCGGAATCACCAGACGGGTACGGCCGGTGGCTTTGACTTGCTCTTCGGTCATCGACAGCAGATGCACCGGCGAGCTGGCCGCCACTTCGACGACGTTGGGGGCAGGCCACGAGCCGGCGGTGGCGAAGCCGTCGACCTGACGGTTCTTCATCGCAGCGCCGGCGCCGGACAGCTCGATGTCGATCACTTCGATCTTGTCTTCGACGCCGAAGAGCTTGAAGTTCTTCACCGCCTCGGTCGCACCGAAAGAGCCCTTGCCGGTCACAAAACGCTTGCCGGCCAGATCCGCAAAGCTGTTGACCCCGGCGTCGGCTCGCACCACGTAGTGCATGGTCAGCGAGGGGATGGGGAACATGGCGCGGATTTTCTTGAAGGCTTCATCGGCCGGCTCGAAAGGCTTCTCGCCCGCGACAGCCTTCTCGACCAGTGCCGGGGGCGAGGTGAACATGTAATTGGCGTCGCGCGCGGCGGACTCCATCACGTTCTGAACCGAGCCCTGGCTCTCTTCAACCGTGACGATGATGGCGCTGGCACTGGCCTTCTTCACGTTCTCGCCGATCTGTACGGCCATCTGGTAATACGAGGTGCCCGCCTTCGCCGCCTTGAGGGTGACGCGGGTTTCTGCCGTTGCCAGCGTGGCGCTGAAGGTCAGCGTGAGCGCCACGCCGAGCGTTGCCATACGTCCAAGCTTCATAGTCGATCTCCATCGAATCGCGCTTGCCAAGAAGGAGCGCGGGTCAGGTATGTGCCTGAAAAGTTTTTGTTTGTTGTGCTCGATGCTTTGTGCCGGGACCCGTCCCGAATGAGCCGAAAGTACTATGGCACAACATTGACTTGCGTGGCGATTCTTGGTGCATCGCCCCTCGTTGTCGAGGGGCGAAGCTATACAATAACCACATCAACTTAACAACCGAAGGGGTTTCAATCCACGCCCCTCGTTGTCGAGGGGCGAAGCTTGTTCATGCTCCGGCCCCGCTCAACTGAGTAGCAATGTTTCAATCCACGCCCCTCGTTGTCGAGGGGCGAAGCGATCCGCCAAAGACGCTGCCGCCGAGCGACGCAAGGTTTCAATCCACGCCCCTCGTTGTCGAGGGGCGAAGCTCCATCAGCACGCCTGACACGTCCCAATACGAATGTTTCAATCCACGCCCCTCGTTGTCGAGGGGCGAAGCCCAGCCAGGCGATGCCAACCCAATGGTCTAGCTGCGGTTTCAATCCACGCCCCTCGTTGTCGAGGGGCGAAGCGGCAGAGGGCCGGGTTGTCTCGATGCGCAAGTCAGTTTCAATCCACGCCCCTCGTTGTCGAGGGGCGAAGCTGAAGCGTGCTAGTGCCGTTCTTGGCCCCCATGATGTTTCAATCCACGCCCCTCGTTGTCGAGGGGCGAAGCGCAGGCGCCACGGTGCCCGGCGACGGCATCAGCGAGTTTCAATCCACGCCCCTCGTTGTCGAGGGGCGAAGCCCTCGCGGATGTCGGCTTGCCTGTATTCACCGCTGGTGTTTCAATCCACGCCCCTCGTTGTCGAGGGGCGAAGCAGGTCGCGGCTACATCCTTCGAGGTTCAGTCATGTTTCAATCCACGCCCCTCGTTGTCGAGGGGCGAAGCAGAAACCCATGCTGCATCAACGTCTTATGACATCAGTTTCAATCCACGCCCCTCGTTGTCGAGGGGCGAAGCTCTGACTATTCCTCATGAGCCGGTGCCACCGCTCGTTTCAATCCACGCCCCTCGTTGTCGAGGGGCGAAGCGGGCTGAGCGGCTTGAGGTTTTCCGCTTTGTAGGTGTTTCAATCCACGCCCCTCGTTGTCGAGGGGCGAAGCATTTGACTGTGTTGTTATACGCGTCGGCCAAGACAAGTTTCAATCCACGCCCCTCGTTGTCGAGGGGCGAAGCTTGAGCGCGCCATCTGGCTCGAGCTCGAGCAGCAGCGTTTCAATCCACGCCCCTCGTTGTCGAGGGGCGAAGCACGTGCTTGAGTACGCCCCGCCGGATGGCCAGCGGTTTCAATCCACGCCCCTCGTTGTCGAGGGGCGAAGCCTCAACCTTTGCATCAACCGCGGCTAGCGTATTGCTGTTTCAATCCACGCCCCTCGTTGTCGAGGGGCGAAGCGGCGGCAGGGCTCCACGCGACTGGCGATGTGCTGGTGTTTCAATCCACGCCCCTCGTTGTCGAGGGGCGAAGCGTGCTGTACCCGGTGGTATCGAGGTCTAGCGTGATCGTTTCAATCCACGCCCCTCGTTGTCGAGGGGCGAAGCTTCTGGTAATACTTGACGGCGCCACCAACATCGGTGTTTCAATCCACGCCCCTCGTTGTCGAGGGGCGAAGCCAGCAGCGCAGGTAGGCGCAGGTAAAGCCGCAGAAGGTTTCAATCCACGCCCCTCGTTGTCGAGGGGCGAAGCCGTGTTCTGACGTCTTGACAATGTTCTGTCATCGGTTTCAATCCACGCCCCTCGTTGTCGAGGGGCGAAGCCCCAAGGCCCATGACCCTGAGAAGAAAGCAGATCGTGTTTCAATCCACGCCCCTCGTTGTCGAGGGGCGAAGCCCATCAGTAATACCGGTGTTGTCACGGTTCGTTGGCAGTTTCAATCCACGCCCCTCGTTGTCGAGGGGCGAAGCACGGCAGGCAATCCAAGCGCGTTGGCCACGTGCAGTTTCAATCCACGCCCCTCGTTGTCGAGGGGCGAAGCCGGCAGGGCTCCACGCGACTGGCGATGTGCTGGTGTTTCAATCCACGCCCCTCGTTGTCGAGGGGCGAAGCGACTGCCTTGATTTTATATCCTGATTGGATAACATCGTTTCAATCCACGCCCCTCGTTGTCGAGGGGCGAAGCTCTTCATCTCCAACCGATTGATTCGACAGCGCTGCGATGCTGAATTGCGCGAACCTGTTCTTGCCGCGTCGAGAAGCTCGGTGTCGTGGATGAGCGAATCATAAAAGTTCTTCTGATTCAGAGCCTTGAAGCTTGCGCGAACCCCTTGGTCTATTCCGCATCGCTTGGGGTCCGCGCGTTGGCCATTTTACAGGACGAGCGGGCCTTCGAAGTCGGTGGCGCGGAAGCTGCCGTGTTCTCGTACTTCGGCGCCACGACTTTCGGGCAGTCGGTAGAGGCGCAGGTTGTCTTCGTCGAGATCGACCTCGGAGAGCAAGCGCTGTTCGAGTGCTTCGAGCTGCATCCGGTCGATCTGGAATTCGAAGACGGATTTCTGGACCCGTTGGCCGACACCTTCGCAGACCTTGGCCACGCGGCGCAGGCGGCGGCGACCGGCGCGGGTTTCGGTGTTGATGTCGTAGCAGGCGATGACCAGCATGGTTTACCTCGTGAGATAGGGCGGGTAGTCGGTGGTTTCGCCGCGCAAGGTGCGGGCGAGCAGGCGGGCCTGGACGAGGGGGATGAGTCCGATGGCGACTGGTTGGGCCAGCAGGGCGTGCGTGATCTGCTCCTGCTTGCGTTCCTGCCAGGCGGTTACAACCGTCTTGCGGGCGTCGCCTTCGAGCATGACGGCGCCGCCTTCGCGGTGGTCAAAATCATCTGCGTTGATCTGGCCCCGGTTGATCAGGGTGAGCGCGAGGCGGTCGGCGAGGTGACGGAATTCTTCCATCAGGTCGAGTGCGAGCGCGGCACGACCGGGGCGCAGGGCGTGGAGAAAACCGACTTGTGGGTCCAGCCCGGCCGCTTCGATGGCGGAACGGCAGTCGTTCATGAGCATGCTGTAGAGGAAGGAGAGGACGGCGTTGAAGCGGTCGCGCGGTGGGCGGCGGCTGCGGCCGTTCATCTGGAAGGCGTCACGCATGTCTTCACGCAGCAGCAGATTGAGTGCACCGAAATATTGCCGCGCGGCATCGCCTTCGAGGCCGCGCAAAGTGTCCAGATCGGTTGCGGAGGGGAGCGTGCGCAGGGTGGCGGCCAGGTTGTTGGCTGCGCGGGTGATCTGCTCTGCTTCAGCGCCGTTCTTGGATTCGCGGGCGCCGCGTAGCAGCACTTGGCGGCTGTTGCGGACTTTTCCGGCAACGAAGTTGCGCGCTACGTTGAGCGTGAAGTCGGGGTCGCTCGCCTTGTCGAACTGGGCGCTGCGCAACAGCACGTTGCCGGAGACCGGGCCTTCAAGGCGTGCCTTGAAGCGGCCATTGGCGTCGAGCATCACGAGCGAAATTCCGTCGTCGGCCACGCGGTGCATGAGGGGCGTGGACAGCCGGATGTTGCCGAGGCAGACGATGGCGCCGAGGTGGTGTAGCGGCACGCGCAGGCGGGTGTCGTGGTCGACTTCGACACGCAGGGTGTCGTTGTCCAGATGCAGGTAGCTGTCGGGTGTAGTCACGTAGAGCGTATTGAGCAATTGCATGGTCAATTGTCCGGGTCGAACAGATGAGGGGTGGTGCTGGCGAGCCGCGTGAGGGCGTCGGGTTGGCACAGGCCGCGCAATGAACAGGCTTGGCAGCGGTCGTCATTGACCGGCGGTGGCGTGTGGCGGGTGGCGAGCATCTGCCGGACTTCGCGGGTGGCTGATTCGACGCGTTCGCGCAGGGCGGGGGTGATCGGTACGACCCGGCGCCGCTTCGAGGTGGCGTAGAACAGCGCGCCTTCCGGTACGGCTTTGCCCGTCATCTCTTCCAGACACATGGCCTGCGCGGCCAGTTGCAGGTCGTCGCAGGCGGCGACGGCGGCCTTTTTGTTGCGGCTGCCATGCTTGTATTCGACGGGGTAGGCGGTGCCGTCCGGCAGGAATTCCACCACGTCGGCCTTGCCGATCAGCCCGAGCCGTTCGCTCCACACCGGCAGCGCCCGTTCTACGCGCAGACCGCGGCGCAGTTCTACGCCGGGTTGGTCCGCCCGCGCGTGCACGGCCTGACCGCGCTGGGTGTAGAGGTTGTCCTCAAATACTTGCTCAAGATGGATCAGCGCGCATTGGCGCGGGCAGTAGGCCCAGTGCTGCAGGGCGGACAGGGGGATCGGGTCCAGCATGTCATCCATGTGAATTGACTCGCGTTTTCGTGGTGCTATCATTGATAGCGTTGATATCAAAGGAGTGCGTCATGGCTGACATGGTGCTCAGGAATCTGGATGACGATCTCAAGCAGCGCCTGCGCGAGCGCGCGGCAAAGCACGGGCGATCAATGGCTGCCGAACTGCGCGCCATCGTGTCGGAGGCGCTGACACGGCCCGACACCGACCCCGTGGCAGAATTCAAGCGGCTGGCGACGATCAGCCGCGCGATGTCGGCCGGGCGCTCGCACACGCCTTCCGAGGTGCTGCTGCGGGAGTCGCGCGACAAGGACGCCAAGTGAAATACATTGTCGATGCCAACATCGCGATCAAGTGGGTCATTCCGGAGTCCGATTCGGATGACGCCTTGGCGCTGCTTGGCCATGGTCTTCTCGCGCCGGAACTGTTGCTGCCCGAATGCCTGAATGTGTTGTGGCACAAGCGAGTGAAACAGGAACTGGACGAGGCCGAATCGGATGTCGCACTTACGGCCCTGGCCGCGGCGCCGATTCAGTGGCTGCCGGTCGCGCCAATGATGAAGACGGTGCTTGATCTGGCGGTTCGGCTCAAGCACCCCGCCTACGATTGCACTTATCTGGCAGCCGCGATCCATGTCGGCGTGCCGATGGTCACCGCAGACGGCAAGTTTGTGCGGCGCCTGAGACGCGACGATGCCGTTGCCGATCTTGCGCCGCATGTGCGTCTGCTCGGTGAGCCGCTGGAATCGTTCAATCACTGAGGCCCTGTATGCGTTGTGCGGCAGGCGCTCCATTCGGTTCGCCTGCCGCAGACTGAAGCGATGCCCCGTCAGCCCACGCGGCGCGTCAGCGTCACGCCAGCAGGCAGGGCCGCGTCGTCAATGCTGACGGTGTAGTCGGCGAAACTGCGCGGTACGTCGGCACCGGCCTTGCGCGCGATGCGGATGCGATCGAACAGGGCGTGGGCGTGCGCGTTGCCCAGTTCGGAATCGTGCTTGAACACATACAGCCCGCGGGTCGACATCTCGCCGCGCGCGGCCGAGCGGTCGTGTTCGAACATCTGTTCAAGCGACTGCCAAAGCAGTTCGAGATCGTCATCACTGAAGCCGGTCTGCCTGGCGAGGAAGGACGAAACGAACCCGTGGGCGACGTAGATGCCATATGGCACGGTGTGCTTTCGGCCCATGGTGCGGTTGTCGCCTTCCTGTTTTTCCGCTTCGGCCTCGGTCGCGACCGCCATGCGAGTGATCGAGTGCTCCAACGCCACGATGGGATCGACCGAGCGGGCGAAGGTGAGCTGCACCGGGCCACGGACTTGACCGCAGTTGACGCCAAGGCTCATGACTGCGCCAAAAGTGCGTATGTCGAAGAAGTTTGCGCACATCCAGTCGCGCGCTTTGGTCACCGTGTCGCCCTTACCTTTGCGCTTTTTGTCTTCTCCCTTCAGTTCCTCTTCGGCACCAACGGCGACATAGGCGCGTTCGTGCGCGCGATTAAGCACGGCCTTTTCCTTCACATAGATCTCGAACGGTGGCTCTTCGGCTTTGACCAGCCCGACGAAGTTGCGCACCTTGCGCTTGAGTGAGACGTCGGTGACCAGGCCATGGCCGGATTCGGCGTCCAGGCGCGGCAGGTTGCCGGCGTCCGGGTCACCGTTTGGGTTGCCATCTTTTACGTCAAAGACGAGGACGAAGTCGTAGCGGTTGGCGAGTGCCATCAGAGGGTCTCCTCAAGGGTTTCGGTGGATTCGGCAGGGGTGGATTTGGTGAAGAAGGCCTGTCTCTGGTGGTAGTAGCCGAGAGCGAAACGGCCTTGATCGGGTAGCGCAAGGTGTTTCGGGAAATCGGACAGGCCATCCGTGATTTCGCCAATCGCCTTTTCGAAGTTGACGACCCGGCCCGTCGGCAGCTTCTTGAGATGGGCGTTCTTCAAACGCAGCAGCGTGGTGAATACGGACACCGGCGTGCTGGATGCCGCGCCGTAATAGCGATCGCGGATCGTTGCGTTGAGCCCCGGGCTGGCGGCTTCCTGGATGCGTTCGAGCACGGCGAAGAGCCGTCCGAGACGGTAGGCCGCGTTGAGATTGCTTGGGTCGAGCATGGGTAGATACTCCTTCTCGGAAGTCGGTGTTTGGGTGGCGGTCTGTCGGATCTGACGATTGAGGCAGGCTTTGATGGCGGCGGCACGTAGGGCGTTGACTTGCTGTTCGGCACGACAGCGCTGAACGGCCGCATTGAGCCACGTGGGCGGAAACGGTAGCCCTTCGAGAATCGCGCGCATGATGTCGCCGCCCAGTCGGGGCGGGATGTTGTCGGCCTTGCGCTGCACGGCAATGGCCGTCAGCAGGCGGAACAGGCTGGGAAACTCGGGGTCGTTTGGCCCGCGCACAATCGCCAGGTCGTCGAACCAGGTGGTGATGCGACGGGCGATCTCGCTTAACGGTGCCGCATGCCAGAAGCGGATCGCAATGCGCGCTGCGTTGGGCGCCAGTCCGAGGACGAAAAAGCGCGTCTCACCCCGCGCCCCATCAAACTTGCCGCTGTGCACGGCTTCATACAGGGCGCGGACCTCGCCGGTACGGGCATCGGGGTCGTCGCCTTCTCCAAACACGGCGGCGAAGATGTCTTCGACCGCATCGGTCTTTTCTGCCCAGAACACGGTCGAGGCGTCGCCGACTTGCATGCGCTGCTTCGAACCTTTGGCGAGCAAGTGGTTGAGTGCCGTGGTGTAGGCGAAGGCCGCGGCAGGGCTGACCGGCGCATTGGCGCCTTGCGCCTTGCCGAATGACCTGAAGGCATCGAGGTTGAAGGACACAATGTTTGCGCCGGCCGTTTGCGCTCCCCACACGCCCTTGATGGCGCTATGCAGGCGTTCGGTTTTGCCGGTGTGGCCGGTGATGAGGCACACATCGCTGGTGTCGGACGGGTCTGTGTCGTCGCCAACTCCGTCCAGCACCCCGGGTCGCTGGCACACCAGATCGGTATCCGGGGCAACGCGGAAGCTCATCAGCGGATTCGTTTCGAGCACTTCCGGCCAGGCGGGTTGCGTGGCGAGCTCTGCAACGGGGTCGCGGCTGAGAAACGCCAGCACGGCGTGGATGGCGGGATCGCCTTGGACGGGGAGGGCCTCGATCCGCTCGCGGAATGCCGCCCGCTGTTGACCAATGCGCTCAGGCTTGCCCTTGGTGTCGATCCCCACGACATACTCGGCGGTATCCCATAGCAGATTGGCGGCGACGCCCGACGCTCTTTTCACCCCCTGCGGCACGAGGAAGCGCGCCGCCACCTTCTTCTTGCCTTCGAGTTGACGCGTGTCCTTCAGGCCGAGCAAGCTGCCATCGGCGTCGAGTTCGATGATGAAAGGAATCTCCTTGTCCTCGAAGCCATCGGGGGGCAGACGGCGGGCGGGGTCGGGATCGCGCTGCTTGCGCTGGTAGTAGTCGTGCAGTGCTTGAAGAATCATCCCCGCACCTCGATGCCGTTGAGGTCGAGCACGCCGTGCTTTACATGGGCGCGGAAAAAGGTCGGGCGCGGGTCGGTGGGCTTGGAATAATCCATGTCATGGAGCATCCAGCCCAGATCGCCGTCCACCTCCGCGATCGGCGGTGGATCGGTGTCTTCCGCTTCGACCAGACGAAAGCGCGCAGCGAATTCGCGGCAACCGAGATAGGGCTGATTGACGCATTGCCCCTTGGATGCCCGTCGGCGGAACATCTCGGCATATTTGGCGGCGTTGTCGTGCGGGGCGCGTTCCGACAGGAACTCAAGTTCTGCATGCAGCCGGTAGGCCACGTCGCGCAGGATCAGGCCGGCGCGCTGCTGGCGCTCGTCCTCGACATACAGAGCAAGCTGGCCGCGCCCGGCGTTCATGGCGGTGGTGACGTTGCGGGTCGAGACCACCGCGCCGACTTCGTTGCGCCGTACGCTGGTCCAGCGCACGGGTTTGAGCACCTCGATGCGCCGCACATGCCAGCGGATCGCCGGCTTCCACAGAATGCTCTCGAACACGGCGCGGGCAGCCGATGGCGTGATGAGGTCATAGGACACGCGCTCGACTTTCATCTCCGGGCGCGTGAAGCAGGCGAAGTCGCCGCTGACTTCGAGACAGAATTGATTCATGGTTGGATTCCTTGCCTCTTGTGTATTCAAATCGCCAGCGCAGACGGGTCGCCCGGCGCCCCGGTCGCGTTCGCGCCGAGCTCCGCGTCGTAGAACACATCCGACGCCTGTACATAAAGACCGGGGCAGCCCCCAAGTTCTCGAATGTCTCCGCTGGCCAGCAGGCGCTGGATGTCGCGCTGGTACAAGGTGACGCCGTAGCGCTGCAGCTTGCGCAGCAGGGCACGATTCGGCCCGTCGCGTTCGATCTTGCCGACGAGGGCGTCGATGCTTTCCGTTGCGCCGGGGCGGCGGTAGTTCACGATCACCGTGCCGCCGTCCTCGTTGTCGATCAGGCGGAAGGCCTCGGCGGCGTCGCGAAAACGCACCGCGCCGCGATCAACGCGCAGCATCTCGCAGATGCCTTTGCGGTCCAGCCCGGCGTCGGCATACAGTTGGCGGAAGAAGCGTTCGAACAGCGGTAGCCCGAGTGGGTCGGCGGCCTCGTGGTGTTGCCACAGGGTCTTGCAGGTGTCGCGTGCTTGCCGCAGCAGGCCGGGTGGGGGCTCGGAGGGCGGCACAAAGACGTGCACTTCTCCGCCTTCAGCCAGTCGGCCTTCGCGGTTGCAGCGCCCGGCGGCCTGGGCGATTGAGTCCAGCCCGGCCATGGCGCGAAAGACCACGGGAAAGTCGAGATCGACCCCGGCTTCGACCAACTGGGTGCTGACCACACGCACCGGCGCGGCGGTGTTGCCGCGTGCCAAGGCGTTGCGTCGTTCGGTCAGCGCAGTCTTGATACGGGCAATGGTGTCGCTGCGATGCTGCGGGCACATCAGTGCCGAGAGATGGAAGAGGCCTTCGGGTGCGCGGGCCTTGAGCAGGGCGTGCAGGTCGCGCGCGTCCTGGCGGCGGTTGACGATGGTGAGCACGGCGGGGCGGGCGGCCATCCGGTCGGCGATGGTGGGCCAGTCTTCGCATGCGTTGAGATCGGTCGGACGGTGCACGTGGACGCGTTTGAGTGCGTCATAGAGCGCGGGTACGTCTTCGATGATTTCGGTGATTGCGCCGGGGTCGAAGCCGCGCAGGTCTTTGCGTGCGTCAAAGCCTTGTGTATGGATCAATGCCGGCTGGGTGGCGGTGCATAGCACGAGTGTGACGCCATAGTCCTGCACCAGCAGGCGCAGCACGTCGAGCACCGGCTGAAGGAAGTCCACCGGCAGCAACTGCGCTTCGTCGAGCACGATGACACTGCCGACCAGATTGTGTAGCTTGCGGCAGCGCGAGGTGCGTCGCGCGAACAGGCTTTCGAAGAGCTGGACATTGGTGGTGACGATGACGGGGGCGTCCCAGTTCTCGCAGGCGAGGCGAGAGCGGGCGGTTTCCTGGCGGTCGTCGAGTTCGGCGTTGCTGTGGTGTTCGATCACGTTCTCGTCATCGAGCACCGCGCGAAAGATGTCGGCCGTCTGCTCGATGATGGAGGTGTAGGGAATGGCGTAGATGATGCGTCGCTTGTCGTGTGCAATGGCATGCCGGAGCGCGAAGCCGAGGCTGGCGAGGGTCTTGCCGCCACCGGTGGGGACGGTGAGCGTGAACACGCCGGACGGGTGATCCGCCTTGCTATGGCATTGACGCAGGATGTTGGCGCGCAGGCGGTTGACCGGGGTGTCGGCGGCGGCCTCGACAAGCCTTGCCATGTAGGCGTCGTAGCGTTCGTGCAGGGTGGTCAGTGGCGCAAAGCCGTTGCGACGGCTGGCCCGGTCGCCATCCATGAAGGCTTCGGTGTCGAGAAAGTCGGCATCGACGAGGCACGAGAACTGCATGCGCAGCCATAGGGCGAAGCTGCCCGGTGTGCTTGCCTTTTGATCAGCCGGTACGGTTGCCAGACTTGGCAGCGGCAGTTCCGGGGCGAGAATCTGTGGCGGTGCTGCCATGAGCGCATCGCGACACTCTCGCTGCGCATCCTCTCCTGCCAGTCGTTCGTTCAGACCGCCATGCCAGTTGTCGAGCCCGGCGTGGTGTCCGGCGATCAGATAGGCAAGAACGTGTGCGACGAATTGTCCTTCCGGTCCATATGTACGTGTCAGATGTTCCCGGGCATGCAGGGCGCCAGCGGCCGAATGCGTCTTGTCCTTGCCAGCAACACGGCCTTCGATGTGTGCATCGATATCGTTCGCTAGCCGGATGTAGTGCTGAAACCCCGGTCGGTATTTGCCCAGATCGTGCCAGAGGCCCGCGAATGCCAGCCAGTCTGCCGCCTTGAATGGATTTGCGAATTCACAGGCGAGGGCCGATACCTTGGTCAGATGGTCGTCGAGCGCATGGCCTTCCGGACGGTTGTCCGGTGTGATGCGCAAATGGGCCAGAGGGATGTCGATCATGGTCGGGCTCTTGTCCTGATGATGCGATGCATTGTCCGCGCCACCGGGCTCACCGAGTGATCCCGCCGATGTCTTATCGGTCATAGGGTTCGCTCATTTTCAGCAGCTCCTCCGCCACCACCGCCCGCAACGGTGCCGGCCCCAGTACCTCGCAATGCCGCCCATGCTTGAGGATGTCCATCAGCAGTTCGCGGTGGTCGGCGTAAGGTATTTCGAGCAGGTAGTAGCCGCCGGCGTCAAAACTGCCGCTTTGATTCGGGTGCCAGTGTTCGGCGGCGACCCAGCGGGCGCGTTCGGGGGAGAAGCGCAGGCGGGCGGTCTGCACGGCGGCGCCGGCGAAGATGCCGTAGCCGGGGCCGAGGATGGTGTCGAGGCGGGCGTCGGGGATGTCGTGGGCGGGGGCTTTGAGCAGTTGGACGTGGCGGATGCTGTCGACGGCGAAGTTTCGCAGCGCGCCGCGCAGGTGGCACCAGGCGTCGAGGTACCAGTTTTCGCGGTAGTGGACGAGGCGCTGCGGGGAGATTTCGCGTTCGCTTTCTTCGCCTTTGCCGCGCGCGAAGTAGCGGATGCTCAGCCGTTTGCGCTGCAGCAGGGCGGCGCCGATGGCTTCGAAGTGGGTGAGTTTGGCGCTGCGTTTGCCGATGCCGACGATGAGCACGCGTTTGCGCACTTCGGCGGCGGGGTGGCGCGTGGCGCTCATGAGGGTGTTGAGGCGTTCGATCAGCGGAGCGACGTGGGGGGCGAGGATGCCGCCGGGGTCGAGGTTGGCGAGCAGGTGCTGCATGGTGAGCAGGGCGTGGATTTCCTTGTCGGAAAACCACATGCCGGGTAGCTCGATCTGTGCGCCGACGGTTTGTGTGGGGTCGATCCGGTAGCCGGCCAGTTCGCGGTCCCAGACGATGGGGGTGTTCATGTTGTCGCGCAGGAAGGCGAGGTCGCGCTTGAGTGTGGCGGGTGAGACTTCGAGGGCATCAAGGAGCGTCTGACGATCGACGGTTCGGTGTTCGGCAAGCAGGCGGCGGATGCGGGCGAGGCGGTCGGTCTGACTCATGCGCGTGCTCTATGGGCGGGAGCGCAAATCTTAACGGGTATTTGAGAACGACGACGGGGTATGCATCAAGATTTTTTAGGTCGGGTGTCTCCTGCCGTTCAGGCGAGAGCCGGGTAAGGGGCGCGCGAGGACTGGACGGCAAAGCCGGCGAGCGCGATCCGCGGATGTTGCCGCCACGCCGGGCCGACAATATGGCCGTCGACTGTGGTTCAGGCCTGCCGGGCCGGCTGACCCAGCCGCTGTGAGATCTCGCGGGCGCTGCTCATCAGGCGCGTGGCGATGGGGCCGTCCCAGGCCGGGTCAAAACTGCTGGCCGGGCCCATGGCGGTGAGTGCGAGCGTGAGGTGGTTGCCGCTGTCGAAGACCGGGGCTGAGAAAGCGTTGATGCCGGGGATGGGGTTGCCCAGCGCGCGGGCGAGGCCGTGCTGGCGGATTTCGGCGAGGGTTTCATCCACATGCCGGCGCGACTGGCGCAGGGCGGGCTGGTCGGCGCTGCCGAGCTGGGCCAGTTCGCTCTCGACCAGTGGGCGGGTGATGCGCTCGGGCAAAAAGGCGGCAAACAGGCGGCCGGTGGCCGAGGCCATGAGCGGGGTCATGACGGTGCCGGGACGCATGTTGACGTGAATGGGGCGGCTGCACTCTTCGATGCGCACGACCGTCGGACCGCGGTTGCCCCACACGGCGATGGCGATGTTCAGCTGCAGGTCGTCGGCCAGCTGGGCGACGGCCGGCGTGGCGGCACGCAGGGGTTCGAGTTCTTGCAGGGCCGACAGGCCCACTTGCAGGGCGAAGGCGCCCAGGCCGTAGCGGCCGGTGGCGGCGTCCTGCTCGATCAGCCCGAGTTTGCCAAAGCTGACCAGATAGGGGTGCGCCTTGGCGGGCGGCATGCCGGCTTCGCGCGCCAGATCGCGCAGCATCATGGGCGCGCCGTGGCGCACCAGCGCCTGCAGCAGCGTGCCGCCGACTTCGATCGACTGGATGCCTCGGCGATCACGTTCCATGGTGTGGATGCCTTCCTTGTTTTTCGCGGCATCTTAGCAGTTTTCGGGTACAGGACAGGTGCGTCGCCAGCGATATGAAATTCGCCATTAACAAAACGATTGACTAATAACGAATCGAAAACTAGGATGAGGGTGTCGCGGTCATCGGGATGTGCGCATCTGCCCCGAGTGACCCAGCCCAACACCAAGATCATGGAGCACGCTATGAACACCAAAGTCTTTGCCTCCCAGGCCGACCTGGAAGTGAAAAAAACCACCTTTGAGCAACTGTCGGCGCATTGCTGGGCTTACACCGCCGAGGGCGACCCCAATACCGGCGTGATCATCACCGACGAAGCCGTGCTGATCTGCGACACGCTGGCCACGCCGCTGATGGCGCAGAACCTGATCGCCGAGATCCGCAAGGTCAGCCAGGCGCCGATCAAGTATGTGGTGTTGTCGCACTATCACGCCGTGCGTGTGCTGGGCGCCTCGGGCTACAAGGCCGAGGGTATGGAGCAGATCATCGCCAGCCAGGGCACCTATGAAATGATCGTCGAGCGCGGCGAGCAGGACATGAAGAGCGAGTACGAGCGCTTTCCGCGCCTGTTCCAGAACTTTGACTCAGTGCCGGGCCTGACCTGGCCGACCCTGGTGTTCAAGGACGAGCTGACCCTGTACATGGGCGGGCTCGAAGTGAAGGTGATGCACCTCGGCCCCGGCCACACCAAGGGCGACACCGTGGTGTGGGTGCCGAGCGAGCAAGTGCTGTTCTCGGGCGATCTGGTCGAGTGCGACGCCGCCTGTTACACCGGCGACGCCCAACTCGAAGAGTGGCCCGCCACGCTGGACGCCATTAGCGCGCTCAAGCCGCAAGCCATCGTGCCGGGCCGTGGCCCCGCGCTGACCACGCCGCAAAGCGTGGCCGAAGGTCTGGCCTATACCCGCGATTTCGTCACTACCTTGTTCAGCTCGGCCAAAGAGGCCGCGGCCCAGGGCATGGAACTGAAAGACGCGATGGCGCTGGTGCGCAAGAACATGGACCCGAAGTTCGGCCAGGTGTTCATCTACGAGCACTGCCTGCCTTTTGACGTGACCCGTGCGGTGGATGAGGCCAAGGGCATCAAGCATCCGCGTATCTGGACCGCCGAGCGCGACCAGGAAATGTGGCACGCGCTGCAGGCCGACTGAGTCTTTCCATAACAACCCCTGACGGCCTGAAGAGGCCGTCCGATCCTCAACCCGGTGACGCAGGAACAGACCGGGCGAGATCTCAAAAATGTCCAAAGGAGGACGCGACGTGCTGAGTACCTATCAGTATCCGAAATTCGAGTACCGCAAGCCGGCCGAGCTGGCCGCGGGCGAGAATGGCGCGCCGGGGCGTTACCCGGTGGTGGTGGTCGGTGCCGGCCCGGTGGGCTTGTCGGCGGCGATCGATCTGGCGATTCAGGGCCAGAAAGTGGTGGTGCTGGACAACGACGACACGGTGTCGATCGGCTCGCGCGGGGTGTGCTACGCCAAGCGCGCGCTGGAGGTGCTCGACCGCCTCGGCTGCGGCGACGAGATGGTGAACAAGGGCGTGTCGTGGAACGTCGGCCGCACCTTCTTCCGCGAAGAAGAAGTGTTCAACTTCAACCTCTGCCCCGAGCCGGACCATCACCGCCCCGGCATGATCAACCTCCAGCAGTACTACCTGGAGGAGTATCTGGTGAAGCGCGCGATGGAAGTCGGCGTGGATCTGCGCTGGAAGAGCACCGTGATCGCGGTGAATCCGGGTGAGGAGACCACCGGACTGCGCGTCGAGACGCCCGACGGCGTATACAACATCGAGGCCGACTGGCTGGTCGTTGGCGACGGCGCCCGCTCGAGCATCCGCACCATGCTGGGGCTGGATATCGACGGCAAGATCTTCATGGATCGCTTCCTGATTGCCGACGTGGTGATGAAGGCCGATTTCCCGACCGAGCGCTGGTTCTGGTTCGATCCGCCCTTCCACCGCAACCAGTCGGTGCTGCTGCATCGCCAGTCCGACAACGTCTTCCGCATCGACTTCCAGCTCGGCTGGAATGCCGACCCGGCGGAAGAGAAAAAGCCCGAGAACGTCATCCCGCGCATCAAGGCCATGTTGGGCGATGACCGCGAGTTCGACCTCGAATGGGTCAGCGTCTACACCTTCCAGTGCCGCCGCATGAACAGCTTCCGCCATGGGCGCGTGCTGTTTGTCGGTGACGCGGCGCACCAGGTCTCGCCCTTCGGCGCGCGCGGTGCCAACTCCGGTATCCAGGACACCGACAACCTGGCCTGGAAACTCAAGCTGGTGATGGACGGCAAAGCCCCGTCCACGCTGCTCGACACCTACTCCGAAGAGCGCGTGTTCGCCGCCGACGAAAACCTGATGAACTCGACGCGCTCCACCGACTTCATCACCCCCAAGAGCACCACCAGCAAAACCTTCCGCAACGCGGTGCTGGGTCTGGCC
The DNA here is from genome assembly GCA_024235675.1 of Zoogloeaceae bacterium. Lineage (GTDB taxonomy): Bacteria > Pseudomonadota > Gammaproteobacteria > Burkholderiales > Rhodocyclaceae > Nitrogeniibacter. The sequence goes on from JACKLZ010000003.1 coordinate 152,627, forward strand.
GAGCACTACCCGTTTGCCCGCGCGCTGGTGAACTCCGGCCGCCTCTCGGTGCCTGCCTACCTCACCGAGTCGCGGCTCAACACCGCCGACACCGACACGTTTGCCGGCAAGATGGTGCCGGGCGCGCCGATGGACGACGCGCCCATCGAAACCGACAGCGGCGAGCCGTGGCTGCTGCAAGTGCTGGGCAACCGCTTCCAGTTGCTGGTGTTTGCCGATGACGCGAGCCAGGTGGCAGACGCCGCCGCGCTGGCCGATCTGGCCAATAACGCGGTGCCGGTGCAGGTCATCGTCGTGGCCAGGACCGGCATCGCGCCGGCCGGCCTCAAAACCGTCATCGACACCCGCGGCCGTATCGCCGAACGCTATGACGCCCAGCCCGGCACCTGCTATCTGGCACGCCCGGATCAGCACGTCGCCGCCCGCTGGCGCGCCTTCGACGCCGCCGCCGTCAAGAAAGCCGTGGCCGTGGCCACCTGCAACGCCTGAGGAGACCGACCATGTCCCTGATCACCACCAGCAACTTCGCCGAACCGGGCAAGCGCTACTTTCAGACCTTCAGTCCGGGTGACGACTTTTACGAAGCCCTGATCGACATGCACCGCGACCTGACCGATGAGCAGTCGGCTATGGTCAACGCGCGCTTGATTCTGCTGTTGTCCAACCATATTGGCGACATCAGCGTGCTGCGCGAGGCGATGGACAAGGCTCGCGAAGGGGTTTGATGCTTCGTGTGCTTTGAGCGACGGCGGGCTGCGGCCCGTCGTTTTTCGTTTACCGGCGGCGTAGGGCGGGTTTCAACCCGCCATCGTGCTTCGGCCATGGCAGGCCGGATGAATCCGGCCCTACGGGGGTGTGACTAGTTATTCCCATGATCGGCGGATGTGCGTTTTCCACCTTCCGTTGGCCGGGTCTCGCCCCGGCGGGCGACCTACTTTCTTGCTCGTGCAAGAAAGCCAGGCGTCGATGCACGCCCCGCCGCCGTGGCCCTTCGGGCTTCCCTCCCTCCGAAAGCACGGAGCGGGCAGCTTCGCAAACTCGCCCTGCGGGCTCAGACAGCGAAGCCGCTTTTTCCGCCCCGTACTTGCTGTGCTCGGCACGGCAGAGGGGAGGAGGGTGCCAGCCTGTGCGGTCGGGGTCGTTCGGGAGGTCGGCTCGGCGGTCGGGTGCAATGCCCTTCGGTTGTTGCACCCTGCTGGGCTCAAACAAGCGACACGACAATTCCCGCCGGTCACGGGCTTCGTTCGGCGGTACAGAAGGGGAGGGGCGCGCGGGCTCGGCTTCGCCATCGCCCGCTCGGGAAAGCGTCACTCCGTAGGGTGGGCGGCTTGCCGCCCACCATCGTGCCCCACGATTCACGCTGATGGGCCCCGTTCAACGGTTGCAGCGCGCACTACCCTGCGGTCATTGCGCGCTGCTGGATTGTCGTGCGTCGTTGGTAATTGCGTCGCGGCCGCGGCGGTACATCCAGATAACTCCGATGAGCGCGAGCGTCTTGAAGCTTGTTTGGCTGAACAGGGATTCACCCGCCAAGGCGCTTTGGACGGCCGTCCAGACGCCGCCGAGCAGAACAACTATCAACATGACGACGGTTGTTCTCTCCCAGAAAACAAGGTGTCTCTAGCTCGAACCGGACAGGTAGGCTTGTCGCATCAGCAGTGCGATAAAGAGTCCATTGAGTACGGCAAGGTTAAGCGTAAGAAGACCGTGCCCGGTGATCAGGGCAATCGCAGCCAGTGGAAGCAGTACCAATGAACTCAGCCAGACCAGCAGCGGTGATTGGCGCGCTCCTCGGGCGACTGACTCACTGTGCCGCGTGGCGCCGATGACGAAAACGATGAGCGCGATCGGAATGAGCGCAAACGCGAGCATGACGATCGCAACGAAAGCGGTTTGTTCCATGTATGGAAGTATGCCAATCGGGGCTGTGCGAGGCCAATGACAATTTTCATTTTGCATACCCCTCATGCTCCCCGATATACCGAAACAGAAAATCCTGAAAACTCTGCGACGCCGGCGTCAGTGAGCGCCCGTTTCGGCTGAAGGTGTAGAAGCGCCGTGTGACCACCGGTTCGACCAGCGGGCGCATTTCCAGGCCGTAGAGCCGCACGAGGGAGGCGGCGTAGGGGATGCAGACGGTGATGCCGAGTCCCGAGCTGACCATGCTGAGCGCGGTGGACATGAAGGCGACGGTGGTGTTGGGGTCCAGCGACTTTTCGCGCATGGCGGTGTGCAGGTCGACCGACAGGCGTTCGGTGAATTGGCCTTGCAGGGCGATGAGGGGCCAGGCTTCGAGGTCGCCCCAGCTGACCGTCTTTTGTTTGGCGAGGGCGTGATCGGGCGGGAAGACGGCGACGAAGGGGAGCTCGAACAGCGTGGTGGCGTCGATGTCGGAGTTGGGGTCGCGTTCGGGGCCGACGCCGAAGTCGACTTCGCCGGAGAACACGCGCGAGACCACGCTTTCGACCGCGCAGTCGACCAGCCGGATGCGGATGTCGGGGTGTTCGGCGCTGTAGGCGGCGATGACTTCGGGCAGCAATGTGCAGGCCATCAGCTGTGGGGCGGCGACGCGCACGGTGCCTTTCTTCAGGGCTTTCAGGTTGGCGACTTCGTCGAGGACGGTGTCGAGGTCGTTGAGGATCTTTCCGACCAGCGGGTAGAGCTCGCGGCCGGTGTCTGAGAGCTGGATGCGGCGGGTGCTGCGGTCGATGAGGCGCAGGCCGAGCGAGCTCTCGAGCTCCTTGATCAGCCCGGACAGTGCGGACTGCGTGACAAACAGGCTCTCGGCGGCGAGGGTGAAGCTGCCGGTACGCGAGACGGCGATGAAGGCCCGGAGCTGGCGCAGGGTGATATTCATAAGCTGATCCGATAAATTGATCTGAAAAAGCTGTTTGCATGATAGATCGTTCCGGGCTGTAATGGACACATCGGCCAGTGGCATCGGCCCGAAACGCGCAGAGACCGGTCAGGTCCGCATAAAGGAGACAGCAAAATGAGCTTGGTCCAGAAAATCCATCACGTGGCATATCGTTGCAAAGATGCGCTGGCAACGGCGCGCTGGTACGAAAAGCACCTCGACATGAAGCTGGTGCTGTCGATTGCCGAGGACGCCGTGCCCTCGACCGGCGCGCCCGACCCCTACATGCACATCTTCATGGATGCGGGCATGGGCAACGTGTTGGCCTTCTTCGAGCTGCCGACCTGCGAACCGATGGGACGTGACCAAAACACACCGAACTGGACTCAGCACCTGGCGCTGGAAGTCGATTCGATGGAGACCTTGATGGCCTCCAAGGCGCGGCTGGAGGCGGCCGGCATCGAGGTGATCGGCCCGACCGATCACGCCTTGTTCAAGTCGATCTACTTCTTTGACCCGAATGGTCACCGCCTGGAACTGGCCGCCAATACAACACGTCCGGGTATGCTCGAAGCGCTCGACAAGGTCAAGTGGGACATGCTCGAGGAATGGTCTAAAACCAAGAAGGCACCCAAGCATGCCGCCTGGATGCACGACGGCAGTTATGTGGAGATGTTCAAGTGAAACTTGCAACCCTCAAGGCCGGCGGGCGCGACGGCACGCTGGTGGTGGTCAATCGCGACCTCACCCTGTGCCAGCGCGTGCCCGAGGTGGCTGCCACCTTGCAGCAGGCGCTGGATAACTGGGCTGACACCGCGCCGCAACTGGCCGCGGTGTACGAGGCGCTCAACAACGGCGCGGCCCGCCACGCCGAGCCCTTCGATGCAGCGGCCTGCCATTCGCCGCTGCCGCGTGCCTACCAGTGGGCCGATGGCTCGGCCTACATCAACCATGTGGAGCTGGTGCGCAAGGCGCGCGGCGCCGAGGTGCCCGCGTCTTTTTACACCGACCCGCTGATGTATCAGGGCGGCTCCGACAGCTTCATCGGCCCGCGCGACACCGTGGTGGCCGACCCGGCCTGGGGCATCGACTTCGAGGCCGAAGTCACCGTGGTGACCGGCGACGTGCCGATGGGCGCGACGCCGGCCCAGGCCGCCGACGCGATCCGGCTGGTGATGCTGGTCAATGATGTGAGCCTGCGCAATCTGATTCCGAATGAGCTGGCCAAGGGCTTCGGCTTCTTCCAGTCCAAGCCGGCGTCAGCCTTCAGCCCGGTGGCGGTCACCCCCGACGAACTGGGCGAGGCCTGGCAGGGCGCCAAAGTGCATCTGCCGCTCTTGGTCGAGCTCAACGGCAAACCCTTCGGCAAACCCAATGCCGGTGTCGACATGACTTTCGACTTTGGACAGCTGGTGGCCCATGTGGCCAAGACGCGCGAGCTCGAAGCCGGGTCCATCGTCGGCTCCGGCACGGTCTCCAACAAGCAGGGCGATCTGTTCGGCTCGAGCATCGACAACGGCGGTGTGGGCTATTGCTGCCTGGCCGAGGTGCGCATGTACGAGACCATCGAGCAGGGCAAACCGGTGACGGCCTTCATGCAGCCCGGCGACCGGGTGCGCATCGAGATGAAAGACGCCGCCGGCAACAGCATTTTTGGCACCATCGACAATACGGTCGTGATGCCCAAGGCGTAAGCCCGCAGCAACCCAACAGATAAAAAAGGTGGACGAGACATGAAAAAGACCCTGATCACCGCAGCCGTGGCGCTGCTTGGCAGCACCGCCGCGATGGCCGACGAGCCGATCATCCTCAAGGTGGCGCATTTCTGGCCGCCCACCGCCATGAGCCAGCAGAAGGTGCTGGAGCCGTGGTGCGCAAAGATCGAGCAGGAATCGGCCGGCCGCATGAAGTGCCAGATCTACCCGGCCATGCAGCTGGGCGGCACGCCGCCGCAGCTGATCCAGCAAGCACAGGACGGCGTGGCCGACATCGTGTGGACGCTGCCCGGCTACACCGCCGGCCGTTTCCCGTCGATGGAAGTCTTCGAGCTGCCCTTCATGACCAACCGCGCCGAGCCCGCCAGCCGCGCCGCGTGGCAGTACTACGAGCAGTTCGGCAAGGAAGACTTTGCCAACGTGAAGCCGCTGGCCTTCCATGTGCATGACGAAGGCTATGTGCACAACAACAAGCACCCGATCACCAAGATGTCGGACTTCCGCGGCCTCAAGATGCGTGCTCCGACCCGCATGACCAACAAGATGATCGCCGCCTTTGGCGCCACCCCGGTGGCCATGCCGATGCCGGCGGTGGCCGAAGCCGTGTCGAAAGGTGTGGTCGATGGGTATGTGCTGCCCTGGGAGGTGATCCCGGCCATCAAGCTGCACGAGCTGACCAAGTTCCACTCCGAGACCGACAAGTCGATGCCCTCGCTGTACACCGCGCTGTTCATCATCGCCATGAACCCGGCCAAGTACGACAGCCTGCCGGACGACCTGAAGAAGGTGATCGATGCCAACTCGGGCGCCGACTTCTCGGCGTCGATCGGCAAAGCCTGGGATGAGTCGGCCCCGCCGGCACGCGAAAAGGCCGTCGCGCACGGTAATGCGTTTGCTACGATCTCGGTCGAGGAGTTGAGCAAGTGGCGCAAGGTGGGCGACAAGCTGTCCGCCAGCTGGGCAAAGGAGATGGATGGCAAGGGCTACAAGGGCCAGGCCATGCTCGACACCGCCAAGGCGCTGATCCAGAAAGCCAACGCACAATAAGACGATGGCGCCGGGGCGGGCACAACACGCCCCGGCCGCCGAACGCCCCGCGCGTCTGCGCACGCGCCTCTGACCGAGAGACCTCCCCATGGCTGAAGCAATTCCCCGATCCGGCGACGCGCCGGATCCGCGTCCGCGCGACCCGATCGGACGCTTTCTCTACGGCTGGTCGATGCTCTCCGCGATCGGCGGCAGCCTGACCCTGTTCGCGATCTGCGGCGTGTCGGTGTATAGCGTGGTCGGCCGCTGGCTGACCGACGAGCCGGTGCTCGGCGACGTCGAGCTGGTGCAGATGGGCTGCGCGCTGGCGGTGGCCGCCTTCCTGCCCTGGGCGCAGATGAAGAACGCCCATGTGATTGTCGACTTCTTCACCCACACCGCCTCACCGGCCGTGCGGCGGGTGCTCGATCGCATCGCCGCGGTCATCCTGACGGTGCTGGCCTTCGTCATTTCGTGGCGCAGTTTCGTCGGCGCGTGGGAAGCCTACGAGACCGGCGAGACCACCATGTTGCTCGGCTGGCCGCTGTGGTGGTCTTACACCACGCTCGGCCCGGGCTTTTTCCTGCTCGGCCTGACCGCCGGCTACACCGCCTGGAAGGGCACGCTGCACAGCGAAGGGGGCATGGAATGAGTTCCGTCGAAATCGGCTTTGCCGTCGGCGCCTTCACCCTGGTGATGCTTGCCTTCCGGGTGCATATCGGCATGGCCATGCTGCTTGGCGGCTCGATCGGCTATACCCTGGTGTCCGGTTGGGAACCGCTGATGAACTACTTCAAGCACCTCGCCTACGGTCGCTTCTCGGTGTACGACTTGTCGGTGGTGCCGCTGTTTTTGCTGATGGGCAACGTCGCCGCCAAGGGCGGGCTGTCGCGCCGGCTGTTTGAAGCCACCAACGCCTTCCTCGGTCATTACCCCGGCGGGGTGGCGATGAGCGCGATTGGTGCCTGCGCCGGCTTTGGCGCCATCTGCGGATCCTCGCTGGCCACCGCGGCCACCATGGGGCAGGTGGCCCTGCCCGAGTTGCGCCGCTGCAACTACTCGCCCTCGCTGGCCACCGGCGCGCTGGCCGCCGGCGGCACGCTGGGTATCCTGATTCCGCCCTCGGTGGTGCTGGTGATCTACGCCATTCTGGCCGAACAGAACGTGGCCGCGCTGTTCATGGCCGCGCTGATTCCGGGTCTGATCGCCATGTTTGGCTACATGCTGGTGGTGACGCTGTACGCGCGCTTCGTGCCCGGCAGCGGTCCGGCCTCGGCGCCCCTGCCGTGGCGGCTGCGCCTGCAGGCGGTGGGCCGGGTGTGGCCGATCCTGGCGGTGTTCATCACCGTGATCGGCGGCATTTACGGCGGCATCTTCACGCCCACCGAAGCGGCGGCGGTCGGCACCTTTGCGACCACCGCACTGGCCGTGGCCTCGCGTGAGATGCGGTGGCGCGAATTCATGGCTGCCGTGCTCGGCGCGGCCGAGGCCACCGCCATGATCTTCCTGATCCTGCTCGGCGCCGATGTGCTCAATGCCTTTCTGGCGCTGTCGCAGATGCCGGTGGCGATCGCCGACTGGGTGCTGGCCAGCGGCTACCCGCCGATGGTGGTGCTGTTCGCCATGATCCTCGCCTATCTGGTGCTCGGCTGCGTGATGGACAGCCTGTCGATGATCCTGCTGACCATCCCCGTCTTCCTGCCCATCATCATGGGGCTGGACTACTGGGGCCTGGGCTACAGCGACAAGGCGATCTGGTTTGGCATCCTGGCCTTGATGGTGGTCGAGATCGGCTTGATCACGCCGCCGGTGGGCATGAACGTGTTCATCATCAACTCGCTCGCCAAGGATGTGCCGATGAAGGAAACCTTCCGCGGCGTGCTGCCCTTTCTCGCCTCGGACCTGCTGCGCATCGTGCTGATCGCCTTCTTTCCGGGCGTGGCGCTGTGGCTGGTGCATGTGTTGGGCGGCTGATGGCCGGCACAGGAGACTGACATGAAGCTCTACACCTACTTTCGCTCCTCGGCGGCCTACCGCGTCCGCATCGCGCTCAATCTCAAGGGCCTGCCCTGGGAGGCCGCGGCGGTGCATCTGGCGCGCGATGGCGGCGAGCAGCATTCGGACGCCTATCGGGCGGTGAACCCCGCCGCGCTGGTGCCCACGCTCGACGACCGCGGTGTCACGCTCACCCAGTCGCTGGCGATCATCGAGTATCTTGAAGAGATGCGCCCGCAGCCCGCGTTGCTGCCAAGCAACCTGATCGCGCGGGCCCGTGTGCGGGCGGTCGCGCAAGCGATTGCCTGCGATATTCACCCGATCAATAATCTGCGGGTCTTGAAATACCTGACCGGAGAAATGGGCCTGAGCGAAGATCAGAAGATGCAGTGGTATCGGCACTGGGTCGATACCGGCCTGGCGGCGGTCGAGGCCATGCTGGCCGATCACCCCGATACCGGCCAGTTCTGCCATGGCGACACCCCGGGCCTGGCCGACTGCTGCCTGGTGCCGCAGGTGTACAACGCGCGGCGCTTCAATTGCCGGCTCGATCATGTACCGACGGTGATGCGCATCGTCGAGGCCTGCGAGGGCTTGCCGGCCTTTCAGGCGGCCTCGCCCGGCGCGCAGGCGGATGCCGAGTAAGCCCGATTCGCAGGCGGTGCCCGGCCTGGGCATCGCCGTCCTGCTGACCACGCTGGTGGCGCTGGGGCCGCTGTCGACCGATTTCTATCTGCCTTCGCTGCCGGCCATGACGGCGGCGCTGGGCACCGATGTGGCCGGCACTCAGCTGACGCTGTCGATCTTTCTGGGCGGCTTCGCCGTCGGCCAGTTGTTCTACGGGCCGCTGTCCGACCGCTTCGGCCGGCGCCCGCTGATGCTGATTGGCCTGGGCATCTTCCTCGTCGCCAGCATTGCCTGCGCCTTGGCGCCGAACATCGAGACGCTGATCGCCGCGCGCTTCGTCCAGGCCATTGGCGCCTGCGCCGGCCCGGTGCTCGGGCGCACCGTGGTGCGCGATCTCTACGGGCCGAAAGACTCGGCGCGCATGCTGTCCTACATCTCCGCGGCGATGGCGCTCGCGCCGCTGCTCGGGCCGGTGTTCGGCGGCTGGCTGTCGGTGATTTTCAGCTGGCGCGCCACCTTTGTGTTTCTGGTCATCTACTCGGCGCTGCAAACTGCGGCCACCTGGCGCCTGCTCGCCGAGAGCAACCTGCATCCAGACCCCACCGCCGTTCAGCCGCGGCGCATCCTCGCCAACTACGCCACCTTGCTGCGCGACACCACCTATCGTGGCGTGCTGATGTGCAATGGCCTGGCCTATGCCGGCATGTTCGCCTTCATCTCCGGTGCGCCCTTCGTGTTCATCAACCTGTTCGGCTTCAGCCCGCAGACCATGGGCCTGGCTTTCGGGTTGATGGTGTCGGGCTTCATTACCGGCACCATGTCGTCCGGCCGGCTGGCCTCGCGCTACGGGCCGGATAGCATTCTCACCGCCGGCGTGGTGATCGGCAGTGTCGGTGGCGCGGTGATGCTGCTGTTCGCCGTCACCGGCTGGCAACACCCGGTGGCGATCATGGTGCCGATGTGGCTGGTGACCTGCGGCATCGGCTTCATCATGCCCAACGCCACGGCCATTGCGCTGGCGCCGTGGCCGACCATGGCCGGCGCGGCGGCCTCGCTGATGGGCTTCTCGCAAATGGCGCTGGCGGCGGCCTTCGGTATCTTTGTCGGCCACAGCTTCACGGACTCCACCGTGCCCATGGCGGCGGCCATCTCGGCCGGCATGGGCGGCTCGCTCATCAGCTACTTGTTATGGGTCCGGCCGGGCACGCGTGGGCCGGCGGGATGAGCGCGGTCTGACCCAGTGGCCCAGCAGCTGGCGGCTCATCCAGGCGCGCCAGCGGATTTGCAGGCCTTGGTTGAGGTAGCGCTGGTAGACCGTGACGGCGATGAAGGACGCTGCCAGCGCCGAGAAGCGCAGCAGTTGGTGGGCGAAGGCGTCGCCGTCGCGCGTCTGCAAGGCGGTGTAAAAGTCGTTGTTTCAGGCATCGAAGCGCACGTTCAGCCACTCGCTGGCCAGACTCAGCCCGAGCACGGCGATCAGCAGGGCCCACGCAGGGCGTGCCGCGGGTGTGCGCCAGAACGGGGCGCTCAGGCGCCAGGCGAGGCGCAGCCTTGAGCGGCTGTCGGAGCGCATGCGCAAAGGGGCGGGTCAGAGTGAAATGACGTGCGCTGCGCCGCTGCCATCGATGCGCTGGCGGCAGATCACGCCGTCTCGCACGACCCACAGCAAGTAGGGCCCGCCGGCGGGCGGGATGAGCGAAAACGGCCCGTCGGCGTGCAGATGCAGCACGGTCTGACCGGTGGGGGAGACCAGGGTGACCTTGATGCCGGTGCTGAGCGCCTGGCTGGCGGCGGTTGTCTGTTTGCTGCGCCCGATGGCGCGTTGCGGGTCGGGGGTGTCGGTGGCCATCGCGTCGTTGCCGAGCGCGAAGGCGATGGCGGCGGCGCGCAGGAAAGCGCGCATAACGGTGTTGTCGAAGGGCATGGTGTACCTCTGCACTAAGCAATCAACCCATGGCGTGGGTGGCGCCCCCACCATGGTGAGCGCTGTGACGGGCGGTGAGCGTGCGCCCGCCCATGTCGGACGCACGCCCGGTGCCGCCGTATTTATCCCAGTTCGACCGGCACGAACAGGCGGGCGTCCTGGCGCTGGATGAGCAGCGCGACGTGGTGGTCGGCGTCGCCGATCAGGCGCTGCAAGGCGGCCGGGTCGGCCACCGGCTGGCCATTGACGGACAGCACCACGTCGCCCGGCTGGATGCCGGCCCGTCTGGCGGCGCCGGCCACCTGCAATACCACGACGCCGCCCTGGGTCTTGAGCTGCGCCGCTTCTTCGGCATTGAGCCCGCGCACGGCGACGCCGAGCCGGCCGGGGTTGCCGGCGGGGGTGTCGGCGCTTGCGATGTCCTCGGATTTGACCGCGCCGAGGGTGACCGCGACGTCGCGGGTATTGCCCTTGCGCCACACTTGCAGTGTGATCTTGCTGCCCGGTGCCATTGCTGCGATCTTGGGCGGCAGTTCATTCGACTCGGTGATGGTCTCGCCGTTGAGCTTGAGGATCACGTCGCCCGGCTGCAGCCCGGCTTTCTCGGCCGGGCTGCCCGGCTCGACCTGGCTGATCAGCGCGCCGCGGGCGGACTTCAGGCCGAAGGACTCGGACAGCGCCTGGTTCATTTCCTGAATGCCCACGCCGATGCGGCCGCGGGTCACCTTGCCGGTGGCGAGCAGCTGGTCCTTGACCTGATTGGCCACCTCGATCGGGATGGCGAAGGACAGGCCCTGATAGCCGCCGGAGCGCGAATAGATTTGCGAGTTGATGCCCACGACTTCGCCTTTCAGATTCAGCAACGGACCGCCCGAGTTGCCCGGATTGATCGCCACATCGGTTTGCAGGAAGGGCACGTAGCCCTCGTCGGGCAGCGAGCGCGACTTGGCCGACACGATGCCGGCGGTCACGCTGTTCTCGAAGCCGAAGGGCGAGCCGATGGCCAGCACCCACTGGCCGACACGCGTGCTGTCGGGGGCCGCCAGCGGCAGGGTGGGCAGATTTTTGGCGTCGATCTTGAGGACCGCCAGATCGGAGGTTTTGTCGACCCCGACCACTTTGGCCGCGAACTCGCGTTTGTCAGTGAGCTTGACGGTCACGGTGTCGGCATCGGCCACCACATGGGCGTTGGTCAGGATGACGCCATCGGGCGAGACAATGAAGCCCGAACCCTGCCCGCGCACCACCTGGTCGCCGCCGGGCGCTTGCATGCCCGGGCCGAAGCGGCGGAAAAATTCGGAGAAAGGGTCGTTCGGATCGATCTGACCGAAGGGCGAGACGATGGTGTTGCGGGTCTTGACCATTCCCTCGACGCTGATATTGACCACGGCGGGGCCGCTGAGCGCAACGATGGTGGAAAAATCCGGCGTGGCGATCGCGGTGGCTGGGGCCAGCCGTGCGCTCGTGGCCGGCGCGGTTTCGGCATGCACGTTGGTGATGCCGTGGCGGGCTGTCACATAGCCGGAGCCGGCAGCGATCGCCAGGGTGATCGCCGCTGCGAGGGCCGGGCGTTTGAACATGTGGGTTTGCATGGTGGGCTCCTTGCGTTGCGATGCGAGCCTGTGCTCGCGGTGGAGACCACTTTAGGCCGGGCAGACTTAACGCAAACTTAAGAGCGGCTGACCCAAAGCGTAAGACGATGTGACAGGCGCCCGGCCGGGCTGGTGCGCCGTGGTCTCAGATGGTCTGAGCGGTCGCCTCGGCCGGCGCAAAGCCGAGGCCTGCCCGCAAGCCGCCACCGTCGGCGGCATCGAGTACCAGCGCCGCGCCGTGGTGTTCGGCAATGGCCTTGACGATGGCCAGCCCCAGGCCGCTGCCGTCCGTGGGCTCGCCGCCCTGGCGGTAGAAGCGGTCGAGCACCCGGGCGCGTTCGGCCGGCGCAATGCCCGGGCCGGTGTCGCTGACCTCCAGCCACAGGCGGCCATCGGCGCGCCGCACCGCCAGATCGACCCGACCGCCGGCCGGGGTGTAGCGAATGGCGTTGTCGATCAGGTTGTCCAGCGCGGTGCGCAGCGTGGCCGGGTCGGCGACGATGGCGGCATCGTTGGCCAGTTCGGTGGCGCCCAGGTCGATGTGTTGCGCTTCGGCCAGCGGTGCCAGGGCGGTCAGTGCGTTGCGCGCGAGGGCAGACAGATCGACCCGCGTGCGGGGTGCGGGGGCGTCGTTATCGGGCGACTGGCGGGCCAGCGTCAGCAATTGCTCGACCAGCCGGATGGCTCGCGTCAGGCCGCCGCGCAATTCGCTCAGCGCCGCCTGGCGCTCGGCGGCGGTGTCGGCGCGCTCGGTGAGCTGTAGCTGCAATTGCAGTGCGGTCAGCGGTGTGCGTAAGGCGTGGGCCGCATCGGCGACAAAGGCGCGCTGCGCTGCCAAGGCCTGCGAAAGGCGATCGAGCAGACCATTGAGTGCGCGGACCAGCGGCAGCGCTTCGTCCGGCACGCCGCTGTCCGATAGCGGCGACAGGGCGTCGGCCCGGCGGGCGGTCACCCCGCGGGCGAGCGTATCCAGCGGGCGCAGACCGCGGCCGATCAGATACCAGATGATGGCGCCCAGCAAAGGCACCAGCACCAGCAGGGGCACCAGAGTGCGCAGCGCTGCCTTGGCCGCCATGGCGCGGCGCACGCGCATCGGTTGGGCCACCTGAATGACCCGGTCGCGTAGCGGGATTGAATAGATCCGCCAGTCGTCCTCACCCGCCTTGACCGTGGTATAGCCGAATTGCGCCAGGTCGGGCAGGACGCTGTGCGGGTGCGACAGGTAGAGCCGCAGACCGTGTCCGTCCCAGATCTGGATGACGAAGTCGAAGGCTTCTTCGGGCGGGGCGATGGGGGCGGCCTGGCCGAAGCGCTGGTCGCTCAGTGACAGGGCGAGCTGGCGCAGCTGGTAGTCCATGACCTCGTCGACTTCGTTGTGCGCCATCTGGTAGATGGCGACACCGGCAACCAGGAAGACTGTCACGATGGCGCCAAGGAGGGACACCAGCAGGCGGCGGCGCAAGGAGGTCATGTGGGCTCCGACAAGGTGTAACCCACGCCGCGCAGGTTGCGGATCCAGCCGGCGCCGAGTTTTCGGCGCAGGGCATGGATATGCACCTCGATAGCGTTGCTCTCGACTTCTTCGCCCCAGCCATAGACGCGCTCTTCGAGTCGGGCGCGCGACAGCGGCTTGCCGTCTGCCTCGAACAAGGCTTCGAGCAGTGCGAACTCGCGCGCCGACAGCTTGACCGGCTGCGCATCCAGCATAACGGCATGGGCGGCCGGGTCGAGGACCAGCGCGCCAAGCTGCATCTGTGGTTCGGCGCCGCCGCGCTGCCGGCGCGCCAGCGCACGCACCCGGGCGGCCAACTCGTCCAGATCGAAGGGCTTGACCAGATAGTCGTCGGCGCCGGCGTCGAGTCCGCGGATGCGGTCGCTGACAGCGTCGCGGGCGGTCAGCACCAGCACCGGCAGTGCGCTGCCCGAGGCGCGCAGATCGGTGAGTACCTGGATGCCGTCGCGCTTGGGCAGGCCCAGGTCCAGCACCAGCAGGTCGTAAGGGGTATCGTGCAGGGCCAGATCCGCGGCAACGCCGTCGCGGACCCAGTCGACCGCATGCCCGCCCTGGCGCAGGCCGCGCTGCACGCTGGTGCCGATCATCGCGTCGTCCTCGACCAGCAGGATTCTCATCTCGCGCCTGTGTTCTGGGTTCATTTGACCGGCCCGGGGCCGGGAAGATTAAGGAATATTGTAGCGGGTGAGCTGATGCCGGGGTCGTGACCCCATCCGCCGGGGGATTGGGTGGTCGCCAACGCAATGCGCGGGGAGTGCCTTTGCCTGCCAGAAAATAAATACGGTGTTTAAGGCCCCGCGGGTGTAAGGAATCGGAGAGCACCCCGGTCTGTCAGGTAAGTCCGCTGTTTTGGCTGCGGACGAAAGCGGCACATACAAACCGCAAACCACACATTAGAGACCTGGAGATTCACATGACCAAGAACCCGACCGCACGCAAGCTCGCCACCGCCTTTGTCGCCGCCGGCCTGATGGCTGTTGGCAGCATGGGCTACGCGACCTGCGCCCCGAAGAAAGGCGCCTGCTCGGCACAGCATCCGTGCGCTGCCAAAAAGAACCCGTGCGCCGCCAACCCCTGCGCCGCCAAGAACCCGTGCGCTGCGAAAAACCCGTGCGCCGCAGCCAATCCGTGTGCGGCCAAGAATCCTTGCGCGGCGAAGAACCCCTGCGCCGCCAAGAAGATGTAATCAAACTGCCCGCCGTTTGCCGGTTCCGGCACGGCGGGCATTTTCTTGTGCCTGTCGAGTGTAAGAAAACACCGCGCCAAGGTGTCTGACTCACAGGGGCTGGCGGATCGGCCCGAAACCTGGGGGTGTCACCCCCCCACGACCAGACAGAGAACGGGAGATTTTCATGGCTCATGTATCCACACCCCACACCTTGGTCGCGGCCATGCTGGCCGCCGGCTTGATGGCGGCAGGCGGCGCCGCCCTGTCGGCTGGGCCGTGCAGTCCATGCAGTGCGCGCGACCGTAAAGGCAAGTCGGTTAAAAATCCCTGCGCCGCAAAGAATCCCTGCGCCGCCCGTAACCCCTGTGCGGCAAAGAACCCGTGTGCTGCCAATCCGTGTGCTGCCAATCCGTGTGCGGCCGCCGCAGCCCCCAATCCCTGTGCCGCCAAGGCACTCACGCGCCCGGCTGGCTATACGCCGATGAAGGGCGACGCCAAGCGTGGCGAAGCGGTCTTCAAGGACACCAAACTGTCGACCAACGGCCTGTCCTGCAATAGCTGCCATACCGGCAATGCGGCCTATAACGCGAGCTTCGCGCAGCCGTATCCGCACCCGGTGCAGATGGCGACGGATTTCTACGCCATGAAGCAGATCCACCTCGATGAGATGGTTCAGGTGTGCATGGTGCGTCCGATGGCCGCGCAGCCGCTGGACTGGAAGTCGCATGAGCTGGCGGATCTGGTGGCCTATGTGAACGGAGTGCAAAAAGGCTATATGCCCAATCCGTGCGCCGCGAAGAATCCGTGTGCGGCAAATCCCTGCGCAGCCCGCAACCCGTGTGCCGCTGAAAATCCGTGCGCGGCAAAGAACCCCTGCGCCGCGAGGAATCCCGGTAGAGCATACTGAGCTTGCCCCCGCCCGCTGTGGCCGCTATTGTCGGCATGATGGCGAACTGAAAAACGGGCGCCTGAGGGCGCCCGTGGTTTGTGGTGTCTGCCGCTTGCGCCATGCTGAGGGGCTTAGGCCGCGTTCAGCTGCGATGCGATCCGGTGCCTTGTGTGCACGCTTGCCCGAGGAGGGGCCGCCATGTCTTTGACGCTTCGACTGGATGATTACCTGCCGGATCTGGCGGGGATTCCTCGTGCCCGACGGATGCAGATGCAGGCCGCTGCCCGTGAAATCGACGAGTGCTATCGCGTGTTGCGCAAGGGCGGTCTGAATGTGGTCGGCGAGGTCTTGCGCGGTGGTGGCGAGTTCGTCGAGCTGGCGCACTATCCGGCCGAGGATGTGTATGACCGCGACACCCACGGCCAGTATTACTATCACGCGCATCGCGGCGTCGATGCCGAGCACGGCCACTTCCATACCTTTGTGCGAGCCGGTGGTGTGCCGGACGGGCGCGTGCCGCTGGCGGTGCCGCACGCCAGCGAACCCCGCCCGTCCGGCGATGAGGCGATCTGCCATCTGATCGCGGTGTCCATGGATGGCTGGGGCTATCCGTCGGGCTTGTTCACCACCAATCGCTGGGTGACGGACGAGTCCTGGTATGCCGCCGATGACGCCATCGCGATCCTGCCGCACTTCGAGATCGATCATGCCTTTCCGTCCTGGCCGACCAACCGCTGGCTCACGGCCTTGCTGCATCTGTACGGCCCGCAGATCGAGGGCATGCTGCGTCATCGCGATGCGGTGATGGCCGATTGTCAGCGCGCCCGGCCGGGTGAGGATGTGTATGAGGATCGCAGCGTCGATGTGATCGGCTATCTGCCGATTGCGGTCGACACCTTTGCCGAGGCGCTGATCGAGTCGCTGCGCTGAGCATGCTGTTGCGGGCACAACAAAACGGGCCGATCGACGGCCCGTTTTTGCGTGTGGCCCAGGTGTTCAGCGCACCACCAGCTTGTAGTCGGGGGTGGGGTTCAGCGGGCAGGAATAGACATACTCGCCGGCCTTGAGTTCGATCTCGTAGTCCTGCGTCGTGCCGGTGACCAGACCGCCGCCGGACACGCTGGGCAACAGCGCGCGGGCCGCCAGACCATCGCCGCGCAGCCAGAAGCCGAGCTCATAGGGCACATTCTGGTTGCTGACGCGGAAGATGTAGCGGCCGGGCTTGAGCGTCAGCACCTTGGCTTCATTCAGGCGCTTGTCGCCGGTGTCGGCGTTGATCTTGCGGCAGTCGTCGGCAGTCTTGGGGGTGTAGCCGCGATTGACGTCATGTTCGCTCTCCAGAAACTGGCAGCCGACCTGACTCAGGTTGATGACGGTGGGTTCCGCGGCCGCCTGGGCAGTGCCCAGGCCGAGTACAAACAGGGCGGCGGCGACCGAAAGGCTGAGGGGCTTCATGGCGGGTTCTCCTGAACATCGGGCAGACCGGGCTGCCGGGTTGATGGTGCGTCCGTTCAGAACGCTGTCAGGGAGGTAGACCCGATTGGCGGGAGAATGCTTACGGCGGGCGCGAAAAACAGGGCCTTGGTGCGCGCGCTTATCTAGCCGAGATGATCGCGGTGCACTGGTTCAGCATGAGCCAGTGGGTGGCTTTGTCGGCGTCGGTGAACAGGCGGATATCGAAGCCGGCGTTGCGGACGGCGGTTTCAAGAAAGTCCTGCGATCGATCGTCGGCGTCGATCAGGACGGCGAAGCTCGCGGCGCGGTTGACGCCAAGGGTGCGTAATTCTTCGTGCGCAAACTGGTAGTTGCGGAATACCGACTCGACATTGCGGGTGCCGCGCACATCGAACAGGAAGCGTTGCGTGTGGCAGGCGTCGCCAAAGGCGCTGGCCTCGATCGCCGCCTGCTGCATCAACGCCAGCGTGATCGCGTCATTGACGCGGCAAAGAACGAATTGACCGCACTCTGACAGGGAAATGGTAAAGCCCATGTGTTCTCCTGACGCGCACGCCGGATAAGGAAGTCGATGTTGGTATCGTTCGATATGCGTGCGCTTCATGCTATTGACGGTAGCGTGCATGGCCGGATCCGGCTAGGGCATGACACAAGCTATGACGACCCGGCGCCAGACGGCGGGTCGGGCGCCATGGGTATGCCAGGGGGCTTCAGTTTGCGGTGCCCGCGGCCGTAAAGCGTGTAGTCACCATGTTGAACACCGAGGGAAGGGCATTGCCGTGGGCTGGTTGAGGCGATTCTTGGGCGGCGCTGAGCAGTCAACATCGCTGCGGCCGGCCGCGCCGGAAGCGCGGGTGCAGACCGTGCCTGAGCAGGCTGTTGATGCCCGGGCGCCGGTCGACGTTCCGCCGGGGTTGTCTGCGCAGGCCGCTGGCGTGCTGGTGTGGGAGGCGGTGGTGGGTGAGCGGTCGCAGCCGCTGGGCTATCGCTTCTTCCTGTCGGAGGCGGCCACATTGCGCGTGCGCGGTGGTGCCCGGGTCAGGCAGTTTCTGGATGCCATGCTGGTCAGCCATGTCGCGGCGATTTCGCCGACCTGGCGCAGTCACCGTCAGATTTTCCTGCGTCTGGATGCCGAGGCCCTCGATCCGACCGCGCTGGCGCAGCTCGGCGGCGCGGGCGTACACCTGATTCTGGATGCCGACGCGCGCGGCGAACCCGCCTCCGAGGCGAGCGTCGCGGCGCTCAAGCAGTTGCGTACGGCGGGCTTCCGGGTCTTGCTGCTGGCCTGTGACAGCGCGCCCTGGCTGGCATCGCTGGCGCCGCATGCGAGCGGCTTCGCGATCAGCCTGGGGGGCCAGTCGCTCGATGGGGTGGAACAGTTTGTGGCCGGCTTGAAGAACACCTATCCGGGCCTGCCGTGGTGTGCGCTGGATGTGCCGACGGTTGATCACCTGGCGCTGCCGCATCGACTCGGCTGCACGGCTGTCACCGGCCCCTTCGTGAGCGAGCGGGCGCCCAATCTGGGCGGGCGCTTCTCGCCCGACGGGCTACGGGTGGCGTCCTTGCTCAGCAAGCTGCGTCAGGGCGCCGAAATCCGCGAAATGGCCGGCGTGCTCAAGCAGGACGTGGCTTTGTCTTACCGCCTGCTGCGCTATGTGAATGCCGCCGCCTGGGGGCTGGTCAATCCGATCAGCTCCATCGAACAGGCCATGCTCATGCTCGGGCGCCGCCCGCTGTATCGCTGGCTGATGCTCCTGCTGCTGGCCGGTGCGCCCAAGGCCGAGCTGACCGAAGTGCGCGGCGAAGCCACGCTGGTGCGCGCGCGCTTCATGGAGCTGCTCGGCGCCAGTTTGAGCGTGCCGCAGCGCGACGAACTCTTTGTGCTCGGCATGTTGTCGCTGCTCGACACCGTCTTGCAGGTGCCGGCCACCCGCGTGCTCGACACCCTGCCCATGAGCGACACCATTCGCGCGGCCTTGGCCGGCACCGGGGCCGACAACCCCTACGGCCCGTATCTGATGCTGGCCCGCGCCTGGGACCGCGGCGACACGGCGGCCATCCATGCCGCTTGCGAGCGGATCGGCATGCCTCCCGAAGAGGCCAGTCGCCTGCATCTGCAAGCCTTTGACTGGGTGCTCAACGGCAAGTGAGCGTGCCCGCTCAGCCGCCGCTCAGCCGCCACTGAGCGCCTGCACGAACAGCACCTCGTCGACGCCATCGAGGGCATGTGCGAGCGAGAAGATCTGCACGCCCCCGATGAAGCAGCGCATGTGGCGCCGGATCTGTCCCTGCTCGTCCACCATGCGAAAGCGGATGCCCGGAAACTGGCGGTCCAGGTCGTCCAGCAGCGCGCCCAGCGTGTCGCCGCTGGCCTCGACCCGTGGCGCGTGGGTGTAGTCGTGCAGCGGGGAGGGGATGAGGACGTGCATTCAGGGGCTCGGGTAGCCGATCTCGACGGCGTAGATTTCGGGCAGGTGGCGCGCCAGGCACTGCCAGCTGTCGCCTTCGTCGGCACTGGCCCAGACCTCGCCGCTGGTGGTGCCGAAGTAGAGCCCCAGTGCGGCTTCGGTGTCGGCGCACATGGCCTGGCGTTTGACCGTCCACCACGCCTGCTCGGTGGGCAGGCCGTGATCCTGCCGCTGCCAGCGGTTGCCGCCATCGCGGCTGCGATACGCCGCCGGCCGGCCGTCCGGGCTGGTGCGCGGCCACACGTCGTCGCCATTCATGGGGAAGACCCACAGCGTGTCCGGATCGCGCGGGTGCAGCACCAGCGGAAAGCCGATGTCGCCCACGTCCTCGGGCATGCTGTCGCCGATGCGTTGCCAGGTGGTGGCCGGCCGGTCGAGCCGGTAGATGCCGCAATGGTTCTGCTGGTAGAGCCGGTCGGGCAGCGTGGGGCACAGGCGCACGCAGTGCGGATCGTGGAAGCCGGGTGAGCTGCGGTCGAAGCCCTCGACCACATCGAGGCCGTCGATCAACGGCGCAAAGCTGCGCCCGCCGTCGGTGGATTCGTGAACCCCGCCGCCCGACATGGCGATGTACAGGTGTGATGGGTCACGCGGGTCGATCTGAATCGAGTGCAGCTTCGGCCCGTCTGGCGTGCCGTCCTGCTCGCCACCCATCCATTCGCGGTATTGCGGATCATCGTTGAGGCAGGAGAAGGGCGCCCAGGTGTTGCCGCCGTCTGCGGAGCGAAACAGCCCCTGCGGCGAGGTGCCGGCGTACCACACCTCGGGCTCGCTGGCCGGGCCGGGTTCGAGCCAGAAGGTGTGCTTGACGCTGCGCCCGCTGCCGTCGGCGGTGGTGGCAAAGGCGGGCGGCTGGGCAGCTTCCTGCCAAGTGGCGCCGAGGTCGGTGGAGCGGAACATTGTCGGGCCGAGGTGGCCCGTCGAGGCCGCCGCCAGCAGCGTACGACCGTCACGCGGGTCGAGCACCAGATGGTTGATGATCTGGCCAAGAAAATGCGGGCCGTCGAGGCGCCACTGCTGGCGCTCGGCATCGCCGTGCAGAAGCCACGCGCCTTTGCGGGTGGCGATCAGTAGAACGGGTTGGGTGCTTGCCATGGAGATCTCCTTGTCCGGGGTGGCGACGCGGTGCCGTCATCTCTTAGTCGTTGGCGCGGGTGCCTTTTCGACAGCACGCCGACCCCGAACTTCAGCATAGGTGGCAGCGCCATGGCGTCAAATGCGACGTGGTGGAGGGGCGGGCGAGGCTGATCGGATAAAACCGTGTGGCATTGCTGTAAATGCTAAACGTATAATTATGGCTTTTTTCGGAGTGCGCGATGGCTGCGACGTCAAACGCGTCTGGCGGTGTCCGGCTGGTGGTCTTGCTGGTTCTGCTGGGAATCTCGATGTTCCTGCTGGTGAACAAGAATCTGTTTCTGGACAATGTGGCGAGCTGGCGGCGGGGTACGGCGACGTTCTCGCTCGACTTGAACACCTTATCGGGCGACTTGACCGAGGCGGGCGTGCTGCGTCGATTCCCCGAGCTGGAACTGCGCTGCCAGGCCGCGCCCGCTGACATTCAGAACCTGGGCGACCGGGTCTGCTACAACTACGCGAAACGTTTCGATGGCTACGGCGCGCACTTTGTTGCCTTCTTTTTGCGCGAGGGCAGACTGTCGAGCATGAAGGTTGATGTGCCGTGGTGGTGGCATGCCGCCATGGAGAAGCGCTTGATCGAGCGCTATGGCCAGCCGACCGGACGCCAGGTGTTACCGTCGGGCGACCAGCGTCTTGAGGGCTGGCAGCTCGCGCAGGGTTCGGTGTTCTATAACCGCGACCCGGATCTGAATCCGCTGCAGTGGAATTCCGTGTTCTGGATGAGCGACCGGCAGATCGAGCAAATCGGCGGGAGCTTTGTTCAGGGCGCGAGCGAGCCCAATGCCACCCGCGCGCAGATGCTCCGCTGGCTGCTCGGCAAGCTGATTCATTCCTGATTGCATCCGGGCAGTGCTTGCCCGGATGCAATCAGGCGCGGTTTACAGCAACACCCGCTCAATGCCGCCGTGGTTGGCACGGTCGACATACTCGGGCAGCCAGTTGTCGCCGAGCAGGTGCTTGGCGATCTCGACCACGATGTAGTCGGCCTCGATGCCGCCGCCGTCGTTGGCGTAGCGCGTCAGGCCCTGCAGGCAGCTGGGGCAGGAGGTGAGAATCTTCACCTGGGCGTTGGCGTCGCCCTCGCGCAGCGCCGCGGCGCCCTGTTCCATTTCTTCCTGCTTGCGGAAGCGCACCTGGGTGGAGATGTCCGGCCGGGCAACCGCCAGGGTGCCCGACTCGCCGCAGCAGCGGTCGTTGAGATCGACCCGCGTGCCCATCAACTCGTTGGCCACCTTGATGCCTGAATAGATCTTCATCGGCGCGTGGCAGGGCTCGTGGTACATATACTTCGTGCCGGTGATGCCTTCGAGCTTGACGCCTTTTTCCATCAGGTATTCATGGATGTCGATGAGTCGGCAGCCCGGGAAGATCTTGTCGAACTGGTACTTCATCAACTGATCCATGCAGGTGCCGCAGGACACCACCACGGTCTTGATGTCGAGGTAGTTGAGCGTGTTGGCGACGCGGTGGAAGAGCACCCGGTTGTCGGTGGTGATCTTCTGGCCCTTGTCTTCTTCGCCCGCTGCGGTCTGCGGATAGCCGCAACACAGGTAACCCGGCGGCAGCACGGTGGTGGCGCCGACGTGGTAGAGCATGGCCTGGGTAGCCAGGCCGACCTGGCTGAACAGGCGCTCTGAGCCGCAACCGGGGAAGTAGAACACCGCCTCGGACTGGTCAGCCTTGAGCTGCGGATTGCGGATGACGGGGATGACCTTGTCGTCCTCGATATCCATCAGCGCGCGGCTGGTGCGCTTGGGCAGGTTGCCCGGCATCGGCTTGTTGATGAAGTGAATCACCTGCGCCTTGATCGGCGCCTTGCGTAGCGTGGCCGGCGGTTGCTTGACCTGGTTCTGGATCAGGCCGAGCGACTTGGCTGTCTTGTGCGCCCAGCGCTGCGCCTTGTAACCCCACTCGATCATGCCCTTGCGCATCAGCTTGATGGTGGCGGGGTCCTTGACGGTGAGGAAGGCCATGGCCGCGGCTTTGCCGGGGTTGAAGGACTTCTTGCCCTGGTTGCGCAGCAGGTTGCGCATCTTGACCGACACATCGCCAAAGTCGATGTCGACCGGGCAGGGGTTCTTGCACTTGTGGCAGATGGTGCAGTGATCGGCCACGTCTTCGAACTCGGCCCAGTGCGCCAGCGACACGCCGCGGCGGGTCTGCTCCTCATACAGAAAGGCTTCGACCAGCAGCGAGGTGGACAGGATCTTGTTGCGCGGCGAGTACATCAGGTTGGCGCGCGGCACATGCGTTGAGCACACCGGTTTGCACTTGCCGCAGCGCAGGCAGTCCTTGATGTCGTGCGCGATCTCGCCGATCTCGGTCTGTTCCATGATCAGCGATTCGTGGCCCATCAGCCCGAAGCTGGGGGTGTAGGCGCGGTCGAGGTTGGCGCCGCGCTGCAGCTTGCCGCGGTTGAAGCGGCCTTCCGGGTCGACCTTCTGCTTGTAGGTCCAGTAGTTGGCCATCTCCGCATCGGTGAGGAAGTCGAGCTTGGTGATGCCGATGCCGTGTTCGCCGGAGATCACGCCGTCGAGCGCGCGGGCGATGGCCATGATGCGGTCCACCGTCTCGTTGGCGGTCTGCAGCATGGCGTAGTTGTCGGAGTTGACCGGGATGTTGGTGTGCACATTGCCGTCGCCGGCGTGCATGTGCAGGGCCACGAACAGCCGGCCGCGCAGCACCTGCGCATGGGTGGCGTCGACCTTCTCGCGCACCGGGCGGAACACATCGCCTTCAAAAATCTTGATCAGGCGGGCGCGCAGCTCGGTCTTCCACGAGGTGCGCACCGAGTAGTCCTGCAGGCGGTGGAAGAGCACCGGATGGGCGGCGGTGTTGGTCAGCTCGCCCGCGGTGATGCCGAATTCGGCAAAGCGGGTTTCGGCCTCGGCCAGCGGGGTGTCGAGGTTGTCGAGCAGCCACTGCCAGCGCGCGCGGATGCGGGTGACATAGTCGAGCGCGGCCTGACGGCGGTCGCCGATGATCTCGGCGGCGTCGATGTCGGCGTCCTGGGTGTGCAGCGGCAGATCGCCCAGCAAGGTGTCGGTCAGTGCGTCGCACAGCTCGAGCTTGTTGCGGGTCGACAGCTCGATGTTGATGCGTTCGATATGGTCGCAGTAGTCGCCCATGCGCGGCAGCGGAATCACCACGTCTTCGTTGATCTTGAAGGCGTTGGTGTGGCGCGAGATGGCGGCGGTGCGCGAGCGGTCGAGCCAGAACTTTTTGCGCTGCTCGTCGGACACGGCAATGAAGCCTTCGGAGCCGCGCGCATTGGTCATGCGCACGACAGCCGAAGTGGCGGTCATGACGGCTTTTTCGTCATGGCCGACGATGTCGCCGATCAGCACCATCTTGGGCCGGCCGTGGCGCTTGGCCTTGGTGGTGTAGCCGACGGCCTTCACATAGCGCTCGTCGAGGTGTTCGAGGCCGGCCAGCTGCACGCCCAGGCCGTGGCCTTCGCCGCCCGGCTTGAAGTAATCGGTGATCTCGACGATGGCCGGCACGGCTTCGCGCACCTGGCCGAAGAACTCGAGGCACACCGTACGCGTGACCGGCGGCATCTTGTGCAGCACCCAGCGCGCGGCAACGATGATGCCGTCGGTGCCTTCCTTTTGCACACCGGGCACGCCGCCGAGGAACTTGTCGGTCACGTCCTTGCCCAGGCCCACCTTGCGACAGGCAGCGCCGGGCATGCTCAGCACCTCGTCGCCCAGCGACTTTGTGCCCGAGGCGTCGAAGCGCTTGAGGCGGAAGTGCACGGTGTCCTGCTCGTGGATCTTGCCGAAGTTGTGGTCGAGGCGTTCGACCTCCAGCCAGTTGCCATCCGGCGTGACCATCTTCCACCACGCCAGGTTGTCGAGCGCGGTGCCCCACAGCACGGCTTTTTTGCCGCCGGCGTTCATGGCCACGTTGCCGCCAATGCACGAGGCGGAGGCGGAGGTCGGGTCGACCGCAAACACACGGCCGGCGGCCGAGGCGGCCTCGGCCACGCGCGCGGTGACCACGCCGGCGCTGGTGCGGATGGTGCTGTAGGGCTCGGCCATCGGGCCGTCGAGCCCCGGCAGCACGGTCTCTTCGACCTTGCCGATGTCGATCAGCTTTTCGGTGTTGATGACCACCGAGCGCGCATCGAGCGGCACGGCGCCGCCGGTATAGCCGGTGCCACCCCCACGCGGGATGATGGTCAGACCGAGCTCGATGCAGTCGCGCACCAGATGGCCGATTTCGGCCTCGGTGTCGGGGTAGAGGACGACGAAGGGGTACTCGACCCGCCAGTCGGTGGCGTCGGTCACATGTGAGACGCGGGCGTGGCCGTCGAAGCAGATGTTGTCCTTGCGGGTGTGACGCGTCAGCACCCGGGTGGCCTGGCGGCGCAGATCGATGGTTTCTTCGAACTGCAGTTCGAACCGGGCCACCGCATCGCGCGCCGAGCGCACCAGCACTTCGACTTTCTCGCTGCGGTCCTGATCTTCGGACTGCGAATCGAGCCGCCGCTTGTCGATCTCGTTCAGGCGGTGACGCAGGGCGCCCACCAGTGCGCCGCGCCGGTCGCTGTTGCCGAGCAGATCGTCCATCAGGTAGGGGTTGCGCTGCACCACCCAGATGTCGCCGAGCACCTCGTAGAGCATGCGCGCCGAACGGCCGGTCACACGCTCGCTGCGCAAGGCATCGAGCACCTGCCAACTCTCTTCGCCGAGCAGGCGGATCACGATCTCCCGGTCGGAGAACGAGGTGTAGTTATAGGGGATCTCTCGCAGGCGCTGGGTCATCGGCGTGTCTTGCGGTTGCGTTGGGGGAAACAATGCATTCTATCGAACTGCGGTGCACCATGCAGCCCCAATGAAAAACCCTGAGCCTAACAAGGCTTTGATTTTCGGCGTTTATCTGCCCGCATCGGGCGATTGCAGCGCTTAGTATTTTTTGAGGATTTGCTGAACCAACTCTTACGAGCGAGGCGTGCCGCCAATTCATAAGCTGGGGGCTCGATTCTTTCATCGGAGTGGGCAATGAAACGGTTCCAGAAAATGATGTTGGCCGCGCTGTTCAGCGCGAGCGTGTCGGTGCAGGCGGCCGAGGTGCGGGACCCGGTCGAGCGCGGCCGCTATCTGGTTGCGGTGGCCGACTGCAACGGCTGCCATACCGCCGGTTTTGCCGAGGCCGGCGAGGCGGTGCCCGAAGCGGCACGGCTGACCGGTCTGGGCGTCGGTTTCAGTGGTCCCTGGGGGGTGA
The DNA here is from genome assembly GCA_024235675.1 of Zoogloeaceae bacterium. Taxonomy (GTDB): domain Bacteria; phylum Pseudomonadota; class Gammaproteobacteria; order Burkholderiales; family Rhodocyclaceae; genus Nitrogeniibacter. Next base: position 178,222 of record JACKLZ010000003.1, read on the forward strand.
GTTATCCGGCCAATCTGCGCCTGTCGGCCAGCACGCTGAGCAAGCGCGAATGGCGGGTGCGGGCCCGCGCCGGCGGGTTGCCCCCCATGCCCTGGGCGGCCTTGAAGACCATGACCGATGGCGACCTCAATGCGATTTATGCCTATCTGCGTGCGCTGGGCCCCGCGGGTGAGGCGGCGCCGGCCGCGCTGCCGCCGGGGGCGCCGATCCCGACGCCGCACTTCGTGTTTGTCCCGCAGCCACCGACCCGGACGGTGCTGGGCGCACGGACACATTGACCGAAGCCGGGCGAGCTTGCGCGGCGGGCCTCAGTCGGCGGTCAGGACCACCGGTCGGGCGAGTACCAGTCGGATGCGACCCCGGCCGGCCTTTTCGATGCGCAGTTCGGCGCAGCGGTCCGCCAGCCGCCGGCTGAGCAGAATGAGCCGGGCGTCGAGGTTGTCGACCACCTCGGGCAGGCGCAGCCGGGGGTCGAGGCGCATTTCACATTTCGAGAATTCGCAGCGCCCCTGCGCGAGGTGGTCTTCGAGCAGGGCCCGCAGAATGCTCCCGGCGACGCCCTTGATCAGGTAGTGGTCGTCCAGAAAGACGCTGCCGTCGCGGCCGAAGTAGTGCACCCGCAGCGGCGCGGCGGTGGCGTCCGGCACGGGATGATCGTGGGGGGGCGAGGGGCTGTCGTCTTCGAGGCTGTCGGCTTGCAGCGCGCACATGCAGGGGCCGAGCATGGCGCACAGCGCCACCAGCGCGTCTTCCATGTCGTAGTCGAAGCGGCATTGCTGGGCACTTTCGACATACAGCACCGCCATCAGCCGATCGCCCGCGCGCACCGGCACGGCGAGCTGGCTGGACGGCTCGGGCAGGCCAGGCAGGGGGATGCTCGCTTCGAGCCGGTCGGCCAGTTCGCCGCCTTCGAGTTGCTCGCGGATGGCGCGGCTGTAGGCGTATTCGGCGGCCGGAAAGATGATGCGGATGGGGGTCTGCTCGCGCGCCGCGACGCCGATCACGCCGACGCCGTAAGGGATCTCGGCGCCGGCGCCGGAGCTGGCGTAGCCCCGGCTGGCAACGATGTACAGGCGCTGGGCGGCGTCGTCGGCCATCAGCAGCATCTGATGGTCGATGCCGAAGTGGCGTTCGATGCATGTTGTCAGCGTGTCGATCAGGTGCTCCAGGCTGCGGCAAGCCGACAAAGCGTCGACACTGCGGCGCAGCGCCGGCAGCAGTGGCGCCCGGGCCACCGGCGGCGGCAGGCTGCGGCCGGGCACGGTTTCCATGGCCAGCACCCGGTAGATGTCGGCGCCGCGCAGCCGGAACACGCCGGCCATGCCGGTGTGCGAGGCAATGCCGGCGAGTGTGGCCTTCATGCGTTCGAACAGCGGGCCGGCGGTTTCGGTGCGCAGGTAGCGGATGCTCAGTCGGTAGCGCGCGGCGGTATCCGGATCCATCATCAGCACCGTGGCGTGCGGATTGGCCAGGATGTTCTCGCGGGTCTTGTTGAAGAACTGGAAAGACAGCGCGACATGCTCCGGGTCCACGTACATCAGCTGCGAGACATAGGTGACGTTGGGCGTGCCGTCCGGCGCACAGGTGGCCAGCCCCGCCGGGAGGATGCCCTCCAGGCAGCTGCGCAGGGTGTCGAGATTCAGCACCGGATTCATGGCAGGGCGCTGCCGGCCGCCAGGCGCTGCTCGGCCTGAGGGCCGGGGGTCTGACCGAAGACCTCATCCGGCGTGAAGCGGACAATGCAAAGGGCCTCGGCCGGGCAATGCAGCAGGGCGCGGACGAAGGCTTCGGGGGTGCCGACGGTGGCCAGACGGACGACCAGGGTGTCGATGTAGGGCGACAGCAGCGCGGTATCGTCGGGGTCGCGTTCGGCCCGGTGTGCGTCATGCCCCTTGAGCTGGACGGTGCGGTGGCTCTCCGGCTCGCTGAACACGACGGCGATCCGTCCGTTGGCGGCCAGGGCGCGCAGCACCGGCTCGGCCTGCGGGGCGGCGACCAGCAGTCGCAGGCGGTCGGCGGTGGCGGGGTCGCGCCGGCAGCCCAGACCGCGCACCAGCGTGGCAACGCCGTGATCGTCGCTGGCGGCGATATGGATCGACAGATGGCTGGTCACGAAATCGGCCAGCGCGGGGGTGAGCACGGTTGGTGGAGTCATGTCGGCGCCCTGAGACCCGATGGACTAATTTACTCCAAGCCGCGGCCGGTGTGCGCGGCTAACGCAGCATGAAGGTTTCGTACTCAAGCCGGTGCAATTTGCGGTCCAGCGCGAACAGGCCGTAGAGCAGGGTCAGCAGCACGGCGGCGGCGTAGCCGTAGCCGTAAAAGGCGGCGCCGAGCTGGAGCGACAACGCGGTGAGGGCGAGGTTGCTGACGCACAGCAAGGCGCACAGGCGCAGCACCAGTGCGCGCTGGTCGAGGTAGAAAAACACATTGAGCAGCGCCAGCAGGCCGACCTGCAAACTGGCGCCGAGCGTCTGGATGTGGAAGAGCGGCAGGTAGAGCGCCGAGATGCCCAGCGCGGCGAGCACCGTGGGGCCGACGATGATGGCGGCGAGCAGGGCGAGGGTCTGGATCTTGCCGATCTCGGCGAAGCCCTGGCGGATGGCGAGCACCATTTCGTCGCGCATCGACTCGATGGTTTCCAGGCTGCCGCCCTCGCGCACGGCGGTGTAGAAGCGCTCGTGGTAGTCCACGAAGTCGGTTTCGATGCGCACCAGAAACACCGCCATGCCGGGGATGATGAACAAGTAGGCCATGAACACCGGCAGGTCGTAGATGACCGAGGCGCGCAGCGGGCCGATGATGGCGGCCGAGGTGTCGGGGTAGAACCAGAACACCAGCTTGTCGGCCCACACCGCGAGGTTGTAAAGCACGCCGATGATCAGCAGGCTGGGGTAGCGGTGTTGCGGTTTCAGAAAGTCGAAGCGCACTGCCTCGGTGGCGCTGAAACTGCGCACCGTCAGCCACCACATGCCGCACAGGAGCGCGAAGTGGCCGAGCACGAAGCCGGCGAGCAGGCCTTCCAGCGCCCAGTTGCTTGCCAGCAAGGCCGCGCCGACGGTGATGCCGTAACCGAGCGCGTACATCGCCAGAATGGCGCGATAACGCTTGAGCCCGGAGAGGAAGATGGTCAGCACCCAGATGGCGCACAGCTGCGTGAAGCCGGCGATCATCAGCAGGCGGTAGAGCACGCTCTCGCCGGCGAAGGCGGTAAAAGCGAGGCCCGTGGCCAGCGTGCCCGCTGCCATCAGCACCAGACACAGCACGCCGTGCAGATTGGGCAGCACGGTGTCGTGTTTGTGCTCGAACAAGCGGTCGGACACATAGCGCGTAAAGGCCAGCTGCACGCCGCCGGTGAGGATCAGCGAGCTGGCAATCAGCCAGGTGACCGACACCTGAAACTGCGTGACGCCATGGGATGAGGCGCCCAGCGACGCGCTGAGCAGGCCGATGGCCAGGATGCCGACAATCGACAGCACCCACGGCCCCGAACCGATCACCCCGGCATAGGCATAGGCCTGCACCAGCCCGAGCAGGCTGTCCTTGCGCAAGAGCTTGCGCAGCTCGAAACCGATGCCGGCCACGTGTCTTTCTTCAGTCTACTGCGGCGGTCAGCGCGATCTCGATGCGCCAGCCGGCCTGCGCCAGCCCCGCGACCTGAACGCAGGCTCGGCAGGGCGCGGTGCCTTCGGCCAGCCAGGCGTCCCACACCGCGTTCATGCCGGTGTAGTCGTCCATGTCGACCAGGTAGATGGTGGCCATCAGAATGCGCGATTTGTCGCTGCCGGCCTGGGCCAGCAGGCGGTCGATGCTGCCGAGGATCTCGCTGGTCTGGGTTTCGATGTTGGTGTCGATGCTGGCGGGCACTTCGACGGTGTACAGGGTCTGGTTGTGCACCACGATGTCGGAGTAGCGGGTGGTGGTGCCGTAGCGGGTCAGGCTCATGATTGGGGCTCCTTGACGAGAGAGGGGGCTAGCGCGCGGCCGTAGACGTCGCGGTAGCGCTGGAACATCAGGGCGTCACTGTAGCGCGCTTCGACGCGGCGGATACCGGCATCGCGGGCGGCGCGCCTGCGCTCGGGGTGGCCGAGCAGGTCGAGCGCGGCGTCGGCCAGGGCTTGCGGGTCGGCAATGCCGACCACGGCGCCGGCGCTGCCAAAGGCCCGATCCTCGGCGTCGCCGCCTTCGATCAGTTGCCGGCAGGCGCCGACGTCGGTGCTCACGCAGGGCACGCCGGCGGCAAAGGCTTCGAGCACCACCAGCGGCAGGGCTTCGGAGATGGAACTGAGCACCACCAGGCCGATCTTCGGTAGCAAAGCGTCGATGCGTTGCATGCCGAGCAGGCGGACGGTGTCGCCCAGATCGAGGCTGTCGATCAGGTTGCGGCATTCGGCCACATAGGCCGGGTCTTCGTCGAGCGGGCCGGCGATCCAGGCCTCGGCCCCGGGCAGGCGGGTGATGACCGTGCGCATGGCGCGGATGAAGTTCTTCACGTCCTTGATCGGCACCACCCGGCCGATCAGGCACAGCACCGGCGGGATGGCGTCGCCGCGTTGCGCGCGCAGCGGGGCGAGCCGGGCAATCGACACGCCGTTGGGGATCACCTGTGTGCGCTCGGCGGCGGCGCCGTCGGTGATCTGGCGGGCGCGGTTGACTTCGTACAGCGAGATGATTGGATCGGCCGCATCGTAGCTCAGCCGGCCCATCCATTCGAAGAAGCGGATCCACAGCTGGCGGAAGTAGGACAGCTCGGTCGGGTCGCGCTGGAAGGCGTTGCGGTTGTCGTGGATCCACTCGCTCTGGAACAGGTCGATCTTGCGTTCCTTGGTGTAGATGCCGTGCTCGGTGAGGATCAGCGGACGACCGGTGGCTTGCGCCAGCAGCGCGCCGAGAAAGCCGGCGTAGCCGGTCGAGATGCTGTGGTAGGCGCGTGCCGGGATGAGCCCGTCGGCAATCTGTGCGAGCTGCCACAACGGCTGGTGCATGATGCGCACCGACCAGAAATAGTCGACAAAGCTGGGGTCGGAGCAGTGCTTGCGGTAGTGGTCGGTGATGCGCTGCCAGGCCGCCTCGGCGTGGCGGAAGTCGTGCTCGGGGATGGCGCCGCCCGGCCGGATGTGGGCGCAGGCGGTCTGCATCAGTTTGGGCGTGACGGCCGCACCGCCGCGAAAGGCGGTATGCAGGGCGTCGATATCGGCAAAGGCGGCGGTGTTGCCGGTGCGGGCGTGCGGGGTGTCGGGCGCCTCGGACAGGCTGTCGTGCAGGAAATGGGTTTCCAGATGCACCACATTGGCGGGCATCTCGTAGCGCATGGCCGGGTAGTCGTCGCGGCGGCTGCCGAGAAACACCAGCGCAAAGCGCACATCGGGATGGGCCAGGATGATCTGGTGCATCCACGAGGACACCCCGCCCGACACGAACGGGTAGGTGCCTTCGAGCAGCAGCGCCACGTCGGCGTCGGCGGCGGTGGGGTAGGCGCTCATCGGGGGCTCCAGAACTGTGCCACTTTCTGCACGCCCATCATGCCGCGCCAGCTCTCCAGCGGGGCGAGCAGACGTCGCACTGCCGCGAAGTCGCGGCGTAAAAAGGCCAGTTCGGCCAGATGCGGCAGCACGCGGTGGTCGGGCAGGCCGGCCGCGCGGGCGGCCTCGAAGGCTACCTCGGCCTCGAGGCCTCTGCCCAGCGCCAGCAGGCATTGCCCGCAGCGCAGGTAGAGGCCCGCGCCGTTCGGCCGCAGCGCGAGCGCCTCGCGCGCGTGATGCAGCCCTGCCTCGGCGGCATGGGTGCGCAGGTCACCCTGCGCCAGTTGCTGATAGATCAGCTCCCAATACAGGCCGGCCAGTCGGGTGTGGGCGAGTGCCTGGGTGATGGGGCTGCGCGCGCTGGCGAGGCGCTGGCGCTCGGCCTGGATCTGCGCGTTGAGCGTCTTTTCCTTGCGATCGAGCATGCCGTAGGCGAGCAGGCGCAGGTCTTCGCTGTCGTCGCCGAGCAGATCGCGCAGCAACGGGCTGGCGACGCGGCCGGGGACATGCTGGAGCGCGACCAGGGCTTTGAGGCGCTGCGGGGTGGGCACCCGCGGGTTGCGCAAAAAACCGTTGACGCCGGTCTGGTGGAAGCCGCTGCGCTCGCGTTGATGCGGATCGAGCGCGGGCAGTTCGAGCGTATGCAAGCCGCGTGGCCGGCGTGTCATCAGGCGGTAGCGGCCAATCCACAAGCCGGCCACGATGCCGGCAAACCCCAGCAGGGGGATGAAGGCCGACAGGGCAAACATCAAGAGCCCGCTGGCGCGCCGTGAGTGGGCGGTGAGCGTGGGCATGAGTGCCAGCGCGCTCAGCGCGAGCAGGGCACTGGCGCTCAGGTGGGCCAGCAAGAAGATGGCGAGCGGGTGCGGGTGGCTGTCGGCGGTGCCGAGCAGCCACAGCGCGAGCCCTTCAAGCAGCAGTGCTGACAGGCCGCTGAACAGGGCGAACATGGCAATCCTCGAGCAGGGTGGAGAGCAGCTGGGGGGCCGGCGTGGCGTCGAGCCGGTAGGCATGCAAGGCGATGCCCAACTCGCCCGGCGGCGCGCCCAGGTGCTGGGTGAGCCAGGCGTCGAGCCGGTCGAAATAGCCCTCGATGGCGGCGGCGCCGGTCAGCGGCATGAGCACCAGCAGCACTTCGCGCCCGCCTTCGCGGGTGTGCCAGGTGACGTCGAGTGTGCGTTGCAGGCGGTGCCATTGCAGGGGCAGATCGTCGAGCACCGGCCGGCTGCCGTAGGTGAGCGCCACAATGGCGCTGGGCAGGCCGCTGTCGCGCGTGACATGCCACATGCGTTGCAGCTCGAGCGCAAACTCGGGCGGGCAGTCGGAGACGGCCGCGCGTACCGGCGCAATGATGTCGCGGCTGGCGAGGCTGTCGGCGTAGTAGCCGACCAGCAGGTTGATGACCTGCAAGGTGTCCTCGTTCAGCGCAAAGAAGGGCATGGACTCGACCACCAGTACGCCGTGGTCGGTCCCGCGCAGGTCGCGCAGGCGGCTGACCACCAGATACTGGCTGCCGTGATGCTCGGGCAGTGCGTCACTGGCGACATGGCACAGGCCGTTTTCGGCGGCGGCGGCACGCACCAGCGGACCGTTGGGGGCGAAGGCAAAGGGGGCTCCGAGCTGGCCGGCCGGCGCGCCGGTGGTGTCGGGCGGATACAGCGCCGCGCGCTCGACCTGACCGAACTGCGCCAGGAGCTTGAGCAGTGCATCGGCGCCGGGCAGCGGCCCGCTGGCGTCGGTGATGAGCAGATCGCGCAGTCCGGTGAGCGCGTCGCGCATCGACACCGGGCGGCTGATCAGATCCTGCTCCAGGCGGTCGTGCGAGACGCGCAGCAAATAGTGCTGGCGGGTGAGTTGGTCGAGCCGCTCCTGCACATAGCGGGCATGGGTATCGGCCCGGCGTACGCGGCTGCGCCAGATCGAGGCGAACTCGCCGCACACCATCACCAGCACCAGGGTGCCCAGAAAATAGAGTTGCGGCGTGGCGGCACTGACCCGCCCGGTGTTGACCAGCGCGAGCCAGGCGCCGAGCAGCACGATGCTGCCGATCACGCCCAGCATCGGGCCGTAGCGTAGCGCAATGAGCACCGGGCCGAGGATGGGCCAGGGAAAGCTGGCCCAGGCAAACAGCGGGTCGGCCGGGTTGATCCACCACGCCAGCACAAGCAGCAGCACCGGCAGGACAACGGTCTCTGCCACTGCGTGGGGCGGTACCCGGAGTGGGGCGATCAGGTGTCGGAAAGGCATTCGGCGCTTTAGCGGACGACTGGCGCGAGCAGCGACTTGATCAGCGTTTGCGCCACCGCCGCCAACGAATCGCGGCCCCAGCCGGTGCGCGCGCCGACGCCGGTCCACACGGTGCTGCCGTCGTCGACATCAATGATGTGCAGCGCCAGACCGACCGCCGGCTCGCCATCGACGCCGACCTTGTATTGCCATTCGTCCACCGTGCCGGTGAGCAGGTAGCGCACGCCGGCGCTGCGGGCCCAATGGATGGCCGCTTCGGTGTCGGCCGCCGGGGCCGGGTCGAATAGGGCGTCGCGCGCCGGCGCGGGCGGGCGCACCACCTCCTTGACGCCCAGGGTGTGCAGCAGCGCACGGGCGACGGCTTCGGCGCGGGCGCCGGCCATCGGCGTGGTGGTGGTGTTTTCCAGCGTGAGCACGGCCCAGCGCGCCTCGGGCGAGGCGCTGCGATTGTGCACGCGGTCGGTGACGGCGCAGCCGCTGAGGACGGTGATGAGGCACATCAGGCGCAGGACAGGGTGGGCAAGCAGGGTTTTCATGTCGATCCCGTGGGCTCAGAAGAACAGTTGATAGTCGAGAAACAGGGCGGAACTGCGGCCGGCATCGCCTTCACCGCCCTTGTCGTGTTGCACGCCGATGAGAAACTGGTCGGCGCCGAAGAGCCGGCCGCTCAGGCCGAGCTCGACCCCGTAGCCATAGCCGCGGCCGCTGACATGGTTGAGGTCGAGTGTGGCGTAGGGCACCAGCGCGCGTTGCAGGCCGTGGCGCTGGCGGTTGTTGACCGTCACCCGCGCGCCGCGAAACAGGTAGCTGTCGGGCAGCAGCGGGGCGAGGCCGCCGGGCAGGATCGAGGCCAGCGCGGCACGGTCATCGGCGTTGTCACCGATATCGGCGCGAAAGCGATAGCCGCCGACATACACCCCGGCTTCGATCTCGGGCCGGCCGCGGGTCAGGCGATGGGTGTAGTCGAGCTGCCAGCGATCGGCGCGGCCCAGGCCGAGGCCGTGCTGGGTGCTGTAGCGGCTGTGTGCCCACTGGGCGGCAATGCGCTCGCGCGAACTGAGGCCGTAGGCGGCGCTGGCGAGGACTTCGTCCTTCATGCCGGCGGCGCGTAGCGCGGCGCTCTCGTTGGCGGGCAGCGCGACGCCGGCGTCGAGGGCGAAGGCCCAGCGCTGGTCGAGGGTGACGTCGTGCCCGGCCCAGACGGGGGTGGTGTCGGTCAGGCCGTGGCGGCGGGCGACGCCGAGACGGGTGACGCCCGCGTCGGTGGTCCACGCGACTTCAACACTGGCCTGGCGCTCGTTGGGGGCGGCGGCGAGCGCGCCGCTGCCGTTCAGGCGACGCTGGATGCTGCCCAGGGTGAGGCTGAGCTTGAGCCGGGGGGCGAGGCGCAGGCGCAGTTCGGCGTGCTGGGCCTGCTCCTTGAAGGCATCGAGCTTGTGCGCGGCGGCGTCCAGGCGCAGGCGGTGGGCCTGGTCGAGCAGGGCATCGCTCATCTGCAAATGCAGCTCGTTGTTGTGGCGCTGATCGTCGGCCGCGGCATGGGTGACGCTGGCGACCACCTCAGGCCGGCCGAGGCGGTCGGCGATTTCGGCGCGCTGGGCGGCGGGCAGGGCGGTGTCGCGGCGGGCCAGGATGTCGGCCAGCGTGGCGCGATCGTCACTGGCCAGCGCGACCGCGGCTTCGGCCCACAGCGGGCGGGTCAGGGCGCGGGCGTAACGCTCCCACAGAAAGCCGCGTGCGCCGTCGATGTCGCCCTGGTCGAGCAGCCAGCTCATGGCCAGGTCGCGCAGCAGCGGGGTGTCGAGCGGGTCGGCCTCGCCGTCCTGTCGCATCAGCGCGCGCAGCAACTGGTCGCTGGTGTCGCCGGGGCGTTGCTGGCGGGCCAGGCGGGTTTCGGCGGCGCGGCGAGCCAGCTCGGCGGCAGCATCGGGCGACGGTTGTGGGTGCTGCGGCCGACGCTGCCGCCAGAGTTGTTCGCGTAGTCGCCAGGCGCGGTCGAGCTCGCCGGCCAACTCCAGCGTGTCGGCCAGACCCATCATCCACAGGAAGTCGTCGCGATTTGCGCGGGCGCGTGGCAGCAGGTAGTGATCGAGCGCGCGCTGCGGACGAGACAGGAGGGCGTTGGCGGCGGCCAGGGCGTCGTGCAGGTCGCCGTCCTGCGCCCAGCGGGTTTCGTGGCGGGCGAGCAGGGTGTTCAAGGTGTCGGCCTTGCCGCCGTCGATCAGCAGCCACAGCAGCGAGGCGCGGGCGGCGGTGTTGGTCGGGTCCTGTGCCAATGCGGCTTCGAAGTCGGCGCGCGCGGTGTCGAACTGGCCGAGGCCCTGGTGCCATTGCCCGCGCAGACGCAGGAAGGTGGCGTTGCGTTCGAGCGCGGTGCGTGGCGCATCGTCAAGGGCGTGAATGAGGCCGCCCATGGCCGCGTAGTTACGGGTGGACAGGTGCAGGTCGAGGCTGCGCAGCAACCACTCGGCGTTTTCGTAGCGCGCCCAGGCATGGGCGGCGAGGCGGGCGGCCTGGTCGGGGTGGGCCGGGCGCAGCAGTTCGATCAGGTCGGCGAAGTCCCCTGGCCGCGCCGTGGTCTGGGGCACGAGTCGACTCAGGGCGTCTCGCTGGGCTTTTCGGTCTTGCAGCAGGCCGGCGAGTGAGGCGCGCAGTTGCCAGTAGTCGGTGGCGGTGTCGGGTGCTTTGGTGCGGGCGGTGTCGAGCGCGGCCATGGCGGCCTCGAGCTGGCCGCGGACGATCAGTCCGGCGGCGCGGCGCAGGCTGAGCGCGGGGGAGGCGCCGGCGTGCTGTTCCCACGCGAGCAGCGCGTCATCGGCGATGGCGCCTTCACCTGCGCGCTCGGCGAGGGTCGCGAGTGCGTCGAAGCCAGCGTCGGAGGGGTAGCGCGTGATGTGCGCTTGCAGCGTGGCGATGCCGGCGCCGGGCTCGCCGAGGCGTTCATACAGCGCTGCGATGGAGCGCAGCTGGGCGGTGTCTCGCGGGCGTTGGCGCAACTGGAACTTATGGGCGTCGAGCAGCATGCGGTGCTCGAACAAGCCGGGGGCGAGGCGCAGCACCTGGGCCCAGGCGTCGGTGTGGCCGCTGCGGGCGAGGTAATACCACTGAGCCAGGGCGTCGGCCGGTTTGCCGTGCCATTCGGCGACCTGGGCGAGGCGGCGGCGCCAGTCGGTGCTGTCGGGGGCCTGGCGGACGGCGGAGACGCTGAGCACATAGGCGTCTTCGAGCGCGCCGGCGCCGAGGAAGGTGTCGTAGGCGAGGCGGTAGCGGGCGTCGTCGAAGGGCAGTGCGGGGTCGGCATCGCTGCTGAGGGCGACGAGGCGGACCGTGCCGTCGATTTGCTCGCGCAGGCTGAGGCGGATCAGGCGGCGGGCGTAGTCGGCCGCGCGGTCGGGCCGGTTGGCGGCGCGGGCGAGCCCGATGAGGAAGGTGAGCGTCGGGGCGTCGTCAGCGAGTGCGCCGAGCGCCTGATCGGCGATGGCCAGCGCGGCCGGGAAGTCGCTGACCGCTTGCAGCGCCTTGAGTGCGGCGATGAAGTGCTGGCGTTGCGCGGCGACCCCGTCGCTGCGGTCGCGGGCGAGCAGGTAGACGCGGGCGGCCAGATGCGGGTGGCCGTTGCGTCGCAACGTGTCGGCGAGCGTTTCGGCGGCGTCGGCATCGATGCCGGCCCCGGCGGTCAGGGCGTCGATGGCCTGGGTGGCGATCTCGGTCTGCGAGTGGCGGGCGGCGTAGGTGATGAGGCTGAGCCGGTCGGCCGTGGACAGGGCGGGATCGCGGGCGAGTGTGCGCAGGATGTGGCGCTGCTCGAGGCTGAGTGCGAGCGGTGCGCGCGCGTCGGGGGCGTCATCGACCGTGAAGCGCCAGTCGAGCCAGCGGGCGTGGTGGTCTATGGCCGGGTCGGGGTGGCCGAGCAGGGGCGCGATGGCCTGGCGGGCGGCGGGGTAGTCGCGCCGTGCTTCGTGCTGGGCGGCGAGGGCAAAGCGCATTTGCGCGTTGTCGGTCTCGGTGCGCAGCAGATTGTGCAGGTAGGCGGCGGCCAGCACGTCGCCCTGGCGGGCGCCGAGCGAGGCTTTGACCAGGGTTTCGTAGGGAAACAGCAACACCATGCCAGCTGCGGTGAGCGCGCCGAAGATCACCAGCGCGCGCAGCGACACGACACGGGGCCGGTCAGCGGGGGCAGCGGAGGGTGAGTGTGGCATCAGTGGTGTCGAGGCGATAGTGGTGTTCCAGCCCGTCACGCCCGGTGGCGGCGACAGAGCCTTGGCCGGTCTGCAGGCGGCAGTCGGCGGGGTGAGACAGGGTGAAGGATAAGGGGATGTATGCCTTTAAGGCAAAATCAATGCTTTTTGGGTGGCGTTGCCAGTGGGTGAGACGGCCGTTGGCGGAGACGAAGCGGGGCAAGTCGGCCGCGGTCGTGCCGGCGCGCAGGCTGGCGCGCGAGGCGGCCAGCGTGGCAAAGCGGCCGTCGGGCCCGCTGGCAGTGCCGGCCAGGCCGGGGCTGTTGGCCAGATCGGGGGCGGCAAAGTCGGGGGGCAGGCGCAGGCTGCGCAGGGCGTCGGCGTTGCGGATGTGCACGGTGTCGGGGTCGTCGAGCGCGCGGGCGAGGCTGAGGGTGTCGAAGTTGTGCGCCATGGCGATGTAGTCGCTCGGGAACACCGGCTGCACGGGCAGTGCGAGCGCCCAGTCGTACACGGTGTGCAAGGCCTTGAGCGCGGCGACTTTGCTGGCCGAATAGGTGTGGTAGTAGATGTTGATCGGCTTGAGGCGGCGCGGCTCGCCGGTCATGCGGAAGGTGTCGATGACGTCGCGAAAGCCGTAGAAGGGGCCGGTCCAGTCATTGGTGTAGACGTTTTCGTTCATCACCGGGGCGTAGGGCTGGAAGTAGGCGCCCTGATGCACGCCGATGGATGAGACGGCGGCGACGGTGGGGCGGCGCAGGCTCATGGTGGTGTTGCCGCCGTTCATGTCGAGCAGCTTGTGCTCATTGATGAGTTGGAGCGAGTCGGCGTCGGGTGCGGCGTTACCGCTCCACAGCAGCAGGCGCACGGGCTTGCCAGGTGGCGCAAGGCGCGAGCGGATGTAGTCGATGGAGCCGAGGATCTCGCGCTCGGGTGTTGGTTCGTAGCCCGGGATGCTGAGGTGGTAGCTGGCGTCGTTGTCGTCATCGCTGAAGACCTTGCGCCACTTGAAGGGGTGCGAATAGGTGTGGCTGGCGATCTCGACATGCGGCAGGGCAAACATCTGGCGGGCGATGTTTTCGAGCCGGTCCGATAGCGCGGGGTAGAGCCCTTGCGGGCTGACTTCGGCCTCGATCACCGACATGGCGTGGGGGATGCGATAGCGCTTGAGGATGTCGTCGAGCAAGACCTGCGCGGCGAACGGCGAGCCGGGGAATTCGCCCAGCGAGGGGAAGCCGTCGCCGTCGATGTGCACCATCAGCAGACGGCGGCCGCTGGCGGTGCTCGGGTCGGGCGCCGGCCGCGGCGGCAGGCGCAAGGCGCGTTGCAGGAAAGTGAAGGGGTTGGCGCCCCAACGGCTCTGGCCTTCGATGCCGGGCAGTTCGACCACGGCGAAGGCGTCGAGCAGGTAGCCGCCCCAGGGCATGATGGCGGCGGGGTGATACTGCTGGCCGACCGCGTCGGTCAGTGTGGCCAGCGGGACGCCGTCGGCGGCGGTGATGGCGATCGGCAGCAGGGTGCTGGCGCGGGGGCGCGGCGACATTTCGAAGCCGATGAGCGGGTCGCTCTGGCTGAGTGTGAGCGGGGCGGTCGGCGGGGGCTCGATGTTCAGCCCGAGCCGGGCCGCGGTGCTTTGCCCGAGCTCGAAGCCGAAGTCGTCGAGGATGGCGACCTTGGTGCCGGCGTCGATCTGCGCCTGCAGCCAGCGGTGCAGGCGCGCGCCGTTTTTGATGCCGCCGGTCATCCAGGTGACGATGCCGGCATGGATGCGCGGGTCGAGCCGCTCGGGCAGCGCGTCGTCGGGCGTCACATAGTCGGCGACGTAGCCGAGGTAGTTGAGCGGCATCTCGATGTAGCGGTGGGCGTTGGTGTAGTTGATGGCGCTGGCTTCGTTGGCGTCATAAACCACCAGCACCCGGCGTGCCAGGGCTTCTTTGGCGCCGGTGCCCAGGGTGGTGAGCGAGGGCTCGGCGATCCACGGGATGATGTCCTCGGCCAGCATCGTGCGCGCCAGGGCGCGGGCTTCGTCGAGTGCGGTGGCGGGCAGGTAGTCGATGCCGATGACCGGCAGGCTGTAGCGCTGTCGGACTTCGTCGAAACGGTCGAGCAGCCAGCGGCGGTCGGCCTCGGGCACGGCCACATAGCGCGACTGGCCGGCATTCCAGCCGCGATGCACGGACTCGGCCGCCACGGCGAACACATCAGAATGCACCGCCGGCAGCAGTTCGAAGCCGCGATTGAAGATCAGCCGGATGCCGGGATAGCGCTTGACCAGGGTGTGGACGAGCTGTTCCAGCCCGCGCTGGGCGGCGGCCGGGTCGACGTCGTTGAGCAAGCGGTAGGCGTCGAGCGTGTCGAGAAAGAAGCCGCGGTAGCCGCGCTGCCACAGCGGCCCGACGATGCGCTCGGCCATGAACTCGGCCCAGACCGGCTGGCTGACGTCGATGACGACGCTGCCCCAGTCGGCATTGGTGCCGCGTTTGAGTGCGGCGGGTACGTCTGCCAGGTAGGCGCGCTGCGGATGGACTTCGCCCACGCTCACATAGGCGAACAGTTCGGTGTCCGGGCCGAGCGCGCCGGGGGCGTGGCCGTGGTCGGGTTCGACCACCACGATGTCGTGCGCGCGCAGGCCGTCGGCGGGCAAGGTGCTGCCGTAGTGAAAAGCGATCGAGAACGGCGCGGCTTGCAGTTCACCCAGCCCGATGAGACAGGGGAGGAGGGCAATCAGGAAGACGAGGGCGCGGGGCATCTTTTGGCTTGCAGGCAGTGTGATCGCCAAGTATATGGAGCCGCCTGGTTCATGTGCATGACTGATTGCACGGCAGGGCCGCAATCAGCAAAACAAATGTGAATTAGTGTGGCGCCGGGGTGCTCAGGCCAGCGTGGCGGCCTGGATCAGTGCGTAACGCAGCAGTTTGCCGAGCGCCATCCACGCCGCACAGGCGAAGGGGGGCAGGCGCAACCAGCCCGCTGCGGCGCACAGCGCGTCGCCGACGAGGGGCGCCCAGGCGAGCACCAGCACCGGGGCCCCGTGGCGCTCTATCCACGCGGCACGCGGCGGGGTGGCGCCATGCGGAATCGCCCGCGCCATGGCGTAGGTCGTCATGCCGCCCAGGGTGTTGCCGACGGTGGCCAGCGCCAGCGCCGGCCAGGCCTGGTCGGGATGCAGCTGGAGAAAACCGGCAAACACCAGCTCCGATCCGCCGGGCAGCAGCGTGGCCGCCAGAAAGCTGGCGATGAAGACCGCACCCAGGCCGGCGTCGGGGCCAGGGTCCAGCCAGGTGAGCACTTCCATAGGGACTCGCGGGGCAAGGAGGAGGAGATTGTCTCCGATCTGGCGGCGGATTGTGTCTTGCCGCACTGCGGCATGCCCTGCTACCGTGCACGTTTCCCTTGAAGTTACAGGCTTTTACGATGAGCACCGCGCACACTGACTACCTTGAACGCATCCTCAACGCGCAGGTGTACGACGTCGCCATTGAAACGCCGCTCGATTTGGCGGCCAGCCTGTCGGCCCGCACGGGCAATCGGTTCTACTTCAAACGCGAAGACCTGCAGCCGGTGTTCAGCTTCAAGCTGCGCGGCGCCTACAACAAGCTGTCCAAACTGTCGCCCGAGGCCCTGGCGCGCGGGCTGGTGTGCGCCTCGGCGGGTAACCACGCCCAGGGCGTGGCGCTGTCGGCGCAAAAGCTGGGGGTGCGCGCGGTGATCGTCATGCCCACCACCACGCCGCTGATCAAGGTGGACGCGGTGCGTCGGCGCGGTGGCGAAGTGGTGCTGGCCGGCGAGAGCTTTACCGAGGCCTACACCCACGCCAAGGCGCTCGAAGCCGCCGAGGGGCTGACCTTTGTGCACCCTTTCGACGATCCCGATGTGATTGCCGGTCAGGGCACGGTCGGCATGGAGATCCTGCGCCAGCACCCCAAGCCGATCGAGGCCATCTTCTGCTGCGTCGGTGGTGGCGGGCTGATCTCCGGCATCGCGGCCTATGTGAAGCGCATCCGCCCCGAGATCAAGATCATCGGCGTTGAAGCCATTGACGCCGACGCCATGACCCAGTCGCTGGCCGCCGGCGAGCGCGTGGTGCTCGACCAGGTCGGCCTGTTTGCCGACGGCGCGGCGGTCAAGGAAGTGGGCGAAGAAACCTTCCGCCTGTGCCAGCTGTATGTCGACGAGATGATCCGGGTCGACAACGACGCCATCTGCGCCGCCATCAAGGACGTGTTCGAAGACACCCGCTCCATCCTCGAGCCCGCCGGTGCGCTGGCCGTGGCCGGCGCCAAGGCCTACGCCGCGCGAGAAGGCCTGCGCGACGCCACGCTGGTCGCCGTTGCCTCGGGGGCCAACATGAACTTCGACCGCCTGCGTTTTGTGGCCGAGCGCGCCGAAGTCGGCGAGCAGCGCGAGGCCGTGCTGGCCGTCACCATCCCCGAGCAGCCCGGCTCCTTCAAGCGCTTCTGCAGCCTGCTCGGCAGCCGCAACATCACCGAATTCAACTATCGCTACGCTGACAGCGCCGAGGCGCACATCTTTGTCGGCGTGTCGGTGCACAACCGCGACGAGTCCCGCGCGCTGGTCACCAATCTGGTCGCCGAAGGGCTGCCCTGCATGGACCTGACCGACGACGAAATGGCCAAGAGCCATGTGCGCTACATGGTCGGCGGCCACGCCCCGCAAGCCGAAGACGAAGTCATCTACCGCTTCGTCTTCCCCGAGCGCCCCGGCGCGTTGATGAATTTCCTCACCAACCTGCACTCGGACTGGAACATCTCGCTCTTCCATTACCGCAACCACGGCTCCGACTCTGGCCGCGTGCTGGTGGGCATGCAAGTGCCCGCCGCCGACAAGGCCGCCTTCCAGAGCTTCCTCGACCGACTCGGCTACGAATACGCCGACGAGACCGCCAACCCGGCCTACCGCATGTTCCTCGGCTGAACGCTGCTGTTGCCTGACAATAAAACCCGACCCGGTCATCTGGCCGGGTTTTATTTTGCTCGCCGTGTTCGGCGCAGGGCGTGAACGTGGTCGGCGCTCCACCTGCCCGCGCGCTCGCACCGCAGCCGTGCACAATAATGACAAAGGCGAGATTGACGGCGATGCGGCGGCGCCATACGCTCTGCGGCCCAACCCCTGAAGAGTTCGCGCCATGAGAGCAAGTCAATTGCCGGCGGTTGCGAGTGCGCTGCGCCATGTTCTGGCGCTGGCCGCGTTCGCCCTTGCCACACCCGTGTGGGCCGATGCCCCGCATCCCTGGGTGACCGCGTCCCCCCGGCTCGAGAAAAACGCCTTTTTCTCCAACCTCAAATCCGGCGACGTGGTCGACAGTCCCTTTGTCGTCAAATTCGGCCTCTCGGGCATTGGCATTGCGGGCGTCAGCAAACCGGTATCGCATACCGGGCATCACCACTTGATGATCGATCGCGAGCTGCCGCTCGACTTCACCCAGCCGCTGCCCTTCAACGACCAGTATGTGCACTTCGGCAAGGGCCAGATGGAGGCCGTGGTCGAGTTGCCGGCCGGCAAGCATGCGCTCCGGCTGGTGTTTGCGGATGACAAGCACATCCCGAATTTCGTCTATAGCGACGTGCTGAACATCGAGGTGCGCGGGCCCAGCGGGCGCGACAAGGCGTCGCTGGCCGGAAAGTCGGTCGAGGTGCTGACGCCGAACGATGGCGCGCGCCTCACCGCGCCCTTTCTGTTCGGCATGCACGCCTCCGGCTTCAATATCTCGCACACCGAGATCAAGGACGACAACACCGGGCATTTCCGTATCAAGCTGCAAAGCGCCGAGGGCAAGACAGAGCTGATCGAACTGGCCGACGGGCGGACGCAGGTCTGGCTGAATCCGCCGGTGGGCGTGTATTCGGCCGTGGTCGAACTGGTCAGCAATGCTCAGCCGCAGCGCGTGCTGGGCAGCTCGGTCAATCGGCGCTTTACCGTCTCGGCACGCTGAACCTGTCGGGCGACGGCGTCGCCCCGCCCCGGTGTCCGTCATGTGCATGCGCTATAACGCATAGATAGCGCAGGGCTTCGACACCGGGGAGGACATCCGCATGGACACCGATCAGGCAGGGCTGTTTTCACCGATCCGCATCGGCACACTTGAGTTGGCCGGTCGGCTGTTCAAGACCGCCACCGCCGAAACACGGGCTACGCCCGACGGCTTTGTCAGCGATGCGGTGCTCGACTTCTACCGCCCCATTGCCCGCGGCGGCACGCCGTTGATCATCACCGGCAACATCTACATCAGCGCTCAGGGCAAGTCGGCGCCGTTTCAGCTCGGTGCCGATGACGACGACAAGATCGCCGGGCTGGCACGCATGGTGGACGTGGTGCACGCGCAGGGCGGGCGCATGTTTGCCCAGCTCAACCATTGCGGCCGTCAGGTGGTACCCAACTTTGTCGGCGCGACCGAGGTGGTGTCCGCCTCCGCCACCAAAGACCTGCTCACCGGCACCCGCCCGCGCGAGATGAGCGTGGCCGAGATCCGGCAGATCGTGGCTGACTTCGCCGCCGCCGCCGAGCGTTGCCAGAAGGCCGGTTTTGACGGCGTGCAGATGCACTCGGCCAACGGCTATTTGCTCAGCCAGTTTCTGACGCCCTACACCAACCGCCGCCACGACGACTACGGCGGCGATCTCGAGCGCCGTACCCGCTTCGGCCGCGAGGTGCTGGCGGCCATTCGCGCGCGGGTTGGCGCCGACTTCCCGGTCATCATCAAGATGAACGGCGCCGACAAGCTGCCGCTGCGCAATGGCCTGAAAACCCACGAGCTGGTGCAGATCGCCAGGATCATGGAGGCAGCGGGCGTGGACGCGGTGGAGATCTCCGTCGGCCATTACGAATCGGGCTTTCCGATGGTGTGCGGCACGTTCGGCCGCTGCCTGCGGCACATGGTGCAGGGGAGCATGGCGCATCTGCCATGGCTGCGGCGCTGGGCCATGCGCGTGTTCCGCCCGCTGATCGCGCTGGCCTCCAATGTGCTGTGGCCGGGGCGCGAAGGCTTCAACCTCGACTACACGCCCGACTTCAAGGCCGCGCTGAGCATTCCGGTGATCTGCGTCGGCGGCTTTCGCACCCGCGCCGCCATGGAAGAGGCGCTGCGGCACGGCCTGTGCGACGCCGTCTCGGCCGGTCGCCCCTTCATTGCCGATCCCTATTTTTACCGCCACCTGCACGACAACACCCCCGGCCCGCGCTGTGTCGATTGCAACGGCTGCGTCGGTCACCTCGGCGCCCAGCCCGCCGACTGCTACCACCCCACGGTGCGCGCCGAAAAAGACGCGATGCTGGCGGGCGAGTGAGTCGCCGCCGGGCCTGCCCGTGCATTGCGTGGTGAGCCACAAATCGCGCGCGTCTGCGCTGTCGCCCACGGCCGGCTGAGTCCGGCCCGACGGCGGGGCGGGTGACGACGGCCGGCGCGGCTACAGCCGAAAGCCCTCGCCCTCGCGCCGCACCAGGCCCAGCGCCTCCAGCGCGTCGAGCACCGCCAGCACCGGCGCCACCGGCTTGCGCTTGAAGCCGGCGGCAATCGCCTCAACCGATTGCGGCTGGCTGCCCAGCGCGGCGCGCACCGCCGCCACCTGATCGCGCATCGCCTTCGGCCACGCCGCCTTGCCCCGTAGGGCGGGTTTCAACCCGCCATCACCCTCTGCGATGTCGAGGTCTTCCTGTCGCTCCGCTACGACTGCCGCGCCGGCCTGCGGGTTCTGATACGCCGGCCGCAGCCAGCGCACCTGGCCGCGCGCCTCTTCGGCCGCGCGTTCGGCATTGAGCGCCACCAGCCGGGTCAGCAAGTCTTCTTCGGCGGCGGCCTGCTCGGCCGGTTTGTCGGGCAGCGGCGTGGTCGCGCCCGGCCGGCCGACCAGCGCCGGCGCGAGGTCGGCCCAGCCGTAGGCGTCGAACACCGCGGTGTCGAGCGCGTCGTGCAGCTCGCGCAGCACCGACACCAGGCCCTGTTCGTGAATCGTCTTGTCCTTGGCCGACAGCGGCGCGCCGGCGCGCAGTTTTTCGAGCACGTTGTACATGCCGGTCAGCGTCAGTTCGCTGTGCGCCGCCTGCTGGCGCTTGCGGTGCGCGTCGAGCTGTTCGGCGAGGTCGCCGATGCGGGTTTGTTGATCGGGGGTGGCGTCGGGGAAGGGGAAGGTTTCGAAGCAGCGGGTTTTGTTGTAGCGCGGGTCGTTGCCGACGCCGAGGCGACCGCCGGCGGCGAGTGCCCAGGCGATGTGAACGCGGCTGGAGAGGATGCCGAGCGTATATCCGTCGTCAATCCCAATGCCGATCAGCATATTGTCCGGAGCGATTTCTGCATCAAGAAGGACAAAAGTACGGTGCTTTGATGTTTCAACGGTTGCTATGTATCGCGGTAAGTCTTTCAAGGATGCTCTTAGATCTTCACGCGAGCGGCGATGTAGCCACCATCTTTCGCGCAAGCGCGGATCTCGGTTCTGTTCTCGCTCGGGTTTTACTCGCTCAAGTAACCGTTGATAGACCGCTGGAAATGACGCCATAACGGCTTCACGGCTTAGGCCAAACATGTCGATGACAAGGACGTCACGCGGACGATCGGTAATGTCTCGGCCATTTTTATACGGTCGAATCCGCAAAGTGAGGTCTTGATTGGTGTCGCGGCCAAGCATCTTCGCTTCCGCCGTAGATATGATGAATCCCGCGTTGCCAAGCTCAAGGCCGCGCTGGCTGACTCCTGAATTTGCGGCAAGAGATCGGGCCCCCGCTATGTCCGCACCAATTTGCAAGTCGGCGAACAGCTTTCCATCGCGTTCTTCGAGGGTCACTTCCACTTCATCCTCCCCCGTTTCTCGCTCCTGCCGCAGATGGAGCAAGCG
Source organism: Zoogloeaceae bacterium (assembly GCA_024235675.1). GTDB lineage: Bacteria > Pseudomonadota > Gammaproteobacteria > Burkholderiales > Rhodocyclaceae > Nitrogeniibacter. The sequence continues at coordinate 199,015 of JACKLZ010000003.1, forward strand.
GCCGTCGGCCCCGTCGGCGGCGCCCACCGTCATCGCGATCCGTACCGCCGCGCCGTCGGCGGCGTCGACCCACGGATGGTCGGGGATGGCGAAGGCGAGGGTGAGCGGGGGCTTGGCGTCGAGCTGGGCCTGCACGACGCGGCGGTTGAAGGTCTGTTTGATGCTGTTGGTGGTGATGAAGCCGAAGCGGCGGGCGCGGCCGGCGCGCACGGCCTCGGCGGCGGTGTGCCACCAGTACATGACGAAGTCGGCCGACTCGGGCACCTCGGGCCAGGCGCCGCGTACGGCTTCGACGTAGCCGTCGCCGAGGGCGCGGCGCAATGTGGCAGCGCCGATAAACGGCGGATTGCCGACGATGTAGTCGGCCTGCGGCCACGCGGCCTTGACCGGCTCGACGTAGCGGTACTGCTCGATCTGTGCGGATTCGTCGGGCACGGGCTCGCCGGTGACGGGGCTGGCCTGGGTGGTGACGCCGTCCCAGCGGGTGAGCGGCCGGCCGGCGGCATCACGCACGAGCTCGCGCCGGGTGTAGCTGATGAGGGCGTCGCGGTTTTCGATGTTGCGGAAGTCGCGCAGCACGGGTTGCGGGGGCTGGACGCTGCCGTGGGTGCGGAAGTGCCATTGCAGGTAGCCGATCCACAACACCATTTCGGCGATCCTGGCGGCGCGGGGGTTGATCTCGAGGCCGAGAAACTGGTGCGGGTCGACGGTGATGCCTTCGAGCTGGAGCAGGCCTTGCGACTCGCCGAGGTCGTGCAGGAGGTTGAGCACTTCGCCTTCGAGGCGCTTCATGTGTTCGAGCGTGACGTACAGGAAGTTGCCGCTGCCGCAGGCCGGGTCGAGCACGCGCAGGGCGCACAGGTGGCGGTGAAAGGCGCGGATCTCGGCGACCGCGTCTTTGTGTTTGCCTTGTTGTTCGAAGGTGAGCGCGGCCACTTGAACCTCGCGCCATTCGGCGCGCAGGGGCTCGATGACGGTGGGCAGCACGAGGCGCTCGACGTAGGCGCGCGGGGTGTAGTGGGCGCCGAGCTTGTGGCGCTCGCGCGCGTCGAGGGCGCGTTCGAGCAGGGTGCCGAAGATGGCGGGTTCGACGTAGCGCCAGTCGGCGCCGGCGGCTTCGCGCAGCAGGGCGATCTGGTCGCGGTCAAGCGCGATGGCGGCGGGCTCGGCAAACAGGCCGCCGTTGAAGCGCAGCACGTCGCCGCGCACGATGGGCGAGAAGCCGCCGCTGTTCATGGTCTTCCACAGGCTCTCGACCATGGGGGCGAAGGTGTGCGGGCTGTCGGCGAGGCTGTCGAGCAGCTCGGTAAAGGCGCGCTCGGGGAGCAGGCCGACGTCTTCGGCAAACATGGTGAACAGCGCGCGCATGAGAAAGCCGGCGACATGCTGGGGGGCGTGGCCGGCGGCTTCGAGCGATTTGGCGAGGCGGGCGAGGCGGTCGGCGATGTCGCGGGTGACGCGGGCGGAGCGGCGCGCGGGGTCGAGGCTGAGCGGGTCGAGCCAGACGGCGCGCAGGCGCGCGCGGATGTCGTCGCGGCGCAGGTCGGACAGGCGGATGCGGTGGCTGCGCGGGTCGGGGTAGGGGGTGTAGTGGCCGCCGGAGCGGGTGAACTCGGCGTAGAGCTCGACGCAGTGCCCGACGTCGGCGATCAGGATGAAGGGCGGGCGGCCTTCGGCGGCGGGCAGCGCGCGGGCGTAACTCTCTGCTTGGTTGAAGGCTTTTTGAATGGCGGCGTCGAAACCTTTGGATTCGATCGTTTTGTTGGTTCGTTTGGCCTCGCAGACGAAGGCATCGCGCCGATAGAAATCGATGAAGTTCTTGGCGGTCGCGCCGCTGAGCTTTTCGCGGTCGACGACGCGCTCGAACACATAGGCGTTGTCGCGCCAGTCACTCGTTGCAGGCTCGGGGCGCGGTAGTTGGAGGACCTCGGCGAGTTCGGTCAGGAAAAGCTGGTAATTGGCACGCTCGGTGCCGTCAGCGGCCGACCAGCGGGCGATGAAGGCGTCGATGTCGGCGGCGGGGGTGACGGTGTTGTCGGCAAGGCTCACGCGGGCATCCGGAGGAATCGCTGGAAAGTCTGGATTCTATCGGCTGGCCGGCGAAAGAAACATGCTTTTTGAATGGCCGGCGGCCGGTGGCGCGCGTGGCGCCGGCGCTATGGCTTCGCGGGCGCCTTGAGCTCGACCATGATGACGTGCGTCGGCGTGCTGCCGGTGTTCTTGCCGATGTGGGTTTGTGCCGGCGAATACATCACGTCGCCCGTCTTGAATTCACGCTGGATGACTTTGCCGTCGGGCAAGGTGATGCTGCGGCTGAAGGGGCTGAGGGCGTAGAGCACGAAGGCGGGGTGATGGTGCTGGTGGGTGACATCGCCTGGCTTGTCCTGGTGTTCGAGTACCCGAACCTGATCGTTGTCGAGGATGACTTTGTATTGGTCGCCATCGGTGATGACGGGGTCTTGCGCCAGCGCGGTCAGGGAGGCGAGCGACAGCACGAGGAATGCGGCGGGTCGAAGCATGGGGCACCTCTGAATCAGGACGCGGGAAATGCCGGGCCTGCCAAGCCCCGAAGCGCGCGGGCGGGCGAGGCGTCGCGTCGCGGCGAAGCGGCGGTGCGCCTGCGATGACGTAGTTGCAGCATAGACCCGGCGCGGGGGCTGACAAGCCGTGTTGACGGCGGTGTGCTGGCAGCTTCGCGAGCGCCGCCGATCTGGCCGTCCGTCCCGCGCTGCGTGGCGGGGCAAGGCATTTGCCCGGCAAAGCATTACACTCTGCGTCTTCCGAGGGGTTTCCGGTGGTTTGCGACGGTGTTTTGGCGCCGCGTGCCGGTGCGCTTCGATGTTCAATGCGCCGTGTGTGCGCAAACAAAGGTTTTTCAGATGCACATTTTTCGTGATGCGGATGCCCCGCTTTTACTGGCTACGCTGATGGCGTCCAAGCGCCGCGCGGCCGATCTGGTCGGTGTGATCGCAGCGCTGGATCTGATCCTCGAAGGCGCGATCCCGCCCTCGCCCAAGCTGATCGATTCTTTCGGACGCTTGTCCACCCACGGCCTGATCGCCGAGGTCGAGGGCGGCTATATGCTCACCGCCGAGGGCGAGAAAATGGTGGTCGGCCTGCCCAAGAAGGCCACATCGGACGAACGGGTCGACAGCATCCGCGAAGACCTGGCCGGCTATCCGCAGGCAGATGATCACCCGGCCGTGGTGCTGACGGTCGAGGCCATCCATGCCGCCATCAAGATACACAGGGCGTCGAAGTCCGGCACCGGCCGCAATATGCTGATGCCCAAAACCAAAGCCGCCGAAGCCGCTGCCAAACGCGCCGCCCAGTGGCGCCACGCCGCCGCCGCGCGCCGGCGCAAGGCGCAGCGCTAAGAGCGCAAATCACACAAGCGCGGTGCTTGGAATGTCTCGATACCGCTCGGCACCGGCTTTGGCCGAGCACGGCGGCTTGAAACCCGCCCTGCACGTACTACAGGGGCAAATAGCCACCAGTGGCGGTGTTGCCAGGCGGTAGCCGTGTGCTTGAGGATCAGGGCGTCGGCGGGGCGCCCCACCTCATCCCGCCGCCCCAATCAGCCAGGTGACCGGTAGCGCCACGCTGCGCCCGAGACCATCGAGCACAGCGAGCTGAAAGGCATTCCAGCGGGTGCCGGTGGTTTGCTTCGGCTCGCCTTCGAGGTCTGTGTTGCAACGCATCTGGGACCAGCCGGGGTAGTTCTTGACCTCGGGGATGGTGGTGGGGAGGTGCTTGTTTTCTGCTGTGGGTAGCAGGTGGTTTTTGATGTTGATGACTTGCATTCCCCAAGCTCCCCTAGCGGTTCAAGTCGAATTTCTGCGAGATGGTGGGTTATCGGGCGTGCGGCCCGAACGACCGATTTTTCGCGTATTCCACGCTAGAGCGATGCTGACATAGAGTGCCAGCCACGCGTAAACGCACATTTGAAGACCGAAATCTGACGGGTAGCCCAAAAAAGAATCTGTGAAGTCTCCACAGTTGCCGCAATACGATTCCAGCATGGCGGCTGGGGCAAAGTTAAGAACATATGCCTCCGAAGCCAAATACCAATCAGACTTTGATCGTTCGGAACAATTGATAGCGTGATTAATGGAAGGGTTACGAAAAAAACCACGTGCAGCGCAATTAGTAGCATGGCGTTTCGTGCAACTAGCACGAGGTTCTTCCATCTTGGCTGTCCAACCTTGGTTGGAGGGTCGGCCCGACGGCTGAGCACGCGCACCCAGCGGCTGCGGCGCTCTGCCCTGTTGCCAGTGAAAGCGGACCTCGACCCGGACGAGGCGGTCACTCCAAATTTCGTCTGCGCCGAAGCAGGTATTGCCCGTTTCAACTCCGATCAAACACCACCCGGCGGCGCACATGGCCATCGCTCTCACGCCGGGTGTCGGTCATTGACTTGACTGCGCGCTCCGCTGAGAAATCTTCCATGTCCAACAGGTCTTCGTAGTCCGAATCGTGCATCACCGGGAAGCTGCCGGGCACCTTCGCGTCCTCGGCCAGCATGCGTTGCTCGAATGCGGTGAGCGTTTCGCCACGGCGCTGCTTTTCCTTGGACAACTGCAGCTTCTCGGCCTTGTCGTGCGCACTCAGCGGGCCGGCGAGATAGAACGACGCGTGCGAGTCGTGCACATGCTCGTCAAAGAAGGCATGTACCGGTTCGGGCACCTCGCTGGTGTGCGCTGTCTCGTCGATGGCTGCTTGATACAAGGGTGACAGTGGCGTCGGCCCGGGCTGACGGCCGGGCATGGGATGTGCCGCCCGGCGCCGTTCGAGGTCGTCTTTCACCCGCTTGCGATGCATCACCAGCGCCATGTCACGCTGGAAGTCGCCCTCACTCGCCGTCAGGTCTTCGCGGTCTTGCGCATTGGCGCGCTGGTAGCTCGCCAGCGTTGTGAACTGTGGCGCCACCCGCAGACGCCAGCGCCAATACAGGCGCATGTGCTTGAACAACAGGTCTTCGACCTTCGCCGCCGAGCCGGCGGACCAAACGGCGTAGTCGCGGAAACGGGTGGCGAGGGTGGGGTCGATTTTGAGGTCGTCGACGACTTCGTCCTTGTTTTCAGTTACAAGCGTCGTGGGATCGAGCAGCGGCACCCCTGACTTGCGCGCTTCCAGATACATATTCACCAGCGGCACCTGCGAGGCCAGCAAGGCCCGACGGCCCGGTGCCTTGCCCTGTTCGCCCGGTGCATAACCACCACCCACATCCGAATGCGCGCCTGGGTACACCACTTCAACGCAATTGGCCGGATAGGCCGCGCCATCGCGCGCCGTGCTCAGCGGGAAGGACTTGCGGATTTCGTGTGCCGCCACATAGTGCACACAGCGCTCGATGGCCGGTGAGATGGCCATGCTGCCGTCCGCCCAGTCCATCAAGCCATCACCGCCAATCGGCGACGAATCGGCCAGGCCCACCGAGGCCACGGTATCGAACAAGCCCATGAACTGGAAACGGATCGGGATGCCGCAAAACGTATAACCACCACCCTCGGACTTGCAGCATTCCAGAACCCAGTTCGCCCAGGCGCGCGCCTGCGCCGCCCCGCGCGAGAAACCGAAGATCGAGACGTTGACCAGTGTGATTTCCGGTTTCTGATGGGCGATGGACTGCCGCAGACGGCGTTCCGCCTGTTCGAAGAAGGCGCGTCGTTTGCCCGAGAAGAGCGTCCAGCCGTTTTTGAGGGTGTCGGGGTTGCGGATGGCGGTGAGGGCTTCGTTGTCGGGTATCAGGTTGGACGTACGAACTGCCCGATTGACTGCGTTGTAGAGCTGGATCATGGCCCAGTACAGACGGGCTTCGCCGCCGGTGGCCATGGATTTTCCGCTGGACGACTCGGTCATTTCACCGATCTTTGGGAAGGGGGTGCCGACACCGGGAACGTAGAACCGAAAATAGCCAAGGTCGATGTCACCCCGAAACGCATCGTGTAGAACAACCACGTTGGAGTGACTGCGCGCATTGGGATCTGGAATTAACTCCTGGTCCCGGTGCTTGTTGTTGTTTGTACCATCGAAGAACACACCGACCGAGATGGCCTGTCGGCAGCTAGGCTTCTTGGTGTCGACGATGCAAGTGTAGGCGGCGTCACGTTGTACTTGTTCTCTGACCGAGAGCGCGCGAAGCCCAGGAAGCGCCATTGAAGGTGTTGTTGCACTCATTTGCTGATGAACCTGGTGAATTCGTCTTCGGTAAGAGGGCGTGCTCGGCCTAGGTGGGCGGGATGGTGCGCGCTGCGCGCGGTGTACTTCGTGACATAGACCCGTATTTCGTCGTGCGGCAAAAAGAAGACCTGAGTTTCGTCGGGTTCGTCGTACGGCTCGATGGGGACGGTTTTCTTGAGAGTTTTCTTGGGCCAGTTGCCTACGTTTTCCAGTGTGCATTCAGACGACTTTGGCACCCCACAATCGCTGCGCCGCCACTCGACCGTCACCTGCAGCCCCCCATGCCACTTGCTCGGTATCATCACGCAGCACACCGAACTGCCGCCGCTGCCGATGCCTACGTTGCTGCCCCAGGCGCCGTCGACGTAGAACTCCTGGATGCCTTCAGCGCTGAAGTTATAGGCCGCCAGCGAGCTGGCCGCGATATTCGGATCGGGCCGGTCGTTGTTGGTGACATCGCAGGCGGTCAGCGTCAGTAGCGCGAACAACGCGCAAAGCGTGGCGCGCCAGCGGGCGTGATGGATAAGGGTGTGAATCATTGCAGCTCCGTGGCTGGGGCGTCGGCGAAAGCATCCGCCATGGCTTCGATTTGATCCCAGGTGTCATTGTCCCAATTTGCTACCGCATCGGTAAATCGCATTGTGCCGCGACGGGTTGCGTCAAAGGTTGGCGCCAATGCCGGGAGGCTGTGAAAGAGCTCTGATCCGCTCCAGGCGAGGGTGATGAACTGGCGCTGGTCTGGGGCGTTGGTGATGCCGTGGCTGCGGGCAATGCCGAGCAGTGCGTCGAGGCGGCGCCACTGTGCGGCGGGTTCGGCAGCGGGGATGATGTCGGGGGTGTGCTCGTTCAGCATGTCGAACAGCGTATCGGCTTCGGCGGTTTGCATGAGGGCGGCAAATTGCGCGTCGTTGAAGCGGATGCTTGTGTCGTCATCGGGTGGCTCGACCGTGTCGGTTGGGGCGAAATTCATTGTCTGTAGGCTTCCGTCGCGAGCGACCCAGGCCCATCGACGCACCGCACGGGCGAGGCGTGATTTTTGTGCCGGATCGAGAATGTCGAGCACATTGGGCAGGACGCGGGTGTCGGCGTAGCGGCAGTAGAGCCGGGTGTCGTCGGCGCTTTGCGCGTCGGCCAGCCACTGCAGCGTGGAACACTCGGGCGTATCGTCGCGTGTTGCAAGTTCGAGCACCGACGACGCCGGGCGGCCATCGGTGAGGGTGAGCAGGCGCTCAAGTGCCGACGACTCTACCGCTCTCAGCGCGAATAGCCGAGGCCCGAGCTCGCCGTAGGCTGCGTAGCGACTGCCCGCCAGTAGCGGTGTCGACGGCCCGACGACACGGCTGAGCTGGCAATGCGCGCTTGCGTCGAGCATGCTCATATCGACCAGCGCTAAAGGGGCGAGCGATGCGTCGGTGCAGTGTGCCAGCCATTGCGCCAATTGCGTGGCAAGCCCAGTGTGATGGGGGTTTTGCAGGAAGCGCGGCATCGTGTTGTCCGTTCTTACTGCAAGGTGGCGAAGGGAGATCCCGCTTTCATCGCCGCCAGCAGACACTCCTTGCAGACGGTTTGCGGGAAGGTCGGCAGTCCGTAGTCGCCGCGCGTCGGCCCCGCAAAACTCTTCTTGCTCGCATGCACCGTAATCGTCCCGGGGCACTCGACGGTAATCCCCCCATCAATCGTGATACTCGCCCCGCCTTCGGTGGCGATGACGATGCGTTTGCCGGCGGCGAAGTCGATGTGTTCCATGATCGAGACGAGGTTGAGATCGTCCTTGGCCTGGAAGGCCATCTCATCGCTTTGCGCCTGCATCTCGATGTCGTCTTTGGCGGCGATCAGGCTGATGCCGGTGTTGCCGTCTCCGGCCCGGATGGCGCCGGCGAGCAGGCCGATGGCCTGGCCGGTGTGGAAGCGGGTTTTGCCGGCGACGGCGAGGTTGGTGTCTTCGCCGCTGATGAGGCTGATGGTTTCGCCGTTGGAGAGCTGGATGTGCCCGCCGGCGACGAAGCCGAGGCCGGCTTTGGCGGCCTGGATGATGGCGGGCTCTAACAGGTGGGGGACTTTGCCGGCGGTGGTGGTGTTCTTTTGGCTTGCGTCGGCCAGCGCAGCGTCGAAGTCGGCGCCGTCGACCATGCCGCGGGCGACGGTGTGCAGGGCCTTGAGCGGCGCGGCGTTCGGGTCGATGGCGCTTTGCTTGGGGCCGATGCTGCCGATGGCGGCGGCGAGCTGCACGGTTTGATGGGTGGAGGCGGCTTTGGAGAGGGTTTGCGCCAGCGCGTCGGCCTGGCCGAGCAGGGCGGCGGCGGGGGCCATGTCGCCGACCAGATTGCCCTGGGCGGCCGGGGCGCGGTCGCTGGTTTGATCAAAGACGGTGCGATCAGCGGGCGTGGCCTCGGCGCCGCCGGGGGGTGGGGACAATGCCGCCCTCTCCCCGGCCGTTGTAGAGCGCGCCGAGCACCAGCGGGCGGTCGAAGTCGTAGCCGAGAAAGGTGACCAGCACCTCCTGGCCAATGCGCGGCAGCGCCTGCCAGCCCATGCCGGCGCCGGCCTGTCGCGTGACGACACGCACCCAGCAACTGCTGCGGTCGTCAGGGCTGTGGCCTTGCTGCCAGTGAAAGCGGATCTTGACCCGGCCGAGCCGTTCTTCGACGCAGGCCCGGCAACCCGCGCCTGTTCGGTGCTCATTCGTGATGCAAACGTGCTTTCCGACAACGTACCTTCCCGCTTGATCACGCCGGCTAGTGCAGTGCGCGTGTCTGTCTAGGTAACGCGGGTCTCGGCTGGCACATCGATCAGGAAGCGCCCGACACACAGCGGGCGGGTGGTAATGGCTTGTTTTTCGGTCATGATTTTCGGAAGAACTTCGGATGCGGTGTCTTCGCTGCAACCGGCAGCGAAGAGCCCCAACAAAGCCAACGCGACAAGACGACCGCACCCGCTCACCATCGCCCCCGCTCAAACAGCACCGGGGCGCAGACGAAGTGACTGGATGATCGTGTCCCACAGCAACAAGGCGTCCTGCTCATCCGTGTTTGCGCCAGCTTTTTTCTCGGGTGGATCGAGAGCCAGCTCGAAAGATATCTCGGGCGCATCCAGCCGATGCGACGATGCATACAGTTCCAGATTTCCAGAGAGCATCACGCCTTCGCTCTTCACCCATTTCCACATGACCTCCTGGGCCGTCCTTTCTCCAAGTGATCGCGTGCCCTCGCGGCGCAAGACCGTCGGGCGATCCGAACCGTCGACGCCCTGTAAGACAGCATCGGTTCGCGTCAGAAGTTGCGCCCCTTCGGGCGGGGGGCCGTCGTTGGCGCGGGTGCTGAAGGCGATCAACAGATTCGGGAAAGCGGGGAATTCGAGTTGAACCCCGGTCGCCTCGAACCCGCCATCGCTGCCCGGCAGGAAACCGCCATCGAAGCAGAAACCGGGTTCGGTCGGGATGGTCCAGATGTCGCGGGGCTTAAGCATGCGCATGCCTTTCTCGATATCCCTGATCGCCGAAGAAAGCCTGGCGTCTTCGGCCTGACCAAACAGGGAAAAGAGCGTGCCCTTTCGTAGCGAAAACGCCTTAATATCGAAGTACAAGTCGTTCGATGGGGCGTCCCTGAACACAAGGATGCGAGCGTGCCCGTCTTCGACCTCGCGGACCTCCTTGAGCAGCGAGGCATCCTCTGGCGCAGGTCCGGCGACACGCTCCTGCTCGCGGCGCATTCGTGTAGCAAACACCTTTTCCGACAACGTACCTTCCCGCTTGATCACGCCGGCTAGTGCAGTGCGCGTGTCTGTCCAGGTAACGCGGGTCTCGGCTGGCACATCGATCAGGAAGCGCCCGACACATAGCGGGCGGGTGGCAATGGTTTGCGTTTCTGTCATGGGTTTTTGAGGGGCTTCGGATGTGGCGTCTTCGCTGCAACCGGCAGCGAAGAGCAGGAAAGAGGTAGAAAAAACAAGCGCGGCGTGTCGAATCCTCATGCCTGTGCCGCCATGCGCGTGATGTTGTGCAGTGTCAATGCAATGACCTCCCTGTTTTCGTAGCTGTCGGCATGCTCGAAATGGGTCTCGAACGCCGCGCAGAAGCGTACCGCCTGCTCCGATACGGCGGCGGACTCGGCCGGCACGGTGCCGTCTCCGCGAGCCCGTCCTGCCCGCGTCAACCCGAGCTCGAGCGACGAACCATCGACCGTACGTAGCGTGACTTTGCCTTTCAAGTCGTCCCGCATCAACTGAAGCCCCGCCGAGGGCGTGCCGGCGCCTCCAGTGTGGCGCCATCGCACGGCGGCAACCGTTTCGTCGCTGGAGGCCACGCTGTAGTGGGCGTAGGTGTTGGGATGATGAGCGTTACCCAGCATCTCCGTGTGGAACTCTTCGACTTTCTTGCAAAGCGCCAGATACTTGATCCAAGGGCTGACTTGAACAGTGCTTGCCCCAGCGCCTACCGGATTCAACAACTCCTCCTTCACCAGCTTCCACCAGCCCTTGCGCTCCCGGTAGATCTCGGCATACGGGTTGGCCTTGGGCAGCGCGCCCACGCCGTCGATGGCGAGCCAGCCGGCCGGATAGGCGGCCGTCGGCAGCAGGGCCAGCGCGCCCGGCGAATTGCCCAGCACCGGGGTGACGAGCGCGGCGTCGGTGCCCAGGATTTCCGCCACCTTGTTTTTCACGAAGTCGAGAAAGATGCCCTTGGCGTGGCCGGTGCGCATGCGCTGGTAGATGGCCGGCGCGCCGGCCGTGGGGCTGACGCCCTGCACGATGCCCAGCACACGGCCTTCGGCGCCGCCGATGCCGGGGTGGCAGGCGGCACGCGCGACGAGGCCGCCCATGGAGTGTGTCACCAGGATCACCCGGCGGCAGTCATAGCCCTGGCTGGCGTAGTTGTCGATGACCGCGTCGATGCGCTTGGCCAGCGCCTTGCCGGCATCGTCAGCCCCTTCCAGCCAGTTGTAGCCGAAGGCGTGGACCGGGAACCAGAAACGCGCCGCGGCCTTGAGGTCTGCCTCGGTCAGCGGTGACCAACCCTTGGCGCGGTTCCGGGCCGAGGGAAGGCCGTGTCGTGCCCGCAGATCGTCGACCTTGAACAGGTTGTTGGCCTGTTCGATGATCGTTTGCCAGGCGTGTTCGAGCTTGCCCTGGCGGTAGATGCGATTGAGGCGAGCTTCAAGGGTGGCCAGCAGCCGGCCGTAGCTGCCCAGGTAGAGCTCGCCCCAGCCCCGGCGCTTGAACTCGCCCAGCAGATTGTCGATGGTGTCGTCGTCGGGACGCGCGAATTCCACGCCGGAGACGTTGAAGTGCTGCATGAGGTGACGCGGCAGTATGTCTACGCTCGCAACGCTGGTCGTGTTCGGTGAAAAGGCTGTCTGACGTTGCGCTGGAATGAGCTTGGCAACTTTCGAAAGCATCAGCGAACTGTCGTCAGGAAACCAACAAAATGCATTTGGTCGAATGGAACCAGCCCCCACCGACGTTTTCAGATTGCTCCCCATGAACCCCGGCACGAAGATCACCGGAATCACATCGGTCGGCGGCACCACGCAATGCGCGCGCCTTGTCTGCTCGGTGGGGCTCAGGTGGCACGAGAAGTAGGGGTTGCCCTTTTCGTCATACTGCATGGCCAGATAGCGCTTGTCTGGTTCGCTCATGCTTTTCCTTTGGTCGGCAGGATGCGCAGCGAGACGGCTTCAAGAAATTCACTCTTCTGCAAGCCGGTTCGCCCTTGAGCGTCGGTGGTGCCGCGAATGCGTGCGCCGTCGCTGCGGCGAACCTCGAAGGCGCGATTGGCGGCCGGTTCGCCGTTGTCGAGTTCGAGGATGAACTCCTCATCAAACGCCGTCGTCGGCCAACTGTTCATGTCCCGGCTCAGGTGAGCCGGCCCCGCAAAACTCTTCTTGCTCGCATGCACCGTAATCGTCCCCGGGCACTCGACGGTAATCCCCCCATCAATCGTGATGCTCGCCCCGCCCTCGGTGGCGAGCACGATGCGTTTGCCGGCGGCGAAGTCGATGTGTTCCATGATCGAGACGAGGTTGAGATCGTCCTTGGCCTGGAAGGCCATCTCGTCGCTTTGCGCCTGCATCTCGATGTCGTCTTTGGCGGCGATCAGGGTGATGCCGGTGTTGTCCGCGCCGGCCCGGATGGCGCCGGCGAGCAGGCCGATGGCCTGGCCGGTGTGGAGGCGCGTCTTGCCGGCCACGGCGAGGTTGGTGTCTTCGCCGCTGATGAGGCTGATGGTCTCGCCGTTGGACAGTTGGATGTGCCCGCCGGCGACGAAGCCGAGGCCGGCTTTGGCGGCCTGGAGGATGGCGGGTTCGAGCAGGTGGGGGACTTTTCCGGCGGTGGTGGTGTTCTTCTGGCTTGCGTCGGCCAGCGCAGCGTCGAAGTCGGCGCCGTCGACCATGCCGCGGGCGACGGTGTGCAGGGCTTTGAGCGGGGCGGCGTTCGGGTCGAGGGTGCTTTGATTGGGGCCGATGCTGCCGATGGCAGCGGCGAGCTGCACGGTTTGATGCGTGGCGGCGGCCTTGGAGAGGGTCTGCGCCAGCGCGTCGGCCTGCCCGAGCAGCGCGGCGGCGGGGGCCATGTCGCCGGCCGGCTCGCCGTCGGTTTGCTGCGCCCAGGTCGACAGGGTGATGCCGCGTCCGGCGCGCAGCGCGCCCCAGGCATCGGTGCGCAGCTCGGCGCCGGTGCCGCGAAAGCTGCCACGGTAGTTGTCGGCTTGATGGATGAGGTGGCCGAGGTTGAGCTGGGAGGCGTATTGGGTGCTGTGCAAGGCGGCGCGCTGCTGCTTGTCGGTGTCGTCGAAGACGAGCTGATTGTGGCCGGCGAAGCGGCCGTGGGCGCCGAACTCCTTGCTCTTGAAGCCACTGAGCGCGGCGGCGTGGTTGTGTTCGTTGGCGGCTGCGCCGTGCCAGGCGGGGCTGTTGCCGCCGGCCAGATTGCCCTGGGCGGCGGGGGCGTGATCGCAGGCTTGATCAAAGACTGAGCGATCGGCGGGCTTGGCCTCGGCGCCGCCGGGCGTGGGGACAATACCGCCCTCTCCCCGGCCGTTGTAGAGCGCACCGAGCACCAGCGGGCGGTCGATGTCGTAACCGAGGAAGGTGACGAAGACCTCCTGGCCGATGCGCGGGAGCATATGCCAGCCCATTCCGGGGCCGGCCTGACGGGTGACGACACGCACCCAGCAACTGCTGCGGTCGTCGGGGGTGTGGCCTTGTTGCCAGTGAAAGCGGATCTTGACCCGGCCGAGCGCATCGCACCAGATCTCGTCGGCGCCATTGGGGCGGGTTTCGCCCTCGGGGCCGACGACGATGGCGCTCATCGGCCCGCCCACGGTGGGGCGCGGATTCAGGCGGGCGCCGGTGTCGTCGGTGAGTTGGGGGCGCCAGGGCAGATGGCCGGGCAGTGCCTCGAAGCTGTTGGCGTAACCGCGCTCGGCGGCCAGGGCGAGGGTGTGTGGGTCGAGTTGCTCGGGGGCGCGGATGGGCGCGTCGATGGCGTCGAGCGCATCGTCATGGATCAGCACCTCGCCCAGGCGCCGGGCGATGGCGGCCATTGGCTCGCCGCCCAGGTTGTTGATGCCGATATGGGTGAGCTCGCGCAGCGCGTAGCGCGGGGCGGGGTCGGCGGGGTCGGCGGGCGCCTTTGCCGCGGCCTGCGAACTGCCGGTGACCGCCTCGTGCGGGGCGCCGAGCAGATCGAAGGCGTGGCCGGGTCGGAAGCTGCGCACCGTGCCGCGCCCGACAAAGGTGGTGTGGCGCGCTTCGAGCGCCTCCATGTTCAGGCGGGCGTAGCGCTCGGCCTCGCGGGTGTCGGCAAAGGCGTACTGGCCCGCGTCGTCGTACATCTCAAGCGTCGGGGCGCGCTCGCCGCCGAGGGCCAGCACGGTGGGCACGCGGCTGGCCACCGAGCGCCGGGTCTTGTAGTCGTAGCTGAGCACTGTCGTCATGCCCGCGCCAAAGCGTCGGTGCGCGCCAAAGGCGACGATGGCGTCCTGGTCTTCTTGCGAATCGGCCCGATGAAAGCGGATGCCCTGCCCGCCGTTGGCGTGCTCGGAGGACGCATCCTCGGGCCAGCGCGGGCTGTCGGCAAACAGGCGCATGCGGTGCCCGGCCGGGGCGGCGGTGTCTTCGTCGATGCACCAGCCGATGCCCTCTTCGGCCAGCAGGCGGGCGACGAAGGCGAAATCCGACTCCTGATATTGAACGCAGTAGCTGCGTGCGCGCGCCGAGCTCAGAAACTCCGCCACCTCCTCGCTCCAGTGCCAGGCGGCCTGATCGGCGTAGTCGGCAAACACCGCTTCGACGATCTGCACCACGGTCTTATCCTGAAAGACGCGGTTGTGACGCCCCCGCGACAGCAACCAGGTCCATGGCACCACCGTGATCCGGTAGCGGCAGAAGCCGCCGTCGGCGCCGAGTTTGAGCGCCGCGCGCACCAGGCCCGAGCGCGAATTTCGGCTGCCGTCGGCGAGCGTGCTGTGCAGCGTCACCGCCTGACCGAGCAAGGCCTTGAGTTCGATGAAGGCGTCGGTCGAGAGCAGATCGACACATAGCTCGAAGCCCGCCGACACGGCCTCGGTGCCCCACCAGGCTTCGACGGGCAAGTCGAAAGCGGCGTCGCGCCAGCTGAGCGCGAACAGGCGGGTGTCGGAGGTGAAGGGTGAAAACATGCGCGCGCGATCCTTGATCGAAGGATACGCATTTTACATAAAATATGACGTGTGGAATTGTGCGGTGCGAAAAGATCAGGGGTGTTTCTTGGGTTTGTGTTGTCGATAGACAAAGATTTTTGCGGTGTTAGTTCAACGAGGCGGGATAATTCGGCATGACCGAAATTGTTCCGAACCCCGATTCCGCCGCCGAGCCCGCAACCGAGCCCGCCGCCGCGTCCCCTGCGCCGTTTACCGCGTTGCCCTTGTCGCCCGCCATGCAGGCCACGCTGGTGCAGCTTGGCTATCTCAACATGACCCCGATCCAGGCCGCCAGCCTGCCGGTGGCGCTGGCGGGGCACGACATCATTGCTCAGGCCAAAACCGGCAGCGGCAAGACCGCCGCCTTTGCGCTGCCGCTGCTGACCAAGCTGAACCCGCGCTGGTTTGCGGTGCAGGCGATGGTGCTGTGCCCGACCCGCGAGCTGGCCGACCAGGTGACGCAGGAAATCCGCCGTCTGGCCCGCGCCGAAGACAACATCAAGGTGCTGACGCTGTGCGGCGGCACGACGATGCGCCCGCAGCGCGATTCCCTGGCCCATGGCGCGCATGTCGTGGTGGGCACGCCGGGGCGGATCATGGACCACCTGGAGCGCGGCAGCCTCAATCTGGATGGGCTCAACACGCTGGTGCTCGATGAGGCTGATCGCATGCTCGACATGGGTTTCCATGACGACATCGTGTACGTGGCCAAGCACTGCCCGGCCGAGCGCCAGACGCTGCTGTTTTCGGCCACCTATCCGCCGGCGATCGCCGCGCTGGCGAGCCGCTTCCAGCGCAATCCGCAGGAAGTGAAGCTGCGCGAGCAGCACGCCGACAGCAAGATCCGTCAGCGTTTTTACGAGATCAAGCACGACGAGCGCCTGCAGGCCGTGGGCGTGCTGCTCAAGCACTACCGGCCGGTCAGCACGCTGGCCTTCTGCAACACCAAGCAGCAGTGCCGCGATCTGGTCGAGGTGCTGCAGGCTCAGGGCTTTCATGCCCTCACGCTCAATGGCGACATGGACCAGCGCGAGCGTGACCAGGTGCTGATCCAGTTTGCCAACCGCAGCTGTTCGGTGCTGGTGGCCACCGACGTGGCCGCGCGCGGGCTGGACATCGCGCGGCTGGAAGCGGTCATCAATGTGGACGTGACGCCCGACCCCGAAGTGCACATCCACCGCATCGGCCGCACCGGCCGGGGCGATGAAGACGGCTGGGCGCTGAGTCTGTGCAGCCCGGCCGACAAGCGCCGGGTGGCGGCGCTGGGGCAGCAGATGGACACCGAGCCCGAGTGGCATACGCTGGGTTCGTTGCAAAGTGGCAACGATGCGCCGTTGGTGCCGCCCATGGTGACGCTGCAGATTCTCGGCGGACGCAAGGAAAAGATCCGCCCCGGCGACGTGCTCGGCGCGCTCACCGGCGAGGCGGGTTTTACCCGCGAGCAGGTCGGCAAGATCACCGTGACTGATCAGAGCACCTATGTGGCGGTGGTGCGCGAGATCGCCGATGAAGCGTTGCGGCGCCTGGGCCGTGGCAAGGTCAAGGGCAAGACGGTGAAGGTGCGTGCGCTGAGCGATTGAGGGGTTCAGAAAAGCCCCTTGAAGCGGCGTGTGGCGGCGTCTAGGCTGGGATCGAATACCCGGCCGGATGCCGACGGAGCTCATCATGCGCATAGTGACTTTCTTCATGATGCTGGTGCTGCTTGCCGGCACGGGCGTGGCCGTCGGCGCGCCAACGGGCTTGTCGGCGGCCGATCAGGCCGCCGCCTTCAAGGCCGCTGGATTTACCCTCCGCGGTGGTCAGTGGCGCAGCGACTGCGATGACCCTGGCACGCCGAGTTACAGCCCCGGAAACATCGACCAGGTGCTCGACCTCAACGGCGACGGCCGGCCGGAAGCGGTGATCACCGAGGGCGGGACCTACTGTTATGGCATGACGGGCAGCGGCTTCTGGATTGTCAGTCAGCAGGCGGGCGGCGGCTGGCAGAAAATCACCGCGTCGGTCGGCCTGCCGGGCTTCCTCGACAGCAAAGGCGTGGGCGGCTGGCCCGACATCGAGATCGGCGGGCCGGGCTTCTGTTTTCCGGTGCAGCGCTGGAATGGCAAGGCCTACGCGCTGCATCGCCACGAGTATGAAGGCAAGCGCTGCAAGATGCGGCGATAGCGTTTTTGGACGCGCCCCGTTGGCATAAAAAAGCGGCCATCTTTGGAACTTGTTAATCCGGTTATCATCTCAGCCATCCCCTGACCGGAGATGTGCTCGATGAGTTCTGACAGTTTTGCGCGCGACGTTGCCCGTGATCCTCACCTCCATGACGAGTTGCTCGACAGCTTTGATGAAGAGCTGGAGATGGAACTCGATGACTATCGCATGGAGGCCTTGCTCGATCACGATACGCGAGGGGCCGATAGCGCCGAACGCGACATGGATCGCCGGCTGTATTTTCAGGAGCTGATCCGGCTACAGGGCGAACTGGTCAAGCTGCAGGACTGGGTGGTGCATCACAAGCTCAAGCTGGTGGTGTTGTTCGAGGGGCGCGACGCGGCCGGCAAGGGCGGCGCGATCAAGCGCATCACCCAGCGGCTCAACCCCCGCGTGTGTCGCGTGGCGGCGCTGCCCGCGCCGAGTGAGCGCGAGCAGACCCAGTGGTATTTCCAGCGCTATGTGAACCATCTTCCCGCCGGCGGCGAGATCGTGTTGTTTGATCGCAGCTGGTACAACCGCGCCGGTGTCGAGCGGGTGATGGGTTTTTGTTCGGATGACGAGTACGAAGCCTTCTTCCGCGATGTGCCCGAGTTCGAAAAAATGCTCACCCGCTCGGGCATCATCCTCGTCAAATACTGGTTTTCGGTCACCGACGACGAGCAGAACCGCCGCTTCCAGATGCGCATCCACGACCCGCTCAAGCAGTGGAAGCTCAGCCCCATGGACATGGAGTCGCGCCGCCGCTGGGAGCAATACACCATCGCCAAGGAGGTGATGCTCGAGCGTACGCATATCCCCGAGGCGCCGTGGTGGGTGATCCAGCCCGGCGGCAAGAAGCGCGCGCGGCTCAATTGCATTCACCACCTGCTCAGCCGGATTCCTTACCAGGAGATTCCGCACGCGCCCGTGGCCTTGCCAGCGAGGGTGTACAACAGCAACTACATCCGGCATCCGGTGCCGGATGAAATGTTTGTACCGTCGGTGTATTGATTCGACCTGTCGGTGCGCTGATTCAGCGCTCTGCCGAGCCGGCTGCAGGCCAAAGCGGCGCGCCGCCTGTGGCCAGATACGCCAGGTAGGCCCGCAGATCGAATTCCCACTGGTGATAGGCCGGCGCCATGTGCCGGCACAGCTGGTAGAAGGCCTTGTCGTGCTCGCGCTCTTTCATGTGCGCCAGCTCGTGCACCACGATCATTTCCAGAAACGCCGGCGGCATCTCGCGAAACACCGTCGCCACGCGGATCTCGCGCTTGGCCTTGAGCTTTCCGCCCTGCACTCGGGAGATCGCGGTATGCGTGCCCAGCGCATGCGCGATCACTTGCAGCTTGCTGTCGTAGGCCACCTTGCTCAGCGGCCCGGCAGTGCGCAGGTGGGTGTTTTTGATGTCCAGCACATAGTCGTACAGCGCCTTGTCGGTGCGCACCAGATGCGGCTCCGGATACTTGCGGCGCAGCACCTCGCCCAATTGATCGGCAGCGATCAGATTGGTGACTTGTGTGACCAGATGGGCGGGATAGCCGGCGAGGTAGTTGGGTGGAGGTCTGGGGCGCATGGCGGAGTGTCGGATGGGCGGTCCGGGCCATTGTAGCGGCAGTGTCGCGCCGGGCGCCGGCGTGGCGTCTGTTGATAGCGATCAAAGCAATTTGTGCAGTACCAGAGTAAATTAATCAACTTTACATCGCGAGGCTGACAACGCGGTGCAGCGAGCCTGCCCGTGTGAAGGTGGGCGACATGGCCAAAAAATTTCCGCTCCATCCCAAACGCCCCGAGCGCATCTGCTGGGGTTGCGACAAGTATTGTTCGGCCGACGCGCTGATGTGCGGCAATGGCGCGGGCCGTACCCTGCATCCGGCCGAGATGCTCGGCGACGACTGGTACGAGCATGGCGATTGGGGGCTGGATGTCGATACGCCGGTGAAGGACCCGTCGGACACGGCCGAGTAAGGCGGTTCTGGCGGCGGCGCGTCGGCATATTGGTCGGCGTCTGCGCCATGAGGCGACCGAGGTCTGCGCCCCGTAACGTGCCGATTCTCCCGGTCACGAGGGTGCAAGAGGCTATGATGGGTGTCTTTACTGCTTCCGGCGTCCGCCATGACCTCCCCCCTGTCTGATCAACTCGCAGCTGCCTTGTCGGCCCGTGCACCGCTTCTCGAACGTCTGGCTGATGAGGGCACGGAGGCCTACCGGGTGTTTCATGGCAGCGCTGAGGGTGTGCCCGGGCTGACGGTCGACCGTTACGGCGATGCCTTGCTGGTGCAGACCTTTCACCAGGCGCTGAGCGCTGACGATCTGGCGACCATTGAATCGTTCTACGCCACGGCCTGCCCGGGCCTGCCGGTGATCTGGAACGACCGCAGTGCGGGCAATTCACGGGTCTCCAATACGCTTGACGCGGCGCAGTCCGACGCGGCGGCCTTGCCGCGCGAGTTCTCGGAGTTGGGTGTCAAGTATCGCTTTCAGGGTCGCCACGAGGGGCAGGACCCGTGGCTGTTTCTCGATCTGCGCGCGGCACGTCGCCGTGTCATGGCCGAGGCCGCGGACAAATCGGTGCTCAACCTGTTTGCCTATACCTGCGGTGTGGGTCTGGCCGCGGCCAAGGCCGGTGCGAAGCATGTGGTGAATGTGGATTTCTCCGCCTCCTACCTCGCCGTGGGCAAAGAAAATGCCCGCCTCAATGATCTGCCGATCCGGGTGCGCTTCGTGAAGAGCGATGTGTTTCCGGCGCTGCGGCAGTTGGCGGGTCAGGGGCAGTCCAAGGTGGTGCGGGGCAAGCGCATGCCGCCCTTCCCCCCGCTGGAGGGACGCCAGTTTGACCTGGTGTTTCTGGACCCGCCGCGCTACGCCAAGAGCCTGTTCGGCGTGGTGGACCTGGTCAACGACTACCCCGCACTGTTCAATCTGGCGCTGCGTACCACCGTCGAGGGCGGCACGCTGATCTGCTGCAACAATGTGGCCCAGGTGGCGCGCGAGGAATGGGTCGATCAGCTCCAGCGCAGCGCGAAAAAAATCGGCCGCCCGGTGCATTCGCTGGAGTGGATTGAGCCGGAGGCCGACTTCCCGAGTCCGGACGGCAATCCGCCCTTGAAGGTTGTGTTGTTGCGGGTGTGATCAGTCGCCGGCCGGCGGCTTGGGCTGCACCACCAGCTCCGGATAGCCGGTCGCCGCGTCGGCTTCTCGCGTGAAATGCCAGTCCGGCAGCAGCCCCAGCAAGACCTCGGCGGTGGTTCGCACGAGGCAACCATAGGCCAGATGGCCGCCAAGAACGGTGCCGTCATCGGTGGCCAGCGCGCCGTGCAGGTGGGCGCCAGTGGCCGCGATGCTGCCCGACAGGCTGAGCAGTTCGAGTTTGCCGGTGACGACGGTGGCCTTGGCCGCGCCGGCAAAGCGGATGTGGGCCTCGGACAGGCTGCCGATGGCCGAGAGCACAAAGGCGGCGCTGTGGCCATGCACGTGCACCGTGTCTTCAAGTGCGCGACGAAGGTCCTGGCCCGGGCTCAGGCGCAGCGGGAGCGTCAGCATGGCAATCTCCGGGCAGGGGCGGTCATCAAGGCGCGCATGCCGCAATACAAGACCAAGGCATTGTTCACATGCCAGCCAAAATGCGTGCCGAGTGGAAAGGCATCGCACACGAGCAGATCGATACTCCGACATAGCATGGAGACGCCGAACAGCGTCGCCGCGGCAATCAGCCAGCGACGGGCGCACGGCGTGGGGCAGATCACGGCGAGCGCGATCAGTGCCAGCCAGGGGCCGAGGTAGAGTTCCGATCCATTGAGCGCCGGGAGTTTCACGCTGAGCGCGATGCCGGCGCTGGCGACGAGCATGCCGAGCACCGCGACATTGGCGGCCATGCTGCGCCAGCCGATCAGGCGCACCAGCGCGCGCTGCAAGAACACCATCACAAAAATCGCGATAAAGACCACGTCGAGCACCGCCGCCCAGGTTTGCGCCACGGTGTGAAAAACCCCGCTGCCAACGCCGACTGCGCCGATCAGCCCGGCCAGCACGCGCAGGTCGGCAGGCGTGCGTCGGTCCATGCGCCGCAACAGCCACACGGCGACAAGGAGGAAGGCGAGATTGGTGAGCGCGTTGACCGGCTCGGCCCACAGGCCGGCGTCGGTGCGCTCGCAGTACACATCCAGCGGCGCGCGCCAGTTCATGCCGATTCGACGCGGTGGATGCCGGCTTCGGTGACCAGCCAGTGCATGGGGTGGTCGTGTGGCTGGGGGTGGGTGGTGGCGACCCGCCCGAGCTCGAAGCCGATGCCGACGGTCTGCGGCGCGGGCGAGAGGGCGGCCAGAGTGCGATCGAAGTAACCGCCGCCGTAGCCCAGGCGATAGCCCGCCGCATCAAAGGCGTTGAGCGGGATCAGGATCAGCTCGGGGTGCAGTGCGGCACCGTCGGCGGGCATGAGAATGCCATGGCGGTCGGGAACCATTTGGCTGGCCGGTGTCCATTGGCGGAAGCGCATGGCTTGGCCGGGGGCGATGACGATGGGCAGGGCTGCCGAGCGGGTCGCGTCGGCCGCCAGCCAGCGCTGCACGATGGGGCGCAGATCGGGCTCGCCGCGATACGGCCAGCAGAAGGCGAGGGTGGCCGGCGCGAGCTGCGCGAGCAGCGCCTCGACATGCGTTTGCAGGGCGGCTTCCAGTGGCGCACGCGCGTCGGCACCGAGCGCTTCGCGGGCGCGGATGGCGGTGTCGCGCAGGTGTTTTCGGGCGATCTCCATAAAGCGATCCAGAGCAGGTTTTTGCGGCGCGGGCCGTGTAGAGTAAGCAGGTCGGCCCAGCGAGGCCGGGATCACATCAAACTGCCCCGGCAAGATATGGGCGCGAAGGAATAGTAAGCGATGAAGGCAGCAAAAGGCTGGGTCGTTCTGTGGCTCGGCGTGGTGTGCATGAGCCCGGTGTGGGCGCAAACGCCGACCGGCGATGAACGTATTCTGGCGGCGCGCGAGGCGCTGCGCACCGGAGACCAGGCGACGCTGGACCAGCTCGCTGCGGGGCGCTCGCCGCATTTGCTGGAGCGCTACGTCAAATACTGGCATCTGCAAAACCAGCTGGCACGCACCGATCCGCCCGACGCTGCGCGCATCGAGGCCTTTCTGGCGCGTTACGCCGGCAGCGTGCTGGCCGACCGCCTGCGCGGCGCCTGGCTGAGCCGCCTGGCCAAGGATGAAAACTGGATCGGCTTTGTCGGCGCCTGGGGGGGCCTGGCCTCGCCGACCGATGGCCAGCGCTGTCAGCACTGGCTGGCGCGCGAGCGTATTGGTGATCGCAGCGCGCTGGACGAGGCGGCGGCGGTGTGGTCCGGGCTCAGCCTGCGCGCCGACGCCTGCGAAGCGCTGGTCGGTCAGCTGGCGGCCTCGGGCCGACTGGCGCCGGAGGCGATCTGGGCGCGCTTTCGCGACGAGATGGCGTCGCGCCGACCGAGCGATCTGGAGCTGATTGTCAGCGGTCTGCCGGCAGACGAGGCGCCGAGCAGCGCGGCATTGAAGGTCATGCGCAAGGACCCGGCCCGGTATCTGGACAACCTGCGCCCCGGCTTTGCGCAGCGCCGCGCCGATAGCGAATTGATGCTCGCCGCGCTGGGCCGGTTGGCCGTGGGCGACCCGAGAGCCGCCTACGCTCGCTTTGCCCGCCTCAACGATGCCTTGTCGGCCGAGGATCAGGCCTATGGCTACATGCTGCTGGGCTGGCGCGCTGCGCAAGACCATCTGCCCGAAGCGGTGCGTTGGTTCCGCGCCGCCGGCAAGTTGCAGATGCCTGACGAGCAACGGGCCTGGCAGGTGCGCGCGGCACTGCGGCAGGAAGACTGGAAAGCCGTGCGCCAGGCGATTCTGGCCATGTCGCCCGAGCAACGCGCTGAGCGCGCCTGGACCTACTGGCTGGCCCGCGCCGAACAGGCGCTGGGTGAGGCCGATGGTGCCCGCCTGCTGCTTGAGCGGATCGCCGGTCATCCCGACTTTTACGGCATGCTGGCCGGCGACCGCCTCGGTCGCGCCTTTACCCCGCCACCACCCGACCGGCCGCAAGCCGCGGCTGTTCAGGCCGACGCGGCGGCCGACCCGGACATCCGGCGTGCGCTGGCGCTGTATCGCCTCGAGTTGTATGCCGAAGGCACCCGCGAGTGGATCTGGCGTCTGCGCGATGCCGACGACAGCTTCCGCCTGGCTGCGGCCCGGCTGGCGCTGGACGAAGGCATCTACGATCGCGCCATCAACACCGCCGAGGCCGTCGACCCACAGGACAACTTCGGCCTGCGTTACCTCACGCCTTACCGCGAGCTGATCGAGCCGCAGGCCTTGTCGCTGAACCTGGATCTGGCCTGGGTGTATGGCGTGTTGCGTCAGGAAAGCCGCTTTGTCACGCGCGCGGCCTCGCCGGTGGGCGCGCAAGGCCTGATGCAGGTGATGCCGGCCACCGGCAGCTGGGTGGCCAAAAAGATCGGCATGACCGACTACCGCCGCAGCCGCCTGCAGGAGCCCGACACCAACGTGTTGTTGGGCACCAGCTACATGCGCATCGTGCTCGACGATCTGGACGACCACCCGGTGCTCGCCGCCGCCGGCTACAACGCCGGGCCGGGGCGCGCCAAACGCTGGCGCGATGAACGCATGCTGGAGGGCGCAATCTATGTGGAAACCATCCCCTTCAATGAAACGCGCGACTATGTAAAGAAGGTGATGGCCAATGCGGTGATCTACGCCGCCCTGATGGAGGGCAAGCCGCAGTCGCTGACGACGCGCCTGGGGCAGGTCGCACCGCGCTAACGAGGTTTGGGAGGCAAACGCATGGATCGATCGAAAGTCATTCTGGTGGTGGGCGGCAGCGGCTACGTCGGTCATTCCGTCGTCGCGCAGTTGGTGGCGGCGGGGTATCGGGTGCGTGTGCCGACGCGCCATCGTCACCGGGCGCGGCATTTGTTGTTGCTGCCGACCGTCGAGGTGATCGATGCCGATGTGTTTGACGACGGCGTGCTCAGCGGCCTGATGGCCAACGTGGGCGCAGTGGTCAATCTGGTCGGCGTATTGCACTCGCGGCCGGGCAGGCCTTACGGTCCGGCGTTCGAGCGGGCGCATGTTCTGTTGCCCGCCCGGCTGGTGGCTGCTTGCCAGCGCCACGGCGTGCGGCGGCTGGTGCATGTCAGCGCACTGGGCGCCGATGCCCAGGGCCCGTCGGAATACCAGCGCTCCAAGGCGGCGGGTGAGGCGGTGATCCGCAACGCTCAACCGTCGCTCGATTGGACGATCCTGCGCCCGTCGGTGATCTTCGGGCAGGACGACAGCTTTCTCAACCTGTTTGCCGCTCTGGTGCGCATCGCGCCGGTGATGCCGCTGGGCGGCGCGGCCTGCCGCTTCCAGCCGGTGTGGGTCGAAGATGTGGCCAAGGTCGTTGTCGCCTGCCTGGAGCGCGCCGATGCGATTGGGCTCACCTGCGACCTGGCCGGGCCGGGCGTCTATACCCTGGCCGATCTGGTGCGCTATGTGGGTCGGCTGGTCGGGCACCGACCGCCGATCATTCCGATCCCCGAGGGTCTGGCCATGCTGCAGGCGCGACTGCTGGAGCTTGCACCCAACCCGATGATGAGCCGCGACAATGTGCGCTCGATGCGGGTCGACAACATCACCGAGGGTCCGCCGCTGCCCTTCGGCATGAGCCCGACGCCGCTCGAAGCGGTGGCGCCGAACTACCTCGGCCCGAACCCCGGTCGTCGTCGTTTCGTGGTCAATCGCCGCCGGGCCGTGCGCTGAAGGCGTCGGAGCGGCGATAATGCCGCTTTGCCAACGCTGACCGGGCGCATGAAAACATACATCGTAGGCGGTGCCGTGCGCGACGCGCTGCTCGGCCTGCCGGTGCAGGATCGGGACTGGGTGGTCGTCGGCGGCACGGTCGAGGCCATGCTGGCGCGCGGCTTTACGGCCGTGGGCAAGGACTTTCCGGTCTTTCTCCACCCGCACACCCATGAGGAATACGCCCTCGCGCGCACCGAGCGCAAGAGCGGGCACGGCTACACCGGTTTCGTCGTGCATGCCGCGCCGGATGTGAGCCTCGAAGACGATCTGTTGCGCCGCGACCTGACCATCAACGCCATGGCACGTGGCGAGGACGGCGCGCTGGTCGACCCCTACGGCGGGCAGCGCGATCTGGCGGCCAAAGTGCTGCGCCATGTCAGCCCGGCCTTTGCCGAAGACCCGGTGCGCATCCTGCGCGTGGCGCGTTTCGCGGCACGTTTCGACGGCTTCGAGGTTGCCGAAGAAACGCTGACGCTGATGCGCCAGATGGTCGCCAGTGGTGAAGCCGACCACCTGGTGCCGGAGCGGGTGTGGCAGGAAATTTCACGCGGCCTGATGGCGCCCGCGGCCATGCGCATGATCGAGGTGCTCGACGCCTGCGGCGCGCTGGCGCGCTGCCTGCCCGAGGTCGTGGCCCGCCGGCGTATCGACCCGCTGCTGCCCGGCGTGTTGCGCTGCGCGGTGGCGCGCGATCTGCCGCTGGCGCATCGCTGGGCGCTGCTGGTCGGTCATGACGTGGCGGCAGCCGAATCGGCCAGCGCCCGACTCAAAGTGCCGCTGCCCTGTCGCGATCAGGCGGTGATGCTCGCCCGCGACGGCGAAACCCTGTCCACCGCCAGTTCGGCCGTCGCCCGGCTCGAACTGCTCAGCCGCTGCGATGCCTTCCGCCGCCCCGAACGCCTCACCACACTGCTCGAAGCCGCCCCTTGCGCCCACCCGGTGCCCGCCGCGGCGGTCGCCCGCTGGCTGGCCACGCTGGCGGCCGCGCAGTCGGTCGATGGTGGCGCGGTGGCGCGCCAGTGCGCTGACAAATCGACGATTCCTGTCGCCATTCGCGGCGCCCGGCTGGCGGCGATCGAGGCTGCCGACGCGGCCGCCGGCCGTGGCTGACACCTTTCCTCACACGATGCGAGGGGTTGGGCGTGCCACACTTTCGGATATGAATCGCTGGTGTCGAAACCTGTTGTGTGCCTTGGTGTGGATCGTCGCCGTCAGCGCGCCGGTGCTGGCCGACACGCAGTTGGTGCCCGAGTTTGCCGAGGTGCGTGCCGCGCATGTGAGCAGCGTCGCCCGGCTGGTCGATCGCCATGGTGAGCCGCTGGCCGAGCGCCAATTGCGCTTCGATGATGACCGCCTCGACTGGGTCGGGCTCGACGCCTTGTCGCCGGCCTTGCTCGAAGCCTTGCTCGAAGCCGAAGACCGGCGGTTCTATCAGCACGAAGGTGTCGACTGGCGCGCCGTGGCCGCGGCGGCGGTGCAGAACCTGTGGTTCGAACATGCGCGGGGCGCCTCGACGCTGACCATGCAACTGGCCGGCTTGCTCGACCCCGCCTTGCAACCGGGCGGCCACGGCCACCGGCGGCGCAGCTTCGAGCAGAAGTGGGATCAGGCCTTGGCCGCCCAGGCGCTTGAGGCGCGCTGGAGCAAGGCGCAAATTCTGGAGGCTTACCTCAACCTCGCACCGTTTCGCGGACGTCTGCGTGGCATCTCGGCGGCCGCCTGGGCCCTGACCGGCAAGACAGCCGACACGCTGGATCGCCCCGAGGCGGCGGTCCTCGCGGCGCTGTTGCGCGGCCCAGGCGCCAGCCCCGAAGTGCTCTCCCGGCGTGCCTGTGCCCTGGTGGCGCGGATCGGCAGCCCCACGGCCTGCGACCGGGTGCAGGCCCTCGCGGCTGCGCTGGACCCGGTGACGCTCACGCCGCGCTGGTCGCTGGCGCCACACCTGGCTGCCCGCGTGCTGCGCGAACCCGGCACGACGGTGAGCACCGTTCTGGATGCGCGCTGGCAGCGTCGCATGCTGGCCGCGCTGCGGGCCGCGTCGCCGGCGCGGGCGGCGGTGGTGGTGCTCGACAACGCCACCGGCGCGGTGCTGGCCGAGGTGGGTGGCTTGCGTGCCGAACATGCCGACGCAACGGGCTTTACCTATCCTGCCGCAGCCATGCTGTGGCCGCTGCACTGCGCCCGCGCTGTCGACAAGCGGGTGGTGACCGCGGCCAGCCTGCTCAACACCGGGTCTCGCGACGCCCCTCGCTGGCTGAGTGTGCGCACCGCGATGGCCAGCGGCGACGCCAACGCGTTTGCCGACCTGTCACGACGCCTGCCAGAAGGCGATGTGCCGGCCTCGCCGGTGTCGGCGCACGCGCTCGACCTGCCTCATCTGGCGGCGCTGACCCGCATGCTGGCGATCGATGGGCAATGGCGCGCACCTTACTGGCAAGCCGGCGGCGCCCGGGCGCCCGAGCCGGTGGTGTCGAGCGCGGCGGCCTTTATTGGCAGTGATTTCTTTCCGCCGGTGATGGCCGCCATGGTGACGCCCGGCCGTGCTGCCTGGGCGACGGGCGCCAATGCCAGCGTGACGATGGCGGTGTGGATGGAGACCGGACCGACGGCGTTGATCGAAGTGCGCGCCTGGCTGACCGATCAGCTCGCCGCCGATGGCGTGTGGCCGGCCGAGCGCGTGGTTCCGGCTGGCGTGCTGCGCCGCCCGGTGCGCTTCGACCCACCGATCGAGAACGCACGGGACGAGTGGTTTCTGGCCGGTACGGCCGTGGCGGTGGTGTCGCCGCCGCAGTTGAGTGCGCAGATTGCGTCGCCGGCGGTGCGCGAGATCATCGACCTGCGCGATCGCCCGCCGGGCCAGGGGGTGTTACTGCGCGCCACCATTGACGATGCCCGTCTGCGCTGGCGTATGGACGGGCGAGAGGTGGGTACCGGTGGCACGGTGTTGGTGCACCCGGCACCGGGGGTGCGGATCATCGAGTTGTTCGATGCGCGGGGAGAGCGTCTGGATCGGCTCAGTGTGGCCGTGCGTGGGCGCTGAGCGCGCCGTCGCCGCTTACAACCAGCGCAGAATCAGCCAGGCCAGCAGCGACATCAGCACGGTGGTGGTGAAGGGCAGATGCCAGGTGCGGCCCTTGCGCAGCATCGTGACGTCGCCCGGCAGGCGCCCGAGCGGCAGGTAGCGTGCCAGTAGCGGTTGCACGCCGCCGAGCAAGGCGACTACGATCACGATTGAAAGCAGCCATTTGAGCAGCATGCCACCGTCCATCACATGGGAAGCGCCGATTACAACGGATTGCGCGCCCCTTGGCAATTGTGCATGGTCGTGGCGCAGCGAATCCGTTACCGTGGTCCGGGTGTGTCGCGGAACGCCGCGATGGCGTAATCAGGAATCAAAGTATGAACCGAAGTCGATTTGGCGATCTGGAAGTGCTGGCCTGTGCCCCCGAGGGCGAGGCGCATCCGGTGCCGCTGCTTTTCGTGCATGGCGCCTATACGGCCGCGTGGTGCTGGGAAGAACATTTCATGCCCTGGTTTGCCAAGGCCGGGTTTTCGACCTACGCGGTGTCCTTGTCGGGGCACGGCCAGAGCCGTCAGCGCAGTTTGCTCGATAGCTACAGCATCAGCGACTACGTCGACGATGTGGCCGAAGTGGTGGCGGGCTTGCCGGCCGCGCCGGCGTTGATCGGCCATTCGATGGGCGGCATGGTGATACAGAAATACCTCGAGCAAGCCGACGCGCCGGCCGCGGTGCTGATGGCCTCGGTGCCGCCGCAAGGCTTGTGGAGTTCGGCCGTGGGGCTGATGTTTCGCAAGCCGGCGCTGCTCACCGACCTGAACCAACTGCTCGAAGGCGGCCTGGCCAATGCGTCGACGCTGCACGATGCCTTGTTTTATAAGCCGGTCGCGCCCGACGACATGCGCCGCTACTTGCGCGCCTCGCAGCCGGAGAGCCACCGCGCGATCTGGGACATGACCTTGTTCAACCTGCCGATGCGCTCACGCATGGCGCCGACGCCGCTGCTGGTGCTTGGCGCGGAGCATGATCAGCTGATCCCGCCGAGCGAGGTTCGCTCGACCGGGGCATCCTATAACGTCGGTGTCGAGATCTTCCCGGACATGGGCCACGCCATGATGCTGGAGGACGGCTGGGAGCCGGTCGCTGAGCGGATTCGCGACTGGCTTCAGGAAAATTTGGCCGACTGAGGCCGGACAACGTTCAGCTTGTTGTCAAATGTGCGTTATTGCCTCGCATGAGGCGTCGCCGCGCGCCAAGATAAAGTCGTGACTCATGCGGCAGTGCTCGCCCGGACAGGTGATGAAATGGACGTGATTCCCGCGCCGGGCGTACCCGGCCCCGACTACGAAGACGAAATTCTGGATGCCGGCTGGCTGCCGCAGCCCGAGGCTGTTGCGCCTGAGCCCGCGAGTCATCCGCCCGCGTCGCCGTCCGCGGCCCGCGAAGATGCCGACGCCTTCTTGCAGACGGTGTATCGCAACCAGAGTTGAGGCCGCGCGGCCTACAGGCCGTGCAGGCGATCGCCGTGACGAAAGCCGAGCAAGGGTTCGGCGAGGCCTTTGCCGATGGCGAGCACCTTGAACAATTCGCCCATCTCATGTGGCGCGGTCAGGCGCTGCACGGCACGTGCGGCGCGGATGTAGTCCGGTTTGGTCTGGTCGCCGCGCTCGGCAAGCAATTCCAATACCCCGCAGTTGTACAGAAAGCTCGCCTGGCTGGTGTAGCCATAGATGCTCAAACCGGTCTCGAAGGCCGCTTCGGCAATGGCGGTGAAGTCCACAAAGGCGGTGATGTCGTTCAGCCCCGGCCACAGAAACGGGTCGCCGTGGGCGTGATGCCGGTAGTAGCACAGCAGTGTGCCGTTGCTGCGGCTGGGCAGGTAGTACTCGGCGCGCGGGTAGCCGTAGTCGATGAGCAGCAGGGCGCCGGTGTCGAGGCGGGCGCTCCAGTCGGCCACCCACGCCGGCCCGGCCAGATTCAGCTCGCTCACGTATTCGCCCTCGGCCGGCGTGGGCGCATCCAAACCCTCACTGGCGACCCGCAAGTGTTCGCTGGCGGGGCTGTCGGCCCAGGCGAATCCACCGCTGGCCTTGATGGCTACGCCGCGCTCGAATACGGCGCCGTCGCGCCAGACCAGCACATGCACCGGCATCACATCGAGCACCTCGTTGGCCACCACCGCGCCCGAGAAGTGTTCGGGGAGGGCGTCGATCCAGCGCACCCGGCCGGCCAGCGCGGGAGCGCGCTCGCGCAGGGTGTCGGCCTGACGTCCGCGCAGCTCACCGGAGACTTCGAGAATCGAATAGTGCTCGGGTGCACAGCCGAGCCGGTCGAGGGCCAGGAGCAGGTCGGCGGCGAGATGCCCGGTGCCCGCGCCCACTTCGAGGACGTGGGGCGAGGACTGCGCGGTGATTTCGGCCACTTGCTGCGCCAAGGCCTGACCGAACAGCGGAGTGAGCTCCGGAGAGGTAATGAAGTCGCCTGCGGGCCCGAACTTGTGCGCGCCACCGCTGTAGTAGCCCAGCCCCGGGGTGTAGAGCGCTTGGTGCATGTAGTCGGCAAAACTGATCCATCCGCCCGCCTCGGTGATGGACGTACGCAGGTGCGCGACAAGTGCGTCGCTTTGCGCGAGGGCTTCGTCCGACGGTTGGGGCAGGTTCATGGCGCTTCCGGGCAAAAGGGCAAAGTTTACATGGGCGGCCGGGGCTTGTCGTTAGCCGACTGGCCGGGTATGGGATACTGCACGCTATCGTCATTCCTTCGCTGTGGGAGTGTTGTGTGTCTGCTGTGAATGTCTCCCCTGTTGTTTTGATCTCCGGTGCGGCGCGGCGCGTGGGTGCGCAGATTGCGCGCGCGGTGCATGCGGCCGGTGCGCGTGTGGCGGTGCATTACCGTCGCTCGGCCGAGGCGGCAGATGCGCTGGCCGATGAGCTCAACGGCATGCGTCCAGGGTCCGCGGCGGTGTTTGCGGCCAATCTGGCCGACACGGCGAGCTTGCCGGCGCTGGTGTCGGCCGTGGTGGCGCATTTTGGCCGGCTTGATGGTTTGGTGAACAACGCCTCGAGTTTTTTTCCGACGCCGGTGGGGCAGATTGATGAGGCGGCCTGGGACGATCTGATTGGCTCAAATCTCAAGGCCCCGCTGTTTTTGATGCAGGCGGCGGCGCCAGCCTTGAAAGCCAGCGGGGGCGCCATTGTAAACATCGTGGACATTCACGCCGACCGCCCGCTGGCGGATTATTCGGTGTATTGCGCGGCAAAAGCCGGCCTGGCCGGCCTGACCCGCGCGATGGCGATCGAACTGGCGCCGGCGGTTCGTGTCAACGGGGTGGCGCCCGGTGCGGTGCTGTGGCCTGACGATGGGCAGTTCGATCCTGTCGAGCGTGCCGGCATTGTCGAGCACACCTTGCTAAAGCGGGAGGGAACGCCCGCCGATATAGCTGCGACCGTGCGGTTTTTGTTATTCGACGCGGGCTATATGACCGGCCAGATTCTGGCGGTCGATGGTGGGCGAAGCGCCCACCTGTAGGCATTCAAACAGAATAAACGGTTGTTTTAATTGCAGGCTATCGTATTGATATCTCGGATATCTACATGATATGCTGCGTCGCAACATAAACGTAGTATTACCGGTTTCCTGACCAGGGCTCAAAGTGTCAATGTCGATTGCGCCGAGCGAAGCGCCCGAGGGGCGTCATTCCAATACCTTTCTCCGCCTCAAGAAGAAGCTTGAGCGTGCGGTGGGAGAGGCGATTGCCGACTTCAACATGATTGAAGACGGCGATACGGTCATGGTGTGCCTGTCGGGCGGCAAGGATTCCTACACCTTGCTGTCGGTGTTGCTGGCCTTGCGGGAGCGCGCGCCGGTCGACTTTCGCCTGATCGCCATGAACCTCGACCAGAAGCAGCCGGGCTTTCCCGATCATGTGCTGCCCGCGTATTGCGAGTCGATCGGTGTCGACTACCGCATCGTGACCGAAGATACCTACTCCATCGTCAAGGACAAGATCCCCGAAGGGAAGACCACCTGTTCGCTGTGCTCCCGCCTGCGTCGCGGCATCATCTATCGCACGGCGCGGGAGCTGGGGGCGACCAAGATCGCGCTCGGCCACCATCGGGACGACATGATCGAAACCCTGTTCCTCAACATGTTCTTCGGTGGCCGGATCAAGGCCATGCCGCCGAAGCTGGTGAGCGACGATGGCGAGCATATGGTGATCCGTCCGCTGGCCTACTGCGCGGAGTCCGATATCGTCCGTTTTGCGCGCGGCATGGATTACCCGATCATTCCGTGCAATTTGTGCGGTTCGCTCGAAAACGCACAACGCAAGCAGATCAAGGGTATGTTGCAAGGCTGGGCGCAGCAGCATCCCGGCCGTATCGAGTCGCTGACGACCGCCATGCGCAATGTCGTGCCGTCGCATCTTTCCGATGCCAATCTGTTCGATTTCAAGGGGCTGACCCGCGACACCCCGGTCAGCGAAGGCGATCTGGCCTTTGATCCGCCCGAGCTGCCGCGCGCGATGGAAACGGTCGTCCCCCTGATGCCCTTGCCCCGCGAGCGCTGACGCAATGCGCGCACTTGCACCGGGCATGGCATTGACCGATCATGAAGTTATAACAGGAGCCTGCTGAGGCCTCCGGCTGTCGTTTGACACGGCAGGGAGCTTGAACGGGACGTGGAATGATCCATGGCACAACAACGTAACGCCTGCATGATGTATGCCGAGTTGGTCGGCGGCGAGCGCCTTGCCGCGCTGCTGAGCGAGACCGAAGCCGGGCACGCCATCGAGCGCAGCATGAATCGCATTGAACGCGTCGTCGAGGGGCAGGGCGGTGAGATCCTGCGTCGGGCGACCGACGAGATCTGTGCTGCCTTTGAGCGCTGTGATGGCGCCGTGCTGGCCGCCAGCGAGATGATTGACCGGGTGGCCAGCCTGCCGCCGGTTCGTGGGGTTCGGCTTGGTATCCGGATCGGCCTGCACCATGGTCCCATCGACATGGAAGGCCCGCCCTCCGGCGAGGCGCTGTCGGTCGCGATGCGTCTGGCTGGGATGGCGCACGCGGGCCAGGCGCTGGTCAGCGGCGCGACGGTATTGCTGCTGTCGCCGGCCTCGCGTCAGGTGATCCGTGAGCGTGACGAAGCCGGTCTGAAGGTCGAAGGTTTTGAATGGCCGGTGTTTGCGCTGTCGGGGCGCGCCGGCATGGCGACCTCGGTGCCACCGGCAACGCGCGTGTCGCAGCGCTTGCGTTTGCGTCACCAGCAAGACGTTCATCTGATTGAAGAGTTGCGTCCGATTTTGCTGCTCGGCCGTGAGATGGGTAATGACGTGGTCGTGATCGACCCGCGCACCTCACGCCAGCACGCCCGGGTGGAGCGTCGTCGTGAAGGTTTTTTTCTGGTCGATCAGAGCACCAACGGGACCTTCGTGGCCAATGAATCGGGCAGCGAGCAATGCATCCGCGGCGGTGAAGCCTTGCTGGCCGGGCAGGGCCGTATTGGCTGTGGTTTCTCGGCGCTGGAGGTGGAGCGCGATCTGGTGTTTTTCGAGATCGTCTAGCGCGGTACCGTCGCATGCCGTCAATCGAAAACGCCCCGGTCTGTTCGGGGCGTTTTTCGTGGACACGATGCAATGCGCTATTTCTTGTTCGGCTTTGCCGCGGCGAGGGGTGCGGTGGTCGTCGTCTTGCCGGAGAGGCAGGTTTTCATGAAGGCCTTGCGCGGCTCGCCCTTGAGTGCTTTTTCTTTGGCCGTCTTGTTGCAGTTGCGCATCCTGTCGTGCTGAGGATTTGCCTGGCTGGCAAGCGGCTGGAGCAGGAGTACGGCGAGACTGGTGACGAGTGCAATTTTCTTGGTGGTGATCATCTTGTTCCTCAAATAGCTGAATGGCATAAATGAAGAATGAATATATCACGGCTGTGGAAATCCGCACACCCTTTGGGGTGCAGGCCGTCCGACGGCAAGTCAGTCGGGGTCGTTGGCGCTCAGGAGTTCTCGCTGACGCGAGATGAATTCATGGGTCGAGTCGATGCCGCGCAGCTGAAGAATGGTGTTGCGCACTGCCGCTTCGAGGAGGACGGCGATGTTGCGGCCCGCCGCGACCGGCAGGATGATCTTGCGGATGGGTACGCCGAGAATGTCCTGCGTTTCGTGCGTGACGGGGAGGCGGGTCGGGTCGTCTTCGCCGGGGCGGCGGCGTTGCAGATAGACGATCAGTTTCAGCTGCATCTTCCGGCGGCAGGCCGTTTCACCAAAAATGGTGCGAATGTTGAGAATGCCAATGCCGCGCACTTCGAGGAAGTTTTCAAGCAGTTCGGGGCATCGCCCCTCCAGCGTATTCGGTGCAATCCGCGAGAATTCGACCATGTCGTCGGCCACCAGTCCGTGGCCACGCGAGATGAGTTCGAGCGCGAGCTCTGACTTGCCGGCGCCGGAGTCGCCGGTGATGAACACACCCAGTCCGAGGACGTCCATGAACACGCCGTGCAAGGCGGTGCGCTCGGCCAGTTCGCGCGACAGATAGAGCCGCATCAGATCAATGACGCTGGCCGAGGCCATGGCCGAGGTAAACAGCGCGACATCCATCTCTTCGCAGCAGCGGCGGATAATGCCCGGCACTTCGCAATTGTCGGCAACGATGATGGCCGGCGGGCGGGCCGCAAGAATTTCGCGCACATGGTGTGCGACCTTGTCACCGGATTGCTTGCGCGCCCAGGCCATCTCGGCGGTGCCGAGAATCTGAAAGCGGTCGGGGTGGATCAGGTTGAGGTGGCCGACCAGGTCGGCCGGCCAGGTGTGCGCTTCGGTGACAGACAGCGCGCGGTCGAGACGACCGCCAATGTGGGTCAGTTGCAGGCGTTTGCCGAGCTTCTCAAAGAGCCGCGCGACGCTGGTCTGCCGCATGGGCAGCACCCCAGGTAGTAAACAGCGCATGCACAGCGGCGGCGTCGGTGGCTTCGGCCACGCGCTCGCGGAAGGCGCTGTCGCTGAACAGCTGTGCCAGTTCGGAGAGCAGTTGCAGGTGGTGTTCAGTGGCTTGCTCGGGCACCAGCAGCACGAAGAGCAGGCTGACCGGTTTGCCGTCTGGCGCATCGAAGGGGATCGGTGTGCTCAGGCGGATGACCGCGCCGGTCGCGTCCTTGAGCCCCTTGATGCGACCGTGGGGAATGGCGACGCCCTGACCCAGGCCAGTCGAGCCCAGGCGCTCGCGTGCAAACAGGCTGTCGAACACGACACTGCGTCCGATGCTCTGATTGTTTTCGAAGATCAGGCCGGCTTGCTCGAAGACACGCTTCTTGCTGCTGGCGTCGAGATCGACGAGCACATTGTCGGGGGAGAGGAGGGGGGCGATAAGATTCATGGAACGAACTAGGCGCCCTATGAGGTGGGCGAAAGAGACCCGGCGATGGAGGCGGGAGCGATCAATGGGTTGAGACACGCCCATTATAAACGCAACCCACCGCCAGTACGCCGAGGGATTCGATCACGCTTCAGTGCTTTGATGCTTCAGCGCGTCATGTGCGTGGTCTTGCAGCTTCTGTTTGTGCTTGATCACCTGACGGTCGAGCTTGTCTGCCATGGTGTCGATGGCGGCATACATGTCCTCGTCAATGCTCTCGGCGAACAGGTCCTTGCCGCGAACATGCAGCGTGACCTCCGATTTCTGGACAAGCTTTTCCACCGACAGGATGACGTTCACGCTGGTGACGTTGTCGAAATGCCGGATCACGCGATCCAGTTTGGCATTGACGTATTCACGGATAGCGGGGGTCACTTCTACATGATGTCCGGTGATATTGAGATTCATGATCGCTCCTGTTGTCAGATCGTCTTGCGCTTGCTGACCGGCGGGATGTTGAGCGACTCGCGGTATTTGGCGACCGTCCGTCTGGCCACAACCATGCCCTGCTGGCTGAGTAAATCGGCAATTTTTGCGTCGGAAAGTGGTTTTTTACTGTCTTCTGCGTCCACCAGCTGACGAATCAGTGCGCGGATCGCCGTCGAAGAGGCTGCCCCACCGGTATCGGTGGAGACATGGCTGCCGAAGAAATATTTGAACTCCAGTACGCCGCGTGGCGTGGACATGAACTTCTGAGTGGTGACGCGGGAAATGGTGGACTCGTGCAACTCCAGCTCTTCCGCGACCTCCCGCAGTGTCAGTGGCCGCATCGCCACCTCTCCATAATCGAAGAACTGACGCTGTTGGTCAACGATAGACTGCGCGACGCGCAAAATCGTGTCGAAACGCTGCTGGACGTTTTTGATGAGCCATTTGGCTTCCTGCAGCTGTCCGCCGAGATCGCCATTGTTGCCTCGGTTCTGCTGGAGAATCCGTGCGTACAAGGCGTTGACCTTGAGTTTGGGCATGGCGTCGGCGTTGAGCACCGCCGCCCATCGGCCCTTGTGTTTGCGCACCACCACGTCGGGGATCACGTAGCGGGTTTCGTTGGTTGCGAACTTTGCGCAGGGGCGCGGGCTGAGGCTGCAGATCAGGTGATGCGCCTCACGCAGTGCATCTTCGGAGCATTGCAGGGCGCGGCGCAGGCGGTTGAAGTCGCGCTGGGCGAGCGTGTCGAGGTGTTCGGTGACGATGGCCAGGGCGAGTCGACAGGTGTCGGTGTCAGGCAGAATCCGTAACTGCAGCGCCAGACATTCGGCCGGTCCGCGGCCACCGACACCGGCCGGGTCGAGGTGCTGCAGGTGCTGGAGGGCGATCTGCAGGTCTTCGAGTTCGATCTCGGCATCTTCGGACAGCAGCGGCAGCAATTCGTCGAGGGGCTGGCTCAGGTAGCCGTCATCGTCCAGCGCCTCGATCAGGAAACGTACCAGCGCCCGGTCACGATCGGACAAGGGCGTCAGCGCCACTTGCTGGTCGAGATGCTCGCGCAACGACACTTCAGCGGCCTGAAAGGACTGAAAGTCGGAGTCGTCCTCGTCATCGCGATGCGTGGTGCTGGTGGTGCCCACGCTCATCCAGTCGCTCATGTCGTCCAGCGGGGCCTCGGCCGCGGGCTCGTCGCGCTCGCTCGGGCCTTCGGTGGGCGCCTCGGGCCGGGTCTCGCGTTCTTCTTCGCCCGGCTCGTCGTCGCGTTCGAGCAGGGGGTTGTCCAGCAAGGCTTGCTCGATTTCCTGATTCAGCTCGATGGTCGACAGTTGCAGCAGCTTGATCGACTGCTGCAGCTGAGGCGTGAGCGTCAGGTGTTGCGAGAGTTTGAGCTGGAGGGTGGGTTTCATGGTCGGCGCGGGCGGTCAGAGGCGGAAATGTTCGCCCAGATAGACACGCCGTACCTGGTCATTGGTCACGATGTCGGTCGGCGTGCCGCTGGCGAGGACTTCGCCCGCGTTGATGATGAAGGCGCGTTCGCAGATGCCCAGGGTCTCGCGCACGTTGTGGTCGGTGATCAGCACGCCGATGCCGCGCTCCTTGAGATAGCGGATGATTTTCTGGATGTCGAGTACGGCGATGGGGTCGACGCCCGCGAAGGGCTCGTCGAGCAGGATCAGCCGGGGCGAGGTGGCCAGCGCGCGGGCGATTTCGCAGCGGCGACGTTCGCCACCCGAAAGCGAGACCGCGGTGTTGTCGCGCAGATGGGCGATGCCGAGCTCGTTGAGCAGCTCATCGAGACGCTTGGTGACCTCGCCAGCCGGCAGGTTCTGGAGTTCGAGCACCGCCTGGATGTTTTCCGCCACGGTGAGCTTGCGAAACACGCTCATCTCTTGTGGCAGGTAGGACAGGCCGAGTCGGGCGCGCTCGTGGATCGGCAGGTGGGTTAGGACCTGGTCATCGAGCGTTATTTCGCCGCCATCGGCCGCCACCAGACCGACGATCATGTAGAAACAGGTGGTCTTGCCGGCACCGTTGGGGCCGAGCAAGCCGACGACTTCGCCGCTGCCGACGTCAAAGGAGACGTCGTGCACCACGGTGCGTGCGCGGTACTTCTTCCGGAGGCCGGTGACCTTAAGCAGGCTCATCGTCGCGGTCTTTCAATATCCTGTGAATAACATCGGCACCAAAGCCGCGTCCCTGAAGGAAGCGCGCCTGCCGAGCCCATTCGCGGGCATCGACGGGCGGGGTGCCAAACTTTTTCGCCCACACATCCCGCGCCCGGGCCTGATCGTCGCCCTCGCTGCCTTCGTCCAGCGCGGCGGCGATCAAGTCATCGCTGACGCCGCGCTGTTTCAAATCCAGCGCGATGCGCCGGCTGCCGTAACGCGCCTGACGGCTGCGCACATAGCTTTCGGCAAAGCGCGCGTCCGACTGCAAATCTACGTCTTCAAGCCGTTCGAGCAGCGCGACAATCTCCTCGGGCGTGCCGTGGGGTGCCAGTTTGCGCGTCAGCTCAGCACGGCTGTGCTCGCGCTGCGACAGCAGCCGCAAGGCACGCGTCTTGAGCGACTCGCTCATGCCTCAGATCAGGCTTCGCTGGGTTCCGGTGCGCTGGCGGCGATCTCCGGCATGGCCGGCAGATTGAAGTGTGCGCGCACCTTGTTTTCGATCTCGCGACCCATGGCCGGGTTGTTGCGCAGGAATTCGCGCGTGTTGTCCTTGCCCTGACCAATCTTGGTGCCGCTGTAGGAGTACCAGGCGCCGGCCTTGTCGACGATGTTGGCTTCGACGCCCAGATCGATGATCTCGCCTTCGCGGGAGATGCCTTCGCCGTAGAGGATGTCGAAGTTGGCTTGCTTGAACGGCGGGGCGACCTTGTTCTTGACGACTTTGCAGCGGGTCTCGGAGCCGATGACTTCGTCGCCCTTCTTGATCGCGCCGGTGCGGCGGATGTCGATACGCACGGACGAGTAGAACTTGAGCGCGTTGCCGCCGGTGGTGGTCTCGGGGCTGCCGAACATCACGCCGATCTTCATGCGGATCTGGTTGATGAAGATCACCAGCGTGTTGCTGCGCTTGATGTTGGCGGTCAGCTTGCGCAGCGCCTGGCTCATCAGGCGGGCCTGCAGGCCGGGCAGCTGGTCGCCCATTTCGCCTTCGATTTCAGCTCTCGGCGTGAGGGCAGCGACCGAGTCGATCACCACCACGTCGACGCCGCTGGAGCGCACCAGCATGTCGGTAATTTCGAGCGCCTGCTCGCCGGTGTCCGGCTGGGAAATCAGCAGATCGGCCACTTTGACACCGAGCTTTTCGGCGTAATGCACGTCGAGCGCATGCTCTGCGTCGATGAAGGCTGCGGTGCCGCCGAGCTTCTGCATTTCCGCAATGACTTGCAGGGTCAGCGTGGTCTTGCCGGACGACTCGGGGCCGTAGATCTCGACCACCCGGCCGCGCGGCAGGCCGCCCAGGCCCAGTGCGATGTCGAGGCCCACCGAGCCGGTGGATACGGTCTGGATGTCCTTGGCGACATCACCGTCACCCATCCGCATGATCGAGCCTTTGCCGAACTGCTTTTCGATTTGCGCGAGCGCGGCGGCAAGGGCTTTGGCCTTGTTGTCGTCCATGGTGTGGTCCTCTGAAAACGTGCGTTGGATTATGGCACAGAGTTTGCAGGTGTGTCGGCCCGAAGCAGACCCTCAAGGGCGTGAATCACGGCCTGTCGTCGCACCTGCGCCCGGTCGCCGTCGAATTGAAAGGTCGTCGTTCTGATCGCCTGATCCGGCCATCCCCAGGCGATGCAGACGGTGCCTACCGGTTTGCCGGGCCGCGCGCCACCGGGCCCGGCAATGCCGGACACGGCCAGGGCGACCTGCGCGCCGCTGTGGGCCAGCGCCCCCTGCACCATGGCCGCCACGACCGGCTCGCTGACCGCACCAAAGGTGTCCAGCGCGGCGGCCGGCACATCGAGCTGGCGCATCTTGGCCGCGTTGGAATAGGTCACCCAGCCGCTGTCGAACCAGTCCGAGCTGCCGGCGATGGCGGTGACGGTTTCAGCGATCCAGCCGCCGGTGCAGGATTCGGCCGTGGCCAGCCGCCAGCCGCGCTCAAGCAGCCAGTGGCCGGTGCGTCGGGCGAGGGCGTCGAGCTCGGCGTCCATCACGGCGCCAGCACACGCGCGGCGAGCGCCAGCACCAGCAAGGTGTAGCCGGCGGCGATGACGTCGTCGAGCATCACGCCGAAGCCGCCTTTGACCTTGCTGTCTGCCCACTTGATGGGTTGCGGTTTGACGATGTCGAAGAAGCGGAAGAGCACGAATGCCGCGCTTTGCCAGGCCAGGGTGTCGGGGGTGAAATACAGCACCAGCCAGAAGGGCACCATTTCGTCCCAGACGATGGCGCCGTGGTCGGACACGCCCAGTGCGCGGCCGGTGCGCTCGGACACGATGACGCCGAGTACGAAGCCGCTGAGTACAAGCACCAGAAACTCGGTGCCGTTGAGTGACGCCAGCAAGGGGAACAGCGCCCAGGCGGCCAGCGTGCCGGCGGTGCCGGGGGCTTTGGGCGACAGCCCGGAGCCGAAGCCGAGGGCGATGAAATGCGCCGGTTTGGCGAACAGGAAGCGGACAGTGGGGCGCATCGGGCTGGGAAGGTCAGGAAAGGGCCGAGTATAGGCTCAGGCGGTGAAGTGGTCGAAGCCGGTACGTGCGAGCGGTGCGCTCGTGCCGTCGTCGGCCAGTAGCGTCAGGCCCGTCGTGGATGGCGTAAGCGTACCGATGCGATGCAGCGGCAGGGCGAGCGAGGCGCTCAGACTGGCGATGGCGTCGCGCTGGCGGGCGGGTGCGGCGAACAACAGTTCGTAGTCGTCGCCACCGGACAGGCAGGCCTTGCGGGCGAGTGCCGCGTCGCCACAGGCGGCGATCAATGCGGACTCCGGCAGTTGCGCGGCCGAGATCTGCGCGCCGACCGCGCTGGCGTCGAGGATATGGCCGAGATCGCCGAGTAGGCCGTCGGACACATCGAGCATCGCGCTGGCCACACCGCGCAGGGCAAGACCGAGCGCAGCGCGTGGTTGGGGGCGGTGCAGCGCTGCGAGGCAGGCGTCGCGATGCGCCGGGTCGAGTGCCAACTGATCGCGCAGATGCCACAGCGCCAGCGCGGCGCGGCCGGGTTGGCCGGAGAGCCACAGATCGTCACCCGCGTGTGCGCCGTCGCGGCGGATGGCTGTGCCGGTGGGCACTTCGCCGCAAATGGTGACACTCAGATTGCGCGGGCCGCGGGTGGTGTCGCCACCGACCAGGTCCACGCCAAAGGCCTCGGCGCAGGCATAGAAGCCGTCGGCAAAGGCGGCCAGCCAGTCGGCGTCGGCGTCGGGCAGGGCAATCGCCAGCAGCGCCCAGCGGGGGGTGGCGCCCATGGCGGCGATGTCGGACACATTGACGGCGAGACTCTTCCAGCCCAGGTCGGCGGGGTCGGCGTCGGGGAAGAAGTGCCGGCCCTCGACCAGCATGTCGGTCGACACCACCAGCTGATGGCCCGGCGCGCTTTGCCACAGCGCCGCATCGTCGCCGCCGGCCAGGTCGGTGTGCCGGGTGGGGCGTGTGAAGTGTTGGCGGATGAGATCGAATTCGGAGGCCATGGTCGCGCTGTGCTTGGTGTGGAGGGCAGCATAGCGCGAGCGGACGGTGCGCCCAAGCGGCGTGCGTTGGCCAAGTGGCCAAAAATAGCCGGATGGAATACGCGTTTCGTCTTGAAACGTTTGTACAAAATAGTTTTGTTACAATGCAACATTCTTGAATCCTGGCGCGCTCTTTGGCCGGCGCGGGTCAGGATGCAGCTGCAAAACGCTCAAGGTCTGCGGACCACGGCCAGGTGTCGAATTGCGACGTGGATGCGGTGTTGACGGCGATAAGTCGCGGCGTTGTTCCTCTCGCTCCGTGCTGTTTTTTCGGGGTGAATCAGAGCGTTTTGTGTGTGCGGGCGGTGGTCGCTGACCCGGCCCGCGCGCGATGACGTGTTGAGGACAAGGTATGTGTGGCATTGCAGGTGAACTACGTTTTGATGGCGAGATGCCCGACGCGGCGGCGCTGGGGCGGATGGTGGCGGCGCAGGCCCCCCGCGGGCCCGACGGCGCGGGTCTGGATGTTCAGCTGGGGCGGGGCTTTGGTCATCGCCGGCTGAAGATCATGGACCTGACGGAGGCCGCCCAGCAGCCGATGTTCGATCCGGCGCTGGGCATGGGCATCGTCTTCAACGGCGCGGTCTACAACCACCCCGAGCTGCGTCGCGAGCTTGAAGGTCTGGGCTATACCTTCTACTCCCACGGCGACACCGAAGTGTTGCTCAAGGCCTACCACGCCTGGGGGCTGGACTTCGTGCAGCGGCTCAATGGGATGTTCGCCTTCGCGATCTGGGAGCGCGACTCCGGCAAGGTGGTGTTCGGGCGTGACCGCCTCGGCATCAAGCCCTTCTACTACAGCGAGGTGAAGGGCGCGCTGCGCTTCGCCTCCTCGCTGCCGGCGCTGCTCAAGGCGGGCGGGGTGGATACGGAGATTGATCCGGTCGCGCTCAACAGCTATCTGTCTTTTCATGCCGTGGTGCCGGCGCCCTACACCTTGCTCAAGGGCGTGCGCAAGCTCGCGCCGGGCACGCTGATGGTGGTGCATCCGGACGGCCGCCGCGAAGAGAAGACCTTCTGGGCCATGCAGGCGGTGCGCACGGCGGAGGACGAAGCGCGCAGCTTCGACGAGTGGTGTGAGTTGCTGCTCGAACAGTTGCGGGCGGCGGTCAAGCGCCGCCTGGTGGCCGATGTGCCGGTGGGCGCGCTGCTCTCCGGCGGGGTGGATTCGAGCCTGATCGTCGGCCTGATGGCCGAGGCTGGCGTGCGCGACCTGCACACCTACAACGTCGGCTTTGCCGATGTGGGTGGCGAGAAGGGCAACGAGTTCGAGTTCGCCCAGATCATCGCCGATCGCTTCGGTACGAACCACGAGCGCATTTTCGTGCCCGAGGCACAGCTGCTGCAGCGCCTGCCCGAGGCCATCGAGGCGATGAGCGAGCCGATGGTCAGCCATGACTGCATCGGCTTCTATTTGCTCTCGGAGGCGGTGTCGCGCCACACCAAGGTGGTGCAGAGTGGGCAGGGCGCGGACGAGGTGTTTGGCGGCTATCACTGGTATCCCAAGCTCGATGGCAGCACCGACGCGGTGGGCGACTACCTCGCCGCCTTCCGCGACCGCGACCATGCCGACTACCGTGCGCTGGTGCAGCCCCGGTATCACGCTGAGGACTACAGCGGCCGTTTCGTGGCCGAGCACTTTGCCAGCCCCGGCGCCGACGACCCGGTCGACAAGGCCTTGCGCCTGGACACCTCGATCATGCTGGTGGACGACCCGGTCAAGCGCGTCGACAACATGACCATGGCCTTCGGCCTGGAGGCGCGGGTGCCTTTCCTCGACCACGAGCTGGTCGAGTTCGCCGGCCGCATCCCGGCGCGGCACAAACTGGCGCACGGCGGCAAGGGCGTGCTCAAGGAGACGGCGCGGCGGGTCATTCCCTCGGCGGTGATCGACCGCCCCAAGGGCTACTTCCCGGTGCCCGGGCTCAAGTACCTGCAGGGCTCCACGCTGGACACCGTGCGCGACGCCCTGCACAGCCAGGCGGCGCGCGAACGCGGCCTGTTCAATGCGGCGTATGTCGATCGTCTGCTGGCCAATCCGGGCGAGCACATCACGCCGCTGCGCGGCTCCAAGCTCTGGCAGCTCGGCCTGCTCGAGTGGTGGCTGCAGACCCATCTCGCCTGACGGACAACGGCCATGATCCGAAAACATGTCACCCGCGCCCTGCGTCCCGGCAACCAGCCGCTGCACTTGTCGGAGGGGCAGCCCGACAAGCGCGACATGCCCGCCAATGTGGTGGTCGAATGCGGCTGGGGGCGGTGGCTGCCAGCCCAGACCTATACCGACGCCGGCGCGCTGGCCGCCGCACTGCTCGATGAGCGCCCCGGACAGCGCGACATTGCCTATTACGTGGAACGCCCGCACGTGGTCGTCGCCCAGGCGCCGCAGCAACTGTTTCTCGACCCGTCCGAAGCCTTTCGACTGGGTCTCGGCGGCTATCGTGCCCAGCGGGCCGGGCGGCGCAGCTTTACGCTGCGGCGCTTGCGCACTCGCAGCGATGTGGCCGCAATCAATGCGCTCTACAGCAGCCGAAAGATGGTGCCCGTGGGCGCCCCCCAGGTCTGGGCACAGCGCGCTGACCGGCAGATCACCTGGGCGCTGGCCGAGGACCTGAGCACGGGCGAGATCCTCGGCGTGGCCATGGGGCTCGATCATGTCGAAGCCTTTGCCGATCCGCAGCAGGGCAGCAGCCTGTGGTCGCTGGCGGTGGCGCCGCAGGCCGCCCACCCCGGCGTGGGCGAGGCGCTGGTGCGCTATCTGGCTGAGCATTTTCATGCGCGTGGGCGCGCCTGGATGGATGTGTCG
This sequence comes from Zoogloeaceae bacterium, assembly GCA_024235675.1. Taxonomy (GTDB): domain Bacteria; phylum Pseudomonadota; class Gammaproteobacteria; order Burkholderiales; family Rhodocyclaceae; genus Nitrogeniibacter. Next base: position 243,201 of record JACKLZ010000003.1, read on the forward strand.
GTGATGCATGACAACGCGCAGGCCATCGCGCTCTACGAAAAACTCGGCTTCCAGCGCATCGCGGTGTTCGCCGTCAAGCGGCGCAATGCGATCAACGAACCTTTCTACACCCAGCCGATGGAGGATGAGGCCGAGCTCAACCCTTACGCCCGGCTGATTACCGACGAAGCACGCAAACGCGGCATTCACACCGAGGTGATCGATGCGGCCAATGGTTACTTCCGCCTTGAGCTGGGTGGGCGCAGCATGGTGTGTCGGGAGTCGCTCACCGAGCTGACCTCGGCCGTGGCCATGAGCCGGTGCCAGGACAAACGCGTGACACTCAAGCTGTTGCGCGAGGCCGGCCTCAAGGTGCCCGACCAGCGTGTGGCCGACGGCTCGCAAGCGGATCTGGCGTTTCTGGCCAAGCATGCGGCGGTGGTGGTCAAACCGGTGGAGGGCGAGCAGGGCAAGGGGATCAGCGTCAATGTGACCCGAGCCGACGAGCTACTCTCGGCCATTGAGCGTGCCCGCCAGTTCTGCGACCGGGTGCTGATCGAAACCTTCTGCCCCGGACAGGATCTGCGTGTGGTGGTGATCGACTATCGCGTGGTGGCGGCGGCCGTGCGTCGTCCGCCGGCCGTGGTCGGCGATGGCGCCAGCCCGATCTGCGCGCTGATCGAGAAGCAGAGCCGCCGGCGTCAGGCGGCCACCGGCGGCGAATCGCGCATTCCGATGGACGACGAAACCCGCCGCTGCGTGGCGCGTCAGGGCTATACGCTGGACGATATCCTGCCGGCGCAGGTGCCGCTGACCGTCCGCAACACCGCCAACCTGCACACCGGCGGCACCATCCACGATGTCACCGACAGCCTGCATCCGGTGCTGCGTCGCGATGCCGAAGCGGCCGCGCGGGCGCTGGACATCCCGGTGACCGGGCTGGACTTCATGGTGCCCGATCCGGCCGCGCCCGAGTACGTGATCATCGAAGCCAATGAACGGCCGGGTCTGGCCAACCACGAGCCGCAACCGACGGCAGAGCGCTTTGTCGATCTGCTGTTTCCGCGTACACGCGCGCACACCCCATCCGGAGATTGTTGATGGAAAAAGACTTCCCGTTCGACTACGACTACCTCGAAGAAACCATGCTCCAGCTGCTGGCCATTCCCAGCCCGGTGGGTTTCACCGATGCTGTGGCGCGCTACACCGCCGGTCAGCTCGAGGCCATGAACATCCCCTACGAGATGACCCGTCGCGGCGCCATCCGCGCCACGCTCAAGGGCGAGCAGCCGCGCCCGGCACGCGCCATCGTTGCGCACCTCGACACGCTGGGCGCCATGGTGCGGGAGATCAAGTCGAACGGGCGGCTCGGCATCGTGCCGATTGGTCACTGGTCGTCGCGTTTTGCCGAAGGCGGCCGGCTGACCGTGTTTACCGACAAGGGCCAGGTGCGCGGCACCTGCCTGCCACTGAAGACCTCGGGCCATGCCTTCGGCCCCGAGATCGATACCCAGCCGAGCAGCTGGGACCATGTCGAGGTGCGGGTCGACGTGCCCGCGCGCACCGCCATGGACCTCGAAGCCGCCGGCCTGCGGGTGGGCGACACTATTGCCTTCGACCCGCAGCCGGAGATCTGTCAGAACGGCTACATCGTGTCGCGTTACCTCGACGACAAAGCCGCCGTCGCCGCGCTGCTCACCGCCTGCAAAGCGGTGCAGGACGGCAAGCTGGTGCCGCCAGTCGATGTGCATCCCTTATTCACGATTACCGAAGAAGTCGGCTCCGGCGCCTCGGCCGCGCTGCATGGCGACATCGCTGAAATGCTCAGCCTCGACATCGCCATCGCCGCGCCGGGGCAGAACACCGATGAGCACGCGGTGACCATCTGCATGCAGGACATGAGTGGGCCCTTTGACTATCACCTGACGCGCAAGCTGATCGGCATCGCCGAGAAATACAATATTTCGCACCGGCGCGATGTGTTCCGCTTTTACCGCAGCGACAGTGCCGCCGCGGTCGAGGCCGGCAACGACATCCGCACCGCGCTGATCGGCTTCGGCGCCGACGCCTCGCACGCCTACGAGCGCACCCATCGCCGCGCCCTGTCGGCGCTCACCCGGCTCACCACGTATTACCTGATGAGCAAGCCGGTGGCGCGCCGCGACGAGCAGCGCATGGCCTCGGTCGATGGCTTTACCGAACAGGTCAGCCCCGAGGACATGGTGCTGCCCAGCACGCCGCTGCCGGTGCCAGGCGACTTTCTTGCGCATGACCCGAAAGCCGGGGGCGGTGAGCCCGACTGATCGACAGCGCGCAATCAAAAGTGAAAAGGCCGCGGTGATCGCGGCCTTTTTCGTGATGCGCCGGGCGGGCTCAGTCGCTCTTGCGCGCCGCCTCGCGAGCGGCCACTTCGGTCGGGCGCAGCTTGTCCCGTCATGTCGAATTACTTTACGTTTTCGCCTGGATTAAATGAGTGCCTCTAGACATTGTTAATGTTAAACAATGTGTTACGTGGTATGGCATCAAATATGCAAGCCCTGTCAGCGTAGTCACTCGACTAGAAATCAATACTGAAAAAGCAATACTGGCTGAAAGAGGGGGACGTCATGTCAAAAATCAAACTCATCGCCTTGGCCCTGACCGTGCTGGGGTCTGCTACGGTCGCGGAGCGTGTTTCGGCGCACGCGACCTCCATCGGTTACGAGGGCGGCGGGTCGCCCGGCTCGATCATTGTCTGGCTGGGGACGTATAACCATGGGACTACGTCGCACCACCTTGAAGGCGCCATGAACCTGATTGGTGTAAACGGCAATCCCTTTGCATCGACCACCATCAATTTCTCTTTGGGTGCCGGCGCAGGCCCCAATCCGCCATTCGGTGGCGGCAAGCCGGCCGGGCTCATTGATGGCACCACCAACTTTTTCACCACTTGCAGCATCCCCAACCCTGCGAGCCAGCCGCTTCTCGGCACGGACCCCAACTGCTTTGGCGGCGTGGACCATTGGCAGGGCGCATTGTTTACTGGCTTGACGCCCGGCGACTATCAGTTCAGTTGGACGCCGATTGCCAATCCTTCGGCGGAATGGTCGCTCGGTAACCCCAACATGGACGGCATCTTCACTATCACCGGAGAGGTGCTCGGCTGTGGCCAACCGGGGGCGCCCGCTTGCGCGATTCCCGAGCCGGGCAGTATTCCGCTGGTGGGCCTTGGTTTGATTGGCTTTGCGGCTGCGCTGCGCCTTCGCAGGAAAGCCGCCTGAGCCAGCAGCCCTTGACCTGAATGGCTCAACTCGCCTGTGAAAGCGGGGTCGGGTTGTGACAAAGCCCCGGTTTTTGAACCGGGGCTTTGTCGTTTTTGGCAGGCCTGTCGCCTTTGCCGTGCTCCGCGGACTCAGCTGTCTTTGCGCGCCGCCTCGCGAGCGGCCACTTCGGTCGGGCGCAGCTTGGCCGCAACCTTGTCCATGACGCCGTTCACAAAGCGGTGGCCGTCGGTGCCGCCGTAGGACTTGGCCAGCTCGATGGCTTCGTTGATGACCACCTTGTAGGGCACTTCGATGTGGCGTTCCAGCTCGTGCGTGGCCAGCAGCAGCACGGCGCGCTCAATGGGTGAGAGCTCGGTAACGCTGCGGCCGATGAAGGGCGCAAATTCGGCCTCCAGCGCGCCGGTGTCGTTCAGCGTGCCGCGCAGCAAGGCGGTAAACAGGTCGCCGTCGGCCTTGTCGAAACCGGGGGCGCTGCGCACCTGGTCTTCAATCATGGACAGACTGTTGCCGGAGAGCAGGGCCTGGTAGATGCCCTGCAGGGCGAATTCGCGGGCGCGGCGGCGGGCGGATTTGCTGCTCATGCCACCACCGCGCGCAGCAGATGGACCATCTCGACCGCCGTGCGGGCGCAGTCGCTGCCTTTTTCCTGCATGCGGGCCAGCGCCTGGTCGTCGTCCTCGGTGGTGAGCACGCCGTTGGCGATGGGCATGCCGGTGTCGAGGCCGATGCGGTTGATGCCGGCGGCCATCTCGTTGGAGACGATCTCGAAGTGATAGGTCTCGCCGCGAATGACCGCGCCGAGGGCGATCAGCGCGTCGAACTGCTCCGAGTCGGCCATGGTCTGCAGCACCAGCGGGATCTCCAGCGCGCCGGGCACGGTGGTGATGAGAATGTCTTCATCGGCCACGCCGAGGTTCAGCAGTTCGTCCACTGCCGCCGAGAGCAGGCCCTCGCACACGTCCTGGTTGAAGCGGCTCATGACGATGCCGATGCTCAGGCCGCTGCCGTCGAGGTTCGGGGTGATTTCGGTGATGTTGTCAAAACGGGGCATGGATCAGGCCTCTGATGAATCGTTGGAATCGGTGGCGTCGCAGCCCGGGTAGTAGCCAGTGACTTCCAGCCCGAAGCCGGCCATGCTGGGGATCTTGCGCGGGCTGGCGAGCAGGCGCATCTTGCCGACGCCCAGGTCGCGCAAAATCTGCGCGCCCACGCCGAACAGGCGCGGGTCCCACTTGACGGCGGCGCGCGGCACGGCCGGGTCGTTGGTGAGCTGGGCGAGCAGGTCGCGGCCGGTTTGCGGGCGATACAGCATGATCAGCACGCCGCTGCCGGCCTCGGCGATGGTCTTGAGCGCCGAATCAACCGGGTAGCTGTGGCGGTCGCTGCTGGTGTCGAGAAAGTCGATGACCGAGATCGGTTCGTGCACCCGCACCAGGGCTTCGGTGTCGGCGGTGATGGTGCCGCAGGCCATGGCCAGGTGAATGTCGCCGGAGGTCTTGTCTTCGAAGGCGCACAGGCGGAAGGGGCCGTGGGCGGTGTCCACGGTTTTCTCGGAGACGCGCTCGATCAGGTGCTCGGTGGCGGCGCGGTATTCGATCAGGTCGCGGATCGCGCCGATCTTGAGCCCGTGCTGCTTGGCGAAGGGGATCAGATCGGGCAGGCGGGCCATCGAGCCGTCGTCGTTCATGATCTCGCAGATCACCGAGGCCGGCTCCAGGCCTGCGATGGCGCCCAGATCGCAACCCGCTTCGGTATGGCCGGCGCGGATCAGCACGCCGCCGGGGCGCGCCATGATCGGGAAAATGTGGCCGGGTTGGACGATGTCGGCCGGCTTGGCGTTGCGGGCCACGGCGCGCTGCACGGTCAGTGCGCGGTCTGCGGCGGAGATCCCGGTGGTGACGCCCTCGGCGGCTTCGATCGACACCGTAAAGGCGGTGCCGTGCGAGCTCTTGTTGCTGCGCGCCATCTGGCCCAGGCCGAGCTGCGCACAGCGCGCTTCGGTGAGGGTCAGACAGATCAGGCCACGGCCGTACTTGGCCATGAAGTTGATCGCCTCGGGCGTGACATGCTCGGCCGCGATGACGAGATCGCCCTCGTTTTCGCGGTCTTCTTCGTCCACCAGCACGACCATGCGGCCCGCGCGGATGTCTTCAATGATTTCGGTGATCGGCGCGAGTGCGCTCACGGTGTTCTCCTGTCGGGCCGGTGGCCGCGGTTCGGTGTTGTTTTTATTCGCCCTGACGCCAGGCGAGCATGCGCTCGACGTAGCGGGCGATGATGTCGATTTCGAGGTTGACGCGCGAGCCGGCCGCCAGATGCTTGAGCGTGGTGACCTCGACGGTGTGGGGAATCAGGTTGATCGAAAAGTCGGTGCCGGTGACGGCGTTGACCGTGAGGCTCACGCCATTGACGGTGATCGAGCCCTTGCGCGCGATGTAGCCGGCCAGATCGTGCGGCGCGCGGATCACCAGTTCGTGGCTCTCGCCCACCGGTTCGAATTTGACCACCTCGCCCACACCATCGACATGGCCGGTGACGATATGCCCGCCGAGGCGGTCGTCGGCGCGCAGCGCCTTCTCCAGATTCACTTCCTGACCGGCATTGTCGAGGCCAACCGTGCAGTTGAGCGTCTCGCGCGAGACGTCGAATTGCGCGCTGGCGCCGTCCATGCCGACGACGGTCAGGCACACGCCGTTGTTGGCAATGCTGTCGCCAATGGCCACGTCGTCCAGGCCGAGCGCGCCGGTGTCGACGCTGAGGCGTACGCCATCTTCGAGGAGGGTGATCGACTGGATTCGGCCGGTAGCGGCCACGATGCCGGAGAACATGAGGTCTGGGTCGTGCTTAAAACGTTGCATTTTAAGCGATTTTGGCACCGCCGCGCCGGCGGCGTTGCGGGCGGTGTCGAACGGCCGGGGTATCAGGCCCGCGAATGCTGGCCCACGCGCTTGCCAGCGATTTCGGCGCGATGTGTTGCGATCGAGACGGGTTTAGCGGATCAGGGCGGCGTCGAGCTGGCCGGTGAACTCATCGGCCGGCATGAAGCCGACCACGCGCTGGCCGGCAATCTCGCCGCCGCCGGGGGTGAAGAAGATGATGCCCGGTGGGCCGAAGAGGCCGAAGCGCTTGAGCAGCGCCTGATCGTCGGCGTTGTTGGCCGTGACATCGGCCTTGAGCAGCAGCATCTGGCCCATGCGCGCCTGCACGGCCGGGTCGGAGAAGGTGAAGCGCTCCATCTCTTTGCACGAGACGCACCAGTCGGCATAGAAGTCGAGCATCACCGTGCGGGGGCTGGCGGCGATGCGGGCGTCGAGTTCGGCCACCGTTTTGACCTTTTCGAACTGCGGTGCAGCCGTGGCGGCCACGGCCTGACCGCTGCGCAGCGCGGCCAGCGGCTGCAGCGGATCGCGCGAGCCGGCCAGCGCGCCGATCAGCATGGCAGCGCCGGCGAGCAGGGCGATGACGCCCACGCCTTTCCAGAACCGGCGCCAGCTGTGGGCATTGGGCGGCAGCGGGTCGAGCGCATGCAGGAAGATGCCGGAGAACACCAGCAGCGCGCCCCAGCCGAGCATGGGCACCACGGCCGGCACCACCGGCGAGATCATCCACACCGCCAGCGCGAGCAGCATGATGCCGAAGGCTTTCTTGACGCCCTCCATCCACGGCCCGGCCTTGGGCAGCACGGAACGTGCAGCGACGCCGACGGCGATCAGCGGCGCGCCCATGCCCAGCGCCATGACGAACAGCGCCGCGCCGCCAAGCACGGCGTCGCCGGTCTGCGCGATGTAGAGCAGCGCGCCGGCCAGCGGCGCGGCCACGCAGGGGCCGACGATGAGTGCCGAGAGCACGCCCATGATCACTACGCCACCGAGTGAGCCGCCTTTTTCGTGGCTGGCGGTGTTCGACAGCCGGCTTTGCAGGGCGGTGGGCAGTTGCAACTCGTAGAAGCCGAACATCGACAGCGACAACACCACGAAGACCAGCGCGAAGCTGCCCAGCACCCAGGCGTTTTGCAGCGCCGCCGAGAGCAGCGTGCCCGAGATGCCCGCCGCGACACCGGCGGCGGCATAGGTGATGGCCATGCCCAGCACGTAGGCCAGCGAGAGCACCAGCGCGCGGGTCCTGGTGATCTTGTGGCCGTGGCCGACGATGATGCCCGACAGAATCGGGATCATCGGAAAGGTGCAGGGCGTGAAGGAGAGCAGCAGACCGAAGCCGAAAAAGGAGACGAGGATCAGCGGCACGCTGGCGCCAGTCAGCAGGCCGGCGATGCGGCCGGATTCGTCACCGCCAGCGGCGGGCGCCACGGGTTTTGCGGGAGCGGCGGCCGGCGTGTCCATGGCCGGCGCGGGCGTTTTGCTACCGATGCCAAGCTTCTGCAGCCAGCCGCCGGTGGCCGTGGGGGCCACCGTCTTGGTGAGGTCGACCGTCAGCGTCTGCGGGCTGGGGGGGTAGCACACGCCAATGTCGGCGCAGCCCTGGCTGATGACGGTGAGCTCGAACTGGCGCATGTCGGCCGGCGCCTTGATCGGCAGGGTGAAGATCAGTTCGTCGCGGTAGGTCTCCACCTCGCCGAAGAATTCATCGTTCTTTTTCTTGCCTGGCGGCAGCGCCAGCGTGCCGACCTCGACGGACTCGGGTTCGGTACGGAACTGGAATTTGTCTTTGTAGAGGTAGTAGCCGTCCACAATCTCGAAGCGGATTTCGAGCTGATCGGGGGCGAGCGTGCCGACGCTGGCGCGGTAGGCCTGTTCGGGGGGGAGCAGTTCTTGCGCGTGCGCGGGGCCGAGCAGGCCGAGCAGCAGCAGGAGCGGGGCGAGGATGCGGATCATGTGAGGTTCAGGCGTCCGGGGTGGTTTCAGTGCGCACCCAGTCGAGGTAGCCGGGCAGGCCGTGCGTTACAGGGACTGCGACGATTTCAGGAAGTTCATACGGATGCTGCGCGCGGATCGCCGCTTCGAGCGCGTCGTAGCGCCCGGCGGTGGTCTTGATCAGCAGCGGGACCTCGGTAGCGGTCTCGATGGCGCCCTCCCAGCGGTACACCGAGGTCGCCGGTGCCAGCACGTTCACGCAGGCGGCCAGGCGTGTCTCGACCAGGTGGGCGGCCAGCGCGCGGGCGCTGTCGGCGTCGGGCAGATTGGTGAGTACCAGCACTACATGCGCGGTCATGGCAACCTCATTTGAGCAGGCGGCGACGGGTCAGTGACACCGCCAGCCAGAAGCCGACGGCGGCATAGGCGGCCAAGACCGCCAGATGCGGCAGCACGGCGGTGGGCAGCTCGCCCAGCATCAGCGGCCGGGCGATGGCGATGGCGTGCGCCAGCGGCAGCAGCTGCGCGCCGATCTGCAGCGCGGCGGGGAGCTGGTCGAGCGGGAAGAACACGCCCGAGAGCAGCGCCATCGGCGTAATGAACAAGGTGAAGTAGTACATGAAGAAGTCGTAGTTCGGTGCCAGCGCGGTGACCACCAGGCCCATGGCGGCGAAGGTCAGGCCGATGAGAAAGATCAGTGGCACCACGCCGAGCGCCAGCGGGCTGGCGGTGAAGCCGAACAGCGCCACCACCAGCAAAATGGCCGTGCCCGACAGCGCCGCCTTGCTCGCCGCCCACACCATTTCGGCCAGCACGATGTCGTCCAGCGCCAGCGGGGCATTCATCAGCCCCTCCCAGGTGCGCTGCACATGCATGCGCGAAAAGGCGGAGTACAGCGTCTCGAAGCTGGCGGTATTCATGCACGAGAAGCACACCATGCCGGCGGCCAGAAAGTGCACATAGGGCACGCCATCCACCGTTTTGACCAGCGCGCCGAGGCCGTAGCCCAGGCCGAGCAGGTAGATCATCGGGTCGGCCAGATTGCCCAGCAAGGACGGCAGCGCGAGCTTGCGCCAGACGCGAAAATTGCGCGACCACACCGACGCAAAGCGCCAGGACAGGCTGGGCAGACGGAAGTGGGCGGCAGTGGCAGACATGATCCGGCGGTCGGCAGGGGGTGGGCTGATTATAATCGTCCTTTGTCGCTTGCCCTTGAGATGGCTCAGACCTTGATGACTGATACGCCCAACCCCCACGGCGCCGAAGCCTCCCCGCTCGGCCGCAGCACCGCCTACCGCAACACCTATGCGCCGGAGTTGCTGTTCCCGGTCGATCGCGCGCCCAAGCGGGCCGAGATCGGCGTGGTCGAGGCCCTGCCCTTCCATGGCGAGGATCTGTGGAATGCCTACGAGTTGTCATGGCTGAACGCGCGCGGCAAGCCGGTGGTGGCGATGGGCGAGTTCCGCGTGCCGGCGGTGTCGCCGCGCTTGATTGAATCCAAGTCGCTCAAGCTGTATCTGAATTCATTCAACGCCAGCCGGTTTGACGACATGGCCGAGGTCGAGGCGGTGATCGCGCGTGACCTCTCCGCTGCGGCCGGCGCGCCGGTGAGCGTGCAGTTGCAGTCGCTGCATGTGGCGGCGCGGCAGGTGTGCAGTCTGCCCGGCACCCTGATTGACGATCTCGACGTCGACATCGCCGACTACCACCCCGCGCCTACGCTGCTCGGCGTGGCGGCCGACGCCGCACCGGTGTCCGAAACCCTGGTCTCGCATCTGCTGAAATCCAACTGCCTGGTCACCGGTCAGCCGGACTGGGCGACGGTGTATGTGAATTACACCGGCGCGCCCATCGACCGCGCCGGCTTGCTGCGCTACATCGTGTCCTTTCGCGAGCACAACGAGTTCCACGAGCAATGCGTCGAGCGCATGTTCTGCGATTTGATGGCGCGCTGCGCGCCGAGCCGGCTGGAGGTGTGGGCGCGCTACACCCGGCGCGGCGGGCTGGACATCAACCCCTGGCGCAGCAGCGTGGCGGGGGTGCCGCCGCTGAACCTGGGTGACCCGCGACAATAGGCGCTGTGATCGTTGGCGCTGATGCGCCGGGCATTCAAGACTGCCGCAGCTTTGCCGATTTAAGTGACTGACGGGTGAGGCATCACGGTGCGCCCGGATCTTGAGGCGACTGCATGCTCGCAACACTCGTTCCGTTCTTGTTGTTTCCCGCGCTCATGTTGATGGCACTGCTGGGCGTCAGCATGATGCGCTATCAGCACGTGCTGCGCGAATCGCAGGCGCAGCATCGCGCGCTGTTTGTCGACAATCCTGAAGTGATGCTGATCTGCGAGCCGGCGAGCTTGCGCATTCTCGACGTCAATCAATCGTTTCTGGATTTCTACGGCTATTCGCGCGCCGAGGCCGTGTCGCTCATCCTCGGCGATCTGCAACCGGCCGACGAGCTGCCGTGGCTCAAAGCCCATATCGACCAACTCGATGCGTCGCGGCGCGATAGCCACGGTGAGCTTTGGCGTCACCAGACCAAGGCTGGGCAGGAGCGCCTGGTCGAGGTCAGCGCCTGCCGGATCGACTTTCACCACAAGGCCGCGCGGCTGGTCGTGATCCGGGACATGACGGCGCTGCGGCACAGCGAGCAGAGCTATCGGGCGATCTTCAACTCGGTGGCCGATACGGTGTTCCTGCATGATCTGGACAGCGGCGTCGTACTCGACGTGAATGCCCGGGTGGAGGCCTTGCTGGGTTACCGGCCGGACGAGATGATCGGCCGCATGACGGTTGCCGACTTCAGTCTGGGTGAGGCGCCCTACGATGGCTCTTCGGCGGAGCAATGGATTCGCCGTGCCGCCGCCGGTGGTGCGCAGTGTTTCGAGTGGCAATGTCGGCGCCAGGACGGCAGCCCCTTGTGGGTGGAGGTGGTGCTTGAGGTGATTGCGCTTGGCGGGCAGCAGCGCGTGATGGCGGCCGTGCGCGACATTTCGGCACGCAAGGCGGCCGAGGCCGAGCGGGCGCGTTACGCCGAGCGTCTGCGTCGTCTGCGCGAGATTGATCTGGCGATTGCGAGCTCCCACTCGGTGGAAGAGGTGGCGAACACCGCAGTCCGCGGCGTGCGCGAGCTGGTCGGCTGCGATCGCGTGGTGGTGACGCTGCTCGATCGTCCGCGGCAGCAGATGGTGTTGTTTGCCGTGGCCCAGCAGTCGGGGGTGGCCGCGCCTCAGTTCACCAGCAAAATCATCCCCATGGCGGATTTTGGCGACATTGCGGCGTGTGAGGCCGGGCGGGTCGATCGTTTTGATGATCTGACGCAGTTGGCCGATCTGGCGCCGGTCCGACAGCGTTTGTGCGACGCCGGGCTGCGCTCGGTGGTGCTGTTGCCACTGATGGTTGAGGGAGAACTGGTCGGTACGCTGAACCTGGCCGACCGTCAGAGCAGCCGGTTTTCGGACCGCGAGATCGAGATGACCCAGGGGGCGGTGGTGTCGCTGGGCATTTGCTTGCACAGCGCGCGCCTGCGAGAGAGTGTGGCCACTCAGGCCAGACTGCTGGCGCAGTTCCGCAATATCGAGCACGCGGTGCTGTCGGCGCAGTCGCTTGAAGAGGTCGCGCAGATCACGGTGGACCATATTCAGTCCTGGCTGGATGTGTTGCGAGTCAGTTTTGCGCACTTCGATGTCCCGGCGCAGGAGGTCGAGATCCTGGCGCTGGCGGTGGCCGCCTCCACGGATATGCCGGCAGGTCACCGAACGCCGCTGAACGAATACGATGTGCTCGACGGCCTCAAGGAAGGGCGGGTGTATATCAACAATGATCTCGAGCACACCGAGCGCTCGGTGATGGAGGCCCGGCTGTATGCCGAGGGCGCGCGTTCGGTGGCGGTGTTCCCCCTGTTGCTCGATACGGAACTCTACGGCGCCCTGCATCTGGCCTGCGCCACGCCCGGGCGTTTTGATGATGACGTGCTCTCGCAACTGCGTGATGCGGTCAATGGCCTGACGATTGCTCTGCGGCATTCGGTGATGACCGAGCGCATCCAGCGGCACGCCGGTGAGCTCGAAGCGCGTGTTGAAGCGCGCACGGCCGAACTGTCGCAAGCGATGGGGCAACTCGTTCAGGCCGAAAAGCTGGCCTCGCTTGGGAGTCTGGTGGCCGGGGTGGCGCACGAGCTGAACACGCCGCTCGGCTCGGCGGTGACGGTCGCCTCCACCCTGGGCGAATGGGTCGAGGCCATGGGTGCATCCTTTGAAACGGGCAGCATGACGCGCAGCGAGTTCGAAGTCTTTGTCGACGACGCCCGCAAGGCAACGGCCTTGTTGAACCGGAGTCTGACGCGGGCGGGTGATCTGGTGAGCAGCTTCAAGCAGGTGGCGGTCGACCAGACCAGTTCACGCCGCCGGCGTTTTGCCTTGCACAGCGTGATCGACGAAATCTGCGTGGCGCTCAAGCCCTTGCTGCGTGAGGGCGGGCATGTGTTCGAGATCGACATTCCGCCGGGGCTTGAGATGGAGAGCTACCCCGGGCCGCTCGAGCAGGTGATCACCAATCTGGTCAGCAATTCCGTCACCCATGGTTTCGCCGGGCGCGAATCGGGTCGGATATCGGTATCGGCCGAGGCCTTGAGCGACGTGTCGCTATGTCTGATGTATGCCGATGATGGTCACGGCATTGCGCCGGCCTTGCTCGACCGTGTGTTCGATCCGTTCTTTACCACCCGGATGGGCGAGGGCGGCAGCGGGCTTGGGCTGTACATCGTGTTCAATCTGGTGACCGGCGCACTCGGCGGTACGGTGCGCATTCATGGCGCATCCGGTGAGGGCGTGCGGGTGGAGATGCGTCTGCCGCTGTTGGCGCCAGAGCCGGGGGCGGGCGAGGCGCCGCCGCTGTCAGTCGCGTAGATCCCGACCGGTCAGTTTGAGAAAGACATCTTCGAGGTTGGCCGGGCGATGCAGATAGCGCAGCGTGTGTTGCTGCGCGAGCTGATCGAGCAGCGGCTTGGCGTCATTCACATAGCAAAATGCGGTGTCGCCGCTCAGCTCGCAGCGCACTGACAGGCGCTCGCCATGCGCGCGCGCCCAGCCGGCCATCCCCTCAGGCCAGTCGCCATACACCTCGACCACATGCGGCTCGATATGCGCCGCAATGACTTCGCGTGGGCTGCCCATGGCCAGGATGCGTCCGTTGTCCATGATGGCCAGTCGGTGCGCCAGACGCTCGGCCTCGTCCATGAAGTGGGTGGTCAGCAACACACTGGTGCCTTCGGCCACCAGTTGCTTGAGCCGGCGCCAGATCAGATGGCGGGCTTGCGGGTCCAGCCCGGTGCTGGGCTCATCCAGAATCAGCAGCTCGGGCTGATTGACCAGCGCGCGGGCGAGGGTGAGGCGCCGTTTCATGCCGCCCGACAGATCCTGAATGCGCGCGCTGGCCTTGGTCTCAAGTCCGGCAAAGGCGAGCAGCGCCGGCGTGCGCGTGTGCATGTCGGCGGGTGTGAGGCCGAAGTAGCGGGCAAACACGCTGAGGTTTTCGGCGCAGGTGAAGTCCGGATCGAGGTTGTCGAACTGCGGCACCACGCCGACCCGCATGCGGGCTTCACGCGCACGCGCGGGCACGGGTTCGCCGCACAGGGTGATCTGCCCGGCGTCGGGCGTGGTCAGCCCGAGCGCACAGCGCAAGGTGGTGGTTTTGCCGGCACCATTGGGGCCGAGCAGGGCGAAGCACTCGCCCGGCGCCACGCTCAGCGACAGATCGTCGACGACGGTCTGCGCGCCGTAGCGTTTGATCAGATGCGAAATCTGCAGCGGCGGGTTGGCGCCAGGGCGTGCGGCCGCCATCGCCGGCTTAACCGGGCGGGCGGGTGCTGACGAAGCTGTCGCGCTCGCCGATTTTCGCCAGGAAGGCCTTGAGGCGCGGGTAGTGCTCGCGCCAGTTGAGGCTGGCGGCGCGCAGGTCGAGGTACTCCAGCGCGCAACCGACCGCCACATCGGCCAGGCTGATGCGGTCCTCATGGAAAAACTCGCCGCTCAGTTGCGATTCGAGTCGGCCCAGCGCGCGATTGATCTTGTCGAACTGGCGGTCGATGCTGCTTTGCAGGCGGGCTTCAGCCGGGCGCAGGGTCTCGAGGTAGGCGAGCACGGCGGCGTCGAGAATGCCGTCGGCCAGTGCCTCGGTCTGGCGGACCCGCACGGCGGGCATGCCGTCCTGGGGGATGAAATGTGGCGGGATGTCGAGGGCTTCGAGGAAGCCGGCGATCACCGGCGAGTCGAAGAAGGCTTCGCCCTCGTCGGTTTCGAGTACCGGCACCTTGCCCAGCGGATTGAGCGCCGGTACCGAAGTGGCGGTTTCCCAGGGGGAGTCCACCACCAGATCGCAGGGAATGTGTTTTTCGGCCAGCAGAATGCGGATCTTGCGGGCGTAGGGGCTGGTGAGCGAGGCAGTCAGCTTCATGGCGGCGTCCGGTTACAGGGGAGCCCAGCGTTGATTGATGAGGTCCCGGATGTGATGCAGCTTGCCGTGGAAAAAGTGGTCTGCGCCAGGCACCACGATAATTGGCAGGACTTGCGGCCGCGCCCAGTCGAGCACATTGGCGAGCGCCACGGTTTCGTCCTGCTCGCCATGAATGACCAGGGTGTCGGCCGGCACGGTCTCGGTGGTGTATTGGCGTGCGCCGGTGACTTCACCGGTGGCCAGGCCGACCAGCACCATGCGCTTGATGGGCGTCACGCCCTCGGCGAGGCGCTTGGCCACACGGGTCTGCACAAAGCTGCCAAACGAGAAGCCGCCGAGGGCCAGCGGCAGCATGCCCCAGCGCGAATGCGCCCAGGCAATCACCGACAGCATGTCTTCGGTTTCGGCCACGCCGTGGTCGTGCGTGCCTTCGCTCTTGCCCACCCCGCGAAAATTGGGGCGCAGCGTGGCATAGCCCAGGTCGCGCAGGGTGCGAGCCAGGGTGTGGGCGACCTTGTTGGTGTTGGCGCCGCCAAACAGCGGATGCGGATGCGCCACCAGCGCGATGCCGCGCACGTTGGCGGGGGCGTCGATCAGCACCTCGATGTTGCCGTCCGGCCCGTTGAGCAGGGCGGATTCTGTCGGTAGGGGTTTGCTCATGGCCTCACCTCAGATGCGCAGGCGCTCAACCACGCGCCCGCCGACCAGATGTTCGTTGACGATTTCGTCGATGTCTTCCTTGTCCACGTAGGTGTACCAGACCTCTTCGGGATAGACGACCATCACCGGCCCCTCGTCGCAGCGGTCGAGACAGCCGGCCTTGTTGATACGCACCTTGCCCTTGCCTTTGAGGCCAAGCTTGGCGACGCGGTCTTTGGCGTAGGTTTGCAGTTCGCTGGCGCCATGGGCGTTGCAGCAGGTGTCGCCGGCTTCGCGTTGGTTGCAGCAGAAGAACACGTGATGCGAAAAATAGCTCATGGGGCGGGTCTCCGGTCAGTGCCGACCATTATAGCCATGCGCCGCGTCCTGTTTCAGTGGGGGCTACCCCGACGCATGTTGACCGCACTCAGATAGGCCAGCGCCAGAAACGGCCACAGGCTGGCGACCAGATGGGTGAGGCCGTTGAAGTTGAGGAAGTGGCCCTGGTTGATCAGCGTCTGGTTGAAGCTCAGATAGGGATTCTCGGGCGCCAGGTTGACCAGCACCGTGCCGGCCAGCAAGGCGATGGCCGCCAGCATCTGGCGCAGGCCGTGCGGCAGGGCCAGGGTGGCCGCCAGCACCGGCAGGCCCGCGCCGAGGCCGGCAATGGCGCCGGGGGTGAGCCACAGCAGAGGCCGCGGCGGCAGGTAGAAACTGGTCGCTGCCAGCGTGCGGGCGCCCAGGCCAAGGCAGATCAGCACCACGATGGTGAGTGAAAAGCGCTGCAAGCTGGCGCGCGCCACCAGCCCGATCGCGACCAGATGGGTGGCGACAATCGCCGCTTCCAGGCGCATGAAACGCTCCGGGCTGAAGGGCAGCGGCGCGGGCAGGTCGAAGAGCCGGCGCAAGTCGCCGACCGAAAACAGCAGGGTCTCGGGCGAGAGCTGGGCGAGCAGCCACAACGCCAGCAGGACCACGCCCAGATCGCCGAGATGGCCATCAATAATGCGTTTGTCATGCCATTGATGCAGCCAGCCTCGAGTGTCGAAAATCCGTTGGCCGAGCGCCATGCCGATGAGCGCGCCGAGCAGGCCGCCCAGAATATTGGCACCCAGGTCGACATTGGAAGCGACGCGGGTGGGGAGGAAGTTCTGCGCCGTTTCGAGCGACAGGCTCAACACGCCGCAGATCAGGACGCTCAGCACAAGCGCGCGGATCCGCGACCAGCGCTCGGGCCAGGCAGAGCTCAGCACAAAGCCGAGCGGAATGAAGCCGAGCACGTTGAGAATGATGTCCTCGATGCGGTAGTACTTTGGCCATGGCGCCTGGAGGAAGTCGAACAGCGGCAGCCCGTGCGACTTCCACCCGGTGAAGGGGTGGAGGCAGGCATAGGCGATGAGCAGGCCGTAGGCCAGCGTCAGATAGCGGGGAAGCTGGGTGGATGCGCGCACTCGTCGGGCGGTCGGAGACCGGACAGCGAAGATGCGTCGATTGTACGCGCAGCGGCCCGCCGGGGCGGGCCGGCGGTGATTCAGGCGGCGGGCGTGCCGAGGCGGGGTGTCTTGAAGCGCGCCAGGAAGGTCGCCGGTTTTGCGGCGGCGATGAGCGCGTCCCAGTCCACCGCGTCGAGGGTGTTCTTGACCAGCAAGCCGATGTCGGTGTCGCCTTCCATGATCAGGCGGCGGCTGAAGAACAGGGTGTCGGCGTCTTCTTCGCGCAGGGCCAGGGCGAGGTAATCGCGGGTGGCGGCGCGCAGCACGAGGTCGGCGGGCAGTCGGTCGAAGCGCGGGCGGAAGCCGCGTGCCGACAGGGTAAAGCGCAGACTCAGTCCGGCGTCGGTGACGTCGAGCTGCAGGCGCTTGCCGATCAGCGGTTCGAGGTCATCCTTGGGCAGGATGCGACCGAGCGCCAGATTCAGCGCGCCGACCAGCGCCAGCGTCGGCGGCAGTTGCGGCAGGCGGGCGACCACACGGCCGACGGCGGGGGGCACACGAAAGGCGGGGATATTGGCCATGGAAATCTCCGTGGAGCCGCGCTCAGGCGGCGGCAACGTATTGTTCGAGGCCCGGCTTGCCATGCCAGAAGCCATTGCAGGGCGCTTCGGGCATCAGGGCCTGGGATTGCTCGAAGGCCTCGGCGGGCGTGATCTCGCCGTCGATGGCGCGGCGGAACAGGGCCAGCAACTCGGGCATGGACTCGGACTGCGGCAGCACGCGCAGCACATCGACGCCGGAGGCCTTGAGCGCCGGCAGATCGCCGAGCAGGTTATAGACCTTGGCCGATTGCGTCTGGATGCCGTTGAGCGTCAGGAAGGCTTCGCCCTCACGGGTCTTGAGCGGCATGCCTTCGGCGTGCTGCAGGCAACGGAACTCGCAGGTGTCTTTTTGCAGGTTGAAGTGGCGGGCGGTAAAGCAGCGCGCCGAGTAGGCCAACGGCAGGCGGCCATAGGCGGTCACTTCCACCTCGGGGCGCACCGCGCAGCCGGTGAGCAGGCCGTCCATGGCTTCGCGGGCCATCTCTGGCGGCACCGCCCAGCGGGTGGCGCCCTGTTCGGCGAACACGTTCATGGTCTCGGGGTTGAATACATTCAGCGTCGGTCCGGCAACCCAGTGCTTGTGTCCTGCACGCACCAGCGCCTGGACGGCGGCCATGTCATTGGCTTCGACCCGGAAATCGGGTTGATTGACCAGCTTGCGCAGCACCTTCAGATCCGACTCGGATTCGATCAGCACCAGCGAGGAAAACACCACTTCCTTGCCGGCCTCGGCCAGTACGCGGGCGACGTCGAACCAGTCCTCCAGACGCATTTCATGGCGGCGCGAGCACACCGATTCACCGACATAGACGATGTCGACCGGCGACTCGGCGACGTTGCCGTAGAAGTCCATCATGGCCTGGCGCGGCCAGTAGTATTGATGCGGTCCGAGCGCGAGTTTCATGGGCACGACTTATTTCCAGGGGCGATAGTAGGCGCCGAGCGTGTGGCTCTGGCCTTCGGAGACATTGTTGAGCGCGGCCATCCATTCGGGCTTGACGGCAAAACGCTCGCCGTCGGCCTTGAGCCGGTCGATGGCGGCGCGCCACACGCGGGTGACTTGCTGCACGTAGGCCGGGCTGCGTTGACGGCCTTCAATCTTGATGGCGCGCACGCCGGCGCGGGCCAGGTCGGGCAGCAGCTCGAGCGTGTTCAGGCTGGTCGGCTCTTCGATGGCGTAGTAGGTGTCGTCACCCACCGCGAAACGGCCCTTGCACAGCGTGGGGTAGCCGGCGCGCTCATCGTCGGTAAAGCGGTCGATGAGAATGCCGTTGAGGCGGGTTTCCATGCCCTGGGCGGTTTGCTCCCAGCGCACATGCTTGCCCGGCGAGCAGGCGCCGTTGCAGTTGGGCGACTCGCCCGTGGCGTAGGCCGACAGCGAGCAGCGCCCCTCGACCATCACGCACAAGCCGCCGAAACCGAAAACTTCGATCTCGACCGGGGTCTTCTTGATCACATGCTCGACTTGCGGCAGCGACAGCACCCGCGGCAAGACTGCGCGCTGAACGCCGAAGTGCTCGTGATAGAAGTTGATGGCTTCGTAGCTGGTCGCCGAGCCCTGCACCGACAGATGCAGGCGCAGATCGGGATGGGTGCGGTTGGCGTAGCGCATCAGGCCCGGATCGGCCAGGATCACCGCGTCCACGCCCATGTCGGCCGCGGCGTCGATGGTCTTGGTCCATTCCGGCCAGTTGCCGGCCTGCGGATAGGTGTTCAGCGCCAGCAACACCTTGCGACCGCGATCATGCGCGTAGCGGATGCCCTCGCGCATGCTGGCGTCGGTGAAGTTCAGGCCGGTGAAGTTGCGCGCGTTGGTGGCGTTCTTGAAGCCGACATAGACGCAGTCGGCGCCCGCATCGACGGCGGTCTTCAGGGCGGGCAGGCTGCCGGCGGGGCAGACGAGTTCGATCAGGTGGTTGGCAGTCATGGCGGCAGCAAGAAAAAGTGCCGCCAGAGTCTAGGGCGTTGCCGGGAAATTGGGATTGATACGTGTCAATAGCGCCGACGCCTCGCCTGAAAGCGTCCCGATAAAGGCAGAACGCCCACGCAAAAGCATGGGCGTTCAGCGGGGCGATGAGCGGCGTATTGGCGCTCAGCGATACTGTGGCTGGCGGCCGGCAAATCCGCCGATCAGCATACCCACCGCACTCACGCACAGGCCGGCCAGTTGCGGTGGGATGATGCCTTCGGGCGAGATGAATTCGAGCGCGATCCAGGTTGTCAGGCCGAACACAATGGCCAGAGCGGCGCCCAGGTTGTTGGCGCGGCGCCAGTAGAGGCCGGCGGCGAGGGGGACGAAAGCGGCGGCGAGGGTGACCTTGTAGGCGTTTTCGACCATCTCGTGGATCGAGCTTTCGGTCTGCATGGCGTAACCGGTGACGATGATGGCGAAGACCACCACGGTCACCCGGGTGAGCTGCAGGAAGGCGTGGTCGCTCAGGTTTGGCATGAAGCCGCGCAGCACGTTTTCCGAGAAGGTAACAGCCGGGGCGAGCAGGGTGCCCGAGGCGGTACTCATGATCACCGACAGCAGGGCACCGAAGAAGATGACCTGGGCGCCGAAGGGCAGGTGGTTGAGGATGAGGTTGGGCAGGATGAGTTGCGAATCCTCTTCCATGTAGCGCGCCACCAGCGAGGGGTCGATCTGGGTCGCGGAATAGGCCAGGAACAGCGGGATGGCGGCGAACAGGAAGTAGGCGACGCCGCCGAGCACGGTGCCATGCACGGCAATGCGTTCGTTGCGTGCGGAGTTGGCGCGCTGGAACACGTCTTGCTGAGGAATCGAGCCGAAGGCCATGGTCAGCAAGGTGGCGATCCAGGCGATGATGGCGCCGATGTTGGCCTCGGGCAGCCATTCGAACTTGCCGGCTGCGGCCGCGTGGCTGACGACGTTGCCGACACCGCCGGCCAGGTCTGACACTTCCCAGGCGATGTAGAACAGGCCCAGGACGATGACGATCATCTGCACAAAGGTGGTGATGGCCACCGACCACATGCCGCCAAACAGGGTGTACATCAGCACCACGCCGGCGCCGATCATCATGCCCTGGTTCATGCTGATGCTGCCTTCGGTGAGGACATTGAACACCAGGCCGAGCGCGGTGATCTGGGCCGACACCCAGCCCAGGTAGGACACCACGATGCACATCGAGAGGATCAGCTCGGTGGTGCGGTTGTAGCGGCGACGGAAGAAGTCGCCCAGCGTGAGCAGGTTCTGGCGATACAGGCGGCGGGCGAAGAACAGGCCGAACAGGATCAGGCACAGCGAGGCGCCGAGGGGGTCGGAGATCAGCCCGTGAAAGCCTTCTTCGAGGAAGGTGGCCGATATGCCGAGTACGGTTTCGGCGCCAAACCAGGTGGCAAACACCATGGCGACCACGACGTACATCGGCAGATTGCGACCGGCGAGGATGTAGTCCTTTGCGCTATGCACCCGCATGGCGGCCACGAGGCCGATACCGATGGACAGGGCGAGATAGGCAGCGACAAGCCAGAGCAGCATGAGCGTGGGCTCCAGAGCAGATGCGGATAGGCGGGGCCGGTGTCTGTTGCGCTCGGCCCGATCTTTTTTCGGCGCGATTTTAGCAACGATGCCCGGCCAGGGGGCGGTTTTTTTACCGCATCGTGCCGGGATCGTAAGGGATCATGCCGCGATCATCAGCTACCCGCGAGTCGCCACAGCTCTAGCGCCAGCAGCGCGGCCAGCAGGACGCCGACGACACTCAAGGCGAAACTCTGCCGACGTTGGGCGCTCGCCAGTCGGGCCATGTCGCGCCGGGCGGCTTCGATGCGGTCGGGGGTGCTGAGCGCATGGTGGATCAGGCGGGGCAGTTGCGGCAGGGCGGTGGCCCAGAAGGGCGCTTCTTCCTTGATGTGGCGCGCGAGTGCGCCAAAGCCGACCTGCTTGCCCATCCAGCGTTCAAGGAAGGGCTTGGCCGTGGTCCACAGGTCCAGTTCCGGGTCGAGCTGCCGGCCGAGACCTTCAATATTGAGCAGGGTTTTTTGCAGCAGCACGAGCTGCGGCTGCACTTCCATTTCGAAGCGGCGCGCGGTCTGGAACAGGCGCAGCAGCGTTTTGCCGAAGGAGATGTCTTTCAGCGGCTTGTCGAAGATCGGCTCGCACACCGCGCGGATGGCCGATTCGAACTCGTCCACCCGGGTGTGTGCCGGCACCCAGCCGGCGTCGATGTGGGCTTGCGCGACGCGTTTGTAGTCGCGCTGGAAGAAGGCCAGGAAGTTTTGCGCCAGGTAGTTTTTATCGACATCGGTGAGCGTGCCCATGATGCCGAAGTCGAGTGCGATGTAGCGTCCGTCGGCGTGCACGAAGATGTTGCCCGGGTGCATGTCGGCGTGGAAGAAACCGTCGCGAAAGACCTGGGTGAAGAAGATCTCGACCCCCGCGCGCGACAGCGCCGACAGGTCGGTGCCCTGCGCCCGCAGCGCCTGGGTGCGCGAGATGGGTACGCCGTGCATGCGCTCCATCACCATGACCGACTTGCCGCAGTAGTCCCAATACACCTCGGGTACCACCAGCAGTTTGGAGTCGGTGAAGTTGCGCCGCAGCTGCGAGCAGTTGGCCGCTTCGCGCATCAGGTCGAGCTCGTCGCGCAGGTGCTTGGCGAACTCGGCCACCACTTCGCGCGGCTTGAGCCGTCGGCCCTCGGGCCACAGCCGGTCGAGCAGCGTGGCGCCGGCGTCGAGCAAGGCCATGTCGTGGGCGATGACGCGTTCGATGCCGGGGCGCAGCACCTTGATCGCCACCTCGGTGCCGTCCTGCAGGCGGGCAAAGTGCACCTGCGCCACCGAGGCCGAGGCCACCGGTGTGCGTTCAAACTCGGCAAAGACCTCGTCGACCGGCCGGCCGTAGAGCTTTTCGATGACCGCGATGGCCTCTTCGCTGGGGAAGGGCGGCACGCGGTCTTGCAGCAGCGCCAGCTCTTCGGCGATATCCAGCGGCAGCAGATCGCGGCGGGTGGACAGCATCTGCCCGAACTTGACGAAGATCGGGCCGAGCGATTCGAGCGCGCGGCGCAAGCGCACTGCACGCGGCTCCGAGAAGCGCCGCCAGAAGAAGACGATGCGCCACAGCCGCACCAGTTGCCCACTGCGGTCGGCGGTGAGGACCATGCGATCGAGCCCGAAGCGCAGGCTGACGATGACGATTTTGGCGAGACGCAACAGACGCACGGGCAGGGGCCAACAAAAGCAAAAGCGCAATTGTGCCCCAAACACCCCCTCAGGGGCGCGCCGTGTCGGCCACTTGAATGCCGATCGCACGGCTTGATACAAAGAGTCGCCTTGCTCTGAGGGGGCCACATGCTTTAATCAGAAGAAGCCATCGTCATGACTGCGGCCGGCCTGTGCCTGTCCGATGACGCTGGAAGCGAGGTTTCACCATGAGCAAGCGCGCTTTGACCATCGGCATCAACGACTACCCTGGCACCGATGGGGATTTGTCCGGATGCATCAATGACGCCCAGGACTGGGCGGCCGTGCTGGGCGGCAAAGGCTATGCGGTCACCAGCCTGCTCGACGAGGCGGCGACACTGGATGCGATGGTGGAGAAGATCGGCGATCTGATCACCAGCGCGGTCAAGGGCGATTCACTGATCATCACCTACTCCGGCCACGGCACCTGGGTGCCCGATCGCTCCGGCGATGAGGCCGACGGGCGTGACGAGGCGCTGTGTCCGCACGACATCGGCGACGGCAAGATCCTGCTCGACGACGATCTGCGCAACCTGTTCGACCAGCGCCCGGCCGGCGTGCGCGTGGTGCTCATTTCCGACAGCTGCCACTCCGGCTCGGTGACTCGCGGCGACGAGGCCGACCTCGATCCCGCCTTGCCGCGCGCCCGTTTTTTGCCGCCCGCCAGCTGGATGAGCCTGGGCGCGCTCGCCGCCACCCGTAGCCGCCCGGCAGCGCTGATGGGCGGCATGACGCGCGCCGGCGGCGACCTGCTGCTGGCCGGCTGCCGCGACACCGAGTTCAGCTGGGACACTCAATTCCGCGGTCGCCCCAACGGCGCCTTCACCTACTACGCCATCAAGAGCCTGCACACCCTGCTGCCGGGGGCCAGCTACCAGCAGTGGTTCCGCGCCATCAGCCACTACCTGCCCTCGACCCGCCTGCCGCAGACGCCGCAGATCTTCGGCTCGCGCACCGCCCGTCATTTCGAACTCTTCTCCTGATTTCGCCCCGCCAAGGATTCAGCCCATGCCCATCGACCCCCGTTTTCGCTTCAGCGGCGCCGCCGCCACCGCCCGACAGCCCCGCACCGATCAGGTGAGCGTGACCTCGGCGCGGCGGATCGTGCCGGGGGTGGCGCGAGGCGGCGAGTCGACGACCGAGATCGACGCCGATGCCGTGCTGCGGGTCGAGCTCGAAAACGGCTTCGTCCTCTGGTCGCGCGCCGACGATCTGATGCACGAGCGCGGCCAGCGCAGTGTCGGGCGCGACGGCGACGCGTTGTGGCGGCTCGACTTCGGCCCCCGCCCGGGCCATGCCGCTGCCGGCACCTCGCGCGGCTGGCTCGGCCTCGGTGTGCGGGTGCTCGAAGTGTTCGGCGTCGATCTCAAAAACATGGCCGCGGCCAAGCTCGGCAAAGCGCTTGAAGACCGCGCGCTCGACGGTGCACCGGGGCTGTATCGGGTGTCGCTCGATGGCGCCTCGCCCGACCTGAAAGCGCTCAGCGGCAGCCTGCCCGGCGGCGCGACGCCACTGCTGGTGTTCTTGCATGGCACGGCTTCAAGCACGACAGGCAGTTTTGGCGGTTTGTGGGACAAGGACAACGTTGCCGGTGCCGCCTTGCGCAGCCGCCTGAACGAGCGTTACGGCGAGCGCGCCTACGCCTTGCAGCACCGCAGCCTGACCGAGAGCCCCGTCGAAAACGCGCTGGCCCTGGCCCGTGCCCTGCCGGCCGGCGCCGAGGTGCATCTGGTCAGCCACTCGCGTGGCGGCCTGATCGGCGAGTTGCTCTGCCTGGGCATGCGCGACGCCAACACTGACCCGCTCGACGGCAAGCTGATCGACACCTTGTTTGCCGCCGACCGCACCGTCGCCGAGCAGATCGGCCTGTCGCCGCTCGACACCGCCGCCGCCAAGGCGCGCGACGCCGCTTACGACGGCGACCGCAAGGCGCTCAAGGACTTGATCGCCGAGCTCGACGCCAAGCAGTTGCGCATCACCCGCTTCGTGCGCGTGGCCTGTCCGGCGCGCGGCACCACGCTGGCGGCCGGGCGGCTCGACCGCTGGCTGTCGGTGATGGACTTCATCTCCGGCGGCGGCCTGTTTGGCGAGGCGGTCGACTTCCTGCTAGCCGTGGTCAAGGCGCGCACCGACCCGCGCACCCTGCCGGGCGTCGAGGCGATGATGCCCGGCTCGGCGCTGACCCGATTGCTGCAATCGCCCGACCTCTCCGTGACGGCCGACCTGTCGGTGATCGCCGGTGACATCGAGGGCGACTCGCTGTGGCAGCAGATCAAGCTGCTGGCCACCGACTGGTTCTACGGCGCCGATCACGATCTGGTGGTCAACACCGGCTCCATGCTCGGCGGGCTGCGTCGCCCCGACGGCGGCGCCCGCTACCTGCGCGACGCGGGGGGCGAGGTCAATCACTTCCGCTATTTCAACAACGAAAAAACCGTCAAATGGCTGGGCCACGGCCTGACCCGGCCCGACGGCAACGACGGCAGCTTTTTGCCGATTGCCAGCGCCCCGCATGAAGCCCCGCGCTGGCGCGAGGCCGTGCGCCGCAGCCGCTCCGGCGGCACGCCCCGGCCGCTGGCGGTGGTGCTGCCCGGCACCATGGGCAGCGTGCTGCAGCAGCGCGGCGAAACCGTCTGGCTCGACTACTGGCGTCTGCTGCGCGGCCAGCTGGGGCGCCTGCGCATGGGGCAACCCGATGTCGAGCCGATCGACCTGATCGGTGATTTCTACGGCCCCATGGTCGAATTCCTCGCGCGCAGCCACCGGGTCGAGATCTTCCCCTACGACTGGCGGCAGTCCGTCACCGCCGCTGCGGCACGCCTGGCCGAATCGCTGACCCAATGGCTGCCGGAGCTCGAAGCCAGCGGTCAGCCAGTGCATCTGGTGGCGCACTCCATGGGCGGCCTGGTGGTGCGCGCGATGATTGCCGACGGCGGCGCCGGCACCGCCGCCTGGCAGCGCATCACCGCCTTGCCCAACAGCCGCTTCGTCATGCTTGGCACGCCCAACCTCGGTTCGCACGAGGCGGTGCGCTGGCTCACCTGCACGAACCCCACCCAGCAAAAGCTGGCCCTGCTCGACATCACCCAGACCACCACCGGCGTCACCGATATCGTGCGCGAGTACGCCGGCTTGCTCGAATTGCTGCCCTTCGACCCCGCCGGTGCCGACTTTGCCGATGCCGCCCGCTGGAAGGCGCTCAAGGCCGAGTTGTCGGCGGTATGGCCGCTGGCCGACGCCACCGCGCTGCGCGAGGCGCGCAAGACCTGGCAACGCCTGCTCGACGCCCCGCCCGAGCCGCGCCACATGATCTACCTCGCCGGCTGCCAGCCGGCCACGGTGGTCGACTACGCCGTCGTGCCGCGCAACAGCTGGGACCCGGCCAGCGATCGAACGCTGGCGTTTGAAGCCACGTCGGAGGGCGACGGCACCGTCACTTGGGCGTCGGGTCGTTTGCCCGGCGTGCCGACCTGGTATATCGAAGATACCGCGCATGACGCGTTGTGCACGCAAAAGCGCGCCTTCCCCGGCCTGCTCGATCTGCTCATGACCGGCACCACCAAGCGTCTGCCGGCGACGCCGCCGCAGCGTTCGCGGGCAGCGGCGACCGAGCCGACACGCTTCCCGATGCCGATCACGCCCTTCACCGACGACTTCCCCGACGAAGCGGCCGTGCGTGCGCTGGGCTTTGGTCCGGGCCGCCCGCTGGCCGAAACGCAAAGCACCGCCGCCGCGCCCACGCTGGCGGTCAGCATCCGTCATGGCGATCTGGCCTATGCTCGCTATCCGGTGCTGGTCGGTCACTACGCGGGCGACACTATCGTCAGCGCCGAAGCGGCGGTCAATCAGCGCCTGGGCGGTGTCTTGTCGCAGCGGCTCAACCTCGGCATGTATCCGGCCGCCAATGGCACGCATGCGCTGTTCTTCAATGAAGTGCCCACGCACAAACCCTCGGGCGCGATCGTGGTCGGCCTTGGTCTGGTCGGCGAGCTGTCGCCCGGGCTGCTCGAGGCCGGCGTGCGCGGCGCCTTGCTCGACTTCGCCCTGCAGGTGGCGCAGTGGCCGGACGATGTGCGCTTTGGCCCGGCCTCGGCGCCGCGCTCGGCGGCGGTCAGCTGCCTGCTGGTCGGCTCGGGCGCGGGCGGCATGCCGGTCGGCACCTCGGTCGATGCGATCCTGCGCGGCGCGGTCTCGGCCAGCGCGGCCCTGGTCGAACAAGGCCTGGAGAGCCGGGTGGTGATCGACGCGGTGGAGATCATCGAGATCTTCGAAGACGTGGCCATCTCCGCCGCCGAGGGGCTGGAAAACTGCCTGCGCGACGGCGATCTGGCGGGCAAGCTGCGCTGGGACAGCCGCGATATCCAGAGCGGCGAGGGCCGGCGGCGGCGGGTGCGCTGTGACGAGATGCCCGACTGGTGGCATCGGCTGGAGATTGTCGAGGAGCCGGGGCGCGAGGCGCTGCGCTTCATCTTCGCCACCGACCGTGCGCGCGCCGAAGAAACCCTCATGGCCGGGCAGCTGGAGCTGGCCGACGCCTTTATTGCGCAGGCCTCGGCCTCGCCGGCGGCCAACAGCGAAATCGCCAAGACCCTGTTCGAGATGTTGCTGCCCAACAGCCTCAAGGAAATGGCGCCGCGCCAATCCAACATGGTGGTGATGGTCGATGACCGCTCGGCGCGTTATCCGTGGGAGCTGCTCGAAAACCGCTGGAGTGCTGGCGACCGTCCGCCCGCCGTGGCGGCCGGGCTGGTGCGCCAGCTCAAGGCCAGCCAGTTCCGTCAGCAGCCGGCGCATGCGCCGCATGCCAAGGCCCTGGTGGTGGGCAATCCCGATCTCGACGCCTGGGCCGGTTTTGCCGATCTGCCCGGCGCGCGGCAAGAGGCCGAGACCGTGGTCGCCATGTTGCGCAGCGGAGGCTTCGAGGTGCGCGAGAGCATCGACGAGCGGGCGGATTCGATCCTCGCCGGCCTGCACCGCGACGCCTGGCGCATCCTGCATCTGGCCGGCCACGGCGTGCACGAGATGACCTCTGACCGAGGCCGGACGGTGTCGGGCATGGTGATTGGCCGCGATGCGGTGCTCACCCCGGGGGATGTGGAGCAGATGCGCTGGGTGCCCGAACTGGTGTTCATCAACTGCTGCCACTTGGGCAAGACGGCACGCGGCGAGCCCGCCCGCTTCAACATCCTGGCCGCCAACCTGGCGGTGCAGTTCGTGAAGATGGGCGTCAAGGCCGTGGTAGCCGCCGGCTGGGCGGTGGATGACGCCGCTGCCAACGCTTTTGCGGCCAGCTTCTACAAGCACTTGCTGGCCGGTCAGCCCTTTGGCGAAGCGGTGCGTGCCGCCCGTGAAGAAGCCTGGACCAGCTTCCCCGGCATCAACACCTGGGGCGCTTACCAGTGCTACGGCGACCCGAGCTACCGCTTGCGCGGGCAGGCCGGGGTCAGCACGCCGCGCGCCCAGCGGCCCTTCTACGCGCCCTCCGAGCTGGTGGTGGCGCTGGAAAACCATGTGCAGTGGGTGCAGATGCAGGTGCAGCGCCATGGTGACGATGCCGAGGCGCTGGCCGACATGCGCGACGGCATTGCCGCCATTCTCGGCCGGGTGCCGCAGAGCTTGTCCGAGCGCTGGCTGGGGCGGGCCGACGTCGCGGCGGCGCTGGGCTTTGCCTGGGGCGAGACGGGGGCCTTTGCCGAGGCCGTCGATTGGCTCAACCGGGCGCTCGGCTACGATGTGGGCGATTGTCCGGTGCGTGCGGTGGAGCAGTGTGCCAACTTCAAGGTACGCCTCGCCGGGCAGGCCTGGGCGGCGCTGCGCGCCTCGTCAAGCGCCGACGAAGTGCGTCGCGCAGAGCTGGTGACGCGCATCGAGGAGGCCATCTCCGAACTCGATCTGATCTGCCGGCGCGCGCCCACCGAAGAGCGTTACACCTTGCTCGGCAGCGCCTGCAAACGTCTGGCCTGGCTGCATGCCGCCGAAGGGCCGCGCCTCGAAGCCCTGATCAACATGGGCAATTACTACCGGCTGGCCATGGAGGCGGCCGGCAAGGGGCGGTCGATCTACGGCTTCACCAACTGGGCGCTGGCCGAGGTGCTGGCGATTACGCTGGGCGGTGCGGCGGGCACCAGTGCGGCGGTGCTGCTTGAAGAGTGCGAGGCAATGATTGAAGTGGCGCGCGCCAAGAATGCCGCCAACCCCAATTTCTGGGACGCGGCCAGCGAGGCCGATTGCGCGCTGGTGCGCCTGATCGCCCGCGCGCCGAGCGCCCGCGTGGCCCGCCGAGGGGCCGACGACGTGGTCGAGCTCTATCGTCGGGCATTGGCCCGGGGCGCCAGCCCGCGACAGCGCGCGACCTTGCATGAGCACCTCGATTTCCTGGTGGCCTTGTGCGAAGGCGCACGCAAGCCGCTGCGCGACGCGGTGACCACCATCCGTGCCGGACTATGACTCGGAGATGACCATGACCACGACCGACCATAGCCAGACTCCGATTACCGACCTTCACCTGGGGGGGCTCGCGCCGCGCGATGCAATCTCGCCGAATTTCCGTTTCTATGAGCTGACCCGCTCCGACCTGGCCGAGCGCCGCGGCATCGACAACGGCTTCGAGACCGATGCCCAGCTGCAGGCGGCGGCGCATCTGGCGCGGCAGGTGTTGCAGCCGGTGCGCGATGAATACGGGTCCTTCACGCCGAACAGCGTGTTTCGTTCGCAGGCGCTGGAGCGTGCGCTCAAATTGCGTCCGGCCAGCTGGATCAGCACCAGCCAGCACACCACGGGCTGCGCCTGCGATATCGAAGTTCCCGGCGTGGCCACACTGGTGCTGGCGCGCTGGGTGGTCAAACACCTGAGCGATTTTGATCAGGTCATTTGCGAGTGCTACGACCCGAGCAAAGGGCCCAACTCGGGCTGGGTGCATGTCTCGCTCAAACCGCCCGGCCAGAGCGCCAATCGACGGATTGAACTGAGTTATATCCGCGACCCGGACTCGGGGCGGATGATTTATGTGGAGGGGCTGCGCGCGGCGGTGGCCTGATGTCAGCGTTCGGCGCACCGGAGGATGGCCGCGCTTCTTGTATAATGCGCGGTTTTCCAGCCTGATTCGTGCCCATGAGCGCCGACCCGAAAACCCTTCTTGCCGATTTGCTGCGCCAGGCCCTCAACAGCGTGGCGCCGGACCATGTGGACACGCCCATTGTTCTGGAGCGTCCGAAGCAGGCCAGCCATGGCGATTTTTCGTCCAATCTGGCGTTGCAGCTGGCCAAGCCGATGCGCCGCAGCCCGCGTGATCTGGCCGCCTTGCTGATGGCCGAGCTGCCCGCTTCAACGCAGGTGGCCAAGGTTGAGGTGGCCGGTGCCGGCTTCATCAATTTCACCCTCGCGGCGGATGCCAAGACCTCGGTGGTGAATGCGGTGTTGAGCCAGGGCGCCAGTTTTGGTCGCGGCGCGGCCACGGGCACCAAGGTGCAGATCGAGTTCGTGTCGGCCAACCCGACCGGCCCGCTGCATGTCGGCCATGGCCGCGGTGCCGCGTATGGCGCCTCGCTGGCCTCGGTGATGGACTTTGCCGGGCACACGGTGGCGCGCGAGTACTACGTGAATGATGCCGGCCGGCAGATGGACATCCTGGCCTTGTCGACCTGGTTGCGTTACCTGGCCAATTTCGACATTACCGTGCCGTTCCCGCCGAACGCCTATCAGGGCAGTTACGTGGTCGATATGGGCGCCGAGATTCGCAACGCCCACGGCGACCGCTTTGCCAAGGTGACGGCCGAGCAGGTGCTGGCCGGGGTGTGCTCGGTTGAGGACGACAAGGAAGACCACCTCGACGGCCTGATCGCCAACGCCAAGCGTCTGCTGGGCGAGGACTACGCCTGGATTCACGACTTCGCGCTGACCGAGCAACTCGGCGACT
Organism: Zoogloeaceae bacterium; assembly: GCA_024235675.1. Classification (GTDB taxonomy): domain Bacteria; phylum Pseudomonadota; class Gammaproteobacteria; order Burkholderiales; family Rhodocyclaceae; genus Nitrogeniibacter. The sequence continues at coordinate 273,503 of JACKLZ010000003.1, forward strand.
GCCGCGAAGACCTTGAAGCGTTCGGCGTGCCCTTCGACAAGTGGTTCTCTGAAAAGAGCCTGTTCGACACCGGTCTGGTCGAGCGTGCCGTGACGGCGCTCGAGCAGCAAGGCCACATTTATGTGCAGGACGGCGCCAAGTGGTTCCGCTCCAGCACCTTTGGCGATGAAAAAGACCGCGTGGTGCAGCGTGAGAACGGGCTGTTCACCTACTTCGCCTCTGACATCGCCTATCACCTGAACAAGTACGAGCGTGGTTTCGACCGCATCATCGACATCTGGGGCGCCGACCACCACGGTTACATCCCGCGCGTGCGCGGCGCGATTGCCGCGCTTGGCCTGCCCACCGAGAAGTTCGAAGTGGCACTGGTGCAGTTCGCCGTGCTCTATCGCAACGGTCAGAAAGCGGCCATGTCGACCCGCTCGGGCGAGTTCGTCACCCTACGCGAGCTGCGCAAGGACGTGGGCAACGACGCCTGCCGCTTCTTTTATGTGCTGCGCAAGAGCGACCAGCATCTGGATTTCGACCTCGATCTGGCCAAGAGCCAGAGCAACGAGAACCCGGTGTATTACATCCAGTACGCCCATGCGCGCATCTGCTCGGTGCTCGCGCAGTGGAATGGTGTGGAGCGCGATCTGCTCGACGCCGATCTGGCGCGCCTCGACGGCGAGCGCGAGCTGGCGCTGTGCGCGCGCCTGGCGGCGTTTGCCGAGGTCATTCAGTCGGCCGCGGCCGACTATGCCCCGCACCAGGTGGCCTTCTATCTGAAAGATCTGGCGGGCGAATTCCACAGTTGGTACAACGCCGAACGGATGCTGGTCGACGATGAAGCCCTGATGATCGCGCGTCTGGCGCTCGCCGCCGCCGTGCGTCAGGTGCTGGTGTCCGGCCTGGCCCTGCTCGGCGTGTCTGCGCCGACCTCCATGTAACCCGCCCGAGGAGTCGATGGCGTGAGCGGTAATCGTAAAACCAGCAAGAAGGCGCCGGCGCGGCGCAGCGGTGGTGGGGTCTTTGTCGGCATCGTCATCGGTCTGATGCTCGGCGCCGTGTTCGCCGCCGGCGTGGCCTGGTATCTCACCCGGTCCAACCCTTTTGCCGGACAAGGCACCCGCGCCCCCACCGAGGCCAGCAGCCCGCTGGCGCCACGCGTGTTACCGGGCAAGCCGGGTGATCGGCCGGTTGAGAAACCGCAGTTCGACTTCTACAATATTTTGCCCAAGGGCGATGGCGCGGTCGAAGTGCCGGCCACGGTGGCGCCGGTCGAGGCGACACGGCCTGCGGCCGAGCGTTTCTATCTGCAAGTCGGCGCATTTGAAGATCCGACCGAAGCCGACAACCTCAAGGCGCGTCTGGCGCTGATGGGCATCGAGGCCTCGGTGCAGCGCGGTGAGTCGGCCAGCAAGGGCACGGTGCACCGGGTGCGCGTCGGCCCCTACAATCGGGTTGAAGACATGAATGCCGCGCGCGCCGAATTGGCCCGTGCGGGTATGGAAAGCTCCTTGGTCCGGGTCAAGCCCTGACCGGCCGGCGTCGAGCGTCGGGAACTCTGCTCCTGCGCCCGCGTCTGAACCAGGCACTTAACTGATCAGGAAGACACAATGAATCGACGTCAGCTGTTGCTCCAGATGGCCGCCCTGGCCGGAACCACCGCCATCGGCACGCCAGCCTTTGCCCAAGGGGCAAGGTTTGCGCCGGTCAGCCCGACCCAGCCGACGGCCGACAAGGCCAAGATCGAGGTCATCGAATTCTTCCATTATGGCTGCCCGCACTGTCGCGACTTCGATCCGCTGTTGGAGGACTGGCTCAAAAATGTGCCTGCCGACGTTGTCTTTCAGCGAGTGCCGGCCATCTGGGGCAATCCCCAGCTCAAGGCCTTGGCGCAGTTCTATTACGCGTCGGAAGTAACGGGCGATGTTGCCAAGATCCATCCCGGCATTTTCGCTGCAGTCCAGGACGACAAGGCGCCGCTGACCACCGAGGCCGGTGTGGCCGAGTGGGTGGCGAGCAAGGGCGTGGATGCCAAGCGCTTCATGGATGCCTACAAATCCTTCAGCGTGCAGGGCAAGGTCCAGCGCGCCGACCAGATCGCCCGCGCCTACAAGATCAACGGTGTGCCGACCCTGGCCATCGATGGTCAATGGACCACCTCGGCTTCCATGGCCGGCAGCCATGAAGCTGCCTTACAGGTGGCCGACGAGCTGATTGCCAAGGCACGCAAGGCCAAGGGTCGCGGTTAATCCGTAGCCCGCCAGCGTGATCATGCGCCGTGATGCCGAGCCCCGGCCACGGCGCATTTTTATTACGGGCGCCTCCAGTGGCATCGGCGCAGCGCTGGTACGCCACTACGCGCAGGACGATGTGTTGCTTGGCCTGGTGGGGCGCCGGCGCGAGGCGCTCAACGCGCTGGCCGCCGAATGCGGCGGCAAGGCGCAGGTATTTGTGGCCGACGTGGCTGATGCCGCAGCCATGCAGAGCGCGGCCGCGCAGTTTGTCGCGACCGTGGGTTTGCCCGACATCGTCATCGCCAGCGCCGGCGTGTCGGTCGGCACGCTGACCGAGTACGCCGAAGACACCGACGCGTTTGCGCGCGTGATGCAAACCAATGTGCTCGGCATGGTGCATACCTTCCAGCCCTTTGTCGCGCCGATGCGCGAGGCCGGCGGCGGTACGCTGGTCGGCATCGCCTCGGTGGCCGGTGTGCGCGGGCTGCCCGGTGCCGGCGCCTATAGTGCCTCCAAAGCCGCGGTGCGGCGCTACCTCGAAAGCCTGCGCGTCGAACTGCACGGCAGCGGCGTTCGCGTCGTGACCCTCTCGCCGGGCTATATCGACACGCCAATGACGGCGGTCAATCGCTACCCCATGCCCTTTCTGATGCCCGCTGATGTGGCCGCCAAACGCATGGCGCGGGCCATCGACGCCGGTCGCCGGCACGTGGTGGTTCCCTGTCAAATGGGGGTAGTGGCGTGGGTGCTGGGCTGGCTGCCCGACCCGGTGTACGACCGCCTCTTTGCCCGGGCCGGCCGCAAGCCGCGCGGATTGCCGTTGTAGCGCGAGGGATGCGCCGGGGTGTCACGGTAGGCCGTGGAGGAAGCGTCTCTGGTCGATACGCGGCCGTACGGTTATTCTGCTCGAACTTGCTCATCGAGCCCTGTCACCCATGCCCGCGCCCCCACTGACATCGATCTATATCAAGCTGGTGCTGACAACCGCCTTCTGGGGCGGCACCTTCATTGCCGGGCGCTATGTGGCGCAGCAGATGCCGCATTTTCTGGCGGCCAGCGGGCGCTTTCTGATCGCGCTGATTCCCTTGTTTCTGTTCACCCTCACCGTGGGTGGTGGCCTGACGCGGCTGAACAAACGGCAATTGATCGGCACCGTGCTGCTCGGCGCGACCGGGGTGTTCACCTACAACACCTTCTTTCTCGGCGGTCTGGGCCATATTCCGGCCTCGCGCGCGGCGCTGATCGTGGCCTTGTCGCCGATCATGACGATGTTCGTGATGCGTTTTATTGCGCATGAGCGCTGGACATGGCTGCGGGTGGTCGGGGTGCTGCTGTCGCTCAGCGGGGTGTCGATGGTGATTACGCGGGGTGACTACGCCAGCGTGTTCAGCGGCGCCATCGGGCGCGGTGAGCTGTATATTTTTATCGCGGTGGCCTCGTGGGTGGCTTACACCGTGATCGGGCGCTACACCCTGGCGGGCATGAGTGCGGCTTCGGCGACGACCTGGTCGACCTTGTGGGGCACGCTGATGCTGCTGGTGCCGGCCAGCGCCGACTTGAGGTCGCCAGAGCTGACCTGGCCGGATGCCTGGTCGTGGGTGGCGATGGCGTATCTCGGCGTGTTCGGCACGGCGGTAGCCTTCTTCTGGTACAACCAGGCGGTGGCCGCGATCGGGCCGGCGCGCGCCACCTTGTTTACCAATCTTGTGCCGGTGTTTGCGGTGGTGTTGTCGGTGGTGTTGCTCGACGAGCGCCTGGTGCTTGCCAGCCTGATTGGCGGCGCCATGGTGATTGCCGGGGTTATTTTGGCCAATCGGCCGGGTGCTGTCTTGCGACCCGATGCGGATTGAGGGGTCAAGTCCCGCGGCGTGACGCCGTAATAGGGCAGAGAACAGCCCAGTGGAGTCAGGTGATGAGCGAAGTCAACGAACGCCGCCAGCGTCAGCGGATCATGGTCGAATCGGCGCATGTGCCGGCGCCGGCATTTATGCTTGAGTGCGACAATTCGCTCATCGCGGTGCGCGACGTGTCGCTGGAGGGGTTTTCAATGCATGTGTCGACCGCACCCGACAGTCAGAGGGAATTTCGATTTTCGCTCACGCGCAGCGGTATTGATGGCGTGGTGACGGGGCGGGCGAAGGCCGTCAATTTCGTGCGCGGTGCCACGGCCGATACCGGCATCGCGGGGTGCCATGTGACGGTCTTTGATGATGACGGTCGCGAGCGTCTGGCGCAGTGGTTGTCGGCGCATGTGGCCGCGGTGGCCGGGGTGCCTCTGACCGACGAAGAAGCCCGTGAGATTGTGGATGGGCCCTCGCTGGTGTGAGTCGGCGAGGCACAACAAAAAGGGCGGCCACTGCGGCCGCCCTTTTTGTTGCTGCGCGCGGGACGTGCCCGGCGCGCGTCAGGCCATTACATCCAGCCTTTTTCCTTGTAGTACTTGATGGCGCCTTCATGCAGCGGGGCCGACAGACCGTTCTTGATCATCTGCTCCTGCTTCAGGTTGGCAAAGGCCGGGTGCAGCTTCTTGAAGTCGTCGAGATTCTCGAACACCGCCTTGACCAGCTGATACACCACTTCCGGCGAGGTGTTGGTCGAGCTCACGAAGCTGGCCACCACACCGTAGGTCGGGGTCGGCTCGGGGTTGCCGGCGTACAGACCGCCCGGGATCTCGACCTTGGCGTAGAACGGCGCATCGGCGACCAGCTTGTCGATGGCCGGGCCGGTCAGCGGCACCAGCTTGGCGCCGCAGGTGGTGGTCGGGTCCTGAATGTTGGCCGAGGGGTGGCCCACGCCGTAGAAGAAGCCGTCGATCTTGTTGTCGCACAGCGCAGCGCCATGCTCGTCTGCCTTCAGCTCGGAGGCCAGCGAGAAGTCATCCTTGGTCATGCCCAGGCCCTTGAGCAGCTCTTCCATCGAAGCGCGGGTGCCGGAGCCGGGGTTGCCGATGTTGAAGCGCTTGCCTTTGAAGTCGGAGAACTGCTTGACGTTGGCATCCGCGCGGGCGACGACGGTAAAGGGCTCCGGGTGCACCGAGAACACGGCGCGCAGATCGGGGTTGGGGCCGGCATCGGCGAATTTGCTGGTGCCCTTGACGGCGTGGTACTGCCAGTCGGACTGGGCCACGCCGAAGTCGAGCTCGCCGGCGCGGATGGTGTTGATGTTGTACACCGAGCCGCCGGTGCTCTCGACCGAGCAGCGGATGCCGTGCTTGGCGCGGTCCTTGTTCATCAGGCGGCAGATGGCGCCGCCGGCGGCGTAGTACACGCCCGTGACACCGCCGGTGCCGATGGTGACGAATTTGGTTTCTGCCTGGGCCGGTGTGCCAAAGCCCGCACCAAGTGCGAGGGCGGCGGCAAGAACGGTGAGCTTCTTCATCTGATTGACTCCTTGTGGGTCGCATTCTGACTGCGAAGAATGAGGCCGGCATCCGGGTGGGATGCCGGCGATGTACGGCGCCGGCTAAATGGCGCCGCCTAACACGGCAACTCTACACAATGGCTCGGCGAATGCCAAACCGTGAAAAGCCTTTGCCAATGCGGGTCGGCGGCGATTGGTTCGCGTTGCTGGGGTCAGGCCGTCGAGGCACGGGGGGCTTTTCGCCAGCCGGATGGCCGGCTTCTGGCAAGCGTGAAGTCCTCATCCGGAATGGGTCGCTGACGGTCGCTGATGCGGTCGGCGATCAGTTGGGCGCAGCCCGCAGCAAGGGTGAATCCGAGCGCGCCATGGCCGAGGTTGAGCCATAGATTGGGCACGCCCGTGGCGTCGACAATGGGGCGGCCGGTGGGCGTGGCCGGGCGCAGACCCGCCCAGGGCGCGACGCTGTCGAGCCGGAGGCCGGCCCCGAAATTGTCGCGCGTCTCGCGGGTGAGGGTGGCGAGGCGGTCGGGCTGCAGGCTTTCGTCATGGCCGACGATGTCAGCCATGCCGGCCACCCGCAGATGACCGGCCAGGCGGGCATAGACAATCTTGCGCTGGAAGTCGGTCACGCTGATCTCGGGCACCTTGGCCGCATCGGTGATCGGCGCGCTGATGCTGTAGCCCTTGAGTGGATAGACCGGTATGTCGATCCCCAGCGGTTGAAGCAAGGCCACTGATTCGACGCCGCCGGCGACCACGCAGGCTTCTGTCGCGACTTCGCCCTCGGGGGTGCGCAGGGCGCCAAGTCGGCCGTCGCGAACGAGCAGGGCCTCGACGGTTTTGCCGAGCAGGAACTCCACCGGATTGTCGCCCTCGCGCATGCGCGCCGTCAGCGCCTGGCAGAGCTTGAGGCAATCGCCCGCTTCTTCCGAGGGTGTGTGAATGCCGCCCACCACATCGGCGCCCATGCCGGCGATGGCCGGTTCGAGTGCGAGGCAGGCCGTGCGGTCGAGGGCATGTTGCTGGCTGGCCAGCTCGGGGCGGGACTCAATCAGGGTTCGTGCGCTGCGAAAGCCCGCGGCGTCGCGATAGACCACCAGCTTGCCGTTGCGGCGGAAGTCGAAGTCCATGCCCTCGGCGTCGACCCAGTCGTTCACCAATCGCTGACTCAGCAGCGACAGCGGCAGCAAGGCCGCCACGGTACGCTGCTTGTCGTTGGCGTTGCAGGCTTTCATGAAGGCCGCAATCCAGCGCCATTGAGCACCGTCGAACTGCGGCTGGAAGCGGATCGGCGAGTCGGCCTGCAGCATCCAGCCCGGCACCTTGGGCAGCACGTCCGGGTCGGCCAGCGGGGCGATGTAGCGATAGCTCAGTTGCCCGCCATTGGCCTGGCTGGTGCCCTGGCCGACCGATTCACGGCGATCGATCACGGTGACGGTGTGGCCGTCCTTGCGCAGAAACCAGGCGGTGGCCAGGCCGACAATACCGGCGCCGATTACGGTGATGTGCATGCGTCGCTCCAGACTTTGATGCGACGAAGTGTGCGTCTTGTAATGCCATTCAGGCATGCTAATCTGGTTGCGATATATGTTGTAAAAACATGGAGCAGGCATGCGGCTTCGACAGATCGAGGTGTTTCGCGCCGTCATGATGACGGGCTCGGCCAGTGCGGCCGCGCGCTGGCTGAATGTGTCTCAACCGGTGGTGTCGCGGGTGATTCAGCACACCGAGGCGCAGCTCGGCTTTGCCTTGTTCGAGCGGATCGGGGGGCGGCTGTCGCCGACGCCGGAGGCCGGTGCGCTGTTTGCCCAGGTCAAGCGCGCTTACGGCGAGATCGAGCGCGTCGATGCGCTGGCCGCTAATTTGCGTCGGGGGGCTTCCGGTCTGCTTCGGGTCGCGGCCACGCCCTCGCTGGCGACGCACGTGTTGCCCGGCGCCTTGCAGCGCTTGCGGGCGACGCATCCGGAGGTGGTCTACGACGTGTGGGCGGTGCATACCCGTCAGATCGAGGAGGGCCTGATGGCCTTCGAGATTGACGCGGGTCTTGCGATTGACCCGGTGGCGCAGGTGACCACGCAGCTGTCGCCGATTGCTGATGGCGAGATCGTGCTGGTGGCGCCGCGCGAGTGGAGCAGCGGCGTGTTGCGGCTGGCCGAGCGCGACTGGCTGGACGGGCGGCCCTTTCTCGCGCTGGCCGAAGACACGCCGCTGGGGCTGAGCCTGGCGCAGGCCATGGGCGCCGTGGGCTGGGAGCCGGCGATCGCGCTGCGGGTACAAACCTATGCGCTGGCGGCCACCCTGGTCACGCAGGGCCTGGGCTTTGCCTTTGTTGACAGCTTCACTGCATCGGGGCTGGACCCCGCCCGTGTGCTGCGCTTGCCGGTCGCGCCGAGCATTGGCTGCCAGCTGCAGTTGATGCGTGGCGCGGGCAGCACCTCGTCGGTGCTGGTCAGCCAGCTGGTGGAGAGCCTGCGCCAGACCATTGCAGCACAGGGCGATGCGCTGGCCGGGGCGACGCGGCTGGTACTGGGCGAGTCGCGTGCGCGCTCAGGCTAGAATGCGGCGATGATTCTGCCCACATCGATCCCCGCTGACGCCTTCGGCCAGCACCACGCTGCGCTTGGTCGTGATGCGCGCATCGTGTCGCTGGTGCCATCGATCACCGAGCTGCTGTGCGATCTGGGGCTGAGCGATCAGCTGGTGGGGCGTACCGGCTTCTGCATTCACCCTCGCGCAGCGCTGCGCGCTATTCCGAAAGTGGGGGGCACCAAGGATGTGAAGCTCGATCGTATTCGCGCGCTGGCGCCCACCCATGTGATCGTCAATGTGGACGAGAATCCGCGTCCCGTGGCGGAGGCGCTGTCGGCGTTCGTGCCCAATGTGGTGGTCACCCATCCGGGTGCGCCGGAAGACAATCGCTGCCTGTATGCCTTGATGGGGCATCTGTTCGATTGCCGGGCGGCGGCCGATGAGCTGAGCCTGGCGCTTGATGCGGCCTTGACTGAGGCGCGCGCGGTGGGTGCCGAGTTGCCGGCCGAGTCGGTGCTCTACCTGATCTGGCGTGATCCGTGGATGACCGTGTCGCGCGAGACCTATATCGCCGCCACGCTCGCCACGGTCGGTTGGCACACGGTGCCGCCGGAGGCGTCTGAGCGCTATCCGAGTTTTGACTGGCGGGCGCCCTGGCTGGTCGGGGTGGATCGGGTGCTGCTGTCGACCGAGCCCTACCGCTTTCAGGACAAGCATCTGGCCGAAGTGGCCGCGCTGAGTGGCCGGCCGGTGCAGCTGATCGATGGCGAGTGGACCTCGTGGTACGGCAGTCGGGCGGTGGCCGGGCTGCGCAAACTGGCGACGCTGCGCCGCGCCTTGGCGGGCGAACGCGCTTAGGCGCTGTCGGCGAACGCCTTTTGCCAGGCTTCCGGCGTGATCACGCTGCAGCGCTCGCGCATCAGGCGGTGGCGGCCGGAGCGCAGCAGGGCCTTGTCGCGGGTGAGTAGCCAGCGGGCCTCGCCGTCGTGGGCGATTTCAAGAAATTTCTGGTCGTCGGCGTCGCGGCAGCGGGGCAGTTCGGCGGGCGTTTCGGTGGCGGGCGTGCAGATGGCTTGCGCGCGATATCGGTCGAGGATCTCGGCCTGGCGTTCGGGCGGGCAGGCGAACTGACGGTAGGCGAGCACGCGGCGCAGCTCTTCGAGTGCGTCGTCGCGGGTCAGCAGGCGCGTTCGGCCGGCGGCGATCCAGTCGCGCAGGGCGGCGAGGGCCGGGTCATTGAAGAACCACAGCGCCATGATGGTGTTGGTATCGAGAACAGTGGAAGTCATGGGCGGGGCGTGAAAAAGGGGCCAGCGGCCCCTTTTTCATCACTCAGGCACAGCCGCGATCAGGCGGCCTTCTGGGCGTCGTCGATACGCGCCTTGACGTAGCTGCCCGGCGCGTCTTCGAGCACCTTCAGCTTGCCTTTGGCGGGATCACGCGACTCGACCTGCACCTTGTTGTGGCCGGTCACCCAGGCCTGCCAGTCGGTCCACCACGAGCCTTCATGCTGCACTGACTCGTCGAACCATTCCTGCGAGGATTCGGGCAGTGCCGCGTCTTCGCATACGAAGTAGCCGTACTTGTTGGCCACCGGCGGGTTGACGATGCCGGCAATATGACCCGAGCCACCCAGCACGAAGCGCACCGGACCGCCGAAGTTGCGCGCACCGATGTAGGTACTCTTCCACGGGGCAATGTGGTCTTCGATGGTGGAGATGAAGTAGCACGGCACCTTGATCTTGGACAGATCGATCTTGGTGCCGTCGATCTCGACGCCGCCGGGCTGAACGAGGCGGTTTTCCATGTACAGATTGCGCAGGTAGAAGCTGTGCATCTTGGCCGGCATGCGGGTGGAGTCGGAGTTCCAGTACAGCAGGTCGAAGGGGAAGGGATCCTTGCCCATCAGGTAGTTGTTCACCACGAAGGACCAGATCAGGTCGTTGGCACGCAGCATGTTGAAGGTGCCGGCCATTTCGGAGCCTTCGAGGAAGCCGCGCTCGGCCATCTTCTTCTCGAGGCTGGAGACCTGGACTTCGTCGATGAAGACGCCCAGTTCGCCGGGCTCGGAGAAGTCGGTCATGGTGGTGAAGAAGGTCGCGCTGGCGATGCGTTTCTTGCGCTTGGCGGCCAGGTAGGCCAGCGTGGTGGCCAGCAGCGTGCCGCCCAGGCAGTAGCCGGCGGCGTTGACTTCTTTTTCGCCGGTTTGCGCTTCGATGGCGTCAAGGGCGGCCAGAATGCCGTCGGTGACGTAGGCATCGAAGCTGCGCTCGGACAGGCTTTCGTCCGGGTTCACCCAGGAGATCACGAACACCGTGTGGCCTTGGTCAACGGCCCACTTGATGTAGGAGTTCTTCTCGCGCAGGTCGAGGATGTAGAACTTGTTGATCCAGGGCGGCACGATCAGCAGCGGACGCTTGAGCACTTTGTCGGTGCTGGGCGTGTATTGCAGCAGCTGCATCATTTCGTTTTCGAACACGACCTTGCCCGGCGTGGTGGCGACGTTCTTGCCCAACTCGAAGGCAGTGGTGTCGGTCATCTTGACGCGCAGGTTGCCGCCGCCGTCTTCGATGTCGCGCAGCAGGTTGTTCAGGCCCTTGACCAGGTTCTGACCGTGGTTCTTGACCGTCTCGCGGAACACTTCCGGGTTGGTCAGGGCGAAGTTCGACGGGCTGAGCGCGTCGACGTACTGACGGGTGTAGAAATTGACCTTCTTCTGGGTCTGCTCTTCGAGGCCCTCGACACCACAGACGGTGTCATGGATGTGGCGGGCGGTGATCAGGTAGGACTGCTTGATGAAGTCAAACAGGAAGTGCTCCTGCCACTGCTCGTCCTTGAAGCGCTTGTCGTCCTTGGCAGGGGTGACCACGGGGGGCGCCTGCATGCCGGAGAAGCGCAGCATGGAGTGCTGCCACAGCGAGAAGTAATCCCACACCAGATTCATCTGGGTCTGGGCAAGTTTGTACGGGTTGGACAGCAGCTTGGCCATCATGTCCATGAACGCCTGGGCAATCCCCAGTTCGTCGGCCGGGGCTGCAACGCCCTTTTTGAGTTGACGTTGAACGTGCTCGCTGATCAGGTGCGAGGCGCGTTGGGCGACTTCGGAGTACGTCTGGGCCAGCTCACTCGGGTCGGGCAGTTCGACAGTCCTGTTTTCTGTTTTCGGAGGTGCCATGCGTTCAATCCTCAATACTTGGGTGCGCGGTTGAAATAAAGCGGACCACGTCGTCTCCGTCATCGACTTCGCGCAAGTCCCTCCCATGCGCGAGGTAATTCAGGTGGGCGATCGCTTCCCCCATTGCGAACATCACCTGGTGTGTGTCCAGCTCACGGGGAAACAAGGTTTCGAGCAGTTGTGCTGCAGTGCGAGGTTCCTGACAGGCGGCCAGTAACTCATCACAGCGCTCGGCGTGGTGGGTTACCAACTGACTGACTCTCGCTCTAATCCCTTGAAACGGCCTGCCATGTGATGGTAGCACGAGCGTACGCTCCGGCAAGTCATTGAAGTGATGGATTGATTCTAAAAACCGACGTAAGGGGTCATCGTTGGGCGTTGCAGCAAAGACGCTGACGTTGGTCGAGATGCGTGGCAGCAGCATGTCGCCGGAAATCAGCAGATCGCGTGTCGCGCACCACAGGGCGGCGTGTTCCGGTGCATGGCCGTAGCCGGTGATGACTTTCCAGTCGTGACCGCCGATGCTCAGACAGTCGCCGTGAATCAGCCGGTTGTAGCGGCGGGGCAGGCTGGGGACGCCGCTTCGATAGCGATTTCCGCGTTGTTTCAGTGCGTCGAGCCGGGTGGCATCCAGGCCGTGATGACGGAATTGCTCGAGCATGTCCTCGGTGCTGAAGCCCGGCAGCTGATGCCACAGCGCGTGGCCGGTCAGGAATTCGCCTTGCGTCATCCAGATGGGGGCGCCAGTGCGCTGCGACAGCCAGTCGGCCAGCCCGAGGTGGTCCGGGTGGTAGTGGGTGACGATGATGTGGCCGACCGGTTTGGTCAGGCGATCGAGCGCCGCCTCCCAGAGCGCCTGGATATCCGGCAGGCCGAAGCCGGTATCGACCAGCGTGACGGTGTCGCCATCATCGAGGATCCACAAGTTGATGTGATCGAGCGCGAAGGGCAGGGGCATGCGCAACCACTGGACGCCCGGCATTACCGTCAGCCATTGACCGGCCTCCGGAATGTCGTCAATCGGGTAAAGCAGCGTCGATGGGGCGTTCATGCGAGATTCTCCTTGCCGGGGTGATTGCTTCGATGTTTGAATTCTGATTAACTGAATAAATCGCCAGTCGGCGATTGTTCCATAAAAAACAATTAATTAACCGGGTTGCCGCGGGATTTCTTGCGGCGCAGCATTCATGAACGCCGAACGCACATATACGATTACCGAGCTGGCGCGCGAATTCGACATCACGCCGCGCGCCATCCGCTTTTACGAAGATCAGGGCTTGCTGACCCCTGACCGCGCCGGACGCACCCGGGTGTATTCCCGGGCAGACCGTACGCGCCTGAAGCTCTCGCTGCGCGGCAAGCGTCTCGGCCTCACGCTGGCCGAAATCAAGCAGATTCTCGACATGTACGGCGGCGCCAGCAACACCGAGCCGCAGCTTGACCGCTTCCTCAATGTGCTTGGCGAGCGTCGCGCCGCGTTGGCTCAGCAGCTTGAGGACATCGAAGTGGTGCTTGGCGAAATCGACATGCTTGAGCGTCAGTGTCGTGATCTTCTCAACGACCGAATGTCGGACAAAAGCGAAAACCAGGGCACGTAGGCCTTGGTTTTTTTTCCAATTTACTTTACGTTTACGTAAACGTAAATACAAGTCCTTGTGAGGCCTCATGAAAACAGCGCCGATTTTCACCCCGCGGGACCCGGTGTTCGCGGCACGCGTGCGCGCCAGCTTCGAGGCACAGCCGCTGATGGGCTTCATCGGCGCCACCTTGGTGTCGGTTGAGCCGGGCCTGTGCGTGATTGAGCTGCCGTTTCGGTCGGAGCTTGCGCAGCAGAACGGATTCTTTCATGGCGGCATCGTCGGCACGCTGGCTGACAACGCCGGTGGTTTTGCCGCCTATAGTTTGATGGCACCCGAAGCCGGCGTGCTGACGGTGGAATACAAGCTCAACCTGATGGCCCCCGCCAAAGGCGAGCGACTGGTGGCCGAAGGGGCGGTACTTCGGTCCGGGCGGAACCTGGTGGTGTCCCGCGCCGAGGTGTATGTCCTTGGCGAGGCGGGGAAAATCCACTGTGCCACAATGCAGCAGACACTGATGACCATGCACGGCAAGGGCGTCGCCTGAAGCCGGACGAGACTGAACGAGGAGACTGATTGATGAACATTCCGAGCCTGAACTTCGAGCTGGGCGAGACCATCGACATGCTGCGTGACGCAGTGTGGGACTTTGCCAGCAACGAGATTGCCCCGCGTGCCACCGAGATCGACCAGAAGAATGAATTTCCGGCCGAGCTGTGGAAGAAGCTGGGCGATCTGGGTCTGCACGGCATGACCGCCGAGGAAGAATACGGCGGCACGCAGATGGGCTATCTGGCGCACATCGTGGCGCTCGAAGAAGTCTCGCGCGCCTCCGCCTCGGTCGGCCTGTCCTACGGCGCGCACTCCAATCTGTGCGTCAACCAGATCCGCCGCAACGGTACGGCCGCGCAGAAGCAGAAGTATCTGCCCAAGCTGATCTCCGGCGACCATGTGGGCGCGCTGGCGATGAGCGAGCCGAATGCCGGCTCCGACGTGGTGAGCATGAAGCTGCGCGCCGACAAGAAAGGCGACCGCTATGTGCTGAACGGCTCGAAGATGTGGATCACCAACGGCGGCGACGCCGACACGCTGGTGGTGTACGCCAAGACCGACCTCAACGCCGGGCCGAAAGGCATGACTGCCTTCATCATCGAGAAGGGCATGAAGGGCTTCTCCTGCGGCACCCACCTCGACAAGCTGGGCATGCGCGGCTCGAACACCTATCCGCTGTTCTTTGACGACGTTGAAGTCCCCGAAGAAAACGTGCTGGGTACCGTCGGCGGCGGCGTCAAGGTGCTGATGAGCGGCCTCGACTACGAGCGTGCCGTGCTGTGCGGTGGTCCGCTGGGCATCATGGCTGCGTGCATGGATGCGGTCGTGCCCTTTGTGCACGAGCGCAAGCAGTTCGGCCAGGCCATCGGTGAGTTCCAGCTGATGCAGGGCAAGCTGGCCGACATGTACTCCACCTGGATGGCCACCCGCGCCTATGTGTATGCCGTGGGCCGCGCCTGCGACCGGGCCGACCACGCCCGCGCGCTGCGCAAGGACGCCGCCGGCGCGATTCTGTACTCGGCCGAAAAAGCCACCTGGATGGCCGGCGAGGCGATTCAGACCCTCGGCGGTGTGGGCTATACCAATGAGTACCCGGTCGGCCGTTTGTGGCGTGACGCCAAGCTGTACGAAATCGGCGCCGGCACCAGCGAGATCCGCCGGATGCTGATCGGCCGCGAACTGTTCTCCGAAACGCTGTAATGAATAGGGGGCGGGCGACCGAACGTTCGCGCGTGCGCGCCCGCCCTCCGGTATCGTTCCGGATTGTCTTCAATCCTGCATGAGCGTGACCATGGCAAACCAACTTCGCATCCTCGACACCACCCACACCACCGAGCTGGAGCAAGTGCGTCAGTTCTTCCGCAACTATGCGGCATGGCTGGGGGTGGATCTGTGCTTCCAGAACTTCGATGCCGAGATGGCGTCCCTGCCTGGCGCGTATTCGGCGCCGGACGGGCGACTGTTTCTGGCCGAGGTGGATGGTCAGCCTGCCGGTTGCGTCGGCATTCGCAAGTTCTCCGAAGGTGTCTGTGAGATGAAGCGGCTGTATGTCGAGCCGTCCATGCGCGGGCACGGTGTCGGGCGCGATCTGGCGCTGGCGGCCATTCGCACCGCCAAGGAGCTGGGCTACAAGCGCATCATGCTCGACACGCTGCCGGCCATGCGCATTGCCGTAAAGCTCTACCGCGAACTCGGCTTTACCGAAGCGCCGGCCTATTACCCGACGCCGATCGAGGGCACGATTTTCCTGTCGCTCGATCTCTCCGGCTGGTCGGAGGCGGCGGTGATGAACGAGAACCTCTTTCACCTCTTTGACTACAACCGCGCCTGGGCGCGTCAGATGGGCGAGGTTGATCCGCAGTTTTTCGAGAAACTGGCCAAGCTTCAGTCGCCCGAATACCTGTGGATCGGCTGCTCCGATTCGCGCGTGCCGGCCAACCAGATCGTCGGCCTGTTGCCGGGCGAGGTTTTCGTCCATCGCAACGTGGCCAACGTGGTGGTGCACACCGATCTGAACTGCCTGTCGGTCATTCAGTTTGCGGTCGATGTGCTCAAGGTCAAGCACATCATGGTGGTCGGTCACTACGGCTGCGGTGGCGTGCGCGCGGCACTCAATCGCGACCGCGTTGGCCTGGTCGACCTGTGGCTGCGCCATGTGCAGGATGTTCACACCAAGCACATGTCGCTGGTCGGCGAGGTGCCGCCCGAGATGCGTCACGATCGTCTCTGCGAGCTGAACGTGGTCGAGCAAGTCATCAATGTGTGCCAGACCATCGTGGTACAGGACGCCTGGGCCCGTGGCCAGCCGCTCACCGTGCATGGCTGGGTGTATGGCCTGAAAGACGGTTTGATGAATGACCTTGGGCTGACCGTGAGTCGCCCGCAAGATCTGGTGCCGCGCTATGCCGCGGCGCTCGACGCACTGCACTGAGCCGTGCCCCCAAAACAACAGACAGAGAATCAGGAGTTCCGTATGAATGACCCCGTCGTAATCGTTTCTGCCGCACGCACGCCCATGGGTGGTTTTCAGGGCGAGCTGTCCAGCCTGAGTGCGCCGCAACTGGGCGCCGCCGCCATCGCTGCGGCCGTCGAGCGTGCCGGCCTCAAGCCGGAACAGGTTGAAGAACTCATTCTCGGTTGTGTGCTGCCGGCGGGTGTCGGTCAGGCCCCGGCCCGTCAGGCGGCCATCGGTGCCGGCTTGCCGCTGAGCACCGCGTGCGCCACGGTCAGCAAGGTCTGTGGCTCGGGCATGAAAGCCACCATGCTGGCCCACGACATGCTGCTCGCCGGCAGCAATCAGGTGATCGTCGCGGGCGGCATGGAGTCGATGAGCAACGCCCCCTACCTGCTGCCCAAGGCGCGCAGCGGCTACCGCCTCGGCCACGGCCAGATGATCGACCACATGTTCTTCGACGGCCTCGAAGACCGCTACAGCAAGGAAACCAATGGTCGCCTGATGGGCACCTTTGCCGAAGACTGCGCCGGTCACTACAGCTTCAGCCGCGAAGCGCAGGACGAATTCGCCATCAGCTCGACCACCCGTGCGCAGGATGCCATCAATGGCACCGGCTTTGATTGGGAAGTGACGCCCGTCACCGTCGCCAGCCGCAAGGGCGACGTGGTGGTCGACAAGGACGAGCAGCCGCTCAAGGCCAAGCTCGACAAGATCGGCACGCTCAAGCCCGCCTTCTCGAAGGACGGCACGGTCACCGCCGCCAACTCCTCGTCGATCTCCGACGGTGCCGCCGCACTCACGCTGATGCGCCGCTCCACCGCCGAGTCGCTCGGCCTCAAGCCGATCGCCACCATTGTGGGTCATGCCACCCATGCGCAAGAGCCGCGCTGGTTTACCACCGCGCCGGTCGGCGCCATGCAAAAAGTGCTCGGCAAGGTCGGCTGGAGCGTGGCCGATGTGGATCTGTGGGAAATCAACGAAGCCTTCGCCGTAGTCGCCATGGCCGCCATGAAGGAACTGGATCTGGACCACGCCAAGGTCAACGTGAACGGCGGCGCCTGCGCCCTCGGTCACCCGATCGGCGCGTCCGGCGCCCGCATCATCGTCACGCTGCTCGGCGCGCTGCGCGCCCGGGGGCTCAAGCGGGGCGTGGCCAGCCTGTGTATCGGTGGCGGCGAAGCCACCGCCATGGCCATCGAGATGGATTGAATCTGACTGGCACCGCGGCCCGTCCGGGCCGCGACACGATACGGACGGGCGATCCATCGCCCGCCACAAAAAAGAGTATGAGGAGAGCAGCACCATGATCCTGACCCAAGAACAGGAAATGATTCGCGACGCCATGCGGGACTTCTCGCGCGAGCGTCTGGCCCCCTTCGCCGAAGCCTGGGACCGCGATCACACCTTCCCGCGCGAAGCGCTCAAGGAGCTGGCCGAACTCGGCGCACTGGGCATGGTGGTGCCCGAGCAGTGGGGCGGCGCCGGCATGGATTACATGAGCCTGGTGCTGGCGATTGAAGAAATCGCCGCCGGTGATGGCGCCACCTCGACCATCGTCAGCGTGCAGAACTCGCTGGCTTGCGGCATTCCCAATCGCTATGGCAACGACGCGCAAAAAGAACAGTGGCTCAAGCCGCTCGCCAAAGGCGAGATGCTCGGCTGCTTCTGCCTGACCGAGCCGCATGTCGGCTCTGACGCCGGGGCGATCAAGACCACGGCGGTGCGCGACGGTGACGAATGGGTGATCAACGGCGTCAAGCAGTTCATCACCACCGGCCGCGAGGCCGACGTGGCCATCGTGTTCGCCGTCACCGACAAGGCTGCCGGCAAGAAAGGCATCTCCTGCTTTCTGGTGCCGACCAAGACCCCGGGCTACATCGTCGCCCGCATTGAAGAGAAGATGGGCCAGAAGGCCTCCGACACCGCGCAGATCCTGTTTGAGAACTGCCGTGTGCCGGCCGACGCGCTGCTCGGTGAAGAAGGGCAGGGCTACAAGATCGCGCTGTCCAACCTCGAAGCCGGCCGTATCGGCATCGCCTCGCAGTGCCTCGGCATGGCCCGTGCCGCGCTCGAAGCGGCGGTCAAATACGCCCATGAGCGCGAAACCTTCGGCAAGCCGATCTTCGAGCATCAGGCGGTCAACTTCCGCCTTGCTGACATGGCCACTCAACTCGAAGCCGCGCGCCAACTGGTGTGGCATGCCGCCAGCCTCAAGGACGCCGGCCGACCGTGTCTGAAAGAAGCCTCGATGGCCAAGCTGTTTGCCTCCGAGATGGCCGAAAAAGTGTGCTCCGACGCCATCCAGATCCACGGTGGCTACGGCTATGTGACCGACTTCCCGGTCGAGCGCATCTACCGCGACGTGCGCGTGTGCCAGATCTACGAAGGCGCCAGCGACATCCAGCGCCTGGTCATTGGCCGCGCCCTGGCCGACTGATCGCTCCCCCAAGCCCAACAGAGACCCAATCATGAGCAGCCACAGACTGCATCCAGAAGCGTCCATCGAGATGCTCAACGCCCGCACCCCCGGCACGCTGCCGGGTTGGTTCGGTGTCACGGTAACCGCGCTCGACGCCGGCCGCCTGACAGCAAAGATCACCCTTCGCCCCGAGATGCTGGCGCCCAATGGCTACCTGCATGCCGCCTCGGTGATCGCGCTGGCCGATACCGCCGCCGGCTTTGCCACCATTGCGCATCTGCCGGTCGGCGCTGACAGCTTCACCACCGTCGAGCTGAAGAGCAATTTTCTCGGCACCCAGACCGAGGGCGAGATCACCTGCGTGGCCACCGCAGCACATACCGGACGCAACACCCAGGTGTGGGACGCCGAAGTCATCGGCAGCACCGGCCGCAAGCTGGCGCTGTTCCGCTGCACGCAAATGATCCTCTGGCCGAAAGCGGCCTGAACCCGGCGCCGCGATCATGCTCGACCTCCAGCTCTTCCTCCTGTTCATCCCGGTCGCTGCCGTGTTCACCATCGCGCCCGGCCCCGACAGCATCATGCTGCTCGGGCGTGCCCTCGGGCAGGGACGGATGGCGGGGGTGGCGGCCGCGGCGGGATGTGCGCTGGGCATTTTGATCACCTCGGTGCTGGTCGCCGCCGGGCTGTCGGCCGTGGTGGCGGCGTCTGAAACCCTGTTCCTGGCGCTGCGCGCGGTGGGGGCGGTGTATCTGGTGTGGGTCGGCATTCAGGCCATTCGCCGGCACGGGCTGATTTCGTTCAAGGGCGCCAAGCCGCTCCCGCTCAAGCGGGTGTTTGTGAGCAGCATGATGGTCAATCTGCTCAATCCCAAGGTGGCGGTGTTCATGCTGGCCTTTTTGCCGCAGTACGCGCGGCCGGCGCTGGGCAATCTGGGCCTGCAGATTTTCTTGCTCGGCGCGACTTACGCGCTGATCACCGTGGTGCTGATGTCGCTGATGGGCGTCGGCGCCGCCCGGCTGCGTGACTTTCTGCAAGCGCGGCCGAGTGTCATCAAGTGGCTGAACATCGGCGCGGGCGCGGCGTTTATCGCCTCCGGGCTGAAAGTGGCCAGCATGAAGCATCTGTAAAAAACGGAGACGCGACATGGCAGAACCGATCGATTTCTACTTCGACTTCTCCTCGCCCTACGGCTATTTCATGAGCGAGAAGATCGACGGCATCGCCGCCGGCTTTGGCCGCAAGGTGCGCTGGCATCCGATTTTGCTGGGCGTGGTGTACACCGTGTCTGAAGGCAAGCCGCTGACCGAGTTGCCGCTCAAGGGCGATTACGCCGTGCGCGACATCGCCCGCTCGGCGCGCTTTCACGGAGTGGATTACACCCCGCCCGCGCCGTTCCCCATCCCCACCCAGGCGGCCGCACGCGCCTACTACTGGCTGCACAATCAGGACTGCGCGCTGGCGCGGCGTTTTGCCCACGCGGCCTATCGCGCTTACTTCCAGAGTGGCCGCAACATCAGTACGCCCGAGGTGGTAGTTGAGATTGCCGCCTCGCTGGGTGTCGATGGCCCGGCATTGGCCGCGGCGCTGCAGAGCGAGCCGGTCAAGACGCGGCTCAAGACGGCCTGCGCTGATGCGATTGCCAAGGGCGTGTTTGGTTCGCCCTTTGTCCTCATTGACGGCGAAGCCTTCTGGGGTATCGACCGACTGCCGCAGATCGAGCGCTGGCTCGACGCTGACGGCTTCTGAACGGAAGCGACTATGGCTCTCAAGCGACTGTGCGTTTTTTGCGGCGCGCGTCATGGCAAACGACCTGAGTACGCGGCGGCGGCGCAGGCGCTGGGCCGAACGCTGGCCGAACGCGGCATCGAGCTGGTGTATGGCGGCGGCAATATCGGCCTGATGGGCGAGGTGGCCGACGCCTGCATGTCGGCCGGCGGCTCCGCGATTGGCGTGATTCCCGAGGCGATGCTGGCGTGGGAGGTCGGCCATCAGGCGCTGACCCGGCTCGAAGTGGTCGACTCCATGCACACCCGCAAGGCGCGCATGGCCGAGCTGTCCGACGGTTTCATTGCACTGCCCGGCGGGCTGGGCACTTTCGAAGAATTGTTCGAGGTGCTCACCTGGTCGCAGCTGGGCTTCCACGGTAAGCCGATTGGTTTGCTGAATGTCGCGAATTACTACACGCCGCTGGTGCAGATGGTCGACAACGGCGTGGACGAAGGCTTCATGAAACCGGAAAACGCAGCGCTGCTGCTGCGCGACGACACCATCGACGGATTACTGCGCCAGATGGCCGAGTACCAGGCGCCGGCAACCACACGACGAATCAAGAACGAAAAGCAGCTCTAAGCGGCTGACAAATAAGGAAAGCGGAGACATGAGCACAATCAAGAGCAAGATCAATACGCGTTCGGACGAGTTTCGCGCCAACGCCGAGGCCATGGAGAAGGTGGTGGGCGACCTGCGTGCCCAGGCGGCCCAGGTCGCCCTCGGCGGCGGCGAAGGCGCCCGCGAGAAGCACCTCGCCCGCGGCAAATTGCTGCCACGCGACCGGGTCAACCACCTGCTCGATCCGGGCACGCCCTTCCTCGAAGTCGGCCAGATGGCGGCCTTCGGCATGTACGACAATGACGCCCCATCGGCCGGCGTGATCACCGGCATCGGCCGGGTGCGCGGCACCGAGTGCATGATCGTTGCCAACGACGCCACCGTGAAGGGCGGCACCTACTACCCGATGACGGTCAAGAAGCACCTGCGCGCGCAGGAGATCGCCGAGCAGAACAACCTGCCCTGCGTCTATCTGGTCGACTCCGGTGGCGCCTTCCTGCCCAAGCAGGACGAAGTCTTCCCCGACCGCGACCACTTCGGCCGCATCTTCTTCAATCAGGCCAACATGTCGGCCAAGGGCATCCCGCAGATCGCCGTGGTGATGGGCTCTTGCACCGCCGGCGGCGCTTACGTGCCGGCCATGAGTGACGAGACCATCATCGTCAAGAATCAGGGCACCATCTTCCTCGGCGGCCCCCCGCTGGTGAAGGCGGCCACCGGTGAAGTGGTGACGGCCGAAGACCTGGGCGGTGGCGATGTGCACACCCGCGTCTCCGGCGTGGCCGACCACCTGGCCGAGAACGACAGCCATGCGCTCAACATCGCGCGGCGCATCGTCGGCAACCTCAACCGCGTCAAGCCGGTCAGCCTCGCGCTGGGCGGCGGCGAAGAGCCGATCTACGATCCGTCCGAAATCTACGGCATCGTCCCCGCCGACACCCGCAAGCCCTACGACGTGCGCGAGATCATCGCCCGCGTGGTCGACGGCTCGCGCTTCGACGAATTCAAGGCGCGCTACGGCAGCACCCTGGTGTGCGGCTTCGCCCAGCTCTACGGCTATCCGGTCGGCATCGTGGCCAACAACGGCATCCTGTTCGGCGAGTCGGCACAGAAGGGCGCCCACTTCATCGAGCTGTGCGCGCAGCGCGGCATTCCGCTGCTCTTTTTGCAGAACATCACCGGCTTCATGGTCGGTCGCAAATACGAAAACGGCGGCATCGCCAAGGACGGCGCCAAGATGGTGACCGCCGTGGCCACCGCCCAGGTGCCCAAGATCACCGTGCTCATCGGCGGCAGCTTCGGCGCCGGCAACTACGGCATGTGCGGCCGCGCCTACAGCCCGCGCTTCTTGTGGATGTGGCCGAACAGCCGCATCTCGGTGATGGGCGGCGAGCAGGCGGCCGGCGTGTTGTCCACCGTGCGTCGCGACGGCATCGAAGCCAAGGGCGGCCAGTGGAGCGCGGCCGACGAAGAAGCCTTCAAGGCCCCGATCCGCGATCAATACGAGCTGCAAGGCCACCCCTACTACGCCACCGCCCGGATGTGGGACGACGGCGTGGTCGACCCCGCCCAGACCCGCCGCATGCTCGGCCTGTCGCTGTCCGCCTCGCTCAACGCGCCGATCCAGCCGACCAAGTTCGGTCTGTTCCGGATGTAAGGAGATGGCTATGTACGAGACTCTCGAAATCGAGCGCGACGGCGGCATCGCCACGCTGTGGATGAACCGCCCCGACGTGCATAACGCCTTCAACGCGCAACTCATCAACGATCTCACCGCCGCCTGCCAGCAGCTCGACGCCGACGAGTCGGTGCGCGTGGTGGTGCTGGCCGGCCGGGGCAAGAGCTTCTCCGCCGGCGCCGACCTGAACTGGATGAAAGCCGCCGGTGAGGCGAGTATCGAAGCCAACGTGGCCGACGCGCGCAAGCTCGCCGGCATGCTGCGGGTGCTGTCCGAAATGAATACCCCGACCATTGCCCGCGTGCAGGGTGCGGCGCTGGGCGGCGGGATGGGTCTGGCCTCGGCCTGCGATATTTGTGTGGCCAGCGAGAAGGCCATCTTCGCCACCTCCGAGGTCAAGTTCGGCATCATCCCCTCGGCCATCAGCCCCTACGTGATCCGCGCCATTGGCGAGCGCCAGAGCTACCGCTATTTCCAGACCGCCGAGCGCATCAGCGCGCAGCGGGCCGGCGAGCTGGGCCTGGCGCATGAAGTGGTCGCGCCCGAGGCGCTGGACGACAAGGTGGCCGAGATCGTCGCTGCCTTGATGCAGGGCGGCCCCAAGTCGCAAGCCGCGGCCAAGGATCTGATCCGCGCCGTGGCCCACAAGCCGGTGACCGACGCGGTGGTCGAAGACACCTCGCAACGCATCGCCCAGCTACGCAGCACGCCGGAAGCCAAGGAAGGCCTGAGCGCCTTCCTCGACAAGCGCCCGGCCGCCTGGGTGCCGCAGGCCTGATTCGCCGCCATGGAAGAACTGAGCACCCTGCTCACCAATGTGCAGCCGATGCTCGACTGGCGCGACCTGCCGGTCGACATGGCCTCGCTCGCCGCGCTGGCGGCCGGGCTGGGCTGGGCGAGCGGTTTGCGCCTGTATGCGCTGGTGTTCGTGCTCGGTGCGGTGGGGCGTTTCGGTGGCGTGCAACTGCCGGGCGAGCTCGATGTGCTGACGCATCCGCTGGTGCTGGGCCTGTCGGGCCTGATGCTGCTGGCCGAATTTTTTGCCGACAAGCTGCCCTGGCTCGATTCGGTATGGGATGCGGTGCATACCTTCATTCGTATTCCGGCCGGCGCAGCCCTGGCGGCAGCGGTGATGGGCGACCAGTCGGGCAGTGCGCAGATGCTTGCCGCCTTGCTCGGCGGTTCGCTGGCGGCGGGCACCCATTTTGCCAAAGCCGGCGCGCGGGCAGCCATCAACACCTCGCCCGAGCCGGTGAGCAATGTGGTGACCTCTTTTGGCGAAGACGCGCTGTTCGCCGGGGGCGTGTGGACCTTGTTCAACTACCCGCTGGCCTTTCTGGCGGCGCTGGTGGTGTTCATGGTGCTGGCGCTGTGGCTGATCGTGAGCCTGTGGCGCTTCGTGCGGCGTCTGTTGCGGCCGAAGCCGCGCGGGGTGGCGGCGTGACGCGGATCGGGCTCGACGACAGCTTCGAATGGCAAGAACTCAGCCGGGGCCAAGCGCCGTGGCTGAGCGCGGAAATCGAAATGCCGACCGGCACGCTGGTGCCCGGCGGACAAGAACAATGAACAAAATCGTGGAGAAGAGACATGTTTGACAAGATTCTGATCGCCAACCGGGGCGAAATCGCCTGCCGTGTCATCAAGACCGCCCGCCGCATGGGCATCAAGACCGTGGCCGTGTATTCCGAAGCCGACGCCAACGCACGCCATGTGCGCATGGCCGACGAGGCGGTGCTGATCGGGCCCGCCGCCGTCAAGGAAAGCTATCTGGTGATCGACAAGATCATCGGCGCGGCCAGGCAGACCGGCGCGCAGGCCATCCACCCGGGCTACGGCTTCTTGTCGGAAAACGAAGACTTCTGCCACGCCTGCGATGAGGCCGGCATCGTCTTCATCGGCCCGCCGGTGGCGGCAATCCACGCCATGGGCTCCAAGTCCGAGGCCAAGAAAATCATGGGCGCGGCCGGCGTGCCGCTGACTCCGGGCTACCACGGCGACGACCAGGACCCCGAGCTGCTCAAGCGCGAGGCCGATGACATCGGTTACCCGGTGCTGATCAAGGCCGCCGCCGGCGGTGGCGGCAAGGGCATGCGGCTGGTCGAAAAGAGCGAAGACTTCCTCGACCTGCTCGGCTCCTGCAAGCGCGAGGCCATCTCCAGCTTTGGCGATCAGCACGTGCTGATCGAGAAGTACCTGACGCGCCCGCGTCACATCGAAATCCAGGTGTTTGGCGACACCCAGGGCAACTGCGTGTATCTGTTCGAGCGCGATTGCTCGGTGCAGCGCCGCCACCAGAAAGTGCTCGAAGAAGCCCCCGCGCCGGGCATGACGCCCGAGCGTCGCGCGGCCATGGGTCAGGCGGCGGTCGACGCGGCCAAGGCGGTCGGCTATGTCGGCGCCGGCACGGTCGAGTTCATTGCCAACCAGGACGGCACGTTCTACTTCATGGAGATGAACACCCGCCTGCAGGTCGAGCACCCGGTGACCGAGATGATTACCGGCCTCGATCTGGTCGAGTGGCAATTGCGTGTCGCTTCGGGCGAGCCCCTGCCGCTGGCGCAGGAGCAGCTGCAGATTCGCGGCCACGCCCTCGAAGCGCGGATCTACGCCGAAGACCCGGACAAGGGCTTTTTGCCCTCCACCGGCAAGCTGCTCCACCTCTCGCCGCCGGCTGAAAACCTGCATGTGCGTGTGGATACCGGCGTCGAAGAGGGCGACGAAATCAGCCCGCATTACGACCCGATGATCGCCAAGCTCATCGTCTGGGACCAGAACCGCGACCGCGCCCTGGCGCGCATGCTGCAGGCGCTGGCCGAGTACCGCGTGGCGGGTGTGTCGAACAACATCAGCTTCCTGTCGCGGCTCACCGCCTGCCCCGCCTTCGCCAATGCCGACCTTGACACCGGCCTGATCGAGCGCGAAAAAGCCTATCTCTTCCCCGAAGCCAAGGCCACGCCGATCGAAGTGTGGCAGGTGGCGGCGCTGGCCGAGCTGCTGCGCGAAGCCAATCGCGGCGCGGCGAAGGCCCGTCGCGACGAAGACCCGCTCTCACCCTGGCATGCCCGCGACGGCTGGCGCCTCAACGCCTCGGCCAAGCGCGACCTGATCTTCCGCCTCGGCGAAGAACAGCAGACGGTGAACGTGGCCTACCGCGCCGACGGCTACACGCTGACGGTTAACGGCAAGTCGGTCGAAGCGCGCGGTGAGCTGAACGATCGTGGTCTGCTGCGCGTCGAACTTGACGGCATGCGCATGGATGCCACCGTGGTCGCCGCCAACGAGAAGCGCCACGTGTTCTTCCATGGTCGCGCCTGGCAGCTGTCCAATGTCGACCCGCTGCACTACTCGGGTGAAGGCGGTGGCGCCGAAGGCGGTCTGCTCGCGCCGATGCCGGGCAAGGTCATTTCGCTCATCGCCAAAGAAGGTGTGGCGGTGGAGAAAGGCGCGCCGCTGTTGATTCTCGAAGCCATGAAAATGGAGCACACCATCAACGCGCCGGCCGCCGGCACGGTCAAAGCCTTCCGCTTCATGGTGGGTGACCAGGTGGGCGATGGCGATGAGCTGGTCGAGTTCGAGGTGAAGGCGTAGGGCCGGATTCATCCGGCCGCGCTGATTGCAGCGGGTGTGGCGGGTTGAAACCCGCCCTACGTCCGACCGTATGGATTGGATGAGATGACAAAGGAAAAACTGATGGCCATGCCAACGAAGGTCAGAATTGTTGATGTCGGCCCGCGTGACGGGCTGCAGAACGAGAAGCAGATCATCTCGACCGAGGTCAAGGTCGAGCTCATCGCCCGCCTCGGCGCAGCCGGCCTCAAGACCATTGAGGCCGCGTCCTTCGTGTCGCCCAAGTGGGTGCCGCAGATGGGCGACAACAGCGAAGTGATGGCCCGCATTGAGCGCCTGCCGGGCATCACCTACCCGGTGCTGACCCCGAACCTGAAGGGCTTCGAGGCCGCGCTGGCGGCGGGGGTGACGGAGGTGGCGGTGTTTGGTGCCGCGTCCGAATCCTTCAGCCAGAAGAACATCAATTGCTCGATCGCCGAATCACTGCAACGCTTCGAGCCGGTGATGGCGGCGGCCAAGGCGGCTGGCGTCAAGGTGCGTGGTTACGTCTCCTGCGTGCTCGGCTGCCCCTACGAAGGCGAGATCGCCCCGGCGGCGGTGGCCGACGTGGCCGCCACGCTGTTCGACATGGGCTGCTACGAAATCAGCCTCGGCGACACCATCGGCACCGGCACGCCCGGCAAGACCCAGCGCATGCTCGAGGCCGTGGCGGCCCGCGTGGCCATCGACAAGCTCGCCGGGCACTATCACGACACCTACGGCCAGGCGCTGGCCAACATCTACGCCTCGCTGGAGATGGGCGTAGCGGTGTTCGACGCCTCGGTCGGTGGCTTGGGCGGTTGCCCCTACGCCGCGGGCGCCTCGGGCAATGTGGCGACCGAAGACGTGGTCTACCTGCTCAACGGCCTCGGCATCGAGACCGGCATCGACCTCAACACGCTGGTCGACACCGCCGCCTGGATCAGCGCGCAACTGGGCCGCGAACCGTCCTCCAAAGTGGCGCGTGCGGTGCTGGCCAAGCGGGGCGCCTGCGTATGAGCGTGGCGTCACCCTGCATCGACGTCTGCAAGATGGACCCGCGCACCGGCCTGTGCGAGGGCTGTACCCGCACGATCGACGAGATCACCGCCTGGAGCCGCATCGGCGACGACGAAAAGCGCGCGATCCTGGCGCGGGTTGCCGAGCGCGAGGCTGCGCTCGATGTGTTCGAGCCGGGCGATCGATAGAACCTTTTTGATAGATCGCAGTCTGTTCGCCGGGTCGTATCGCGGGAGGGCGCTGCGATCCGGGGGCGTCTCGCCCCACCTTGCCCGAGAACGACCATGAATCCGATCGATCCGATCATCCTGTTCTTCCTGCTCGGGCTGTTTGCCGGGCTGGCGCGCGCGGAGCTACGCCTGCCCGCCGCCATCTACGATTTTGTGAGCATCCTGCTGCTGCTGGCGATTGGCCTCAAAGGTGGCATCGAGCTGGCCAAGCAGCCCTTTGGCGATTTGCTGCCGCAGATTCTGGCGGTGCTGGTGATGGGCTTTGTGCTACCGCTGATCGCGTTCCCGGTGCTGCGCTACCTCGGCCACTTCAAGCGCGCCGACGCGGCGTCGATTGCCGCGCACTACGGCTCCGTCAGCGTCGGCACCTACGCCGTGGCGGTCGCCTACTTCGGCACGCGCGAGATCTTCTTCGAAGCGCACATGCCGCTCCTGCTGGTGGTGCTCGAAGTGCCGGCCATCCTGGTCGGCATCGTGCTGGCGCGTGGCATCTCTAACGAGACGCGCTGGGGCGCGGTGATGCACGAGGTCTTCCTCGGCAAGGGCATCGTGCTGCTGCTCGGCGGCCTGCTGATCGGCTGGATTGCCGGGCCGGAAGGCGTGGTCTCCATCAAGCCGCTGTTCTTCGACTTGTTCAAAGGCATCCTCGCCATCTTCCTGCTCGAAATGGGCCTGATCACCGCCGCGCAGATCGGCTCGCTGCGCCAGTACGGCCTGTTCCTGCTCGGCTTTGGCGTGCTGATGCCGGTGTTCTCGGCCGTGATCGGTGCGGTGCTGGGCTGGGCGCTCGGCCTGTCGGTGGGCGGCACGGCGGTGCTCGCCACGCTGGCCGCCTCGGCCTCGTACATTGCGGTGCCGGCAGCCATGCGGGTGTCGGTGCCCGAGGCCAACCCCACGTTGTCGCTCACCGCCGCGCTGGGCATCACCTTTCCGTTCAATGTGCTCGTCGGCGTGCCGCTTTATCATGCAATGGCCGAACGCACCCACGCCTTCTTTGGAGCTTGAGCGATGAGCCTGGCCAACGACCATACCCGCAAGCTGCTGACCCTCGTCACCGAAGCGGCGATCGAGAGTTCGCTGGTGCGCGATCTTGACCGCCTCGGCGCGCACGGTTACACCATCACCGAGGCGCGCGGCAAAGGCAATCGCGGCGTGCGCAACGCCGGCTGGGACGCCAGCAGCAACATCCGCATCGAAGTGGTGTGTAACGACGAGACCGCCGCTGCCATCGCAGCCCACCTGAAGGCGCAGTACTACGACAACTACGCGATGATCATGTGGGTCAGCGAGGTTGAGGTGCTGCGGCCCGAAAAATTCTGAGCCTGCGCGGCTCACCCGACTGGAGAGCACATGTCTGAATGCATCGGCATTTGCGAGATCGACCCCGATTCCGAAACCTGTACCGGCTGTGGCCGCTCGGCCGACGAGATTTTCGGCAACGACCACACCGACGACCCGACCGACGCCGAGGAGCAAACGCCGGCAGCCGATCACGTCGCGATCACCCCCGACGACGCCTTGCCGGACGCGACATGAGCCAACTGCCCGCGTCCCTCCATGTCCTCGAGCGCGGCTGGCTCTCGTCCAACAACATCCTGCTGTTTGAGGGCGATCGCGCCATCCTGGTCGACACCGGCTATGTCAGCCACGCCGATCAGACCGTCGCCCTGGTGCGCAGCGCGCTCGACGGCCGGCGCCTCACCGACATCGTCAACACCCACTCGCACTCCGACCACATCGGCGGCAACGCAGCGGTGCAGCGCGCTTTCGGCTGCCGCATCACCGTGCCCGCCGGCATGCACGACGCCGTCCAGCAATGGGACGAAAACGCCTTGCTGCTCACCGTCGCCGGCCAGACCGGCGACCGCTTCACCGCCGACACCAAGGCCCACCCCGGCGACACCCGCGAGATGGGCGGCCTGCACTGGGAAGCGCTCGCCGCGCCCGGCCACGACATGGACGCGCTGATGTTCTTCAACCGCGACCACGGCGTGCTCATCTCCGGCGACGCGCTGTGGCGCGACGGCTTTGGCATCCTCTTCGCCGACGTGCTCGGCACCGGCGACGGCATCGGCGAAGCCCGCCGCACGCTCGACGTAATCGCCCGCCTGCCGGTGCGCCATGTCATTCCCGGCCACGGCGCGCCCTTCGATGAAGTCGACGAGGCCCTCGCCGCCGCCTACGCCCGCCTGCGCGCCTTCGAAGAAGACGGCAGCCGCATGGCCCGCAACGCCATCCGAGGCTGCGTCACCTTCTCCCTGCTCGACATGCGCCGCATCGCCCTCGCCGACCTCCCCGGCTGGCTGGACCGCACCCCGCTGTTCCGCATCGCCAACGAACGCTTCCTCAACGAAACCCCCGAACGTCTGGCCGACTGGCTGGTCGCCAGCCTCGTCAAAGCCGGCGTCGCGCGGCGCGACGGTGAGTGGCTGGTCGCGGCCTGACGCTTACCGCGATCGTCGGCAGGCCGTAGATTCTATGTTGCGCGGCAATCGTCGCCGAGCACCTCAGTACGATACAGCTGACAGTTCTTATTGATGGCAAAGGCGATACGCAGCAGCTTTCTGGCGATGATGCAGTGAGCCGCAGTGCTCGGCAAACCGCGGGCAATCAGTTGATCAAATCGTTTGCGCCACAGTGCGCATCGACAGGCACTGACAGCTGCCATGTAGATCAGTCGGCGCTCTTCACCGTTGCCCTGCTTGGACAGGTGTCGCGGAGCTTCTGACACTCCCGACTGGTGCGGCCTTGGGTCCATGCCCAGGGCGGCGACCAGCGCATCGCTGTTGCGGTACGGATGACGACTCAAGCGTAGCGCCAAAGCGGTGCTGATCAGCGGCCCCACGCCGGGGATTGATCGCAGGCGGGTGGCCTGTGCGAGCAACTGCTCATCGGCGCGCACCCGTTGGCGCAGCTGCGAGTCGATTTCCCGCACGCACTGATCGAAGGCAATCAGCAGCGGCTCGAATGGCGCGCGTAACGACTCATCCAGTGACTGGCAACTCATGCGCAGTGCGGCACGTTGTTTGACCACCTGATGACGACGATGCAACAGAGTCTGGACGGAGCGCTGTGTTGCACTCGGCGGCGTATAGAGCGGGTGCTCGTCCGCCTCGTTCTGTACGTATCGGGCAATGCCCCGGGCATCGAGAATGTCGGTCTTGCCGCGTGAGCGCAGCGACTTCAGATACACGGCCACGGCGCGCGGGTTGAAGACATAGACCTGGTGGCCTGCGGCATGGGCCAGATCGGCCAATTGCTGGTGATAGATCCCCGTCGCTTCCATGCCGACGCGACAGTCGGCTGGCAAAGTTCCGAGCCAGCGCCAAATCGCATCGGGCCGATTGGCGATCTTGGTGACGCGCTGATCGACACTCGAGGCGATGACCAGCTCGTGCTTGCCAACGTCAACGCCGAAGTTCAGTTGTGCGGAGCGTTCCATGAGGCCTCCTCCTGAGCACATCAGTACAGCGCGTACAATGCTCAGTAGCCGAGGGGGCGTCTGCCTGGACGTTGGCTTGTTCACTATCGGCGGTCGTTTGGCCCGGCATGCCGGGCCAAACGCCTGCTGCATTCTTCATCGACGTTGGGCAGACGAAGTGGGGACAGCACTACAGAGGTCTGTCCGTGCGCTAACACGGCAGATAGCCCGGATCGTCCCTCCACCTCGGCTCCCCCGCACGCTGAGAACAAGGGAGCACCGATAACATACAAGCCCGGATGCAGCGCAGCGGAATCCGGGAGCAGTCGTTGTGCGCGCAACATGCATTCTCTGTGTCGGCCTGCATTCGTTTCGATCGCCGCTCATGTGTTGATGGTAAACATGCTTTTCAGATGCTGTTGGTTTATGATAAATGCAAAATATTTTGAGCAGATATCCAGCAACATAATGTGACTGAATGCGGGTGATTTATGCGGCGTTTTCGACCGCCGTAGCTTTGGCTGGCGCTTTGGCAGCGTGGGCCAAGATTACATAGGTTTCGTCTTATGCCCCAGCAGCGCGGTTCAATACCCTAGATAGTTTTTCTAAAGCCATATGATGCTTCCCGTTCTTGGATTTTCTGTACTGCTCGCCAAGCTGTTTCCCGTGGGTGGCCAGCTCCTGATCATGTTGCTTGGTGGAATGTACGGGCCTGTATTCGGGAAGTTGCCGCCGGCGCTATTTCATGCATTTGTACTCTTGGCTAACTACGTTCCGGCGGTGATAGTCGCGACGATATTTGTCAATAAAGCGCAACTCAGTGAGCGTCTTCCGAAGGAAATGCCAGGAAGCTCTACCCTCCTTTATGGCTTGGCGCTACTCGTGATTTATCACGGCCTGCGAATCTTTGCTTCGACGGTTCCAGGGGGCGGGGCACCATTCGTTGTGTCCATTTACTCGCCCTTTTTGATCATCCCGTCGAACATACTCGTTGTAATTGGAGTCACCAAAGTGTTGTTGGCTGCTTTGCCTCGGCTGAGAGTGCGAGAAAGCATGCCAGAAGAGAAAGGCAGTTCACGTTTATGGTGGACGGCTGGGAGTGCGGATCAACGACGCGGTTGATTTGGACGTACATCTTGGGTCAAGAGTGGCTGCACGCAGCACGGTAGGTTGGGTTGAGCAACGCGAAGCCCAACATCCACCCTTCAAAAATCGTTGGACTTCGCTTCACCCACCCCAGATTACATGGCACGCATCTCTATGGCAGCGGCAGTCGCCAGGATACCGCGCGCGTAATTTGGGCGCAGTCCGTAGGCGTAGGGTGGTCAGCTTTGCTGCCCACCATTCATCGGCTGTCTTGGGTGTCGATGGTGGGCGGACAAGCCGCCCACCCTACGGCGCCAAGCGGTGAAGTGGCGGGGCAATGCGTCACTTGTTGCAACCCCCTCACCCATAAACCAGCCCCGGCAAAAACGTCACAATTCCCGGCAGCAAGATACACAGCGTCAGCCCCAGCACCTGCAGGCCAAGAAACACCAGCGCCGAGCGGAAGATGGTGGCCATGCTGATCGAGTCGGGCGTGACACCGCGCATGTAGAACAGGGCGTAGCCGAAGGGCGGGCTGAGGAAGCTCATCTGCATGTTGACCAGGTAGATGACGCCGAACCATAACGCCACCTTGTCGCCGGGCACGGGGGGCAGGCCGAGCAGGCCGTCGAAGGTGAGTGACTTGATGATGGGCACGAAGATGGGCACGGCGAGCAGCAGGATGCCGACCCAGTCGAGGAACATGCCGAGGATGACCAGCAGCACCATCATCAGGAACAGGATGCCGTAGGGCGACAGGCCGGTGCCGAGGATGGCGTCGTTGATGAAGGCCTGGCCGCCTTGCAGGATGTAGAAGCCGACGAAGATCGAGGCACCGAAGATGATCCACAGCACCATGGCCGAGGCCTTGACGGTGCTGACCGAGGCCTCTTTGAGGGCGATGAGGTTGAAGCGCTTGTGCATGATGGCGACGATGATGGCGCCGAATGAGCCGATGCCGGCGGCCTCGACGGGCGTGGCGATGCCGGCGAAGAGCAGGCCGAGCACCAGTACCACCAGAATGAGCGGCGCGACCAGCTTGAGCAGCAGGCGCAGCTTCTGGCCGAGGTTGAGGCGCTCTTCGCGCGGGACGGCGGGGCCGAGTTCGGGGCGCAGCCAGGTGCGAAACAAGACGTAGGCCACATACAGGCCGGAGAGCATCAGGCCCGGCAGCAGCGATCCTAAATACAGCTCACCGACCGATTGCTGCGCCACTACGGCATACAGGATGGCGAGGATGGAGGGCGGAATCAGGATGCCGAGCGTGCCGCCGGCCATGATGGAGCCGATGGCGATCTCGGGGTGGTAGTTGCGCTTGAGCATGGCCGGCAGGGCGATGATGCCCATGGTGACCACCGCCGCGCCGATGACGCCGACCATGGCGGCGAGAATGGTGGAGGCGATGATGGTGGCCGCCGCCAGCCCGCCGCGCAGCCCGCCCATCCACTGGTAGATGACGTCGAACATCTCCTCGATCAGCCCGGCGCGTTCGAGCATGGAGGCCATGAAAATGAACAGCGGAATGGCCGCCAGATCGGAGTTGGTCATCATCGGGAAGATGCGCGAGGGGATGATGTTGATCATCACCTGGCCGCCGATGAGGTAGATGAACACCACCCCCAGCCCGCCGGTCACGAAGGCCAGCGGCAGGCCCAGCATGAGCAGCACCAGCAGGGAGCCGAACATGATGTAGGTGAGCTCCTTGATCTCCACGTCTTCGAGCAGGCCCGCGGTGGTGAACAGGAAGTGCGCGTCTTCGTAGGGGTCGTAGAACAGCACGTTGATCAGCTCGACGCCGAAGATGAACAGCGCGGTACCGGTCGACAGAATCAGCGCGGCGGTGCCGAGGCGGCCGCTGAGCGAGGGGGTGCGCTTTGCGCCTGATGTCGTCATGGCTCAGCCCTCCCGGCCCATGCGCTGGAAGAGCACGATGTCCTTGGCCAGCTTGGAGATGCCCGCCAGCAGCAGCAGGACGGCGCCGAGCACCATCATGCCCTTGACCGGCCAGTACTGGATGCCCCAGGTCTCGACCGTGGTCTCGCCCATGCCGTAGGACGACATGAAGAAGCCCCAGGAAGTGCCGAACAGCGCAATGGCGAAGATGAAGAAGAACACCGAGGTGAAGATGTCCATGCCGACCCGGCCGCGCGGCGGCAGCTTGATGTAGAGCACGTCGACCCGCACATGGCCGCCGGTGAGCAGGGTGTAGGCGCCGGCGAGCAGGTATTGCATGCCGAACAGCAAGAAGCACGACTCATGCACCCAGATGGTCGGCTGGTTGAAGATGTAGCGCATGATCACTTCGTAGAAGTAGGCGACCACGGCATTGACCGTCCAGAACGCGACGAAGATGCCCGACCACTTGCTGAGGGTGTCGAGCACGCGGGTGAAGCCGTTTTCGACATGTAGCGCCGGGTCCTCGGTGGCCAGCAGACTGGCGGCCAGCTCTTCGTCCGGCGTGGTGGGCGGCGGCTGGCCGTGTTCTTGCCAGCGCGCCCAGAAGATGAAGATCAGCGGCATGATCGCCAGCCAGCCCCAATAGATCATGTGGGGCAGCACGAAGCCAAAGTCGGGTTCTGTGTTCATGGGCACATCTCCTCGGGTGCAGCGCGCGCGCATCGCACCGCGCCGGATCGTGCCGGGCGGTGCGCTGCTTCAGCCAGGATGCTGTTAGAGGCTCAGGCCCTTGATGTCGGCCGCGGAGACGTAGCCCATGATCGGATTCATCATGTAGTCGAGCTGCATCTTGAACACCTCGGCTGCGGCCTGGTCTTTCTTGGCCCACTTGAACCAGATCGGAATGGCCGCCTTGCGGAACTGGTCCAGGTCGTCCTGACTCATGCGGTTGATGACGCTGCCGGCCTGCTCGAATTTGACCAGGGCCTCGACGTTGCGCTTCTGGATCGACACGAAGTGCTTCACCGAATAGGTCTTCACCCGGTCTTCCACCATTTGCTGCATCAGTGGCGACAGGCTCTTCCAGGCGCGCATGTTGACCGTGAAGTCCATCAGGTCGACCGGCTGGTACACCGACATCAGGCCCGGCGGGCCGAAGAGGATGTACTTGGTCACCTGCGCAAAGCCCAGGTCCCAGTTGACCGCCGGCCCCACATAGTCGGCCGCGTCGATCGTGCCTTTTTCAAGCGCCGGGAAGATGTCCGAGCCCGGCAGACTCACCGTGCTGGCGCCAAAGGCCTGGAACACTTCCGACACCATGCCGCCGGGCACGCGCAGCTTGAGGCCCTGGAAGTCGGCCACGCTCTGTACCGGCTTTTTCGAGTGGATGATGTTGGCGTCATGCTGGATCGGGCCGACATACACCAAGCCGAATTTGGCGTAGATTTCGCGCACCTTCTCGAGCAGGCCGAGGCCGTAGAACATGGTGTCCCACTGCGCGGGCTGGTCCGGCCCCACCGGGTAGGACGACAGGAAAACGCTGGCCGGCATCTTGCCTGCCCAGTAAAGGGTGAAGGGGTTCATGCCGTCGAGCACGCCGGTCTGCACCGACTCGAACAGCGCGTTGTTGTCGGCCGCCACGGCCTTGGCGCCGAAGGGCTTGATGCTCAGCTCGCCGCCAGTGGCCTCCTGAAAGCCGTTGCACCATTCCTCGAACAAGGCGTAGCCGGTGGTGCCGGCGTCCCAGGTCGATTGCACTTTCCAGGTCTTGCCCTTGGCCGCCTGGGCGTTGCTGATAAAGGGAGCGCCGGCAATCAGTGCGCCGCCGGCCGCGGCGGTTTTCAGGAAGTTGCGTCGTTGCGGTGCGCTTTGCTGCGATGCGAGTGATTGATTTTTCTTATCCACGAAGGTCTCCTCCAGATCTGTCACAAGAGCGGACGAGCCGTGCGTGCGCCCGCCCGGCGGCCTTGGCAATGCGCCGCAGCCGTGGGTTGATCGAATGCCTGGCGCCAGACTCCGCCAGCGTCCATGCATTCGCCGCATCAACCTTTTAAGACTAGGCCGGCAAACCGCGGATCGATGTATAGGTTTTCCCTAATGTAGCCGGCCGTGGCGGTGCTCGGGCCGATTGGCGGGTGTCATCACAGTGCTGTTCGCTATACACTCGACGCATTCTGTTACGGGCCTGAACATGCAGATCGTTCTCATCAGCGGCTTGTCCGGATCGGGCAAGAGCGTTGCCCTCAATGTGCTCGAAGATGCCGGCTACTACGTGGTCGACAATCTCCCCGCCACCTTGCTGCCACAACTGGTGAGCAACCTGCGCGGGGCGGGTTACCGCCGCGTGGCGGTGGCGGTGGACGTGCGCTCGGGCATGTCGATTGCCGCCTTGCCTGGCGAGGTCGAGCGACTGCGCGGCATGATTGCCGATGTGCGCTTCATCTTTCTCGACGCGCGCGACGACACGCTCATCGCCCGCTTCTCCGAAACCCGCCGGCGCCACCCACTGGCCGAAGAAAACGTCACGCTCGGCGAGGCCATTGCCCGTGAGCGTGAGGCACTCGACCCGATCGCCCGCCTGGGCTACCGCATGGACACCAGCGACACCCAGGCCAACACCTTGCGGGCCTGGGTCAAGGACTACCTGAAGCTAGAGGCCACGGCCGGCCTGACCTTGCTGTTCCAGTCCTTCGGCTTCAAATACGGCATTCCGGTCGATGCCGATCTGGTGTTCGATGTGCGCTGCCTGCCCAATCCGCACTACGACCCCAAGCTGCGCCCGCTCACCGGCAAGGACCAGCCAGTGATCGACTTCCTCGAGCGCATTCCCGAAGTCGGCCGCATGGCCGAAGACATCCGCGCTTTTGTGGCCAACTGGCTGCCGGCCTACATCCGCGACAACCGCAGCTACCTCACGGTGGCCATCGGCTGTACTGGCGGGCAGCATCGCTCGGTGTATTTCGCCGAATGGCTGGCCGCGGCTTTTGGTGACACGGTGCGCGTGATGGTTCGGCACCGTGCCTCGGCACGCCGCTCGCGGGACGGTCAGCCCCCTTCATGAAGCTCGCTTGGCATGAGTGGCGTGCCGGCTTTCGTCCCGGAGATTTCTTGGTGATCGGCGGCGGCCTGGCCGCCTGCGTTTTTTTTGCGCTGACATTCTGGCAAGGCGGTGTGGCGCGCTGGGCCGAGGTGCGCGCGGGCGGCAAAGTGGTGGCCCGGCTGAGCCTCGATCGCCCGGCCTCGGTCGACGTCGACGGCCCGCTCGGGCAGACCCGGGTGCAGGTCGAGCCGGGTCGCGCGCGTGTGTTCAGCGACCCCGGCCCCCGCCAGTATTGCGTGCTGCAAGGCTGGCTGACCCGCGCCGGTGCGGTCGCCATCTGCGC
Source organism: Zoogloeaceae bacterium (assembly GCA_024235675.1). Taxonomy (GTDB): domain Bacteria; phylum Pseudomonadota; class Gammaproteobacteria; order Burkholderiales; family Rhodocyclaceae; genus Nitrogeniibacter. The sequence goes on from JACKLZ010000003.1 coordinate 310,422, forward strand.
GCCCAACGAAGTCAGCCTGCGCCTGCTCGGCGACAGCAGCGCTTATGACACGCTCAACTACTGAGCTCCCCGTCACCAACGCCGATGTGCGCATCGCCCGCTATGCGGCGGCGGCGATCGCGCTGTCGATTGCCGAGGCCGCCATCCCCTTGCCACTGCCGGGCGTCAAGCCGGGGCTGGGCAACATCATCACGCTGGTGGTGCTGGCGCGCTGGGGGTGGCGTGAGGCGGCCTGGGTCGCCTTGCTGCGGGTGTTTGCTGCGTCCTTGGTGCTCGGCCAGTTTCTGGCGCCCGGGTTCTTTTTGAGCGTCAGCGGGGCGTTGATCAGCCTGGGGGTGTTGGCCCTGGCGCAGCACTTGCCCACGCGCTGGTTTGGTCCGGTCAGTCACAGCGTGCTGGCGGCCTTCGGTCATTTCGCGGGGCAGATTCTGATCGCCCGGCTGTGGCTGGTGCCGCACGACGGCATTTTCTATCTGGTGCCGGTATTCGCGCTGGCGGCCGTGGTGTTTGGCACCGTGAATGGCTTGGTGGCCGACTACCTGCTGCGTCACTCGCCGCCACGCGCGAGCCCGCCCGACTGAGCCCGGATCGGCCAAACGCTGCGGCCGTATTGGCGCTAAGATGACGGCGTATCTACGCTATCCCACCCGGATCGGTCATGCGCCTGTTCAAGAATCTCGCCATTTTTGTGTTGTGCCTGCTCTTGCTGGCCGTTGGCGCGATCTGGTATCTCACCGAAACCTTTGACAGCGAGCGCGTCAAAGCCGAGCTGGTTCAGGCGGTCGCCGAGCGCCACGACCGGGCGCTGCGCATTGACGGGCCGCTCACGCTGTCGTTCTGGCCCCGTCTGGCGCTCGATGCGGCACAGGTCAGCGTGTCGGCCCGCGGCGCGCCTGACCACCTTGCCGCACACGTGGCGCGCGTGCGGGTCCATGTTGGCCTGCTGCCCTTGCTGTCGCGTCGTGTTGATGTCCAGGAGATGCGTTTCGAGGGCCTCAAGATCCACCTCACGCGGGATGTCCTCAAAACGCTCGAATCGCTCGATGGCCTGCGCGAGGCGACTTCGATCAAGCCGCGCAAGGTGGCCTTCAACGTGCGCCGGGTGACCGTGACCGATGGCGCGCTTGAAGTGGTCGACCCGATCAATGGCGTGACCTTGCAGTTGTCGGATGTGACCGCCTTCATTGGCCCGGTGGGCAAAGGCGTGCGCGGTGGCCTCGGTGTCGAGGGGGACGCCAGGGCGGTGGGGTCCTTGCATGCGGCCGGGCGTTTCCGGATGACGGCCGGCTTCGATATTGATGGCGGTGGGGTCGTGAGTCTGAACATTGCCGGCGTGGATTTTTCCGGCGAGGCATTGGGCTACCAGCGCGCCAGTCTGGGACTCAACCTGGGCAGCGTGGCGGCGGACGCGCAAGGCCGCTGGCAGGGCCGGGATGTGGCGCTGCGCATGACCGGCACCGGCCGCAGCGGCACCAGCGAGCTTGCCGCCGATGTGGCCGAGTGGCAATGGCAGGACGGCTTGCATCTGGCGCTGGCCACGGCGAGCTTCAAGCGCGATGGCGAACGCGGCGGCGCCCTGGCCGGGCGGGTGAGCAATCTGCGTTCGGGGGGCGAGGGCTGGACCGCCGACAGCCTGTTGCTGGAGGGCAACCTGCGTCGCGACGGTCGCAGTCATGCCGTCAGTTTGAAGGCAGTGCCGGCATGGCGAAGTGAGCCGGCCGAGCTCGTGTTCAACGGGCTGGACATACACCTGGGCTGGCCACGCGCTGATGCGGCGCCGGCGCGCAAGCTCCAAATCACCGGGCAGCTCGCCTGGCAGCCGCTGGCCGGAGTGCTCGATTCCGAACTGGCATTCAATGATGGCACCCACCGGCTCGCCGGCGCGGTGAGCGTTCACCCCGACAGCACGCCGTCGCTGACATTTGATCTGTATACACCGCTGCTGTCGCTGGCGGCTTACCGTGCCGAACTGAGCGGGCTGTGGTCGGCCGCCGCGCTGCCGCCATTTGCGGGGCGACTCCGGGCGGATCGGCTGGAGGCCGATGGCTGGCGTTTTGAATCATTGGTGCTGCCGCTGGCGAGCGATGGATCGGACTTGCGCCTGGGGCCCTTCGAGGGGGCGGTGTTCAATGGCCGCGTGTCTGGCCAGATCGCACGTGATGCGGCGGGCGCGGGCACGCTCGGTGTCAAGGCGACCGGTGTGGCGATCGAGCATTGGCCGATGGCGGCCGAGGCGACGCCGATGCTGGGCGGGGGGCTGGACGCTGACGTGCGCCTCGATTTCGATGCCCGCGCGGCGGACCCGCTGGCGACGGCGCACGGGCCGATGCGCTTTCAACTCAATGGCGGCGCCTGGCGCGGCACCGCGCTGATCGACGCGCTGCGGGAGCCGGGCAGTGTGCTGGCGGCGGCGCTGCCGAGCGCCACCGTGCCGGACAATCTGCCCATTCGCGCGGCCAGTGCCGAGGTGCAGGTGGCCGCCGGCCTTGCACGGATCGAGACGCTGGTGATCCGCGGCGCGTGGCTGCAACTGACCGGACAGGGCCAGATCGGGCTCGGCGATGGTGTGCTCGATCTGTCACTGACCGCCGCCCTGGCCGAAGCGCCCAAGGGCATGAGTCGCAAGCTGTACCGCAAATTGAAGGCGCAGACCCAGGCGCTCAGCCTGGGCGGCAGTTTTGCCGCCCCGCTGTGGCGCACCGAGGCAGCGGCGAGCGCCGCCCGCTGAAGACTCACACCCCGTTGGCCTTGAGCCACGCCTGCAGCCGCTGCCAGCCGTCCTGCGCCGGGCCTTCGCGATAGCTGGGCCGGTAGTCGGCATGGAAGGCGTGGCCGGCGTCCGGGTACACCACCACCTCGCCTTTCTTGCCCGCCGCCTTGAGCGCCGCGCCCATGGCCTCGGCATCGGCGGCCGGAATGCCCTGGTCCTGCGCGCCATACAGACCGAGCACCGGGGCTTTGAGTTCGCCAACGATATCGATCGGGTGGCGTGGGTTGAGCGCGGAGGCGTCGCCGCGAATCCGCCCATACCAGGCAATGCCGGCCTTGAGCTTCGGGTTATGTGCGGCGTACAGCCACACGATGCGCCCGCCCCAGCAGAAGCCGGTGATGCCCAGCCGGGTGGTGTTGCCGCCGTGACCCGCGGCCCAGGCGACCGTCATGTCGAGGTCTGACATCACCTGCTCGTCAGGCACCTTCGAGACAATCTCTTTGAGCAGTGCCGGGATGTTGTCGTACTTGCCCGGATCGCCCTGACGGAAATACAGCTCCGGCGCGACGGCCAGATAGCCGAGTCGGGCGAGGCGGCGGCAGACGTCACGGATGTGTTCATGGACGCCAAAGATTTCCTGCACCACCAGCACCACCGGGTGCGAACCGCCTTGCGCCGGCGCGGCGTGATAGATCGGCAAGGGGCCGGTGCCGGTGTCGAGCATGTCGGTGCCGGTGCGCAGGTCGGTGTCGTCGGTCTGGATCATGGTTTGTGCACTCACGGGGTGGGTGGCCAGGGCAAAGCCGGCGGCGGTGGCGGTGAGCAGAAAGCCGCGGCGATCGAGCCGTTTGGCGGGGAGCAGGCTGTCGAAATCGGGATCGGATTGCATCGAACGTCTCCAGGGGCAGGGGGCGGCGGACCGCTGTCCGCCGGAATGTCATCGCATGTGACCGCCGCCGGGCGCTCGCGTTCAGCCGGGCAGACAGGCCCAGCCGTCCATCAGCATCCGGGCGCTACGTCGTAGCACGGCGGCCTCCAGCACCCACTGGCCCGTGTGGGTGTGGGTGGTGGCGCCGACCTCGCTGCGCCCGGAGGGATGGCCGATGCGCAGCGGCCCGATCGGATCGCTCTGAATCTGGCGCGACACCAGTGAGCCGGGCACGCCGGCCGCGGCGGCCACGGCAATGGCGGCGGTGCCGGGGATGGCGTGGTGGAAGCTGCCCATCGACAGCACGCGGGTGAGCAGGTCGAGATCGCTGGCGGCGAAGTGCTTGCCGTCGACCGACTGGCACGCGGCCGGCGGGGCGACGATGGCGAGTTTGGGCGTGTGCTGGCGGCGGGCTGCGGCCTCGGCCGAGTCGGCCAGGCCCATGGCCAGCGCGCCGGCGATGCGCAGTTGTTCGCAGCGCTCGCGCAGGTCGGTGTTGGCGTTCAGCGTGGCTTGAGAGGCGGTGCAGTCGACGCCGAGCGCGTGCGCCGAGACAAACACCATCGGATTGCCGGCGCTCACCAGTGATGCGTCGATGCGGGTGCCGTCGGCGAGGCTGAGCGTGTCGACCGGGTTGCCGGTCGGCAAAATGCCGCCGCCCTCGGCGCCGCCGGGGTCGAGAAAGGTGAGGGTGATCGGCGCTGCGGGGAAGGCCACGCCATCGAGCACGAACTTGCCGCCTTCGACCGGTTGGCCGTCGAGCACCGGGACGCGGGCATGAATACGTTTGCCGACATTGGCTTGCCACAGGCGGACATTGGTTTCGCCGTTGTGCTGCGGCGTGACCAGTTTGCGCCAGATGGCGAAGGGGCCGACGGCGGCGGTGAGATTGCCGCAGTTGCCCGACCAGTCGATGGCGTCATGGTCGATCAGCACCTGACCAAACAGGTAGCTCACATCGCAGTCCGGCTCACTCGCGGGCGACACGATGACGACCTTGCTGGTGCTGGAGGTGGCGCCGCCGAGACCGTCGATCTGCTTGCCGTAGGGGTCGGGGCTGCCGAGCAGCCGCACGAGCAGGGCGTCGCGTTCGGCCGCGTCGGTCGGGAGGTCGCTGGCGAGGAAGAACACGCCTTTGCTGGTGCCGCCACGCATCCACGCGGCGGGAATTCGGGTCTGAGGCATTGTTGCGCGCTTGTCGGTCAGGGGCGGCTGCGTCGCAGGAGATGGCCGACGCAGAGTGTTCTTTATAGCGCTCTTGCTTGCGCCTGTCATTGTCCGGGCTTAGTCTGGCGGCTCGTTCGGCGCGCGGTTTAGCCATGTTGTCAGCACATTTCAGGATAATCAGCCGCTTGGCTGGATCATCGAACCACAGGACACACTCATGAGCTCTCTGAATTTCATCGGCGGCGAAAAAGGCGGTGTTGGCAAATCCGTGACGGCACGTGTGCTGGCGCAGTATTTCATCGACAAGGGGCGGCCGTTTACCGGTTTCGACACCGACCGCTCGCACACCTCCTTCACCCGCTTCTATGCCGACTACGCCTCGCCGGTGATCGTCGATACCTATGAAGGGCTGGACATGATCGCCACCGTCTTTGACGAGCCGCCGGCGGACGAGGGCGAGGCGCCGAGCGTGATCGTCGACCTGGCCGCCCAAACGGCCGCGCCGCTGGCCCGCTGGGTCAAGGACTCGGATCTGCTGCCACTGCTGGCCGAGATGGGCGTGACCGTCAATTACTGGCATCTGGCCGACTCGGGCGCCGACTCGGTGGCCCTGCTCAATCGCCTGATCAACACTTATGGCGCGGAGTTGAACTACTTCGTGGTGAAGAATCTCGGGCGCGGTTCGGACTTTTCGCAGCTCGAGGCCTCGTCGGCGTTGCAGGGTGCCAAGGCATTGGGCGCCCGCGTCATCAGCTTGCCCGAGCTGCACGAAGCGAGCATGCGCAAGATCGATCGCCAGAGCGCCAGCTTCTGGGCGGCCAGCAATACGCGCAGCGGCCCGGATGCCCTGGGCATGCTGGAGCGTCAGCGGGTGAAGACCTGGTTGCGCGCGATCTATTCGAGCTTCGACGACTTGCCGCTGTAAGGCGACCGCATCCGGTGGAAGAGGGGTGGCGCGATCGCCACCCACAGCGGAATCAGCGGCCACAGGCGGCCGGCGGTGAGATCGTAGTTGGCCAGCAGTGCCGCCCACGACTGGCCGGCCACAAAGTGCCCGAACAGAAATTCAAAGGCCAGCGTCATCAGCAGCCACAGGCCGCCGATGGTCGCGGCCTGGCCCGTCGACGCCGGGCGCAAGCGTGGCATCACCCACCAGATGTACGCCCCGAACAGGGCAATCGCGCTCAGCGTCGACGCCTGGTGCGCGGCCATCTCGCCCAGCGGTGCCTGCAGCCAGGCTTCGCGCGCGCCGCCATTGGCGATGGCGATGAACACCATGGGCAGCCAGGCGATGGCCCAGCCGGCGAGCCCGGCAGGGCGTCTCGACGAGGCGGGTGTTGCGCCGGGCATGGCGGCGGATTATTTCTCGGCGAGCGCCTGGCTGACCAGCTCGGTCATCAGGCCGTTCAGCCCGCCTTCATGCGCGGCGCCGCGTTCCTGCAGTTGCTTGACCAGCGCGATCGGCAGCTTGCAGGCGAAAGGGACGACGCCAAGGGCGCGTTCCTGCTGGCGCTGTTCGCGCTTGTCGGCGCCCTGGGTGGCGGCGCCGAACTGAGCCGGGTTGGCGGCTGCGTTGAGCTTGTTGTTGATCTTGAGCCCGCGGCTTTTCGCGAGGTCGGAGGGTTTCATCGTCATGGGTGTTCCTTGTGGCCCGGTGCCGGCACGGACGCCGGCGCGGCATTATCGCGCAATGGCGCGGCCGTGGTGCGCGGTCCGTCGAATGGCCGTGTCGAAATGATTCTCTATACTGTCGTTTCATCGTCAGTCCGGAGTGAAACCTCATGACCATCAAGTCGCGTGCCGCGGTTGCCTTTGCGGCGGGAAAGCCCCTGCAGATCGTTGAAGTCGATGTCGCGCCACCCAAGGCGGGCGAGGTGCGGGTGCGCATTGTGGCCAGCGGCGTGTGTCACACCGACGCCTTCACGCTGTCGGGTGACGATCCGGAAGGCATCTTCCCGGCCATTCTCGGCCACGAAGGCGGCGGCATCGTCGAATCGGTGGGCGAGGGCGTGACCTCGCTGGCGGTGGGCGACCATGTGATTCCGCTCTACACGGCCGAGTGCCGCGAGTGCAAGTTCTGCAAGTCGGGCAAGACCAATCTGTGCCAGGCGGTGCGCGCCACCCAGGGCAAGGGGCTGATGCCCGACGGCACCACGCGCTTCTCCTATCAGGGCAAGCCGATCTACCACTACATGGGCACCTCGACCTTCTCCGAATACACCGTGGTGCCGGAGATCTCGCTGGCCAAGATCCCCAAGGAGGCGCCGCTCGAAAAGGTGTGTCTGCTCGGCTGCGGCGTGACCACCGGCATCGGCGCAGTGCTCAACACCGCCAAGGTCGAAGCCGGCGCGACGGTGGCGATCTTCGGCCTCGGCGGTATCGGCCTGGCGGCGATCATCGGCGCGACCATGGCCAAGGCGGGGCGGATCATTGCCGTCGACATCAATCCGGCCAAGTTCGAGATCGCGCGCTCGCTGGGCGCCACCGACTGCGTGAACCCAAAGGATTTCGACACGCCGATTCAGGACGTCATCGTCGAGATGACGGACGGCGGCGTCGACTACTCCTTCGAGTGCGTCGGCAACGTCAAGCTCATGCGCGCCGCGCTGGAGTGCTGCCATAAAGGCTGGGGCGAATCGACCATCATCGGTGTGGCCGGCGCGGGGCAGGAGATTTCGACGCGCCCCTTCCAGCTGGTCACCGGTCGGGTGTGGCGCGGCTCCGCCTTTGGTGGCGTGCGCGGGCGCACCGAGTTGCCGGGCTATGTGGCCAGGGCGCAGCGCGGCGAGATTCCGCTCGACACCTTCATCACCCACACCATGGGGCTGGACGAGATCAACACTGCGTTTGATCTGATGCACGAAGGCAAGAGCATTCGCACCGTCATCCACTTCTGAGCGGAGCGGGCCCATGTCACTCGAATGTCTCTCCAGCCAGCGCAGCTTCGGCGGCTGGCACAAGCGTTATCGTCACCGCGCTGCCAGCCTCGGCTGCGACATGGTGTTTGCGGTGTATCTGCCGCCACAGGCCGAATCCGGGCAGCGTTTGCCGGTGGTGTATTGGCTTTCGGGCCTGACCTGCACCGATGAAAACTTCATGCAGAAGGCCGGCGCGCATCGCGTGGCGGCCGAGCTGGGTCTCATCATCGTGGCGCCTGACACCAGCCCGCGCGGCGAAGGCGTGCCCGACGACCCCGACGGTGGCTGGGACTTCGGCCTGGGCGCCGGCTTTTATGTGAACGCCACCGAAGCGCCCTGGGCGCAGCACTACCGCATGTACGACTATGTGGTCGATGAACTGCCGGCCCTGGTCGGGGCCAACTTTCCGGCCTCGGAGCAGCGCGGTATCAGCGGGCATTCGATGGGCGGGCACGGTGCGCTGATCTGTGCACTGAAGAATCCGGGGCGCTATCGGTCGGTGTCGGCGTTTTCGCCGATCTGCCATCCGATGGATTGCCCCTGGGGCGAAAAGGCCTTGTCGCGCTATCTGGGCGCCGATCGTGCTACTTGGCGCGCCTGGGATGCGACCGAGTTGATCGCAGACGCGCCGGAGCGGCTGCCGATCCTCATCGATCAGGGCGAGGCCGACGGTTTTCTGGCCGAGCAGCTCAAACCCGAGGCGCTGCAGGCAGCGGCCGAGGCGGTGGGGCATCCGCTCACGCTGCGCATGCAGCCGGGCTACGACCACAGCTATTACTTCATTGCCAGTTTTATTGAATCGCATCTGCGTCACCACGCGCAGGCGATGGCGGTGTCGGTCGCTATTCGCTGACCCGGCCGCGGCCGGCCTTGATGGCGCTGCGCCGCGTCTTGCTCTCCAGGCGCTTACGGACCGCGCTGCGGGTCGGGCGTGTGGCGTGGCGGGTCTTGGGTTCGACCGCCACACTGGCGATCAGGTCTTCGAGTCGGCGTATCGCTTCGGCGCGATTCTTTTCCAGACTGCGAAAGGCCTGCGCCTTGATGATCACCACACCGTCCTTGCTGATGCGCTGATCGCCACGCGCCAGCAGGCGCGCCTTGACCGCGTCGGGCAGCGATGAGGCGCCGATGTCGAAGCGCAGATGCACCGCGTTCGAGACCTTGTTGACGTTCTGCCCCCCCGAGCCCTGGGCGCGGATGGCGGTGATTTCGATCTCGTCAGGTGGAATCTGGATGGGCGGGTGCATGCGAGCAATGAGTTGGGGGTGAGGTGCTATTGTAGAAAGGATTCGCCACGCGATGCGTCCTGCATTGCATGGGTTGTTTCGACGCCGTGTTGTTCGGGCCGAACGCAGGACGCTATTTCGGGTGTTGCCATGATCGAAACCATTCTTCTGACCACCCCGCGTATTCTGACTTTCGACGGCGATCGTGCGCTGACCAACGCCACCGGGTTCTACTTTGAGCGCGATGACCGCCTGTTCCTGGTGACCAGTCGGCATGTCATGTGCGATGAGCCGAGCCAGCATTTTCCGAACCGCATCGAGATCGAACTGCACACCAATACGGCCAACAACGCGGAGTCGACCGGCTTCTCGATGCTGTTGTTCCGCGATGGCAAAAGTGCCTGGCGGCAGGCCGAGGATTCGGCCGGGGCGGTGGATGTGGCGGTGCTCGAAATCGACCGCGCTGCCTTGCCGAAGACCACCTCATTCAGAGCCTTCACGCCCAGCCACCTGCTCAGCCAGCTCGATCAGGTCGAGGTCGGCTCATCTTTGCTGGTGGTGGGTTTTCCGTTGGGCTTTCACGACACGCTGAACCACATGCCGGTGGTGCGTCAGGCAATCATTGCCTCGTCCTTCGGCTTGCGCTTTCAGGGCAAGGGCTATTTTTTGACCGATGCGCGCACGCACCGTGGCACCAGTGGTGCGCCGGTGGTCATGCGGGTGGCCAAGCCCTCGGTCGAACTGGGCGATTTGCCGTGGATGCTGCTCGGCGTGCATTCGGCCCGGCTCGACGTGGGCGAACGCGACCTCGAAGTAGACGAGGCGCTGGGGCTCAATTGCGCCTGGTACGCCGACATCCTGATGACGCTGACCAAAGACTGAGCGCCGCCCGCCACGTGCGCGCCGCGCCCGGCGCGAGTCGGGCTCAGGCGTTCGGCGGGTTGGTGTCGCCTGTGTTGGCGCCGGCGTTGTCGTCCGGGCCATTCTGATCGTTGTTGCTACCGTCGCCGGCCGCCTTGGCAGCGAGTTTTGCCTGGCGCTTTTCGTCCTGCTTGCGTTTCTTGGCCAGATCGCGCTGGCGCTTTTCGAATTGATAATTGGGTTTTGCCAAGGGGTCATTCTCCTTGTGTCGGCCGTATGACCGGTGAGTGATCAGGGGTCAGAAAAAACGCTGGCGGCACCTCGGTGTACCGAGACCGCCAGCCCGTCAGGCTCAGTAGCGGTTGCCACCACCACCGCTGCGGCCAAAGCCACCGCCGCCATTACGACCGCCGCCACCCGGGCCACGGCCACCAAAGCCGCCGCCACCGCCGGTGCGCGGTGCTTGCGGGCGTGCTTCGTTCACGATCAGGCTGCGGCCGCCGGCATCCTTGCCATTGAGGGCGGCAATCGCCGCTTCCGCTTCCGTGTCCGAATTCATTTCGACGAAGCCGAAGCCCTTGGAGCGACCGGAGTCGCGATCCATGATGACCTGTGCCGAGCTGGTGGCACCAAAGGGTGCAAACATTTCTTCGAGGTCGTTATTGGTGACCGAGTAGGCCAGGTTGCCTACATAAAGCTTCTTGCTCAAGGGAGTTCTCCACAAATAGAAAAGGCATGACACCCGGCTTGACCATGGGAGGATTCCCGCGGGCGAATGGTACGACAAGGGTCAAGCACTCGAGGGCCGCGCGGGGCGGTGTCATCTGCCTCGTTCTTTTGCGCCAACGCTGAACAGGAATGCTGCGCTGGCGTCGAAGCTGCACCTCGGAACAGGTATTGGATCAGAGGGGCTGGGCTTTGGCAAGGCAAGCCGCTTGGCGAGCCCCGCGCCCCGACGTGGGCGCGGGGCGCATGCCGAGCGCAAAACCGGTGTTTGTCGCCGCGCCACATGCGGGGCACGGGCGGGATCAGGCCGCCGCGTGGCCTGCCTATTGGTACTTGGCGAAGATGGCCTTGGCGTCCTGGTGCGCGCGGTCCAGCGTGCAGATCGATTCGTCGTCGTCATGGCCGAGAAAAAAATCGTCGTCCTGGGCGCGCATCACCATCGCGATGGCGGCCTCGTCTTCAAGGTCATATTTTTCGACGATCAGTGTCGTGACTTCATCCAGGTGTTCTTCGTAGGTCATGCCGTGAATCTCTTATTGGTCCGGGGTGTTCTGGTCGCGCAGCATATCGATATACAGTGCCTCAACCTGCTCGCGCGCCCACGGAGTGCGGCGCAAAAACTTCAGGCTCGACGCGATGCTCGGGTCGTGCGTAAAGCAGCGGATACTCACCGCCTGGCCAAGCTGCGACCAGCCGTAATAGGCCTCCAGCTCGGTCACGATGCGTTCGAGGGTAATGCCGTGCAAGGGGTTGTTGGCCTGGGTGTCTGCCATTGTGCTTACTCTAGAAGGGCGGGCGACGCTTGCCCTATGCCGTGCCAGCGCCTACCCTGTCGGCCAATTCTACCTTTTCACCGGACGCCGTCATGAACGAACTGCCCCCCTGCCCGCAATGCGCCAGCGCGCACACCTACCCCGATCGCGAGTTTCTGGTCTGCCCCGAGTGCGGCCACGAATGGTCACCCGACGAGGCCGCAGCGACCGAGGCGAACAGCGATGGCGAGATCAAGGATGCCAATGGCACCGTGCTGGCCGACGGCGACTCGGTGGTGCTGATCAAGGATTTGAAGGTGAAGGGCTCCTCCACCACGCTCAAGGTCGGCACCAAGATCAAAAAAATCCGCCTCGTCGGCGGCGATCATGAAGTCGATTGCAAAACCGACGCCGGCAGCTTCATGCTCAAGGCCTGCTACCTGCGCAAAGCCTGATGCCAGCCGTCTGAGTGGCCGCCCGCCCAAGGCAGGCGGCCGCCGGTATTACTTTACCGAGATCAGCTCGACGTCAAAAATCAGCGCCGCGTTCGGGCCGATCTTGCCGCCCGCGCCGGCCGTACCGTAGGCCAGCTCGGACGGAATCACCACCTCGTAGCGCGCGCCTTCCTTCATCAGTTGCAGTACTTCGGTCCAACCGGTAATCACCTGGCTCACCTGGAAGCTCGCCGGCTCGCCACGCTCGCGTGAGCTGTCAAACACCGTGCCGTCGAGCAGCTTGCCGGTGTAATGCGTCACCACGGTGTCGGTCTTGCCCGGCGTCTTGCCCGTGCCCGCCTTGAGCACCTTGTACTGCAAGCCGCTGGCCGTGGTGACCACGCCCTTTTCCTTGCCGTTCTTGGCCAGATAGGCGAGGCCCTCATCCAGATTGGCCTGGCCGCGCATGATTTTCTTCTGATCCGCCTTCTCCTGCCCGATCACGAAGGCCTCGCGCATGTCACGCCCCGACAGGCGCGGGTCCCGCCCGGCCAGCGCATCCTTCAAGCCCTGAATCACCGCCGCCTCGTCCATGTCCATGCCGCTCTGCACCAGCGTCTGGCCCATCTGCATGCCGGCGCCGTAGCCGATCTTCTGCTCAAGTGTTTTCAACTCCACAGCCTCGCCCGCATGGGCAGCCAGAGTCAGGGTCATCAGTGCGGAGCAAAGCAGAGTGCGTTTCATCGGGGTTCCTGAAAGTGAATTGGATCAGGGGCGGATGTTAGCCGAGATTGGGGCTTGGGGGCTTTGAGGTGGGGCAGGTGAGGGGGGCCGGGGCGTTGTCGTCGCCTGGCGTTCTGAGTGTTGGGCTTCCTTCGTCAGCCCAAGCTACGCCTGCTTCTAGGTGACGAGCGCAAAAATGGCAGGCACCGGTGCAACCGCGACCAGAACGGTCATCAAATAGGCCGGAAAGTTGAACAAACGACTCATTCCCGCCGAAAGTGCAATTCCGCCGCCGCCACCGGCCAGGGAGTTGCCCGGAAGGTTGAACAGCAGCGCCAAGGCAAGATAGCGGTGGCGCACAAGAAATGGAACAAAGCGCTTCGGCGTCGACTGCAGCGTGAGCGCGATCCGCTCCCTGGGAGGCAAGCCTTGAAACCGTTCGACAAGCGCCTGAGCCTTCGTAAGCCCGAGGAAGCGAAACGTGGCGGCGGTGACGGCGAGTGGAACAAGGCGACCAGCCGTGTAGGAGATCAGCAAGGCGGTGACCATCGCGAGATACACGAGCAGAGCCATTCGGCTGCCAAAGACCAGCATCAGTGCCAAACCGATTTCGGCACCGGGCACGAACGGGAGGGCCGACGCGATGGCGAAAACCACGACGGTGGTCAGGATCATGAGGTGCACCTGAGGCTCGTTCGACGGGCGGATCTCGATCTGTGCCAGTTCGATCAGTGCCATTCCGACATACCAGCCGCCGACCAGCAGCGTCAGATACAGGGTCAATAGCGCCAGCTGACGAGGTTTGATCATCTGCTGCATACGGGCTCAATGGCGGGTTGAGCGTTGTTTGCGGTGTCGATGGCATGCTTGACCGAGAACGCCGCGGCCTTCGGTTTGAAGACGCCCGCGAATTCGAGTTCCTTGTTCACCTGCCAGTACCAGCGCGACTTGCGCCAGGTAATTGACACCTCCACTCGGTCGCCAATCACCTCGCCCTGGTACGCCAGGCTGCCACGCTCGCCGGTGAGCTCGCCCCGAAAATGGATTCGACTGCCGACCTTTCGGATCCAGTAGTTGGCAGGCTGGAAGCCGCATTTGATGCAGTTCACGGACCAAAATTCCCCATCCTGGAAGTGCAGCTCGTCTTCCAGGTTCGGATCGCCCTTGGGGCCGATCTTGCCGACGAACACCATGCCGTCGAGTGGGCCAGCGGCGACTTCCGACTGGGCCCAGGCCGTGCCTCCGACACACATGGCACATAGCGCGAGCACACGGACTGCGCACCGGATGTCGACGTGGATGCCGATGAGCGTCATCGGGAATCCTCCTTTCGAATTGGCAGCCGTCGAATCGCGCGGGGAATGAGGACCGTGGCACGCGCGGCACGGCGGCTTAAGGGAAAGGCTATTTGTTCACTATAGTCAGTCGACCCGTGCGGCACGCCCGGATGCATTCTGCCGGGGCGTTCGACTTGACGCAGTGTCCGGGTGGCTGTGGTAGGCCGTTCGTCGCCATTCAGCCAGAAAAATCTTGCATTCCTAGACGATCGGTCTAATATTCAGCCCATGACCGAAGCCCACACCGAACCGCGCCGTCGCGGACGCCCGCCGAAACGCCAAGTCGACCAATTCGACACCCGCGATGCGCTGGTGCGTTGTGGCATGGCGACGCTGACGGAGAAGGGGTTTTCGGCAACTGGGATTGAAGAGGTCTTGAAGAAGGTGGGTGTGCCGAAGGGCTCGTTCTATCATTACTTTGAGAGCAAGGAAGCCTTTGGTCATGCGGTGATCGCGGCCTACGCCGATTACTTTGCGCGCAAACTGGACCGCTGGTTTCTGGCGGCGGATCGGCCGGCCTTGTTGCGGATTGAGGATTTTGTGGATGACGCGGCGGCTGGGATTGCGCGGCATGAATTTCGCCGCGGTTGCCTGATCGGCAATCTGGGGCAGGAGATGAGTGCTTTGCCGGAGTCTTATCGCGATCGGCTGGAGGCGGTGTTTGCCGACTGGCAGGCGCGGCTGGCGCAATGTTTGCGCGCGGCGCAGGCTGAGGGCGCCTTGTCGGCGGAGCTCGATTGCGATCACTGGGCGGCGTTTTTCTGGGTGGGTTGGGAAGGCGCTGTGCTGCGTGCGCGCCTGATGCGTAGCGACGAGCCGCTGCGTTGTTTTACGGACGGATTCTTTACGGCGATTCGTCGCTGACATTTTTTTGACCGGCGCTAGACGATCGGTCTAATTGAGCAGGCCCCGAGACGGGGGCCGCAATAGAGAGAGGAGAACACTATGTATAAAGCTATCGTGATCAATAAGGACGAGGCCGGCTACCGCGCCGAACTGAAGGACCAGAACGACGAGGATCTGCCCGAGGGTGACGTGACCGTCAAGGTGGCGTATTCGACGCTGAACTACAAAGACGGCCTGGCGATTACCGGCAAGGGGCCGGTGGTGCGCAAGTTTCCGATGGTGCCGGGCGTCGATCTGGCCGGTTCGGTGATGGCCAGCACCCATGCCGACTTCAAGGTCGGTGATGCCGTGGTGCTCAACGGCTGGGGCGTGGGTGAAGTTCACCCGGGCGGCCTGGCACAGAAGGCGCGCCTGAAGGGCGACTGGCTGGTGCCGCTGCCCGCCGCCTTCAAGCCTGAGCAGGCGATGGCGATTGGTACGGCCGGTTACACGGCGATGCTGTGTGTGATGGCGCTGGAGCGCGCCGGTGTGACGCCCGACAAAGGCGAGATTCTGGTCACTGGCGCGGCCGGTGGCGTGGGTAGTGTGGCGGTGGCGATTCTGGCCAAGCTGGGCTACACCGTGGTGGCTTCGACCGGCCGTCCGGCCGAGGGCGAGTACCTCAAAACGCTGGGCGCGGCCGAGATTGTGGATCGCGCGCTATTCACCGAGCCGGGCCGTCCGCTGGGCAAGGAGCGTTGGGCCGGTGCCGTGGATACCGTGGGCAGCCACACGCTGGCCAACGTCTGCGCTACCACCAAGTATCGCGGCGTGGTGACCTGCTGCGGTCTGGCGCAGGGCATGGACTTCCCGGCCACCGTCGCGCCCTTCATTTTGCGCGGCGTAACGCTGGTGGGCATCGATAGCGTGATGGCGCCCAAGGCCGACCGCATCGACGCCTGGAACCGTCTGGCCACCGATCTGGATGTGAGCAAGCTGGACCTCATCACCCGCGAGATCGCGCTGTCTGACGCCATCGACGCCGCTGGCCAGCTGATGGCCGGCACCATTCGCGGCCGTGTCGTGGTGGATGTGAATCGATAGAACCCCTGCCGGGCGGTTGGCGCCGCCCGGCCTGTTTGATGTGTGACTCTGGAGTGTTGCCATGTCCGACCGTATCAGCCGTTTCCCCGTGCCCGAACTTGCCGACCTGGCCGACGATGTGCGTGAGCGCATTCTCGGCGTGCAGGAAAAAGCCGGATTCATCCCCAATGTGTTTCTGATGCTGGCGCATCGCCCGGCCGAGTTCCGCGCGTTTTTTGATTACCACGACGCGCTGATGGAAAAGAACGAAGGCCTGACCAAGGCCGAGCGCGAGATGATCGTGGTCGCCACCTCGGGCGCCGGCAACTGCCTGTATTGCGTGGTGGCGCATGGCGCCGTGCTGCGTATCCGTGCCAAGAATGCGCGCGTGGCTGACCAGCTCGCCACCAATTACCGCAAGGCGGAAATCACCCCCCGCCAGCGTGCGATGCTCGACTTCGCCATGAAGCTGTCGACCAATGGCGGCGCGATCGAAGACGCCGACATGGCCGTGCTGCGCGAGCACGGTTTTGACGACGAGGCGATCTGGGACATCGGCGCGATTACCGCCTTTTTCGCCATGAGCAACCGCCTGGTGCACCTCACCGGCACGCCGCCGAACGAGCCGTTCTACCTGATGGGCCGGCTGCCAAAAGGCAGTTGATCGGTCGCCGGCGCGGGCGGCAGATCGTCGGCGTCGGCAATTTGTGGTGCAATGGCCGGGTTGCCCGAGATGAGTCCTGCCGTGAGCACCGAACCCCTGTTTCGCCGCGTTCCGCCCATGCACGCCCTGGCCGCTTTCGAGGCCGCGGCGCGCCTGGGCGGTTTTGCACCCGCGGCTGACGAGCTGTGCGTGACCCCCAGCGCGGTCAGC
Organism: Zoogloeaceae bacterium; assembly: GCA_024235675.1. Taxonomy (GTDB): domain Bacteria; phylum Pseudomonadota; class Gammaproteobacteria; order Burkholderiales; family Rhodocyclaceae; genus Nitrogeniibacter. The sequence goes on from JACKLZ010000003.1 coordinate 326,986, forward strand.
CATCGCATCCGCCAGCTTGAGCAGCAGCTGGCCATGCAGTTGTTCGAGCGTAGCTCGACCGGCGTGCGCCTGACCACCGGCGGGCGCATGTATCTCACCCAGGTGCGCGAAGCCTTTGCCGCGCTGGCCCACTCGGGCGGGCGTGGCGCCACCGGCCGGGTGCGCCTGCGGGTGTCCGCGCCGCCCACCTTTGCCCGCCAGTTGCTGATGCCGCGCCTGCCCGCGTTTTTGCAGGATCGTGACGATATCGATCTCGAAGTGCACGTGGGCAACTCGCTGCAGGCCGAGGTGACCGAGCCGGCCGATGTGGCGATTCGCTGGAGTGATGGCAAGGAGTTGAGCGGCGTGGTCCACCGCTTGTTTGAAGATCGTCTTGGTCCGCTGGCTGCACCCACCTACGTGACTGCCCACGGCTTGCGCAGCGTGGCCGACGTGGCGGGCGCCACCTTGCTGCGCTCGCCGCTCTTGCCCTGGGCCGCGTGGCTGCAGGCGGCCGGGCTGCCGTTGTCCGAACCCGAGCGCGGCGCGGTGTTCAACGACCTGGGCATGCTGCTCGAAGCGGCCAGCGCCGGGCTCGGCGTGGCCATCAGCCCGCGGCGTCTGGCCGCGGCCTGGCTGGATTCTGGCCGGCTGGTGCCGATCACCGACGTCACCGCCGTCTCGCCCCACAGCTATTACGTGACCTGCGCCACCGCCGATCAGGACCGCCCTGAAGTGGCGGACTTCATGGACTGGCTGCGCGAGGCGCTGGCCGAGTGAACTTTCTCGCCCATCTGTGGCTGGCCGGGCCGGACGAAGGCGCGCGGCTGGGCGCGGTGGCGGGCGACTTTGTGAAAGGTGCACTGCCCGGCGATCTGCCGGCCGACATTGCCGCCGGTGTCGCGCTGCACCGCGCGATCGACGCCTTTGCCGACACCCACCCCGCCTTTCAGCGCTCCCGCGAGCGGGTGAGCGGCGCGCATCGACGCTTTGCCGGGGTGATGGTCGATATGTTTTACGACCACTTTCTGGCCGCACAGTGGCCGGCCTGGCATCCCGATGAACCGCTGCCCGACTACGCCGCCCGACAGTATGCGTTGCTGGCGGCGCACCGCGACCGTTTGCCAGCGCGCGCCGCACCGGTGCTGGCCCGCATGGCCGAGCATGACTGGCTGAGTGCCTACCGCGAGGTGGACGCCATCGTCTACGCGCTCGACCGCATTGCCGGCCGTCTCAAACGGCCTGCGCCATTCCTGGGCTGTGGCGAGGCGCTGCGGATGCACTACGATGGCTTTGGCGAGGATGCAGTCGCGTTCCTGGCCGACGCGCGGGCCTTCGCTACGCAGTTCCGGACGTCGTAGGGCGGATCAGCGCAGCGCATCCACCACCGGCGCTGGAAAAAGGAGCGGCGGATGCGCTGTGCTGATCCGCCCTGCACTCGACGCGGCGTGGGCGCATCTTCTTCGTACTTTCCCCTTCGCGATGACGCCCGACGGCGTGCTGAGCGAGTCTTCCATGTTGCCGCCACGGCCCGCGCACCGGGTTGGCGGTTCGTCTTGTGCTCTGTTTGTTCGTTAGACGAAAAGTCCAAATTTTAAAAAAAAACAAGACTATGTGGTCTTATAAATGGGGATTATGGAGCCATTGACTGCGATTATCGACCCATAATTAATGGGTCGGCCTGTGCAGGACAGCTCGGAGCCGGCACTCACCCAAGAGGAGGAGCCGAACCATGATCAAGACATTCATCGTCGGATACGACAGCACCAAACCATCCGAGCGTGCGCTCGAATTCGCCACGATGGCGGCCAAGGGACGGGGCGCCGCAGTGCTGGTGGTCCATGTGCTGGAGTGGTCGCCCTACAGCTTCCTGACCATGGAAGAGATCGCCGAGCGCCACAAGCTGCGCGAAAAAGAGGTGATCCGCGCCCGAGCCGTGGTCGACCCGGTGTGCGACAAACTGCGCGCCGACGGGCTGAACGTGAGCAGCGAAGTTCAGTATGGCGATCCGGCCGAGATCCTGTGTGATCTCGCTGCCAAGCACGAAGGGTCGATCATCGTCGTTGGCCGCAAGGGCACCTCGAACCTCGCGTCACGCTTCATGGGCACGCTGGGTATCTCGCTGATTCAGGCCTCGCCGGTGCCGGTCACAGTGGTGCCTTGAGTCGCGCGCGTTCGATCAACGCCTACCCCACTATAAAAATATCCAGGAGACAATCCATGTCCATTTTCAAGCTGGGCGCCGCCATCGTGGCCGCGCTGACGCCCGCGCTCGCGCAGGCGCAAGAAGGCGGTGGCATCGATGCGGCAATCAACGCCGCGGTGGCACCCGTATCCAACTTCATCGTGAGCATCATTTTCTACTCGGTCCAGATCGGCGATGTGTCGTTCCCGCTGATTGTTGGCTGGCTGATTACTGCCGCGACAGTGTGCTCGCTCTACTTTGGTTTTATCCAGTTTCGCGGCGTCAAACACTCGGTCGATCTGGTGCGTGGGCGATATGCCGATCCCAATGACGCCGGTGAGGTGTCGCACTTTCAGGCCCTGACCACTGCGCTGTCAGCGACGGTTGGCCTGGGCAATATCGCAGGTGTCGCGGTGGCGGTGTCGATTGGCGGCCCGGGCGCGACCTTCTGGATGATTCTGGCCGGTCTGCTGGGCATGGCCTCCAAATTTACGGAATGCACGCTCGGCGTGAAGTTTCGCCGCGAGAACGCGGACGGCACCATTTCCGGCGGCCCCATGTATTACCTGTCGCGTGGTTTTGCCGATCTGGGCAAGCCGGGCCTCGGGCGTGCGCTGGCAGCGATCTTCTCGGTGTGCTGCATCGGCGGGGCCATCGGCGGCGGCAACATGTTCCAGGCCAACCAGGCGGCACAGCAGATCGCCAACGTCACCGGCGGCGATGCGAGCTTCTTCGCTGACAAGGGCTGGCTGATCGGTCTGGTGCTGGCGGTGGTTGTCGGCATGGTCATCATCGGTGGCCTGAAGTCGATCGCCCATGTCACTGAAAAGATCGTTCCCTTCATGGCAGCCATCTATGTGGGCGCGGGCCTCGTCATCATCATCGCCAACTCGGACAAGATCGGCTGGGCTTTCGGCCAGATCGTGTCGGGGGCATTTACCGGTGAAGGCGTTGCCGGCGGCATTCTCGGCGCGCTGATCCAGGGCTTCAAACGGGCGGCGTTCTCGAACGAGGCCGGTATCGGCTCGGCGGCCATCGCTCACTCGGCCGTGCGTACCAAGGAGCCGGTGACCGAAGGCTTCGTCGCGCTGCTCGAGCCCTTCATCGATACGGTGGTGATCTGCACCATGACCGCCCTGGTGATCGTGGTCAGTGGCACGCTGGACACCGGTCTGACTGGCGTCGAGCTGACCTCGGCGGCGTTTGCCACGGCCTTCCCGTGGTTCCCGGTGGTGCTGGCGGTGGCGGTGGTGCTGTTTGCCTTCTCGACCATGATCTCGTGGTCTTACTACGGGCTGAAGGCGACGACCTATCTGTTCGGTGAGAACAAGACGGTCGAGAACATCTACAAGCTGTTCTTCTGCATCTGCGTGGTCATCGGCGCGAGCATGAGCCTCGGCCCGGTCATCGACTTCTCTGACTCGATGATCTTCGCCATGGCCATTCCCAACGTGATCGGCCTCTACATGCTGATGCCCGTGGTCAAGCGCGAACTGGCGCAGTACCAGGCCAAGCTCGCCTCGGGCGAGATCAAGCGCCACCACTGAGCGCACCGGCCTTTCGATACCTCCCGGCCGGCGGCATGATGCCCCCGGCCGGGCAAGACTGGAGTCCTGATCCATGAACACGTCCCCAATGAATCCGGCCGCGGCAGCGTTGCCGATGGCGCCGCGCAGCCCGCTGCGCGAGCGCATCACCGCCCATTACCGCAGCCCCGAGCCCGAGTGTGTGCCGCCGCTGGTCGAGGCCGCGCGCCTGGCCCCCGAGCTGCACGACAAGGTCCAGGCGCTCGCCGCCCGGCTGGTTGCCGGCCTGCGGGGCGACCGCAGTCGTTCCAGCGGCGTCGATGCGCTGATGAAAGAGTTTTCGCTGTCGAGCCAGGAGGGCGTAGCCCTGATGTGCCTGGCCGAAGCCTTGTTACGCGTGCCCGACAAGGCCACCGCCGACCGGCTGATTCGCGACAAGCTGTCGGACGGTGACTGGCGCGCCCACCTGGGTAACAGCCCCTCATTGTTCGTCAACGCCGCCACCTGGGGGCTGCTGGTGACCGGGCGTCTGGTGGCCACCCGTAGCGAGCAGAGCCTGGGCAGCGCGCTGAGCAAGCTGATGCAGCGCGGCGGCGAGCCGGTGATCCGCAAAGGCATGGATCTGGCCATGCGCATGCTGGGCGAGCAGTTCGTCACCGGTCGTGATATCGACGAAGCGCTGACGCGCGGCAAGGCCACCGAGAAACGCGGTTACCGCTATTCCTTCGACATGCTGGGCGAGGCGGCCATGACGGCTGAAGACGCCCAGCGCTATCTCAACGCCTATGTCGGCGCCATCGAGGCCATCGGCAAGGATTCGAAAGGCCGCGGCGTAGTCGATGGCAATGGCATCTCGATCAAGCTCTCGGCACTGCACCCGCGCTATGTGTGGTCGCAGCCCGACCGTGTCATGGCCGAACTGCTGCCGCGGGTCAAAGCGCTGTGCGTGCTGGCGCGCTCCTTCGATATCGGTCTGAATATCGACGCCGAAGAAGCGGACCGCCTTGAGCTCTCGCTCGACCTGCTCGAAGCCCTGGCCATGGATGACGAGCTGGCCGGCTGGTCCGGGCTGGGCTTTGTGGTTCAGGCCTACCAGAAGCGGGCGCCATTCGTGCTCGACTACATCATTGATCTGGCCGAACGCAGTGGCCAGCGGCTGATGGTGCGGCTGGTCAAGGGCGCCTACTGGGACGCCGAAATCAAGCGCGCCCAGATCGACGGGCTCGACGGCTACCCGGTGTTCACCCGCAAGGTGTTTACCGATGTGTCCTACCTCGCCTGCGCCAGGAAGCTGCTCGATGCGCGCGCACATATCTACCCGCAATTTGCCACTCACAACGCCCAGAGCATGGCGGCGATCATGCACATGGCCGGCCCCGACTGGCAGAAGGGCAGCTACGAGTTTCAGTGCCTGCACGGCATGGGCGAGCCGCTCTACGACCAGGTCGTGAGCAGCCGCGAGATTGCCCGCCTGGTGCGCATCTACGCGCCGGTCGGCAGCCACGAGACGCTGCTCGCCTACCTGGTGCGCCGCCTGCTCGAAAATGGCGCCAACACCAGCTTTGTGAATCGCATCGTGGACGAAAACGTGCCGATCGAAGAGCTGATTGCCGACCCGGTCGAAGAGGCCGCCCGACTCAATGGGGCGCCGCACCCGAAAATTGTCCTGCCGGCGGAGCTGTATGGTGCTGGCCGCCGTAATTCGGCCGGCTACGACCTGTCGAACGAGGGTGTGCGCGCGACGCTGGCGCATGCGCTGGCCAAGAGTGCCGGCCGGCGATTCGAAGCCGCCCCCATGCTGGCCGACGCCTTGCCGGCCGCGGCCGCTGACCAGGCCCGCCCGGTGCGTAATCCGGCCGATCATTCGGACACCGTCGGGAGCGTGCTCGAAGCGACCCTCGCCGACGTCGATGTGGCGCTCGCCGCGGCCGATGCCGTGGCCGATCCCTGGGCCATGCGTGCGCCCGCCGAGCGCGCTGAGATCATCGCGCGGGTCGGTGACCTGATGGAACGCGACGGCCCGGCCCTGATTGCGCTGGCCGTGCGCGAAGCCGGCAAGTCGTGGCTCAACGCCGTGGCCGAGTTGCGCGAGGCGGTCGACTTCTGCCGCTATTACGCCGCGCAGGCCGCCGAGTTCGACAATGGCTCCCATCGCCCGGTCGGGCCGGTGCTGTGCATCAGCCCCTGGAACTTCCCGCTGGCCATCTTCTCCGGTCAGGTGGCCGCTGCGCTGGCCGCCGGTAACCCGGCGCTGGCCAAACCGGCCGAACAGACACCGCTGATCGCCGCCGCCGCGGTGCGCCTGTTCCGCGAAGCCGGCGTGCCGGACGCGGCGCTGCAACTTCTGCCCGGCCCCGGCGAGACCGTGGGCGCCGCGCTGGTGGGCGACGCTCGGGTGCGCGGGGTGATGTTCACCGGCTCCACCGAGGTGGCCAACATCATCAACCGTACCGTGGCCGCGCGCGGTGGCGATGTGCCCTTGATTGCCGAAACCGGCGGCCAGAACGTGATGATCGTCGACTCCACCGCGCTGCCCGAGCAGGTGGTGGCCGATGTGGTCGCCTCCAGCTTCGACTCTGCCGGCCAGCGCTGCTCGGCGCTGCGGGTGCTGTGTCTGCAGGCAGACATCGCCGACCATATGCTCGAGATGCTGGCCGGCGCAACACGCGAGCTGTCGATCGGCAACACCGCCGATGTGCGGGTGGACATCGGCCCGGTGATCGACGCCGAGGCGCAGGCCAATCTGGAGCGCCATGTGACCGACATGCAGTCAAAAGGTGCGCGGGTGACCCGCATGCCGCTCGGCGCTGACTGCGCCAATGGCACCTTCGTGGCGCCGGCGGTGATCGAGATCGCTTCGCTGGCCGATCTGGCGCGCGAGCAGTTCGGCCCGATCCTGCATGTCATGCGCTTCAAGGCGCGCGACATCGACAAGGTGGTCGAGCAGATCAACGCCTCGGGCTACGGCCTGACGCTGGGCGTGCATTCGCGCATCGACGAATGCATTGAGCGCATAGCCGAGCGCGCCCATGTGGGCAACATGTATGTGAACCGCAACATGATCGGCGCCGTGGTCGGCGTGCAGCCCTTCGGCGGCGAGGGGCGCTCCGGCACCGGCCCGAAGGCCGGCGGACCGCTCTACCTGCACCGGCTGCTGCGCCGCACCCCGGGTGCCGTGCTCAGTCAGGCGGTGGCCATCGACGATCCGGCGCCCTTCCAGGCGCTGCTCGACTGGATCGACGGGGGCGGGCGCGCCATTCTGGAAGGCGACGACGTCCAGGTGCTGCGCGACCGCGCCGACGCCTATCGGGCGCGACGCCTTTCCGGCTGCAAGCTCGATCTGCCCGGGCCGACCGGCGAGGACAACAGTCTGCGCTTCGTCCCCCGCGGCCGGGTGGCCGGCGTGGCCAGCAACCAAGTGGCGCGGGTGCATCAGTTGCTGGCGGCGCTCGCCAGCGGCAACCGCATCGTCTTTGCGGCTAATCCCAGCGCCAAGGCCCTGCTCGGGCTCTTGCCCAAGACGCTGACGCCCTGGGTGACGGTGGAGGATGACTGGCTCGGCACCGGCGTCGATGCCGTGCTCTTCGACGGCAAGGATGACGCCGCCGACGCCTGGCGGCAGCGACTGGCCGCGCGCGACGCGCCGATTACCCCGTTGGTGCGTGCCGAGCCCGAGTACGACCTGGCCCGGCTGGTGCATGAGCGCACGCTCAGCGTCAACACTGCCGCGGCGGGCGGCAATGCGAGCCTGATGACGATGGGCGCCTGAGACGGCGGGCAGGCGGCCGATGTGCCGCTTGCCTGCTGAGTGACGGGGGGGTCAAAGCGGCAGCGTGTGCGCGTCCTTGACCATCTCCATTACCACATAGGTGTGCGTCTGGCGGACGCAGGGCAGGGCGGAAATCTTGTCGCCCATCACCTCGCGATACGCCGCAATGTCGCGGGTGCGGACCTTCAGCAGATAGTCGAAATCGCCCGCGATCATGTGGCAGGACTCGATTTCTGGGATCGCCCGGGCGGCGTCGTTGAAGCGTTTGAGATCGTGCCCGGTGGTGCTGGTCAGCAACACCTGCACCATCACCACATGGCCGACATCCAGCGCATCGGGGTCAAGCTCGGCGTGGTAGCCCCGGATCACCCCACTTCTTTCCAGCCGCCGGATGCGCTCGGCGCAGGGCGTCTTGGTCAGTCCCACGCGGCGCGAAATTTCCACCACTGACAGCCGCGCATCGTTCTGCAACTCGGCAAGAATTTTCAGATCAATCCGGTCCATGGCCGCGGTGCAGACGTTTCGCCTGCTTCTCCTGTTTGACGTGGTCAATTCGTCTTTTAGACCGAAGTGGCGTTTACTTCAAGCGCCAGCGCGCAGTTCTCCGCCCGTTGTCGGCGATGCCGGCGGGGCCGGGGCGTCGCAGGGTGGCCCACCGTTCATTGGTACGCCGCGACGCTGCCGGTGGGCGGCGAGCCGCTCACCCTGCGAGAAGCGCACCGCGGGCCATCGGTGTGCCGGTGTGTGCCCTATGTGCGTTCGATGCCCGTCCAGCCGGCCGCCGGGTAGCGTTCGCCCGCCACGGCCGCGGGGTCGAACAGCGTGTCGAGCTCGGCGATCTCGGCGGTATTGAGCGTCAATGCGGCGCCGGCGAGGTTCTCGTGCAGGCGCGAGATTTTGCGCGTGCCGGGAATCGGTATCACGTTCGGCTGCTTGTTGATCAGCCAGGCCAGCGCGATCTGTGCCGGGGTGGTGTCGCGCGCGGTGGCGAAGGCGGTGAGCGCGTCGACCAGCCGCTGGTTGTGCGCCAGGGCCTCGTTGGCAAAGCGCGGGCTGCGGCGGCGGAAGTCGTCCTCGGCCAGAGATTCGGTGGACGTCAGCGCGCCGGTCAGGAAGCCGCGCCCGAGCGGGCTGTAGGCGACCAGCGTGGTGCCCAGTTCGCGGCAGGCGTCGAGCAGGCCGTGCTCGGGCTCGCGGCTCCACAGCGAGTACTCGCTCTGCACCGCGGCCACCGGGTGGATGGCGGCGGCGCGGCGCAGCGTGTCGGCGCTGACCTCGGACAGGCCGATGGCGCGCACCTTGCCCTCGGCGACCAGCGCCGCCAGTGTTTCCATCAGCGCCTCGATCGACACGGCCGGGTCGCGGCGGTGGCAGTAGTAGAGGTCGATGGTGTCGACGCCAAGCCGCTGGCGCGAGGCGTCGCAGGCGCGGCGGATGTAGTCGGGCTGGTTGTTGATGCTGCGCGCGTATTGCCCCGGTTCGCGGGCGATGCCGAACTTGGTGGCCACGCAGATGCGCTCGCCGTGGGCGGCGATCAGCGGCGCGAGCAGGCCTTCGTTGTGGCCGAGGCCATAGGTGTCGGCGGTGTCGAATAGCTGCACGCCGGCCTCGACGGCGGCCTCGAGCACCCGCCGCGACTCAATGTCGTCGCTGGGACCGTAGAACTCTGACATGCCCATGCAGCCGAAGCCGAGGGCGGATAGCGTAGGGCCATTCGGGCCGAGGGTGCGGGTCGGAATCATTGTTGCATCTCCTGAGCGGCGGGAAGCCTGCGTGCGCGGCGCACCACCGGCGCCAGCGCCCGTCCCAGCATCGCATGCTGGGCGGCGCTGAGGTGGACGCCGTCGATGCCGGCACCTTCGCGAGCGTCTATCGATCTCGTTCGCGAGATGGCGCAGGGCGGTCAGCTTCGCTGCCCACCATCGTGTCTTTCGGCAAATGCTGCTGGTGGGCGGCAAGCCGCCCACCCTACGTGGCTATCTTGGTGGGGGCAGGTTACTTCGCTTGGCGACAAACTTGAGTATTCGTCTGACGACAAACGTGCCCGTTGCGATGAACATCAAAAAGAGAATGATGAAATCGATTGGTGTCGGGCTGTGGCCATCAAGATCAATAGCAAAAAAATAGCCGAGACCAAGCAGCGTTCCTGCGAGTCCCAGTACCTCAGTGCGTTCCATTTGCGTCGCGCCCTGGCCCCTTCGTTTTTCGTAGGGTGGTCAGCTTCGCTGCCCACCATCGTGCCTCACGGTGGATGTTGTCTGGTGGGGGGCAAGCCGCCCACCAGACGTGGGGTAGCGCTACCCCAGAATCAGCACATGCATGCGCCGCGGGCCGTGGGCGCCGAGCTCGATGGTCTGCTCGACGTCGCCGGTGCGCGAGGGGCCGGAGATGAAGTTCATGGCGCGCGGGGCGCCCTGGCCGCGTTCGCGCAGGGCGACCCAGCAGTCTTCGTAGTGGCGGACGATGTGTTCGACCGGCAGCACGACGACATGGGTTTCGGGCACGAAGTTGTGGGTGATGGGGCGGTCGGGGCCGGAGAGCATGAGGATGCTGCCGGTCTCGGCGATGCCGCGCCAGGCCAGCGAGACGCCGAGCATGACGTCGATGGTGGCAGCGCCGTGGTCGATCTGCCAGCCCTCCGGCCAGGCGAGTTCGCCCAGGGCGGTGCCGACGACGGCCGATGGCGCGATGGCATAGCTTTCGGCCAGCGCCGCGACGGCGGCGGGCACGTCGGCCAGGCTGGCGATGCGCTCGGTGGTGCCGGAGCGCGATTCGAAGCGCTGGGCGAAGCGGGCGACCAGATCGGCGTCATCGACCGTGGCACGGATGTGCTGCGGCGGGTTGGCGATGCGCGCGTCGAGTTGCTTGCGTGCGGCGTCGTCGAGCGGGCCGCGGCCGAGGCCTTGTCGGATGGCCTTGAAGATGGTGTCGCGGCTGCTCATTTGTCACCCCGCTTGGCTTGCCACAGTTCGAGGAAGGTGCGTCCGGTGGGGGCGGGCAGGTCGCGCGCGCCGGTCCAGCCGGGGTCGAAGGGCAGGCTGCGCAGCTTGCCCTTGCCGTTGGCCATGCTGGCCAGAATGCGCACGCCGATGCGTTCGGCAAAGTGGTATAGCTTGGGTCGCTCGGCCACGTAGCGCCACAGTTTGAGTGCCTGTTTCTGCCGTTTGGGCGTCATGTCCTGGCGGAACTGGTTGTGGCGGATTTCGCGCAGCAGATCGGGCAGGGGGATGCGCACCGGGCACACCGACTTGCAGCGGCCGTTGAGCGTACAGGCGTTGGGCAGGTCGTAGGTGCCGTCCATGCCCTTGATCAGCGGGGTGAGCACCGAACCCATCGGGCCGGGGTAGACCCAGCCGTAGGCGTGACCGCCGATGGAGCCGTACACCGGGCAGTGGTTCATGCAGGCGCCGCAGCGGATGCAGCGCAGCATGTCCTGAAAGCGGCTGCCGAGCATCTTGGAGCGGCCGTTGTCGAGCAGCACCACGTGGTATTCCTCGGGGCCGTCGATGTCGCCTTCGCGGCGCGGGCCGGTGGAGAAGGTGGTGTAGCTTTCGGTCTCCTGGCCGGTGGCGCTGCGCGCCAGAATGCGCAGGAAGACGGAGAGGTCGTCGAGCGAGGGAATCACGCGCTCGATGCCGCTGGTGACGATGTGCACCTTGGCCAGCGTCTGGGTGAGGTCGCCGTTGCCTTCGTTGGTGACGATGACCGACGAACCGGTTTCGGCCACCAGGAAGTTGCCGCCCGTGATGCCCACTTCGGCGGTGAAGTATTTCTCGCGCAGCACTTCACGCGCTTCGGCCACCAGCTCGGCGCGGTCGGTCTTGCGCGGCTTGTTGTGGGCGGCGGCGAACAGGTCAGCGACCTGGTCCTTGGTCTTGTGGATGGCCGGCGCAATGATGTGCGAGGGCGGCTCGTCGGCGAGCTGGATGATGTATTCGCCCAGGTCGGTCTCGACCACTTCGTAGCCTTCGCCGATCAGCGCCTCGTTGAGACTCATCTCTTCGGACACCATCGACTTGCCCTTGGTGATCCGCTTGGCGTTGGCCTTCTTGCAGATGCCGAGAATGATGCGGCGCGCGTCTTCGGCATCGGTGGCGTAATGCACATGGCCGCCGGCGGCGGTGACCGCGGCTTCGTATTTTTCGAGGTAATGATCGAGATTGGCGAGGACGTGGTTCTTGATCTCGGCGGCGGTGTCGCGCAGCGCCTCGAACTCGGGCATCTCTTCGGCAGCCTTGGCGCGCTTGACCACAAAACCGGCCTTGGTGTTGCTCAACGCCTTTTGCAGATTGGCGTCATGCAGGGCATGCACCGCGCGGGTCTTGAACTCGGGGGAGCGGAATTCCATTATCGGTTCTCCTCGCCCAGACTCGGGCCATCGGCCAGGCCGGCCAGCACTTCGGCGGTGTGATAGACCTTGACCGGCGAGCCCTTGCGGCGCAGGCGCCCGGCCAGATGCAGCAGGCAGCCAAGGTCGCCGCCGAGCAGGGTGTCGGCGCCAGTGGCCGCCGCGTTGGCCAGCTTGTCGTCGGCCATTTTTTCGGAGATTTCGGGGTATTTGACGCAGAAGGTGCCGCCAAAGCCGCAGCACACGTCGGTGTCTTCCATCTCCTTGATGGTCAGGCCTTTCACGCTGCCCAGCAACTGACGCGGCTGGCCCTTGACGCCCATGCTGCGCAGGCCGCTACAGGAGTCGTGGTAGGTGATGGTGCCTTTGTATTCAGCGTCGACCTCGGTCACGCCCATCACATCGGTGAGGAAGGACAGCAGCTCGTAGCTCTTGGCCGCCAGCGCCTCGGCACGCTTGCGCCAGTCGGCCATGTCGGCGAACAGATTGGGGTAGTCGTGGCGGATGGTGGCCATGCACGAGCCGGAGGGGCCGACCACGTAGTCGAATTCTTCGAAGGCTTCGATGACTTGTTTGGCCAGGGCGCGGGCGCTGTCTTCGTCACCGCTGTTGAGACCCGGCTGGCCGCAACAGGTTTGCGCGGCGGGCACACTCACATGGCAGCCGGCGTCTTCGAGCAGTTTGGCGCTGGCAAAGCCGATGCTCGGGCGGAAGGCGTTCATCACGCAGGTGGCGAACAGGCCAACGCGGGGGCGCGGCTTGATGGGGGTATCGGACATTGCTTGCCTCCAAAGTGCGCGAACCGCTGCTTGGCGGTCGCATCGTGAGTCTGATAGTAGTCAGTGCATCGGGCCGGCCACAAGCGAAAGCTTTTCAGGGTGGGGGTGAAGCGGATTCACCGCGCGCTCATACGTCCGCCCCGACGCCGCATGCCGGCCGTGGCCAGTGCGCCCATGCCGAGGCCGCCGTGGGCATGGCAGATGGCGCAGGCCAGCGCGTCGGCCGCATCGGCCTGCGGCGCGGCGGCCAGTTCGAGCAGGCGCTGCACCATGTGCTGCACCTGATCCTTGTGCGCCTTGCCGTGGCCGACCACCGCCTGCTTGACCTGCAATGCGGTGTATTCGAGCACCGGCAAGTTGCAGGACACCGCGCCGCAGATCACCGCGCCGCGGGCCTGACCGAGCAGCAGGGTGGATTGCGGGTTCACGTTCACAAAGACTTTCTCAACTGCGACCTGATCGGGCTGATAGGTGGCGATCACCTCGCGCACACCGTCGAGCAAGGTCTTGAGCCGGCCGGGCAGCTCGCCATCCTTGGTCTTGATGCAGCCACTGGCGACATAGCGCAACTGCTGGCCGAGCGTGTCGATGACACCGAAGCCGGTCACCCGCAGGCCGGGGTCGAGGCCGAGGATGCGGGTGGCGGTGATGGCCGAGGCGGTGCCGCTCACGGCGTGGCGACCGGCGGGTCGTTGAGGTCGGGGATCAGCAGCAACAGATCGGTGGCGCCCATGTCGACGCCGGATTGCGACAGCAAGGTGGTGGCCTGGCCGCGATGGTGGGTCTGGTGGTTGAAGAAATGCATCAGCAAGGCGAAGACATTGCGCGTGGCCGGGATACCGCGCATGTTCTGGTAGGGCAGCGCGAGGTCGAGGTCGGCATCGGTGAGCGTGCCGGTCCAGTCGGAGATGAGGGCGTCGAGCCTGGCGCGGTGTTCGGTCAGCGCGGGCAGGTCGGGGCAGCGCGGCGCGGCGAGGGCAGCAGGCATCGGCTCATCGCGCAGCGGCGCCAGTGCGGTGAGACAGGCCGGGTGCGTGGCGAAGCGCTTGAGCCAGACGGTGTCGGCGACCACGATGTGATTGAGCGTGCCGAACAGCGAGCCAAAAAAGGCGCCGCGGTCGGCATGCAGCGCATCGTGATCAAGCGTGGCCGCCGCCGCGTACAGGCGCTCGTTCATCCAGCGGTTGTAGTGCGCCATCGTGCGCACATGAGCGATCCGGTCCATAACGGCCACCACTCAGCCGATGACCACGGCCGTGCCACTCACACACACCATCAGCATGCCGTTGTCGGAGCCGAGCACTTCGTAGTCCACATCAATGCCGACCACCGCGTTGGCGCCGAGCTTGGCTGCGGCTTCGGCCGCTTCTTCGAAGGCGATGTTGCGCGCGTCGGCCAGCGTGCGTTCATACGCCCCGGCGCGACCGCCGACCACGTTGCGCACGGCGGCGAACATGTCCTTGAAGATGTTGGCGCCAATGATGGCCTCGCCATTGACCACGCCGAGATAGCGGGTGATGGTCTGGCCTTCGAGGGTGGGGGTGGTGCTCATCAGCATGGCGAATCTCCTGTGAAGGGGTGCACCATTCTACGCCGTGCGTGATCAGGCGCGCCTGGCCAGCCATACCCCGCCAACGGCGATACCCATGCCGACGATGGCCGGCAGCGAGAGGGTTTCGTCGAACAGTGCCCAGGCGATCACTGCGGTGACCGGCGGGGTGAGGTAGAACAGGCTGGCGACGTTGGTGGCGCTGCCTTGGCGCAGCAGCACGTTGAGCAGGCTGATGGCGCCGACCGAGAGCACCAGCACCAGCCACAGCAGGGCGAAGATGAACTGCCCGCTCCATTCGATCTGCAGGGTTTCGGTCTGCGCGGCGACGAGGCCGGTGACGAGCAAGGCAGGCAGGAACTGGATGACGCTGCCGGTGCGCAGGTCGAAGCTGGGGCAAAAGCGTTTCTGGTAGAGCGTGCCGACGGTGATGCCCATCAGTGCAATGAGTGCGGGCCAGAGCATGTGCCACAGGCTGCTTGTGGTGACGGAGTCGATCTGCGCGCGACCGCCGACCACCAGCGCGACGCCGACAAAGCCGAGCGCCAGGCCGAGCCATTGCCGAGTGCTGACGCGCTCACCCAGAAACCAGCCGGCGCCGACCGCGGTGAGCAGCGGCTGCATGCCGACGACCAGAGCGGCCACGCCGGCGGGCAGGCCGTGCTTGATGGAGACGAAGACGCCGCCGAGGTAGAGGCAGTGGAGCAGAAAGCCGTTGGCGGCGATGTGCCCGGCCATGGTCCAGCTGGTCGGCCAGGGCGCGCGGCTGGCCAGCGCGACGAGCAGCATCACGGCGATGACCAGCACGTAGCGCACACTCAGAAAAGTGAGCGGCTCGGCATAGGGCAGCCCCAGCTTGGCGCCGATGAAGCCGGTGCTCCAGAGCAGCACGAAAAACACGGGGAGGAGGGCTTGGGCGCGCGGGTTCATGGGGGCATTGTCACCCAAAGACGGTGGTTTGACCCGGAACGCATCGGTGTGGAAGTACCGGGCCAGTCAACGAAAAACCCCGCCACGCGGGCGGGGTTTTGGGTGCCGAACGGGGCGGCGCTTACAGGCCAGCGTCGGCGCGCAGGGCGGCGGCCTTGTCGGTGGCTTCCCAGGTGAACTCGGGCTCGTCACGGCCGAAGTGGCCGTAGGCAGCGGTTTTGCCGTAGATCGGGCGCAGCAGGTCGAGGGTCTGGATGATGCCTTTCGGACGCAGGTCGAAGTGGCGGCGTACCAGCGCTTCGATGTGGTCTTCCTCGATCTTGCCGGTGCCGAAGGTGTTGACCATCAGCGACACGGGCTGGGCCACGCCGATGGCGTAGGCGATCTGCACTTCGCACTTGTCGGCCAGACCGGCGGCGACGATGTTCTTGGCTACGTAACGGCCGGCGTAGGCGGCCGAGCGGTCAACCTTGGACGGGTCCTTGCCGGAGAACGCGCCGCCACCGTGGTGGGCTGCGCCGCCGTAGGTGTCGACGATGATCTTGCGACCGGTCAGGCCGCAGTCGCCGTGCGGGCCGCCAACCACGAAGCGGCCGGTGGGGTTGATCAGGTAGCGCACTTTCTCGCCGATCATCTCGCTCGGCAGCACCGGCTTGATGATCTCTTCGATCACGGCTTCGGAGAGCTGGGCGTGGGAGATGTCCGGGTGGTGCTGGGTGGACACCACGACGGTGTCGATGCCGACCGGCTTGCCGTCCACGTACTTGACGGTGAGCTGGCACTTGGCGTCCGGGCGCAGCCACGGCAGGCGGCCATCCTTGCGCAACTCGGCCTGACGCTGCATGACGCGGTGGGCGTAGTAGATCGGCAGCGGCATCAGCGACGGGGTTTCGTTGCAGGCAAAACCGAACATCAGGCCCTGGTCGCCGGCGCCCTGGTCGAGGTCGAGGCCTTCGCCTTCATTCACGCCCTGGGCGATGTCGGCCGACTGGCGGTTGATGGCGGTGAGGATCGCGCAGGACTTGTAGTCGAAGCCCGAGGACGAGTCGTCGTAGCCGATGCGGCGGATGGTGTCCTGCGCCACTTCGCGGTAGTTGATGTGGGTGCTGGTGGTGATCTCACCCGAGATGACGACCAGACCGGTGGACACCAGCGTCTCGCAGGCTACGCGGCCGTTCGGGTCGTCGGTCAGGATGGCGTCGAGAATGGCGTCCGAGACCTGGTCGGCGACTTTGTCGGGATGGCCTTCGGACACGGATTCCGAAGTAAACAGGAAGGCATTGGCCATGAATTGTGGCTCCAAAAACAAAAAATCCCCGTCAATCGCTGGCGAAGCCAGCTCGGGGGATTTCTGTCGAGCGACGACGCTTTAGCAGTATTTGGCTGCCGAGGCAGCCTGCCGCCCTGCAAGTTGTCTTAACTCGGCGGTAGCCGCGAATTATAGGACAAGTTGCTGCGCATGCAAAATCGCCACGCAGGCCCGCCCGCTGGACGGCGGAATCGGTTATAAACGCGCTCGTGCTTGCTCAGGTTTTGTTCCGCCTTCTTGCTGCCTTGCCGCTCTCGCTCGTGCATCGTCTCGGTGCGCTGGTCGGGTGGCTGAGCTATGCGCTGTCGCCCAAGTATCGTGCCCGCCTGAAGGGCAACCTGGCGCAGGCGATGGGGCCTGCGGCGAAGCGGCTTCGTGCCAGCGTGATCGCCGAATCCGGCAAGCAGGCGCTGGAGTTGCCGTGGATTTTGTTGCGTTCGCATGCCGAGGTGGTGGCCAAGGTGGTGCAGGTCAGTGGCTGGGAGCTGGTCGAGGCCGCCAAGGCCGACGGCGCCGGCATGCTGTTTCTGGTGCCGCATCTGGGCGGCTTCGAGGCCACGGCCCAGTACTACGCGTCGCGCGGCAAGATGACCGTGCTGTATCGCCCCCCCAATTTCGCCGAACTGATGCCGCTGATCACCGCCGGCCGTCAGCGCGGTGGCATGAGCATCGCGCCGGCGGAGATGCGCGGCGTGCGCAAGCTGATCAAGGCGCTGCGCAGCGGCGAGGCGATCGGCATGCTGCCCGACCAGACCCCCGATGTGGGCGAGGGCATGTGGGCGCCCTTCTTCGACCGCCCGGCGTGGACCATGACGCTGGCTGCGCGGCTCAGTGAAGTCAAGGGCGTGCGGGTGATCTGCTGCTGGGCCGAGCGGCTGCCGGGTGGCCGTGGCTACCACATTCGTTTTCAGGCGCCGACCGAACCCATCGAAGGCGACACCGCCGCCCGCGTGGCGGCGATCAACCGGCAGATGGAGGCAATGATCCGCGCCTGTCCGACGCAATACCTGTGGGGCTATCACCGCTACAAGCGCCCGTCGAAAGTACCGCCGCCGGAGGGTGGGGCATGAGCCGTTTGCTGGTCGCTCTGCTGTGGCTGTTGCACTGGTTGCCGCTGGCGGTGCTGGCGCCCTTGGGCGAGGCGCTGGGCCTGCTGCTCTATCGCGTGGTGAGCGCGCGCCGCAAGGTGGTGCTGACCAATCTGCGGCATTGCTTTCCGGAGTGGACGGAAGGTGAGTGCCAGCAGGTGGCACGGAAGCACTTCCGCTTGCTGGGGCGAAGCCTGTTTGAGCGCGGCTTGCTGTGGTGGGCGCCGCGCGAGCGCCTGGAGCGCATCATTCGCATCACCGGCACCGAGCGCGTGCAGGCCCTGCTCGATGCCGGTACGCCGGTGATCCTGATGGCGCCGCATTTTGTCGGCCTCGACATGGGTGGCACGCGGGTGACCATGGCCTTCGATATCGTCAGCATCTACGCCCGTCAGAGTGACAAGGTGATCGACCGCTGGCTCTACCACGGCCGCAGCCGTTTCGGCGACCAGCGCCTGCTGCCACGCGACGAGAGCATTCGCAGCACCGTGCGGGCGATGAAGGCCGGCCGGCCGTTCTACTACCTGCCGGACATGGATCACGGGCGCAAGGAGTCGATCTTCGTGCCCTTCTTCGGCATTGCCACGGCGACCATCACCGGCCTGCCGCGCTTTGCGCGCATGGCGGGTGCGGCGGTCGTGCCTTGCCAGACGCGCATGCTGCCCGGCGGCGCGGGCTACGAGGTGACACTGGGCGAGCCCTGGACCGACTACCCCTCGGGCGATGTCGCCGCCGATGTGACGCGCATGAACGCCGAGATCGAGCGCATGGTGCTGGCGGCGCCCGAGCAGTACTACTGGGTGCACCGCCGCTTCAAGACCCGGCCCGAGGGCGAGCGACGCTTTTACTGAGTGTCGTCGTCGGCGGCCAGCCGCGCGAACACCAGCGGGAAGGCGCCGCTGCCCGCCAGCGCAATGCCCGACACCAGCATCACGATGCCGGCACCGTCCGTGGCCAGCAGCGGATGCCAGTCGGCGCCGACGCCAGTCATCAATAGCAGGCCAAACACCGTGCACAGCGCGCCGCACACCAGCAGCAGCCAGGCGAACAGTGGCGGCGATTTGTGTTGGGGTGCGTTCATGTCAGGGGCTCTGGCGGATGCGGTGTTTGCGTAGCTTGTTGGCAATCATGGTGTGCGAGGTGTTGAGCCGTGTCGCCAGGCGCCGGCTGGACGGATAGTGCGGATACAGCCGGCTCAGCAACATGCGCTCGAAGTCGTCGATGGCGCCGGCCCAGTCGACGATTTGATCGGGATGCAGCGCGTCGTCAGCGGGCCCGGCGGCGCCGGCCAGATCCACGTCTTCGGCGTCGATCAGGGGGCGGTCCTGCATGGTGACGGTGCGGAAGATGACGTTCTGCAACTGGCGCACATTGCCGGGCCAGTCGTTGGCGGTGAGTTTGTCCAGCGCCGCGCCCGACAGGCGCACCGGCGGCCGGCCTGACTGCGTGCAGGCGCGGCGAATGAAGTGCTGGGCGAGCAGGGGGATGTCGTCGCGCCGCTCGCGCAGCGGCGGCACCTGCAGGGTCAGCACGTTCAGCCGGTAATAAAGATCTTCGCGGAAATCGCCCTCGGCCACCATGCGTTCGAGGTTGCGGTGCGTGGCGCTGATGATGCGCACATCCACCTGTGTCTCGCGTGAGCCGCCCACCCGGCGGAAGCGCCCGTCGTTCAGAAAACGCAGCAGCTTGGCCTGCAGATAGGGCGACATCTCGCCCACCTCGTCGAGAAATACCGAGCCGCCGTCGGCCATTTCGAGCAGGCCGGGCTTGCCGCCGCGCTGTGCGCCGCTGAAGGCACCGGGGGCGTAGCCGAACAGCTCGCTCTCGGCGAGGCTTTCGGGCAGCGCCGCGCAGTTCAGCGCGAGGAAGGGCGCTTCGTGCCGGCCGCTCGCCTGGTGGCAGGCCAGCGCGATCAACTCCTTGCCGGTGCCGGTCTCGCCCAGCAGCATCAGCGGGCTGTCGGTGCCGGCCATGCGCACGGCGCGCTCCTTGACGGCGCGCAGGGCGGTCGAGCTGCCGAGAATGGCGTCAAAGCCGTGGTCGTCCGGGTGTTGCAACGCATGCAGGCGCTCGCCGATGCGCTGCGGCGCATGCAGCGTGATCAGGCCGCCGGCGGGCGGGGCATCGGCGCCGTGCGCCGGATCGTGGATGGGGCGGACGTCGAGCAGGAAAGGTTTGCCGCGGACGGTGACTTCGCGCGCCGGCACGCGGAAGCCCTGGCGCAGCAGTTCGTCGGCCAGTGCACGGTCGTCGAGCAGTTGGTGCAGGGTGACCTGCCCGTTGGCGTCGCGGCTGCCATCGGCCAGTGGCGCGGCGGCGGGGTTGGTGTTGATCAGCTCGCCGCCGGCGTCGACCGCCAGCACCGGATCGGCCATGGCGGCCAGCAGTGCTTCGAGGTGGAGGCGCTGGCGCATGCCGGGCAGCATGTCGATCGCCTCGACCGCGACCACGCCGGGCACGCTGAACAGGGCGGTGCGGGTCTCGAGGAAACTGGGCTCGTGCAGGTCGGGTGCGTCGATGTAGACATGCGACATGTCCACTTCCACATTCACCACGCTCAGCTGGCGCCGCGCCATCTGGGCGAGGATTTCCTGGGCGATACCCACCCGATCCTTGAAGGTCACGACAAGACGCATGGTCTGATTTAAGTGTAAACGAAAGGCTACAGTGTAACTATTTGTTTACGGCTTTCACAAGCCGCTGATTTTACGTACGAATTTGACGAAATTTGCCGCAACGGCAGGGCGCGATGTAACGATATGTTTACAGTCGCGCCGCACGGGCAATCAGTTAATGCCTCTGGAGACCAGTAAAGCCGGCGTTTTTTGCGTGTGGCACGACGCTTGCGTAGGACCTGCCCTTGCCAAGCCGGAACTCACCGGATCGCAGGGAGGAGACCCCGACATGAAGATCGATCGTGTTCAACGACAGTTGCTCAGCGAGCTGCAGCTCAATGCACGTGTCAGCAACCAGGAGTTGGCAGATCGCGTCGGTTTGTCGGTGTCGCCGTGCTGGCGCCGGGTGCGCGATCTGGAAACCTCCGGGCTGATCAAGCGTTACGTCGCGGTGCTGGATCGGCGCAAGCTTGGCCTCGGCACCTGCGTGCTGGTCAATCTGCAGCTCAAGACGCACGATGCGCGGGTGACCGATCAAGTGGAGCGACACATCCACTCACGGCGCGAGATCGTTGAGTGCTACGCCTTGTCGGGCGACAGCGATTACATGCTCAAGGTCTTCCTGCCGGACGTCGAGAGCTACGCCATGTTCATGCACAACTTTTTGCTCAAACTGCCCGAGGTGGCGACGGTGCGCTCCGTCGTCGCGCTGCGCGAGGTCAAGCACGACACCGCCTTGCCCATTTGAGGCGCCCGGCGGGCGTGAGCGAAGTGGACGCGCCCGCGCCGCTGCGGGACAATGCCATCCCAGTAGACATGGCGGGATGCGGCAATGCGACTGCGCTTTACCAAGATGCACGGGCTGGGCAACGACTTTGTCGTGCTCGACGCCACGCGTGCGCCTATCAACCTGACCCCCGAGCGGGTCCGCTTTCTGGCGGATCGCCACTTCGGCATCGGCTGCGATCAGCTGCTGGTGGTCGAAGCGCCGAGCCAGCCCGGCGTCGACTTCCGTTATCGCATCTTCAATGCCGATGGCGGCGAGGTCGAGCAATGCGGCAACGGCGCGCGCTGCTTTGTGCGCTTTGTGCACGACCGCGGCCTGACCGACAAAACCCATATCCGTGTTGAAACCCAGTCCGGCCTGATCGAACCCCGCCTCGAGCCGGACGGTCAGGTGACCGTCGACATGGGCGAGCCGCGCCTGGACCCGGAAGACATCCCCTTCGAGTCGGACAGCGACGCGGTCGTTCAGCCCTTGTCGCTGGGTGATGTGCGCGTCCTGATCACCGCGGTGAGCATGGGCAACCCGCACGCCGTGCAGGTGGTGGCCGATGTGGACACCGCGCCGGTGACCACCCTGGGGCCGGGTATCGAAACCCATGAACGCTTCCCCGCGCGGGTCAATGCCGGCTTCATGCAGATCGTGGATGAGCATGCCATCCGTTTGCGGGTGTGGGAGCGCGGCGCCGGCGAGACGCTGGCCTGCGGCACCGGCGCCTGCGCGGCTGTAGTGGCCGGTATCTTGCGCGAGCTGCTGGTCAGCCCGGTGAAGGTCGAGACGCGCGGCGGCACATTGAACATTGCCTGGGACGGGCCGGGCACGCCGGTGCTGATGACCGGGCCGGCGGTGACGGTATTCGAGGCCGAAATCGAACTGGATTAAACGCGTCGCGACGGGCGCCAGGAGACATGCGTAGATGAAGACCGATGACATCGTCCAGTTTCTCAAGGACAACCCCGATTTCTTCGAACAGAACGGCGAGCTGCTCGATTCGCTCACCGTCGCGCATCCGCATAACGGGCAGGCCATTTCGCTGGCCGAGCGACAGTTGCACGCGCTGCGCGAAAAAATCCGCCAGCTCGAAGTCAAACTCACCGAGCTGATCCGCTTCGGCGAAGAGAACGACGAAATCAGCGAGAAGGTGCACCGCATGGTGCTGGCGCTGCTCGATGCCGACAGCTTCGAGGCGGTGCGCGACGCCGTCTTCAGCCATCTGCGCGAAGACTTCTCGGTGCCGCATGTAGCCATCCGTATCTGGAACAGCGTGCTGCGCCGCGACACCGCGGAGTTCACCCCGGTCTCCGAAGACATCCGCTTTTTTGCCGGCGACATGCGCCGCCCCTTCTGCGGTAGCCCCGCCCATGTCGAAATCACCGACTGGTTTGGCGAAGCTGCCCCGCATGTGCGCTCCGTCGCCCTGGTGCCGCTCAAGCAGGACGGCCGCCTGCTGGGCTTGCTGGCCATGGGCAGCGAAGACCCCGAGCGCTTCTACGCCGAAATGGGCACCCTGTATGTGAGCCGTATCGGCGAGATGGTCAGCGCCGCGGTTCAGCGTCGTCTGGGCTGACATGGCCGAGGGGGGCGTGGCCTCGTCCTTCGATCCGCTGATCGACGCTTACCTCGCCTATCTCGCCAGCCAGCGTCGCGCCAGCGCGCATACGCTCACCAGCTATCGCCGGGAGTTGCGCAAGCTCGTCGAGCTGGCCGGCGACGCCACCCCTGACAGCATCACCACCGCGCAGATCCGCCGCTTTGCCGCCCGCCTGCATGGCGACGGCTTGTCGCCGCGCTCGGTGGCGCGGGCCTTGTCGGCCTGGCGGGGTTTTTTCCGCTGGCGGGTGCGCCACCATGGCGCCGCCGACAACCCCGCCGAGGGCGTGCGCCCGCCGCGCGCGCCGCGAACCCTGCCCAAGAACCTCAGCCCCGACGCCATGGTCGGTCTGCTCAATGCGCCGCCCGACGATCCGCTGGAAGTGCGCGACCACGCCATGTTCGAGCTGCTCTACAGCGCCGGCCTGCGCCTGGCCGAGCTGCTGTCGCTGGATGTGGACCGCGGGGTGGATGTGGCGGCCGGCGAAGTCACCGTGACCGGCAAGCGCGGCAAGACGCGCATCGTCCCGGTCGGCCGTGCCGCACTGGCCGCGCTCGATGCCTGGCTGGCGGTGCGCGGCGGTTTCGCCCCGGCGCACGAGAAAGCCCTGTTTGTCACGCGAGGGGGCACGCGCCCGTCGCAGGCGGCAGTGCGCAGCCGGCTCGACCGCTGGGCCAAATTGCATGGCGACGGCACGCATGTCCATCCGCACATGCTGCGCCACAGCTTTGCCAGCCATGTGCTGCAATCGAGCGGCGATTTGCGCGCCGTGCAGGAAATGCTCGGCCACGCCAGCATCCGCAGCACGCAGGTGTATACCCATCTCGATTTTCAGCATCTGGCCAAGGTGTATGACGCGGCGCATCCGCGGGCGAAGAAGCCCGGCAAAGGCTAGGCTCAAGGCCTGGGCGGCGGCGTGCGGGGCGCGTGGCGCGCCATCAGTGTGAAGAAGCGCGCATAGAATTCCGGGTCGCTGACCGTCTGGGCGCCGACCTTGATCAGCGAATCGGTACTCGAACTCCAGGGCAGCGAGATCGATCCCAGGCGCGAGACGCTGAGGCCTGCGCTCGACGCGCTTTCCTTCAGTTCGTAATAGGTTTCCACCGCGTTGGCGTAGGCCGTACTCCGCCCGCGTCCGCCGCTGGCGCAGACCACGGTGAAGCTCAGCTCCAGATGTTCGTCGTCGTCGGGCTGGAAGGTCTTCATGGCATCGATGGCGTCGGCCTTGGCCGAATGGATGGCATAGCCCTGGCTGAGCAACGCCAGCCGCGCCGCCTCGCAGGTGGCGCCGGACGTGGTGTCGAAGTGCGCCACATAGGGCGAGTTCGACGAAAAGCGCTCGTCGTCATAAACGCTCGGGCCGCCGCAGGCCGACAGCCCGGCCAGCGATGCCGCCATCAGGCAGATGCTTGGCGTATTCATGCGCCCTCCTCGCAAGCACGGGGGTGATAGTTTCATTTTATGTCGACCCGAGGGGCGGTGCTGCCAAGGAATGCGCGCTGGCCGTGTATTGCGAGCGAGTGGGCTGCGGGCTGTCACTAACGCGGGCAGGAAAAGAGGCTTCGCCAGTGTGGGCCCGCAAGGCGAGTGCCGTTGGGTGGCCTGCCACCGACCCTCGTTGTTCGGGACAACAAGTGTGCGGTGGGCAGCGGAGCCGAGCGCATCGGCGGTGCAGACTAACTGGTCACAACCCGCCCCCCCGCGTACACTCGCAGGCTTTCGACCCTCACATCCGACTCATGGCCCAGCTCATTCTCAAAAGCGGCAAGGATCGCGCCTTGCTGCGCCGTCATCCCTGGATTTACGACTCTGCCGTGGCGCAGCTTGACGGCCGCGCCCGACCGGGCGATACCGTCACGGTGCTGGCCGATAGTGGCAAGGTGCTGGGCAAGGCGGCGTGGTCGCCAGAGTCCAAGATCCGGGCGCGGATGTGGACCTTCGACCCCGATGAAACGGTCGACCACGCCTTCTTCAAGCGCGCGGTCGCCGCGTCGGTGGCGCGCCGCCAGACGCACCCGGCGCTGGCGGGGCAGGAGGGATTACGCCTGATCCATGGCGAGTCCGACGGCCTGCCTGGCGTGGTGGTGGATCGTTACGGCCCGGTGGTGGTGATGCAGCTGACCAGCGCGGGCGCTGACAAGTGGCGCGATGCGATCGTGGCGGCGCTGGTGCAGGCGACGGGTTGTGAGGCGGTGTACGAGCGCTCCGACTCCGACGTGCGTGGCCGTGAGGGGCTGGAGCCGGTGACCGGCTGTGTGTACGGCGAGCTGCCGGCAGATCTGTCGATTGTTGAACACGGCGTGCGCATGGCGGTGGACGTGGTCGGCGGCCACAAGACCGGCTTCTACCTTGACCAACGCGACAACCGCCGCCTGACCGGTGAGCTGGCGGCGGGACGGCGGGTGCTCAACTGTTTTTGCTACACCGGCGGCTTTTCGCTGCAGGCGCTGGCGGGTGGGGCGAGTTCGACGCTGTCGATTGATTCCTCCGGTCCGGCGCTGGTGACGGCGGCGGCCAATCTGGCGATGAATCCGCAGCTTGACGCCAGCCGCGCCGAGTGGCGCGAGGCCGATGTGTTTGCCGCACTGCGCGAGTTGCGCGAGGCGGGCGAGCGTTTCGACATGATCATTCTCGATCCGCCCAAGTTTGCGCCCTCGGCAGCGCATGCGGAGCGCGCCGCGCGTGCCTATAAAGACATCAACATGTATGGCTTCCGTCTGCTGAATCCCGGCGGCTTGCTGATGACGTACTCGTGCTCGGGCGGTA
Organism: Zoogloeaceae bacterium; assembly: GCA_024235675.1. GTDB lineage: Bacteria > Pseudomonadota > Gammaproteobacteria > Burkholderiales > Rhodocyclaceae > Nitrogeniibacter. The sequence continues at coordinate 352,204 of JACKLZ010000003.1, forward strand.
TCGGCATCGAGCTGTTCCACAAGATCATCGCGGGCGCTGCGTCGGATGCCGGGGTGGATGGCCGCATTCTGCATCGCCTGGGTGCGGCACCAGACCATCCGGTCGGCTTGTCGGTGCCTGAGGGCGAGTATCTGAAAGGCTTGACCTGCCAGGTGGGTTAGACGCCGACCGTGTGCGCGTTACGTATTGCCACAGCCTTGGTGAGCGTGTGGCCGGGGGCGCGCCGGTATACTGGCGGGGAATAGATGGACTCATACCGAGACGTGTGTCGTCCAGTATCGGCTGAGTACGACAAAGGGGGATGTGATGGAATACGAAATGTGGATGGTGGTTGTGGGCGTGGGGCTGGTGACGCTGGTGCTGGGCTTCATGCTTGGGCGCATCTTCAGTGGCAACAAGAGCCGCATGGTCGAACTGCAGATGGAGCTGGACCGCAAGCAGACCGAACTGACGGATTACAAGCAGGATGTCGAGGCGCATTTCGACAAGACTGCCTCGCTGTTCGTGTCCATGGCCGGCTCCTACAAGGATTTGTTCGATCACCTGTCCTCGGGCTCAGAGCGGATTTCGGCCGGGCCGGCGCGCAAGCGCTTCCGCGAGCGCGTGGATGCGATGCTGCTCGGTGAGGGCGCGGACACCAAGCAGTTGAGCAGCGGCGTCGCAGCCGCAGCGGTCGCCGGCGCGGCGCTGGCCGAGGCGGATGAGGCCGAGGACATTGAGGCCGCAGCGGCCGATGCCGAAGCCAGGCTGGCCGAGTCGGCAGACGACACCCCGGAGGCGACGGACACCCCGGATGCGACCAAGCCGATGGGCGAGGTCGCTGAGCGCGCGGCGGACGAAGCGCCCGTTGCGGACGCGGCTGAAGGCGCCGAGGAGGCCGCGACGGCGACCTTGCCGGAGCCGGATGCAGATACCCCCGAGCCGGACGCCGAGCGTCAGAAACCCAGCTGAAGACACAGGCCCGCCGTCCGGGCCGCGACCGACCGGGAGGCACGGATGGCCTTTGCTTTTGAAGAACTCGATTTTCAGTCCACGCCGCTCGGTGACATCAGCCTGCGGCGGCGGGCCGAGCCGCGCCTGGCCGGGCGGATCGTGTATGAGGTGAAGCTGAACGACGACTTTCTCATGTCGAGCCTGTTCACCGAGTCGGAAATCCAGCTCGCCCGGATGGGGTTGGCGGCGCTGGGCGGCGATGGGCTGGATGTGGTGGTTGGCGGATTGGGACTGGGCTATACCGCGGTCGAGGCGCTGGAGAATCCGGCGGTCCGCTCACTGACGGTGATTGATGTGATGGCCCCGGTCATCGACTGGCACCGGCGCGGCTTGGTGCCGCTGGGCCCGACGCTGACGGGTGACGCGCGCTGCGCACTGGTGCAGGGCGATTTCTTTGCTCGCGCGGCTGCGCCGGGCAATGGCTTCGGCGCCGGCACGCGCGATGCTCGGGTGCACGCGGTGCTGCTCGATATCGACCATTCGCCCAGCCACTGGCTCAATAGCGGCAACAGCCAGTTCTATACCGACGAGACCCTGACGAACCTGGCCGACAAGATCCATCCCGGCGGCATCTTCGCGCTATGGTCCAACGATCCGCCGGATGATGCCTTCATGCAGTTGCTGGGGCGCGTGTTTGCGTCGAGCGAAGCGCATGTCGTGCCCTTCCCGAATTTCTACACCGGCGGCGAGTCGTCGTGTTCGGTGTATCTGGCGCGCACCCACGCCTGAATTTAAGACCGTTTGCGTCTGGCCCTGGCTTAAGCGGGCACTTGCCCCGCGATCAGCTCGCGTCCATCGGCCTGCACGGCATAGCAAAGACAGTCTGTTTTGGCGATGGTCGGCTGGGTGGTGATCATGAACAGCTTGAGCGGCTGTCGGGTCATCAACTCGCCGTCGGTGAGCGTGAGCACGTCCTTGAGCAGGCAGTTGCGGGCCGTGTTTTTTGCGATGAACAGCTCATCCAGCCGTGCCCCGCGCACCCAACCCAGCGAGGTGCCGGCGGCGGTTACCCCGAAGTTGTAGTGCTCGATGTCGGGCCGCAAGGTCAGCTGCACATCATTGCGCGGCGTGTCGGCATAGGCCAGTGAGCACTCAGGGGTAAGTTCGAGGCGCACCGGGTTGTGCATGACATCGACCGCGATGTCGGCGCGACGGGTCAGCACGTCGGTGCGGCGAAAATAGTGGTCGATGCCGGCCCAGGCGACGGTGTGGGCCGCGTCATCATTCCGGCCGCCGCATTCGATCGTCACCGTCGGCACCAGGTGTTCGCTGATTTCCATCAGCGAGCCGAGGCGCAGGTCGGTGTGCACCAGGCGCCGGGTGAATAGCGTGGTCAGGGCGAGGTGGGCGTCATCCGCGCAGATCGACACACCAAACGAGGGGCCCGAGCCCGAGGTGTTGTGCAGGTCGATGACGGCTTCGGGTGCGAAGTGCACCAGCAAGTCGAGAATGCGCTGCGCCAGCAGACCTTGTGCGTCGATGTCGAAGGGCGCGCGAAAGCAGCGGTTCAGATCGCGCCGGCCAGTGAGCGTGCGGTGGCTGAACACGGGCGGATGCTGCGCTGCCTCGACCGCGGCGATCACGCAGACGATGGTAACCGCCGGCTGATTTTCGGCCCGTATCCAGCGATGCAGCGCCCGCAGGCCCGAGGGTTCGTTGCCGTGCAGCAGCGTGACGAGTGCACGACAACGGCCGGGGTCGGCGCCGGTCAGCACGATGCAGGTCGGGCCGTCGAGCGAGGCCAGAAAGGCTTCCGGTGTGTCGCCCAGGCTGTCGGGCGAGGGGTCTTGCAGGGTGTGAAAATGCGGCGCCAGCGCGGCGGGCAGACCAGACAGGGGCATTGCGTTCAGTTCCATTCGCCGACCGGCGTATTCGACAGACTGTGCTCATGGTAGCGGGCCAGCATGTCGCGTGCGGCGCGCTCGGGCGGGTGTTGTGTTTCGAGCTGGTGCACCGTATCACGCTGCCAGCGCGCACCGGTTTGCCCCCTGGCCAGGCGCTGCTCGATGACGGCGAGATAGGCGCAGGCTTCGGTGTCGGAGACGCCAATGGCCCGCAGGCCGTCGTGGGCGAGCGGCAGATAGCGCTTGAGCAGATCGGCCGCGCTTTGTTCGTGACAGCCCGTCTGTTGCGGGTCGGGCCACACCAGCTTGGCGGCCAGGCCGTCCTGCGCCGCACGATAGAAATTGTATTCGGCCAGGGTGAAGGGCAGCGCCGGCAGCAGGGCGTTGATCTGCGGGCGCAAGCCCTCGGCCAGGCCGATGCACAGGGCAGCGTTGGCGACCATGTCGATGGGTGTCGGGCCGGCCGGCAGGGCGCGGATCTCGATCCGCAGGTGGCCGCCGCCGGCGTCGTCATAGACCGGGCGGTTCCACAGCCACACCGAGCTTTGGTGCAGGCGCAGTTCTTCGAGTGCCGGCGTGCGGCCCTGGGCGAGCTCTTCGAGCGGATCGTGCTCGCCGCAGATCGGGAAGAAGGGCGGATACAGCAGCACCGACTCGGCGAACAGTTCGTAGGCGCCCTGGCGCACCCAGCCGTGGCCGAAGCCGACGCGGGCGCTCTGGTGCCAGCGGTAGCGATCCTTGATGCGGGTGTCGATGGATTGCTTGAACAGCGGTACGCGGGTCTCTTGCCACAGCTCGTGGCCGAACAGCCCGGGTGAGTTGGCCGAAATGGCGAGCACCAGCGGGGTGATCAACTGCATCGCGTTGAAGGTGTCGGCGTAGGCGTCGGGCCTGACGCGGTAGTGAATCTGGAAGGAGGTGTTGGCGCCCTCCAGCGTTACGTCATCCATGGTCAGTTGCAGCGGATCGCGCCCGTCGATGTTCACCTTGAATTGCTCGCCCCGGCTGCGCTTCAGGCGGTCGACCAGCACCTGGTAGCGCTTGCGTTCGGTCATCGACTGCGGGCCGAAGTCGCCAGGTGTCAGCGTCGGCAAAATGCCGATCAGCACGATACGCCCGCCGAACTCGGCCGTGTTCTGGCGCAGGTGCCGGAGCTTGTCGTGTATCTCCTGCTCGGTCGCGCGGAAGGCCTGCGCCGAGATCGGATAGGGCGACAGGTTGTATTCGAGGTTGTAGCGGTTCAGCTCCAGGGTGAGCTGCGGGTCGTGCGCGGCGTCGAGGATTTGCTGATTGACGCACAGGGGGCGGCCGTCGGCATCGACGATGTACATCTCCAGCTCCGCCCCGAGCGATGCTTCGCCCTGGCCAAATCCGCGACGTGCCAGCACCTGCTTCAGCGCGGCAAGATTGTCCTGCAGCCGCTGGCCAAAGCGTTGTTCCATCTCTGGCGTAAAGCCGGTTTCGGAAATTTCGATACCCATCGTGGTGTCGCCTCCTCACCGCAGTGTCAGGGGCATTTTGCGGACACGGCATGGCGTGCCGTCAAGGTTTTTTCGTGTGACCGCCGGTGTGGCGCCTGCGTTCGCGGGCCTGCCGTTCGTCGGCTCGGCAAAAGTTTGCGCCAACTCAAGGCGTTAGGGCGGCCAAATCGGGATCATCGCCGCACGAGGTCAGCGTCAGCGCTGGCCGTATCCGCAAACCCCAAGAGTGAAACCAACATGAACGATAGCAACGTCTTTCCGTTCGACGCCCGTGGCGTGGCCAAGCGCTTCCGTCATGCGTCGATTTTCGGTGCGCTGGAGTCCCTCGCCGACGGCGAGACCATGCGTTTTGTGAACGACCATGACCCGTTGCCCCTGCTGGGCCAGATCCAGCAGCGTTACGGCAACCAGGTTGGCATCAACTACGTGACCCGCGAAGCCGGCGAAATCGTCATCGACTTCACCATCCAGCTCGGCGCGCAAAACGGCGTGCCGGCTGAATCGGCGCCTGAGCAAGCGGGCGGCGGTTGTGGCGGTGGCGGCGGCGGTTGTGGCTGCTCGGGCGGCTGATTGCTGCGTCCGCTCATGAAAAAGCGCGCCTCCCGGGGCGCGCTTTTTCGTTGACCAAAGGCGGTCAGTAGGGCGTGAGATGGCTTTGCGGCGCGGTCTGTGGTTGCGCCTGCCCAAAGTAGCCTTCGGTGTGAATCATCTCGTCGGTGGCGCCAAGTGCTTTGGCAGCGGCGACGCAGTCGGCGACAAATGCCGGACTGCCGGCGACGAATACGCTGTGCCTGGACAGATCGGGAAACTGCTTGGCCAGCACCTCGGGAATCCGGCCGTGCAGCATGCCATCGCAGGTCTCGCGCGTGAGCGTGGGGCGGTAGGTGAAGTTGCGATGCTTGGTTTCCCAATACTTCATCAGGCCGCCATCGTAGAGATCGGTGCGCTCGCGGGCAGAAAACACCAGATCGACCGGCTTGCGATAGCCGCGACGCAGCGCCGCCTCGGCCAGTGACAGGATGGGTGCGAGACCCGAGCCGGCGGCCAGGCAGAGCACCGGAGACTCGACGGCCGGGTCGCCAATGAAGGTGCCGTAGGGGCCGGAGAGTTTGACCAGCTCGCCGATGCCGAGCTTGTCGTGCACCCACAGGCTGGTCTGGCCTTCATCGACGCGGGTCACTTGCAGCACGATCTCGCCATCGGGGCGGGGGGCGTTGGCAATCGAGTAGCAGCGCGCCGGGGCGCCGTCGCGCTCGTTGCCGAGGGTGATGTACTGGCCGGGCCAGAAGCGCATGGCCGGGCCGACCGGGCGCAGGCGCAGCTCGACGATGCGCGGCGTGCGCGGGATGCGGTCGGTGACCACGAAGCGCTGGTTCTCGCGCGGCGGAAAGAGTTTGGGTTTGGCGTCTTCCGTGCCCCACTCGATAACGAGTTCTTCGGACAGCGGCTTGGCCATGCACATCAGGCCGAAGCCCTGGGTGCGCTCGTCTTGCGAGAGCGCCATGTCGAGCACCATGCCCTGGTCGAAGTTGCCTGAGACGACCTTGACCTTGCATTCGCCACAGGCGCCGGCGCGGCAGTTGTTGGGTAGCGCGTAACCGGCCTTCTCGAGCGCGCCGAGGACGGTGTCACCGCTGGCACACTCCACTTCGCGACCGGAGGGATGCAGGCGGATTCGACTCATTATTGTTCTCCCGTTGAGGCAAAAGCGGGTCGCCGCGTGGGCGACGACCCGGTGGCAGCATGACGGCGATCAGAATACCGGAATGATGTCGTCCATCTCGATATCGGAGATCTCCTGGCCGGAGATGCCGACCTCGGGAATCGCCGGGAAGGGAATGCCGTAGCGGTCGAGCACGCCCTTCAGGTTGAGCATGGCGTTCTTCCAGTTTTCCTTCTTGGCCTCGTAGGTCGGCACGCCAAAGCCGGCACCGCGGGCCACTTCTTCGGCCTCACGCTGCACGTCGATGAAGTCGGCCGGCAGGTCCCAGAAGTCCATGGGCGGCTCGAACAAGACGGCCGACAGGAAGAGGTAACCGGCGCGGATCTGCTTGGTGACGATGGCGCGGTCCTCGTCCGGCAGCTTCGGGTAGTCACGCTCCATCAGCGCCATGCAGATCGCCATGTGGCGGCCTTCGTCGCGGCCGATGTTGCGGAAGGCCTCCTTGAAGACCAGCTCGCGGGTGTTGTCGTGCATCTGCTTGAAGATGGTGGCGGCGGCGATCTCGCCCATCAGGAAGGAGCTGAACAGCACGGCCAGGCTGTACTTGGGCACCGCCTTCTTGTAGCCCGTCCAGTAACGCGCGCCGTTGTAGTACAGCCAGTGGGCGTTGCGCTGCAGCTTCTTGCCGAGCTCGGTCTTCGGCGTGTAGGTGAGCGGATCCGGATGGTCGAGCAGGCGGGTGATGGCCAGACCGCACATCTGCTCGTGGTTCTGCTCGTCGCGGGTGACCGAGAAGAAGCAGCGGCGCACCGGGTCTTCTTCGTGCACTTCGTAGCACTTGATCAGCGCTTCGGCGAACACCGGCGGCGCCGAGGCGTCGAAGCAGGACAGCAGGGTCCACCAGTAGGCGATGGACTCGCGCTCTTCCCAGCTGTAGCTCTCAACGTCAAAGGTATCCCAGGCCAGTTGCTTGGGGTCCCAGTTTTCGCGTTGGGCGGCGTCCCACACTTCTTCCATCTTGGCGGTGTGCGCGTTCCACGACAGCGGGAACACATTGGGCTGCTCCGTGACCGGCGGCAGGTCCATGGTGTGGGCAATTTTTTCTTTATTCACTGTCTGTCTCCTCCTGAGTATCCGGGCGTCGTCACGAGCGGCGACCTGTGCTGTGCACGCCCTGCTGGCAACAGTAGAGGGTGCACAAAAACGTGTTCTTGATGCAGGTCAAGAGGTTAAACATTAACCGACCGGTCGGTCAATGTTTAATTTCGAAGGACGACGAACGGCAGGTGAAATCCGGCCCGGATGCGCGTCAGTCGGTTTGCGCGGTGCTGTGAGACGGTGCGCGATAGTCGGGGTTGAGCACGACTTCGGATTTGATGAAGGCGGCGGTGAACAACACGATGCACAGCGAGAGGATTACGAAGTGCCGGATCTGCCAGGCGCGGTCGGCCCCGGCGCGGGTGCCCATGGCCATGCGCTGCATGAAGCTGAGCCCCGCCGCGCTCAGGCACAGCAGGGCGCCCGCCAGCAGGCGGGCCGACATGCCGCTGAAATGCGTGGCCAGCGACAGATTAAACCGGTTGGGCAGATAGAACTCGCCGCGCGTGAACAACCACGCGCCGGCCAGGCCACTGAGCAGCACCACGAACAGCGACAGCGTGCGCATCATGATGCGGCGGCGTCTCCGGCGGACAGTGCGGCGGTGACTGGCGCGACCAGCGCATCGCCGAGCTGCTCGTGCGCCTGGGCGTCCAGATGCACACCATCGGCGGCGCTGCTGTGGATGACGCTGCCGGCATTGAAGAATGCGCAGTCATGTTCCTTGGCAATGCGCGCCAGGGCGGCGGACAGGCCGGTGCACTTCAAATCGCCTTCATGAAACTTCTGCGCCATGGTGCCCGCCGGCATGCCGATCGGCGGTGGGGCGACGACCAGGATGGGCGGCGAGGGCATGCCTGGCTCGATGGGCGCGCGGCGGATTGCGTCGATCAGCGCACCAACGCCCTCGGCGGCATGCCAGGCGTTGTGGGGGTGCATGGATTGAAAGTCGTTGTTGCCGAGCATCAGGATCACCAGCGCCAGCGGGCTGTTGATCTCGATGCGCTGGGCGAGGCCGTCGATGCCCTTGCGACCGGCCTTGAAGGGGTCATCCCACACCGTGCGTCGGCCGTTGAGGCAGTCTTCGATGATGCGCACATCCTGCCCAGCCGCGCGTAGCGCGATCTCCAGCCGGCCGGGCCAGCGCACCGGAAACGGGTGGCGCTGCCGGGTGTTGGGGATGATGCCCCAGGACAATGAATCGCCGTACACCAGAATCTGTTGCATCTGTATCCCCTTGTGTGTGGATCAGTCGCCGCCGCAACCACCGCCACAGCCTCCGCCACAACCGCTATCCGAACCGCCCGAATCACTGCTGCAGCTGCTGCAGCCGCCGCCACAACCGATGTGACCGGCACAGTATGCGCCGCTGCCGGCCGCGCCGGCCTTGAGGCAGTCGAGTTGGTAGCTGAAGCCGTCGGCGAGGCCGAGCGTTGCGTCGATGGCAAACAGGCGGGGCAGGCGGGTCGGCGAGGCCGGATCGATGCCTTCATGGGCGCAGGCGTGCCGCCAGCTACGCTTGAGGCCGTCTTGTGCCTGCGTTGGTCGCGTCATGGCTTCGGCCGGCACATGGTGCAGGAAGCGGCCGAGCCCCTTGCGGCAGAAATCCTGATAGCCGCGGGTGAACAGGATGAATTCGTGCCACGCGTCGTCCACCGCCTGTGAGGGCATCGACAATTTGCGCCGGCCGGCGCGGTGGTTGATCTCGAACCAGTCGCGCAGGCCGTGAAAGATCGCTTTGCGCTGTGCGGGGCTCAGTTCGGGCCGGCGGGTGGCGAGGCGCTTGTCGAGCAGGCGGCTGAAATCGTAGTGCTTGAGAAAGTGCTCACGCGCCCGAGCCACCCGCTTGCGCCACAGGACGCCGCCGCTGATCACGGCGACCGCGCCAGCGGCCAGCAGCGAGACACTCACGCCGGCCACCGCTCAGCCGCCGAACATGTCGCCTGCCTTGCCCGGCGGCGTGAGGCCGAAATGCTGCCAGATGGCGTGCGTGGCGATGCGCCCGCGCGGGGTGCGCTGCAAATAGCCCTGCTGGATCAGATAGGGTTCGAGCACATCCTCGATGGTATCGGGCGACTCGCCGATGGCGGCGGCGATGTTGTCCAGCCCGACCGGGCCGCCGCCGAATTTTTCGAGCACGGCGCTGAGCAGCTTGCGGTCCATCAGATCCAGCCCCAGCGAATCGACGTCGAGCATCACCAGCGCGGCGTCGGCCACCGGCGAGGAGATGTGCCCGTCGGCGCGCACCTCGGCATAGTCGCGCACCCGGCGCAGCAGGCGGTTGGCAATGCGCGGCGTGCCGCGGGCGCGACGGGCGATCTCCAGCGCGCCCGCGTCGTCGATGTCGACATTGAGCAGGCCGGAGGAGCGGCTGACGATGGTGCGCAACTCGTCAGCGGTATAGAACTCCAGGCGCGAAACGATGCCGAAGCGGTCGCGCAGCGGGTTGGTCAGCATGCCGGCGCGGGTGGTGGCGCCCACCAGCGTGAAGGGCGGCAGGTCCAGCTTGACCGAGCGCGCCGCCGGCCCCTCGCCGATCATGATGTCGATCTGGAAGTCTTCCAGCGCCGGGTAGAGGATCTCCTCCACCACCGGCGACAGGCGATGGATCTCGTCGATGAACAACACATCGTGCGGCTCGAGATTGGTCAGCAGCGCGGCCAGATCGCCCGCGCGCTCCAGCACCGGGCCGGAGGTCTGACGCAGGTTGACGCCCATCTCGGCCGCCACGATATGCGCCAGCGTGGTCTTGCCCAGGCCCGGCGGGCCAAACAGCAAGACGTGATCGAGCGCTTCGCCGCGACGGCGTGCGGCCTGAATGAAAATCTCCAGCTGTTCGCGGATCTTCTGCTGCCCGACGTATTCGGCCAGCCGCTTCGGCCGCAGCGCGCGCTCGATGGCGTCTTCCTGCTTGTTGGCCGTCTGCGGCGCAATCAGCCGCTCGGTGCTCGCCTGGAGTTTGTCGGTTTCGATCATGGCGGCAGTTTAACGGATGCCGTTGTTCGCGGGGCTGTGTGACAGCTCAGTCGGTCGGTTTGGGGGCCGCCTTGCGGATATACAGCGTCTTCTCCACCCGCGCGCAGACTTCGCCGTCGGTGTTGATCACCTCCACCGTGTAGGTCGGCAGGGTTTTCTCGCCATCGGCCGTGGCAGCGCGCACGGCGTCGATCTGTGCTTCGTCGAGTGTGAAGCGGGCGGTGACGGTGCCTTTGGCGGGGTGGAGGAAGTCGATCTTGGCGCTGCGGTCCCACACGATGTAGCCCTTGCCGAGGCGGTGCATCATCATCAGCATGAAGAACGGGTCGGTCATGGAGAACAGCGAGCCGCCGAAGTGGGTGCCGACGTAGTTGCGGTTGAGCAGGCCCATTTTGAGGGCGACGGTGATTTCACTGAAATCGGCCGCGATGTGCTGCACCCGGATGCCGGCGCCGAGGAAGGGCGGCCACAGGTTGATGCCCCATTTGAGCAGACCGGGGCCGACGCGGATGCTGCGCAGGAAGCCTTGTTTCGGCCTGGGAGGCGTGTCAGTGCTCATCAGGGCTTGGCAAGCAGCTTGAGCGCCGCGCGGATGCCGTCGGAGACGGTGGCGTCGTCGGCCAGGGCTTTCATGGCGCCGAGGGCTTCTTTTTCGTTGTAACCGAGCGCGATCAGGGCGTTGAGGATGTCGCTGCGCGCGTCGGGCTGTGCGCTTGCGCCGCCGGTGCTGAGGCTGGCGGAGACGCTGGGCAGGGCTTTGCCGAGTTTGTCCTTGAGTTCGAGCAGCAGGCGTTCGGCGGTTTTTTTGCCGATGCCGGGGATCTTCACCAGCCGGCCGGTCTCTTGCAGGGCGATGGCCTGGGCAAGATCGGTGACCGACAGGCCCGACAGCACGGCGAGTGCAGTGCGCGCGCCGATGCCGGAGACCTTGATGAGCTGGCGGAAGGCGACGCGTTCTTCTTCGCTGCCAAAGCCGTATAGAAAGTGGCCGTCTTCGCGCACCGCGAGGTGGGTGTGCAGACTCACCGCCTGGCCGGTGGCGGGCAGGTGGTAGAAGGTGCTCATGGGCACGTCGACTTCATAGCCGACGCCGCCGGCGTCGATGAGGATCTGGGGCGGGTTCTTTTCGAGCAGGGTGCCGCGAAGGCGTCCGATCATGTCGTGGGGCTCAGAAGTCAGCGGCCTGGAAGGCCGGCAAGGCCTCGGCTGCGGCCGCGTGGGCGGCGAGGCGGGGGAAATTGGCGGGGTCGATCACGCCGGGCAGTTTGCTCTGGGTGAAGCGCCAGGCGACGGCGGTGCTGACGTCGGCCTGGGTGACGTTGTCGCCACACAGCCAGGCGGTGTCGCCAAACTCGGCTTCGAGCAATTCGTAGCTGGCGCGCAGCTGCTCGCTCAGGCGGCCGGACCAGTCGAGCCAGCGGTGCGCTTCGGGGCGGACGCTGGTTTCGTAGTAGCGCTGCACGGAGCGGTCGCAGGCGGCCAGCGCCAGGCTGGTCAGGCGCAGGCAGCGCTGGCGCAGTACCGGGTCGGTCGGCGTGAGGCGGTCTTTGGGGGCGGCGAGGGTTTCGAGGTATTGCAGGATGATCTGGCTCTCGACCATCACCGTGCCGTCGTCGAAGACCAGCGTCGGCGCCTTGACCAGCGGATTGATCGCCCGGAACTGTTCGAATTGGCGAAATACGGAAATCTGCTCGTGGTCCAGCGACAGATGCATCAGGTGCACCGAGACGACGGTGCGGCGGACAAAAGGCGAGTCGAGCATGCCGATGAGTTTCATGACGGGCAGGGGGCTGAATCAAACGGGCGTTTATTGGCGCGTGAACCGGGTGGCGATGTCAAGCAGGCTTTTGGCAATCGGGATGCCGCCGCTGAGGATATCGTCGGCCGGCGTGAGCAGGTCGGGCACCATCACCACGCGCATACCGGCGTCGCGGGCGGCGCGCACGCCGGCGTTGGAGTCTTCGAGCGCGAGGCAGTCGGCCGGGCGCTGGCCGAGGCGTTCGGCGGCGGCGAGGAAGATGTCGGGCGCCGGTTTGCCGCGGGCCACTTCGTCGCCGGCCACCACGATGTGCACCCGGTCGAGCAGGCCGACGGCGTCGAGTTTGGGCAGGGCACGGCTGCGTCGGGTGGAGGTGGCAACGGCGCGGGGCAGGCCGGCGGCCTCCAGCGCATCAAAGAGCTCGAGCACGCCGGGTTTGAGCGGGATGCTGCCAGTGGCGATCACCGCCTCGTAGCGCAGGCCGAACTCGGCGCGGTGGGCGTCGAGCGGGTAGTCGTCGCCGAAGGCGCCTTTGAGCAGGGATTCGTGTTCGCGCGAGTTGAGGCCGATCATCTGCATGGCCACCTCGTGCGTCCAGGGGATGCCCAGATCGAGGCTGACTTGCCGGCCGATGTCGTAGGCGATGCGTTCGCTGTCGAGCAGCAGGCCGTCCATGTCGAAGACGACGGCGCGAAGGTCGGTCGGATTGAAGGTGTTCATGATGAAAGCTGAGCTCGCTCGGGCGGGGTGTGGCGGCCGAGGGGGCGATTTGCGCCCGCGGGATGCGCCGCCTGCACCGGGGTGGCGCAGGCGGCGGTGTCTATTCAGTGAGGGATGATCGGCGTGTGGCCAACGGCATGCTTTTTGGCTTGCTTGGCGGCTTTCTTTTCCTTGGGGCTGAGCAGCGGCTGTTTTCGCTGTTCTTTGTTGCTTTGCTTTACCTTGCCCATGATCGTACTCCCGAGACGCGTCGGCAAATGCCGCTGCTGATTCAGTATAGGCCGTCCCGACGCCGGGTGCCGCCGGACGACGTCAATTGGCCGGGGGTCGTATCATGTTGCTTTGGAGGGCCGTGTATGCAGATTCGATCAGCACCCAGTATTTCCGGCGCCGTGGTGGCGGTGAGGGGGAGCGTGGTCGACGTGCGTTTCGAGGGCGGCGTGCCGCCCATCCGCACACTGCTGCGCTCGGGCGCATCCAGCGAGATTGCCCTTGAGGTGATGGCGCACCTGGATGCCGAGCGCGTACGCTGCATCGCGCTGACCCCGACCCAGGGGCTGGCGCGCGGCATGCCGGTGACCGACACCGGGGCGCCCTTGCAGGCGCCTGTCGGGCCGGGCATTTTGTCGCGCATGTTCGATGTGTTTGGCCAGGCGATTGATCGGCAGGCGCCACCCGAGGTGAGCTGGCGCAGCGTGCATCGGGCGCCCCCCGCATTGGCGCAGCGCTCGACCCGCTCGGAGGTGTTCGAGACCGGCATCAAGATGATCGACGTGCTGATGCCGCTGGAGCGCGGGGGCAAGGCGGGGCTGTTCGGCGGCGCCGGGGTGGGCAAGACGGTGCTGCTGACCGAGATGATCCACAACATGGTCGGCCAGCACGCCGGGGTGAGCATCTTCTGCGGCATCGGCGAGCGCTGCCGCGAGGGCGAGGAGCTCTATCGCGACATGAAGGCGGCGGGCGTGCTGGACAACATGGTGATGGTGTTCGGCCAGATGAACGAGCCGCCGGGCGCCCGTTTCCGGGTGGGCCATGCGGCGCTGACCATGGCGGAGTATTTTCGCGACGACACGCACCGCGACGTGTTGCTGCTGGTCGACAACATCTTCCGCTTCATCCAGGCCGGCATGGAGATCTCCGGCATGCTCGGGCAGATGCCCTCGCGCCTGGGCTACCAGCCGACCATGGGCACCGAGCTGTCGCAGCTCGAGGAGCGCATCGCCAATACCGAGCGCGGCGCGATCACCTCGATTCAGACGGTGTATGTGCCGGCTGACGACTTCACCGACCCGGCCGCGGTGCATACCTTTTCCCACCTGTCGGCCTCGATCGTGCTGTCGCGCAAGCGCGCCAGCGAGGGCTTGTATCCGGCCATCGACCCCTTGCAGTCGAGCTCGCGCATGGCCACGCCGGGCGTGGTCGGCGAGCGCCACTATGCGCTGGCGCAGGCCATTCGCCGCACCCTGGCGCAATACGCCGACCTGAAAGACATCATTGCCATGCTCGGGCTGGAGCAGTTGTCGGTGGCGGACCGGAAAGTGGTGGCGCGCGCACGCCGGCTGGAGCGCTTTCTGACCCAGCCCTTCTTCACCACCGAGCAGTTCTCGGGGCTCAAGGGGCGGCTGGTCAGCCTGGCCGACGCGCTCGACGGCTGCGAGCGGATTCTCAATGATGAGTTCGCCGATGTGCCGGAGCGGGCGCTGTACATGATTGGCGCCATCGATGAGGCCCGGCGCAAGACTGCCCCCGCGGCGGCGGCAGAGGCGGCCTCATGAAGCTCAGGATTCTCCTCCCCGATCGCGTCTTCGCCGACATCGGCGGGGTGTCGCGCATCGTGGCCGAATCGGTCGACGGCGCGTTTGGCCTGTTGCCGCGGCGGCTCGATTGCGCGGTGGCGCTGGCGCCGGGCATCTTGTTGTACGAGACCGACGCCGACGGGGAGGTGTGTGTGGCGGTGGACCAGGGCGTGCTGGTCAAGGCCGGCGCCGAGGTGCGGGTGTCGGTGCGCAACGCCATGGCCGGAACTGATCTGGGCAGCTTGCGCGAGGCGGTGGACCGGGAGTTTCTTGCGCTCGACGCGCAGGAAAAGACCCTGCGCGACGCACTGAACAAGCTCGAAGGCTCTTTGGTGCGTCGGCTGGCGGACTTCAGCCATGACTGAGCCGCGCAAGGAGCGCCCGTCGCCTGAAAGCGAATTCAGCCGCGAGGTCGGCCGCAAGGCGGCGCGCAAGCTCAAGGCGCAGCGCCAGGTGAACCGCACGATCTGGTTCGGGCTCGGCATGATGGGTCTGGTGGGCTGGTCGGTGGCCATGCCGACCCTGGTGGCGGTGGGCATCGGCTGGTGGCTCGATGCCCGCCACCCGGCCGGGCACTCCTGGGTGCTGGTGCTGATGCCGATCGGGCTGGTGCTGGGCTGCTTCAGCGCCTGGCACTGGGTACTGCGTGAGGGGCAGGAAATCCGTGATCGGGAGGACGATGACGATGCATGAGGCGCTGGCGCTGATGGTGCCGCTGATAGTGGGCGGCGTGCTGGGCGCGATCTTTTTCGGTGGTCTGTGGTGGACCGTGCGCCGGGCGGTGTCGTCGCCGTGGGTGGCGCTGTGGTTTTTCGGCAGTCTGGTGCTGCGCATGGGGATCGTGCTGGGCGGCTTCTTTGTCGTGTGCGGCAGCGACTGGCAGCGCTGGCTGGCGGCCCTGCTCGGTTTTGTGCTGGCGCGCGCGGCGGTCACCCGGCTGACCCGGCTGGCGGATGCGGAGGCGGGCCATGCACCTTAGTCCCGACGACATCATTCTGTGGCAGTTCGGCATCTTCAAGATCAACGCCACCATCGCCTTTACCTGGGCGCTGATGGCGGTGCTGACGGTGGGGGCCTGGGCGATTACGCGGCGGCTGTCGCGCGCTCTGGCGCGCTCGCGCTGGCAGAACCTGCTCGAGATCATCGTCACCGGCATCGAAAAGCAGATTGCCGATATCGGGCTGGTCGCACCGCGCAACTATGTGGGCTTTCTCGGTACGCTGTTCCTGTTCGTTGCCACGGCCAGCCTGTTCACCATCGTGCCCGGCTACGAGCCGCCTACCGGCTCGCTGTCGACCACCACCGCGCTGGCCATGGCGGTGTTCGTCGCGGTGCCGATGTTCGGCATTGCCGAGTGCGGCCTGCGTGAATACCTCGCCGCCTATCTCAAACCGACCGTCATCATGCTGCCGTTCAACATCATCAGCGAGCTGTCGCGCACCCTGGCGCTGGCGGCCCGGCTGTTTGGCAACATGATGAGCGGGACGATGATCCTGGCCATTTTGCTCACCATCACCCCCTTCATCTTCCCCATCATGCTCAGCGCCCTCGGACTGCTGACCGGGATGGTGCAAGCCTATATTTTCAGTGTCCTGGCTGCGGTGTATATCGCCGCAGCCACGCGCATTCGCCCCCCGGTTCGGGGTGGCGCTGCGGCTGACACATCGTCTGCGAATACACCCTGAGGAGTCATCATGGATAGTCAGACCATCATTGCAGTGGTGTCGATCATCACCGCCGGACTCACCATCGCGATCGGCAGTATCGGACCGGCGCTCGGCGAGGGGCGGGCGGTGTCCTCGGCGCTCACCTCGCTGGCCCAGCAGCCCGATGCCGCGGCCACCATCACCCGCACCCTGTTCGTCGGCCTGGCGATGGTCGAGTCGGTGGCGATCTACTGTTTCGTGGTGTCGATGATCCTGCTCTTTGCCAACCCGTTCTGGTCGCACGCCATTGCCCAGAGTGCAGGAAGTTGAGCCATGCTCATCGACTGGTTTACCGTTGTCGCGCAGCTGCTCAATTTTCTGATTCTGGTGTGGCTGCTCAAGCGCTTCCTGTACCAGCCGGTGCTCGATGCGATCGACGCCCGCGAGCAGCGAATCGCCAAGGAACTGGCGCAGGCCGATGCCACGCGCGATGCGGCCCAGGCCGAGCAGACGCATTTTCGTGAGCAGCAGGCGGCGCTGGAGGCACAGCGCGAGGCACTGCTCGCCACGGCAGCGGCCGACGCCGACGCCGAAGGACAGCGCCTGATCGAGGCCGCGCGCCAGCGTGCGACCGAGCTGGAGGCCCAGCAGACGCAGCGACTGGCCACGCAGGCGACGGCGCTCAAGCAGGCGCTTGCCGAGCGCACGCAGCGCGAAGTGTTTGCGGTGTGCCGCAAGGCCCTGGGCGATCTGGCCGACGCCGGGCTGGAGTCGCGCATGGTGGCCACCTTCGTGCGTCGGCTGCAGGCGGCCCGTGCGACGGACGAAGCGGCGCTGCTGGCGGGCTTCAAGGCATCGACGGCGCCCTTGGTGGTGCGCAGCGCCTTCGCCTTGTCCGATGCGGATCGCGCCGCCGTGCAGGCCGCCTTGAAGGACGATCTGGGTATTGCCCAGGCGCCACGCTTCGAAATCGCGCCCGACCGGGTGGCCGGGATCGAAATCGCTTCGGCCGGCCAGACGCTGGGCTGGAGCATCGCGGACTATCTCGATGCGCTGCAGGCGAGCGTGGCCGAGCTGCTTGCGGCGCCGCCAGCAGGCGAGAGCAAACCCAGCATCAAGCTCAAGGTGAGCACGCATGCCGAGTGACAGCCTCGCCGCCGCGGTCGGGCAGCGCTTCGACGTACTCGCCCAGGTGCGCGACACCTTTGCGCCGCCACTTGCGCCGAAGGAAATCGGCACGGTGACCCATGTCGCCGCCGGCGTCGCACGCGTTTCGGGCTTGCCCGGCGTGGCCTTCGAGGAGGTGCTCGCTTTTCCTGGCGGGCTGACCGGCATTGCCTTCAATGTGGATGAAGACGAGATCGGCGTGGTGCTGCTGGGCGACTACTGGCCGCTTCGCGCCGGAGACCGGGTGACCCGGCTGGGGCATGTGGTCGACGTGCCGGTGGGCGATGCCCTGATCGGGCGGCTCATCGACCCCACCGGGCGGGTGCTGGACGGTGGCCCGCCGCTGCTGACCGATGCGCGACTGCCGGTCGAGTGTCCGGCGGCGCACATCATGGACCGCGCGCCGGTGACCGTGCCGCTGCAGACCGGCATCAAGGTCATTGATGCGCTGATCCCGATCGGGCGCGGTCAGCGCGAGCTGATTCTCGGCGACCGGCAAAGCGGCAAGACCGCCATCGCCGTCGATACCATCCTCAACCAGCGTGGCAAGAACGTGCTGTGCGTGTACTGCGCCATCGGCCAGCGCGCCGCCGGGGTGGCCAAGGTGGTCGCCATGCTGCGCGAGCACGAGGCCATGGCCTACACCGTGGCGGTGGTCACTGAGGGCAACGATGCGCCCGGGCTGAGCTATATCGCGCCCTACGCGGCCACCAGCATCGCCGAGCATTTCATGGCCCAGGGGCGCGATGTGCTGGTGGTGTACGACGACCTCACCCACCACGCGCGCGCCTATCGTGAGCTGTCCTTGCTGCTGCGTCGGCCGCCAGGGCGGGAGGCCTTTCCGGGCGACATTTTCTATATTCACTCGCGCCTGCTCGAACGCGCCACTCACTTGCGCGAAGACCTCGGCGGTGGCTCACTGACCGCGCTGCCGATCATCGAGACCGAGGCGCAGGATATTTCGGCCTACATCCCGACCAATCTGATTTCGATCACCGACGGGCAGATCTACCTGTCGCCGACCCTGTTCGAGCTTGGCGTGCTGCCGGCGGTCGATGTGGGCATGTCGGTGTCGCGCGTCGGTGGCAAGGCCCAGCGTGCCGCCTACCGCGCGGTGGCCGGCGACCTGAAGCTGGCCTATGCCCAGTTCGAAGAACTGGAGAGCTTTACCCGCTTTGGTGCCCGGCTGGACGAGGACACGGTGCGCATGATCGACCACGGCCGACGCATCCGCGCCTGCCTCAAGCAACCCGACGGGGCACCGATCCCCATGCCCGCGCAGATTGCCGTGCTGCTCGCGCTGAGCGATGGCCTGTTTGACGCGGTGCCCTTGTCCGACATGGCCGCCGCCGAGGCCGCCGTGCGCGCGGTTGCGCTGGCTCTGCCCGATGCGCTGTGTGCGCGGCTCGATGCGGCCGATACCCTGAGCGATGCCGACCGTGCAGACATCGTGGCCCGGGCCCGTGAGGCGCTGGCCGGGTTTGTCGCGACCGCCGCACCGGGAGCCGGCGGGTGAGCGACGGCGTCGCCAGTCTGCGCCACCAGATTGCCGGGGCCGGCGAGCTGGCCACGGTGGTGCGCACCATGAAGGCCATGGCGGCCTCCAGTATTGGCCAGTACGAGAACGCAGTGCGTTCGCTCGACGAATACGCCCGCACCGTGCAACTGGGGCTGGCGGCCAGTCTGCGCCCGCTAGACACCACCGCGCTGCTCGCGCCCGCGTCGGGGCGCGAGGCACCGGTCGGTGCCGTCGTGTTCGGTTCCGACCAGGGGCTGGTTGGTCGCTTCAATGAGGTCTTGCTGTGCTATGTGGTCGAGACGCTGGGCACGCCGCCGGGCGGGGCCGTGGTGTGGGCGGTGGGCGAGCGCATTCAGGCCCGTCTGGCCGATGCCGGGCTGGCGGCGGGCGCGCCCTTTGCCCTGCCCAATGGCATCGCCGCCATCACCGCACTGGTGGGGCGGGTCCTGATCGCGCTTGAGCAGCGGCGTGATGCCGGCGAGATCGGCACCGTCTGGCTGTTCCACAACCAGCCGCAGCCCGGCGCGCTGTACCGGCCCGTCGGTCAGCGTCTGCTGCCGCTGGACACGGCATGGCGGCAGCAATGGGCGCAGGCACCCTGGCCCACCGGCAACTTGCCCGAGCTGATGAACGGGCCGGCCCGGACGCTGCCGGCCTTCGTGCGTGAATACCTGTTCATCTCGTTGTTTCGCGCCTGTGCCGAATCGCTGGCCAGTGAAAACGCCAGCCGGCTGGCGGCCATGCAGCGGGCCGAGAAAAATATTGGCGAACTGCTCGACGTCCTGAAGCGCCGCTTCCACCGTCTGCGCCAGAGCGGCATCGACGCCGAACTATTCGATGTGGTTGCAGGCTTCGAAGCGCTGGCAGACGAACGCGGCCGAGGCGAGACCAAACCGTAAGGCCGCGCCCCCTCCGGGCGGCATGCCACATCGGTCGTCGGCGCCTTGCCGGCAGGCTGTCACCGACCGGGTGAACCGACGACCGATCTTCCGCTCATCAGACCCCATGGAGAACACATCATGAACACATGCCCGAAAGGCATTCACACACCTTGCCATGAACACAGCGTTCCGTGGTTCTGGCCCATGGCCGCCGCGATCGAACTCGGCGAAGAAGGGCTCACCCAGTTTCAGAACAACCTGCGCTACGTCGAGAAGGCGATCGAGTTTGCCGATCCGCCCGACCCGGAGTGGGCCACCGCGAATCGCATCGTGCTGGAACTCGACACCCTGCGTTTGCGCGATTTTTCGCGACCCGGCCAGACCCATGCCCAGGCGCCCGTGCTGGTGGATGCGCCCTACGCCGGCCACAGCTCGACCATTGCCGACTACGCCGTCGGACAGAGTCTGGTTGAAACCCTCATGGCCGGCGGGCTCACGCAGGTGCTGGTCACCGACTGGAAAAGCGCCACCGCCGCGATGAAGGACTTCGATATCGACACCTACCTGGCCGACATCGACACCGTCGTCGAGCACCTGGGCGGCAAGGTCGACCTCGTCGGACTGTGTCAGGGCGGGTGGATGAGCGCGATGTATGCCGCGCGCTTCCCGCACAAGGTGGGCTGCCTCGTACTGGCCGGCGCTCCCATCGATACGGATGCCGGCGACGGCCCGATCAAGAAGCTGGCGCACACCTTGCCGCTGAGCCTGTACGAGGAAATGGTCGCCGTGGGCGGCGGCCTGATGCTGGGCCGGACCATGCTCGCCGGCTGGAAAGGCATGAACGCCGAAGAGCAGTACCTGGGAAAGTTCATCGACCTGTACGAGCACATCGAGAACAAGAACTTCCTGCGCCGCACCGAGCGCTTCGAGCGATGGTACGAAAACCCCATCGACCTGCCCGGCGCCTACTACCTCCAGACCATCCAGCAGCTTTTCAAGGAGAACCGGTTTGCCAAGGGCGAGTTCGTCGGCCTCGGCCAGCGCCTGTCGCTCAAGGACATCGTGTGCCCGGTCTACCTGCTGGCCGGATCAGACGACGACATCACCACCCGGGAGCAGGTCTTCGACGCGGAGAAATACCTCGGCACACCCAAGGCCGACATCGTCAAGAAGCTTGCCGCGGGCGGGCACATCGGGCTGTTCATGGGCAGCAAGACATTGGCCGAATGCTGGCCAGAGATCGCCGACTGGCTGCGCGCAGGCGGGCAGCCGGGGCGCTGAGCGCGTCGATGTGTGGGGCGGGAATCGACCCGATGCGGCCGGTCGAGCGTGCGTAGGCTCTACGGCAGCTTTCGTGCTTTAACGGTCACACAGTACCAACCGCGCCCGGGGATTACCCAGAAGCCACCCGTCCGTGGGGGCAAATCCACTAGCCCCCTGTCGAAGATCTTTACAGCTTAATGTTGAAGAACAAGAAAGCAGGATCTAGTTTGCTGATTAAAAAGGGAATTTTTTCAAGCATGTATTTTGCTTGGTGGACTTTGAGCGCTTACTTCGGTGAGGTCCGCTCTGCCGTGGTCAAAACACGAAAATGGGGTGGATCAATGAAACCGAGATATCTGCTTAAGTATTTGGCGGCGGCTGGTCTAATGGCCTGCTCTGTCGCGTCACAAGCAACTGTAGTGTTTAGCGACAACTTCGATGCCTCGGTGGCGGGGCTAAATGTTGTGCCGACAGGCTGGACCGTGAGCGACGGTACGGTGGACGTCGTGTCGGGTGCGTTCTGCGTGGCCGGTCAGTGTGTCGACCTGGACGGTTCGACCGGAAACGCCGGTATCCTATCGCGCGATTTCGGGCTGCTTGGCGGGGTAGCCTATTTACTGAGCTTCGACTTGTCCGGCAACAAGCGGGGTGGTATCGATGACGTCCTTGTCACGTTCGGGCTCTCTACGCTCTTCTTCGATGACCTACCCGCCAGTTCACCCTATACGGGGTACACGCTTGGTTTCACGCCGGGCAGTAATGGCGTCTATTCGATCTCGTTTTCGAATGCAGGTGGCGACAACGTTGGCGCACTGTTGGACAACGTCGTCATCACTTCGCTTGATGGCGGGCCGAACGGGGTGCCCGAGCCCCACAGTGCCGCGCTGGCCGCCCTAGCACTGGCCAGCTTGGCCTTCGCACGTCGCAGCAGGTCGTAGTTGACCGGTTTTGTGAGCGAACCCGCCCGCGTGGCGGGTTGTTGGCGTGATGCCACCAGGATGAACCTGCGGCTTCGCGTAAAAGTCTCGCAATAAGTTGATTGCAGCGAACGAAGTGAAGCGCAGCGGCGTGAAGATGAGCACTTAGGGTGAAGCGCTGTCTTGATACTGCCTCTGGCACAACCCCTGTATGCACAGACCCGATCTAACCACGCTCGGAATTGCCATGGACGCTTTGCAGATGAGCCGCCAATTACCTGCACAGGCCGAGGAGCAGGAAAGTGTGGCCGAGTCCTGACCGGCAAGTGTCTGGGTCGAGCTGACGCCCGGCAGACTGGTCAGTCGGAGTGATGACCGGCCGGAGTTGGCCGGTAGCCGCCCCACGTCCGAGCGTGCCGGGTTCTCCCGTTTCAGTCTCGGGACCGCGCCCGCGTCACGCGGGGGCGGGGAGCCCTCCGTGCAAGGCCTACACGCCCCAGGTGACCGGCGTTTTTTCCGCCAGTGAGCGTTCCAGCAATTCGAGCAGGGGCAGGCCGCGCTGGTGGAAGGAGAGGTCGGCGTCGGGGGTTTCTTCGGTGTTGTCACCAGGGGGCAGGCTGGCTTGCTCGGCGACGTCGGCGGCGATGGCCTGGCGCACCCGTGTGATCGTGTCGGGCAGTTGCTCGACGGTGACAATGCCTTGAGTGGCGTTCCGGTCCTTGTGCAGGACATCGAGCATTTTCTGGCCGGTTTTTTCGAGGAAAATTACGTCGCCGCTGGCGGCGGACTTGAAGGTGATCAGTATGGCAGGGGTCCTTGTCGGTGTGCGCGGGCGTTACCCGTAGCGCGGTCTGCGGCTAGGGGGAGTTTGCGCTCTGGGGGCATGACGGTCTGTCCGCCAGCGCACACACGCCGGGCGCGGGCCTGTCGCCGGCGCGCTGGATCGCGCTGGCGACAGGCAATGGAAAACCCCGACGGGCGGGGTGTGTTGGTGGGTTGCGAGCGAGGGCTCAGGGCGCTTTTTTTGTGTCTGTCGTCGTCGCTGCGATGGCTTTGGTGCTTGCGTCGGTCACGGCGGCGAAATTTTTCGTGGCGCTGGCCGTCAATTGCTCGAAGCCCTTGGTGAACATGTCCTGCATGGCATTCCAGTCGCCGGCGCCAGGCCAGGCCATCTGCGGTTGCGCCAGTTGCGCCTTGATCACCGAGGTCATTTCTTTGTGCGTGTTGGCCATGACGTCGCATATTTCGCGCGAATGTGCCACGGCCTTGTTGAGCATCGGCTGACCGAGTCCCGACAGGCATTTGGTGTATGCCTTGCTGTCCATGGGGGCCGACAGGGCCTGGGTTGCGGAGGCGCAATCGTCGAGGGCTTCGCGGGCAATTTTCAGGTTGAGCGAAGAGAGGTCTTCGAGACTTCTCAAATACACTTTCGATAGTGTCAGGAACGGGTTTCCTGCGGCCGCAGAGGATGCGGCGGCGGTGCGTAAGGTGCTGGACATGGTGTTGCCTTTTTGGCGCTCTTGCGTGAGGTGGCGCTTGCACGTTGGGTTTCGTGTTGTACGTCACCGGTGCCGTTTTTGGCGGCTGGGCTGCTGCGGTGCAACAGCCTCTTGAGTATGGCCCCTCTCTGGCAGGAGTCAATGTCTCGTTTTGCCGCCCGGAGGTCCGGGGCGTTCAGCCTGTGGCGGTAGGACCACGCCGACAATGAGGCGATCGAATCCGGGGCTCATGGCTCGCCGAGGCGCTGCAAGCGAGCTTGCAAAGTGGCGATTTCATCGAGCAGATCCAGCGCCATGGCGACGCCAGGCGGGTTGATCTCGAGGTCGCGGGTGAGCCAGCAGGCGAGCCGCGCGCGCCGCAGCGACTCTCCGGTAAAGCGCCAGTCCTCGGGCGCTTGGCCAAGGGGCTCGAGCACGCCTTCATACACCCAGGTCACCACGTATTCTTGCGAGGCGCGGGTGGCCTGACATAGCTCCAGCAGGGTCAGGTGGAGTTCTTCTTCAACGATTGTCCCCTGGGCGGGTTGCGAGTCTTTTGTACTCATGACGGATCAGCCTTTCATGTGCGCGCGTGGGTTGAAGTCGAAGGCGTCGGCCAGCGTGCGGTAGGCCGCCTTCTCGCTGTCGCTGGTCGCCGGCGGCAGGGAGAGGGTGGCTACCGCGTAGAGATCGCCGGGGGGATTGCCGGGAATGCCTTTGCCCCGCAGGCGCAACCTGCGCCCCGCTGCCGAACCGGCCGGAATGGTCAGTTGCACCGAGCCTCCGGGTGTCGGCAAGCTCACTGAGCAGCCAAGGGCGGCTTCCCACGGCGCCAGGGGCAGGTCAATGAACACGTCCCGTCCGTCGACACGAAATTGCGGGTGGGGGTTGAAGCCGATCTCGAGGTACAGATCACCGGCCGGGCCATTGCCCCGGCCCGGTTCGCCCTGGCCGGCCAGACGCAGGTGTTGCCCGGCCCGGACGCCCTTGGGAATGCTGACGTCGAGCCGGCGCTCGGTCAGCGTGACACGGCCCTGGGCGTCCACCACCGGCACGCGCAGGGAGATGCTGCGCTCGGCGCCGCGGTAGGCGTCTTCCAGGTCGATCAGCACCTTGGCGTGATGATCCTCCCCCCGGGCGTGCCCGCTCGGCCGACGTCCGCCCCTGTTCGCGTGTCGGCCAAACAGGGCTTCGAAGAACTCGCTGGCGTCGATGCCGTCGTCGGCACCGTCGCCGCGGAACTCGAAGCCGGCGTCCCAATCCGGCGGGGGCTGGAAGTCCTGCCCGGCTTTCCACTGGCTGCCCATCTGGTCGTAGGCCGCTCGCTTTTCGGGGTCCTTGAGCACGGCGTAGGCTTCGCCCAGTTCCTTGAAGCGCGCCTCGGCATCCGCGTCCTTGTTCACGTCCGGGTGGTATTTGCGGGCCAGTTTGCGATAGGTGCGTTTGATCTCGTCCTGGGTGGCACCCCGGGGCAGGCCGAAGGTTTCGTAGTAGTCCTTGAATTTCATGGCGCGGGTGGATTCCTGTGGCAGGGCGATCAATCGTCCGAATAGGGTAGCAGGCGGTCGAGCTCTTTCTTGACCACCGCATAGCATTCGCAGGTGCGCGCCTCCAGCCCCGGCCGGTCGAGGACCGTGATGTGTCCGCGCTGGTAGGTGATCAGGCCGGCGCGCTGGACGTTGCCGGCCGCTTCGGTGACCCCTTCGCGGCGCACCCCGAGCATGTTGGCGATCAGCTCCTGAGTCATCACGAGTTCGTTCGAGGACAGGCGGTCGAGCGACAGCAGCAACCAGCGGCAGAACTGCTGATCGAGGGTGTGGTGGCGATTGCAGACGGCGGTCTGCGCCATCTGGGTCATCAGCGTCTGGGTGTAGCGCAGCAGCAGGCGCTGCATGGGGCCGGCGAGATAGAACTCGTTTTTCAGGGCCTGGCCGGGCCAGCGGTAGGCGTGTCCGGCACTTTGGACCACCGCCCGGCTGGGGGTGGTTTCGCCGCCCATGAAGAGGGAGACGCCGACGATGCCCTCGTTGCCGACGACCGCAATCTCGGCCGAGGCACCGTCCTCCATGACGTAGAGCAAGGAGACGATCGCGGTGGTCGGGAAATAGACATGCCGCATCTGGGCGCCGGATTCATACAGGACATGGCCCAGCGGCATCGCCACGTACTCGAGTTGCGGGTAAATCCGTTCGGCGTCGGCCGCTGGCAGCGCGGCGAGGAGGTGGTTCTGGCGGGGCTGCGGATCGGGCGTCGGCATCGGGTCGCAGGGTGAGGTAGCAGACGTTTTCAGTATAGGCGCGCGCGCGTTGACCTGCGATGTTGCCAGGCGGGCAGGTCGGCCCTGTGTGGGCGACCGAACAGACCCGTGCCGGCGCCCGGTGCCATGCTGATGGTTTCCGGCCGTGCGGTGTTGGCAGATTGCGGTTGGCATCGAATGGCACACCCAAGAGAAGGAGCACTCAGATGAGCAAGCGAGAAGACTATCTGGCCCTGATGGAAAAGCAGTTGGGCGAATGGAAGGAGCAGATCGAACCGCTGCTGGCCGAGGCCGAGCAGTGGGAGGTCCGCGTGAAGCGGCAGTACGAGGCGAACATCGAGACGCTCCATACCAAGCGCAAAGAGGCTTTGCAGCACCTGTCAGATTTGCAGCAGGCGAACGATGAGAACTGGGAGCAGATCAAGGCCAACACGGACGCCACCTGGGAGGCGCTCAAGGAGATGACCGAGCGGCTCAGGACGGTCAAGAAGAAGTGAGCCGCAGCGGCGTGGACGCGGCATCCGTCGCCGCGCGGCCGTGGCGCTCGCTATGGCCGGGCGGCGACGGACTCGTAGTTGCGAACTGTCTGCGAGAAGTCGTGCAACGCGGCGATGCCGCTGGTCTCGGCGCGTTGGCACCAGTGTTCGAGCTGAAGCGTCAGTTGTGCCGTGGAGGCGTCCGAGCGGCACCACAGTTGGGTCAGCGCCTGCCGCAGGGCATACACGGTACGCAGTACGGTGCTGGCCGGCAGTGCATCTTCCAGCGCCCGGCGTTCATGTTCGCGCAAGGCATCGGCGCTCCCCCACAGCCAGTGCCTGAGCGGGTTCCGCAGCAGGGCGTCGTGGGCCGACGGTGGGTGGTCGCCGGAGGCAATGCGGTGCAGCGCGTCGCGTGAGACTGCGCTGACCGCGCGGGCGAAGCTGGCCAGCACATCGAAGCGGTGGGTCAGCATCGATGCCAGGGTGTCGGCATCGCAACGCTGTTTGGCCGTGTTGTAGCGGATGCTCAAGTCGGCCGAGATCAACGTGGCGACTTTCAAGGGCGTCGTTCAACTGAGCGGCTTTGTGAGTTCACGGGTAGCGGCCACGCGGGCGGTTGAGGTGGCGCGCGGCGTGGGGGGGCGTGAGCTCGGTGAAGAACGACATGCTGATCGAGTAAGCGTAGGGGCTGGTGAGGCCCGGCCCTGCGCGAACGAAGCCCTGCGCCGTAATCGCAAATGAATTGAGAGGAAAACGACATGTCGGTGGGAACAGTGCTGTTGATTGTGGTGATCCTGATGCTGCTGGGCGTGATTCCCACCTGGCCGCACAGCCGTGGCTGGGGTTACGGTCCGAGCGGGGGTCTTGGTTTGGTGCTGGTGATTTTGCTGGTGCTGTGGCTGCTCGGAAAAATCTAGTGCGGTGCTTGCGACGTGTGCAAGCCGCGCAGGGTCGGCTTCAGCCGAGCATGGCAAAACCAGCCCCCAGGGCCGCTGCTCAGAGTACGGTGCCGAACAGGTGGCCTACGCCCGCGGTGAGCGCCATGGCAAGCGCGCCCCAGAACGCCACCCGTGCGGCAGCGCGGGGCACCGGCGCCCCGCCGGCTCGGGCTGCCAGGGCGCCCAGGCCGGTGAGCACCACCAGCGAGGTGCCCGACACCACCGGCACCAGCCAATTGGTCGGGGTGACGATCGCAGCCGCCAGCGGCAGCGCGGCGCCGACGGCGAAGGTCGCTGCCGAGGTCAACGCCGCCTGCACGGGGCGGGCGCTCAGGGTGTCGGTGATGCCCAGCTCGTCGCGGGCATGGGCGCCGAGGGCGTCGTGGTCCATCAACTGGTGGGCCACCTGGTCGGCCAGCGCCGGGCTGAGGCCGCGCTTGACGTAGATGGCGGCCAGCTCCTGGTGTTCATGGATCGGGTGGGCGTCCAGTTCGGCGCGCTCGCGGCGCAGATCGGCCTGCTCGGTGTCGGCTTGGGAGCTGACCGAGACATACTCGCCCGCCGCCATCGACATGGCGCCGGCGACCAAGGCGGCCACGCCGGAAATCAGCAGGGTGCTGTGTCCCGCGTCTGCCGCGGCGACGCCGAGCATCAGGCTGGCGGTCGACACGATGCCGTCATTGGCGCCGAGCACCGCCGCGCGCAACCAGCCGGCGCGGTGGGAGTGATGCACTTCCGGGGTGTGACGCGTGTGGGGCATGGCGCGCGGTGGCCTGGGGACGATGTGATCGGAACGGCGCCGACTGGTCTCTTCAGAGCAGAACAATGTCGTACTGTTCCTGAGTGTAGCTGGCTTCCGGATGCAGCGAGATGGTCTTGTCGATGAAGTCCGAGAGCATGGCCAGCGACTGCGATTCTTCGTCGAGGAACAGGTCGCAGACATTCGGCGCGGCGAGCACGCGGAACTCGCGGGCGTTGTATTGGCGCGCTTCGCGCAGCAGTTCGCGCAGGATCTCGTAGCACACGGTGCGGGCGGTCTGCACTTCGCCGCGGCCGTCGCAGGTCGGGCAGGGCTCGCACAAGGTGTGAGCCAGCGACTCGCGGGTGCGCTTGCGGGTCATCTCGACCAGGCCGAGCGCGGTGAAGCCATTGACCGTCATCTTGGTGTG
Source organism: Zoogloeaceae bacterium (assembly GCA_024235675.1). Lineage (GTDB taxonomy): Bacteria > Pseudomonadota > Gammaproteobacteria > Burkholderiales > Rhodocyclaceae > Nitrogeniibacter. The sequence continues at coordinate 380,248 of JACKLZ010000003.1, forward strand.
GTCGCGTTCCAGCGAGCGTTTGAACTCGCCGAGCACGGCCTCGCGGTGCTCCAGGGTTTCCATGTCGATGAAATCGATGATGATGATGCCGCCGAGGTTGCGCAGGCGTAGCTGGCGGGCGATGGTCTGGGCGGCTTCGAGGTTGGTTTTGAAGATGGTGTCGTCAAAGCTGCGCGCGCCGACGAAGCCGCCGGTGTTCACATCAATGGTGGTCATCGCCTCGGTCTGGTCGATGATCAGGTAGCCGCCGCTTTTGAGGTCCACCCGGCGGGCCAGCGCCTTCTCGATTTCGTCTTCGACATTGTGCAGGTCAAACAGCGGCCGCTCGCCGGTGTAGTGGGTAATCAGCGGCAGCACGCGCGGCATGTACTCCTTGGCGAAGGCGGTGAGCTTGATGAAGTTTTCGCGCGAGTCGACGATGATGCGCGAGGTCGAGTCGGTCACCAGATCGCGCAGCACGCGCTGGCCGAGCGTCAGGTCCTGATACAGCGCCTGCGGCGGCTTGGCACCGCTGGCGCGGCTCTTGATCTCCTGCCACAGCTTGCGCAGGTAGGCGATATCGGCGGCCAGCTCGGCGTCACTGGCTTGCTCGGCCATGGTACGCACGATGAAACCGCCCGATTCGTCCTCGCCCATCAGGCGGGCAAGGCGTTCGCGCAGGGCTTCGCGGCCGGCTTCGTCCTCGATGCGCTGGGAGATGCCGATGTGTTTTTCCTGCGGCAGATACACCAGCAGACGCCCGGCGATGCTCACCTGCGTCGACAGGCGCGCGCCCTTGGTGCCCATCGGGTCCTTGAGCACCTGCACCATCAGGCTCTGGCCCTCGACCAGAATCTTTTCGATCGGGCGAGCGTGGTCGCCGTTGTGGCGGTCGCTCCAGATATCGGCCACATGCAGGAAGGCGGTGCGCTCCAGGCCGATGTCGATGAAGGCCGACTGCATGCCCGGCAGCACACGCACGACCCGGCCCTGATACACATTGCCGACGATGCCGCGGCTGGCGGTGCGCTCCACGTGGAGTTCCTGGACCACGCCTTGCTGCATGAGTGCAGCGCGGGTTTCCTGCGGGGTGAAATTGATCAGAAAGTCTTCGGTCATGGAAAGTCTGGCAAGAGTGGGAATTCAGGGGGCGAGGCCGAAGCGCTCGAGCAGCGCGGCGGTGTCGAACAGGGGCAGACCCATGATGCCGGTGTAGCTGCCTTCGATATGTTCGACGAACATCGCGGCGCGGCCCTGGATGCCGTAGGCGCCGGCTTTGTCCATGGGCTCGCCGGTGGCGATGTAGCGGCGGATGTCGGTCTCGCTCAAGGTGCGAAAGCGCACCCGGTTGGTGTTCAGACAGTGTTCGGTGCGCTGGGCGTCGGTGAGCGCGATGGCGGTGTGCACGAGGTGCGCGCGGCCCGACAGGGCGCGCAGGATCTCGCTCGCGTGTTCGGCGCTGTTGGGTTTTCCGATGATCTGGCCGTCGACTTCCAGCGTGGTGTCGGCCGAGAGCACCGGCCGCTGCGGCAGGTGGCGCCATAGCACGCGCTGCATGCCGCCTTCTGCCTTGGCCAGCGCGACGCGTTGCACGTAGGCCTCGGGCGCCTCGTCAGGATGCGGTGTTTCGTCGACATCGTGGTCTGCACGGGCGCCACCGCGAAACAGCAGCACGTCGAAACGCACGCCGATCTGGCGGAGCAGTTCGCGGCGGCGGGGGCTGTTCGAGGCGAGGTAGATGGCGTTTTGCATGGCGGGGTCGTGTGAGATCTCCGCCATTTTACGGGAAGCGGCCGCCGCGGCGTGATCCGGCGGGCCCCGGTGTGTCTATTCGCGGTGGTAGGGGTGGTTGCGGGTGAGGCTCCAGGCGCGGTAGAGCGCCTCGGCCAGCAACGGGCGTACCAGCGCGTGCGGCAGCGTGAGGCCGGACAGGCGTACGGTGTCGTTTGCGGTGGCTTTGATCGTCGGGTCGAGCCCGTCGGGGCCACCGACGATGAAGGCGACGTCTTGCCCGTCGCCGAGCCAGCGCTCGAAGCGCTTGGCCAGTTTGCGGGTGGTGAGTTCGGCGCCGCGCTCGTCGAGAATGACGCGATGGCAGCGTTCGGGCAGCGCCGCTTCAATGCGGGCGGCTTCGGCGGCCATCATGGCCGGCACCGTTTTGCCGGTGGTGCGCGGCTCGGCCTTGACTTCGATGAGCTCGATTGTCGCCTCGCGCGGCATGCGGCGGGCGTAGTCGTCGTAGCCCGCGCTGACCCAGTCGGGCATGCGCGTGCCAACGGCGACGATCAGCAGCTTCACGCTTTGGGCGCGGGCTTCGGATTCTTGGGGGTGGCCTTCCAGAGCTCTTCGAGGTTGTAGTAGGCACGCACGGCGGGCTGCATGACATGCACCACGATGCCGCCGAGGTCGACCAGCACCCAGTCGCCGCTGTCTTCGCCTTCGACGCTGGCCACGGTGCCGCCGGCCTTTTTGACCTCGTCCTGCACGTTGCGCGCGAGAGCGCGGGTCTGACGACCCGAATTACCGCTGGCGATGATCATGCGATCAAACAGTGCGGTGAGTTTCGTGGTGTCGATGACTTCGATGTCGATCGCTTTGACATCTTCGAGTGCGTTGATAACGATCTGTTGGAGTTGGTCGAGTTCCATGGGGTCAGCTATAGAGGGAATGCGCGGCAATATAGTCGAGAACCGGAGCGGGGAGCAAATATCGGGCACTGCGCCCTTGCGCCAGCAGTTCTCGGATGTGGGTGGCCGAAATGGCCAGTGGGGTCATGTCAAAAGGCAGTAGACCGCCAGCGGGCGCGGCGCGCAGCTGATCGGGGTGGGTCAGCCGACGGCCCTGGCAGGCAGCGTCGAGTTCGGGTGACAAAACGGACGGCCAGCGCCGGCCATGCGGCGCATAGCCGGGCCGATTGGCGACGGCGATGTGCGCCAGGGTGAGCAATTCTTCCCAGCGGTGCCAGAGCGGCAGGCCTTCGAAGGCGTCGGCGCCGAGGATCAGCACCAGCGGCCGGGCGGGGCCGACGTGGGCGCGCAGGCGCTCGAGGGTGAGCACCGTGTAGCTGGGGCCGTCGCTGTGCACCTCGCAGTCGTCGACCGTCAATTGTGGATTGTCGGCGACCGCTCGTCGGACCATGGCCAGGCGATGCTCGCCGGGGCAGCGCGGCGTGCCTCGGTGCGGCGGCTCGCCGGCCGGTATCAGCCGCAGTTCGGCCAGAGCGAGGGTTTCGCGCGCTTCTTCGGCCAGGCGCAGATGGCCGATGTGGATGGGGTCGAAGGTGCCGCCAAGCAGCCCGATCGGTCCGTCAGCCATCGGTTTTGGCGGGCGCGTCGTGGCCGAAAATATCCAGCACGTTGGGCAGGAAGGAGGCGAACACGATGGGGATGGTGATCAGTGGCAGCGGCACGGAGAGCAGGCTGGCCAGCTGCGGCGAGCCTTGCGCAATGGTGGCGATCAGCAGGGCCGGGCCGCCGACGACCAGGAAAAAGATCCCCAGCAAATACATGCTGAAGGCGCCAAAGCTGCGCCAGCAGGCCACCAGGCTGAAGAACATGGCCTTGGGCGCCGACAGCCCGCGCCAGCCGACCAGCATGGCCGCAAACCAGTAGGCCATCATCAGCGGGGTGGTGAGCAAGGTGCCAAACAGCGAGGCGGCCATCAGCCCCGGCGTGTTCATGGTGGCTTCGTCGAGCGGGTGGTTGCCGACCATGATCTTGAGCAGCATGCCGCCGTCAAACAGCGCGGTGGCGGCCAGCGCCAGCAGCGTTCCGGTGAGGTATAGACCACCCACCGTGACCAGACCGGCCACATTGCTCTTGAAGCCTGACAGCAACACGTCGGGCCCGACCTTGCGCCCTTCGTGCACCGCCAGCGTGCCGTTGAGCACGCCGAGCGAGATGATGGGCAGGATGATCGAGGCCACGGCCTGACCAATCAGCGGAATGACACTGAGCAGCACCAGGATCAGCAGATAGCCGAAGGTGAGGTAGGTGATCAGGGCCGGGCTGCGTTTCCACAGGCGGAAGCCTTCGGCAATCCAGGCAAAGCCGCGGGTGGGGTTGCGTTTGTACGCTTGCATGTCAGACGGACTCGTCGGGGGGCGGCAGCGCGGGGCGATTGCCAAAAGTGTCGAGGTAGGCGGCGTGCTGCGCACCGGCGATGACCGGCACCAGCACCAGCATGCCGAGGCCGGCCGGCAGCATGGCCAGCCAGCCGAGCACATACAGGCACAGGGCCAGCACGAAGAACACCGGCAGATTGTGCAGGCAGGCGCTGGCCGAGTGGCGCAGGGCGGCGACCGGCTCGGCCTGATGAAACACCACCAGTGCGGGGGCATACCATAGCGCCATCATCAGCCCGATCCACAGCGCCATGAAGACGATGCTGGCAATCATCACGCCACCGGCGGTCAGCCCGGCCGCGGCCAGCGGGCCGATCAGGGCGCCGGTGAGCGCGGCGCTGCCACCGATGGCGGCGGCCACGAAGGCCGAGAGCAAGCCGCCGACCAGATAGCAGATGCCGACCATCACATGTTTGCCGGCGTCGCGGCGAAAGCCGTCGAACAGGCCGTCGATGCGCACCGCTCGACCGGCCGCGGCGTCATCGGCCACCATCAGCAGGCCGGCGGTGAGCACCGGCAGCCCGATCAGGCTGATCGCCCAGCCGACCAGTGGCACAAAGCCGAGGAGGGCCAGGATCAGCACAAAAATGAGCGCAATCACCGCCCAGCGTGCCGGGTCGCGCAGAAACAGGCGCCAGCCATGGGCCAGCCAGCCCAGGCAGGCGCCGGGGCGCAGCGCGTGGGCGGGGGGCAGATCGTGTGGGGTGTCGGTCATCAGTCGTGCCAGGGCAGCGTGTGGCCAGCGCCAATACGCTGGCGGAGGATGTCGCGGTATTCGTTGGGGTCTTTGACCAGCACCATTTCGCCGTCGCGCGGCAGGTGAAAGTCTTCGGCGCGCGACAGCCAGAAGCGCAGCGCCGCCGCGCGCAGCATGGCCGGCCAGGCTGCGTGCTCGGCCTCGGTCAGCGGGCGCTCGGTGTGGTAGCCGGTGAGCAGGGCGCGGGTGCGAACCGGGTCGAGCCCGCCGGCTTCGTCGGCGCACCAGTCATTGACGGTCACGGCCACGTCGAACAGCAGCGCGTCGTTGCCGGCAAAGTAGAAGTCGATCACGCCGCCGACCTCGTCGCCATCCCACAACAGGTTGTCGCGGAACAGGTCGGCATGGATGGCGCCGTCGGGCAGGGCGGCGACGTCGACGCTGGCCTGGAAGACGAGCTCGGCGTCGAGCAGGGCTTGCTCGTCGGCACTCAGGTGGGGGCGCACGGCCTGGGCGGTGCGGGCGCGCCACTCGGGGCCGCGCGGGTTTTCCTGGCGGCGGCCAAAGCGCTGCCCGGCCAGGTGCAGCCCGGCCATCATGGTGCCGAGCTTGGTGCAACGCGCAGCGCTTGGCGACATGTCGGAGGCGCCGGACAGGCGGCGCACCAGCGCAGCCGGCTTGCCTGACAGGGTGCCGAGGTATTCATTGTCGAGGTCGGCAATCGGTGCCGGCACCGGCAGGCCGTGGCGTGCCAGATGCGCCATCAGGTGCAGATAGAAGGGCAGCTCGGCGTGCGACAGCGTCTCGAACAGCGTCAGCACATAGCGGCCGAGGCTGGTGGTGACGAAGAAGTTGCTGTTCTGCACACCTTCGGAGATGCCGCGCAGCTCGACCAGGTGACCGATGGCGTAGTTGGACAGCCACTCATCGAGGGCGTCGGGGGTAACCGGTGTGAAAACAGACATAGTGATATCACCGACCGGACCGAGGCCCGGCCGGCGAGAGAATTGAACTTACCAGGACTTGACGATCCACATCGGGACGGACAGCGGCTTTTCGCCGGTGACATGCTCGAAAGTGCCATCGCCACGGCGGTCGATCATGTAATAGGGCGTGCCGTGCGGCGGCGTGACCTTGACCATGTAGAGCTTGCCGTGGGAGCGGTATTCCTCAACCACGTCATCGCCGCGCTTGACGATGGTGACCTGCGGCTCGAAGTCTTCCTCGGTCACGCCGGCCGGAATCGGCGGCGGGGCGGGGACGTCTTCGAGCTTGGCCGGCCGGTCTTGCGCGCCGGCAGACAGGGTGAAAGCAAACAACGGGGCGGCAATCAGCAGTTTGAAAAGCGGCGTGCGCATGAGGTTCTCCTTGATTGGCGCGATTCTAGCAGTTTGACCCCCACGCCAATGGATGGTTTTAGTGTTTGCTTACATTGGCGTGGCGCACCGGTGCGTGGCTTATGAGGCCGGCGCCCGCACCCGCTGCACCTGCACGCCCAGCCCGTCGATGCCGGCTTCGACCACGTCGCCCACCTGCAAATAGCGTGGCGGTTTGTGGCCCATGCCGACGCCGGGCGGCGTGCCGGTGATGATCAGGTCGCCGGGCTCGAGCGTCATCACCCGGCTGCATTCGGCGACGAGGCGAGCGCAGGAGAAGATCATTCTTGACGTATGGCCGTCCTGCATGCGTTCGCCATTGACGCTCAGCCACAGGCCCAGCCTCTGCGGGTCGGGCACTTCGTCGGCGGTGACCAGCCAGGGGCCGACCGGGCCGAAAGTGTCGAAACCCTTGCCTTTGCCCCACTGGCCGCCCGAGCGGTCGAACTGGTAGCTGCGCTCGGAGATGTCGTTGGCCACGCAGTAGCCGGCCACATACGCCAGTGCATCGGCCTCGCTCACCGAACGCGCGCGCCGGCCGATGACGATGCCCAGCTCCACCTCCCAGTCCAGCCGGCTGAAGTCCGGCGGCGGCACGATGTCGTCGTTGGCGCCGCACAGGCAGCTCGTCCATTTGGGGAACATCACCGGCTCGGCCGGCTCGGGCAGGCCGGCTTCGGCGGCATGGTCGGAATAATTGAGTCCGATGGCGACAAACTTGCCGCAGCCCGCCCACGGCACGCCGAGGCGCGGTGTGTCGGGCACTTCGGGCAAGCTGTCAATGTCGAGCGCGCACAGCGCGGCCAGCGCCTCGGGCGCCAGCGTGGCCGGGGTGATGTCGCCGATCACGCCGGACAGATCGCGCAGCTCGCCCTGCGCGTCGAGCACGCCGGGGCGTTCTTCGCCAACGGGGCCGTAGCGCAGCAGTTTCATAAGTTGAGCATCAGTTCGTGTTCATCGGGCAGCGGCAGGAAGCCGCGGGTTTCGTAGTGCTTGAAGATCGCCTCGACGACCTGGTCCGGATCGTCGATGAGCTGGATCAGGTCGAGGTCTTCGGGGTTGATCATGCGCTCGCTCACCAGCCGGTCCTTGAACCAGGCCAGCAAGCCTTCCCAGAAGGGCGTGTGCACCAGAATGATCGGGATGTTGCGGGTCTTGCCGGTCTGCATCAGCGTCATCGCTTCGAGCAGCTCGTCCAGCGTGCCGAATCCGCCCGGCATGACCACATAGGCCGAGGCGAACTTCACGAACATGAACTTGCGCGCAAAGAAGTGCTGGAAGGTCTGCGAGATGTCCTGATATGGGTTGGCCTGCTGCTCGTGCGGCAGCTGGATGTTCAGCCCGATCGACGGGCTTTTGCCAAAATAGGCGCCCTTGTTGACCGCTTCCATGATGCCCGGGCCGCCGCCCGAGATGACCGAAAAGCCGGCGTCCGACAGCTTGCGGGCGATCTGTTCGGAGAGGATGTAATACGGGTGATCGGCCGGCGTGCGCGCGCTGCCGAAGATGGAGACCGCCGGGCGGATCGCGCTGAGCCGTTCGGTGGCCTCGAAGAACTCTGACATAATTCCGAAGATTCGCCAGGATTCGCGCGCGTTGTACTGCGGCACGGCGGCATTGGGCAGGTCGGCGGGGAGTTTGTCCTTGTTCATTTGGCCTCGTGTGCAGTGCGTAGTGGCGGGTCCGCCTTCCGACAACCTTTGCCGGTGACATCCCCATGCCCACGCTTTTGCTCGTTGATGGTTCGAGTTATCTCTTCCGCGCCTTTCATGCCATGCCCGACCTGCGAAATGCCGCAGGCGAGCCAACGGGCGCGGTGTATGGGGTTTTGAACATGCTACGTCGGCTCGATGCCGACTACAAGGCGGAGTACCGCGCCTGCATTTTCGACGCCAAGGGCAAGACCTTTCGCGACGACTGGTTTCCCGATTACAAATCGCATCGCCCGCCCATGCCCGAAGACCTCGCGGTGCAGATTGCCCCGCTGCACGCGGCCGTGCAGGCGCGCGGCTGGCCGTTGCTGATGGTCGAGGGCGTCGAGGCCGACGATGTGATCGGCACGCTCGCCCGCCAGGCCAGCGCTGCCGGTATGGACGTGGTGATTTCCACCGGCGACAAAGATCTCACCCAGCTGGTCGACGAGCGCGTGCGCTGGGTCAACACCATGAGCAACGAAGTGCTCGACCCGGCTGGCGTCGAGGCCAAGTTCGGCGTGCCGCCCGAGCGCATCATCGACTACCTCGCGCTGGTGGGCGACACGGTCGACAACATCCCCGGCGTGGACAAATGCGGCCCCAAGACGGCCGTGAAATGGCTCAACCAGTTCGGCTCGCTGGACGACATCGTCGCCCGCGCCGATGAGGTGGGCGGCAAGGTCGGTGAGAACCTGCGCAAGCACCTCGACTTTCTGCCGCTCGGCCGCAAGCTGGTGACCGTGGCGACCGATCTCGACCTCGGCCTCGGCCCCACCGATCTCGCCCCGCGCGAAGAAGACCGCGAGAAGCTGATCGAGCTGTTCTCGCACCTCGAATTCAAGAGCTGGCTGCGCGAAGTGCAGCACGCCGGCGCCGCGCCCGCCAAAGGCGCGACCGCCTCCCCTGCCGCGCCGGCCGCCGTCGAGCCCCCTGTCGACCCGACCATGCACCGTCAGGGCTACGACACCGTGCTCGACGCCGAGGCCTTGGCCGCCTGGGTGGTCAAGCTGCGCACCGCGCCGATCGCCGCCTTCGACACCGAAACCACCAGCCTCGACGCCATGGCCGCCACACTGGTCGGCCTGTCCTTCGCCGTGCCCGGCGGCGGCGCCGCTTATGTGCCGGTCGCTCACAACTATGCCGGCGCGCCCGACCAGCTCAGCATCGACGCCGTGCTGCTCGCCCTGCGCCCCTGGCTGGAGAGCGACAAATACAAGAAGGTCGGCCAGAACCTCAAGTACGACAAGCACGTGCTGGCCAACTACGACGTGCGCTTGCGCGGCATCGCCGACGACACCATGCTCGCCTCCTATGTGCTCGAGTCCGACAAGTCGCACGACATGGACAGCCTCGCCCGCCGCCACCTCGGCCTGGAGACCATCCCCTACACCGCCATCTGCGGCAAGGGCGCCAAGCAGATCGGCTTTGATCAGGTGGCGCTGGAGCAAGCGGCCGAATACGCCGCCGAAGACGCCGACATCACCCTGCGCCTGCAGCAACACTTTGCCGCGCATCTGGCCGCCGAGCCGGCCATCGAAGCGCTGTATCGCGACATCGAGTTGCCGAGCATGGAGGTCTTGTTCGAGATGGAGCGCAACGGCGTGCTCATCGACGACTTTCTGCTCGCCCAGCACAGCGAAGAACTCGGCCGTCGCCTGGTCCAGCTCGAAGCCGAAGCGCACAAGCTCGCCGAGCAGCCCTTCAACCTCAACTCGCCCAAGCAGCTCGGCGAGTTGTTGTTCGGCAAGCTCGAACTGCCGGTGGTCAAAAAGACCGCCACCGGCCAGCCCTCCACCGACGAAGAAGTGCTGCAAAAGCTGGCGGAGGACTACCCCCTGCCCAAGCTGCTGCTCGACTACCGGGGCCTTGCCAAGCTCAAGAACACCTACGCCGACAAGCTGCCGCTGATGGTCAATCCCAAAACCGGCCGGGTACACACCAGCTTCTCGCAGGCCGTCGCCGTTACCGGCCGGCTGGCGAGTTCGGACCCCAACCTGCAGAACATCCCCATCCGCACCGAAGAGGGCCGCCGCATCCGCGCCGCTTTCATCGCGCCCAAGGGGCATCGTTTGGTCAGCGCCGACTACTCGCAGATCGAGTTGCGCATCATGGCCCACCTGTCGAACGACAAGCGCCTGCTGCAAAGCTTTGCCGAAGGCGAAGACGTACACCGTGCCACCGCCGCCGAAATCTTCGGCGTCACGCCGCTCGAAGTGAACAACGAACAGCGCCGCTACGCCAAAGTCATCAACTTCGGCCTCATCTACGGCATGAGCGCCCACGGCCTCGCCAAAAACCTTGGCATCGAACGCGGCGCCGCCGCCAGCTACATCGACCGCTACTTCGCCCGCTACCCCGGTGTCGCCGACTACATGGCCCGCATCAAAGCCGAAGTCGCCGACAAAGGCTACGTCGAAACCGCCTTCGGCCGCCGCCTCTACCTCCCCGACATCCACGCCAGCCAGGCCGGGCGCCGCCAGGGCGCCGAACGCGCCGCCATCAACGCCCCCATGCAAGGCACCGCCGCCGACCTCATCAAAAAAGCCATGATCGCCGTCTCGGCCTGGCTCAAGAAAGAACAGCTCGCTTCAAAGCTGATCCTGCAGGTGCATGACGAACTGGTGCTGGAAGTGCCGGATGCGGAATTGGCCTTGGTGCGCGAACAGCTACCGAAACTGATGGCCGGTGTGGCCAAGCTGTCGGTGCCGTTGGTGGCCGAGGTGGGGGATGGGGCGAATTGGGATGAGGCGCATTGATGGTGCGATGTTATGCGACCAGCAGTGTTCTTTTTGGGTGTCTTATGAATGAAAAAAGCCCGGCATAGGCCGGGCTTGATAGGCAAAGGAGGTTTCTATGCGCACCCCAGCGCCTGTAGGGTCGGCAGTCTAGGCAACTTCGTTCTTTGTATCGATCGGTTTGCCTTGATCTGAGTCGCGATAATTGTTGTTGCTTTGCTCAACGGGCTTTCCGTCGATCGATCGGACGGTTCCCTCGTTTGCGGAAGCCTCACCATCTTCATATCTACTTTCATCTGAAACCCCTGAGTTGCAATTATCTACCTCTCCTTGCATTCCCTCGTCGCTGGCGGCGCTGGCTTCAGGAACCATGCACTTGACCAGCAACCTACCGTCGTCAAGTCGGATGTTGTCGCATATTTGACACAATTCTTGTTCCGGCTCGGTTTCTGGAGCACGGACAGTCTTGAAGAGCTGACGAATTTCTTTCCGGTCAATAACGAAACCGTGCGACGGGTACTGCATTGTGAGTCGGCTTAGAGCATTGCTCTTCAAGCTCTTAGTCCGCTCATTCAGTCGTTTTCCGTACTCTAACGCTATTGTGAGCGCGGCTTGCATCTCACCCAGCTTGAGTGGATCAATTTGACCGACAATCGGATTGTACATTCCAATCGTTAGCTTGCTTGCAATTTCTGACGCGATTGCTGTGCTAAGGCCGCTTCCTTGGTTGATATCGATCAGGAACTCTCGGAAGGAACCAAGAAGCTCATCTCTCAAGTAGGAGAGGCCTCTAATGATGTCGAGGCCAGAGGTGAGCTGCATCATTTCGTCAGGTTTTTGTACTTGAACGTCGAGCGGGCCGAGCTCTCCCTTGTCCGCGACGATTAGCTCGTGGGCTCCGATGCAGATTAACGTCCCTGCACTCTTGCAGGCGTGTGGAACTAAGATCCGGATACGGCCAGGGTCAGGGTAGTTGTGGCTTAAGGCCCTTGCAATTCGATATCCCGAGTGAGCGTCGCCACCATAGGTCATGAGCACAAACAGGCAATGCGTTCTGCGTACAGTTGGGATGACGCTGCACAATTGATCGTAGCCATGCCTCGATATGGGACCAGCGTAGACGATTATGTCGCAGTCGTTCTCTTGCGCGTAAGTATGAAGATTGTCGGGTTTGGTCATGTAGACGTGTGATTTCATTCGGGTAGGCCATTAGGGTATCCCGAATAGGGTTTTTCTAAAAGGATAATTTCGCTCGGCAGCGAAGTTTGATAGCGCCATCAGGACTACACCGCCCGCCGTCCCGCCAGCGCCACCCCAAGCGCCAGCACGGCTCCTGCGTAGATCCAATAGACCAGCGACCCGGCCAACTGGTACCACGGCGAATGCCGCACCCAGTATCCGGCCGCCGGATCAATCTGCACATAGACCTGCACACCGATGTTGAGCGCGACGGAGATCCCGATCGCGATCGGCACAGTCCACACCCACGGCTTTCCAAAATAGCGCGCGAGAAGCACCCAGCCGGCGGTGAGCATGAGGCCGGGGAGGGCTTGGGCGGCGAGGCTGGCGAATGGGCCGGCCGGTGCGCCGGAGACGCCGATGCCGATGCTGGCCAGGATGAGCGTGGTTGCACCGACAACGCGTGCCCACAGGCCGGCGCGTCCGGCGATGCGGTAGTGGTCGAGCCGGGCGTCGGGGCGGACTTTGGCGAGCACGGCGCCGAGCTGGCTGCGGATGGCGTTGGCGACGCGGCTGTGTTCGGTGAATACCCAGCGTTTGCGTGGCGCGTCGGGCGCCATCACGGGGGCGCCGTTGGCGTCGAAGCCGATGAGGTAGGTCGAAGCGCTGAAGGGCGGCATGGTGAGGCCGAAGTGTTTTTCGACCAGCGGGCTGAAGTGTTCGTAGATGGCTTGTTCTTTCTGGTGTCGGCCTTTGCGGGTAAAGGCGTCGGTGGGGCGCGGGGGCAGGTAGAGCAGTAGCGATTGCGGCCCGACACGTTGGCGCACTTGCTGGATTTCCCATTCGATGCCGGGCGAGTCGCCCATGGCCAGCACCACCATGCCGGCCTGATCGAGCCAGCTTTGTACGCGGGCTTGCCAGTCGCCCTCGCCAATGAAGTCGCGATAGGCGCCCTGCGGATGCATGCCGAGGCGCGCCCAGCGGTTGGGTTCGGCGATGGAGATGAGCGGGCCGATGGCGTTGAGGGCGAGCAGAAAGTCTTCGGCCTTGGCGGTGATGGGGGTGGTGGTTTCGCCGGTGCTGATGACGTCGTAGGTGAGGGCTTCGTCTTCGCCGAAGGGGCGCAGGTAGACGACGGGCGGGCGGGTGTCGCGCGCAAGGACATCGGCGACGCTGGGCACGAAGAAGTGTTCGGCCACGACCAGCAAGGTGACAGCGAGAATCAACAGCACGATAGCGATCAGCGCGCCGACAAGAAAGCCGGCGTGCTGATTGAATGCCGCAAAAGCGACCGCCACCGAGATGAGGCCGAGCACGCAGCCGGTGAGGTAGCATGCCACGCCCGCCGCGCGCCGGCGGCTGCGGCGCACCGGGCTGTCTGCGGCGGGCAATGGTGGCGTTTCCATGCGCGGTCTCCGAGCGGCTTCGGAGTTTGAGTCTAGCAAGCGACGCGGGCACCCGCCGGCCGGGCCCCGCGCCAGGGCATTATGGCTCCCAGTGCGTCGGTCGCCGCACGGCGATATACACCTCGCGTAAAAACAGCCCCAGGCCGCAGATCATCGAGGCCATGGCGAGGATGAACAGCGTGGCGATGGTGGTGGTGAGGTCAACGCGAATCAGCGTGCCGACAAAGGCGCCGGCGACAACCAGGCAGACCAGCAGCGCGCTGAGCACCTGACAGAAAATGGCCTGGTAGATCTGGGTGCCGCGCCGGCTGAGCAGGCCCAGTTCGCGTTCGAGCGAGTCTTTCTGCTCGGGCGCGGCCTGTTCCTGCAGGCGACGGCGCACGACACGGCGGCGATCCACTACGCGCGCCAGTCGACCGCTCATGGCGTTAATCAGCGTGGCCAGCGCGGTGAGCAGAAACACCGGCGCGACGGCGAGCTGGATGGCGTGGGAGAGGTCGGTGAGGTGTTCGGGCATGGTGTGCTCAAGCGCAGAAGTAACAGGGCGACCGCCAGTGTAGCCCGGATGCAGCGCAGCGGAATCCGGGGGCGGTGGTGGTTCAAGCGATGATCCCGGATTCCGGCCTTTGGCTTGCATCCGGGCTACGCATTCCAAAGCGCCGGCCGTCACATATACTTGCGTTCATGCGAATGACATTGTTCTTGAAGCTGTGGCCGCTGTTTTTTGTGCTATGCGCTTTGGCGCCGACCGCCATTGCGTCGCCACCACCCGTATTGCTGGCACACGAGGCGACCGAAGGCATCGACCCGACGCCCTATTGGGTGAGTGAAAAACTCGATGGTGTGCGGGCGGTGTGGGATGGCCGTGCGCTGCGTTTTCGCAGTGGCCGGCCGGTGCACGCGCCCGACTGGTTTGTGCGGGCGCTGCCGCCGCAGGCGATGGATGGCGAGTTGTGGCTGGGGCGGGGGCGTTTCGCCGAGCTGTCGGGGATCGCGCGCAAGCAGGTGCCGCTTGATGCCGAGTGGCGAGGAGTGCGCTACCTGATTTTCGAGTTGCCCGAGGCGCCGGGCGATTTCTCGCAGCGGGTGATGGCGATGCGTGCGTTGGTCGCGTCGGCAAATGTGCCGTGGCTCGGCGCCGTGGCGCAGGAGCGTGTGCCAGACCGCGCCGAGCTGACGGCCCGGCTCGCCGAGGTGTTGGCTGCCGGTGGTGAGGGATTGATGCTGCACCGGGCTGACGCGCCGTACCTCACCGGCCGCAGCGATGCGCTGCTCAAGCTCAAGCCGTGGAGCGATGCCGAGGCGATCGTGATCGCGCATGTGACCGGTCAGGGGCGCTTTGTTGGCATGCTCGGGGCGCTTGAAGTGCGGATGGCCGACGGCCGGCAGTTTCGCATCGGCACCGGCTTTTCCGATGCCGAGCGACAGGCGCCGCCGCCGATCGGCGCCCAGATCAGCTTCCGTTACCGGGGGCTGACGGCGACCGGGCTGCCGCGTTTCGCCAGTTTCTGGCGGGTGCGCGAGCCGTTGTAGGGGCGTACTGGCTGGATGGCAGCGGGTTGTTACCCGTGCTACGAATCCTTACTGCTTTGCATGGCGGCAGTGACTAGAATGGCGCCATGAAAAAACTGCTCCTGCCCCTGTTTCTGTTGGCGACCGCCCCGGCCGCCCATGCCAATGCCGACTTCGATGCCTGTCTCGCGCGCTTGCGCGGCGAGGCGGCGTCAAAGCAAGTGTCGACAGACACCTTCGACCGCCTCACAGCCGGTCTCGTGCCCGACCCGACGGTGCTCGAAGCGCTGGATCGCCAGCCCGAGTTCGTCACCCCGATCTGGGACTACCTCGCCGCGTTGGTGGATCAGGAGCGCATCGATGACGGTGCGGTGCGTCTCAAGGAGTGGGCCGAGGTGCTGGACAAGGTGTCGGCCGAGTACGGCGTCGACCCAGCGACAGTGGTGGCGGTGTGGGGCGTGGAGAGCAATTTCGGCCGCAACTTCGGCAGCCGCTCGCTGATCACCTCGCTGGCGACGCTGTCCTGCGAGGGGCGTCGGCAGAGCTTCTTCCGGGGCGAGTTTTTCACGACCTTGCGTATCGTGCAGGAGGGGCATATTGCCGCGGATCGCCTGATGGGTTCATGGGCGGGCGCCTTTGGTCATACCCAGTTCATGCCCTCGACCTTCATGCGCGTGGCGGTCGACTTTGACGGCGACGGCCGTCGTGACCTGATCGACAGCGTGCCCGATGCGCTGGCCTCGACGGCCAACTATCTCAAGCGCGCCGGCTGGCGCACCGGTGAGACCTGGGGCTACGAGATTCGCCTTCCGGCCGGTTTTGACGAAAGCATCACGGGGCGCAAGGCGCGCCGGCCGGTGAGCGACTGGGTGCGCATGGGCGTGAAGCGCATCGACGGCAGCGCGATCGCGCCCGACGACAGCTCGGCTGCGGTGCTCTTGCCGGCGGGCGCCGACGGCCCGGCCTTTCTGGTGTTCCGCAATTTCAACGCCATTTACAGTTACAACGCGGCCGAGAGTTACGCGCTGGCGATCGCGCATCTGTCCGACCGCCTGCGCGGCGGCGCGCCCTTCGTGACGGCCTGGCCGACGGATGATCCGGGCATTGGTCGTAACGAGCGGCGCGAGCTGCAGCAATTGCTGCTCGATCGCGGCCACGACATCGGCGAGGTCGACGGCATGATCGGCAGTCGCACGCGCGCGGCGATTGCCGAGGAGCAGACGCGGCTCGGCTTTGAGGCCAATGGCCGCGCCGGGCGCAAGATTCTGGATGCCCTGAAAACGGGGCGTTAAATCTTGGTGTAAGACTTTCGCGCCCACGGCGTCTATTCAGCATCGTGCAGCGTGCCGGCCTCAGGGCGGGTGCGTTGCGCTCACTGCAAGGGAATGGACGATGGCGCATGTAAGCCCGCTTGATGTTTCACGGTCTGCTGCTGCAGGTGCGATGCCAATGGCCTCGCGTGCCCGCTCACAGACTGCAGGAGGCGTCATGACACCCGACCCGCTTACCGATCCCGCTGCGCTGACCCGCTTGCGTCGCGACATGCTGCGCTTTGCCGAACTGCAATTACGCGATCGCGCCCTGGCCGAAGATGTGGTGCAGGACGCGCTGATCAAGGCCATGGACAAGCGCGCCAGCTTTGAAGGGCGCGCCTCGATCAAGACCTGGGTGTTTTCGATCCTGCGCAACACGCTGATCAACGCGATCCGCAGCCGCGCCCGGTTCGTGGATGTGGCGGCGGCGGACAAGGAGGGCGATGCGTCGGCCCTCGACGCGCTGTTCGATAGCACCGGCCGATGGATGGACGATGCGCGGCCCGACGTGTGGCTGGCGCCCGATCAGGCGGCTGAAAACAGCGCCTTCTGGGAAGTGCTGGAAGTGTGCTTGAACGATTTGCCCGAGAACACCGCGCGGGTGTTCACGATGCGGGAGTTTCTGGGGCTGGCGACAGACGAGATTGGCGAGACGACCGGTATGAGCGTATCGAATATCCATGTGGTGCTGCACCGGGCACGCATGGGGCTGCGCGAATGCCTGCGACAACGGTGGTTTGAAACGGAGGCGGTGACATGTTGAGCTGCAAGCAGGTGACGCGACTGGCGTCAGAACGACTGGACCGGCCGCTGAATCTGCGCGAGCGCCTGTCGTTCCGGATGCATTTGATGATGTGCGCGGCGTGCAGCCGCTTTGACGGGCAGATGCAGTTCATGCGCAGTGCGCTCTCGCGCTTCTCGCGCGGCGACACGCCCGACGCCGACGCTCGCGACGATCGCCAGGCTTAAGTTGCCGGGCGGGCGTCGAAGGTCTCGCCCGGGCGCCGGATGGACGGCCGCTTGGGCGTGTTCTTCATGTGCAGGCGCCAGTAATAGCCCAGCAGATTGTCGCCGTAGGAAATCGCTTTGCGCGGCAGGGTGAGCGGATCGTCCGCGACGCTTGCTGGCGAACGGATGCAGGTGGTGCCGCTCAGGTAGCCGGCATCGGCGACCGCATCGACCGCGCGGAGGTCGTGGCTGCCGAAGGGGTAGCAGAAGTGATTGACCGGCTCGCCGAGCACGTCTTCGAGCGCCGCTTTTGAGCGGGTGACTTCCTCGCGGATACGCGGCGTGTCCTGCTCGGAGAGCTTGATGTGCGTGGCCGTGTGCGAGCCGAAGTCCACGCCTTCGCCGCGCAGCTGACGCACCCGCGCCGCGCTCATCAGCGGCGGCGTGTCGCGCCCGTCGGCGGCAAACCAGTTCGAGGGCTGACCGAGCAGGTCGGAGATCAGATACACCAGCGCCGGGAAGCCGTGCTTTTGCAGCACCGGCCAGGCGTACTCGTAGAAATTCTCGTAGCCATCATCGAAGGTCAGCGCCACGGCCTTGGGCGGCATCGGCGCCTTGCCGCGCAGGCAGGCGAGCACCTGGTCCATCGACAGCACGGTGTAACCGAAGCGCGCGAGGTAGGCCATCTGGCGCGCGAAGCGCTTGTGATGGCAGTAGGTCGAGCGATGCCCCTTCATCGGCGCGAAGTCGCCGACCTGGTGGTACATCAGGATGTTGATGCCGGTGCTCATGTCAGCGATTGTCCAGCAATTGGGCGTACAGCGCACGATATTGGCCGATCACCGCGGCTTCGCCAAACTCGGTGTCGATGCGTGCCGCGCCGGCGCGAATCATGTCGCGCTGCAAGGCGTCGTTGGTGATCACTTCGCGCATGCCGGCTGACAGCGCATCGGCATCGTCGCAGGGCGACACCCAGGCGTCTTGCCCGTGGTGAGCGATCTCGCGCGCGCCGCGAAACGCGGTGCAGGCCAGCGGCTTGCCATAGGCCCAGGCTTCGAGAATCACATTGCCTAGGGTTTCGGCATCGCGCGAGGGGAAGGCCACCATGTCGGCCAGATGGAACCATGGCGCCGGGTCGTGCTGCCAGCCGGCGAAATGCACCCGCTCGGCCACGCCGAGCTGGCGCGCCTGCGTCTCGAGCGCTTCGCGCAGCGGCCCGTCGCCGAGAATGGCCAGGCGCAGACGCTTGCCGGCCAGCTCGGCGGGCAGCTGGCTGAAGGCCTCGATCAGCGTGGCCTGGCCTTTGACGTCGATCAGCCGGCCGGCGGTGACGATCAGCCAGTCTTCGGGCTGCAGCGCGAGTTGCTGCCGCAGGGTGTGCTGCGCCTCGGCGTCGAGCGGCTTGGCCGGGTCGGCGAAATTGGTGATGTGATGTACATGCCTGGCCGGCAGGCCGCCCTGGATCATCCAGTCGCACAGGCCTTTGGTGTTGCCGATCCAGGCGTGGGCGTGGCGGAAGGGCGTCAGCTTGTAATAGCCGCCCAGGCGCGACAGATGCACCTTGCCGCGACCGCGCTTGAGGTGGGTGAGGCGGGTGGCGCGGCCCATATAGGTTTGCACGATGGGCGCGTCGCTGGCCGCGATGAGGCGCGAGAGCTCCCAGCGCGAGAGCGGGTCCCACACCGTGCGCATGGGCGACTCGCGCATGTCGACGCCGTCGAGATGGTGGCGGGCGAGGTCGGAGTCGCGTCGCACGATCACTTCCACCGATTCGCCGTGGCGGGCCATGGCGCGCACGAAGCGCACCAGCCAGCGCTCGGCGCCGCCCATCTCCTTGCTGCCGAGGATGTGCAGGGATTTCATTGCGCCAGCACCTTGTTGTAGATGGCGAGGTTGCCCTCGCATAGGGTGTCGACCGAGAAGTCGTGCATCACCATGGTCCAGCCCGAATCGCCCATCTGCTTGCGCAAGCCGGCATCACCGAGGAGCCGGTTCATGGCGGTGGCCAGGGCGGCGACATCACCGACGCTGATCAGCAGGCCGTTCTCGCCATCGACCACCGCCTCGGGCATGCCGCCGGCGCGGCTGGCGATGATCGGCACCCGCGCGGCCGAGGCCTGCAGCAACGACACGCCCAGGCCTTCCATGTCGGCCGGGTGCACCAGCAGATCGAGGCAGCCGAGTTGGGCGGGCAAGTCGTCGGCAAAACCCATGAGTTGCACATTGTCGGTCAGGCCTTGATCGGCAACCGCTTGGCGCAGCTCGGCCTCCAGCGGACCGCGACCGTAGATCAGCACCTGCAGTGTCGGGTGCTCGGCCAGCACGGCGGGTAGCGCGGCCAGCAGGTAGCGATGGCCTTTGCGCTGGATGAGCTGGGCGACCATGCCGACGATGGGCGTGTCGGCCTCAAAGCCGAGGTCGGCGCGGAAGGCGGTTTTGTCGTAGTCGTGCAGATAGGGTGCGGGGTCGACCGCGCTACGCACGCAGCTGACCTTTTCGGGCGCGAGGCCCTCGGCCAGCAGCACCTGACGGATGCCTTCGGAGATGGTGATGACATGGTCGAACAGGCGGTATTTGAGCGACACCGCCCAGCGCGCTTCGGGGTTGTCCACCCGGCGCGACAGCACGCAGGGTACGCCCGCCAGTTTGGCCGCGAGGCCACCCCACAGGTCGGCACCGCGCCGGCTGTGGATGTGCACGATGTCCGGCCGATGGGCGCGGATCGCCTGCTTGAGCCGCAAGACCATGCCCAGATCCGCGTCGCCACCCATGGGCATCTCGACCACCTCGGCAAAGGCGCGCGCCTCGGCTGCGATGTGCGCACCGCTCGGGCAGGCGAGCACATTGCTCACGCCGCGCGCGGCCAGGCCCTGCATGATGTAGAGCACTTGTTTGGCGCCGCCGTAAAGGTGGCGACCGGCTTCGATGTGCAGCACCTTCATGCGGACAGCACCTCGCGGGCCTCGGCCATCACGCGTTCCGGCCGGATGTCGCGCAGGCAGGTGAAGGCGCCGTCGCAGGTCGGGCGGCGGCGGCAGGGCGAGCAGTCCATGCCCAGCCAGATCACCTTGGCATTGGCGCGGCCGGTGTCGAGATAGGGACGGGTCGAGCCGAACAGCGCTACGGTGGGCGTGCTGAAGGCGATGCCCATGTGCGTGAGGCCGGTGTCTACGCCGATCAAAAGGCCGGCGCGTTCGATGATCGCGGCTGCGTCGGCCAGGCCGGTCTGCCCCGCCAGCGACACCGCACCGGGGATGGCGGCGGCCATGCGCTCGGCGGTGTCGCGCTCGGCCGGGCCGCCGAGGATCACCGGCGTGAGGCCGAGTTCGCCTTGCACCTGCGGGCCGAGCGCCACCCAGGCGTCTTCAAACCAGTGCTTTTGCGGCCGGGTGGTGAAGGGCGCGAACACCGCATAGCCGCCACGCGTCAGGCCACGCTCGGCCAGCAGGGCATCGACCCGCGTCGCGGTCTCGCTGGCCACGCACAGGCGCGGCAGAAATTCGCCGGTGTCGAGACCGAGCTGTTGCGCCAGATACAAGTATTCGGAGCTGATCCGCCCGGCGTCACCGCCTTTGGGCACCACCTCGGTCATCAGATGCTGGCTGCCCTCGCGCGAGCCCAGGCCGATGCGCCGTGGCGCGCCCGACAGCCAGGTCAGCACGCCACTCTTGAGCAGACTCTGCATGTCGATGGCGGTGTCGAAGCGGCGTGATTTCAGTTCGCGCGAGAAGGCCCGAACCGCGCGGAAGAAGTCGCCAAAACGCTTCGCCTGCCACAGCTTCTTCCACTCGCCTTTCGGCCACAGGATCAGCTCGTCGATGCATGGATCGGCTTCGAGCAGGGTGTGGATGCCGGGCTCGACCAGCCACGCGATATGCGCGTCGGGATAGGTGGCCTTGAGCGCTGCGGCGAAAGGCGAGGCGAAGACCACGTCGCCGATGGCCGAGGCGCGGACGATGAGGATGCGTTTCATCGCAGGCGCCCCGTCGATTCGCGCTGACCGAGCAGGCGCAGCGAGAGCAGCAGCAGGATCGAGAAGAAGCGCATGTCCGGGTGCGACAGGCGATAGTCGAACATCGCCCACACAGCGGTGAAGGCCAGCACCGCCCACATCGCCGGCAGCAGCATCTGGCGCTGGCGATCGCTGCGGGCCGCGCGCACGGCGTCGCGGATTAGCACCAGCGACAGCGCGAGCCACAGCGCCGTGCCGATCAGGCCCTGACCCCACAGGGTCTGCAGGTAGCTGTTGTGCACCTGGTCATAGCGCTCGCCTTCGTTCAGCGCGGCCACCGGGCGCACATCGCGGTCGATGATGTCCTTCACGTCGCCAAAGCCATGGCCGATCCAGGGCGCGTCGGGGAAGCGCTGCAGCACGTAACGCCACAGGCGCAGGCGGACGGTGACCGAGGCGGCGGGGGCGGCGTCGAGGCCGTCGGTGAGCACGGTCTCGATGGTGGTGCGCTCAGCCTCGATGCGTTGCTGCACGGCATCCAGATTGCCCGCCAGCAGCAGACCGGCGAGCAGCGCACCGATCAGCCCCAGCGCCAGACGACGCTGGCCCGGCCGGGCGTTGCGATTGTGCAGGGTGCGCCAAACGGTGATCGCGACGGCGCCGGCGGCGACGATGGCCAGCGCCAGATAGGTGCTGCGGTTCTGGGTGGTCAGCAGCACTTCGAGGTTCAGCGCGATCAGCGCGACGCCGGTGATGCGCGCCGGCCAGCGCAGCGTGCCGGCCACCGACCACCAGATGCGCGCGGTGGCGATCAGCGCCACGGCGAAGGCGCCGGCGTAGAGGCCAACACCCAGCGCGCGATTCAGATGAAAGCCCAGGCGCTCGCCTGACCACAGCACGCCGAGGCCACGTTGCCAGAGATAGCTGATGACGCCGAAGGTGAAGCCGAGCATGGCCAGCATCCACAGGCGGCGCAGCCGGCGCACCGGGTCTTCGCAGGGCAGGATTGCCAGCAGCGCGAACATGGGCACGAACAGCCAGTCGATGAAGACCTCTTTGGGCGTGAGCAGCCCCGGCTCGGCCAGGCCACCCCATGTTTGCAGCGCGTAGCGGGCGCACAGCCACAGCGCGACGAGGGCGGTGAGTGCGCTGGCGGCGTCCCAGGGCAGGCGACGACGCTGCCACAGCGCGAGCGCGACGGCCGGCAGGCACAGGGCGATGCCGATATGGCCGGGCGCGGTTTTCCAGACGCTGGTGAGCGCGAACAGGCCGAGGCCGAAGACGCCGATCCGGTGTAGCCAGTTCATGCGCGGGTGTCCGTGTTGTGAACAAAGGCGAGCAGTCTGGCAGCGCGGGCGTCCCAGCCGTAGTCGCGGGCGGTGATCCGACCGGCCTCAGCCATGGCCAGCGCGGCTGCCGGGTGGTCTTGCACCTGGCGCATGGCGGCGATCCAGGCGGCGGGGTCGTCGGCGGGCACGAGCAGGCCGTTTTCGCCGTGACGGACGACCTCGCGGATGGGCGCCAGATCCGAGGCAATCACCAGCCGGCCGGCGGCCATGGCTTCAAAGAGCTTGATCGGGCTGATCGTCGCCGCGTGGCGCAGATCGGCCTGGTAGGGCATCAGCGCGACGGCGCCGCGGGCCAGCGCCGCGGGCACCTCGGCGTGCGGCACGGCGCTCTCGACGCGGAGCTTGTCGTTCGGCTGCGCGGGCTCGTGATCGCGCGGGCCGATCAGCGTGACCGGGAAGCCGGCCGCGGCGATGGCTTCGAACAGCGGCAGGCCGCGATCGCGGCTGATGCGCCCGACGTAGAGCGCGTGCGGCCGGGCGAAGTCGGCCTCGGTGGCGGTCGGCACGGCGGAGAAGGCCGGCAGGTCGACCCCGCTGGGCAGGACGACGATGCGCGCGGGGTCGAAGCCGGCCTCGACCAGCGCATCGCGCCCGGCGGCGGTGATGGCGGCCAGGCCGCGCAGCAGGCCGTGCTGGTGGGCCTGCAGCAAGGGCGCCATCAGCCCGTCGGCGATCAGCGATTCGGTGTCATGCACTTCAAGAAAATGCCGCAGGCCGCTGCGGGCGAGCAGCACCGAGAAGTCGGGCACGCGGGTGTAGACCGTCTGCGCCTCACGCAGCTCCCGGCGGTGGGTGAGCACGAAAGGCCAGCCCTTCCATTTGCTATGCAGGGTCAGCGCCCCGCGCAGGTCGATGGGGTGGCGAATGCCCATGCCGGCCAGAAAGCCGGCGGTGTCGAAGCCGCGCGGCAGCGGCGGCACATACAGACGTGCCGAGACGCCGGCTTTGGCGATGGCCTCGACGGTGTGCAGGGTCTGGATCAGGTTGGCACGGGGACGCTGCGGGCGGCCGCGGGCGAGGTAGATGAAGTCCGGCATGACGCCCGGTGTGCAATGAAAGCGGCAAGTATATCGCGCTCTGATGGCGTGATCGCCGGCCCGCCATGCTTCGGGGCTGGCGCCGGCCTCGGCTATACTCGCAGCCTTGTCCCGGAGCCCTGCATGCGTGTTGCCATTTTCATTCCTTCGTTCGGTGACGGCGGTGCCGAGCGGATGCTCGTAAATCTGGCCGGTGCACTGAGCGCGCGCGGGGTGTCGGTGGATTTCCTGACCCGCAGCCGCGAGGCCCCCTATGTGGACAGCCTTGCGCCCGCCGTGCGATTGATCGAGACATCACGCGGCGGTGCGTTCGCGGAGCAGCTTCAGTTACGGCACTACCTGCGCAGCGAACGGCCCGATGTCGTGCTGTGCGGCAAGGACCGCGCCGGCCTGTCGATGCAGCTCGCCCGTCGTCTGTCCGGTGTGCCGCTGCGCATCGTCATGCGGCCGGGCACCAGTTACAGCGCGCGCTTTGCCGAGCTGCGCCCCTTCAGTCGCTGGCGTGCCCGGGCGCGGGTGCGTCGGGTGTATCAGGGCGCCGACGCGGTGGTCGGCAATTCGGCCGAGGTGGTGGCCGATGTGGCGGCCGCTGCCGGTCTGCCGGCCGGGCGCATGCACCTGATCCGCAATCCCGTGGTGACGCCGCAACTCCTGTCGCAGGCCGAAGCGCCGCTCGACCATCCGTGGTTTGCGCCGGACCAGCCGCCGGTCATTCTTGGTGTGGGCCGGCTGGGGCAGGTCAAGGGCTTCGATGTGCTGCTCGATGCCTTTGCCCGCGTGCGTGCGCAGCACCCGGCGCGGCTGATGATTCTGGGCGAGGGGCGTCTGCGCGGCGAGCTTGAAGCGCAGGCGTCGCGCCTCGGTGTGGCCGAGGATGTTGCGCTGCCGGGCTTCGACGCCAACCCCTATCGCTACCTGGCCCGCGCGGCCTTGTTCGTGCTCTCGTCACGGCGCGAAGGCTCGCCCAACGCGCTTACCGAAGCGCTGGCGCTCGGTGTGCCGGTGGTGGCGACCGACTGCCCGGCCGGGCCGCGCGAGGTGCTGCGCGGCGGCGAAGTGGCGCCGCTGGTGCCGGTCGATGACGCCGAGGCCATGGCGGCGGCGATGCTGGCGACGCTGGATGCGCCGGGCGGTGCCGATCGCCGGCGTGAGGCGGTGCAAGAGTATTCCGCCGCGACCTGCGCCGAGCGCTATCACGCGTTGTTCGAATCACTGCTGGCCGAGGGGCGCGCATGAGCACCGATCTGGCCGTCTTCGCCGCCACCTCCGGACACAGCGGCGTCGACCGGGTGCTGCGCAATCTGGTGCCGGCGATCGCGCGTCTGGGCGTGACGGTGGATGTGCTCGGCATCGACGGCCACGGCCCTCATTTCGATCAACTCCCCGAGGGCGCACGACATCTGCCGCTGGGCGCCCACCATGTCAATTCGGCCATCCCGGCGCTGATCCGCTACCTGCGCCGCGAGCGTCCGCAGGCCATGCTCTCGGACAAGGACCGGGTCAATCGCGCAGCGCTGCTGGCGCGTGCCGTGGCGCGCGTGCCGACACGCGTCGGCTTGCGCCAGGGCACGACGGTGTCGGTCAATCTGGCCAGCCGGGGTGCGATTGATCGCTGGACACAGACGCTGTCGATGCGCTGGTGCTACCCGGCCGCCGACGCGCTGCTGGTGCCCTCGGCGGGTGCGGCGGACGACCTGGCCGCGTTCGCCCGATTGCCGCGAGAGCGCATCCATGTGGTGCCCAGCCCGATCCTCACCGATGCCTTGCAGGCGCGTGCGACCGAGCCGCTGGATCACCCGTGGTTTGCCGGCGGGCAAATGCCGGTGATTCTTGGCGTGGGCGAGCTGTCTGAGCGAAAGGACTTTGCCACGCTGCTGCGTGCGTTCGCGAAGGTCCGCGCGACGCGCCCCTGCCGCCTGGTGATTCTCGGCGAGGGGCGTCGCCGTGGCGAACTGGAGCGCCTCGCCGCCGAGCTGGGCGTGGCCGACGACTTGGCGCTGCCGGGCTTCACGGCCAACCCCTATCCCTTCATGGCGCGCGCCGCGGTGTTCGCCCTGTGTTCGCGCTGGGAGGGCATGCCGGTGGTGCTGATCGAGGCGCTGGCGCTGGGCGCGCCCTCGGTCGCCTGCGACTGCCCGAGCGGTCCGCGCGAGGTATTGGCCGGCGGCACGGTCGGCCCGCTGGTGCCGGTGGGCAATGTGGCGGCGCTGGCCGACGGTCTGCGTCGGCAGCTCGCGCAACCCGTGCCGGCGGCGCAATCGCGCGCCGCGGTGGCGGGCTATTCCGATTCAGCGAGCGCGCGCGCCTATCTGGCGGCGCTCGGTTTCAAGGCATTTCAATGACCCGGCTTGCGGTTTTCATCTCTTTTTCCGGCGAAGGCGGGGTCGAGCGCATGGTGCTCAATCTGGTCGAAGGTTTCGCCGCGCGTCGCTTTGCGGTCGATCTGCTCGCCATTCGTGCCGACAGCGCGCACCTTGGCAGCCTGCCCGAGGGCGTGCGGTTGATTGATCTGGGCGTGCGTCACAGCGGCCTGGCGGTGTTTCCGCTGATGCGCTATCTGCGCACCCACCGGCCGGCCGCCATGCTGGTGGCCAAGGACCGCGCCATCCGCGCCGCCGTGCTGGCCCGCGCGCTGTCGCGGGTGCCGGTGCGCATTGTCGGGCGGCTGGGCACCAATCTGTCGGCCGCGCTGGAAGATCGCGCCGGCCTGTCGCGCTGGCTGCGGGTGGCGCCGATGCGCTGGTTTTATCCGTCGGTGGATCGGGTGGTATGCGTGTCGCAAGGCGTGCTCGACGACACCGTGCACCTCACTGGCCTGCCGCGCGAGCAACTGCAGGTGATTCGCAACCCGGTGGTGACGCCGCGCCTGAGCGTGATGGCCGCCGAGCCGGTGGCGCATCCGTGGATTGCTGACCCGTCGGTGCCGCTGGTGCTGGCGGCCGGGCGGCTCACCGAACAAAAAGATTTCCCCACCCTGGTGCGCGCCTTTGCCGTGCTGCGCCGCGCACAGCCCGCGCGCCTGGTGATTCTCGGCGACGGTCGCCAGCGCAAGAAGCTCGAAGCCCTGGCCGCCGAGCTCGGCGTGGCCGACGATATCGACCTGCCGGGCTTCACGCCCAATCCTTATGCGTGGATGGCCAAGGCCAATCTGTTTGTGCTCAGCTCCGCCTGGGAAGGCTCGCCGAATGTGCTGACCGAAGCGCTGGCGCTGGGCGTGCCGAGTGTGGCGACCGACTGCCCGAGCGGCCCGCGCGAGGTGCTGGCAGGCGGACGCTTTGGTGCGCTGGTGCCGGTCGGCGACGCGGCCGGGCTGGGGCAGGCGATGATCGACACGCTTGCCGCGCCGCTGCCGGCCGAAGAGCTCAAATCGGCGGTGGCCGAGTATTCGCGCGAGGCCTCGGCCAGCGCCTATCTCGCCGCGCTGGGCCTGAATGCCGAAGCGGGCGACAATAGCGGCCGAGGAGAAACCTGAATGCTGCTGTCCCTGAAACACAACTTCCTGTTCGTACACATCGCCAAGACCGGCGGCACCTCGGTGCGCGATTCGCTGCGTCCGCTGCGCCTGCGCGACCCGTGGTTTGTCGCGCAGTTTCTGTGTTCGCGCCTGTCCTCGTTGTCGGGGCACCGGCTGGGCATCAAGTTTCCGCGCCACTCCAAGATCATCGCCGCCAAGGAAATGCTGCCGGCCGAGACCTTCGACAATCTGTTCAAGTTCGTCTTTGTGCGCAACCCGTGGGATTTGCAGGTCAGCTCCTTCCACCACATCCGCCGCGAGCGCCCGCACCTGATGAGCCACATCGAGACCTTCGACGAGTTCATCCGCTGGAAGCTCGACCCCGAGCGCCCCTACCAGTTTCATGTGGATACCAGCATCGAGCTGCAGAGCGACTATGTGGTCGATCTGCATGGCAAGGTGTTGGTCGACTTCATGGGGCGCTACGAAAGCCTGCATGAAGATTTCGAAGAAGCCTGCCGCCGCATCGGCGTGCGTGCGCCCGAGTTGCAGCACAAGCGCCAGGCCAAGGACCGCAAGAAGGACTACCGCAGTTATTACACCGACGAGATCGCCGAGGCGGTGGCCAAGCACTTTGCGCGGGATATCGAGATTTTCGGGTATCGCTTCGATCCGGCGGAGTGAGCGGGGTGGTCGCCTGGTTGCATACGCATACGGGATTGATTTATCTGATATTGCTGGCTGCCGGCGCGGTGGGTGCTTTTCTGGCCACCCGGCTGAACGCGTCGATACGTGAGGCCGGAAGCGTCTTTGGCTATCTTCGCCAGAATCTGCGCAGCGCACGCGAGGCGCAATGCCTGTTGGCGTGTTTGGTCGTTTTTCAGCTCTCCGTCATCGTGATGGTGATCTCGCGATTTGCCGCGGTATAGGTCGTAGATCCTATGAGCGAAGCGAGTCGGCTGCAGAGCGAATCCTAGAATGAGTTTTGCAGAACACGTTCAAGGAGAGGCAAATGCAACCGACTCAGGAAATGGATGTTACGCGCGTCGATCAGATGCTGGCAGTGTCGCTGGAGTTGTCGAGCAAGAGCTGGAAGGTGGGGCTACACGACGGACGGCGAGAGCGCGTGTCGATCTACACGCTCAAGCAGGAGGTGGCCGGAGCCCGGCTGGGCGCAGCGATCGAGCTGATCGAACAGACGCGCGCCAGGTGGGTGCTGGCCAAGGATGCGCGGGTGGAAGTGATCTACGAGGCGGGGCAGGACGGCTTCTGGATTGCGCGGGCGCTCGAGGGGCGCGGTTACGCGGTGCGTGTGGTCGATCCGGCGAGCATCCCGGTCG
This sequence comes from Zoogloeaceae bacterium, assembly GCA_024235675.1. Classification (GTDB taxonomy): domain Bacteria; phylum Pseudomonadota; class Gammaproteobacteria; order Burkholderiales; family Rhodocyclaceae; genus Nitrogeniibacter. The sequence goes on from JACKLZ010000003.1 coordinate 408,342, forward strand.
AGCGCCATGCGCGGCGGGCCAAGACCGATCGGCTGGACGTGCTGCGGCTGTTGTCGAGCCTGATGGGGTGGCTGCGCGGCGAGCACGATCGCATGCGGGTGATCCGGATGCCCGATGAGGCGGCCGAGGCGCAGCGTCACTGGGCGCGCGAGCGTGGGCTGTTGCAGAAGGAAATCGGCCAGCACCGGGATCGGATCCGCAAGCTGCTGCGCACGGTCGGTTGCTGGGTCGATCTGGAGCGCGATGTGGGCGCGCAACTGAAGCGCGGTGAGCTCAAGGACTATCAAGGACGCGCGCTGAGCGAGCCGTTGCACGAGCGGCTGCTGCGCGAGTGCGAGCGTCTGGCGCAGGTCGAGGCGCAACTGAAGTGTGTGGAGCAGGCGCTGGCCGAGCGCCTGTCGCCCGAGGTGCAGCAGCGCGTGGAAGCGCTCGGTCAGCTCAAGGGGGTCGGCCCGGTCGGCGCGCTGCGCCTGGTGCTTGAGCTGTTCTGGCGCGATTTCGGCAACCGGCGCCAAGTGGGCGCCTGCGTCGGTCTGGTGCCTCAGCCCTACGACAGCGGGAATAGTCGGGTCGATCAGGGTATCAGCAAGCAGGGCAACCGGCGGGTGCGTGCGCTGCTCATTCAGATGGCCTGGATGTGGCTGCGCTACCAGAGCGGCAGCGCCTTGGCCAAGTGGTTCGCGCAGCGCTGGGCAGGCGGCGGCGGGAACAAGCGGGCCAAGCGTATCGCCATCGTCGCCGTGGCCCGTCGCCTGGCGATCGCGTTGTGGCGGTATCTGAAGGACGGGACGGTGCCGGATGGAGCGGCGCTCAAAAGCGCCTGAGGGCGCTCCGACAAAGCATCGGTGATGAACCATCGAGCACGAGAGCTTCAAGTGAGCGAGCCCGTTACCCACCCTGGTTGCCCGCGCAACCGACAATAGTAGATGGGGCTCGTTCCAGTCGCGGTCACCTTGAGCGCAGCGCGCATGCAGGATTCGGCCAGCCCCTGAGGGGCGGCGGATAGAAGGTGGTGAGACGCCAAGTCTCACGCGTGGATGACCGAGCGCTTGAATCGATCGTGCCGAACGATGGCACCGATGAGGATGCAAGAACACTACCGGAGGGATTGCTCTGCAGGAAAAGGACTTGACTTCGGAAGGCTCATAGAAGGGTGGGTGGCTCGCCACCCACCAACACCGCCAGAAGGCTCAACCGATGGTGGGCGGCAAGCCGCCCACCCTACGGTGTGGGTGTTTCTTCGTCGATGACCACACCTTCGCCGCTCGCCAGCAGCCGCGCATAGGCGCCGCCTGCATTGGCGAGTTCGGTGTGCGTGCCTTGCTCGACGATGCGGCCGTGTTCCATCACCACGATCAGATCGGCATCGCGAATCGTCGATAGGCGGTGGGCGACGACCAGCACGGTGCGGTTCTGGCGCAGCTCGACGAGGGCGTCCTTGACGGCGCGTTCGGATTCGTTGTCCAGCGCCGAGGTGGCTTCGTCCAGCAGCAGGACGGGCGCGTCCTTGAGGAAGGCGCGGGCGATGGCGACGCGCTGGCGCTGGCCGCCGGAGAGCTGGCTGCCGTTGGCGCCGACGCGGGTGGCCAGGCCGTCCGGCAGCTTGGCGATGAACTCCATGGCGTGGGCATGGCGGGCGGCGGCCTCGATGGCCTCGGGCGTGGCATCGGGCCGGCCGTAGGCGATGTTGGCGGCGATGGTGTCGTCAAACAGCACCACTTGCTGGCCGACCCAGCCGATCTGGGCGCGCAGGGCGGCCAGTGGCAGCTCGGGCAGGGGCGTGCCGTCGAGCAGGATGCGGCCGCTGGCGGGGTCGAAGAAGCGGGCGATGAGCTGGATGATGGTGGTCTTGCCGCTGCCCGAGGCACCGACCAGGGCGACGGTCTTGCCGGTGGGGATGTCGAGCGTGAAGTCGCTCACCGCGGGCTGGCTCTGCCCGGCGTAGCGGAAGCTCACTGACTCGAAGCGTAGCGCGCCGCGGCCGCGCTCGATGGTGCCGCTGGCGGTGTCGGCCTCGGCGGGGCTGTCGAGCAGTTCGAAAATACTCTGCGCGCCGGCCAGACCTTTCTGGATGACGTTGTTCACATTGGTGAGCCGGCGGATCGGCTCGAAGAGCATGGCCATGGCCGCCACAAAGGCGACAAAGGTGCCCGGCGTGAGACGATCTTCTGCCGACAGCGCGGAGGCGGCCCAGATCACCAGCGAGACGGCGGTGGCGGCGACGATCTGCACGATGGGCACGTTGGCGGCCGACACCCGCACGGTGCGCATGGTCTCCTTGCGCAGGCGTTCGGAGATCTCGGCGAAGCGGCTGTTTTCATGCTCGTGCGCGCCGAAGAGCTTGATCTCGCGTACGCCATTCAGGCTCTCTTCGACGGCGCCCGTCATGCGACCGGTGGTGGCCTGCATGGCGCGGTTGCCGCCGCGCAGCTTGCGGCTGGCCTGGCGGATGATGATCGCCATCACCGGTGCAACAAAGAGCAGCAGCAGGGTCAGCTCCCAGGCGGTCCACACCAGGTAGCCGGTGAGACCGATGACCACCAGGGTGTCACGCACCACGATGATCCAGGCGTTGGACAGCGCGCTGCCGACCTGCGGGATGTCGTACAGAATGCGCGACAGCATGCGCCCCTGCGCCTCGGCCTGATGCGCCGAGACGGGCAGGTGCATCTGGTGGCGGAACACCTGCTGGCGCAGGTCGGTGATGGCCTTGTTGGCCACCCACTGGCTGGACACGCTCGACAGGTATTCGGCAATGCCCTTGCCCAGAAAGGCCAGCATCAGCAGCAGCGGCACCTTCCACTGCGCGCTTTCGCTCTTGCCGATCAGGCTCTCGTCGATCAAGGGCTTGAGCAGCGCGGGCAGTACCGGTTCGAGCGAGGCGGCAACGACCATCGCCACCACGGACAGCGCCACCACCTTGCGGTAGGGCAGGATGCTGCCGAGCAGGCGGCGGTAGAGGGCGAGGCCTTCTTTCATTCTCTGTGAAGTACCTTATCGACGATCAGACTCGACCAGCCATCCGATCGGAACTGCTGCTTGAGCGCTTCGTCGTCATACACCGTATCAACCCATTCCATGAAATCGATGGGCGTCTTCTCGTTGTAGGCCGAATAGCTGGCGAGGAAAAAATCCAGCACGCCGGTGCGCGCCTTGCGGGAGTGACCATAGCGCCAGTGCAACTCGCTCATCGTGTCGGCCACCGGGTGACCCAGGTGAAGGATACGGTACAGCGCAGCGGCGATGCCGGCGCGATCGGCGCCCGATTTGCAGTGCATCAGCGCCGGGTACTCGATGGAGGCGAACAGATCCTTGAGCATGTGAATGCGCGCCCGGCTCGGCGCGCCGCGCGAGAACAGCTTGGCATCGATGAAGGTGATGCCGAGCTCGTCGCAGACCTTGCGCTCCAGCGCATAGGAGCCGAACTCGCTCTCGCCGCGCAGGTTGAGGATGGTCTTCAGGCCGTATTTTTGGTGATAGCGGCGAATCTGCGCCGGGCTGGGCTGGCTGCTGCGGTACATGCCGCCGCCCAGGTCGTGGAAGTTGTTGTAGATGGCGCGGACGAAGCCGTGGTCGACGACGTGCATGTCGAGCCAGGCGAGGATGCGACCCATCGGGGTGGAAATGTCTTTAGCCACTCAGTGCTCAAAAGGCGTTTGGCACGCGACAGGGCTCGCCGCGTGGCGCCGGAAAACGGCGCGGATCAGGGGCGGAGTATACCGGAGCCCCGTCGCGACTACCGGTTGAACCACTTGAGCGTCACGCCCCAGGCGTGGATGTCCAGCCGGGTGGCCTGGCCGCAGGCGAAATCGAGCGACAGCCAGCGATCGGGCGCCAGCCCGAGCAACTGGCCGGCGATCACGCGCAGTGGGCCGCCGTGGCCGACCACGACATGGGCGGACGCCTCGGGGTCGAGCGCGGTTTCCATCCAGTCACGCACGCGGGCGGCCATCTCCAGCGGGGTTTCGCCGCCGGGCGGGCGGAAGTTCATCGGGTCTTTCGACCAGTCGTTGATGGCGTCGCCGAGGGATTCGAAACTCTGGCCTTCCCACTGCCCGAAGCTGATCTCCTGCAGGCGCGCGTCGACCGTCGGGGTGCCGAATTCGGTGGCGAGGCGATGGGCGCGTTGCAGCGGACTGCTGTGCAGGCGGTAGTTGGCCGGCAGCAGCGGCTTGAGGCGCTCGGCCACGTCGGCGGCGGATTCGGCCAGGCCGACGTCGGTCTGGCCGTAGCACACGCCTGGCGCGACGTCGGGCCGCGGGTGGCGGATCAGATAGAGTTCCATGCGATCAGGATTCCGAGATAGGTGGCCAGTTCGCTGACCTGCTGCACCGCGCCGAGGCAGTCGCCGGTGTAGCCGCCGAGGCGGCGCACGAAGATGCGCGCTGTCCAGGCGGTGACGATGAGCACCGACACCACGGCGCCGAGGATTTCGATGCGGCCGAGCAGCAGCAAGGGGAGCAGGCCGCCGGCGGCGGCGATCCACAGTTCCATGCCGCTCAGTTGTTTGGCCAGGGGTTTGGATTTGCTGGTTTCGTCCTCGCGCACATAGCTGAGGGTGTGGATCAGGCTGGTCGAGGCGAGACGCGAGAGTGTGTGGGCGACGATCATCGCCACCACGGCGTGGGGAATGCCATGCGCGGCGATCTCCACCAGCGCCGCGGCCTTGGCCAGCAGCATCAGCACCAGACCCGTCGCGCCGTAGCTGCCGATGCGCGAGTCTTTCATGATGGTGAGCGCTTGCAGTTTGTCCCAGCCACCGCCGAGCCCGTCGCAGGTGTCGGCCCAGCCGTCTTCATGGAAGGCGCCGGTGAGGCGGATGGTGGCCGCCATCGACAGGATCACCGACAGGCTGGCGGGCAGCCACTGGCGGGCAAACCAGAACACCGCCGCGCCGGCCGCGCCGACGACGAGGCCGACCCAGGGAAAGTAGCGCGCCGCATGGTTGAGCCGCTCGGGCGAATACGGCACCCAGCCCGGCACCGGAATGCGGGTAAAGAAACCGAGGGCGGTGAAGAAGAGCTCGAGCTGGTAGCGCACGATGTCAGCGTCTCCGGGTCACCGGGCGGCGCCATGGCGATGAACGCGCCCGCGATCAGCCGCGAACGCCACCGCGCATGGCGCACACCGCCCCGCACCCCGCCCTCCGCCGGGCCGCCCCAAGGAGGGCGCAGCCCCCTCGGGGGGCAGCGAACGGATGTGAGCGTGGGGGCTCCACCCTCCGGGCCGCCCCAAGGAGGGCGCCGCCCCCTCGGGGGGGTGAGGCAGGGGTTTCGCGAAGCAATGCTTCGCGCCGGCCGAACGGGCTGTCTGTGCAAAGACAGCCCTCCGCGAGCAGAAGTGAGCGTGGGGGCTCCGCCCTCCGCCGGGCCGCCCCAAGGAGGGCGCCGCCCCCTCGGGGGGCAGCGAGCGAAAGCGAGCGTGGGGGCTCACTACTCTTTACCGCTGACGCCGGCCGACTCGAAGCTGGCCATGTCATTCAGGAAATTGACCGCCGCCTGCAGCAGCGGCCAGGCCAGCGCGGCGCCGGTGCCTTCGCCCAGGCGCAGGCCGAGGTCGAGCAGCGGTGAGGCGTTGAGGTGGCGCAGCTGGGCGATGTGGCCGGCTTCTTCGGAGCGGTGGGCAAACACGCAGTAATCGGTGATGGCGGGCGCGATGGCCTGCGCGACCAGCAAGGCGGCGGTGACGATGAAGCCGTCAATCACCAGCACCATGCGCTTTTCGGCGGCGCCGAGCATGGCGCCGGCCATCATGGCGATTTCGAAGCCGCCGTATTCGGCGAGCACGGCCAGTGGGTCGCCCGGTCGGCCGCCGCGGGCCAGTGCAGTGCCGAGCAAGGCCTGTTTGCGGTCGAGGCCGGCGTCGTCCAGCCCGGTGCCCCGGCCCACCACTTGCGCCAGCGGCACACCGGTAATGGCATGGGTGATGAGCGAGGCCGAGGCGGTGTTGCCGATGCCCATTTCGCCGAAGCCGACGGCATTGCAACCGCGCTCGGCGAGGTTGTGCGCCAGCTTGCGGCCATAGCGGATTGCCTTGTCGCACTGCGCGGACGTCATCGCCGGCTGCTCGATGTAGTTGGCGGTGCCGGGGGCGATCTTGCCGTTGATCAGGCCGTCGCGCGGGCCGAAGTCGTGGGCCACGCCGGCGTCGATGATGCGCAGACCGAGCCGCATCTGGCGGGCGAACACGTTGATGGCCGCGCCACCGGCGAGGAAGTTCTCGACCATCTGCCAGGTCACGTCCTGCGGGTAGGCCGACACGCCTGCCTTGGCGGCGCCGTGATCGCCGGCAAACACCAGCACATGCGGCTGGGTCAGCGTCGGGCTTAGCGATTGCTGGATGCGACCGATCTGCGCTGCGAGCAACTCGAGCCGGCCCAGTGCGCCGAGGGGTTTGGTCTTGCCGTCGATCCTGGCTTGCAGGGCGTCAATCAGCGTGGTGTCGAGCGGGGTGATGTCGTAGGACATGGGGGCAGAATCCGTCAAAAGTCGGGCGGATGGTAGCACGCAGCACGGCTCAGGCTGCGGGCGCCTTGAGCGTCAGCGGCAGGCCGGCGGCGACGAAGGTGACCCGGTCGCACACGGCGGCGATGGACTGGTTCAGCCGCCCCGCTTCGTCGCGAAACAGCCGGCCCAGTGGCGAGTCGGGCACCAGTCCGAGGCCGACTTCATTGGCCACCAGAATCGTCAGGCCGGGCAGCGTGGGCAGGCAGGCGAGCAGCGCGGCGCGTTCTTGCTGCCAGTCGGGCAGGGCGTCGGCGACATGCGGTGCGCGCAGCTCGGCGCCGTCCTGCATCAGCAGGTTGGACAGCCACAGGGTGAGGCAGTCGATGATCACGCAGCCGTCGGCGCGGGCGGCGCCTTGCACCGTGTCGGCCAGCGCCGTCGGGGCTTCGATGGTGTGCCAGTGATCGGGGCGGTCGGCGCGGTGGCGGGCGATGCGCGCGGCCATTTCGGCATCGCCGGCTTCGGCGGTGGCGATGACGGTGACCGGACCGCCGTGGTCGAGGGCGCGCTGTTCGGCGAGCCGGCTTTTGCCGGAACGGGCGCCGCCTAGGATGAGTTCAGTGGGCATGGATGGTGCGTCGCACAAGCAGTGGTAAGCAGTGTATTATTCACGACTGCCCGCCAATGCGGGCAAACGCATGTTTCAGGTGCCTGCGAATGCATCCATTCGCGGGATAAACGGGAAACAGGTGAGCGACTCAAATCGCAAGACCTGTGCTGCCCCCGCAACGGTAAGTGGTGACAAGGCGCATCCAACCGCCACTGGATCTTCGGATCTGGGAAGGCGATGCCCCCGGCGCAAGCAAGACTGCGCGCAACCATGAGCCCGGATACCGGCCCGGAACTGCACAAGCGGAAGTGCCGCGGGGGGCGGTCATGGGCGCAGCACGCCTGTCTCACTCTCTTCGGTACGCCATTTTCTTTGCATTGGCATGTTTGGACGGGGTCGTCCGGTGTGCCTGGGAGTGTTCTCGTGCGTACTCGTTTGTCTGCCGCCGCGCTGGCGGTGTCTTGTGCTTTTCCCTTGGTGTCGATGGCGGCCGATTCAGTCGGCGATACGGTGGTGGTGACCGCGACGCGTACCGCGCGCACGGTCGATAGCTCGCTCGCCGCGGTGACGGTGATTACCCAGGCCGATATCGAGCGCCTTCAACCGCGTTCGGTGCCCGAGCTGCTGCGTGGCCAGCCGGGTATTTCGATGGCGAACAACGGCGGTCGCGGCAAGCAGACCTCGGTCTTCATGCGCGGCACCGAGTCCGACCATGTGGTGGTGCTCATCGACGGCGTCAAGGTGGGGTCGGCGACCTCCGGGTCGGCGGCCTTCCAGGACATGCCGGTCGACATGATCGAGCGCATCGAGATCGTCCGTGGTCCGCGTTCGAGCCTCTACGGCTCCGAGGCCATCGGCGGCGTGATCCAGATCTTTACCAAACGTGGCGGCGGTGAGTTCCGCCCCAGTGGCAGCATTGGCTTTGGCAGCAATGGCGCGCGCAAGGCGAGCATCGGCCTCGATGGAGGCGGCGAACAAGGCTGGGTGAGTCTGAACCTGTCGCATGATTCGACGGACGGTTTCGATTCGTGCCGGGCCGAAGCGGACGGTTTTGGCGGTTGCTTCAACAACGAACCCGATCGCGATGGCTACGAGAACCTGTCCGGCTCGGTTCGCGCCGGTTACCGCTTTACCGGCGGCGCCGAGGTCAACGTGAACTGGATGCGCACCCAGGCCAAATCGCATTTCGACGGCTCGTTCCAGAACGAAAGCGACGCGGTGCAGGAAGTGTTCGGTGGCCGCTTCTCGTTCTCGCCGGTGGCGGCCTGGAAAATGTCCTTTGGCGCCGGCGTCGCCACGGACGCGGCGAACAACTACAAGGACGACGTGTTCAAGAGCAGTTTCGACACCGAACGCACCACGCTCTCCTGGCAGAACGACATCACGCTGGGCGACAACAACATGCTGAGCTTCGGCCTGGATCATCAGGATGACGAGATCACCAGCACCACGGCCTACCCGGAAACCTCGCGCACCAACGATGGCGTGTTCGCGCTCTATCAGGGCGCGCTTGGCCAGCACGACTATCAGGTGAGCCTGCGGAGCGACGACGACCAGCGTTACGGCCGCCACAACACCGGCGCCATCGCCTGGGGCTACACCGTGTCGGAGGCGCTGCGCCTGACCGCCAGCTATGGCACCGCCTTCAAGGCGCCGACCTTCAACGAGCTGTACTTCCCGTTCTACGGCAATACCGATCTGGAACCCGAGCGTTCGCGCACGGTGGAGTTCGGCTTGTCGGGTCGGGGCGGCTGGGGCTACTGGTCGGCCAATGTGTTCCAGACGCATGTGGAAGACCTGATCGGCTACGACGCCAGTATTTTCAAGGCCAACAACATCAGCCAGGCCCGCATTCGCGGTATCGAGGCGGTTATCGGCACGCGTCTGGCCCAGTGGGATCTGCGCACCAATGTGAGCTTGCTCGAGCCGCGTGACAGCTCCGGTGGCGCCAATGATGGCAACCTGCTGCCGCGTCGTGCTGAGCAGACGCTGCGCTTTGATGCCGATCGCGACTACGGTGCGTTCAGCGTCGGCGCCTCGCTGCTGGCGGCGAGCCATCGTTACGATGAGGTGGCCAACACCAATCGCCTGGGCGGCTACGGCGTGGTCGATCTGCGGGCCGAGTACAAGTTGGCGGCGGATTGGCGTTTGCAGGGGACGATCGGCAACGTGTTCGACCACGAATACGAAACCGCGCGTTTTTATAATCAAGAAGGGCGCAGCGTGTTTGTGACCCTCAAGTACCTGCCCAAGCGCTGATGCGCGCCAAGGCGCTGCCGATTTCCTCGGGCACTGCGGCTCACCCGCGTGCGGCAGCGCCGTTTTCGGGCGACACTAGGGCCGTTCTGACGGCCCGAGCCCTGCACAACCGGATGTTTGCCCGAAAATCCGCCTTTCTCACCCTCGCGCTTCTGCTGCTCGCGAGCGTGTGCACCTTTTTGCTGGCCTTGCGTGCGGGCAGTCTGGACGCTGCTTGGGGCGACGTGTTCGCTGTGCTGGGCGGTCAGGCCGACGGCACCCTGGGTGTGGTCATCCGCGAACTGCGCCTGCCGCGCGCCGTGGCCGCCTTCACCAGTGGGGCCTTGCTGGCCTTGTCGGGCGCGCTGATGCAGGTCTTGCTACGCAATCCGCTGGCCGATCCTTACGTGCTGGGCATTTCCGGCGGCGCGGCGGTCGGGGCTTTGTCGGCCATCTTGCTCGGCGCGGCGACCTGGATGGTCGATGGCGCGGCCTTTGCCGGCGCGGCGTTGGCCATGCTGGTGGTGTTCGGGCTGTCGCGTGGCGATGGTTCATGGACGCAAACCCGGCTGCTGCTGACCGGCGTCATTGTGGCGGCCGGTTGTGGCGCGGTGGTGGTGTTCATGCTGGTGATGGCCACCGACACCCGGATTCAGTCGATGCTGTTCTGGCTCACGGGTGACGTGTCCGGCGCGGCGCGGCCGTGGCCGGCACTGGCGGTACTGGTGATGGGCTTGCTGGCGACGCTGCCGTTTGCGCGCGATCTCAATGTGCTGGCACGTGGCGAGTTGAGCGCGCGGGCGCTGGGCGTGCGCACCAAAGCCTTGCGTCTGCTGGTCTATCTGATGGCCTCGCTGCTCACCGCCACGGCGGTGACGCTGGTGGGGCTGGTCGGCTTCGTCGGACTCATCGTGCCGCATCTGGTGCGACTGGCCACCGGCAACGATCAGCGCATTCTGCTGCCCGCCTCGGCGCTGGCGGGCGGCGCCTTGCTCACATTGGCTGATACCGCCGCGCGCACGCTGGTGGCGCCCATCCAGCTGCCGGTCGGGGTGCTCACCGCGATGATCGGCGTGCCGGTCTTCCTCTTTTTGCTGGTGCGCCACCCCCGATGAAAACCGACGCGCACCCCTTGCTCGAAGCTGCCGATCTGGCTGTGCAGGTCGGCGATCGCTGGATCTGCTGCGACTTGTCGATGCGCCTGATGCCGGGTGAGCGTCTGGTCTTGCTCGGCCCCAACGGCGCGGGCAAGACGACCTTGCTGCATACCCTGGCCGGCCTGCGTGAGGCGCAGCGCGGTGAGGTGCGCATGCAGGGGCGCGCGCTGGCGGCGTGGCCGGGGCGAGAGGTGGCGCAGTTTCGCGGGGTGCAGCCGCAGTCGCAGCCCGACTGGTTCGCCGCCACAGTGATGGAAACCGCGCTGGTTGGCCGACACCCACATCTGGGGCGCTGGGCCTGGGAGAGCGACGCGGATGTGCGGGTTGCCAACGAGGCGCTCGCCTGCATGGGGCTCGATCACATGGGTGAGCGTAATATTCTCACCCTGTCGGGCGGCGAGCGGCAGCGTCTGGCCATTGCCAGCCTGTTGGCGCAACAGCCGGCGCTGTATCTGCTGGACGAACCGCTGTCGCACCTGGATTTGCACTATCAGGTGGCGGTGCTGGAACATTTTTCGGCGCTGGCCCGCGCGGGCGCCGGGGTGGTGATGGTCTTGCACGACCTGAATCTGGCCGCCCGCTTTGCCGACCATGTGGTGTTGCTCGATGGCAGCGGCAAGATGGTGTCGGGCACGGCGGATGAGGTTTTGCAGGCCGATGTATTGAGTGCGGCGTTCGGGCATCCGCTCCGCCGTCATGTGATCGAAGGCCAGGTGGCCTTCTTGCTTGAATGAGGTTTTTCATGCGTTATGTTTCGCGATGGATCGCCGTCTGGCTGCTGGCCATGGCGAGCGTGCAGGCAGCCGAATGCCCCCGTATCGTCAGTCAGTCGCCGTATCTCACCCTGGCCATTGAGTGGCTGGGGCAGGGTGAGTGCATTGTCGGCGTGTCGCGCTACGACACGTTCAAGCCGGCGCTGCCACGCACCGGCGGCGTGATGGACCCGGACGCCAAGGCCATTGCGGCGCTCAAGCCGGCGCTGGTGATCGGCTCCGACATGACGGACGAAGCCGTGTTTGCTGCGGCCGTGCCCAAGGGCGCCAAGGCCGTGCGGATGGGCGGCTTCAACTCGATGTTCGAGGTCGAGTCCATGCTCGAAGACCTCTCGCTGCTGATCCAGTCGCCCGAGGGCGGAAAGGTGTCGAGCTTCCGCCGCGGCTGGTTCACCCGCGCCAAGAACACCGGCGCACGGGGTGAGCGGGTGCTGTTGCTCACGGCCTGCTCCGGCACGCCGTATTCCTATGGCCGCAAGCATGTGCTGGGCGATCTGTTCTACGCTGCCGGCTTCAACGTGGTCGAAGAAGATGTACGGGTTCGCGCGGTGCGTGCCGGTGAGGCGGTGCCGGATCTGGCCGCGCTGATCGCCAAGACGCAGCCGGACATCGTGTTCACCTTCAACCGAGCGGCGGACACCGAATGCCAGGTCGTGCTCGAGGCGAAGGGCTTCAAGCTCATCGCGCTCGACGGCGACAAGTTCCTCAACCCCGGCCACCGCATGATCGATGGCCTCGATGACGTCACCCGCATCATGCGGGCGCAGCGGACCCAATGACCGATACCCCCGAGCGCGACGCGCGCCACAATGCCCGGATGGCCCGCAAGAAGGCCGTCGTCGACGAAAAAATCGCTGCCGCCGACACCGCCCGCGGCGTGCTGCTGGTCAATACCGGCAACGGCAAGGGCAAGTCCAGCGCCGGTTTCGGCCTCGTGGCCCGGGCGCTGGGCCACGGCATGCAGGTGGGGGTGGTGCAGTTCATCAAGGGGCGCTCCGACACCGGCGAGGAGGCCTTCTTTCGCCAGCAGCCGCGGGTGCAATGGCATGTGATGGGCGACGGCTTCACCTGGGAGACGCAAGACCGGGCGCGCGACGTGGCCAGCGCCGAAGCGGCCTGGGCCGTGGCGCGCCAACTGCTGGCCGATCCGGGCATCGGTCTGGTGGTGCTGGACGAACTGAATATCGCACTCAAATACGGCTATCTGGATGTGAATGCCGTGGTCGCCGATTTGCTGGCCCGTCCAGTCGATCAGCATGCGGTGGTGACCGGTCGTGCCGCGCCACCCGAGCTGGTGGCGGCGGCCGACACGGTGACCGAGATGGGCCTGACCAAGCACGCCTTTGCCGCTGGCATACAGGCCATGGCCGGCATGGAATTCTGAGCGCTGTGTGGCGGCTCGGCGCACTGGCGCCGGGGGCGCCGGCTCGGCATACTTGCGGCCATTGAGCGAATTCTGGAAACACATGCGTAAAGTGATCGACAATCCCGCGCGTCCCGGCTGGGTGTATCTGGTCGGTGCCGGCCCCGGCGATGCCGAGTTGCTGACCCTGAAGGCGGCGCGCCTGCTGGCCGAGGCCGATGTGGTGGTCTACGACAACCTCGTCGGCCCCGACGTCCTGGCCCTGCTGCCCGACACCGCCGAGCAACGCTACGTCGGCAAGAAGGCCGCCGACCACGCCCTGCCGCAGGAACAGATCTGTGCCCTGCTGGTGGCGCTGGCACGCGAAGGCAAGCGGGTGGTGCGGCTCAAGGGCGGCGATCCATACATCTTCGGCCGTGGCGGCGAGGAGGCCGAGGCGCTGGTCGACGCCGGCGTGCCCTTCGAAGTGGTGCCCGGCATCACCGCCGCCTCTGGCGTGTCGGCCTACACCGGCATCCCGCTCACTCACCGCGAGCATGTGCAGAGCGTGGTCTTCGCCACCGGTTACGGCAAGGAAGGCGCGGTCGATCTCGACTGGCCGGCGCTGGCCCGGCCGAACCAGACCGTGGTCATCTACATGGGCGTGTCGCGCATCGGCGAGATCTGCCGCGAGCTGATGAATCACGGCCTGTCACCCGATACGCCCGCCGCCATGGTGCGCCATGGCACGCTGCCGGCCCAGCGGGTGATTATCGCGACGCTCGCCGATCTGGACGCCAAAGCTGCGGCGGAAAAGATCAAGCCACCGGCGCTGCTGCTGGTGGGTACGGTGATTACGCTGGCTGACAAGCTGGCCTGGTTCGTCCCGGACGAGACTACCTGAGCCATTGGTCTTGGGCGCGCAAAAACAAACAACCCGGCTCCGGCCGGGTTGTTGTTTTGGGCGCTACCCCTTGCCGAAGAGCGACGCGTGCAGCCGAGCGCTCTTCGAGAGCCTCGCCTCGGCCTGGAAGCCACGGTAGGAGGCAAAGGAATGTTCCATGTGGCGTCGCGCTGCAGCGCGCGCGGCGCCGGCGTCGCGCGCCTGAATGGCGTCGACAATGTCGCGGTGCTGGCGGGTCAGGTCGGTAACGAAGGGTGGTTTGCCGTAGAAAGCGTCCAGATACTCACCAATGCTCGCTTCCAGTACGGTCATCACCGCGCGCATGAGGTGGGCGACCACCACATTGTGAGACGCCTCGACGATGGCCAGATGAAAGGCGATGTCGGCCTTCAGCTTGCTGACGGCATCTGCCGTCGAGGCATGACATTCGGCCATCGCGGCGTACTTTTCTTCGATGTTCTTGCGGTCTGACTCGGTGGCGCGTTCTGCGGCCAGCGCAGCAGCCATGCTCTCGAGCTCCATGCGCACTTGCAAGGTGTCGAATTCGGCGTCGCCGCGCTCTTTGATCAGCGCAATGAGCGGGTCGGTGAAGGCCGCGTCCAGCCTGTCGGAGACATAGGTGCCGCCGCCATGGCGGGAGGTGATCAGCCCTTTGGTGCCGAGTTTCTGGATGGCCTCTCGCAGCGACGGTCGGGAGACGCCCAGGCGCTCGGCAAGCTGGCGCTCTGATGGCAGGCGTTCGCCCTGCTTGATCACGCCCTCGGCAATCATGCTTTCAAGCTGTTTGGCAATTTGATCGGAAAGTCTGACGCGTTCCATAGAATAAATTGGTATTACCAATTCCTTGTGCGGGTGTTTGCATGAGAGATCAGCGGCGTGCTGGCTGATTTTACGCTATCCAATCAAGTGCTTGAGGCTGGGTGTGAATCAATTGATTAAGACAATGCCGGCTTGAACAAAGTTCGAGTTTTTGGGGAAAACCCCACTGACGCTCCTCTTGATATCAGGGAATTATATAGTGGCCTTACCACTATACCAGCGGGTCTGGAGCTGGAAACCATGAGGCGGCGCCTTGCGCGCCAACGTCATCGATCAAGGAGGAGTTAAGAATGAAGAAGCGTTTTAGTGCGATTGCCGCAGCGCTTGCCATGGGCCTGACCCTGGCCGCTGCACCGGTGCAAGCCGAGAAGAAAGTTCTGCTGAAGCTGCCGGTGTGGTTCGGTACGCACCTGACCGGCCTGGGGTCGACGCCTGCATGGCTGGCCGAGAACATCGAAGCCGCCTCGGGCGGCAATATCAAGATCAAGGTCTACGAGCCGGGCAAGCTGATTCCGCCCAAGGAGATGCTCGATGCGGTCTCCAAGGGCCAGATCAACGCCGGTTACACCACGCCGGGTTACAACACCGGGCTGGTGGGTAACAAAGGCGGCATCTTCTCGGCCGTGCCCTTTGGCCCGGACGCGCCGGAATTTCTCGCCTGGATCTACTACGGCGAAGGCCGCAAGCTGTGGCAGGAAATGTACGACAAGGCCGGCTACAACGTGCATTCCATCCCCTGCGGCATCATCGCGCCGGAAACCTCCGGTTGGTTCTCCAGGCCGATCGACAAGCCCGAAGACCTGAAGGGCCTGCGCATGCGCTTCTTCGGTCTGGGTGCGCTGGTGATGGAGAAGATGGGCGTGTCCACCTCGCTGCTGTCGTCCAAGGAAATCTTTCCGGCACTGGAAAAGGGCGCCATCGACGCGACCGAATTCTCGATGCCCGCCATCGACAAGCTGCTCGGCTTCCACAAGATCCTGAAGTACAACTACTTCCCCGGCTGGCATCAGCCGGCGACCACCTTCGAGGTGATCGTGAACAAGGATTTCTGGAACAAGAACATGTCTGACTCTCAGCGCGCCATGCTGGAAGTGGGCTGCAAGGCGGCGATGCTCGACGGTCTGGCGCTGGGCGAAGCCATCCAGTTCCCGGAGCTGAAGGAGAACGCCAAGCGTGGCGTCGAGAACCGCTATTGGTCCGACGAAATGCTGGATGCCTATCGCGCCGGCTGGGCCGAGGTTGTGGCTGAAGAGGGCGCGAAGGACCCCGAATTCAAGCGCATCTACGACAACCTGAGCGCCTTCCGAGCGGACTACGAAGTGTGGTCGCGACTCGGTTTCATGCCGCGTCCGGGTACAAAGCGCATCGCTGAGTAATCAGCTGTTTCTGCCGGGCGACGTCACGCGCCCGGCGGATTTTCACTGTGTCACCTCCCGCTGCCGCCACACATCGAATTGTGGCGGGGCTTTCGACCGGATGCCTCGTGCATCCGGCCTTTTTTGGGGAGGCGGCGTCGGCAAATGTGCCGGTGCAGGCCCGATGGGTCTTGAAGTGAGGGAGGTTTCATGTCGCACTCAGCATCAAAGAAATCAGGCGGCCGTATTCCGGTCGTCGACATGCTCAACGGTGTCGTCAAGCGTATCGCGGAGCTGGCCGCGTGGCTCAACGTGGTGCTCATTGGCGTGATCATCATTTCGGTGATCTGGCGCTACGGTTTCAACAACGCATTGGTCGAACTCGAAGAACTGACCTGGCATCTCTATGCCGTCGCCTTCATGTTCGGCATCGCCTACTGCATCAGCAACGATTCGCACATTCGTGTCGACCTGGTGCACATGAATGTGTCGCGGCGCACGCAACACATCATCGAAATTCTCGGCATCGTCATTTTGCTGCTGCCCTTCCTGATCAGCATTCTCGATCACAGTCTGAGCTGGGTGGCGGACTCCTATCGCGTTGACGAGCACTCGTCCAGCCCGACCGGACTGCCACATCGCTGGATCATCAAAGGCTTCTTGCCGGCCGCATTTTTCCTGATGCTGCTTGCCGCGCTGGCTCGCCTGATCCAGGAAGTGCTGCTGCTCCTGCATCTGGGGACGGAGCCCGAAGAGCTCGATCCGGGCCGCGTCACGATGATCAAGAAGCTGTTCCACGTGCATCCGGAAGCGCTGTATCGCGACGCCGATGTGCCTGCCGAATCCACCCGCAAAGACCGCCAGGGAGACTGACGTCATGATGGGACTCGAACCTGAAAGCTGGCTGGTCATCGGGATGTTCTCGACGTTCATCTTGCTGTTGTTTACCGGCTTCCCTGTCGCCTGGGTGCTCGCCGGCACCGGCATTCTGTTTGCCGGCGTGGCTTACCTCACCGACAACTACTGGGAAACCGCCACCGGCATCGACTACAACTCACTCGGCCTGCTGGTCGGGCGGATCTACGACATCATGAACAACTGGGTGCTGGTCGCACTGCCGATGTTCATCTTCATGGGGCTCATGCTCGACAAATCCGGCGTGGCCGAACGCATGATGCACTCGATGCAAAAGCTCTTCGGCAACGTGAAGGGCGGTCTGGCCATCACCGTCACGCTGATCGGCATCATCCTCGCCGCCTCGACCGGCATCATCGGCGCTTCGGTCGTGCTGCTGGGGGTGATGAGCCTGCCGGTCATGATGAAGCAGCGCTATAACAAGTCGCTGGCGCTGGGCACCGTCGCTGCGTCGGGTTGTCTGGGTATTCTCATCCCGCCCTCCATCATGCTCGTCATCATGGGCGACCAGCTCGGGGTGTCCGTCGGCGACCTGTTCATGGGTGCCGTTTTCCCGGGATTGATCCTTGGCGTGCTGTACATGGCCTACATCCTCATCTACGGCCTTCTCCGGCCGGAGGATGCGCCGCTCGCAAATGATCACCGGGGCGTCACATGGGCTGATATTGGCCGTGTTTTCCTCGACATCATCCCGCCCGCGATCCTGATCTTTGCGGTGCTGGGCTCCATCTTCATGGGCATCGCGACGGTGACCGAGGCCTCCGGCGTGGGTGCCTTTGGTGCCGCGGTGCTGGCGGCGGCCTACAAGCGCTTCGACTTCGCCGTGCTCAAGGAGGTGACCATCAACACCATGAACACCTCCGCCTATATCTTCGCCATCTTTGTGGGTGCGACGGTGTTTGCGCTGGTGCTCCGCGAATGCGGCGGTGACGAGCTCATCGAATCGGTCCTCACCGGGATGGGCCTTGGCCCGTACGGACTCATCATCTTCGTGCTCAGCGTGGTGTTCCTGCTCGGCTTCTTCCTCGACTGGATCGAAATCAGTTTGATCATCCTGCCGCTGCTCGGCCCGGTCATCAAGGGGCTGGGTCTGGATATCGACGGCTATGGTGTGGTCGATAACCCCGAGCTGGTGTGGTTTGCCTTGCTTGTTGCGGTCACCTTGCAGACCTCCTTCCTTACGCCACCGGTCGGCTTTGCGCTCTTCTACCTCAAGGGCGTGTGCCCGCCGGAGGTGAAGCTGGTTGATATCTACAAGGGCGTGGTGCCGTTCATCCTTCTGCAACTCGTCGGTCTCGCGCTGGTGTTCATCTTTCCGGCGCTGGTCACCTGGCTGCCGGCGGTCGCCTACGGCAATTGACGTGATTCGCCGATTGCGTGGCGTCGCTGAATGAAAATGGGTTCCGGTTGGAGCCCACAGGCTGCTGACGAACCCCACCCTTTGCGGTGGGGTTTGTTTTTCAGGGTTGCTCAGGCTCCGATCAATGTGAGGCGAAACTTGGCGAAGATCGCCTTGTTCTTCAAAGCCAAGCGCGCAATGCCGCGGATATTGACCCATCGGGCCGCTATTGCCGTAGGCAAGAGGGTATGGGGCCAAAAAGCTGCGCGAGCAGCCGGGCGATCTTCTTCATGTTCTGTGCCGCTGCTGCGAGCAGGCATTGCGCCTGCACCTTCGACAGCCCTTTGAAGCGCGCAACGATGCCCGTGCAACGCCTTGGCATCGGCAAAGCTGCGCTCGATGTCCCAATTAGACAAAAGCCCCGGCCAGAAGGCCAGGGCTTTGTCAGCAGCCTGAGACCCCGCTTCGGCGGGGCTTTTCTTGGCAAGGGGTGCGCTCGGCGCAGCTGCTGACGGCGCTGCGCTGTCGCGTGGCGCGCATTGCCGGGCCGGGCGGTAAAAGGGGGCCGGTGGTGGTCCACACGTTGTACGGGATGTCGGCAGAGTCGGTCGGTCAGCCTGCGTATTTTGGCATAGCCGGCCGACCCGGCTGCATCGCCGACGATTGCCCGTCATCGGGCAAGCGACTATGCTCGGGCTGCCTTGACTCCCATGCGCTGCCTATGCGACTGACCGCCTATACCGATTACACCTTGCGCGTTCTCATGTATCTCAGCCTCCGCTACGAAAGCGGCGAGCTGGCGACCATCGAGGATATCGCCACGGCCTACGACATCTCGCGCAATCATCTGATGAAGATCGTTCACCAGATGGCCGGCGCGGGTTTGCTCGACACCGTGCGCGGACGCAACGGCGGTGTGCGTCTGGCGCGCGACCCGTCGACCATCTCGGTGGGCATGGTGGTGCGGCTGGCAGAAAACGATTTTGTGCTGGTGGAGTGTTTCGAGCCGGGCAAGGAAGACTGTTGTGTGATTTCGCCGGCCTGCAATCTCACCCGCGGGCTGCGTCGGGCGCTCGACGCCTTCATGCTCGAGCTCGACCGCATGACCCTGTACGACGCGGTGTCGGCGCCGAGTGTGGCCTCCGAACTGCTCGGCATCGCCGCCGTGCCGCGGCGCATTATTCCGCTGACGCAGGCGCCGGCAACGCGTGGCAAGCCTTCGCCGGGCTGATCGGTCCTGGCAGGCGGCGGACCGCCAAGGTACCGATCAGTACAGCGAAAAAGACCAGTCCCTGGCCGGTGACGATCTGCTCGTCGAGCAGATAGCTCACGCACAGGCGCTGGGGTGCTTCCTGAAACAACAGCCCGGCCGTGGCCAGCATCCAGGCGATGTTGCCGAGAAAGAACACACCGACCACCGCGCCGGCGCGTGGCAGGCTGCCCCGCGCAGCGATGCCGGCCAGCAGCCAGGCCAGGTACTTGGCCCATTGCAGGCGGATATCGAGCAGGCTCAGATCGAGCATCGACGGGATCATCCACAGTGCCGACACCGCGCTCACCCAGGTGAGCCCGAGCAGACCGTGCGCGTCGATGGCGGCCGGCAGTCGGGCGCGCGGGCCGAGTGCCCGGGCCAGCGCCCAGCCGGCGATGAACAGCAGCGGCAGCTCGACCAGCATGTGCGGCAGCATGCGGCTCTCGAGCAGCTGGCGCAGCGGCGTGATCCACAGCAGCAGCGGCAGCGCGGCCAGCGCCAGTGACCATGATCGGTGGCGCATCATGCCGGTGCACCGCCGAGCTGCAGCGCCCGTTCGAGCGCCTGCGGCCACTGGTCGAGATCGTAGATGCCGCGCACCGTGCCCTGGCTGTCGATGAGGTGGATGGCGCCGTTGTGCACGAAGCCGCCGAGGCCGTCCGGCACCGCCACCACGCCGAGCGCCTGCAGCAGCGTGTCAGCGGCTGCGGCGCTGGCCGGGGTGCCGATCAGCCACAGGGCATCGTCGGCGCGGTGGCGCTGTGCATAGTGCTGCAGCTCGATCGGGGTGTCGTGTTCGCGGTCGAAGGCCACCGAGACCAGGCGCACCGGGCTGTGCGCGCCGAAGCGCTCACGCAACTGGTGCTGCAGTCGGGTGTATTCGCTGCCCAGTGCCTGGCAGATGGTCGGGCACTGGGTGTAGATGAAGTCGACCAGATACACCGTGCCAGCGTTGTTTGGCCAGGGGGTCGTGGTCTCGCCGTGCGCCGTGCGCAGGGGCACCGCCGGTGCGAGGAGGTGGCCGGCGTCGGCGGCGTCGCGGCGCAGGGCTTCGAAGGTCCAGCGCGTGAAGCCGTCGGTCAGCTGGGCGCTCAGCGCGGCCAGCATCAGCGACAAGGCCGCGACGGCGAGCAGGGTCGAGGCCAGTGCGCGCCGGCTCATGACGTGGCGACCACCACGCGGCCGTCGTCGCCGGCAATGAAGGCGGCCGAGCGGTTGAAGAAGCCGAGGAACAGGCTGCGGCCGATGGTCTGCGCCGCCTGGCGCAGGCGCTGTCGGTCGTCCGGCGCGAAGTGGCGGGTGTGATGCTGCCAGTGCGTCATCCAGTGCTCGAAATGTGCCGGCTCGACGCCCTTGAGCGCCATGTGCTTGCCGAACACGTTGCCACTGAAGCCGCGGGTGTCGAGCATGACATGACACCAGAAGTCGACCATGCGCTCGAGGTGGTGCGTCCAGTGCTCGCCAATGGCGGCATCGAAGATGGGGCCAAGCGCCGCGTCGGCGCGCACGTCGGCGTAAAAGGCGTGCACCAGGTCGTGCAACTGCTGGCGGGTGACGGTGGTGTGGGGATCGGTCATGAGGGGCTCAGGGCAGTTTTGCCAGTTCGTCGCCGCCGCTGAAGGGCGTTGTGCGATCGGCATGATGGGCACGTGTGTCGGCAACGGCTTCGGGCGTGACCGGGGCGGCGGCATTGCCCCACTGGCGGCGCACATGGCTCAGCACGGCGGCAATCTCGGCGTCGTCGAGCGAGCCGGCGAAGGCCGGCATGGTGCCATTGAAGTCCTGGCCCTTGACCTGGATTGGCCCCGAGATGCCATGCAGCACGATGGCGGCGGCGGTGCCGGCCTTGCCGACCACCCACTCGGAGCCGGCCAGGGGCGGGAAAACGCCGGGCAGACCCTGGCCGGTCGCCTGGTGGCAGCCGGCGCACATGGCCGCGTAGATGGCGCCGCCGTCGACGCCCTGTCCGGTGGCCGGGCGGTCGCCGACCAGTTCGGCGCGGGTGCGCGCGTCGCCCCAGGCAGAGGGGCTGTTCACATCGGCATGGGAGATGTAGTCGACGCCGAAGGTCACCAGCACCAGCGCCAGGATCAGAACCAGGCGCGGCATGGGTGTGCTGCGTTCCTGCGGGTCGGGGTTTTCGCGCCGCTGTTGCGGCAGGAGGTCGGGGCTGTTCATGACCGGGAGCGCTCCGTCATTGGTCGGCAGCGAGCGCCGGGTAGCTGCGATCGAGCGATTTGAGGTAGGCGACGAGGTCGAGCGCGGCCGGCCGCGCCACCACCACCTTGCCGTCGGGCACGGTGCCGGGTGGCAGGGCGACGATCGTCTCGCCCTCGTCGGCGCGGTCGCGTACGTCAAACAGGAAGGGATAGGCCGGCATGATGCTGCCCGGCACATAGGCGCGCGGCTGGAACAGATGACCCAGATGCCACTGATCGCTGGGCTGGCGCGCGCCGATGTTCATCAGGTCGGGGCCGGTGCGCATGGTGCCCAGCAGCGGTGGGTCGTCGTAGGCGTAGTCGCCGGCCACCGTGGCCCGGCCCCAGCCGCGCTTGGCGTCGGGGGCGAAGGCGCGGGCGCGCGGCTGCTGCGAGTGGCAATACACGCAGCCGTGCTGGATGTACTGCTCGCGGCCGCGCAGCTCGGTTGGCGTATAGGGCTCGAGACCTGGCGCCGGGGCCGAATCAGCGATGGTGATGTAGGGCAGCACGACCAGCGCGGCGGTGGCGACGGCGAGGGTGGTCAGGCCACCGAGGATGAGGCGGGTTTCGCTGTGCATCAGATGCCCTCCGCGGCGGTGGCGAAGGGGCTGGCCGGCTGTGCCCTGCGGCTGGCGCCGCGCGCGGTCAGCAGGCGAATGAAATGGGCGGCGAAGATCACATGGCCGAGTGCCATCATCGCGCCGCCGACGCTGCGCGCCTTCAGGTAGGGCAGGGTGAGCAGCACCGATTCCATGAAGCCGCGGCTCTCGTCGAGCATGGCGCGGCCCTGCAGCCAGCCACCGATGGTCAGCGACACGAAGTAGATGGCGATGCCGATCGAGGCCAGCCAGAAGTGGGCCGAGATCATGCGCGGCCAGGGCCAGTCGCGGCCGGTGATGCGCGGAATCACGAAATACATGGCGCCGAAGAACACCAGGCTGACGAAGCCGTACAGCCCGAGGTGCGCGTGCGCAACGGTGTAGTGGGTGAAGTGGGTGATGGCGTTCATGCTGCGCAGCGCCTCAAAGGAGCCCTGCACCGAGCTGGCGGTATACATCAGCCCGCCCAGGCACATGAAACGCAGCGTCGGTGAGTGGCGCAGTGCGCCGAGATTGCCCTTGAGGGTGAGATGCTGGTTGGCGGTGAAGGCGGCCACCGGCAGGATCATCATCATGCTCTGGACGATCGACAGCGTCACCATCCAGCCCGGCACCGGCCCGCCGATCAGGTGGTGGCCGCCGACCTGGCCGTAGAAGAAGGCCAGCCCCCAGAAGCCGAGCAGCGACAGGTTGTAGGACTGGATCGGCCGTCCAATCACCTTAGGCAGGAAGTAATAGATCGAGGCCAGCGCCAGCGGGGTGTAGAACAGGCCCAGCACATTGTGGCCGAACCACCAGTTCATGGTCGCCTGCTCGACGCCGTGATGCAGGTCGGGAAAGTTGGCCACCAGGAACAGCACCGGGAACCAGAACAGCGCGCAGCCCATGTACCACACCGACACATACAGATGGGCCACCTGGCGCCGGCGCAGGGTGAGGATCAGCGGCAGGCCGATCAGTGCGCCGCCGGCGACGAACAGCAGGTCGATCTGCCACGGGATCTCCAGCCATTCGAGCCCGTCGCTGACGCCGTAGGCCAGGCTGCCGAGGCCGGCGACCAGCGCGGCGTTCCACAGCGCGGCGCCGAGCAGGGCGTAGCGGCCGCCGACCAGCTCGGTCTTGAGCAGGCGCGGGATGACGAACAGTGCGGTGCCCAGCCCGGCCATTGGCGCCCAGCCGTACGCCACGGCGTTCAGATGCACGGTGCGGATGCGGCCGAAGCTCAGCCAGGCCTCCGCCGTCAGCCAGTCGGGCGCATGCAGCTTGATCGACGCTGTCAGGCCGGCGGCCGAGGCGACCAGCAGCCAGACGAGGGCGCAGCAGTAGAAGAAGAACACCAGCGGGGCGGTCGAGGCGTCGGCGCGGGCGCGGGCGAGCAGTTCGGCGTCGTCCACATCGGCGGCGGAGCGCGTGGTGCTGGATGGGCCGGCGGGCTCTTCGGGCGTGCCGATTTCACCGGCGGCGAAGATCACCTCGCTGCCTTCGGTGCTGGGGTCGGTCAGATGGGCGCGTTGCGACCAGATGAAGAAGCCGAGGCCGACGATGGACAGAATGAACGCCGACATCAGGATGGCGAGGGGACTCATGGACAGGCGGGCTCTTGGTGGGTGCGGAATCCAGCATGCCACTGCGCCATGACCGGACACGGCGCCTGACCGGTCGTGACGGCAGGTACATGCCGGTACGACAGGAAGATGGTGTGATGGTCGGAATGCATGTTTTAAGCGACGATGAAACGCTGGTGGCGCGGATGGCGCCGAGCTTCAGCAAGGGATGGTAGAAAGGCTGTCTAAAAAAGATGTGTAGACAATACATCTTTGATTTAGGTCAAGCAAGCGCCCGCGTGGTGCGCTGTCGAGACGGGCGCTTGTGTTCGGCGGCAGCCTGTGTGGTCCTGGCGATCGGTAGGGAAATGTCCGCCGCTGCGTCGCGCGGGGCGATGGTGACGGTCGGGTTGTTGCGCATCAGCCGCCCCGCGCGTGCCATGGCTGTTTGCGCAGGCGGCTGGCGGGTGTCATGGCCCCGGGCGGGCCGTGCCGGCAGGGGCCGGTCGGCGGGTGACGAGACGGGCGGTTGTCGGCCGGAAGGGGGCGGACGAGGCGGGCGGTGCCATCGTCGCGGGGCTGGCGCCGATGACGCGGCGCACGGCAGAGCGCACGATAGGAAAAAAAGGGGAGGCGGAAAAACGGAAAGGGCCCAGTCTTGCGACTGGGCCCTTGGTGTCCTGGTAGGCCGTGCGTGGCTCGAACACGCGACCAACGGATTAAAAGTCCGCTGCTCTACCAACTGAGCTAACGACCCGAAAGGAAGCGCGAATTATAGTAACCGACCTGGGGGCTGTCAAGCCGATCAGGCAGATAAATCGGGGGGCTTGCCGTTGGCGTAGCGGGTTGGGTCATCGAGGCCGGATTCGAGGAAGCCGGCGCGGCGCAGACGGCAGGCTTCGCATCGGCCGCAGGCGCGTCCGGTGTCGTCGGCCTGGTAGCAGGTGACGGTCTGGCTGTAGTCGACGCCGAGGGTGGTGCCGCGGCGAATGATGTCGGCCTTGCTCAGTTCGATGAGCGGGGCGTGGATGGTCATGCGCTCGCCTTCGACACCGACCTTGGTGGCGAGATTGGCCATGGTTTCGAAGGCCTTGATGTATTCGGGGCGGCAGTCCGGGTAGCCGGAGTAGTCGACCGCATTGACGCCCACGAAGATGTCGTTTGCGCCGAGCACTTCGGCCCACGCCAGTGCGATCGAGAGCATCACGGTGTTGCGTGCGGGGACGTAGGTGACCGGGATGGGCGAGGTGTTGGCGCCCCGGGCGTCGATGGGGATGTCGATCGTCGGGTCGGTCAGGGCAGAGCCGCCAAACTGGCCGAGGCCGACGCGGGCGAGGCGGTGCTCGGCGGCGCCCAGGCTGTCGGCGACGCGTTTGGAGGCGGTCAGCTCGGCAGCATGGCGCTGGCCATAGGCGACGGACAGGGCGTAGCACTCGAAGCCTTGTTCGCGGGCAATGGCCAGGCAGGTGGCGGAGTCGAGTCCGCCGGAGAGCAGGACGACGGCGCGCCGAGGCGGCAGTTCGGTGATTTCATTCATGGGCGTTATTTGCCGCGGGCGTCTGCCCACAGCACTTTGTGCAGTTGCATTTGAAAGCGCACCGGCAGGCGGTCACGCACGATCCACTCGGCCAGCTCGGCCGGGGCGAGTTCGCCAGCCACCGGCGAGAACAGCACCGGGCAGCGTTTGGCGAGGTCATGGGCGTGCAGCTGTTCGCACGCCCAGGCGTAGTCGTCGGCGTTGGCGATGACGATCTTGAGTTCGTCGCGGGCGGTGAGCAGGGGCAGGTTGTCCCAGCGGTTCTTGCCGACCTCGCCGGAGCCGGGCGCCTTGAGGTCCATGATGCGGCTGACGCGCGGGTCGACCGCGGCAATGTCGAGCGCACCGCTGGTTTCGAGTGAGACGTCGTAGCCGGCCTCGCACAGGGCCGTGAGCAGCTCGTGGCAGCCTTTTTGCGCGAGGGGTTCGCCGCCGGTGACGCAGATGTGATGCAGGCCATGGCCGGCGATCTCGTCGAGGATGGCGGGCAAGTCACGCGTCTGGCCGCCATTGAAGGCGTATTCGGTGTCACACCACACACAGCGCAGCGGACAGCCGGTGAGACGAACAAACACGGTGGGCAGGCCGGCCCGGGAGGCTTCGCCCTGTACGGATGCGAAAATTTCCGTCACCCGGAGCCGGGTGACGGTCTGTTGCGTGCTCATGGTCGGATCAGCTGCCCAGACGCTGCTTGGCCGATTTTGCGGCAGCGCTGTCGGGGTACTGGCTGATCACGGCCTTGAGCGTGTTTTGCTCGAGCCGGCGCTCGCCCATGGCGCGCTGGCAGTTGGCGACGCCGAGCAGTGCGTCGGGTGCGCGGGCGTCTTGCGGCCATTGGTTGACCACGGTGTTGAAGTGCTGCGTGGCCCGGGCGATGTCCTTGGCCTGCAAGGCGGCACTGCCGGCCCAGAAGTGGGCGCTGGGCAGGAAGCTGCTGCCGGCGTAGGTGGTCACGAAGGTGTCAAAGGCGGTGGCTGCTTCGGCGTACTTGCCGGCCTTGAGCAGGTTCAGCGCGTTTTCGTAATCCCGGGATTCTGCTGCGGGATCGATTTGTGCGGCGGGGCCGGCACCCCCGGTTTCCAGCGTGCGCAGGCGCGCGTCGAGATCGACATAGAAGTCCTGCTGGCGCTTCTTGACCGATTCCATGTCGTGCATCATCAGCTCGACATCGCCACGTAACTTGGCCATCTCGGCCTTGATGGCCTCGATCTGGTTGGCCAGTTGCAGCGATGCGCGCGAGCTTGATTCGAGGGCGTCGAGGCGTGCGGTGTGGTCATCGCGAATGCGCATGATCTCCTTGCGCGCTTCGGCGTCGTCAAACAGGCCAGCGTGCGCCGGCCACGAGAGCAGCGCTGCAAGCAGTGCAATCCAGGGGGCCGGCCGCATCATCAGAACTCTCCGGCGTAGAGCATTTCGCCACGACGGTTTTCGGCGTAGCAGGCTTCGTTGCGCTCGGTGCACTGCGGCTTCTCTTCACCCAGGCTGACCGATTCGATCTGCGCTTCTTTGGCGCCCAGCAGCATCAGCGATTTTTTGACCGCGTCGGAACGCTTCTGGCCCAGCGCGAGGTTGTACTCGCGGCTGCCGCGTTCGTCGGCGCTACCCTGGATGAGCATTTTCATCTGCGGGTTGGCGGCCAGGAAGCGGCCGTGGGCTTCAACCAGCGGCATGAACTCGCCGCGGATGGTGAAGCTGTCGTAGTCAAACATGATGGCGCGTTTGGACAGGATGTTGTTCGGGTCGCGCAGGGCGGCCAGTCCAGCACCTTGCATCTGATCGGGGCGCACGGTCGGGATCGCACCAGCGGAGGACGCGGTACGGTCTTCAACCGAGGCGCCCTGATCGGAGGTCATCGGGGTGCTCGAGCAGCCTGCCAGCAGGGCAAGAGCGAGCATGGAGGCGGCGAGGGGGTAACGCATTGAAAAGACTCCTTGAGTCATAAAATACTAGCGATCCGCTAGCGGGGCAAAGGTCCCCAGGCGGGTTCACGCACGTCGGCGGCCTGGACCGAGAGACGTTGCTTGATTCGCCCGTCGGACGAAACAGCGGCAAGCACCCCGCGACCACCGATCTCTGTTGCATAGAGAATCATGCGGCTGTTGGGTGCAAAGCTGGGAGATTCGTCCCGACCGGTGTCGGTCAGGACGGCAAACTGGCGGGTGGCGACATCCATGATCGCGATCTGGAAGCCATTGGCCGTCCGCGCGATGTAGGTCATGGTCTGGCCGTCGGGCGAGGGGCGCGGTGTGACGTTGTAGCTGCCATCGAAGGTGACGCGTTCGGCACGACCGCCCTGGGTGGAAATCCGGTAGATCTGCGGGCTGCCACCGCGATCGGAGGTGAAGTAGATCCACTGTCCGTCATGGCTGAAGGCAGGTTCGGTGTCGATGCTCGACGAGCTGGCCAGGCGGGTGACGCCTGAGCCGTCGGGATTGACGGTGTACATCTGTGACAGCCCGTCCTTGGTCAGCACCACCGCGAGGCGGCTGCCGTCCGGCGACCACGACGGTGCGGAGTTCGAGCCCTTGAAGTTGGCCGCCACGGCGCGCAGGCCGGTGGCCAGGGTGTGTACGTACACGACCGGCTTTTTCGCCTCGAACGACACGTAGGCCAGACGGGTGCCGTCGGGCGACCACGACGGCGAGATGATCGGCTCGTTGGAGGCCAGCGCGGTCTGCGGGTTGGCGCCATCGGAGTCGGCGATCTGCAATTTGTATTGCTTGCCGGACTTCACCACATAGGCGATCTGCGTGGAGAACACGCCCTTGAGCCCGGTGATGCGTTCGTAAATGATGTCCGCAATCTTGTGGCCGGTGATCCGGTACTGCGCGGGCGTCATGGTCAGTGTCAGGGCGTCGAGCTGGGCTTCCTGGCGCGTGTCGTAGAGGCGCATGCGCAACTCGTACTTGCCGCTTTGCGCGGGCACCACGGTGCCGACCGCGATTGCGTCAGCGCCGCGGGTGCGCAGGTAGGCAAAATCGGGGGTGGCGGTTTCGCCAACGGGCTTGGGGCCCATTTCGATCAGCGAGAACAGGCCGCTGCGCTCCAGGTCGCCGCGCACCACGTCGGTCACGCCACGTGGCAGTTGCGACTCGCCTTCCATGACCGCGATGGCCACCGGAAAGCGGTTGGCGCCCGCACCGGTAATCTCGATCGACAGTTGCGCCCGCGCCGACAGGGCGGTGGCGGCGAGCAGTGTGATCAGCAAATATCGAAACAAATCAGTCAGTTTCATCGTCTCTGGTTCCTGGGCGGATTATACCGGACCCCTTTTATTGTTCGAGCGGGCGAAAAGTGAACGCTAGTGTACGGTTAAACAAAGATTGATCGTCGGGTTTCGGTAGCGGGCTCGATTTGCGGATGGCTCGTTCGATCGCTTCATCCAGCGCGGCATGGCCGGTGCTCTTCTTCAGGCGTACCTCGATCACGGTGCCGTCGGGCAGTTGGTCGACGATGAAGGTGGCTTCCGGATTGCCGCTGACCGCCGGTGGCAGCACGATGTTGCCTCGTACCTTGACGCGAATTGCATTGATGTAACCGTCCAGCGCCCGACCACGCGCGGCCGACTGCATTTCCTGCTTGAGAATCTCTGATTCGCGGGCGCGCTGTGCGTCCAGCGCCAGCAACTCCTGCATGCGTTGGTCCTCGATCGCCTTGGAGCGGTCGACTTTGGGCTCGGGCTTCGGCGTGGGCTTGGGCTCCGGCTTTTTTGGCTCCGGTTTGGGTTCCGGCTTCGGCTCGGGCTTTTTGGGCTCGGGCTTCTTCGGTTCCGGCTTTTTCGGTTCGGGCTTGGGCTCCGGCTTGGGCGTGGGCTTCTTGGGCTCGGGCTTTTTCTCCGGGATCTTGATCTCGGGCGGCTTGGGCTCCGGCTTGGCTTCGGGCTTGGGTTCCGGTTTGGGTTCGGGCTTCGGCGCGGGCTTGGGCTCGGGCGTCGGTTCGGGTTTGGGGGCCGGTGGCGCTGGCTTGGGCGGAGGCGCCGTGCGCGTGGGCATGGACGGGACCGCCACCAGGGCAACCTGCACGGCGGCCGGTGGCTCGCTCTGCCAGCGAACACCAAAAAACAGAAATGCCGCCAGCGCCAGATGCACCAGCGCGGCAAGCACAAACGAAACGCGTTTGCCCGGCTCCGGGCGGTCCTGCTCAGGATTCATCGCTTGGGGGCCGACTCGCGGTCGCCGGACTGTACGAGCAGGCCGATCTTGTCGATGCCCTTTTTCTGCAGTGCCGACATGACATCGAGCACTGCTTCGTAGCGGGCCTCGCGATCGCCTGCGATGAGCACCGCCCGATTCGGGTCGTTTTGCTGCATTTGCTGCAATTGGGCAACGACGGCTTCGAGGCTCATGGGCTCCGGGTCCTGCGCGGCATCGCGAAACGCGACGCTGCCATCGGCCTTGACGACGACGTACAGCGGTTGTGCCGGCGCCTGTGAGGCTTTGCCGACGCTGGGCAACTCGACGCTGCCGGTCTGGATCATCGGGGCCGTGACCATGAAGATGACGAGCAGTACCAGCATCACGTCGATGTACGGCACGACGTTGATCTGGTTCATCAGGCGGCGCTCACGCATGGGGTGCTCTCCGCCCGATCAACGCAGCTGACGCTGCAGGATGTTGGAGAACTCTTCCATGAAGCTCTCGAGGCGGATCGACAGGCGGTCGATGTCGTGGGCGAAGCGGTTGTAGGCGACCACGGCGGGAATCGCTGCAAACAGGCCGATGGCGGTGGCCACCAGGGCCTCGGCAATACCGGGGGCGACATGGGCGAGCGTGGCCGAGCTGACATTGGAGAGGCCGCGGAAGGCATTCATGATGCCCCACACGGTGCCGAACAGGCCGATGTAGGGCGAGACCGAGCCGACCGATGCGAGGAAGGCCAGATGGGCTTCGAGTTCGTCGACTTCGCGCTGATAGGTTGCCCGCATGGCGCGGCGGGCGCCGTCGACCACGGTGGCGTGATCGGCGTTCTTGGCGCGCAGCTTGGAAAACTCGCGGTAGCCCGATTCGAAGATGCGCTCCATCGGCCCGGTGTTGTGGCGGTCATTGCCGGCGCTCTGGTAGAGCGCGTTCAGATCGCCGCCGCTCCAGAAGCTGCGTTCGAACGCCATCGACTTTCGCCGCGCACTGCCAATGGAGAACCATTTGCGGAAAATCCAGTACCAGGACATGAAGGAGAGGCCCGCGAGCAGGGCCATTACCAGCTTGACCAGCAAGCTGGCCTCGGCAATGAGGGAGAGTATCGACAGATCTTGAGTGATTGGCATGGTCAGCCCGGTTGACCGGGATTGAGTGTTTTTCGAATGATGTCGGGAATGGCGACGGCGCGGTTGCGTTTGGTATCCAGGCAGGCCACAGAGACTGCGGCTTCGAACAGGAGTTCCGCGTCGCGAAAAATTTTCTGCGAGAAACTGAGGCTGGCCCGCTTGAGTGTCGACACCGAGGTAAGGATCTGAAGCGTGTCGTCGAGACGGGCCGGGCGGTGGTAGTCGCCTTCCACCCGGCGCACCACGAAGGCGATACCGGTTTCATCCATGAGCTGCTGCTGATCGAAACCTTGCCGGCGCAGCCATTCTGTGCGCCCGCGTTCGCAGAAGCGCCAGTAGTTGGCGTAGTAGACAACGCCGGCAGCGTCGGTGTCTTCGTAATAGACGCGGACCATCAAGGATTCGGGGGTGATAGCGGCAGCCGGATCGGTGGGAAGCATGCGCGCCATTTTAGCCGAGAGCGGGCTCGCTGTTGCGATGCAACTTGGTGCAATGCTTAACAAAACTTTTCGTAACGGGAGCGCACAATAGACTAAAGCGGCAGGCAACTCGACGCTGTTGCGATGTTATTCTGAGTGTCTGGCGCGTTCAGCGCCCAGGCGATGCGTCCGGTCTGTCGTGATGACGAATGTTGCGACGGGGTGTGTCTGATGATGCCTTGCGTGTGTCATCAAGCACGGTAGACGCGTGATCGCCGGGATGGAGGAAGGGATCTTGGTAGGGTCTTCACAAAAGAATAGATCTGTCGGGGACGCCAGCAAGGGGCCGCGCTCGGAATTGTCGACGCTGGATTTCGGCTCGGCGGGCGGCGACGTCGCACGGGCGCTGGCTGAGTGTGCCGGCAAGATCGAAGTGCAGGAAGGCGGTGATGCCTTTGCCGGTGTGGCCGAAGATGCGGCGGTGCTCTATGCCAATGGCCAGAACGATCTCGCCGCCCAGGTGCTCAGCGAGTTTGTGACCGGCCTCACGCCGGGCCAGGGCGAACCCCTGTGGCTGATGTTGATCGACCTCTACAAGCTGACAGGCAAGCGCGCCGAGTTTGACGAACGTGTCATCGCCTATGCCCGCAGTTTTGAAAAATCCCCGCCGCCCTGGGATGGGGCCGATACGCCCGTCGCGGCCGGCAAGACCGCTGCGCCCGCGGTCGCACTGGGGGCGGCGCTGACTGAGCAGGTCGGCAAGCAGTTTGAACGGGTACGTGACGCCGCCAAAAAGAACGGTGCTGTAAAAATCGACCTGTCGCGTCTGCGCTCGGCGGATGAGGCCGGCTGTGCCTTGTTGCGCACCTTGATTTCCGACCTTGATGCGGCGTCTGTCAACATCCGTCTGTCGGGGGCGAGCACCATCGCCAACATGCTGCGGGGGCAGGTGCTGGCCGGCCGTCGCGAGAATCAGCAGATGTGGTTGTTGCTGCTCGACATGCTGCAGCAGACCGACGACATCGACGCCTTTGAAGAGGTCGCGCTGGATTATGCGATCACCTTTGAAGAGTCGCCCCCGTCCTGGGAGCCGAATGCGGTCAGCGAGATGGCCTCGACCACGGCCGAGCTGGTGACGGCCGTGCAGATGGACGACGGTTTCGTGCTCGAAGGCGATGTGCTGGGCACCAATGCCGACCCGGTGCGCCAGCTGGCGGCCTTTGCCGCTGAACGCTCGCGGGTGGACGTTGACTGCGCGCGGCTGCGGCGCATCGATTTTGTGTCGGCTGGCGCCATGTTCAATGTGCTGGCCCAGCTTCAGGCGCAAGGCAAGCTGATCGTCCTCAAGGACGTCAATGCCATGGTGGCTGCCTTGCTGCGGGTGATGGGCATCGATCAGGTCGCCCGCTTGCAATTGCGCACATAGCCCCCAGATGACCGGGATGGCGGGTGCGCGATTCCCTCGTGCGCCTGTGGCGCACTCAAACACGCCCCCAGGCGGGCGAATCGGAACAGGCATGGAACAGTATCACGGCACCACTATCCTCTCGGTGCGGCGGGGCAGGCGCGTCGCGCTTGGCGGCGATGGTCAGGTGACGCTGGGCAACATCGTCATCAAGGGCAGCGCGCGCAAGGTGCGCCGCATTCACCACGACCGGATCCTCGCCGGCTTTGCCGGGGGCACGGCCGACGCCTTCACGCTCTTTGAGCGCTTCGAATCCAAGCTCGAAAAGCATCAGGGCAACCTGCTGCGCAGCGCGGTCGAACTCGCCAAGGACTGGCGCACCGACCGCATGCTGCGCCGGCTCGAAGCCATGCTGGCCGTGGCCGACGAAGAGAACTCACTGGTGATCACCGGCAACGGCGATGTGCTCGAACCCGAGCAAGGCATCGTGGCCATCGGCAGCGGCGGCGCCTACGCGCAAGCGGCTGCGCGCGGCTTGCTCGAAAACACCGACCTGTCGCCCGAAGAGATCGTCAGCAAATCGCTGAGCATCGCCGGCGATCTGTGCATCTACACCAACCAACATCACACCATCGAGGTGCTGGGCTGAGCCCCGGCATCCGAGTCGAGCAGACCATGACGCAAATGACCCCGCCGGAGATCGTCTCCGAACTGGACAAACACATCGTCGGCCAGGCGCGCGCCAAGCGTGCCGTGGCCATCGCCCTGCGCAACCGCTGGCGTCGCGCCCAGGTGGCCGAGCCGCTGCGCAGCGAAATCACCCCGAAAAACATCCTGATGATCGGTCCCACCGGTGTTGGCAAGACCGAGATCGCCCGTCGCCTGGCGCGGCTGGCGAACGCGCCCTTCATCAAGATCGAAGCCACCAAGTTCACCGAAGTCGGCTATGTCGGTCGCGATGTCGACACCATCATCCGTGATCTGGCCGAAATCGCCGTCAAGGACGGTCGCGAGCGCGCCATGGTCTCGGTGCGCGACCGCGCCTCCGATGCCGCCGAAGACCGCGTGCTCGACATTCTGCTGCCGCCAGCCCGCGCGGTCGGCTTCAATGCCGACGAGGCGCCCACGGCCGATTCCGGCACGCGGCAGAAATTCCGCAAGAAGCTGCGCGAAGGCGAACTCGACGAGAAGGAAGTCGAGGTCGAGGTAGCAGCACCGGGCATGAGCGCCGAAATCTTTGCCCCGCCGGGCATGGAAGAGATGACCCAGCAATTGCAGGGCATGTTCCAGAACCTCGGCGGCGCGCGCAAGAAAAGCCGCAAGCTGCCCATCAAGGAAGCCCTGCGCCTGCTCGCCGATGAAGAAGCCGCGCGCATTATCAACGATGAAGAGGTCAAGGCCGAGGCAGTGCGTGCGGTCGAGCAGAACGGCATCGTTTTTCTCGACGAACTCGACAAAGTCGCCTCGCGCTCGGAAATGCAGGGTGCCGACGTGTCGCGCCAAGGCGTGCAGCGCGACCTGCTGCCGCTGGTCGAAGGCACGACGGTGAGCACCAAGTACGGCATGATCAAGACCGATCACATCCTGTTCATCGCCAGTGGCGCCTTCCACCTGGCCAAGCCCAGCGATCTGATCCCCGAGCTGCAGGGCCGTTTCCCGATCCGCGTCGAGCTCGATTCGCTCGGTGTCGATGACTTCGAATGCATCCTCACCAGCACCGACGCCTGCCTGACCCGTCAGTACCAGGCGCTGCTCGAAACCGAAGGCGTGAAAATCGACTTCCAGCCCGAAGGCATCCGCCGCCTGGCCGAGATCGCCTTCCAGGTGAACGAGAAGACCGAAAACATCGGCGCACGCCGCTTGTATACCGTGATGGAAAAATTGCTCGAAGAAATTTCCTTCAATGCCGGCAAGCCCGGCGTGGGTGATCTGGTCGTCAATGCGGCCTATGTCGACGAGTGCCTGGAGGCTGTGGCCGAGCGCGAAGATCTGGCGCGCTACGTGCTGTAGGCGGCGCCTTGCTTTCAAAAGGAAACGCCCCGCAACGCGGGGCGTTTTTCATGGTGAAGCGCCTCAGGCGCGTCGCCGTGCTACACGGGCGACCAGGCCCAGACCCAGCAGCATCATGGCCCAGGTCTCGGGCTCGGGGACCGGGGCCGCGAGGTCGTAGAAATAGCGCGAAGTGCTCAGGATGTTGCTGCCGTTCATGCCGAATTGCGGGTCGCGGAAGTCCATCAGGCGAACTTCGACCGTGTAGTCGGCGGCGCTTTTTCCGTTCTCGAATAGCGTTGGCGATAGCTGGTAGCTGGTCATCGGCGGGAGATAGGGGCTGAGCGCTGCGAGGTCGGGCGCGTCAGGATCGTTCAACAGGCCAAGCGTCCGGTCCCACACCAGGACGCGCACACCTTCGATGGCCGGGCCGGTGGAGGGGAGTTCCCAGCTGAGCATGCTGCTCGTAGTGTCGAACTGCACGTTTTGAGCGAAATCCAGCACTTGGGCACCGGCGGTGCCTCGGGTCAGGGCCATGCTGATGTCGCCAGCGTTGTTGGCGATGATGGTCCACGGATCGCTGCTACCGATGTTGGTCGGCAGGATGCTGTAATACTCGTTGGGCGACACGTGCGAGCTCCACCAGTTCATCGGGAGCTCGATGCCGTTTTGCTCGATGCTGACTTGGGTGCCAAAACCGCTGTTGGGGGTTACGCCCGCACCAATGTAATGGACGACGCCTTCGGTGATGCCGAGGGTGTTGCCACTGCGGTTGTCCAGCCGGTCCATCACGAATTGAAAGCTGGGCGTGATGGCGAAAGCCGAGGCGCTGACGCTGGCGAGTAGGGCGCCGGCCAGTAGCGAATGGGTCAGTGTGCGCGTCGAAGACATGTCGAAGTCCTGTCATTAAGAGAAGTTCGGTCGGGATTCTGACATGGAAAATGGGTATCCGTTATGGAATATTCATCAACCCTGTGAGGATTTTGTGAGGCGCCTGCGGGTTGTGCGCCAAGCATGAACGGCTCAGCCGCGGATGCGAGTGCGCTCTTTGGCCGGCGTGTCGCGCAGCTAGGTGTGTAAACCCACTAGGTTGTTCGCATTCGGTAGCCGGCTGATCGGCGGTAGATATTTCAAGCTGGCGTGTGGCCGGTGCCAGTTGTACTGATGCAACCAGATCGGCAAGTGGGCGGCACGCTGCTGCGAGGATTCGTAGGAGCGGGCGTAGGCCCATTCGCGCAGGGCTGTCTGGATGAAGCGTTCGGCTTTCCCGTTGGTCCGTGGCGTGTATGGCTTGGTGCGCATGTGCCTGAGCCGAAGGCGTCGGCATAAGCGCTTGAACTTTCGGGACTTGTAGCATGCACCGTTGTCGGTCAGTACGCGCTGGAAACGGATGCCAAGGCTGGCGTAATAGCGCACTGTTCGAAGCAGCGCGATGCAGGCGCTGCGGCCGCTCTCGTCAGGGCAGATGGTGCTGAAAGCGATACGCGAATGATCATCGATCGCCACATGAACGTACTCCCAACCGGCCCCGGGTGAGTCTTGCCGACGATCGCCAGTTACCCGGTGCCCGGGGCGACGAAAACGCCCGAGTTTCTTGATGTCCAGGTGCAACATGCCGCCAGGGGCCGGGTACTCATAGCGCCGCACCGGCTTGGCCGGCTCAAGGTTCGCCAGGCGGTGGAGCCCTGCGCGGCACAGGATACGCCCCACCGTGCTGCGCCCGACGCCCAGATCCTGACTAATTTGGTGGTATGGCTGTCGACTCTTGCGTCGTTCGATGATCATCCGCTGGCGTTCGCCACTCAGCGCATGCGGGCAGCGATGTGGGCGTGAAGAGCGGTTGTGCAAACCACCCGGCCCTTCTTCTCGATAGCGCTTGAGCCACTTGTAAGCCGTGCGGGTGCTGACCCCCGCAGCCTGTGCCGCCTCTTCCACGCGCAGACCATGTTCGACGACGCGCCTCACAAGAAGCGCTCGACCATGGACGGTTAATCGGGCATTTTTATGTGTGTTCATTCGGGAACCTCGGAGGACTGGTTTGGTTGGCGCCTCCAATCTGACGGGTACGTCCCGAATGAACAACCTACAGAGAGATCACAGCTAGGCGGTCTGGCGCCACAGTTCGCCGGTTAGAATCGACACTTCTGTTCCTCGGCAAAAATCCATGCTCATCCGCATCATCGCCATTCTGTTCCCGCTGTTTGCCATCGTGGCTGTCGGCTTTGTGGTCGGTCGTCGGGCGCGGCCGGATCTGTCGCATGCCAACAAGCTGAACATGGATGTGTTTGTGCCGGCGCTGGTGTTTGCGGCGCTGGCGAGCAAGCCCTTCCGGCCGGAGAACGACATTCCGCTCTTGCTCGCCACCTTGGTGATCGTGGTCGGATCGGGGCTGGCTGCCTGGGCGCTCGCGCGGGCGACGGGGATTCAGCCCAAGACCCTGGTGCCGCCGATGATGTTCAACAATTGCGGCAACCTCGGTTTGCCGCTGGCGGTGCTGGCCTTTGGTGAAGACGCGCTGGCGCCGTCGGTGGTGATGTTCATGGCGTCGAATCTGCTGCATTTCTCCTTCGGTGCCTGGCTGCTGGACCACAATGTGCGGCTGATGACGATCTGGAAGGTGCCGTCGGTGCTGGCGACCTTTGCCGGGCTGGCGGTGGGGATGAGTGGCGTGGTGGTATGGGAGCCTTTGCTGCAGTCGATCCGGATGCTGGGCGAGATCTCGATTCCGCTGATGCTGTTCGGGCTGGGCGTGCGCATGAGCGACTCGCGGATCACGTCGATCAAGCTGGGGGTGGCCGGCGCGGTCGCGCGGCCGCTGATCGGTATGGCCATTGCGGCCGCCTTGCTGGCGGTGATGGATTTTCCGCCGCAGCAGCAGGCGCTGCTGCTGATCTTTGGCGCCCTGCCTCCCGCCGTGCTGAATTACATCTTTGCCGAGCGCTATCATCAGGAGCCCGAGAAGGTGGCGTCGATGGTGCTGATCGGTAACATGGCGGCGGTGTTTTTTTTACCGATCGCCCTGGCCTTTGTTTTACCTTGATTGACTGAGAGGACGCAGATGACCGAGCTGGTGTTTCGTGATGATGCTTATGCGCGCGAGTGCGATGCCGTGGTTGTGTCGGCCGCGCTGGGCCGGGTTGTGCTCGACCGCAGTGTGTTTTACCCCACTGGTGGCGGTCAGCCGGGCGACACGGGCGTGCTGGTGCAGGCCGGCGGGACGGTGATTCCGGTGCTGGGCACCGTCAAGGGCGAGGACGACACGATTGTTCACCTGGTCGATGAGGCGGCGAACCTGCCGGCCGTCGGCACGCATGTCACCGCCCGCATCGACTGGGACCGGCGCCATCGGATCATGCGTTTTCACACCGCCTTGCATCTGCTGTGCGCGGTGGTGGCCGCGCCGGTGACGGGCGGCCGGATGAGTGAAGACAAGGCGCATCTGGATTTCGATATCGACATGGACAAGCTCGTCGCCGAAGACATCGAGTCTCGCCTGAATGCCTTGGTGTCAGCGGATAGTGCGGTGGCGTGCGGTGCGATTTCCGACGCCGAGCTCGACGCCAATCCGGGCCTGGTCAAAACCATGTCGGTGCAGCCGCCGCGCGGCCAGGGCAGCGTGCGGACCATTGAAATTCCGGGCGTGGATCTGCAGCCCTGTGGCGGCACGCATGTGCAGCAGACCGCCGAAATCGGCGCGCTCAAGGTGATCAAGATCCGCAGCGAGGGCAAGCGCAATCGGCGGGTGACCATCGCGTTTGCGGAGTGATCACGCCGCGCGTGTGACCATGTTTTACTTCCTCGCCTTGTGATGGTCGCGGCGAGCGGGGATAGTGAATTGTCCGGGCCGGTGTATTGGCTCGACGTTTTTGCTATTTCCAAGGAGCTCCGCATGAGTGTTGCACGCGTTACAGAGGTGATTTCCGAGTCGAAGAAGAGCTTTGACGATGCCATGAAGTCGGGCATTGCACGGGCGAACAAGACGCTGAAAAACGTCAGCGGCGCCTGGATTCAGGATCAGAAACTGGTGATCGAAAAGGGCAAGATCAAAGCCTATCGCGTGACCATGAAAGTCACCTTCGTGCTGGCCGACTAAGCCTCGGCGGGCACGTAAAAAGAAACGGCCGGCGGCGATTGCCCCGGCCGTTTTCTATTGTGTTGGCGTGATTACGCCGCGCGTGGCGTACGCAGCAGTACCAGCTCTTCAGCGCTGGTCGGGTGCACCGCCAGGGTGCGGTCGAGGTCGGCCTTGGTCGCGCCCATGGTGATGGCGATGGCCAGGGCCTGGATGATTTCGCCCGAGTCGGCGCCGATCAGGTGCGCGCCGAGGACCTTGTCGGTGCCGGCATCGACGATCACCTTCATATAGGCGCGCTCGTCGCGTCCGGCCAGGGTGTGTTTCATCGGGCGGAAGTCGGCCTCGAACACGGTCACGCGGTGGCCGGCGGCGATGGCGTCGGGCTCTGACAGACCGATGGTGCCGATCGACGGCTGGCTGAACACGGCCGTGGCGATGAGGCGGTGGTCGACCACGCGCGGCGTGTTGCCAAACACCGTGTCAGCGAAGGCGCGGCCTTCGGCGATGGCCACCGGCGTGAGGGCGGCGCGGTCGGTGACGTCCCCGACCGCGTAGATGGAATCGACGGTGGTGCGTGAATCGGCGCTGACGCGGATCGCACCGCTTTTGGCGTCGACCTCGACGCCCACGTCGGCCAGGCCGAGGCCGTCGGTGTTGGGGCGGCGGCCGAGGGCCGAGAGCACCACATCGGCTTCAATCACCTGACCATCCTTGGCTGTGCAGCGGAAGCCGTTGGCCGAGCGCTCCAGCTTGATGGGTGCGAAGCCGGGCCGCAGGGCGACGCCGCGATCGGCCATGGCGGTGGCCAGCCGGCTGCGGATGTCGTCATCGAAGCCGCGTAGCGGCAGGTCGGCGCGGTAGGCCAGGCTGACCTCGCTGCCAAAGCCGGCAAAAATGCCGGCGAATTCGACCGCAATATAGCCGGCGCCCAGCACCACCAGGCGGCGCGGCAGCGCGGTGAGATCGAGCAGCTCGTTGGAGCTGATGGCCAACTCCAGGCCTTCGATGGGCGGATGGCTGGGGGTGCCGCCGGTGGCGATCAGGATGTGGCCAGCGCTAAGTCGGCGGCCGCCTACCTCGACGGTGTGTGCGTCGACAACGCGGGCCTGGCCTTCGAGCAGGGTGACCTTCGCGTCGGCGAGCATCTTGCGGTAGATGGTCTCGAGCCGGGCGGTCTCGCGGTCTTTGGCGGCGGTCAGTGCGGCGAGGTCGAAGCTGGGGGGGACGATCTCCCAGCCAAAACCGGGGGCGTCGGCAAAGGCGTCGGCAAACTGCGAGGCGTACATCAGCAGTTTTTTCGGCACACAACCGCGGATCACGCAGGTGCCGCCGACGCGGTCGCCCTCGCAGATGGCAACGCGCGCGCCATGGACGGCCGCGCGGCGGCTGGCGGCGACGCCGCCGGAGCCCGCACCGATGGTGATGAGGTCAAAATCGTAGTCCGACATGCTGCTCCCCGCGCTGATTGCTCTGTCGAGGAGTGTAGCAGTCGGCCGGAAAACAGGTCTTGGCGCGCTGCCTTAGCGCGGGATCAGCGACTGCCCTGCGAGGTCGAAGGCATACACGGTGGTGCGGCCGTGGCGCTTGACCACGGCGGCGCCGAGGCCACCCATGCGGCGACGCTCGCCATTGGGTTTGCCTTTCTTGTAGTAGCGGGTCAGGCCCAGGCGCAGCACGGTCTGGGTGGTGTAGGCCGCGTCGCGGTAAAAAGTGACGCGGGTGCCGTTCTCGATGCTGCTGTGCACCTCGCGACGGATGCGGAGCATGCGGATGTCGTAGAGCAGGCGCGAGCTCGAGGCGCTGGCCTGGCTGACGACGTGCCCCGCATGGAGGCGCCGCCACGCATCGGGGCTGTTGACATAGGTGTAGCCCGATTTACTGCCCTTCTGACCCTTGGTGTGGCCGATCAGCCGGAAGCCGACGCCGATGTCGCCGAAGCCGGCGATCAGGTCGTCGGTGTCGAAGGCGTCAAGCGGAAAGTCTTTGCCGGGCTGGATGTTGCCGCGGCCGCCGGCCTGGCGGACCAGTCGCGCGCCGATGCGCTCGCGCAGACGCTGCTGGGCGATGGTGGCGTCGGGGCCGGTGGGCTGTTGTTCGAGGAAGGCGATCAGCTCCGGGATGCTGGCGTCGATCGCGAGCTCTTCTTCGTCCGTCGTGGCCGCGGGTTCAGCGGCAGAGGCGGCCGGGGCCGGCGCGGGCATTACGGCCGGGGTGCTTGTCGTCGGGGCGCCGGCCGGCGGCAACGGTGGCGAGGGGCGGGTTTCGACGCGGCCTGTGGCGCAGCCGACGAGCGACAGGCTGATCAGGGCGATCAAGGCGAGGGGCAGGGCGCGCGGATGCATGGCGTGCGGACTCGTTCAAATGGGTATGGCCGGAGTCTAGCAGGCCGGGCGCGCGCTGTCGGCCCCGATGCCAAGCGTGTTGCGATCGTTTACGCTTCGGCGTTCTCCTCACATTGAGACACTGCCATGCCGACGATTGCTCCCGCCGCTGATCAGGAATCCAACCCGCGTGTGAAAGCGGTGTTTGATGACATTCGCGCCACCCGCCAGACCGATTTCATCAACAACATGTGGCGCTACCTGGCCTTCGACGCCACGCTGCTTGAGCAGACCTGGGCGGAAGTGAAGGCGGTGATGGCCGCGCCGTCGGAGATTGATCCGCTGACCAAGGAGATGCTCTACATCGCGGTGTCGATCGCCAACAACTGCGGCTATTGCGTGCATTCGCACACCGCAGCGGCGCGCGCCAAGGGCATGGGCGAGGGGCAGTATGCCGAGCTGCTGAAGATTGTTGCGCTGGCCGCCAAGACCAATCATCTGGCCACCGCCTTGCAGGTGCCGGTCGACACGTGTTTCGACGCCGGGGTGTCGGGTGATTGATCTGTCCGTCGCCTGGATGCTCGGGCTGACCATTGCCGCTTTTGCCGCCGGCTTCATCAGCTCGATCGCCGGCGCCGGTGGCATGATCGTGCTGCCTTGCCTGTTGTGGGCGGGCGTGCCGCCGGTGCAGGCGCTGGCCACCAACAAGTGCCAGAGCGTGTTTGGCACCTTGTCGTCCACGCTCAATTTTCTGCGTAAAGGTCACCTGCAGTTACGGTCGCTGCGTTGGGCGCTGCTCTACGCTTTGGTTGGCGCGGCCATCGGCACACTGTGGGTGCAGCGGGTGGATGCGGCGGTGCTTGAGACCGTGCTGCCTTACGTGCTGATCGTCTTGGCGGGCTACTTTGCGCTGTCCCCCCGCATTGCCGATGAAGATGCGCCACCGCGCATGCCGCCGGCGGTATTCGATCCGCTCGTGGGCGGCGGTCTTGGTTTGTACGGCGGCGCCTTCGGACCGGGCATGGGCTCCTTCGCGGCTGCTGCGTTTGCGGGCCTTCGCGGCTTCAATATGCGCAAGGCCACGGCTTCGACCAAGCCGCTGGTGCTGGTCGCCAATGTGAGTTCGCTGGTGATTTTCATCGCCGGCGGTCATGTGGTGTGGGCGCTGGCACTGAGCATGGCGGCGGCACAGTTTGTTGGTGCCCGGCTGGGCTCGAATCTGGTGATCTCCCGCGGGGCGGCGCTGGTGCGACCGGTGATTGTCGTCACCACGGTGGCGATTGCGCTTCGCTTGATCATGAAGAACGTCTAAAGCGCTGCGAGCGTACTGTCACGTCAGTCTTTCTCGACGGCGGCGTGCGGCGATTTCCGGGCCACGGTTTGGCAGATTTTTCGGTTTTACAATCTATCACTTTCTGGTGGTTTGCAAAAATTCCGCCTGAAAAATCACTATTAAAACAATTGGTTGGGCGTGGTTTCTCGCTCAAGAACCCATGTCTTTCGAGTGGCTCGCGTCATGACTGTCCGCTTGTAGAACACACGCGACACGATTGTTTGCAAATCTCTTATATCCCTATGTTTTTTTTGAATTTTCAGGTATTCGAGCGGGTGCTGATCGGTGATTTTTTTGGTGGGGACTGTCTCACGAATAGCACACTTTGCGCTGCGTTATGATTTCTGGGCATTGCAAATAATCTATTTGTTCAGTAAAAACAATGTGTTGAATCGTGCTTTTTCCGTTGGCCCAAAATGTGCTTTCTCTGTTCGTGGAGGCCGGCCTGTTGCCGGCGTCATTCAGACAAGGGAGACACGTGATGAGACTGACGCTGATTTCAGCTGCCCTGGCACTAGCGTTCGGCATGTCCGGCGTGGTGCAGGCCAACCCGGTGGTCAATGGCGACCATGCGGGGCGTGGTTCAGGCAACGACACGGTGGAGCAGACCGCCACCGCCACATCCACGCAAGGCAACGGGCCAAACGCCAATGAGTATTCGAGTGTGTCGGTCGGCTCGGCCAACACCACCGAGACGGATCTTCACAATGACAAGAGCAGTGGCGACTCCCGCGACAACCAGGGGATGGCCACCGCGCAGGACTATGGCAACGCCGCAGCCAACAACGGCGGGATTGCCACCACCACCTTCGACAACGCCTTCAACACCAACAAGGCGGTTGCGGTCAGCAAGCTCGAAGGCACGGTAACCAACAACCGCATCTGGAACATCGGCAACACGGTCAGCAATTTGGGCAATGCCAACGGCGCTCACGGCGGCGCGGCCGGTGATGGCGGCAACGGCACCGGCGGTAATGGCACCGGTGGCAACGCCACGGGCGGCTCAGGCGGTGACGGTGGCAACGCCGGCAACGGCGGGTCCGGCGGCCATGGCGGCTCGGGCGGTAGCGCCACCAATGGCAGCGCCAGCGCGGGTGCGGTCACGAACGGCGGCGCCACGAATGGTAGCGCCACCGCCGGCAATGGCGGCAACGGCGGCGCAGCCCGCGATGCGGCAGGCGCCAACGGCGGCGACAGCGGCATGGCGAATGCCACCGGCGGCAACGGCGGCACTGGCAACGGCGGTGACGGCTACGGCGGCAAAGGCTGGGGCGGTGACGGCGGTAAAGGCAGTGGCGGCGATGGCGGCCTGGCTCAGGGCGGCGCTGGCGGTGCCGGCGGTTCCGGCAGCGGCGGCGACAGCGGCTACGCCAATGGTGGCAGCGGCGGCAATACCGCCAACGCATCCGGTGGCTCGGGCGGCAGTGGCGGCTCGGGCGGTAGCGGTGGCAGCACCGGCAATGCGTCGGCCGGTAGCGGCGGTGACGGCGGCTACGGTGGCGACGGTGGGACCGGCTCCGGCTACGGTGGCAAGGGCTATGCCCACACCGGCGCCGATGGCGGCACCTCCAGCGCGTCATCCACCGGTTCAGGCGGCAGCTCGCACAACGATGGTGGTAGCGGTGGCCAGTCGATGGCCAACGCCGGCAACACCTCCGGCGGCGCGTCCGGCCTCGGCGGCACCACCGGCAACCA
The DNA here is from genome assembly GCA_024235675.1 of Zoogloeaceae bacterium. Classification (GTDB taxonomy): domain Bacteria; phylum Pseudomonadota; class Gammaproteobacteria; order Burkholderiales; family Rhodocyclaceae; genus Nitrogeniibacter. The sequence continues at coordinate 451,873 of JACKLZ010000003.1, forward strand.
AGGCAACGGCGGTGCCGGCGCCGACGGCGGCACGGGTGGTAACGGCGGCGGCAGCAACACCGGCAACGGGACCGGCGCAGGCGGCGCAAGCGGCAATGTGACCGCGTCTAGCGGTGCGGGTGCCGGCGGCAGTGGCACGGGCACCGGCGGCAACGGCAGCTCGGGCCTGGCGACGTCGACTGGTGGCTCTGCCGATACCGCCACCTCGATGGCCAACGGTGGCGCGGGTTCAGGCACCGGTGGCAATGGTGCGGCCGGCGCGGCCGGCGCGAATGGTGCTGCAGCGACCAACACCGCAGCGGCCGGCGCAGCGGGTGCCGTAGGTGCCGCGGGCGCGACCGCAAGCAACAGCGGTGGCGCCGGTGCCATGGGCACCAGTGGTGCGGGTGGTGGCGGTGCAGCGGCTGCGGGTGCGGCCGGTGGTATTGCCTCCAGCGCAGGCGCAACCGGTACTGGCGGCGATGGCGCCGTGGGTAATGGTGGCCAAGGCAATGGTGCAGTCGGCAATGGCGGCGCCGGAGGTATGGCGACCAACGCCAGTGGTGCCGGCGGAGCGGGTGGCATGGCCCAGAACACGGGTGGTGCCGGCGGCGACGGTGGCATGGCCAGTAACGGCAGCGCGACCAACGGCAGCGCCAGCTCGCAGGCGACCAACGGCAGCGCCACCGGCGGGACCGGTGCGGTTGCGGCCGCAGGCGCCCAGGGCGGCGAAGGCGGCGACGGCGGCACGGGCCAGGGTGGCACGGGCGGCACGGGCAACGGTGCGGTTGGCAACGGCGCCACCGGCGGCCAGGGCGGCGCTGGCGGTGCAGGCGGCACGCTGATGGTCGATGGCGGCATGTTCAACATGTCCAATGCCATCACCGGCAGCTTCACCAACGGGGCGGGGATCATGGTGTCAAGCCAGAACTCCGGGATGTCTTCACTGGTTCAGCAAAGTGTCAATGTTCAGGCCAACCTGAACGTCGGTCGCTGATCAATTGACAGGAGATAGTGCGATGAAACTCACAATCATGTCATCAGCATTGGCGCTGGCGTTCGGGCTGTCGGCCCCCGTCTTTGCCAATCCGGTGGTCAATGGCGAAAACGCGGCTCGCGGTAGCGGCAACGACACCGTGACCCAGACCGCCACGGCCAACAATACGCAGGGAGACGGCCCCAATGCCAATGAGTACTCCCAAACAAAGGTCAATTCGTTCAACCGCACGCGGACCGATACCGACAACGACAAGAGTACGGGCAATGACCGGGATAACGCCGGTCAGGCCATGGCTCAGGACTACGGTAACGCCGCGGCCAACAACGGAGGAATGGCAACCAGCAACTTCTCCAATGCCTTCAACACCTCCAAGGCGATTGCCGTCAGCAAGCTGTCGGGCATCGTCACCGACAACCGGATCAACAACATCGGTAACGTCGTGAGCAACTCTGGTAGCGCCACCGGCGCGGCCGGTGGTCGCGGCGGCGCCGGTGGCGACGGGTACGGTGGTGCCGGTTATGGCGGCGCAGGTAACGGCGGCAACGGCGGCAACGCTGGCGACGGCGGCGACGGTGGCAATGGTGGTAACGGTGGCAACGGCGGCTATGCCAACAATGGCTCCGCGTCGGCCGGCAACGCCACCAACGGCAGCGCCAGCAATGGCGGCGCGACCGCCGGCGACGGTGGCAACGGTGGTGCAGCCAGCGGTGCTCACGGTGCCAACGGCGGCAATTCCGGTGATGCGACGGCCTACGGCGGCGCCGGCGGTGCCGGCAACGGCGGTAACGGCACCGGCGGTGGCGGCTACGGCGGCAACGGCGGCTGGGCCTGGGGCGGCGATGGCGGTACGGCCAACGGTGGCTACGGCGGCGCAGGTGGTGGCGGTGACGGAGGCAACTCCGGCGGCGCGACCGGCGGCGGCGGCGGCAACACCGGCAACGCGGCTGGCGGTAACGGCGGCAACGGTGGCTCCGGCGGCTCAGGGGGTTCGACCGGCTATGCTACCGGTGGCGACGGCGGCGATGGCGGTGACGGCGGCTACGGCGCGACCGGCACCGGCACCGGCGGCTGGTCTGGCGCCGGCACGCATGCCGGCGGTGGCAGTGCGACCGGGACCGATTCGGCCAGTGGCGGCTCCAGCCATAACGATGGTGGCGCAGGCGGTGCGAGCACGGCCAGCGCTGGCATGAGCACCGGTGGCGCCTCTGGCGACGGCGGTCTGACCGGCAACCAGGGCAACGGTGGCATGGCCAGTGGCGGCAGCGCCACCGGCGGCAATGGTGGCGGTGGCAACACCGGCAACACCACCGGCGACGGTGGCGCATCCGGCGCGTCGTCAGCCACCAGCACCGCCAATGCCGGCGGCAACGCCGATGGCACGGGTGGCGCCGGGACTGGCGGCGGATCGTCGGCCAACAGTGGTTCAGCCAACGGCGCGATGGCCTCGGCCACGGGCGGCACCGGCACCGGCAACGGTGGCGATGGCGCAGCCGGTGCAAATGCCGGCGCAGGTGCCGCGGCAACCAATACCGCAGGTGCTGGAGCTGGCGGAGCGCAAGGCGCCGCTGGCGCAGGCGGAACCAATACGGCGGGCAACGGTGCGGCCGGTAGCAGTGGCATGGCCGGCGCCGGTGCAGCAGCGGCCGGTGGCGTAGGCGGTGATGCCGCCAGCGCAGGTGCCATGGCACAAGGCGGTGCCGGTGCTGTCGGCAACGGCGGTGTCGGTAACGGCGCCGATGGCAATGGTGGCGCAGGCGGCGCAGCCCAGAACGCATCGGGTGAAGGCGGCGCTGGCGGTATGGCCTCCAACGCTGGCGGTGCGGGCGGTAACGGTGGTGCAGCTACCAACGGCAGCGCGACCAACGGCGGTGCCACATCGACCGCCAGCAACGGCAACGCGACCGCGGGCAGCGGTGCGACCGGTGCGGTTGGCGCAACCGGCGGGGCCGGTGGCGAAGGCGGCACGGGCGAAGGTGGTCAGGGCGGCAACGGTGTGGCCGGCGTCGGTAACGGCGCAATCGGCGGCAGCGGTGGTGCCGGGGGCGCCGGCGGCATGGTCAGTGTGACCGCCGGGACTTTCGACATGTCCAACGCCATCTCCAGCAGCTTCACCAATGGGGCGGGGATTGTGGTCTCGAGCCAGAACTCCGGTATGTCCTCACTGGTGCAGCAGAGTGTGAACGTGCAGGCCAATCTCAACGTAGGCCGATAACCGGGACGGCCGGCCAGGGGCGGTATGCGCCGCTGGCCGGCATGTGTTCGGAGAGGAGGGACGGCCATGACTCGATTTCTTGATGTGATACCCCGCGTGCTTGTGGTGGTGTTGCCGGCCTTGGTGATGATGTCACCCGCACAGGCCGAACCCGACGAGCCCGAAGGCTTCCTGAGCCCGACGCCAGCGCGTGTGCTGGCCCCCGCGCCGATGATGACGCTGGGTAGCGGGCCGGTGTCCGACAGCGCGCTGGATGTGCGCCGTGGCGGCACCGAGACACTCAACGACATGGATCTGGATGGCGTGGTCTCCGGCAACCATGCGTCAAACCTGATGACCGGGCAGAACGTGGTGACTGACGGATCGCTGAGCGGCAATGCCGGACTGGCGACCGTGGTGCAGAACACGGGCAACAACGTGTTGATCCAGAACGCCACCATCGTGAACATCCGCCTGGAGTGAAGGCCATGCGCTGGACTGCCGTGATGTTCGGATTGGTGCTGCCCTGCCTGATGTCAGGGCCGCTGAGAGCGGGACAAATGAGTTTTCCCATCGATGTGGTGGGCCCGTACACGGTGTCGGTGACCAGCCTCAAAGAGGCGCGTCACATGTCCACCTTGCGCCAGCAGTACGACTTCAGTTGCGGCTCGGCGGCGCTGGCCACCTTGCTGACCCACCACTACGGGCAGCGCGTCAGCGAGCAGGAGGTGTTCGTGGCGATGTTTCGTCGCGGCGACCAGGCCAAGATCCGGGCCGAAGGGTTTTCACTGCTCGACATGAAGCAGTATCTGGCCGATCGGGGCTACCAGGCCGACGGTTTCGAGGCACCGCTTGAGGCGCTGGCCTCGGTGGGCGTGCCGGCGATCACCTTGGTGAATGAAAACGGCTACAACCATTTCGTGGTGGTGAAGGGGCTGCGCGATGGCCGCGTGCTGCTGGGCGATCCGGCTTTCGGCACGCGAGCGATGTCGCGCGCGGCGTTTGAGCGTATCGCGCAGGAGAAGATCCTGTTCGTGATCCGCTCCCATCAGGACGTGGCGAGTTTCAACGCGGCCAAGGATTGGCGTTTTGCGCCACGCGCGCCCCTCCATTTCGGACTGCGTGCGCCGCTCGACATGGTGCGCTTCGCGCGCTCGGTCGGCGATTTTTGAATGAGGGTTCTTCCGCCGGTGGCCGCATGGCTGCGGTGGAGGAAGGAGAAGAACATGGAGCGCAATCATCAGTGCCGGCAATGGCGGGGAGGGCTTCTGGCGCTCCTCGCCTGCACGGTCGCGTGGCCAGTCGCCGCGCAGCAGACGCGCCTGAGCGAGTTTTCAGCGCCCCCGCAGTGGCGGGTGGTCAGCGCGCAGCGCCTCGACCAGATCCGCGGCGGTTTCGACATGCCGGCCTTGAAGCTGCGCCTGTCTTTCGGGCTGGAGCAGTCGGTGCTGGTCAACGGCGAACTGGTGGCCCGCACGGTGCTCAACATCGAGCAGCTGCGCCAGGCGGTTGCGACGCAGATCGAGGCGACGCGGACGAGCGTGCTCGACACCACCGCCGGGCTGAACGCGCAGATCCAGGCGCAGGTGGCCGAGCAATTGCGGGCGGTGGGGCTGCGCACGACCACGATCAACGCGACGAGCAGCCAGGCCCAGGCCGAGGCGGCTCAGGCGCTGGCGGCCTTGCCGGCGGCAACGCCCGCGACGCCGGCTGAGGCGACGGTGGATCAGGGCGTAGTGTCCCAGCCAATGGTGGCGGCCAATGAGGGCGCAGGCAGCGGCGCGGTGGTGACGCCGGTGCAGGTGCTCAGCCCGGATGCGCAGGCGCCGGTGACGACGCCGGTGACGGTGGTACAGAACGGCTCTGGCAATATGGTCAGCAGCGCGAGCGTGGTGGGCAATGATGCGCTGACCACGGTCATTCAGAACTCGCTGGACAACCAGCGCATTCAGGTGCTGACCGAAGTCAGCGCCTCGGCCAACAGTTTGCAGATTCTGCGGGCGATGAACATGGGTGCGACCATCCGGGAAGGTGTGATTAATTCCTTGCGGCGTTGAGGGGTTGCTGCCGGCCCGGAGCCCTTGCCGTGTCGCAGTGACGGAAAGCCCCGCCAGACTCTGTTTGGCGGGGCTTTCTTTGGGTGGCGCTTACAGCGTGATCGGCATGCGCAGGGTGAGGGTCAGGTCGGGCGTGTCGCGCGTGACGCCGACCCCGAGCGAGACGTTGAGCGAGCGGTCTGCCGACAGGCGATAGGCGTAGCCGAACATCAGCGTGCCGAGCTGGACGCGGACGCCGAGCGGATCTTCCCGGCCGTTGATCCGGGTGCGGCCGACCGAGGCGTGATCGTAGCCAACGCTGAATGACGAGCGATCGTTGAGGGCCAGACCCATGCCGAAGTTGAACCCGAACACGCCGCCCGGCTGTACCGAGTCGAGCCGGGTGACGGTGACGTTGCCCGCGCCGTCGTCCTCCCGCAGCTTGAGGTCGGAGCGCTTGAAGCTGTACTGATAGTTGACGCCGCCGAAGAACACCACCGGGTCGGAGGGGAACAGGAAGGTTACGCCCGGCTGCAGCGAGTAGAAGCCCGAGCCGGTTGGCAGGTCACGCAACAGTCCGAGGCCACTGAAGCCGGGAATGCGCAACACCGTGGTGTCGAACTGATCGGAACCGGTACGTGTCTTGAAGCGCAGAGAGGCGACATAGATCGGTTCGTTGGGCTCGGCCTGGTTGAGCTGATAGCGTGCCGTGAATTCCAGATCGCCGAGGTGGCTGCCGGTGGTGTTGAAAACCTGATCGCTGCTGGCAGGTGTCGCCACCGGTCGGCTGATTGACTCGTCCGAGCGGTACACCCAGGGGATTTTGGCTTCGAGCTCAAGCCGGTTGGTCAGGCCGGTGCGGGCGGTCAGCGCGGCCGTCCAGGTGTTGCGTTTGACCTCGCGAACATCGATCAGGCCGATCGTCAGGGCCGGAATCACCGTATAGCCCACCAGCGCCACGCGATTGGTGGATGCGTAGGAGTATTGCAGCGAGGGCTCGAGGATGATTGTTCCCGGAGGCGTCAGGATGCCGGGTTGATCGAAGATCTGTGCGACGGGTGCCGATTCGGTCCCTTGCTTCGTTTGAGGGCGCTGGCCGACCGTTTGCGGCGGGCTGGCTGTGGTGTCGCCGGGGCCGGTGGCGCGCAGCGTGCCCAGGCGGTCCATGCCGATTTCTCGACGCATGTCGTCCAGACGGGCCTCCTCTTGCTGCATCTGCTGGCGCAAGGCGTTCAACCGGCGGCTTTGTTCCTCCACCATGTGTTTGAGCTCTGTGAGCGTAGGCTCGGGCTTGGGGGGGCTTTCAGCTGCGGCCGGCGCGGCGACTACGCCGCCGAGGAGTATGGCCAGCGCTGCTGGATAGTGTGCCCGTGTCTGGTGCGCCGCTTTTATTCTCATGGTGTCAGCCTCCGTGCTTGTCGGACTAATTGATGGATTGATCGGGATGGCCGTTGCTGTCGATGCCCAGACGTGCCATCAGGCGATACAAGGTGCCGCGTGATACGCCAAGCTGGCGCGCTGAACTCGACACGTTGGCGTCGTTCTGGCGCAGGCAGCGTTGAACCATCTCGCGGTCGAATTCGGTTCGGGCGCCTTCGAGTGTCATGGCTTCAGGGAACGGGGACAGGCGCGCGCCCAGACCGAGGTCGGCCGGTGCGATATGCGTTCCGTCACACATGATCATGGCGCGGCGCACGCGGTTGATCAGATCGCGTACGTTGCCAGGCCAGTGGTATGCCTCCATGGCCTTGAAGGCGGCCTCGCTGAACCCGGTCAGGCGAGGACTCTTGATGGCGATGTTGTTGTGGAACACCGCCTTGGCCAATTGACGTATGTCGTCACGCCGATCGCGCAGGGGCGGCACATGCAGATGCACGACGTCGAGACGGTAGAACAGGTCGGCACGGAAACGCCCCGCCGCAATCGCGGCCGACAAGTCCACGTGACTGGCGGCGACGACGCGGGTGTCGACGGCGATGGTTTCGGTGCCCCCCACGCGCACGATGGTCATGTCTTGCAAGAAGCGGAGTAGATTGGTCTGCAGGTCGAGCGACAGATCGCCAATTTCATCCAGGAAGAGCACGCCCTTGGTCGAGGCTTCGATGTTGCCGACAGTGCGACGCTGAGCGCCGGTGAACGCGCCTTTTTCATGGCCAAACAGCTCAGACTGAATCAGATTGCCTGGTACTGCCGCGCAGTTCATCGCCACGAATGGACCCGCAGCCCGGGCGGAGTAGCGATGGATCGCCCGCGCGACCAACTCCTTGCCGGTGCCGGACTCCCCGCTCAGCAAGACCGGGACGTCGACTTTCACCACCTTGTCGAGTTGCTCATAGAGCGCCTGCATGGGCTTGCTCTGGCCAACCATGCCAAATCGGGTTTCCTGTCCTGCGCTTTCATGCATGCGCGCATGGACCAGTGCCTTGCCGTAGGCATGCCCCAAGGTCATCAACAGCCGGGCGCCGTCGGCGGGCAGGGTGTGGAAGTCATGGAAGTGCTGAACGATGCATGGACGCAAGCTCGTGTCGTCGAGCACATGGGGGGCGACGACCGCAATCCATTCGCTGACTGCGGTGGCAGTCAGGCGGGGCAGACCGCTGGCCAGCGTCGATGGCGCGTCGCGGATCACGACGATACCGACCCGGCAACGGTGGCGCTGCTGGCTCAGCAGGGCCGCTTCGAGATCGCGGACATGGTGAAACCGCCATCCGGCTCCTGTGGTATCCGTCAGTTGCGTGACAAGTTCGTCTTCTGGGTCAAGAATCAGGACATCTCGTTGCACACGCCGTCTCCCGTTCAGGCATTGCACTCAGATGCGCCGGCAGTACTTTTTCTTGTTGTTCTTTGTTCTATCTTTAATTAGCGCGCGGACTCTCCAGTCGGGGCTGTTGTTTCGTCGGCTCAGTGGCCGGCCTTGTAAGGTTTTCCTATGGACAGGGTTCGGGCCAGGATCAATGGTGGCGCCTCAAGGGCGTACACCGGCGGAGGAAGCTGGGCGATGCGCGCCTTGGACAAATGCATCTCGACATCGACACGGCGATTGAGCCGGCGCCCCTGCCGTGTGGTGTTGGTCGCCACAAAGCAGTCTGTGCACCGGCTGGTAGAAATTTTTTCCTGCGGGACTCCTGCGGCAACAAACGCAGACGCAACGGAGCGCGCTCGTGCCCCGGCAAGCACTTCATTGGTGTGCACGCTTCCGGTCGCATCGGTCCGGCCGCGAATCGCAACCTCGCGTGCCTCATGCGCAATCGGCACCAGTTCGGCGACCGCCTTGCTGCCCAGCGGGCCGAGCGAGGCACTGTTGATGGCGAAGGGCACCATCCGGGTGATCGAGGCGAACTCACGATCCAGTTGCAGCGATGTTGTCCGGGCTGCGGCGACGGGCGCTTGCGTTTCGACCAGCGTCGGCGCGATGGCAACGGGCTGGGGAGGATCGGCTTTGGGTATGCGTGCCGCCTGGGCCCAAGTGTCGTCACTGGTGCTTGCAAGAACGATACGCGGGCCGTCGTGTGCGGCGAGGGTTCGGGTCGGCGGAAGCCGGTAGCTCGTGCCCGTGACCGGGTCGACGAAGTCTGATGCGTGGGGCGCTGCCGCCGATCTCTGGGGCCAGTTTTGAAACGGGCTCCAGGAGCACCCGGTCACGATGACGGCGCAAAGCAGCCCTGAAATATGGTGAAAGTGTCGCCCCATGTCTGTCACATCCCGTGTTAGCCCGTCGCTGGCGCGGCGGGCGCATGCGTGAGGAAAACGGTGGGTCAGCGTATGCGACAGAACAACAGCCCGTGGCGTGGGTGGCAACAGGCTTCTTGGCGCCAGCGGATGGCAGGCGCATCTTTGGCAGTCTTGCTGCCCAAGCTGTCAAACTTTGCCCAGATGCGATACCTTCAAAGCATAAAATGTGCCCGGCAAAATAAGTTATTGAATTTTATAAAAATGATATGGGTTTTGTGGTAGAGAAGATCGTAAATTCAGCCCTCGGTGTAAAAAATATCGACGTTTCTTCGATGCGACACCCGGTGTTTGTGCGAGGAAGTGCCGGACCAGCCATTGCGGGCTGCTGTAAACCCCGGTGCTTGCTATGCTGTTGTTATGGCAAGCATCTTCATCAGCTACCGTCGCGACGACAGTCAGGGCTTCGCCGGGCGTCTCGAAGACGATCTCTCGGAGCGATTTGGCGACGCGCAGGTCTTTCGTGACCGCGAAATTCCCGCCGGCAGCGATTTTGCACGCCATCTCGAAGACCGCCTGAATGACGCCGAGGTTGTGCTGGTGGTGATCGGTCGTGGCTGGATTGACCAGCGCGACGCCGAGGGGCGGTTGCGGCTTGAGTCGCCCGATGACTGGGTACGGATGGAGATCGAGCGGGCGCTGGCGCGCGAGGTGCCAATTGTGCCGGTGCTGGTGGGCGGCGCGGCCATGCCCTGGCCGGATCAGCTGCCCGACAGCCTCGCACCGCTGGCCGGGCGGCAAGCCTTCAGTGTGTCGGATCAACGTTGGTCGGAGGATGTCGATGCGCTCGCCTTGCAACTATCGCGCGTGTCGCCCGAACTCACACGCCAGCTCAAGTCGCGCAGCGGCAATGGTGAGCGGGATCTGTTCGATGTGCTGCGCGAGCGTGTGAATGACGCGGCGCGGGCGGCAGCCAACGGTGAGCATGGCGTCAACGGCGGTTTTGCGCGCTGGGCCGCTGGCCGGCTGGGCAAGCTGTTTGGTGCGACGGTCAGCCTGGCGGTGATCTACATCCTGGTCCGCGCCCTCGGTGGTAACGAGGTCAACCGGATGATGGACCGCGTGATCGCCACCACGGTGGATCAGATCAAAGCGCTGTTCTAGAACGCGGTCAGAAGTGCCAGCGGGCATGCAGTGTCGGCGTGTTGGTATCCACGCCCGGCATGTCCTGGTTGCCGAATTTGTTGCGCCACATCTCGTAGCCCACCCCCATGAAGAAGCGATTCGGCGTGCTGCCCACGGCCGCACCGACGTCGGCCATCAGCGCCGTGCGCATCAGGAATTCTTCGCCGACCGGGCGGCCGGTGTAGTCCTCACCCGTGCGGAAGGCGTGGGCCAAGAAGCCTTCAAAGCGCACCGGGACACCGCCAATCGCGAAGGGCACGCGCCAGGCGGCATGCAGCATGGGGTAAGCGTCGAAGCCAATATTCTCTTCGTTGCCCGGCGCCTTGCATGGCGGCAGGCCGCAGTGATTCCATTCCTTGGCCATCAGTAGCGACACATCAAGAAAGCCCGGCGGCGCGATCTTGAAACGCAGCGTCGGGCCGAGCACCAGCAGTCGCTTGCGTGGGGCGAAGCGGTTGTCCTTGCTGTTCCAGTCGAAGCCGGCGGTGAGTGCCACGTCGCGGATCGGACCGACGGCCAGCGACTGGTCGAACACCTTGCCCAGCGACAGCAGGTGGCGATAGACGATGTAGAACTCGGTGGCACCGTGATGGCTGTCTTTGGCCGGGTCGATGTCGTCGGAGCGCAGCATTTTGACGCTGGCCAGATTCATGCCGTGGCTGTAGCCGCTGACGTGCACAAACTCGAGGATGTCCTTGCGCACCGGTGAGCGATTGGCCGGCTCGGTAAAGCGGTTGCCGGTGGTGTAGGTGAGCGAGTTGTCCTGCCAGTCGACGGCGTGGGCGGGCAGGGCGGCGAGGCCGCCGGCGACAAGCGCGACGATGGTCATCAGGGTGCGCAGCATGGAATTCTCCGAATTTTTTGCCGCGCAGTATGCCTGCCCACGTATCGGTTGGCTTTGATTTGAGTCGGGCTTAGTCGTGTTTGCCGATTCGGTCTTCGAGATCGGCCACCACCACTGACAGCGCCTGGGTGGAGATGACCACTTCAACCAGCGACAGCACCAGCGACACCGCCAGGGTGACGATCGACAGGCCGAACAGCCAGTGTCCGAGCGTGCTGTGCACCAGAAAGATGGCCAGCATGGCCAGCGCGCAGAGCAAGAAGCTGATGACGGCAAAGGTCTGCATGGAGCGGATCAGGCTGATGCGCCGCTTGAGGCCGGGGATCTGCGCCCGCGCGAGCGCCATGTTGCCGCTCTCGTCGCTGGCGAGCTGACGAATCACCTGTGCCAGGGTGAGAAAACGGTTGGTGTAGGCCAGCAGCAAGAGCGAGATGGCGGGAAACAGCAGGGCGGGGGTGGTGATGTCCATGTCAGTGATTGGTGATTGGTGGAGAGGGGTAACGGCGTGTCGCCAAATTACACCTTGTGGGTCGACAGCAGGATGCTGGTTTCGGTGTTGGCAATGCCGTCGATGCTGCGGATGCGGCCAAGCGCGCGGTCGAAGGCTTCCAAGGTGTCGGCGCGAATCTCGGCGACGAAGTCCCAGCGGCCGTTGGTCGAGTGCAGCGTCTGCACCGCCGGCTCGCCGCGCAAGGCCTTGAGCACCGCAGCCGTGGTGTTGCCTTCCACGGTGATGCCCATCCAGGCGCGGATGCGATGCGCTTCGGCTGTCGGCTTGAGGCGCACCGAGTAGCCCGCAATCACCCCACTGGTTTCGAGTTTGCGCAGACGGTTGAGTACGGTGCCTCGCGCCACGCGCAGTGTGCGTGCGAGGGTCGCCACCGGCAGGCGTGCGTCGTCGCGCAGCAAGGCGATGAGTTGGCGGTCAGTGTCATCGATATCGTGCATTACGTCAGACATGGCTGACATTGTGACAGAAATAGTGGCCTGAATGATCGATTGAGTGGCTTTGTGTTTATGTTGGAGGCGTTCATACTGAACGCGACGCTGGACGGACAGGCGCATTTCACAGGAGGCTTTGAGATGAATGCACAGGCGCACATCCTGCTGGTTGCCCCGACGCACTACGAAGTGCGCTACGCGATCAACCCGTGGATGCAGCCCGAACGCTGGTTGCAGGACGCCACGGGTTTCGGCGCGCAGGCGCGGCGCAGCTTCAATGCACTCTCAGAGGCCTTGCGTGCGGCGGGCTGCCGGCTGACCGTCATCGACGGTGAGCCGGGTTTGCCGGATATGGTGTTTCCGGCCAACGCGGGCATCGTGCTTGATGGCCGGTTATTGCTCGCCCGATTCCGTCACGCCGAACGCCAGGGCGAAGAGGCGCCCTTTGCCCGCGCCTTTGCGGCCTTGCGCGTGGCGGGGGTGCTCGACGAGGTGGCGACGCTGCCCGAGGGCGTTTTTCAGGAAGGTGCGGGGGATTGCCTGTGGGACGCCACACGCGGGCTGTTCTGGGTGGGTTGGGGGCAGCGCTCGAACCAGGCCTCGGTGAAGGCGGTGGCGGACTATTTCGGTCAGCCCGTGGTGCCGTTGGAGTTGATCACCGAGCGCTCGTATCATCTGGATGTGTGTTTTTGCCCGCTCGCCGGTGGCGAAATTTTGTACTACCCGCCGGCCTTGTCGGTCGATTCCTTGGCGCGTGTGCGCGAGCGCGTCCCTGCAGAGCAACGGATCGAAGCCACCGAAGACGATCTGACCCATTTCAGTGTCAACGCGGTCAGTGTGGGGCGGCAGCTGGTGATGAGTCGCACCACCGACCGCCTGCGCGGCGTGCTTACCGAACGCGGTTACCAGGTGCGAGAAGTGGACCTGTCGCCCTTCATGATGTCCGGCGGCGGCGCGTTCTGCATGACCTTGCGGCTGGACCGTCACAGCGCGGCGGCCCGCCGTGCCGACCCGACCGTGGCGACGGCCTGAGGCGCGTCACGGCCCGGTTCATCGATGCGTCCAGTCGTCTTCGCGGAGCGCTCTTCGAGCTAGTCCCGCGGGGGCTGTCGCGCGTCGGCCAGCCTCACGAGCGTTGAAGTGATTTGAGCGTTCGACGTAAAAGCCCCCGACCGGCAAACGCCGGTCGGGGGCTTTTTTTGCTGCGCGCAGCCGATACGTCAGGCGACTTTCTTGGCGGCCTTGGCGGCAGATTTGACGGCCGCGTCGGTGGCTTTGTTGATGTTCGACTCGGTCATCTCAACCACCTTGCGCGTGGTCTTGGCGGCATCTTCGATGGCGGAGTTTGTCGCGGTCATGGCGGACTTCAGTGCCGTGGCGATGACTTCGCCGGCGACCGGCGTATTGACCGACAGGGCTTCAATGGCTTTGTCCAGATCCTTGTTGATCGATGCGTACTTCGGCGCCAGCAGTGCGTTGATGGATTCGCCCGCTTCCGAGGCAATGGCATAGCTGGTGCGCAGATAGCCTGCGTTGCGACTCAGGGCCGGTGCGACGAGGCTGGCGCCGAGGGCCAGCAGTGCTTTGGGCTCGCGAACGGCGGCCAGATCGGAAAGCACTTTGGCACTGTCTTCCAGGTTGGCGCGGCCGTAGTCGAGGCTCAGTGTCCCGGCGCGCTCGATGGTGTCGAAGCCGACAGCGGCCAGCGCGGACAAGGTGTCCAGTGCGTCGGTGTGGGAAGCGATGAGGGTGTTTTTGGTCATCATGATGAACTCTCCTGTCAGGTAACGTGAATGCCTAAGCGCCTAAATTCAAATAAATGGTGCAGCGCACAATTCAATATTAGCAGGAGTGTGTGGAAAGTAAAGCGCATTTTGTTGCGTTGCAGCATTTTGTTTGGGAGCCTGCCCTGTGGGTGTCGCGTCCTCGCACTGTCCACGGGGGCTGCACTCGGTTTTCGTAAGGATGGGTAAATGGGTGGTGAAGCGCTTGTGACGTTCCGGGCGGGCTGATAGCCTGATCTGCACCGTATTTTCGCTTCACGAATGGATATTCAATGAAATCTGCATTGCGCGTCGTGGTGGGTCTTGGTCTGTTGATGCTGGTACTGATGGCTGCGCTGGCGGCGTACCTGGCCTTTGTGTTTGATGCCAATGACTATCGGGATCGACTCAGCGAACTGGTGTCCGAGCAGACCGGGCGCCAGCTGACATTGTCCGGCGAGATGAAACTGTCGGTGTTTCCCTGGCTTGGCTTCGAGTTGGGCGCGGCCGAACTTGGCAACGCGCCCGGCTTCTCTGATCGTCCTTTTGCCGCGCTGACGGCGGCTGAGGCGCGGGTCAAGCTGCTGCCGCTGCTACGCAAGGAAGTCGCGGTCGACCGGGTGGTGTTGAAAGGTTTGCAATTGAGCCTCGAGCGCCGGGCGGATGGAAAAACCAACTGGGACGATCTGGTCGATCCCGAAGCGGCACACGACGCGAACGGTGCGGGGCCAGGCGAGGCGTCGGGGGGGCATCCGTCGGCCCTGGCGGTGGGCGGGGTCGATATCCAGGATGCGGTGATCCGCTGGGAGGATGAGACGACTCAAGCGAAGCATAGCCTGAGCGATGTGGATATCCAGACCGGCGAGATCGCCCCCGGGGTGCCTTTCAATATCGAGCTGGGCGCCAGCTTTTCGGTGAGCGAGCCGGCAATTCAAGGCCGGTTTTCGGCCAGTGGAAAAGCCTCGCTGGACCTGGTCGCCAAGCGCTACAGCATGCTCGGCCTGCGGGCCGGGCTGAAGGCCGAGGGGGCCGGGGTGCCGGGTGGTCGGGTTGATGCGGGTCTGATGGCCGATTTGGCCGTCGATTTGGCCCAGGGCACACTGTCGGTCAAGGGCCTGTCATTGAAAGCCTATGACGTGGCCCTCACTGGCGCACTCGAAGGCACCGGCCTGATGGATGCCATGGTATTGACCGGGCCGCTGGTACTCGATGGTTTGAACCCGCGCGACCTGTTGGCACGGCTCAACATCGAGGCGCCACGCACCGCGAATCCGGAGCGCCTCAAGCGTGCCGCGCTCAAGGCCACACTCACCGCCACGCCCAAACGCATCGCCTTGACGGAGCTTGCCGCGACGTTGGACGACAGCAAAATCACCGGTCAGCTTGAAGTCGCTGATCTGGCAAAAAATGCCCTGCGTTTTGATGTCTCGCTGGATACGCTGGATGTCGACAGCTATTTGCCGCCGGCTGTGGCCAATGGCGACGCTGGCGCATCTGCGGGTGCACCGGAGAATGATCCGGCCGCCGCGCCGCCCGCGACCGGGGGGCTGCGCACACTCGACGCCGCGGGCCGTGTCCGGGTCGGAACACTCAAGGTGAGCGGATTGCAGGCCAGCGCGGTAGATGTTGGCATCAAGGCCGCCGGGGGGCGGATTGCGGTGACGCCAAAAGCCACCTTGTATGAGGGCCGGCTCGACAGCCCGGTGAATCTCGACATGCGTCCGAAAACACCGCTGCTCGTGGTGAGTGGGGGCGTGACAGACGTGCAGATCGGCCCGTTGCTGCGTGACCTGACGGGCAAACCGGAAAAGCTGACCGGCCGCGCCCGGGTGAGTTTCGATCTGAAAGGCAGCGGGCTGAATGCCCCGGCGCTCAAGCGCAGTCTGGCCGGCACCACGACGCTCGCGGTGCTCGACGGCGCCATCAAAGGCGTCAACATCGCCCAGTTCTTGCGCGAAGCACAGGCGCAACTGGCGGGCGAGAAGGTGGATCAGGACAGCGGCCCGGCCCAGACCGATTTCTCGGACCTCAAGGCGAGTGTGAGGCTGGGTGATGGCGTGGCCCGTAACGATGATCTGGCGATGCGCTCGCCCTTGTTGCGTGTTGGGGGGGCGGGGGTCGCCAATCTGGTCAGCGAGGTGATCGACTACCGGATTGAAACCACGCTCGTCGGGACCTTGACCGGCCAGGGCGGAAAATCGCTCGACAAGGTCAAGGGCGTGACGGTGCCGGTGCATGTGACGGGCAGCTTTTCCGACCCCAAGTACGCGCTAGATGCCGAAGCCTTGCTGGCTGGTGCGCTGAAGGGGCGGATCGATCAGGAAAAGGCGGCGGTCAAAGAGAAAGTGGAGGCCGTGCGCGAAAAGGCGAAAGATCAACTCAAGGAAGAGCTGAAGAAGGGTTTGGGTGGCTTGTTCCGGTAAGGCCGGCGCGCTGAATTTTGGGGATTTTTGTCACGAATGCCCCGATGCGGAGGACGCGCGTGTCATTGCGCTCGGGATCATGTTAGTTTTGTATCGGTAAGTAGTGCATTCATGACAAGGAGGTTGGACGATGAGCGATTATTTGGCTGACGTACAGAAATTTGCACCCAAGGCGGATGCTGCGGTTGTGGACAAGATCGTGAAATACTGCGGCATTGCGCTGCGCAACAAGGACTCGTCCCTGGTGTCGGCGTCCGACAAGGCTGAGCTGGATCGGGTGCGTGATGGTTTCGCCAAGAAGAAGCTCGAGCTGGAACCGGACGCGGCCGACGCAGGCATTGCCAAGGTGTGCGAGAAGATGAAAGGCGTGAATCAGAAGAGCCGTGTCACCTTCTACTACCTGCTGGCCGAAGCCACCGGTACGCTGGGCAAGCTGGCCTGAGCCGCCCGGTTGCCGCGCCGATGCGGCAGCGGTGATGAAAAAACGCACCTCTCGGGGTGCGTTTTTTTGTTGGCGCCTCGCTTGGGCGTTAGAGAATGACCGTGATCTCCTCGCGGCGCACGAGCTCTTTCTGCAGCTCGATGGCCTCGAGATTCAATGCGTCCTTGCTGCTGACCATCCCCACGGGCTTGCGGTTGGCGTCCACAATCGGCAGATGACGGAAGCCGCCCTCATACATCATGTGCAGCGCGTGGCCGAAGGGGTGGTGGGGCGTACTTGTGACCGGGTTGTGGGTCATCGCGTCGGACACTGGCGTGGCCTTGGCGTCGAGGCCGGCGCCGAGTACCCGGAAGGTGGCGTCCTGTTCGGTGAAGATACCCGTCAGAACGCCATGCTCGGCGATCAGCGCCGCGCTGAGCCTGGCTTGAGCCATCTGGCAGACAACCTCAAGCACCGGTGTGTCGGGTGCCACCACGAGGAAGCCATGAGCGTGCATCACTTGGTGAAGGGGACGTGCGTGCATGAGTCTCTCCTTGTCGAATACAGATGTGACGATATGTCGAACTGAAGGTCGGGCCGGCACGGTCCGGGGGCTTCGCTACCGCCTGTGTAAGTCTTGGGGCAGGTAAGACTAAGCGTCTTTCGTGCCAGTCCTTGAGACAAAATGATGCTGCATTGCACGCTTTGAGAAAGGCCTCGCCAGGCGCAGGATGTTGGCGTTAGTGCGGGAAAATACATTGCACTGCAGCAGTTGGCGCGGGCGCAATGGATGCATCACGGTGGTGCTTTCAAGGCGTGTTGCACCGTCGTGGGGCGCTTTTCGGGCAAGAAAAAGGCCATGCGGGGCATGGCCTAGTGTGTCGGTTGCGAGCTGCGATCAGACAATCATGCCGGCACCGACCGTATTGTTGGTCGACTCATCAATGATGATAAAGGCGCCGGTGGCCCGGTTGCTGCGATAGGGGTCGGCGAAGATGGGCTGCGCGAGCTTGAGGGTGAGGCGGGCGATGTCGTTCATCGCCAGCGTGTCGACCGGCTCGTGTTCCATGGTGTTGATGTCGAGGCGATAGTCGATCTTGGCGATCTTGGCTTTCACCTCACGCGAGGTGTGGCGGATCAGGTAGGTGCGCGCCGGTGACATCGGGGTCTCGGACATCCAGCAGACATTGGCGTCGATCTGTTTGACGGCCTCGGGTGCTTCGGCGCTCTTGACGATCATGTCGCCGCGTGAGGTGTCGATTTCGTCTTCGAGCAGCAGGGTGACCGACTGTTCGTGGATGGCACGATCGATCTTCTGGCCGCCAATTTCGATGGCCTTGACGCGACTGCTCAGTCCGTTGGGCAGCACCGTCACGGCGTCGCCCACGGCGATCTCGCCGGACTCGACCCGGCCCATGAAGCCGCGGTAGTCGTGCAGCTCGGGGTTGGCGGAATCCTGCGGGCGGCACACGAACTGCACCGGAAAGCGGAAGGCTTCCGGGCGCTCGGTGTGGGCGGCCGGCGCGGTTTCGAGGATGTTGATGAGCGTCGGGCCTTCGTACCAGGGCATGCGCTCGCCGCGGTCAACGACCATGTCGCCGCTGAGCGCCGATAGCGGGATGAAGCGCACGTCTTTCAGGCCCATCTTGTGGGCGAACTTGAGGTACTCGGCCTTGATGTTCTCGTAGGTGGCCTGGTCGTAGTCGACCAGGTCCATCTTGTTGACCGCCACCAGCAGGTGCGGAATGCCGAGCAAGTGGGCGAGGGTGGAGTGGCGGCGGGTCTGGTTGAGCATGCCCTTGCGCGCGTCGATCAGGATGATGGCCAGGTTGGCGGTCGAGGCGGCGGTGACCATGTTGCGGGTGTACTGCTCGTGGCCCGGCGCGTCGGCAATGATGTACTTGCGCGTGCCGGTCGAGAAGTAGCGATAGGCCACGTCGATGGTGATGCCTTGCTCGCGCTCGGCTTGCAGGCCGTCGGTGAGCAAGGAGAGGTCGACGGCGGTCATGCCGCGCTTGGCCGAGGTTTTCTCCATGGCGTTGAGCGTGTCGGCGAGGATGGTCTTGCTGTCGAACAGCAGGCGGCCGATCAGGGTGCTTTTGCCGTCATCGACGCTGCCGCAGGTGAGAAAGCGCAGCAGGCCGTTGTCGATTTCGGGCAGGTTTTCGAGTGCGGACATGGTTTTCTCGTGATTCGTGATGAGTGATTCGTAGTTGGTGATTCGTAATTGGTGATTCGTGATCCGGAGGCGCTCCGGAGTAGGCGACCGGTCCAATGACCCATCACCAATAACCAATCACTAAAAGTAGCCTTCTTTCTTGCGCTGCTCCATGGACGCTTCGGAGGTCTGGTCGTCCATGCGCGTGGCGCCGCGTTCGGTGATGGTGGTGGTCGCGGTTTCGGCGAGAATCTTCTCGACCGTGTCGGCGTCTGATTCGACCGGCGCGGTGCAACTCACGTCGCCGACGGTGCGAAAGCGCACCATCACGTCTTCGACCGTGTCACCCGGCTTGGCCGGGGTGAGGTCCGTCACCGGCATCAGCAAGTCGCCTTTGCGCACGACCGGGCGGGTGTGGGCAAAGTAGATCGACGGCAGTTCGAGTTGCTCGCGCTGGATGTACTGCCACACGTCGAGCTCGGTCCAGTTGCTGATCGGGAAGGAGCGGATGTTCTCGCCCTTGTGCGAGCGCGCGTTGTAGAGGTTCCACAGTTCGGGGCGCTGGTTCTTCGGGTCCCACTGGCCGAACTCGTCGCGGAAGCTCATGATCCGTTCTTTGGCGCGGGCCTTTTCTTCATCGCGGCGGGCGCCGCCAATGCAGGCGTTAAAGCCGAACTCTTCGATGGCTTCGAGCAGGGTCACCGACTGGTGCTTGTTGCGCGATTCATGCTCATGCTTGAGCACGATGCTGCCGCGGGCCATGGAGTCTTCGAGCGAACGCACGATCAGGCGCTCACCCAGCTCGGCGGCACGCTTGTCGCGGAAGGCGATGACTTCCGGATAGTTGTGGCCGGTGTCGATGTGCATCAGCGGGAAGGGGAAGCGCCCCGGGCGGAAGGCCTTCTCGGCGATGCGCAGCATGCACACCGAGTCCTTGCCGCCGGAGAACAGCAGCACCGGGCTGCTGCACTGGCCGGCCACCTCACGCATGATGTGGATGGCTTCGGCTTCGAGCCAGTCGAGATGAGAGAGCGTTTGTCGAGTCAGCGTGGTCATGAAAAGTCTCAGTGATGCGTGTTTCGGGCGAACAGGGCGCGGAGGGCCGCGCGCAGGCCGGCGCGCAGCGCGGTGAGGCGCAGCACAAGCGTGTGGCTCAGCGAGGGGTTCAGATGATGTGCCTTGGGCATGGGGTCATCCTCCTGTGAGTGGGTTCAGGACTTCTTGACGTGCAGGCCGCATTCCTTGGCCGTGGGGTCTTCCCACCACCAGCGGCCGGCGCGAACGTCTTCGCCAATGGCGACCGCGCGGGTACAGGGCGCGCAGCCGATGCTCGGGTAAAACTGATCATGCAGGGCGTTGTAGGGCACGCTCTCGATGCGGATGTAGGCCCACACGTCGCTTTCCGACCAGGCGGCCAGCGGGTTGAGCTTTTCCAGACCGTTGCCGGCGTCGAACTCGCGGGTTGGCAAGTGAGTGCGTGTCGCGGCCTGGGCGGCACGCAGGCCGGTGATCCAGGCCTTTTTGCCGGCCAGCGCGCGGCCGAGCGGCTCGACCTTGCGGATGTGGCAGCAGCGCTTGCGCAGGTCCATCGAGCCGTAAAACGCGTTGATGCCTTCGCCGCGCACATAGGCTTCGACTGCGGCGGTGTCGGGGAAGAAGACCTTGAGTTTGGTGTCGTAGCGCGACTCCACCTCACCCATCAAGTTATAGGTCTCGGCCGGCAGGCGGCCGGTGTCGAGCGAGAAGATCTCGATCGGCAGCTTGTGGCGCAGGATCAGGTCGGTCAGCACCATGTCTTCGGCGCCAAAGCTGTTGGCGAAGGTGAGCTGGCCGTCGGCGCCGAACTCGGCGACCGCAGCCTCAAGCAGCGCCAGCGCTTCGTCAGACTTGGTCGCCACGGCGGTGCGCTGCGCGTCGGTCAGCGCCGGGCGAGTTGCCGGGTTGCCGGCAGCGGGGCGAAGGGGCGACACGGTGCTCATGCGGCGGCCCGCGAATGGCGACGGAAGAGCGGTTGCGGGTGGATCACCGATGCCTGGTAGGGATCGGTGAAATCCGCGAGGCTGGCGACGGCCGCTTCGAGTTGGGCGTCCGTATAGCGGCCTTCGGCGGGGGCCAGCGTATCGAAACCGCTGCGCGACAGATAGTTGAACTGGTCGCGCAGCACCTGGCCGATGGCGCGCAGCGGGCCGGTGTAGCCGAAGCGGGTGCGCAGCGCGACGGCGATGGAATAGCCGCGGCCATCGGTAAACTTGGGAAAGTCCACCGCCACGAGGGCGAGCGCGTGCAGATCGTCGGCCAGCGCTGCGGGGTCATCGCTGCCGGCGAGCCAGACGCCGACGGCATCGGCGCTGGCCAGGAGTTCTTCCCGGCGAACCTGCCAGACGGGGAACGGGACGATCACTTGTCCGGTCGGGATTGCCGCCGTGGCGGCGTCGGCGCCCTCGGGCAGCCGGAAAACCTGCCAGTTGTCGGCGACGACCTGACCCTTGTGAATGACTTTAGGCATTGGCCACCTTCCTTTCAATGTGTTGATCGCCATACACGCGCGCCTTGAAGGGCTCGAGCCCGATGCGCTGTACGGTGTCGATGAAGCGTTCGTCCGCGAAGCGGTTGTCCAGATAGGTGGCAATCAGCTCGCTTACCACGTCGGGCATCTCGGCCGCGGCAAAGGCCCGGCCGATGACTTTGCCCAGCGCGGTTTCGTTGCCCTGCATGCCGCCGATGGTGACCTGGTACCACTCTTCGCCGTTCTTATCGACGCCCAGCACGCCGATGTGGCCGACATGGTGATGGCCACAGGCGTTCATGCAGCCCGAAATGTTGATTTCGATTTCGCCGATGTCGTAGAGGTAGTCCAGGTCGTCGAAACGGCGCTGGATGCCTTCCGCGATGGGGATCGAGCGGGCATTGGCGAGGGAGCAGAAGTCGCCACCGGGGCAGGCGATGATGTCGGTCAACAGGCCGATGTTCGGGGTGGCCAGTTTGGCTTCGCGGGCAATCTGCCAGACCGCGTAGAGATCGGATTTCCTGACGTCGGCGAGCACCACGTTCTGCTCGTGCGTCATGCGTGCTTCGCCGAAACTGTAGCGGTCGGCCAGGTCGGCCACCGTATCCATCTGGTCGGCCGTGATGTCGCCCGGCGGCACGCCGGTACGCTTGAGAGAGAGCACCACCGAGGCGTAGCCGGGGCGTTTGTGCTCACGCACGTTGCGACGGACCCAGGCGGCAAACGGCTTGCTGCTGTCGCGCTGGGCCTCGAAGGTGGCGTCGCGTTCGGGCAGGTCGGCGTAGTCGGGGTCGTCAAAATGGGTGGCGATGCGCTCGACCTCTTCTGCCGTGAGCGTGTTGGGACCATCCTTGACCAGTGCCCATTCCTCTTCGACCTGGCGACGGAATTCGTCGGCGCCGAGCGCCTTCACCAAAATCTTGATGCGCGCCTTCCAGATGTTGTCGCGACGGCCGTGGCGGTTGTAGACCCGCAGGATCGACTCGCAGTAGGTGATCAGGTGCTGCCACGGGATGAAGCTGGCGATCTCGACGCCGAGGATCGGGGTGCGGCCCAGGCCGCCGCCGACAAGCACGCGGAAACCGATCTCGCCGGCTTCGTTTTTCGTGAAATCGAGGCCGATATCGTAGACCTGTACCACGACGCGGTCTTCCAGCGCGCCGTTCAGCGCGATCTTGAACTTGCGCGGCAGGTACGCGAACTCGGGGTTGTAGGTGGCCCACTGGCGCAGGATTTCCGCCCATGGGCGGGTGTCGACAATCTCGTCGCCCGCCACGCCGGCATACGGATCGGCGGTGATGTTGCGGATATCGTTGCCGGAGGTCTGGTTGGAGTGCATCTGCACGCTCGCCAGCTCGGCGAGCATGTCGGGCACATCTTCGAGCTTCGGCCAGTTGAACTGCACGTTGGTTCGTGTGGTGAAGTGGGCGTAGCCCCGGTCGTAGGTTCGTGCCAGGTAGGCGAGCTTGCGCAGCTGGCGGCTCGCCAGGTGGCCATAGGGCACCGAGATCCGGTACATCGGGGCGTGGCGCTGGATGTACAGCCCGTTTTGCAGACGCAGGGGGCGGAATTCGTCCTCGCTCAGTTCGCCGGCCAGATGGCGATCCATCTGGTTGCGGAACTGGGCGACACGTTCGTCCAGAAGGCGCTGATCGTAGTTGTCGTAGCGATACATATTATTTTCTCTCAGTGAGTAATCATTTTTGCGCCCACCAGCACCAGGGTGCTGGCCAGGATCGGACGCAGAACGCGGTCGGGGACCCGCGCTGAAACATGGCTGCCAAGCCAGATGCCGGGCAGGGAGCCGATCAACAGGCTGCCGAGCAGTGCCCAGTCGACCGTGCCAAGCGCCCAGTGGCCCATGCCGGCCACGGCCGTGAGCGGCACCGCATGGGCGATGTCGGAGCCGACGATGCGCAGCGAAGGCAGCGCAGGATACAGAAAGAACAAGGCGGTGACACCGAGTGCGCCGGCGCCGACCGAAGAGATCGATACCAGCACGCCAAGCACTGCGCCGGTGGCAATCGTGAGATTGCGGGTGCGGATCGGGTTGGGCGTGTTGCCCATCGCCCGGGTCGAAAACGCCTGGATGCGACTGCGGAACACGATGGCCACGGCGGTCAGTACCAGGGCCACGCCGAGCGCAAAGGTGATGACATGCGTGGCGCCGCCCATGCCGCCGGGGGCGTAGCGATGCACCGCCCACAGGGTGACCAGCGCCGCCGGAATGCTGCCGGTCGCCATGCGGCGGGTAATCTGCCAGTCCACCGAGCCCTTGAGGCTGTGGGCCAGTGTGCCGCCGGCCTTGGTGATGGCCGCGTAGAGCAGGTCGGTACCCACGGCCACTGACGGGTGGATGCCGAACATCAGTACCAGCAGGGGTGTCATCAGCGAGCCGCCGCCCACGCCGGTGAGTCCGACGATGGCGCCAACGGCAAAACCGGCGATGGTGTAGGCAAAGTCCATGTGATTCAACCTGTAATGTTGCATTGCATCGTACGGATTGCAGATAGATCAGAACAGGGGTGGCGGGTTAAACTTAAATAATCAAAAGTTATTTAGACCGTCGCACTACTGAAGCATCGGGGCGGCAAACCGGAGCGGTGATCGTGAATTTCCAGCAACTGCGCTACATCGTTGAAGTCGAGCGCAACGGACTGAATGTGTCCGAGGCGGCCGAGACCTTGTTTACTTCTCAGCCCGGGGTGTCCAAGCAGATCCGGGCGCTGGAGGAGGAGCTTGGCGTGGCGATCTTTGTGCGCCACGGCAAGCGGATTGTCGACGTGACCGAGCCGGGCCGTGAGGTGCTGAACATTGCGCGCCGGGTGCTGGCCGATGCCGACAACCTGCAGCGCGTGGGCGAGGAGTTTCGCAACGAGGGGCAGGGCCGCCTGTCGATTGCCACCACTCACACCCAGGCGCGCTACAAGCTGCCCAGGGTGATCGCGGAGTTCACCCGCCGTTACCCCAAGGTGCGCCTGGAGTTGCACCAGGGCAGCCCGAGTCAGGTGTGCGACATGGTGCTGTCGGGCGACGCGGACCTGGTGATCGCCACCGAGGCGATCTCCGATTACCCCGATCTGGTGATGCTGCCGTGCTACCAGTGGAATCGCGGCGTGGTCGCGCCCTCGGATCACCCCATCCTCAAGGCTCGGCCGCTCACGCTGGAGGAGATCGCGCGCTGGCCGATTGTCACCTACGACTCGGCGTTTACCGGGCGTGGCCAGATGAACAAGGCCTTTCTGGGGCGTGGGCTGAAGCCCAATGTGGTGCTGACGGCCATCGACTCCGATGTGATCAAGACCTATGTGCGCATGGGGCTGGGTATCGGCATCGTGGCCAGCATGGCTTTCGATCCGCTGATGGACAAAGGCCTGGGCATGAGTGACGCTGCGCATCTGTTCGAGTCGAGCACCACGCGCATCGGTATCCGCCGCAACGTGTGGTTGCGCGGCTATATCTATGCGTTTGTCGAGCTGTTTGCGCCGGCGCTGAACCGGCATGTGGTCGAGGCCGCACGCGCCGGCGGCGGGACGGACCCCGGCTTGTAGCCGACGGCGTTGCTCAGGCGAAGAGACGCGCGCTGAGCTCGGGTGTGCCGGCGGCCAGCGCCAGCATCAGCGCGATGCGTGCCTTGGCCGGGTTGAGCGCGCCGCTGGCCGCGGGGAGCATGGTGTCTGTCGCGTGGGCCACGCGGCCGTGGGCGACGCGGGTCGAGCGGATCACCGCAATTGCCCTGGCGCGGGCGGCGTCTGCGGCGCACTGCCAATTGGCCGGCAGACTGCCGTTGCCGGGCAGGGCGAGGACGATGCCTTTGGCGCCACGCTCGATGGCCGCGGCGAGCAGATCGGGATCGCTGCCGGCGGCAACGTAAAGGATGTCGACGCGCGGCAGCTCGGTCTGGCCGGCCAGCGCATCGGCTGGCACGCAACCGGCCTGTGTGAGTGCGGCCGGATGGTAGAACTGCACCGGCTGCGCCGCGCCGAGCGGGCCGCGCGCGGGGGCATCGATGGCATCGAGCGCCTGGGTGTCGGTCTTGACGATGTCAGCGCCAGCAAAAATATGTCCGTTCACAACGACCAGAACGCCTTGATTCGCGCTGGCGGCATGCGCTGCCACGGCAACCGCCTGATACAGATTCATCGGGCCGTCGGCCGACAGCGCGCTGGCCGGGCGCATGGCGGCAGTCAGCACGACCGGCTTGCCCGGCGGCAGGCACAGGTGCAAAAACCAGGCGGTTTCTTCGAGCGTGTCGGTGCCATGGGTGATGACCACGCCGTCGCAGTCAGGCCGCGCCAGGTGGTGTTGCACCCGGGCCAGCAGCGTGAGCCAGTGCGCGGGGCACATGTCTTTGCTGTCGATCGAAAGCAGCGAGTCGCACTGCAGTTGGGCAAGCTCGCCCAGGCCCGGCACGGCGGCAATGAGTGCGGACGGATCAAGTGCGCCGGCAGTGTAGCCGGTGGTATCGGCCGAGCTGGCCGCCTGGCCGGCGATGGTGCCGCCGGTGGTGAGCAGGGTCAGGTGAGGCAGTGTCGACATCACTGGAAGGGCTTGTCGTTCGGCTCGCGAAACAGCGCGCGCATGCTGTCGGAGAGCGGAAAGTTGAGATTCAGTTGCTTGGGCGGAATCGGTTGCATGAACCAGCGTGTGTAGATGCGCTCGGCCTCGCCGGAGGTCATGATCCGGGCGAGTGTTTCGTCGATCAGCTTCTTCATGGCCTGATCGCCCTTGCGAAGCGTGCAGCCGTAGGCTTCGAACGAGCGCGGCGTGCCGGTGACCACCCAGTCGGCCGGGTGAAGTGATTTGGCCCGCTCGCCATACAGCAGGGCATCGTCAAGCATGAAGGCATCGGCGCGACCGGTCTCGAGCGTGAGAAAACTCTCGCCGTGATCGCGTGCGGTGATCAGCGTCAGGTCGATCTGGCGCTCTTCCTTCATTTGCCGCAGCAGGTGTTCGGAGGTGGTGCTGGCGGTGGTGACGACCCGCTTGCCGTTGAGGTCGTTGAAGTCGGAGATGCCCGAATCGCGGCGGGTGAGCACACGGGTGCCGATGACGAAGATGGTGTTGGAGAAGCTCACCCGCTTGGCGCGCTCCGAGTTGTGCGTGGTCGAGCCGCACTCGAAATCGATCTCGCCCTTGTGGATCAGTCGGAAGCGGTTGCCTGAGGTGATCGGCACCAGTTCGACCGGCAGCTTGGGGTTGTCGAGGTGCTGGCGGATGGCGTCAACGATCTTCAGCGCCAGCTCGTGCGAATAGCCGACCACCTGACCGTTTTCGTCGAGATAGGAGAAGGGAATCGACGAGAGGCGATGGCCCAGGCGGATGGCGCCGTGCTCACGGATGGCGGTCAGCGTGTCGTCGACGCTGGGCGGGGTGTCGGCGCGGGCGCCAAATGCAGCAAAAGCGATGAGAAGTGTCAGCAGGCCTTGTCGGATCACAGGGGGCTCTCGCGAACGGGCAAAGGCGGTATTGTGCCTTGAGTCGTCTTCACTGACGACCGCGGCGGACGCTGGATGGGCGATGGAAAGGTCATGAAGTGTTGCGCAGCGGGTGAGTTCGGTTGTCACGGACGCGGTCGAGCATCATGCGCGCCGCCTCGTCAGGCACACCCAGCCGGGCCAGCGCGCCGGCGGCCAGCTGCAGGCTGGATTCGAGTGTTTCGGGGATGACCACGTCGGCGCCCGCTTCGCGCAGCGCCAGCGCGTGTTTCTCGTCGCGCGCCCGGGCGAGCACTGGTATGTCGGGTGACATGGAGCGCAGGCCGCGAACGGCATGAACGGCTGGTGCGGTTTGATCCATGGTCAGGATCACCGCCCCGGCGCGGTCCAGGTGCAGGCGTCGCAGCATCTCCGGATTGCTCGCGTCGCCAAATACCACCGGCAGGCCGCGGGCACGGTGGCGCGCGACCAGGGTGGGGTTGGATTCGATGGCGCAATACGCGACGCCCAGTTCAGACAGCAATTCGCCCACCAGCTGGCCGACGCGTCCGAAGCCCGCAAGAATGACATGGTTGCGCATCGCCTCGGGGTCGCTGATCTGCATGGCAGAGGCGTGCTGACCGCTGCGGCGGTCGATGGCATTGCCCAAGGTTTGCCCAAGTCGCGCGAGCAGCGGCGTGGCCAGCATGCTCAAGCCGACCACCAGCAACATGAACTGGGCGACATCGCGCGGCAGGAGCTGGAAGCTGAGCGCCATGCCGATGACGATGAACGCGAATTCACCGCCGGCGCCGAGCAGAAAACCGCCTTCGAGCGAGCGACCCGTCGACAGGCCAAAGATCCGGAACAGCACCGCGATGATCAGGCCCTTGGCCAGCACCAACCCGATCACCGACAGCGGCAGCAGCAGCGGTTTGCTGAGCAGCTCGGTGAGGTCGATGCCCATGCCCACCGACATGAAGAACAAGCCCATCAGCAATCCCTTGAAGGGCTCGATGGTCACTTCGACCGCATGGCGGAATTCAGTTTCGGCAATGATCAGCCCGGCCAGCAGCGCGCCCATCGCCATTGACAGCCCGGCGGCCCAGGTCAGCGCCGCCACGCCGAGCGACACCAGCAGCGTCAGCGCCATGAAAGTGTCGGACTGCTGGTTGGCCGCAAGATGGTGGAACACCGGTTGCACCACGCGTCGGCCGATGAGGTAAATGGCGCCGATGGTGAACACGCCCTTGAGCGCGGCCTGGCCCATCTGCAAGGCAAAGTTGCCCTCACCATGCTGGCCAAGCAGGCCGACCAGCACCAGCAGCGGCACTACCGCCAGATCCTGAAACAGCAGCAGCGAAAAGCTCGCCTGCCCAAGTGGCGAGCCCAGCTCCCGCCGAAAGCTCAGCAACTGCATCACCACGGCCGTCGAAGAAAACGCCAGCACCAGACCGAGGATGACCGACGCTTCAACCGGGTTGCCGAAGCCATAGGCCAGGCCGCCGATCACCGCCGCCGACAGCCCCACCTGCAAGGCGCCCACCCCAAACACCCATCGCCGCAAGGCCCAGAGCCGGTCGATGGACATCTCGAGACCGATCATGAACATCAGGAAGATCACGCCCAGTTCGGCGAATACCGCCACGTCTTCCACCCGCGGAAACGTCAGGGGTTCCAGCCATGGCCAGTATTCGACCAGCCGTCCAAGACCATACGGGCCGACCAGCGTGCCCATGGCCAGAAAGCCCAGCACCGGGTTGATGTTGCGCCGCTGCAGCAGCGGAATCAGCACGCCGGACAGGCACAGGAACAGAATCAGCTCGCGAAGATGCGGCAAGCCTTCATGGGCGGACATACGTGGGAGGGCTCCAGGAAAGTGCCTCTCCAGTTTAACGGAATTCCGCGCGACACTTGAGTGGCCGAGGCGCCTAATGGGGCGGTCCCCGAAAGATGTCACAGTCCTTGCGTCGAGCCGCACTCTATACTCGCGGGATGACCGATAAAGCTGACTTCTCTTCGGGAGGCTCCATGCCAAACGCTTCTCGCGCCCATAAACTGCGCCACGGCCTCGCCGTGATCGCCTTTGCCTTCTCGCTCCCAGCCCTGGCCGATGCCGGCAAGGCCGCCGCCTTTTACGAAGACGGACTTGCCCGCTTTGAAAAGGGCGACACGGCCGGCGCGGTCATCCAGCTGAAGAACGCGCTTCAGCAGAACAACAAGCTGCTGTCGGCGCATGTGCTGCTCGGACGGGCATTGCTCAAGCAGACCGAGTTGCCGGCGGCCGAGGCTGCGTTCAACGAGGCGATCAAGCTGGGCGTCAGTCCGAGCGAAGTTGCTGTGTCGAGAGCTGAGCTGATGCTGATGTTGGGCAGAACCAAGGAGTTGCTGCGGGAAATTCAGCCGACGCAGTTACGGGGGGAGGCTCTTGTTGAAGTGCTCTCCATGCGCGGCACGGCACTTGCTGATCAAGGCGATCAGCGTGAGGCGCTGCGCAGTTTCCAGGCGGCTATCGATGCGGATCCGAAATCAGTTCGCCCTTATCTCTCTCTTGTGCCTGTGCTGCTTCAAGGTGGGGAGGTTACAGACGCCGAAGCGGCGGTCGATAGAGCGATGGCGCTTGAAAAAAACAACGCCTCAATCTGGAATCTTCGCGCCTCGACTCACCATGTGCGTGGAAATCTCTCGGCGGCCTTGGCTGACTACGGCAAGGCGCTTGCCATCGCGCCCGGCCATGTCGACGCGCGTGTGGCGCGGGCTTCACTTCTCGTCGACCTGAGGCGTGATTCAGAAGCAAAAAAAGAGCTGGACTATCTGGCTGAGCATGCGAAAGCAGAGCCGCGCTCGGCCTATTTGCGTGCCGTCGTTGCGGGGCGCTCTGGTGATGCAAAGGCCGTTCATGGGGCGCTCACCGAAGTGACCGGCCTTGTCGATAGTCTGCCGTCGGAATATGTCAATTCTCGTGAGCAGTTACTTATGTTGGGCGCTCTGGCACAGCACGGTCTTGGCGCTAATGGTAAAGCCAAGGCCTATCTTGACGCTCTGTTGTCTCGTTATCCCCGCAACCTGGGCGCACGCAAGTTGCTTGCTAGCATTTATATGGACGAAGGCGATAGCGCAAGGACACTCTCGACAATCGAGCCGGTGCTTCGGGTCATTTCCGATGATGCCCAAGCACTCTTTCTTGCGGGGCGGGCCAATCTTGCCGAAAAGCGCTATCGCAGCGCAACTCAGTACTTGGAGCGGGCAGCGGCGCTCATGTCCAACAATGCTCAAGTGCAGGCTGCTTTGGGTTATAGCCTTATTGGCGGAGGGGATCTTGGAGGAGGGGTTGAGCGATTGGAGCAAGCATTCCAGGCTGATCCACGCAATGGGGCCATAGGCATGGTGTTGGCGTCGTTGTACGTGCGCCAAGGCAAACCAGAGCAAGCTGTGCGGGTTGCTCAGTCGCTGGTGGATAGCGCCGCAGACGATTTGGCCGCGTTGAATTTGCTTGGCGCCGTGCGCGCTGCGTCTGGTGATGTGGCCGGTGCTAGCAGGGCTTACGAGCAAGTCTTGAAGAAAGATCCCGAATTTGTTCCGGCGATGCTAAATCTTGCGCGTATTGAAACGCAGCAAGGCCAGGTGGATGCGTCGCGCGCTCGTCTTACCGCGCTAGCGAACAATCGAAAAAACGACGTTAGAGTGATGTACGAATTGGGCTTGCTGGAGCAACGTAGCGGGAATCTCAGCGTGGCAGTCGAATGGTTTCGGCGAGCTACCGCAAAGGATCCGAATGATCCTCGTGCCGGAATGGCACTTGTTGAGGCTCTGTCCTTGTCTCGACAGCCAGCGCTCGCCTTGAGCGCTGCGAAAGAAATTGGCCTTCGGCATCCGGACGATCTTAATGTTCAAGCGGTGTTGGGGCAGGCTTATTTGGCGGCAGGTGAGCCTGGTGCTGCGCGAATGACCTTCAGGGGGATGACGCGGATTGCCGAATTTGATCCCGACGCGCAGGTCCGTGTTGGACGACTTCAACTGGCAGCAGGCTTTCCGGACGAGGCAGAGTACAACGTCCAGAAGGCGACGACCGCGGTAAAAGACTATCCGCCCGCGCTGGCTCTTGCCATTGAAGTGGCACTGAAAAAAAATGACTCATCAGAAGCGAAGAGTTTGTTGAAGCTGCTGCAAGCCGTTGATTCGACATCTGCGCTTCTTCCCTCGCTTGAGGCGTCGGTGGCGCTTGCTGAGGGGGATCATCGACGTGCCTTGGAACTCTATGGGCGGGCGTATGACCGACAGCCTACGGCCGAGGCCGCGTTAAGCCTCGCCAGAGCCCACGTGCAACTGGGTGCGCTCGTCCAGGCGCGCACAGCACTTGAGCGAGAGCTCAAGCGAGCCTACTCTGGTGTCGTTGCCCGGTTTCTGGTTGGTTTGTTGATGCAGGAGGCGCAGTGGCCGGATGCAGATGTGCAACTCAAAGCACTTTTGAGGCATGACGGTCCAGCGCCAGATGTCCTGAATAATCTGGCATTAGTGCAACTGTCTTCAGGGGATGCAAAAGCCTTGGAAACGGCGGAGCAGGCGCTTCGGCTAGCGCCAAGCGACCCCTTGGTTATCGATACGCTGGGTTGGATCAAGCTGAAAATGGGTCATGTTGATGCCGCGCTGACGCACCTGCGAGATGCCCGCCTGCGCTCGCCAAACAATCCCGAAATTCGCTATCACTTGGCGGAGGCCCTGCATAAGAGTGGCCGTCAGGAGGCGGCCATGGAGGAGTTGCGCGCCGCATTGGGGCTGTCGCAGGATTTTCCGGGGGCGGAAGGGGCAAAACACCTGTTGGAGACACTCTCCCGGTGACTGTCGAAATATCTGACAGAAGTTAATTGTGATGGTAGAGCGTTGGCTTCAAGCAATTGAATTTGCTGCGTTTTTATTTTTGGCATCGTTTTTGCTTTTTCTTCGGCAAGGAATAAGGAGAATTTTATGACCGCACTCAACAAGACTTTGCTTGCCGTAGCTAGCCTGATCATTTGTGCGCAGGCGGGCGCAGCAACTGCAACTTGGTCGATGACGACGGGCTCCAATGTCGGCACCATCGGGACTACTGACTGGGGTAATACACGGCAGTTCACTAATAACGGTGTCACCGTGACCGCAAGCGCGTGGTCGAATACTGGCGGATCAAGTAACACGCTTATTCGAAATGCGTACCTTTCGGTGTATGGTAATAGCGGCCTTGGGGTGATCAACAGAGATGGCGGCACGGGCGCTGGAAAAGATGCCAATGATGTGATCGGCAATGGTACCGAGCATGCGATGGATAACGACGAGCGTTATGACTCGATCATGCTGACCTTTTCCGAGGCGGTGAATCTTACGAGCGTAAGGAATGGTTGGTATTCCAACGACTCCGATCTGTCGATTTTGGCGTTTGTCGGCAGCGGGAGTGCGTCGATAAACGGAAGCACCTATGCCAGTTTGGTCGGTAATGGTTGGAGCAATGTTGCGACCTTGTCCAACCCCGGTACAACCGAAACAAGCACCGGAAATTCGACGACCTATTCCAAGTATTGGTTGGTGGGTGCTTTTAATACCGCTTTTGGGGATAGCGATCCTGGGAATGGTGCGCTGGATTATGTGAAGTTTGCGGGCATTGTTGGTAAAACGTGCACCGGAACAGTTGCTGGCGGGTCTTGCAATCCCGGAAATACAGGTAGCGTTCCCGAACCGGGTTCTTTGGCACTGGCCGGTCTTGGCCTGCTCGGTGTCATCGGACTGCGTCGCCGTCGTAAGTAATCTGGCGATTCAACTCCGTCCTTTGAACGGCGCCTTCGGGCGCCGTCTTTGTTTTTTTGGGGGGGATTGCGGCGATGAGGTTTTTCCGCTCATGCGAGCTTGAGCCATCGGCGCTCACGGAAATCGCTTGGTCGTTGGCCAATCCGAAGCACGGAAGGGGTTGTAGGGTGGTCAGCTTCGCTGCCCACCAGGCGGTGGCTATCGTTGGGCACGATGGTGGGCAGCGAAGCTGACCATCCTGCAAGGTCGCGCTGAAACCGGTTTGAGGCCAGCGGAGAAAAGCTGCGTTATGTCGCGCTATCGGCCTCGCTGGCCTCTTGCTGCTGCAGGCGCCACATCTGCGCATAGGCGCCGTTAGCGGCGAGCAGGGCTTGATGCCGGCCACGCTCGACGATGTGGCCTTGGTCGAGCACCAGGATTTCGTCGGCATGCGCGATGGTGGACAGGCGGTGGGCGATGATCAGCGCGGTGCGGCCGCGCGCGGCGAGGTCGATCTGGGCCTGAATGGCTTTTTCGGTGCGCGAGTCGAGCGCCGAGGTGGCTTCGTCGAAGATCAGGATGGCCGGATCCTTGAGCAGCGCGCGGGCGATGGCGACGCGTTGTTTTTCACCGCCCGAGAGTTTCAGGCCGCGTTCGCCAACACGCGCTTCGTAGCCGTCGGGCAGGCGACCGATGAAGTCGGTGAGTTGGGCGGCCGCCGCGGCGGTGTCGATCAGGCCGTCGGCGGCGTCGGGGCGGCCGTACTGGATGTTGTAGCGCAGCGTGTCGTTGAACAGCACGGTGTCCTGCGGCACGATGCCGATGGCTTGGCGCAGGCTGTCTTGCTGCAGGTCGCGGATGTCGGTGCCATTGACGGTGATGCGCCCGCCGGTGACGTCGTAGAAGCGGAACAGCAGCCGGCCGAGGGTGGATTTGCCCGAGCCGGAATGCCCGACCACGGCGACGGTCTTGCCGGCCGGGATCTCGAAGTCCACGTCGAACAGGATCTGTCGCGCCGGATCGTAGGCGAAGCTGACCTTTTCGAAACGCACCGTGGCGTTGTCGGCGGCGAGGCTGCCGGCGTCGGGCTTGTCGGCGATTTCGCGCGGCTGGTTGAGCAGGCCGAACATGCGCTCGATGTCGGTGAGGGCCTGGCGGATTTCACGGTAGATCACGCCGAGGAAGTTGAGCGGGATGTAGAGCTGCAGCATGTAGGCATTGACCAGCACGATGTCGCCGATCGTCATGCTGCCGTCGACCACGCGGATGGAGGCCTGCCACAGCATGCTGGTGACGGCGATGGCAATGATTGCCGCCTGGCCGATGTTCAGCCCCGACAAGGAGAGCTGATTCTTGATCTGGGCATCGGCCCACTGACGCATCTGCTCGTCGTAGCGGCGGGCTTCGAATTCTTCGTTGTTGAAGTATTTCACCGTCTCGAAGTTGAGCAGGCTGTCGATCGCGCGCGCGTTGGCGGCCGAGTCGAGCTCGTTGGCCTTGCGTCGCAGGGCGGTGCGCCAGTTGGTGATCTTGACGGTAAAAGTGATGTATAGCGTGAGCGCGATGGTGGTGATCACCGAGAAGATCGGGTCGTAATTCACATACAGAATGCCGATCACCAGCCCGACTTCTACCAGCGTGGGCAGGATGCTGTACAGCGTGTAGCTGATCAGCGAGCCGATCGAGCGGGTGCCGCGCTCGATGTCGCGGGTCAGCCCGCCGGTTTGCCGCTCAAGATGAAAGCGCAGCGACAGCGCGTGCAGATGGCGGAACACCTGCAGCGAGATGTTGCGCACCGCCTGCTGGGTGACGCGGGCGAAGATCAGCTCGCGCAGCTCGGTCAGCATCGAGGTCATGAAACGCAGTACGCCGTAGGCGACGATCAGCGCGGCGGGCACGATGATGAAGGCTTGCTGCGTGGTGATGGTCATCGCATCGACCATGTGCTTGAACACCATCGGCACGCCGACGTTGGCCACCTTGGCTCCGAGCAGGCAGGCCAGCGCCAGGAACACCCGCCCCTTGTAGCTCCACAAGTAGGGGAACAGCGTCTTGATGGTGGTCAGGTCGTGGCGCTCGCCGGTGGCCGGCTCGGGCAGGGCGCCCTGCGGGTGTCGTCGCATGCGGTTCAGCCCTGGGTGTCGTCAAGCACCAGGCGCAGGGCCAGGCCGAGAAAGATCACGCCGGCAATGCGGTCCAGCCAGGGGGCGACGCCGGGGCGGCGCTTGAGCAGTCGGCCGATGCCGCCGGCCATATAGGCCACGGCGCCGAACACCACCACGGTTTGCAGCATGAACACCAGTCCGAGCACCAGCATTTGCAGCGTGGCGCTGCCGGCGTCGGCATGGACGAATTGCGGCATGAAGGCGAGGAAGAACAAGCCGACTTTCGGGTTGATGGCATTGGCCACAAAGCCGCGGCCCACATCCTTGCGCCACGGCCGTGCGGGCGCGGCTTGCGCATTTACCGCCAGTTGCCCGCCGCTGCGGATGGCCTGGATGCCCAGCCAGGCAAGATAGGCGGCGCCGGCCAGTTTGAGCGCGGTGAATGCCATGGGCGAGGCGGCCAGCGCGGCGCTGACGCCCAGGGTGGCCCACAGCACATGGGTGAAACAGCCCAGCGCACAGCCGACGGCAATGCCGAAGCCGGCCATGCGTCCGCGGGCGAGGCTCTGGCCGAGCACCATCAGGTTGTCTGGTCCGGGGGCAAAGGTGATGATCAGGGCAATGCCGAGAAAGGCAATCAGGGTGTCGGGGCTGGGCATGGCGGGGGCTCTTGTTGGCCGGCAATCGGCCAGTGTACCGGGCTGCCGGGTTGGCGTCATGCGTGCTACCGTGCGCGCAGCAAAAGCGATGGGAGGTAGCGGCATGGCGGATCGGGCGGAAGGCTTTGAATGGACACTGCTTGCCATCGTGCTTGCCGCGCTGGCGGCGTCGGGTATTTCACCTCACGACCGGCTGACCTGGTGGATGGAGGTGGCGCCGGTGCTGATTGCGCTGCCATTGATCATGGCGACGCATCGCCGTTTTCCGCTGACCCGGCTGGTGCTTGCACTGATCGCGGTGCATGCGCTGATCCTGATCCTCGGCGGGACCTACACCTATGCGCGTGTGCCGCTGGGTTTCTGGCTGCAGGACGTATTCGACTTTGCCCGCAATCCCTATGACCGCATCGGCCATTTTGCGCAGGGTTTCGTGCCTGCCATGGTGGCACGAGAACTACTGCTGCGGCTTCAGGTGCTGCGCCGGCCGCGCTGGTTGTTTTTCCTGGTGTGCTGCATCTGTCTGGCGATCTCGGCCACTTACGAGCTCATCGAATGGCTGGCCGCGGTGCTGATGGGCGGCGAGGCGGAGGATTTTCTGGGCACCCAGGGCGACCCGTGGGATACCCAGTCCGATATGGCGCTGGCGCTGCTGGGTGCTGCGCTCGCCCAGGCGCTGCTGGGGCGGTGGCATGATCGCTGGCTGGCCCGATTGCGCTGACCGCGGCGCACTTCAGGCGGCATGCTGTGGGGGCTGGATCTGCAGTGGCAATACCATGTCAATGATCAGTCCGCCGCCATCACGGCCGCGGGCCTGGATCTGGCCGCCGTGGGCGGCGAGGGCGCGGCGGGCGATGGCCAGCCCGAGGCCGAAGCCCGG
This sequence comes from Zoogloeaceae bacterium, assembly GCA_024235675.1. Classification (GTDB taxonomy): domain Bacteria; phylum Pseudomonadota; class Gammaproteobacteria; order Burkholderiales; family Rhodocyclaceae; genus Nitrogeniibacter. The sequence goes on from JACKLZ010000003.1 coordinate 487,805, forward strand.
GGCGTCGGTGCCAGCGTCGCTGCGGTGGAAGGGCTCAAAGATGGCGTCGAGCTCCTTGTCCGGTACGCCCGGGCCGCGATCGGCGACCACCACCTGAATCTGCGTCGCGGATGGCTGAACCGTGACGTCGACCTGCGTGCCCTCTGCGGTGTATTTGACTGCGTTGCGGATCACGTTCTCGAAGGCGCGGTGAATCAGTTCGGACTGGCCCCAGCTCCAGCATTCGCCTTCGCCGCTAAAGACCAGGCTGCGCCCTTGGGCTTCGGCTTCGAACTGCGCGTCATCGGCGATGCCGGCGATCAGCTCCACCAGTTCCAGATGCTCAGCGCGGCCGCCAGCGCCGGCTTCGAGTCGCGACAGGGTGAGCAGCTCGCCCACCAGGGTGTCGAGCCGGGCCGACTCGCGTTCAATGCGTTCGAGCATGGCGTCCTGTTTGTCAGGGCTCTGACGACCGAGGCCGATGGCCGCCTGCATGCGCGCGAGCGGCGAGCGCAGCTCGTGCGAGACATCGTGCAGCAGACGGCGCTGGGCGGTGATCTGCGCCTGGAGCTGCGCCGCCATGCGATCGAAATCGTGGCCCAGGTCGGCGATTTCATCACGCCGGCCACCCATCAGCGGTGCGACCCGCGTGTCCAGCTGGCCGCCGGCGGCCGCGTCGAAGGCGCGCTTCAGGACGCGGATGGGCTTGGCCACGTACCATGCCAGCAAGGCGCTGAACACCAAGCTGGCCAGCAAGATGGTTGAGACCGGCACCCATAGGGGCGGCGGGGTGCGACGTGCGCCAAAGCCGTGATCGTGCGGCGGGGGCGGTACGGCGATCAGCTCAAGCTGCGTGCCGTCTGCCGTTTGAATACGGCGCGTGTGATCGTGTTGGTCGGGCGGGACCGGGCGTCCGAGCAGCTCGTGGCCGTTCGCGTCGACGACCAGCACGGAGGGGCCGCCTCGGGGCGGTCGGCGCATCAGGAACTGGCGCGCGGCTTGCGGTCCGCCGTGCTGCAGTACCGACTCGACGGTGTCGAGGGCGATGTTTGAGCGGTAGGTGGCGACTTCGAGTCGTGCGGCGTCTTCATTCGTGCCGCGATACAGCCACACTGCGGCGCCGACGGCCAGCACCGAAAACGTCAGCGTCAGCCACAGGGCGATGAAGGATTTCCAGAACAGGCGGCCCATGTCGCTTACTCCCGCACGAACTGGTAGCCCTGACCACGCACGGTCTGGATCCAGGAGCGGCCGTCGTCGCGTGGCGCCAGTTTGTGGCGCAGGCTGCTCACATGCACGTCGACGCTGCGGTCGAAGCGGGCCAGCGGGCGGCCGAGTGCTTTTTCGGACAAGGTGTTTTTGCTGACCACATGGCCGGCCGCGCCGACCAGCACTTCCAATAAGGTGAACTCGGTACTGGTGAGCGTGAGGGGCTCGCCGGCCCAGTGCGCTTCGCGTCGGGCGGGCCACAGGCGCAGCGGGCCGACAGTGAGTTCATCGACATCGGAGGCGGACTCCGGGCTTGTCGTGCGGCGCAAGATGGCGCGCACGCGGGCCACCAGTTCGCGGGGGCTGCAGGGCTTGGGGACGTAGTCGTCGGCGCCCAGTTCGAGGCCGACGATGCGATCGACGTCGTCACCGCGAGCGGTCAGCATGAGGACCGGCATCCGGCTTTCCTGACGAATGCGGCGCAAGGCGTCGACACCGTTGAGGCGCGGCATCATCACATCCAGCACGGCAATATCGTAATTGCCCGACAGCGCTTCGGTGACACCGGCCTCGCCATCGGCCACCGTGGTGGCTTCGAAGCCTTCTTGCGCCAAGTACTCCTTGAGCATGGCGGAGAGTTCCAGATCGTCATCGACCAGTAGCACGCGCGTCATTTCGATTCCACGGTTCTTTCGTTCATGGCGGCAATGATACGGCGCCTAAAAGGACTGGCGAGCGCCTTTACGCTGCTTTACCTGTCTTTACCCCGGGTTAACCGTGCTTTACGGGGCGGGGCGAGACACTGCAGCTGTCGGTGGAGGGCGACTCGCCCAGACCCGAAATATGGATGACTCAAGGAGAAGATGATGACCAAGCGTAAATCGATTATGGGTGCGTTTTTGTTGGCCAGCAGCATCGCGTTGGCGGTGCCCCTGATGGCGCAGGCAGGGCCCGGTATGGGCGATGGCATGGGTTCGTGCGGCACCTCCATGCATCGAGGGGGTGGAATGGACGGCCCCAGCCGTGGAGGCATGATGCGGATGCTCAAAGGGCTCGATTTGACCGATGCACAGCGCGATCAGATTTTCGAACTCAAGCATGCCGAGATGCCGAAAATGCGCGAACAGATGAAGGTGATGCACGATCTCAGGAAGCAGCTGCGTGAAGCCGCAACGGCCGAAAATTACGACGCGGCACGCGTCAAGGCGCTGACCGAGCAGCAGTCGGCCGCCATGGCCACGATGATGCAGTCGCGTATCGCAGGCGAACGTGCGGTGTATGAGTTGCTGACACCCGAGCAGCGCGAGACGCTTAAAGACAAGCGTGCATCGCCGGCCGACAGGCGCGAAGGCATGGGACGCGGCATGATGCGCGGCGGACCGGCGCCGGACGCCTGATGTAGGCGGACGTGAGCATGAAGAAAGGGGGCGCGAAGGCGCCCCCTTTCTCGTTCACTGCGGCATCATGTGGGGCGGTTCAGCAGGAATGCGGCATTGCATCAAGCATTTATGTTGCACCGCCGATTGATCTTTTTGGGCGGGAGACCTAGAAATCAGTTGACATCGTTTTAGCAGAACGTATGATTCAAACGATCGTTTGAACAGGATTGCGTCTTGCGATTGCGATGATCTGCCCCAAAACACAACAAGAACGAAGGAGCGTGATCCCAATGAGCGAGGCAACGGCGAAGCAGGGCCCGGATACCCGGGCGAGGATTCTGAATGCGGCGGAATCGCTGTTCATGACGCACGGCTTTGAAGCCACGTCGATGCGAATGATCACGGGCCAGGCCGGCGTGAATCTGGCTGCGGTGAATTACCACTTCGGCAGCAAGGATGCGCTGATTCAGGAGGTGTTCAAGCGGCGCCTGACCGAGTTGAATCGTGACCGTCTGAGCGCGCTGGAAGCGGAAGAAGCCTTGGCCAATGGCGCGCCGCTGAAGCCGAGCAAGATCGTCGCCGCCTTTTTTGGCGTGTCGCTGAAGATGGCGGCCGATACCGAGCATGGTGGCGCGACCTTCATGCGCTTGCTGGGGCGCACTTACACCGAGCCGAACGAGTTTGTGCGGCAGTTTCTGGCCGAAGAGTACGCCGAGGTGGTGCAGCGCTTCATGAGTGCGCTGTATCGGGCGCTGCCCGACGTGCCGCGTGAAGAAATTTTGTGGCGCTTCCATTTCATGATGGGGGCCATGTCCTACGCGATTGCGGGGACGGATGCTTTGAAGTTGTTTGCCGGGGACTTTGATGACAAGGACCCGACACGCTTGATGCCACGACTGATGTCCTTCCTGCTGGGTGGTTTGCGAGCCCCCTTGCCGGAAGAAGTGGTTGAGTCACGAACAAGCCGCCGCGACGCGGCGTGATGACCGGGTGTGAGCGCGCACTAGAACGCGCCGCACCCCACGAGGAGACGTAGCACATGATCTGGTTTTTTCTGTCCCTCCCTCCCTTGGCAGGTGCGCTCGCCTACGGGCGAGCGCCATTTTTTGCCTGGTTTGTGGCGGGTCTGGTGTGGCTGTCCGGCTTGGCCTGGGTGGGTGCGTGGCCGACGGGTGCGGTGCTGCTGACGCTGCTGGCTTACGTCGCGATCATGGGCGTGTTTCTGGTGCCTTCGCTGCGCAAGTCGCTGATCAGCGAACCGATTCTGAGTGCCTTCCGCAAGGCGCTGCCGTCGATGTCGCAGACCGAAAAGGATGCGCTCGAGGCGGGTACCGTGTGGTGGGAAGGTGATCTGTTCGCCGGCGCGCCCAACTGGCAAAAGCTGCTGGCCTATCCGTGGCCCAAGCTGTCTGAGGAAGAACAGCAGTTCCTCGACGTGGAAACCTCCGAGCTGTGCCGCCTGACGCATGAGTGGGAGAGCGCCCAGAAGCAGGATTTGTCGCAGGAAGTGTGGGACTACATCAAATCCGCCGGCTTCCTTGGCATGATCATTCCCAAACAATATGGCGGCAAGGGCTTCTCGGCCTTCATGCATTCGCAGGTGGTCACCAAGCTGTCGACGCGTTCGTCAGCGGCGGCCGTCACGGTGATGGTGCCCAACTCACTCGGCCCGGCCGAGCTGCTGCTGCATTACGGCACGCCAGAACAGAAAAACCACTATTTGCCGCGACTCGCCAAAGGTCAGGAGATCCCCGCCTTTGCGCTGACCAGCCCCTGGGCCGGCTCCGATGCGGCGTCGATTCCCGACGCCGGCGTGGTGTGCAAAGGCATGTGGCAGGGCGAAGAAGTGCTCGGCGTGCGTGTGTCCTTCGACAAGCGTTACATCACGCTGGCGCCGGTGTGTACGGTGTTCGGCCTCGCCTTCCGCCTGTTTGACCCCGACCACTTGCTGAGCGAAACCGAAGATGTCGGCATCACCTGCGCGCTGGTGCCGTGGGATCACCCCGGCGTGGACATCGGTCGCCGTCACTTCCCGCTCAACGCGGTGTGGATGAACGGCCCGATCCGTGGTCAGGACGTGTTCATGCCGCTCGACTTCGTGATTGGCGGACCGAAGATGGTCGGCCAGGGCTGGCGCATGCTGATGGAGTCGCTGGCGGCGGGGCGTTCGATTTCGCTGCCCGGCTCGAACACCGGCATGCAGAAGCTCACCGCCCGCGCGGTGGGTGCCTATGCTCGCGTGCGCTATCAGTTCAAGACCGCCATCGGCCGTTTCGAGGGCGTCGAAGAGGCGCTGACCCGCATTGGCGCCAACACCTATCTGTCGGACGCGGCGCGCATCATGACGGCCAGCGCGGTCGATCTCGGCGAGAAGCCGTCGGTCGTGTCGGCCATCGCCAAATATCACGTCACCGAGCGCGCTCGCCAGACCGTCAATGACGGCATGGACGTGATCGGCGGCAAAGGCATCTGCCTCGGTCCGCAGAACTTCCTCGGCCGGGCTTACCAGCAGATCCCGGTCGGCATTACCGTCGAAGGCGCGAACATTCTCACGCGCAGCCTGATCCTCTTTGGTCAGGGCGCGATCCGCTGCCATCCGTATGTGCTCAAAGAGATGCACGCGGCGCAAGACAACGACCTGGAGACCTTCGACAAGGCCTTCTGGGGTCACATCGGCTACACCGTGAGCAATATCTCGCGGGCGCTGGTGATGGGCCTGACCGGTTCGCACTTCGTCAAAGTGCCGGGCAACATCGCCCCCGAAACCAAGCGCTATTACCAGCAGCTGACGCGTTACTCGGCCGCCTTCGCCTTCCTGTCCGACATTTCCATGGGCACCATGGGCGGCGCGCTCAAGCGCAAGGAAAAGCTGTCGGCTCGCCTGGGCGACATCCTTTCGCTGATGTATCTGGTGTCCGCCACGCTCAAGCGCTACGAGGCCGAAGGCCGTCAGGCCGACGACGCGCCGCTGATGCACTGGGCGGTGTGGGACGCGATGTTCAAGATACAGAACGCCTTCGAGGGCGTGATCGCCAACTTCCCGAACAAGTTCTTCGCCGCAGTGTTGCGTCATGTGGTGGTGTTCCCGATCGGGCGTCCCTACGTGGTGCCGTCCGACCGCCTCGGCCATGACGTGGCCACGCTGCTGATCAACCCGTCTGCCACGCGCGACCGGCTGGTCTCCGACTGCTACGTCGGCACCGATCTCGAAGACCCGGTTGCCGCACTGGAGGCCGCGCTGCTGGCCACAGTGGAGGCCGAACCGATCGAGCAGAAGGTCAAGCGCGCGATCAAGGGCGGGCAGTTCGCGCCGGGGCTGATCATCGGCGGTGGTGTCGACGCGCTCTACGCCAAGGCACTTGAGGCGCGGGTCATTACCGATGTGGAATACGCGGTCATTGTCCGTCGCGGCAAGCTGCGCGACATGGTGATCCGGGTGGATGACTTCGAGTACGACTTCGGCCTGCGCGCTGCGCTCGAAGACGTGTCGCCCGCTGACCAGGATTCGCGCCGCAAGGTTGCGTGAGGGACAAGCGCATGAATAAGCCGGTGTACATCATCGACGGGGCGCGTACGCCCTTTCTCAAGTCACGCAACACGCCGGGGCCGTTCGCGGCCTCCGATCTGGCCACCGCGGCCGGGTCGGCGCTGCTGTCGCGCCAGCGCTTTGCGCCGGAGCAACTCGACGAGGTCATCCTCGGTTGCGCCAGCCCTTCGCCGGACGAAGTGAACATCGGCCGGGTGGTGGCGCTGCGCATGGGCTGCGGTCTCAAGGTGCCCGGCTGGACGGTGATGCGCAATTGCGCCAGCGGCATGCAGGCGCTCGATTCGGCCCTGGTCAATATTCAGGCCGGCCGCTCCGATCTGGTGCTGGCTGGCGGGTCTGACGCGCTGTCGCGGGCGCCGCTCTTGCTCTCCGACGCCATGGTGCGCTGGCTGTCCGGCTGGTACGCGACCAAAACGGCCGGCCAGAAAGTCGCCGCGCTGCGCCAGTTCAAACTTGGTTATCTGGCGCCGGTGATCGGCATCATGAAAGGCCTGACCGACCCGATCGTCGGCCAGCTGATGGGCCAGACGGCCGAAAATCTGGCCTGGAAATTCGGCATCACCCGCGAGGAGATGGACGAATTTTCGGCCCGCAGCCACCAGCGCGTGATTGCCGCGCAGGCCGCCGGTCATTTTGACGAAATCGTTCCGCTGATTGACCGCGATGGCAAGGTCTATGCGCAGGACGACGGTATGCGTGCCGACTCGACCGCGCCCAATCTCGGCAAGCTGCGGCCCTTCTTCGACAAGCGTTACGGCAAGGTCACCGCCGGCAATAGCTCGCAGATTACCGACGGCGCGGCGTGGCTGATCCTCGCCTCCGAAGCGGCGGTCAAAAAGCACGGGCTGGAGCCGGTCGGCAAGATCGTCGATAGCCAGTGGGCCGGTCTCGCGCCCGACCAGATGGGCCTCGGCCCGGTGCATGCGGCGTCGCCGATTTTGCAACGCCACGGGCTCGCACTGAACGATCTGGATGCGTGGGAGATCAACGAGGCCTTTGCCGCCCAGGTGATTGCCTGCCTGCGCGCCTGGGATGACGAAGAATACTGCCGCAACGATCTGGGCCTCGACGGCGCCATGGGCGTGCTCGATGCAAGCCGCCTGAACGTCGACGGCGGCGCCGTGGCGCAAGGCCACCCGGTCGGCGCCAGCGGTGCGCGCATCGTGTTGCATCTGTTGAATGTGCTGCGTCGCACTGGCGGCAAGCGCGGCATCGCCACCATCTGCATCGGTGGCGGCCAAGGCGGTGCCATGTTGGTTGAAGCCCTGTGAGGGCGACAGGTTACGGTCGGGCGCGGGAGGCGGCAATGCCCCCCTGCATATTGCCAAGCCCCGCGTCCGCCGTAGCCTTCGGGTGTGTCCCGACGTGTATTCACGCCAGCGGATGCCCGATGGTTGAGCTGCAGCGATGCACAGCGTGAACTGGGCGGCCTACGCGGTCGGCTCGATGCTCAAGGTCAAGCCGGTGCTGCACGCCCATCAGGACAACACCGGTCCGGTGGGCAAGGTGCGCGGCTTCGAGAGCGGTGTGACGTCCTTGTTTGCACGCGCCGAACGGCAGATTGCGCAGGGCCTGGATGTGCCCTGTATTTGTGTGAGTTATGGCGGGCCGGTCGATCGCGTCAGCGCGATGCCGGGCTTTGCCACGATGGAAAAGGCCGCGAACGCAGCGGGTGTCGAGGTGCTGGTCTCGCACATGAGCCAAACCGCGGCCATCAACGTGGGCGCCGGCGCCTTGTGCGTGGCGTTTGCTGCTCATGGACATCAAGTGTGATGCGCCCCGGATACACCGGGCGCCAACGACGCGAGCAAATGGAATGACTTATAAACATTGGCGGCTTCGCCGTGAAGACGAGGGTCTGGCCTGGCTGGACTTCGACGCGGCCCAGAGCAGCACCAACACCCTCTCCTCCGAGGCGATGAGCGAGCTCTCGCGCGTGCTGTCGGCGCTGTCCAGCGCGCCGCCCAAGGCGCTGGTGATTGCCTCGGCCAAGCCGGCCGGCTTCATCGCCGGCGCGAATATCGAAGAGTTCACTCAGATCGACTCCGCCGAAGCGGCGCGCGCGCTGGTCAAGCGCGGCTGGGACTTGATGAACCAGCTCGCCGCCGTCAGCTTTCCGACGCTGGCCCTGATTCGCGGTCACTGCATGGGCGGCGGCCTGGAACTGGCGCTGGCCTGCCGTTACCGCATCGCGGTGGATGAGCCCGGCACCCGGCTGGCCTTGCCCGAAGTGATGCTCGGCATCGTGCCCGGCTGGGGCGGTATGCTGCGGCTCCCCGAGCTCGTCGGGCCGGGCGCGGCGCTGGACCTGATGCTCACCGGCAAGGGCCTGGACGCCAAGCGCGCCCATCGCATGGGTCTGGTCGACGCCTGCGTGGCGCCGCGTGTGATGGATAACGCCGCCCGCGTGCTGGTGATGTCCGGTCAGCCGGCGCGCAAGCTACCCTTCATGCAGCGCCTGCTGAATGGCCCGCTCAAGTCAGTGGTGGCCAACAAGGCGCGCAAGCAGGTCGCCACCAAGGCGCGGCCAGAGCACTACCCCGCGCCCTACGCAATCATCGACATCTGGGCCAACTTCGGCGGCAACGCGCTGGACGTGCCGGCGAGCAGCGCATCGTCGATGGATGCCATCTTCCGCTCATCCACGGCCAAGAATCTGGTGCGGGTGTTTTTCCTGCAGGAGCGCCTCAAGGGTTTCGGCAAGGACAGCGACTTCGCGCCCAAGCGCGTGCATGTGGTTGGCGCCGGTGTGATGGGCGGCGACATCGCCGCGTGGTGTGCGCTTCGCGGCATGACGGTCACGCTGCAGGATCAGTCCGCCGAGCGCATCGCCCCGGCCGTGGCCCGCGCAGCCAAGCTCTACGACAAGAAATTCCGCAGCGACAAGCGCCAGGCCCGCTTTGCGCTCGACCGGCTGATCCCCGATCCGCAGGGCCATGGCGTGGCGCATGCCGACGTGATCATCGAGGCCATCTACGAAAATCTTGACGCCAAGCGCGCGCTGTTCGCCGACATCGAGCGCCGCGCCAAGCCCGAGGCGGTCCTGGCCACCAACACCTCCAGCCTGCGCCTCGAAGACATCGCCACCGCGCTGAGCGCGCCCGAGCGCCTGGTCGGCATCCACTTCTTCAACCCGGTGGCCATGCTGCCGCTGGTCGAAGTGGTCACCGGCGAGCAGTCCGACCCCGAGGCCGTCAAGCGCGCCGCCACCTTCGTGCGCAAGATCGACAAGCTGCCCCTGCCGGTCAAGAGCGCGCCGGGCTTTCTGGTCAACGCCGTGCTCGGCCCCTACATGCTCGAAGCCCTGCGCTGTGTCGATGAAGGCATCGCGCCCGAAACCATCGACGCAGCACTGGTTGCCTGGGGCATGCCGATCGGCCCGGTCGAACTGGTCGACACCGTCGGCCTCGACATCGCCGTGGCCGCCGGTCAGGCGCTCACCGGCAGCGACGCAGGCGCCGTGCCGCGCACTCTGATGCAGCGGGTCGATGCCGGCAAGCTTGGCAAAAAGACCGGCGAAGGTTTCTACGTGTGGGTCGGCGGCAAGGCACAAAAAAGTACATCTGGATCAATCCCCGCTGGTTTGGCTGACCGTATCATCGAACCATTACTGCAGGCCGCTAAGCGCTGTGTACAAGCTGGCGTGGTGGCCGACGGCGATCTGGCCGACGCGGGGGTGATTTTTGGCACCGGCTTCGCGCCATTCTCGGGCGGACCGATCCAGGCCTTGCGGACGCGTGGCGAAGTGTCCGCTATCGATGAACCAGTCACGCCGTTGGTGCCAGAAGGCGCCTGATGGACACGGAGTCCCGCATATGACCCACGACACCCAAATCTGCAGCCTGCCGGACGATCGGGATCTCGCCTTGCGCGTGATGCCGATGCCGGCCGACACCAATCCGATGGGCGACGTGTTTGGCGGCTGGATCGCGGCGCAGGTCGATATCGCCGGTGCGATCCCGGCCCGGCGCCGCGCCTGCGGGCGGGTCGCGACCATCAGCATCGATTCCTTCCTGTTCAAGCAGCCGGTGTCGGTGGGTGACCTGCTCAGCTTTTACGCCACCATCGTCAAGGAAGGGCGGACCTCCATCACCATCGCCGTCGAGGTTTATGCTGAACGGCATCCCGAGGACCCGGTGGTGGTCAAGGTCACCGAAGCCAAACTGACCTACGTGTCGGTGGACAATCAAGGTGAAAAGCGGCCATTGCCGCCAGTAAACAAGTAATTCGAAAGGGCGTCACGGGGTGTGGCGACCTGCATTGGTGTTCGGCCTGTAGAGGCCGGGAAAAGACCCGCAAGGGCATTATTTGGCGCAGTGAGGAGACGATAAAATGAAAATGAAACACATCGCACGCTTGGTACCGCTGGCTCTGCTGGCACTCGGTAGCGGCCATGCGGCCGCGGCGGGCTTCCAGTTGCTGGAGCAAAATGCCAGCGGGCAGGGTAATGCGTATGCGGGTTCGGCCGCGGTAGCGGAGAACGCCAGCACGATCTTCTTCAACCCGGCGGGTATGACGCAGTTGAAAGAGCGGGAAGTGTCGGTGGGCTTGAATTTGGTCAAGCCGTCGTTCAAGTTCAAGGATGAGGGGAGCCGTTTCCTGACGACGCCGGTCTCCATTCCGGCTTCTGGATCGGGTGCCGGGGACGCCGGTGATATCGGCGCAATTCCCAACGCCTATATGTCATGGGCGCTGACGGATCGGATCTGGGCTGGCGTGGGGATCGGCGCGCCGTTCGGTTTGGTCACCGAGTATGATGAGAACTGGGTTGGCCGCGCACAAGCGATCCTGTTCGACATCAAGACCATCAACATCAACCCGTCGCTGGCTTTCAAGGTCAACGACATGGTGTCGATCGGCGTGGGGGTGAACTGGCAGCGCATGGAGGCAGAATACGAGCGATTTGCTACTGTGCTGCCTAACGGCGTCGCGCCGATCGCAGGGTTGTCCTCGACCAAAGCGATCCTGGAGGCCGATTCCGACGCATGGGGCTGGAACATCGGTGCGTTGTTCACGCTCTCCCCGGCCACCAAGGTTGGCGTGTCCTACCGTTCGAAGATCAAGCATGAGCTGGAGGGGACGCTGAAGGTGAAGGGGCCGGCTGCCGGATTGGCGGCATCCGTCACCACGTCGGACGCCTCGGCCGATGTTGAATTGCCGGATACCTTCATCCTTAGCGTGTCGCAGAAACTGAACGAGCAGTGGGAGATGCTCGGCGATGTGTCGTGGACCGGTTGGAGCAGCATCCAGGAGGTCAACATCGTCCGCACTTCGGGGGGGGCGTCCGGTACCACGGCGCAAACACTCGAAACCAAGTTCCGCGATACCTGGCGCGTTGCGCTGGGCGCCAACTACAAGCTGAACGATGTCTGGAAACTGAAGTTCGGCGTGGCCTATGACCAGACGCCGGTGCGTAGCCAGAGCGAACGTCTGGTGTCGCTGCCGGATGCCAACCGCACCTGGTTCTCCTTTGGTACCCAGTGGAAGGCCACCAAGGCCTCGACGCTTGATGTTGGCGTGTCCTACCTCTTCGTTCCGGAAACCAAGATCAACAATGACCAACAGGCGGCTGGTCGTGGCCTCGTGCGCGGCACGTACGATTCCAGCGTCTGGATCCTCGGCGCCCAGTACTCGATGGCGTTCTGATCCTCACCGGATCGACGGCGCGGCGAAAGCCGCGCCGTTTTTCTTTTCCGGTAATTCATCGATGACCCGAACCGACACAGCCGACGCCAAAACCCGTCTTCTCGACGCCGCCGAACATCTGTTTACCGAACACGGCTTTGCCGCCACTTCGGTGCGCCGGATCGCCACCGCGGCCGGGGTGCCGTTGGCGATGGTGAGCTATCACTTCGGGTCCAAGAAGGGCTTGATGGAAGCGGTGTATGCGCGGGCGCTGGGTCAGCGAGCTACCAGTCGCGTGGGTTATCTCGACCGTCTGGAAAAGCAGGCAGGCGGTGCGCCGATTTCTGTCGACATTCTGGTCGAGGCCTTCATTTCCTCTGCGCTGCGTCTGACCCACAAGGGCACGATCTCCGGCGCCGTGTTCAAGCAGATGATTGGTAGGGCCTTTTACGAACCCGAGGCCGGGGTGGAGGACTTTTTTCCCACCGAGTACGCCGAGGCGGTCGAGCGCTACAAGTGTGCCTTCATGCGCGCGCTGCCGGCGCTGCCGGTGCTGTCGGAGGCCGATGTGGTCTGGCGGATGTATTTCTTTGTCGGCATGGTGGCCTACGCCATGGCGGGCAAGGACGTGATGCGCATGACGGAAATCTACGCGCTGGAAGTGGCGGGTCGTCCCGAGGCAATGTTGCGGCGTCTGATGCCTTTTATCGTTGCGGGCTTCAATGCGCCCAGCGCCGATCTGGCGCCGACGGCGGGCGTATTGGCGGCGGCGCTGAGTGCATGATGTTCGGGTGGACTTGCCAAACCATTTTTTTACGCTAGAATTCAAACGAACGTTCGATCTATTTTTTGAGTCGGAACGGAACTGCTTGAGCGTGTGTCATTCAGGCAGGTGGAAAAGACTGCCGAAGCGGGCCATATTGACCGCTGGGTAGAACAAAAAGCGCGAGTTGGCGTTGGGCTTCGGCAGCGTCCGAGGGCATCGCGGCAACATCGCCCTGCAGCCGGCATGGCCGGCTAACGCATTTACGGAAGTGACAGGAGGAGCATGTGAGCAAACTGATCATTCGCAAGGTGGCGGTGCTGGGCGCCGGTGTGATGGGGGCGCAGATCGCCGCCCACTGCGCCAACGCCGATGTGCCCGTCGTGCTGTTCGATCTGCCGGCCAAGGACGGCAAGCCGAACGGCATCGTGGACAAGGCTATCGCCAGCCTCAAGAAGCTCGACCCCAAGCCGCTGGGCAGCAAGGACCGCGCGCAATACATCGAGGCCGCCAACTACGGCTCGGATCTTGAAAAGCTGCGCGAGTGCGACCTGATCATCGAGGCCATCGCCGAGAAGATGGAGTGGAAGCTCGACCTCTACGCCAAGGTCGCTCCCTTCATCCGCACCGATGCCATCTTTGCCTCCAACACCTCCGGCCTGCCGATCAACGCGCTGTCCGAAGGCATGACGGTGGCGCTTCGCCCGCGTTTCTGCGGCATCCACTTCTTCAATCCGCCGCGCTACATGCCGCTGGTCGAGTTGATCCCGACCAAGACGACCGACGGGCAGATGCTCGACGATCTCGAAACCTGGCTGACCACCCGCCTGGGCAAGAGCATCGTTCGCGCCAAAGACACGCCCAACTTTGTCGCCAACCGCGTCGGCGTGTTCTCGATCCTGGCGGTGATGCATCACACCCAGCAGCTCGGCCTCGGGTTTGACGAAGTCGATGCGCTGACCGGCCCGAGCATCGGCCGTCCCAAGAGCGCCACCTATCGCACCGCCGACGTCGTCGGCCTGGACACCCTGGCGCATGTGATCGGCACCATGGACGCCACCTTGCCGAAGGACCCGTGGCATGGTCTGTTCCAGGCGCCGGTGTGGCTGAAGGCGCTGATCGAAAAGGGCGCGCTGGGCCAGAAGACCCGCGCCGGCATCTTCCGCAAGGAAGGCAAGAAAATCATGGTGCTGGACGTGGCGCAGCAGGATTACCGCCCCAGCGCCGGCGAGGTGGCGCCCGAAGTGGCGGCCATTCTCAAGAACCGCAACCCGGCCGAGAAGTTCGCCCAGCTGCGCGCAAGCGCCCACCCGCAGGCACAGTTCCTGTGGGCGATCTTCCGCGACGTGTTCCATTACTGCGCCTATCACCTTGGCGACATCGCCGACAACGCCCGCGATCTGGACTTCGCCATGCGCTGGGGCTTCGGCTGGAGCATGGGCCCGTTCGAAACCTGGCAGGCCGCCGGTTGGGCCGACATCGCGCAAGCGATCCAGGCCGACATCGACGCCGGCAAGACCATGGTCAACGCACCGCTGCCCGGCTGGGTGTTTGCCCGCAAGGGCGTGCATGAAGCGGCCGGCTCCTACTCGGCGGCCGACGACGCACTGAAGGCCCGCTCGGCCCTGACGGTCTATGGCCGCCAGCTCTATCCCGAGCAAGTGCTGGGCGAAGCGCCGAAAGACCGCGGCGAGACGATCTGGGAAAACGAAGGCGTACGCCTATGGACGCGCCCCGACCAGGACGCGCGCATCGGCATTCTGTCCATCACTTCCAAGATGCACGCCATTGGCAGCGAAGTGCTGGACGGCGTGATCGAAGCCGTGGCCCGTGCCGAGCGCGACCTCGACGGCCTGGTGGTGTGGCATGACGCACCGTTTGCCGTGGGTGCCAATCTGATGCAAGTGGCCGAAACCCTCAAGGCCGGTCAGTTTGATCTGCTCGAGCGCACGGTGGACAAGTTCCAGCGCGCCTCGATGACGCTCAAGCACGCGCAGGTGCCGGTCGTGGCTGCCGTGCAGGGCATGGCGCTGGGTGGCGGTTGCGAGTTCGTGATGCACGCCTCGCACCGCGTGATGGCACTCGAGAGCTATGTCGGGCTGGTTGAAGCTGGCGTGGGCCTGATCCCGGCCGGTGGCGGCTGCAAGGAGTTTGCCCTGCAGGCGCACCAGCTGGCACAGCGTGCCGCCGGTGGCGATGTGTATCTCTACATCCAGAACAGCTTCCAGACCATCGCCATGGCCACCGTTGCCAAGAGCGCGCTCGAAGCCGTGCAGCTGGGTTTCGCCAAGGCCTCGGACGACATTCTGTTCAACCCGCACGAGTTGCTCTACGCGGCGATCCGCCGTGCGCGTGCCATGGCCGAAGCCGGCTATCGGCCACCGATGATGAGCCGCGCGGTCACCGTCGCCGGTCGCAACGGCATCGCCACTTGCGAAATGATGCTGATCAACATGGCCGAAGGCGGCTTCATTTCCGCGCATGACTACACCGTGGCCAAAGCCGCCGCGACCGCGCTGTGCGGTGGCGAAGTGGAAACCAACGCACGTGTGAGCGAGCAGTGGATTCTCGACGTGGAGCGCGCGCAATTCATGGCGCTGCTCAAGAACGAAAAAACACAGCAGCGCATCGTCCATATGCTGGAAACCGGCAAGCCGCTCAGGAACTGACAGGAGGCGTAGGGCGGGTTTCAACCCGCCGCTCTTTCCGTGATGGAAACAGGCCGGTTGAAGCCGGCCCTACGACCCCTCGATTCGAATTGGAGACACAGATGAAACAGATTCAGGAAGCCTACATCGTCGCCGCCACCCGCACGCCGGTGTCCAAGCGCAACGGCATGTTCCGCAGCGTGCGCCCCGACGATATGCTCGCCCACGTGCTGCGCTCGGTGGTTGGTCAAGTGCCGGGGCTGGACGCCTCGGAGATCGGTGACGTGATCGTCGGCTGCGCCATGCCCGAAGCCGAGCAGGGCATGAACGTCGCCCGCATCGGCCTGCTGCTGGCCGGCCTGCCCGACACCGTGCCCGGTGTGACCACCAACCGCTTCTGCGCCTCGGGCATCCAGGCGGTGGCCGATGCCGCCAACCAGATCCGCCTCGGCCAGGCCGATGTGATGATCGCGGCCGGCACCGAGTCGATGAGCGTGATGCCGCAGATCATGGGCAACAAGGTGAGCCTCAACCCGGCCATCTTCGCCAAGCAGGAAAACTTCGGCATCGCCTTCGGCATGGGCCTGACCGCCGAGAAGGTTGCCGAGCAATGGAAGATCAGCCGTGAGGATCAGGACGCCTTCGCGCTGCAGTCCAACCAGCGCGCCTGCGCCGCCATTGCCGCCGGCCACTTCAAGGACGAGATCACCCCCTACACGGTGCGCACGCATGTGCCGGGCGAGGGCGGCACGGTCCGCGTGATTGAGTCGCTGTGCGAGAACGATGAAGGTCCGCGCGCCGATGCGGCCATCGAAAAGCTCGGAAAGCTGCGCCCGGTGTTTGCCGCGCGCGGCTCGGTCACGGCCGGCAACAGTTCGCAGATGTCCGATGGCGCCGGCGCGGTGCTGCTGATGAGCGAGGCCGCGGTCAAGCGCTATGGCGTGACGCCGATCGCCCGTTTCGTGAGCTTCTCGGTCGCCGGTGTGCCGCCGCACATCATGGGCATCGGCCCGATCGAGGCGATTCCGCGTGCGCTCAAGGCGGGCGGGCTGACCCAGTCGCAGCTGGACTGGATCGAACTGAACGAAGCCTTCGCCGCGCAATCGCTGGCGGTGATGCGTCAGCTGGAACTCGACCCGGCCAAGGTGAACCCGCTGGGCGGCGCCATTGCCCTCGGCCACCCGCTGGGCGCGACCGGCGCGATCCGCACCGCCACCATCATGAGTGCCATGCAGCGTGACCCGTCCGTCAAGTACGGCATGGTCACCATGTGCATCGGCACCGGCATGGGCGCGGCAGGGATCTTCGAGCGCGTTTAAGGCCCTCAATGGCGCCGACGCCTGTGCGTCGGCGCCAGCCATCCCGCCATTTTTTTCGTCTGAAAAACGTACGATCGTTCTGTTTGTGCGCGGCGCATCAAGACGCCACGCCATTGAGGAGACAAGCATGAGTCAATACACCCCGCCGCTGCGCGATATGCAGTTTGTGCTTCACGAAGTGCTGCAGGTCGAACAGGCGTTCAAGGCCATGCCGGCACATGCCGAGCTGGACGCTGACACCATCAACGCAGTGCTCGAAGAGGGCGGCAAGTTCGCGTCCGAGGTGTTGTTCCCGCTCAACCGCGAGGGCGACGAGGTCGGCTGCACGCTGGACCCGCAGACCCATGCCGTGACCACGCCGCCGGGTTTTGCCGACGCCTATCGCCAGTTCGTGGCCGGTGGTTGGGCCGCGCTGTCCTGCGACCCCGACTACGGCGGCCAGGGCCTGCCCGTGACGCTGAATCAGGCGATCTACGAGATGCTCAACAGCGCCAACCAGTCCTGGACCATGTATCCGGGTCTGACCCACGGCGCCTACGATGCCCTGCATGCGCACGGCACCCCCGAGCAGAAGGCCACCTACCTGCCCAAGCTCACCAGCGGTGAGTGGACCGGCACCATGTGCCTGACCGAGCCGCACGCCGGCACCGATCTGGGTCTGCTGCGCAGCAAGGCCGAGCCGCAGGGCGACGGTACCTACCGCATTACCGGCGAGAAGATCTTCATCTCCTCCGGCGAGCACGACATGGCCGAGAACATCCTCCATCTCGTGCTCGCGCGCCTGCCCGACGCACCGATCGGCAGCCGCGGCATCTCGCTGTTCATCGTGCCCAAGTTCCATGTGAACGCCGACGGCAGTGTGGGCGAGCGCAACGGCATCTACTGCGGCGCCATCGAGCACAAGATGGGCATCCACGGTAATTCCACCTGCCAGATGGTGCTCGACGGCGCCGTCGGCTCCCTGGTCGGCGAGCCCCACAAGGGCCTCGCCGCGATGTTTGTGATGATGAATTCCGCCCGCCTCGGCGTCGGCATGCAGTCGCTCGGCCTGACCGAAGTGGCCTACCAGAACGCCGCCGCCTACGCCAAGGACCGCACCCAGAGTCGTGCGCTGTCCGGCGCCAAGGCCAAGGACAAAGCCGCCGATCCGATCATCGTCCACCCCGACGTGCGCAAGATGCTGCTCACCGCCCGCGCCTACGCCGAAGGCGGTCGTGCGCTGGGCATGTACATCGCGCTGCTGATCGACCGCGAGCAAAACACCGATGATGCCGACGAGCGTCGCGACGCCGGCCAGACCATCGCCCTGCTCACGCCCATCGTCAAAGCCTTCCTCACCGACAACGGCTGGCTCGCCACCTCGCACTGCATGCAGGTCTTCGGCGGCCATGGCTTCATCCGCGAATGGGGCATGGAGCAGTACGTACGCGACAACCGCATCAACATGATCTACGAGGGCACCAACACCATCCAGTCGCTCGACCTGCTCGGGCGCAAGGTGCTGGGCGACCAGGGCGCGCAGTTGAAGAAGTTCGGCGCCGAGATCCAGCAGTTCGCCATGGCCAACATGAGCGACGCGCGCATGCAGGAGTTCCTGCTGCCGCTGGCGGATCTGGGTGAAAAGGTCAACAAGCTCACCGCCGAAGTCGGCATGAAAGCCATGAGCAACCCCGAAGAAGTCGGCGCCGCCGCAGTCGATTACCTGCGCGTGGTCGGCCACCTCGTGTTTGCCTACCTGTGGGCGCGCATGGCCCGCGTGGCGCTCGACAAGGCGGACGGCGGCGATCGTTTCTACGCCGCCAAGCTGGTCACCGCGCGCTTCTACTTTGCCAAGCTGCTGCCCGAGACGGCATCGCTGATCCGCACGGCGTGCGCCGGGGTGGAACCCTTGATGGCGATGGAAGAAGACTGGTTCTGATCGCCTGCGTGAATTGAGCCAAGGCCAAGGGCCCGCGATGCGCGGGCCCTTGGCATTCAGCGGGCCCGAACCAAAAAGCGGAGGCTGTTGGCGTAGCGGCCGTAGTCGTTGCTGGTGACGCCGTTGCGTGCGCTGCCGACGTAGAGGTCGCGCCCGGCTTCGCGATACACGGTGATGACGCCGCCGTCACGTTGCACCGCGCCGGCGTGGGCGGCGGCGCTGCACAGGTTCGAGTCTCCGGTGTAAGCGTCGGTGCCCCACACGGTGCCCGCGCCCACGGCCTCGGCGCTGCAGCGGCAGGTGTAGGGGGTGGGCAGCTCGAGGTTGATCGACAGGCGCTGCGGGCAGAGCTCGGGGCCGTCGGCGGGCGGGGCGGCGCCCTGAAAGCTGAGGCTTTGGCGATAGACGCCGTAGTCGTTGGAGGTGACGCCGTTGCGGGCGGTACCGATGTAGATGTCTCGCCCCGGCGCTTCGAGTGCGGTGATCTCGCCGCCTTCGCGGCCGACCACGCCGGCATGGGCTGCCGCGGCGCACAGCGCCGAGTCGCGGGTGTAGACGTCGGTGCCCCACACGGTGCCGTCTCGCACCGCGTCGCGGCTGCACTGGCAGCTGAAGGGCAAGGGCAGGTCGGGGTTGATGGACAGGCGCTGCGGGCAGGGCCCTGCGCTGGCGACGGGGGCCGTGTTCACCGGTGTCGCTGGCGTCACGGCCGGCGCGGGCAAAGCCGGCGGCGGTGTCGCAGCTGCGGGTGAAGTCGGCGATGGCGGTGTCGGCACGGGCGTTGGTACGGGGGTCGCAGTCGGCGTGTCGCCATTGCGGCTGAACCACCAGCTCACACCACCGATCAGCGTCAGGGCCGCCAGGCCGATAAAGGCGCGGGAGATATAGCGCTGCAGGACGGGCGCCGGGGCGGCAGGTGCGCTGGCCCGCTCGCCGCGAATCACGGCGGCCAGACGTTGCCAGTGTGCATCGCGCGGGGTGTCCCAGGCGTCGATCCAGTGGGCGGACGATACAAACAGCTCCAGCGCCTTCGACGGGGTGACGTTTTCGAGGCGCACCGGAAAGATCGGCTTGCCCTTGCTGACGGCACGTTCTGCTTCGCGCCGCACGAAGCCCGAGTCGTTGGCCTCGTGCGATAGCAGCAGCACGAACACGCGGCTGTTGGCGATGCCGTCGAGAATCTCCGAGGCGTAGTCGT
This sequence comes from Zoogloeaceae bacterium, assembly GCA_024235675.1. GTDB lineage: Bacteria > Pseudomonadota > Gammaproteobacteria > Burkholderiales > Rhodocyclaceae > Nitrogeniibacter. The sequence goes on from JACKLZ010000003.1 coordinate 507,390, forward strand.
GGCCGGGGGTGACGTCGCGCGGCGCGATCCAGCAGGGGACACCGTGCGCTTCGAGCGCGGCACACACCTCCGCGGCGCGCGCGGCGTCTTCGGAGGCGTGGCTGATGAATGCCGTTTTGCCCAAGGCGATACCCCCAACTGGCCGTCCTGCGGTGGCATGCGGACCCGGTCGGGCCCGCGTCTATGCCATCAAACTAAGCATAGGCGGTCGCGGGGGACTTTCAATGACGCTCAGTCGTCAAATTGCGGTGCCTGGCGGGTCTGCATGGCCTGCGCGGCCAGTTGCATGTCGCGGGTGAGCAGGGCGCTGGCGTTCCAGTTGGCGACGAAACGCAAGCCGTCCTCGATGCTGTGGTCGCGGCCGTAGTCCATGACCGCTTTGGTGCCGCGAACGGCGAGCGGTGATTTGGCGGCGATGGCGCGGGCGATCTTTTCGACGCCGGCCGACAAGGCCTCGGGGGTGTCGAATGCGCGATTGACCAGGCCCAGCTGGGCGGCTTCGGCGGCGCCGAATTCGCGCCCGGTCAAGGCCAGTTCGCGGGCAACGCCGTCGGGAATCAGGCGGGGCAGGCGCTGCAGGGTGCCGACGTCGGCGGCCATGGCCATGTCGATTTCACGCACCGAAAAGCGTGCCTCGGCGCTGGCGTAGCGCATGTCGCAGGCGGTGATGATGTCCACTCCGCCGCCGATGCAGGCGCCCTGAATGGCAGCAATCACCGGTTTGCGGCAGCGGGCAATGGCGCTCACGCAGTCCTGCAAGTCGAGGATCAGTTGGCGCAATTTCTCTTGGGCACGCGCCGGATCGGTGTGGCGGATGCGCTCGGGGAGGCCGGCCAGCAAGGCGAGATCGATGCCGGCGCAGAAGTGCTTGCCTTCGCCCGCCAGAATGATCACACGCACGGCATCGGTGTCGTCCGCCCACTGGAAGGCGCGTCGCAGGGTGTCCCACAGTTCGGCATTCAGGGCATTGGCGCACTCCGGGCGGTTGAAGGCAATGCGCGCAATGCCGCTTTCTACCGACAGGGAGAGCTTGGGGAAGTCTGGTGTTGTCATAATCAAACGGCCGTTTGAATTGAAAGGTGCATGGTACCGGATTTGGCCCTGTTGTGGCTTGCCTGTACATCGCGAAACGCGATGCGCTCGGGTGGTCAACTGGCGGCTGATGCTGCGCTGGAGCTGGATCAAGATTTATTGTGGCGTGCCGTAAACGCCGTCAATCTCCCAGGCACGTTCTTGCTCATTTCTCAATGCTGAATCCAAACTGGCTCAAGCACGCCATCCTGCTGTTTCTGGCCTATTCGGTGACAGGGGTGTTGTCGCTTCAAATGGCCATTGCCCCTGGCTATGTGGCGCCACTGTTTCCGCCCGCCGGTATCGCTTTGGCGGGCGTGCTGCTCTATGGCTTGCGCATGCTGCCGGCGATCTGGCTGGGTTCGCTGGCGGTCAATATCGTGGCCTTGTGGCAAGCGGGTTTGCCCGCGCCGGGCACTGTGGCGCCATTTTTTGTGGCCGGCGGTGCAGTGTTGCAAGCGGTGGCCGGTGCGGCGCTGGCGAGGCGCTGGACGGGGTACCCGATCGTGCTCGACCGCGCCCGGCCGATCATGGCTTTTCTGTTTTTGGCGGGGCCGATCAGTTGCTTGATCAACGCCAGCGTCGGTGTGGGGGTGTTGGCGCTGACCGGCGCGTTGCCGATGGAAGAGGCGGCGTTCAGCTGGTGGAACTGGTGGGCTGGCGACTCGCTCGGCGTGCTCATCTGTGTGCCGCTGATTTTCGTGATGCTGGGGCGTCCGAAAGACGCCTGGGCGCCTCGTAGGCGCGTGGTCGCGCCGCCCATGTGTTTCGCCTTGCTGATGATGGCGCTGGTGATTTTCCAGGTTGGCAGTTGGGAGAAGCAGCGTCTGGACGATGAGTTCCAGCGTGATGCCAATACCTTGATGGAGCGCATCTTTACGCGGGCCAAAGACCACCTCGATGCCTTGCAGGCACTGGAGCGCATGGCGACCGTGCAGCGCGGCGCCGATTCGCAGTCCTTCCGTGTGTTCAGCGAGCCGTGGTTCGCGCGCTACCAGGGATTGCGGACAATGGGCTGGGCGCCGAGCGTGACCGAGGCGGAGCGCCCGGCCTTCATGCAGCGTACGCGTGCCGAGCTGGGTGAGGACTTTGCCATGTTTGAGCGCGACGCGGACGGACACGCCCTGGCCGTCCAGCCGGCGCCGCGCTACTACCCGATCGTGTATGCCGAGCCTGATGCGCTCAACCGGGCGGTGATCGGACTCAATCCGCTGAGCTTCGCGCCGGCGCGGGTAGCCATTGAGCAGGCCGAGCAGACCGGTTTGCCCGTGGCGACGTCGCCGATCCGGCTGCAGCAGGAGCCGGGCGATCAGCGCGGTGTGGTCATCTACCAACCGGTGTTTGACACCGAGGCCGGGCGGAATCCGCCAAAGCGCCTGGGCATGGCCTATGTCGCCTTGCGTCTGGGGGACACGGTGGATGCCGCGCTCGATCGCCGTCTGTCTCCCAATTTGCGCCTGTGCATGTCGGATCTGGATCCGATACGCGGGCCCTTGCGCTTGTACGGGCCGGCGGGATGCGAGCGGGATCTGAGCGCCGCGGACGGCTTGAACCTGGCGGACAATTTCAGTTTTGCCAGCCGTAGCTGGGATGTGCGTGTATCGGCATTGCCCGGCTACGCGTCGGCGCAGCGCGGTTGGGTGGTCTGGATTGCGTTGGTGACCAATCTGTTGGCGGTCGGCATGCTGGGTGCGTTTTTGCTGCTGACCAGTGCTCACACGCTCCAGATTGAGGGGCTGGTCAGCAGGCGGACCACCCAGCTGGCGGCCACCAGTGAGCGCCTGCGCGAGCAGCAGGTGGCCTTGGCCCGCGCGCAGGCGATCGCGCAGCTGGGGAGTTGGGAGATGGACGGGGCGGAGGGGCTGCATTGCTCCGACGAGTTGTGTCGTCTGCTCGGCGTCAGCGCCGATGCGACGACCGATCTGGCCGCGATGCTGGCCTGCGTGTCCGAGAATGATCGGCCGCATCTGGCTGAAGCGATCGAGCGCCTGCGCCATGCGGTCGGCTCGATCGCCCTGGACGCACGATTTTGCGGTGAGGCAGAGAGTGAGCGTATCGGCCACTTTCAGATCGAAAGTGTGGCATTGCCGAGTGGCGATCTGCGGGTGCGTGGCACTGTGCAGGACGTGACGCTGGCGCGCGAGTCCGAGGCGCACATCCAGTATCTGGCCCATTACGACGGGCTGACCCAGTTGCCCAACCGCGGCCTGTGGATGCGCAACACGGCGCAGGCGCTCAGTAGCGCCGAGCGCTATGGCGACCAACTGGCGGTACTGTTTCTCGACCTCGACCAGTTCAAGACGGTCAATGATTCGCTGGGTCACCCGGTGGGCGATCAATTGCTCCGGGCCGTCGCGGTTCGCTTGAAGGGCAGTCTGCGCGAAGAGGATTTTCTGGCGCGTCTGGGGGGCGACGAGTTCGTGGTGCTGGTGCCCCGTCTTCGCCAGCCCGAAGATGCCGCCGCCGTGGCGCGTAAAATCACTTCTGCGCTGGTGTCGCCTTTTTCGATTGAGGGGCACGAGCTGGTGGTGTCATCCAGCATCGGGATTGCGCTCTACCCGCAGGACGCGCGTGATGTCGACACTTTGCTCAAGCAAGCCGATCTGGCCATGTATGGCGCCAAGGATGCGGGGCGAAACACCTACCGTTTTTTTGAAGATCGCATGAACGCGCAGGCCTATCAGCGCCTGACGCTCGAAACCGCCCTGCGACGGGCCATCGAGCGTGACGAACTGGCGCTGCACTATCAGCCCCAGATGGGTGTGCCCGAAGCGCGCGTGGTCGGCTGTGAGGCCTTGCTGCGCTGGACCAGCCGTGAGCTGGGCGCGGTGCCGCCGCAGCGCTTCATCCCGGTGGCCGAAACCTCTGGCCTGATTCTGCCGATTGGTGACTGGGTGCTGCGCGAGGCCTGTCGTCAGCAGCGGCAATGGGCGAGCGAAGGGCGGCCCGACGTACGCGTGGCCATCAACATCTCGGCCATTCAGTTCCGTCATGCCGGGTTTGAAACGCGGCTCAAGGACATTCTCGACGAGACCGGCGCCGATCCGGCCCTGATCGAGCTCGAGATCACCGAAAGCGCGCTGATGCAGGCCGGCAGCGACATCGTCGACCGACTGTGGGGCTTGCGCGACATGGGCTTCACGCTGGCGCTCGACGACTTCGGCACGGGCTACTCCAGCCTCGCCTACCTCAAGCGCTTTCCGATCCACCGGCTCAAGATCGACCGTTCCTTCGTCAAGGACCTGCCCGATGACGCCGAAGACCGCGCCATCGCCAGCGCTACCATGTCGCTGGCGCGCGACCTGGGCATGGCGGTGGTCGCCGAGGGGGTTGAAACCGCCGCACAGCGCGATTTCCTCGTCGCTGGCGGTTGCCGCATTCTGCAGGGCTACTTCTACGGCAAGCCGGTGCCGGCGACGGTGTTTGCCGAGACCTGGCTCAGCGCCGATGCCGCAGGGCCCAAAAGTGTCTGAGCATCAAGCCCGCGCCGAGCATGCCGCCCAGGTGCGCAAAATGGGCCACGCCGGTCTGCAGGCCGGTCACGCCCAGAAAGAGTTCGAGCGCGCCGTAGAGCGCCACAAATAGCGCCGCCGGCATCGGAATGGGCGGAATCAGCAGCACCACGCGGCGCTTCGGAAACAGCACGCCATACGTCAGCAAGAGCCCGAACACGCCGGCCGACGCGCCGATGACCGGCGCCTGCGCACCCAGCAGTACGCCGACTGCCACCTGCGTCAGCGCGCCACTGATCACGCCGGCAAACCACAGCATGGCGTAGCGACGCGCGCCAAACACCCGCTCCAGCTCGCTGCCGAACATATACACCGCGAACATGTTGAAGAAGATGTGGCCCACGCCGCCGTGCAGAAAGCTGTAGGTCACCAGCTGCCAGGGCGCGGTGAGCACAATGCCCAGATTCGGCCACAGTGCGAAGGGCGCCAGATAGGCCATGCCGCCGCTCATTTGCAGCAGAAAGATCAGGGCGGTACTGATGATCAGTGCGCGGGTGACCGGGGGCATACGGTGGATTCCTCCGAGAAGTCCTTGTTCTGACTGAGGACGGGCGCCGCGGGTTCAAACGCCGGGGCCGCGCCTCGGCTGCGTGAGACCAAAAGGCGCAGTATAGTTGGGGCGACGAGGCGCCGCTGCGCCTCATCTACTCGATTCTGCCAAGGAACCCGCATGGCCAACACTGCCACACTCGATGTCGCCGACGGCGTCGCAACGTTGACCCTCAACCGTCCGGAGGCGCTCAACGCCTTGTCGCTGGAGATGATGGAGGATCTGGCCGAGGCGACCCGCGCGCTCAAGGCGCGCACCGACGTTGAAGTGGTGGTGGTGACGGGCGCGGGCGCACATTTCATGGCCGGTGGCGATCTGAATGACTTCGCCCGCCAGCTCGGGCAAACCCCGCAGGCGCGGCTGGCTACCTTCAAGGCCATGATCGAGCACCATATCAACCCGACCGTCGAGACCCTGCAGTCCCTGCATCAACCGGTGATCGCCAAGGTGCGCGGCGCCTGCGCCGGCTTTGGCCTGTCGCTGATGCTCGGCTGCGATCTGGTGGTGGCCGCCGACGACGCGGTGTTCACCACCGCCTACGCTGCCATTGGCTTGTCGGCCGATGGCGGCATGTCCTACTTCCTGCCGCGCATCCTTGGTCGGCGCAAGGCGCTCGAGTTGCTGATGTTGTCGGATCGCTTCAAGGCTGATGAGGCCTTGCAGCTCGGGCTGGTCAGCCGGGTAGTACCCGCCGATGAGCTGGACGCCTCGGTCGATACGCTGGTGGCCCGCCTCAAGGCCGGCCCGCGTCACAGCTATGGTGAGTTCAAACGCCTGGTGAATTCGAGCTTCGATAATCAGATCGAAGCCCAGCTGCAAAGCGAGGCCGAAGCCTTTGCGCGGTGCAGCGCCACCGGCGATTTTGCCGAGGGCGTGACCGCGTTTCTGGACAAGCGCAAGCCCGGCTTCAAGGGCAAGTAATCAGCGCATCAGCAAGCTGGCGGCAATGCTCCACAAGGTGAGCGCAACCACCGCGTCGAGCACCCGCCAGGCGGCTGGGCGCTTGAACAGCGGCGCCATCAGGCGCGCACCGTAGCCAAGCAGCACGAACCAGACAAACGAGGCGGCGATGGCGCCGGCGGTGAACATCGGGCGGGCCACTTCAAGCTGGGTGGCGCCAACCGCGCCGATCAGCACCACCGTGTCCAGGTAAGCGTGCGGATTGAGCAGGCTGAAGCCGGCCGCAGCCGCCAGTGCCTGACGGCGCGACAAGGCCTGCGAGCCCGCGGTGTCCATGCCTTGCGCATGCCCACGCCAGGCCGAGCGCGCCGCGCGGGCGCCGTACCACAGCAAAAACACGCCGCCGCCGAACTTTGCCGCGGCCATTGCGGCGGCGCTGCTGCTCAGCCACGGGCCCACGCCGGCCATGCCGAGCAAGATCAGACCGGCGTCGCACAGGGCGCTGACCGCCACCGTCAGCAAGACGTGTTCGCGGCGCAGGCCCTGACGCAGCACATGTGCGTTTTGCGCGCCGATCGCCATGATCAGCCCGACGGATACGCCAAATCCACTGAAGAAAACACTGGTCATCGCTGCAGTCCTGAAAATGAGGCCGGCGCGTGCCGGCAGGGATGACGAGATTGTGGCTGCGGCCGCGGCAATCATTAAGTAGAATTAAATATTTTCAATCCTGTGAAAAAATTCTAATGATTGACGCCCGTTACCAGGCTTTCGATGCGGTGGTGCAAGCGCGCAGCTTTGAAGCGGCTGCCCGTCGTCTGAATCTCACACAGTCCGCCGTCTCCCAGCGCATCAAGCAACTCGAAGCCGAGCTCGGCCAGGTGCTGCTGGTGCGCAGCAAGCCGGTGCAGCCCACGCCGGCGGGGCGGCGTCTGCTGCCCTATGTGGCGCAGCTTCGGCTGATCGAGGCCGAGGCCGCCCGCGCGCTGGCCGGCGACGGCGCGCATGCGCCGGTGCGGCTGTCAGTGGGCCTCAATGCCGATACGCTGGCGACCTGGTTCTTGCCGGCCGTGCGGCAGGTGGTGCAGGACGAGGCGGTGGTGCTCGAGTGCGTGGTCGACGATCAGGACCACACCCACGCCTTGCTTGCCGGCGGTGATGTGCTCGGATGCGTCAGTACGCGGCCCGACGCCATGCGCGGCTGTGCGGTGCGCCCGCTCGGGGTGATGCGCTATCTGTGCGTGGCCTCGCCCGAGTTCTGCGCGCGGCACTTTCCGCGTGGGCTCACCCGGCAGGCGCTGGCGCGCGCGCCCGGCATCGTGTTCGGCCGGCATGACGACATGCACGACCTCTTTTTGCGCCAGCACTTCGGCCTCGACGCCGGGCAATATCCGCAGCACGTGGTGCCGTCCTCCGAGGGCTTCTGGTCGCTCGCCGCAGCTGGGCTGGGCTATGGTTTTGTGCCCACGATCCAGATTGCGCGTCAGCTGGCCGAGGGCGTGCTGGTCGATGTCGCGCCCGGCCATGCCGAAGACGTGGCTCTGTACTGGCACCACTGGCAGGTACAGTCGCCGTTGATGGCGAGACTGTCGGACGCCGTGGTCGATGGCGCGCGTGGGGCTTTAGCGCTGCCGTGAACGCCGTCGTTCGGCATTGCGGCTGGTGTCGACCGGCACCGCCGAACGACGTTGCTTGGCCGCCCTGTCTTGCCGGACTTCCGCCGCCCGCTGAGCGGCGCGCGCCTCGCGTGCGGTGCGGGCCCGCGAAGTCCTTGCTGCCGAATTCTGATTGCGCGATGGTGTCGCTCGCGGCGTCGCCCGGGGTGTTGCCGGTCGCGCGCTACGCGGTGAGGCGGGTGGCTGCGCGGCCTCTGTGGCGGCGCCTTCGATGGCCTTTTGCCAGTCACCTTTTTGCAGCTTCTGCAACCAGTCGTCGGCGGCGAACAGCGGGCCGTGCCAGAGCGCGGCGACTAATAGCGCGAAGCTGAGTTTTGCGGGTTTCATGATGCACTCCCGGCCCGGCAAAGCGGAATTTTTGGGTCGGCGGCGAACTTGTCGCGCCGGGACCGGACCAATCCTAAGTCTAGAAAACAGGAACGGTCAGCGCCATGATGCGAGCCTTGAGCTACTTTTTTGTCATTATTGCCATCTTTCTCGCGCCGTTGGGCGTGGCCGTGGCCCGACATCTGGCCGATGACACGCAGGCCACCGATTGGCGTACCGCGCGGCGCGACAGCACCGGCATTGCGCCCCTGCCGGCGCACACGCCCGAGGCGGTCATTCATGTCTATGCGGCGCGCGCTTTCCGTTGGCGCGGCGCCTTCGGCGTCCATACCTGGATCGCCGCCAAGGCGCAGGGCGCCGACGCCTACACGCGTTTCGAGGTGGTCGGGTGGGGCGTGGCGCAGGGGCGCAACGCGGTGCGCGTGGGCGAAGGCATCCCTGATGGTTACTGGTATGGCAACGCACCGACGCTGATCCGCGAGTTGCGCGGTGGCGCCGAGGTGGACGCGCTGATCGAACGCCTGCACACGGCGTCGCAGGCCTACCCGCACCAGCACGAATACCGCGTGTGGCCGGGCCCCAACAGCAACACCTTCATTGCCTATCTGGGCCGCGTCGTGCCCGAGCTACACCTCGATCTGCCGCCCACCGCCATCGGCAAGGACTATCTGCCCGAGACCGGCGTCTTCGCCCGTGCGCCCAGCGGCGGCGGTTTTCAGGTGTCGCTGGCCGGCCTGCTCGGCCTGACCGTGGCCGCCGAGGAGGGGCTGGAGCTCAATCTGCTGGGCCTGTCGCTGGGGCTCGACCTGTCGCCGCCAGCACTCAAACTGCCCGGCGTGGGGCGGATCGGCATGAGTGAGGAATAGGCGTACTGCCACTTAAAGTATCGAAATTTGATACTTTGTATCGCCGCAATTGATTTGAAGTGATCGTGGAATAGACTGTGGCCATCTTGTTTCGGATGGCCCCTCATGAGCACCACTGTCGATCTCGTCACCGCCCTCAAGGTAGAACTCAAAGCCAGCGGCCTGACCTATGCCATGCTGGCCGAGCGCCTCGGCATGGCCGAATCCAGCATCAAGCGCATGTTCTCCGCCAATGGCGATCTGCCGCTGTCGCGGGTCGATGCGGTGTGCCAGGCGCTGGGGCTGGATTTTGCCGACCTCGCCCGCAAGGTCGCCGACAGCCAGCCCCTGCTGCAACAACTGACGCTCGACCAGGAGCGTGCGGTGGTGGCCGACCGGCAACTGCTGATGGTGGCCATCTGCGTGATGAGCCAGATGTCGCTGGCCGAGATCCTCGCCGCCTACGCGCTGACCGAAGCCGACGGCGTGCGCTGCCTGGCCGCGCTCGACCGGCTCGGCATCATCGACCTGCGCCCCGGCAACCGCTATCACCTCAAGGTGGCCAAGGGTTTTCGCTGGTTGCCGCAGGGCCCGGTGATGGCTTTTTTCCGCAAGGAGGTGCTGCAGGACTACTTTGCCGGCGGTTTCGATGGCGAATCCGAAATGCTCACCGTGGTCCATGGCGAGATCGGCCGTGGCCTCGCCGCCGCCTTCCGTGACCGGCTGACCCGCCTCTGCCAGGACTTCTCCAACCAACACCTGGCCGACCAGAAGCTGCCGGCCTCCCAGCGCCAGCCCTTCACCATGGTGATCGGCATGCGCTCGTGGCTGATGCCGGCGCTCAAGCAGATGCAGCGATCGGAGCGTGGCCAATGAGCCCCGCGCCGCGTTCGCCGTTGCGTCGCCGACTGCTGCTCGGCGGTGTGGGTGGTCTTGCCCTCGGTGGCGCGGCCTGGCGCTTCGGTCAGCCGTGGCTGGTCAATCCCTGCCGCGCGGCGCTGCCGGCTGACATCGCCGATCACGACATCATCCGCGCCGCCTGGGCGGGGATCGACCCGGCCCAGGTGTGGGATTGCCATGTGCATCTGGCTGGCGTCGGCGATGGCGGCAGCGGCATCACCATCTCCGAAACCATGCTCAGCCCGCTGCATCCGCTGGAATACCTGCAACGCCTGTTCTACCTGAACGCCGGCTGCGCCCACGACGCGCCGGGGCAGGTCGACCCGAGCTACGTGGCGCGTCTGCACAACCTGATGGACGCGATGCCTGCCGGCTGCAAGCTGATGCTCTTTGCCTTTGACCACGCGCATGACGCGCGTGGCGTCGCGCAGCCCGAACAGTCTGCTTTTTACGTGCCCAACGCCTACGCGCAGCAGGTGGTCGGCGCGCTGCCCGAGCGCTTCGAATGGGTGTGTTCGATTCATCCCTACCGCGAAGACAGCGTCGCGGCGCTGGAGGCGGCCGTGGCCGGCGGGGCGCGTGCGGTCAAGTGGCTGCCGCCGGCGATGGGCATCGATCCGGCCTCAGCGCAGTGCGACCGCTTCTATGCCGCGCTGGCCCGCCTCGATGTGCCGCTGATCTCGCACGCCGGCGAAGAAAAGGCGGTGCACGGCATCGGCCAGCCGGCCTGGGGTAATCCGCTGCGGCTGCGACGTGCGCTCGACGCCGGGGTGCGGGTGGTGATGGCGCACTGCGCGAGCATTGGCGAAGATGTCGATCTCGACCGCGGCGAGAACGGCCCGAGCGTGCCGAGCTTTGATCTGTTCAAGCGTCTGATGGCCGCGCCCGAATACGCCGCCCGCCTGTTTGCCGACATCTCTGCCATAACCCTGCGCAATCGCGATCTGACGGTGTTGCGCGAAATCATCGAGCAAGAACGCTGGCATAATCGCCTGCTGTTTGGCTCGGACTACCCGCTGCCGGGTATCCTGCCGCTGATCTCGCCCGCGCAGCTGGCGGCCGAAAACATGCTGGATGCGGCCGCCGTGCCGGTGCTCGAAGCGGTTCGCGACCACAACCCGATCCTGTTCGACCTGGTGCTCAAGCGCCATTTACGCAGCCGCGGCGCAAGACTGGCCGACCGCATTTTTGAAACCCGCCGCTTTTTCGACCGGAGCCACGCATGACCCAGTTTTCGCTGATGCATCAGCGCCGCTTCCTGCCCTTTTTCCTGACCCAGTTTCTTGGCGCCTTCAACGACAACGTCTACAAGAACGCGCTGGTGGTGCTGATGACCTTTCAGGCGGCGCGCTATACCGAGCTGTCCGCCGGGGTGCTGGTCAATCTCGCCGCCGGGCTGTTCATCCTGCCCTTCTTCCTGTTCTCGGCCACCGCCGGCCAGCTCGCCGACAAGTATGAAAAGAGCCATCTGATGCGGCTCATCAAGCTGGCCGAGATCGGCATCATGGCGCTGGCGGCCACCGCCTTTGCGCTCGAATCGCTGCCGCTGATGCTCACCACCTTGTTCCTGATGGGCGCGCAGTCCTCGCTGTTCGGGCCGGTCAAATACGCCATCCTGCCGCAGCATCTGGCCGAGACCGAGCTGGTCGGCGGCAACGCGCTGGTCGAGTCGGGCACCTTCATCGCCATCCTCATCGGCACCATCGCCGGCGGGATCATGATCGCGCTGCCCGGCGGCACCCTGTGGGTGTCGGTGGCGGTGCTGGTGCTGGCCGTGGCGGGTTACTTTGCCAGTCGTGGCATTCCGGTGGCGCCCGCCGCCGACGCCGGCCTGCGCATGAACTGGAACCCACTCACCCAGACCTGGCGCACCATCGGCTTCACGCGCAGCAACCGCACGGTCTTCCTGTCGGTGCTCGGCATCTCGTGGTTCTGGTTTTACGGCGCGCTGTTTCTGTCGCAGTTTCCGGGCTACGCCAAGGAGGTGCTCGGCGGTGACGAATACGCCGTCACGCTGCTGCTGGCGGTGTTTTCGGTCGGCATCGGCGCGGGCTCCTTGTTGTGCGAAAAGCTCTCCGGCAAGCATGTGGAGATCGGCCTCGTGCCCTTCGGCTCGATCGGTTTGTCGCTGTTCGCGCTCGACCTGTGGTGGGCCAGCCCCGCAGCCGGGGCGATGGGCGAGGGCCTCGCGATTGGCGCGGTCTTGTCGCAGGCGGTGGCCTGGCGGGTGCTGTTTGATCTGCTGATGATCGGCCTGTTCGGCGGCTTCTTCATCGTGCCGCTGTATGCGCTCATCCAGAGCCGCAGCGCGCCCTCGCACCGCTCGCGCATCATCGCCGGCAACAATATTCTCAACGCCTTGTTCATGGTCGTCGCCGCCGGGTTGGGCGCGGCGCTGCTGGCGGCGGGCGTGTCGATTGCCCAGCTGTTTCTGATGACGGCCATCCTCAACGGCTTTGTCGCGCTCTACATCTACTCCCTGGTGCCCGAGTTCCTGCTGCGCTTCATCGTCTGGGTGCTGGTGCACACCGTGTATCGCCTGAAGGTGACGGGCGACGAGCAGATTCCGGAAGAAGGCGCAGCGGTGATCGTGGCCAATCATGTGAGCTTTGTCGATGCGCTGGTGATCATGGCCGCCAGCCGCCGGCCGATCCGCTTCGTGATGGACCACCATATCTTCCGCTGGCCGATCCTGTCCTTCGTGTTCCGCACCAGCCGCGCGATTCCCATCGCGCCGGCCAGGGAAGACCCGGCGATGATGGAAAAGGCCTTCGACACCGTGGCCGAGGCGCTGGCCGCCGGCGAGCTGGTCGGCCTCTTCCCCGAGGGGCGCATCACCGACACCGGCGAGATGAAGCCTTTCCGCCCCGGCATCAAACGCATCATCGAGCGCAGCCCGGTGCCGGTGGTGCCCATGGCGCTGCGCGGGCTGTGGGGCAGCACCTTCAGTCGCAAGGACGGGCCGGCGCTGCGCAAGCCGTTGCGGCGCGGGCTGTTCAACCGCATCGTGCTGGTGGTGGGCGCACCGGTGGCGCCGGACGCGCTGCGGGTCGATGCCTTGCAAAACACGGTGGCCGCACTGCGCGGCGACCAGAAATAAGAACAGGAAAACGGTATGTGGATCATTGCAGGATTGGTGCTGGGGGCGCTGGCCGGCCTCGATAGCGGGCTGGAAGCGTTGATTGGCGGGGCGGTGATCGGCGCCATTGTGGGCGCGCTGATCCAGTTCTTTACCCGCAAGCCGAAGGTCGACGCCACCGCGCTGGCGCAGCTCGAAGCGCGGGTCGCGCTGCTGGAGCAGACCGTGGCGCAACTGCGCGCGGGCGGCGCCGAGCGGGTGCCGACTCCGGCGCCGGTAACGTCTCCGCCACCCGTCGCGGACGCAGTCGAGCCGTCCTTGCCGGTGTTCGAAACTGACGCGCTTCCGCCCGCCGAACCCGTCCGCCGTCGCGGCGCCGATGTGCTGGCCGCCCGACGCGGCGAACCGGCGCCCGCGCGCCGCGCCCCGGTCGAGCGCACGCCCGGCACGCTCGATCAGCTCTACGACACCGCCCGCGCCTGGCTGCTGGGCGGCAACACCGTGGTACGCGTCGGCTTGCTGGTGCTGTTCTTCGGCCTCGCCTTTCTGGCGCGTTATGCAGTCGAGAACAGCATGCTGCCGGTCGAGTTCCGCCTCGCCGGCATCGCCTTCGGCGGCATCGCGCTGCTGGTGGTCGGCTGGCGTCTGCGCAAGCAGCGCAGCGGCTACGCGCTCAGCTTGCAGGGCGGCGGCGTGGGCGTGCTCTACCTCACCATTTTTGCCGCCATGCGCATGGTCCAGATGATTCCGCCCACGCTCGGCTTCGCGCTCCTGCTGGCCGTGGTGGTCTTCGCCGCTGCGCTGGCCGTGCTGCAAAACGCCCAGGCGCTGGCGGTGATCGGCATTGCCGGCGGCTTCATGGCGCCCATCATCGCCTCGACCGGGCAGGGCAGCCATGTGATGCTCTTCGGCTACTACCTGCTGCTCAACGCCGGCCTGCTCGCCATGGCCTGGAAGAAAGCCTGGCGGGTGCTCAACCTGGTCGGCTTCGTGTTCACCTTCTCCATCGCGCTGGCCTGGGGCGCCAAAGACTACAACCCCGCGCTGTTCGCCAGCACCGAGCCCTTCCTGATCGCTTTCGTGCTGATGTACGTCGCCGCCGCCGTGCTCTACGCCTGGCGCAGCGCGCCTTCGCTCAAGGATTATGTCGACGGCACCCTGGTGTTCGGCACCCCGGTGGTCGGTTTCGGCCTGCAGGCCGCGCTGGTGCAGGACATGCCCTACGGCCTGGCCTGGAGCGCGCTGGCCCTCGGCGGCTTCTATGTGGTGCTGGCGCGCTGGCTGCACGGCCGGGCGCGGCCGAGTCTGCGCTTGTTGGTTGAGTCCTTCCTCGCGCTGGGCGTCGCCTTTCTTACCCTGACCATTCCGCTGGCCGTCGATGGCCAATGGACCGCCGCCGCCTGGGCCATGGAAGGCGCGGCCCTGCTGTGGGTGGGCACCCGCCAGTCGCGCAAGCTGGCGATGGCCTCGGGTCTGGTGCTGCAACTGGCGGCGGGCGCCTTCTTTGTGGCCGATGGCGGGCTCGAAGCCTACGGGCGTGTCTGGCCGCTGTTCAACAGCCAGTGCTTCGGCGCCGCGCTGATTGCGCTGGCCGGCTTCTTCAGCAGTCGCTTCGCCGACACCGCCCGCGATCACTGGCCGCGTCTGCTGTCGGTTGCCGCCCCGGCGCTGCTGGTGTGGGCCACGCTGTGGTGGCTGGCCGGTGGCATGACCGAGCTGGATGCCTGGTTCAACAATCGCCAGCTGGCCGCTGCCGCACTGGGTTTCTTCGCCGCCAGCGGCGCACTTGCCAGCCTGGCCGCAGTGCGCTTCAACTGGCCGGCGCTGCACGGCCCCGCCTTGCTGGCAATCCCCGGCATGGTGCTGTCCTTGCTGCTGACGCTGTTGCATGCGAGCACCCACCCGCTGGCCGATTGGGGTTTGCTGGCCTGGCCGCTGGCCGTGGCCTCGGCGCTGTTCGCGCTGCGTCGCGCCGAAGGCACGCCAGTGGTCGCCAAAGTGCTGCGTCACGGGCACACGGCCTGGCTGTGGCTGGCGAGTTTTGCGCTGGCCTGGGCGGCGGGCGATGTGATCGATGGTGCGGTGGCTGGCGACAGCTGGTCGCATGCGGCGGTGCTGGCGGTGGTCGCGCTGGTGATGGTCGGCGTGCAGCATCTGGCGCTGCGCGGGGCCTGGCCGGCGGGGCCGTGGCGACAGGCCTACCTCGGGTTGGGCAACACCGGGCTGGCCGCCGCCGGGCTGGGCTGGGCGCTGCTGGTGAGCGTGGCCGGCGGCGGCGATGTGACGCCGCTGCCCTATCTGCCGCTACTCAACCCGCTCGATCTGGCGATGGGGCTGATGCTGCTGGTGGTGTTCCGCGGGTGGCAGGGGCAGGGGCAGGGCGAGGCGATGCCGGCGCTGCCGGCGCTGCGTGGCACCGGTCTTAAAGTCCTGGCGGCGGTCGGTTTCGTGCTGGCCAATGGCGCTTTGCTGCGCGCGGTGCATCACCTGGCCGGCGTGCCATGGAGCGAGGCGGCGCTGTTTGAAAGCGACACCGTGCAGGCCAGCGTGTCGCTGTTCTGGGGCTTGCTCGGCCTGGCGCTGACCTTTATCGCCAGTCGCCGTCAGCGGCGGACGCTGTGGATGCTGGGCGCCGTGCTGCTCGGCGTGGTCGTCGCAAAACTGTTTTTGGTGGATATGGCCAGCACCGGCACGGTGGCGCGCATCGTGTCTTTCCTCGGTGCCGGCGTGGTCTTGCTAGTGGTCGGCTACTTCTCGCCGCTGCCGCCGGTCAGGGAGCAAAACGCATGAAAATCTTGCCGTGGTTTTTGATGGCGATGGCGCCGCTCGCGCTGGCTGCACCGGCGGCGGAGGACTTCGATGTGCGCCTCGCCATCGAGGCGCCGGCCGATGCCAGCCTGCTGCAGCTGAACCTGCCCGCCGACGTCTATCGCGCCGTGCGCCATGCCGACCTGCGCGATGTGCGCATCTTCAATGCCGCCGGCGAGGCGGTGCCGATGGCGCGTCTGCCCCGCCAGACCGAGACGCAGGCGCTGCGCGTCGAGCGACCGCTGGTGGCGCTGCCGGCGCGGGCCGCTGCAGTGCGCGATGGCGTATCGGTGCATGCCAGTGGCGCGGCGAGTGTGCGGGTGGAGGTCGATGGCGCGTCGCCGGTCACGACGACGGCGCTGCCCGGCTATCTGCTGGAAGTGAAGGATTTCGACGCGACGATCGACGAACTCACCCTGGTCTGGCCGGAGGCTACGCCCTTTGAAGCGGCGGTGAGTGTGCAGGCCTCGGACGACTTGCAGCAGTGGCGCAGCGTGGCGCATCGCACTGCGCTGCTGTCGTTGGGCGAGGGCGAGGCGCGCATCGTTCAGGATCGCGTTGCACTGCCCGCCGTGCGGGCGCGTTATCTGCGGATCGACTGGGTGGGCACGCCGCCGCCGGTGAGTTTGCAGCGGGCGGTCTTGCTCAATCAGCGTCGCTCGGCGACGGTCGCGCGGGAGTGGGTAGAGCTCACCGGTCAGGCCGACGCAAAAAACATCGACTTCACCTCGCCCGGTCTGTTCCCGGTTGAGGCGCTGCGCCTGGTGCCGGTGAGTGATTCCGACGTGATCTCGGCCAGCGTGGCCTCCCGCCCGGCCGTCAGCGGGCGCTGGCGGTGGCGGGCGCGGACGGTGGGCTACCGGCTGCAGCAGGCCGGCGGGCTGGACGAAGGCGAGGCGACCGCGATCGCCGTGACGCGCGATCCGCTGTGGCGGGTGACACTCGATGCCGAGGCGTCGACGACGCCGCGCCTGGCGCTGGGCTGGACGCCGGAGTCGGTGGCCTTCGTGGCGCGTGGCGCCGGCCCTTACACCTTGGCGGTCGGACACGCGTCGGCGGCCTCGGCGTGGCAGGCGCCGGGGCAGGTGGTGCCCGGTTTTGGCACCGATCAGGCGGCAACGCTGGTGTCCGCCCGCGTGTTATTAGGCGAGGCGCCGGTGGCCGCGGCACCGCGCGAGCCGGCGCCCTGGCAGGCCGGCAGTCACTGGTGGCTATGGGGTGCGCTGTTGCTCGGCGTGGGCGTGCTCGGCGCGATGGCGCGGGGGCTGTGGCGCGAGATGGCGGGCGCCAAGGATTCGCCGCCCGAGTAAGCCCACGGCTGGCACCGGTACAACGCCGGCCAATACGCGCCCAGCGTGTGTCTTGCCGCGCTTGCGGCCCGCAGGCAGGATGTTGTTTTTCGTAACGAACGCATGAGGTCAGGATGCCGGACACCCCACCCCCCACCGTCGCCGGCGACGCACCGCTACACCCCGATACCCAGATGGTCGGCCATGGGCACGACCCGTTTCTGGCGCAGGGCGCGGTCAAGATGCCGGTCTATCACAGCTCGACCTTTGTCTTTCGCAGCGCCGAGGAAGGCGCGGCCTTCTTCGACGTGGCGGCGGGGCGCGCGCCCGCACCGGCCGGGGCCAGTGGCCTGGTCTACGCCCGGTTCAATCATCCCAACCTGCAGCTGGTCGAGGCCCGTCTGGCGCTGCTCGACGGGGCCGAAGCGGCGGTGGTCACGTCCAGCGGCATGGCGGCGATCAGCACCGCGCTGTTCGCCAGCCTGCGCCCCGGCGAGCAGATCGTGCACAGCAGCCCGCTGTATGGCGGCACCGAGACGCTGATCCGCCAGGCGCTGGCCGACTGGGGTGTGGGCGCGACGGCCTTCGACGACGGCTTGTCGGCCGAGGCCATGCGCGCGGCGCTGGAGACGGCGGCGGCGCGCGGGCGGGTTGGCGTGTTCTATATCGAGACGCCGTCCAATCCGGTCAATTCGCTGGTGGACTTTGCCGCGGTCGAAGCGGCCTTGTCGGGCTTTGCGGCACAGCATGGCTACCGGCCGCTGTCGATGTGCGACAACACGCTGCTCGGGCCGCTGTTTCAGCAGCCGCTGCGCCACGGCATCGACCTGGTGATCTATTCACTGACCAAATACGTGGGCGGCCATAGCGACCTGATCGCCGGCGCGGTCACCGGCGCGCAGGCGCAACTCAAGCGCCTGCGCCAGTGGCGCTCGACCACCGGCTGCATGCTTGACCCACAGTCGTCCTGGCTGCTGGCGCGGTCAATGGAGACCCTCGGTCTGCGCATGCGCCGCGCGGCGGCCAGCGCCGATGCGGTGGCGCAGTGGCTGGCCACACAGTCGACGTATCCGGTGACCGTGCTGCATCCGGCGCACATCAACGATGCGCGCTATCGCGCCGCGTTCGCCCGGCAATGCGAGGCGGCGGGCTCAACCTTTTCGGTGGTGCTCGATGGCGGTCGGGCGGCGGCCTTCCGCTTCGTCAATGCGCTCAAGCTGTTCCGCTTGGCGGTGAGCCTGGGCGGCAGCGAATCGCTGGTGTGCCACCCGGCCTCGACCACCCACTCGGGCGTGCCGGCCGAGGTGCGCGAGCGCGCCGGGGTGACGGAGGGCCTGGTGCGATTGTCGATCGGGCTGGAGCATGAAGACGACCTGATCGCCGACCTGGCGCAGGCGCTCAGCGCCGCGCGGGCGGCGGTGGCGCCGTGAGGCGATAGGCCAGGCCGCCCACCCATTCGTGAGTGGCAAACCAGCCCGCGTAGGCGCTGCGCGCGTTGGGGATGAAGTCGCCAAACTCGATCTCGGTATCGGGGTTGGAGAGCCAGGCAGTGGGCGCTGGTGTGACGTGCAGGCCGGCGGCTTCGAAGGCGGCTTTCGCGCGTGGCATGTGGGCGGCATGGGTGACCAGCGCAATGCGCTCGACGCCCTCATCGCGCAGCATGCGGGCGGTCAGGTTGGCGTTGTCGCGGGTGTCCAGCGAGGCCGATTCGGCCCAACGCACGACGATGCCGTATTCGTTTTCGATCACATCGCGCATCATCGGCGCCTCGGGTGTGTGCTCCTCCGGCGCGCCGCCGGCGACCAGCAAAGGCCGGCCCGAATCCCGTGCCAGCTTGGCGCCGTAGCGCAGCCGTTCGAGCGCCAGGCTGCTGACGGTGGCGTGACCATATTCGGGTGCATACGTGCGTGTGCCGGCGCCGAGGATAACGATGGCCTGTGTCTGGCGCAGGGCCGCCTCGGAGATCGGCGCTGCGGTCTCCAGCGGGGCGGCAAGCCAGTTGACGGTGATTGGCATGCTCACCACGAGAGCGTACAACCAGCCCAGCCAGGCCAGCGTGCGCAGCCGCGACACCATCAGGCCGAGGCCGATCAGCAGCAGCGGGCCGGCCGGCGGGAGAATCAGCACGGCGATGATTTTCTTCGCCCAGAAGGCGATCAGAGCGGGTTCCATGGGCGGGGTGCGTTGTGGTTGGTGGATGCCGACAGTATTATCCTCGTCTAAGCCCACCGCTGCCGGTTTTCCCCGGCCGACACCATGCCCGATCACCGCTACGGTATCGAAACCCTCTGCCTGCATGCCGGCCAGCCGCCTGACGCCACCACCGGCGCACGGGCGATGCCGATCTACCAGACCACCTCCTTCGTCTTCGACTCGCCCGAGCACGCCGCCGCGCTGTTCAATCTGCAGACTTTCGGCAATGTGTACTCGCGCATCTCGAATCCGACGGTCGCGGCCTTTGAAGAACGCATGGCGGCGCTCGAAGGCGGGCGGGCCGCGCTGGCCACCGCCTCGGGCCTGTCGGCGCAGATGGTGGCACTGCTCACGCTGTGCGAGGCGGGCGACGAGATCGTCGCTGCGCGCACGCTCTACGGCGGCAGCTATTCGCAGCTCGATGTGAGCCTGCGCAAGCTCGGCATCAACACGCATTTTGTTGACCCGGCCGACCCGCAAGCCTTCCGCGCCGCGATCAACGACAAGACCCGCGTGGTGTACGGCGAAGTCATCGGCAACCCCGGCCTCAATGTGCTCGACATCACCGCCATCGCCGAGGTCGCGCATGCGTCGGGCGTGCCGCTGGTCATCGACAGCACGCTGGCCTCGCCCTATCTGTGCCGGCCCATCGAGCACGGCGCCGACATCGTCATCCACTCGGCCACCAAATACATTGGCGGCCATGGCACGACCATGGGCGGGGTGATCATCGAATCCGGCAAGTTTCCCTGGGACAACGGCCGCTTTCCGCAGATGGTCGAGCCTTCACGCGGCTATCACGGCGTCAATTTCTACGAGACCTTTGGTGACTTCGGTTTCACCATGAAAGCGCGCATGGAAACCCTGCGCACCTTCGGCCCGGCACTGTCGCCGTTCAGCGCCTTCATGCTGTTGCAGGGGCTCGAAACCCTGCCGGTGCGCATGGATCGCCATGTGGCCAATGCCATGGCGGTGGCGAAGTTTCTCGCTGCGCATCCGATGGTGGCCTGGGTGAACTACCCCGGCCTGGAGGCCAGCGCCGACCACGCCCTGGCGCAGCGCTACTTCCCCAAGGGCGCCGGCGGCATCCTCAGTTTCGGCATCGTCGGCGGGCAGGCGGCGGGCGAGCGCTTCATCAATGCGGTGCAGATGATCAGCCATCTGGCCAATGTGGGCGACGCCAAGACCCTGGTCATCCACCCGGCCTCGACCACGCACCGGCAATTGTCCGAGGCAGAACAGCGCGCTGCGGGGGTGCCACCTGATATGGTTCGCCTGTCGGTGGGCATCGAAACCGAGGCCGACATCCTGTGGGATCTCGACCAGGCACTGGCGCAAGCCGGCAAGGAGGCGTGAGCATGGGTGCGCGGGAAGCGTTATGGATTGTGGTCGCCGTGCTGGCGGTGTATCTGGTGTTTCAGCTGATTCGCGCCATGGGCGTGAAGGATCCCGACGCCTCGGGCGACGCGGGTGCCGATGCTGACGCCGAGACGACGGAAGCAGTGTCGTCGGCCGATGCCGAGGCTGAGGCCGCTGAGGATGACGCGGCCGACGACGCCGTGGTGGCGCTGTCCACTGCCGCGACCGACAACGAGGCCGCCGAGAGCTTTGGCCTGGCACTGGAAGTGCGACAGCTGCGTCGCGATGCGGCGCAATTGCGGGGCGAAATCGATCAGTTGCGGGCCGAACAGCTCGTGTTTCGCCAGAGCATCAACGAGCAGGCGGCACAGCTCGACGCCGCGCGCGCCGCACAGCGCGTCTCGCCCCTGTATGGTGAGGCACTGGCCCTGGTGCGGCGGGGCATGACGGCCGAGGACATTGCCGAGCGTTGCAGTATTTCGGTGGCCGAGGCCGAGTTGGTCAAATCATTGGGTCAGGACCCGGCCGAGGGGTCAGAGGACGCACGATGAGTGAAGCAAAACGTGACGCCACACCGACGGCCCTGCGCAGCCAGATGCTCCGCCGGGCAGGCATCGCGGGCGGCTTGATCGTGGTGCTGCTGGCCGCACTGGCCTGGTTTGAAACCAGCCAGCGCGCCGACGATGCGGCAGCCCGCCCGGAAGTGGTGATGGCGCCCCCGCCGCCGGTGCCCGCCGTGGGCGCACCGCCCATGCCGAGCGCCGCCGAGGTCGAAGCGAGCGCCGCGGCGCAGGAGGGCCTGCCGGCGGACGGTGGTGTTGCGCCGGTGGCCGCTGAGATGAACGCGCTGCCGCAACCGGTGGCGGCCTCCGAACGCGTCGACGAAACCCCGCCCGCGGTGGTCGGCAAGCCGCGCCTGGTGCTCAAGACCAGCGATGCGCCAGCGCGCGTCGCCGTCGCCGACCCCGAAACCCCGGCGCCCGCGCCGGCGGCTGAAACTGCGCCTCCGAGCCCGGTCAAGGCGGTTGTTGCGGCCTCGAAACCGATGCCGCGATCCGGCTACCTGGTGCAACTCGGCGTGTTCAGCACGTCCGAGAACGCTCAGGCGCTATACGAAAAAATCGCCAAAATGGGCATCGAATCGCATATTGAAAGCCGTGTGGTGGTCGGCCCGTTCAAAGACCGCGCCGCCGCCGATGCTGCACGCGAAAAACTGCGCAAGTCCGGCCTGGGTAAAGGGCTGGTGGTACGCAACCCCTGATGCGACAGATCGCCGATGCCCCGCGCACGGCCAGTTGCCGAGATTGACGACACAACAAGGAGACACCCATGCATCTTGAAAGCGCCGCCTTCGGATCGATCGACGTCGAAGCCGATCAGATCATCGAATTTCCCGCCGGCCTGCCGGGGTTTGAAGCCTGCAAACGCTTCACCTTCATTCAGGCCGGTGAGCATGGTTCGGTGCTGCAGATGCAGAGCGTGGATGACCCGGCCATTGTGTTTTCGGTGACCGACCCGGCCGCGCTGGGGGTCAACTACGAACTCACGCTGTCCGATGCCGATGTCGCCGCGCTCGCTCTGACGCAGCCCGAAGACGCCACCGTGGCCGTCATCGTGCGTCAGGTCGCGGTCGATGCCGGTTCGCCCGCCGACGCCGGCCTCAAGGCCAACTTCATGGCCCCGCTGGTGGTCAATACGGCCACCCGTCGCGGTATCCAGAAAGTGCTCGAGCAGGTCGGCTGCGACATCACCCTGCGCGGTCAGTAAGCGGCAGTCCTAGTCGGTGGCGGTGTCAGCTTCGCCGGCTTTTTCCAGCCGGCGGATGAACACCGCCATCTCGCGCGCGGCCTGAATGTCGCCCTTGTCGGTGGCCACCTGGTGTCCCTGACGATAGGCACCGAGGGCTTCGTCGGGGCGGCCGTCGGCCAGCAAGGCCTTGCCCAGTTGCTTCCACGCGGCAGAGAACAGGCTGTCGCGCTGCAGGCAGTTGCGGTAGTGCTTCGCGGCTTCGGCGGGCTGGCCAGCCTGCAGATAGGCATTGCCCAGGCCAAAACGCAGCAACGGCCCGTCGTGCGGGCCCTCCAGCATGGCGCTGAGGCGGGCGATTTGAGTTGTGCTGTCCATGACTGAATGGACTGCGCGCCGTGGCGAAGGTTCGCCCCGCACACGTGTTTTGTCGGGCGGTTACAATGCCGTCCAGGTACCGGCAGCCCAGCGCTGGCCGGTCGTCGACCGACCCAGGAGATTGCATTCATGAGCAAACAGATCATTGCCACCGACAAGGCCCCGGCCGCCATCGGCACCTATTCGCAGGCCGTGCGCGCCGGCAACACCGTGTACATCTCCGGTCAGATCGGGCTCGACCCGGCGACCATGACCATGGTCGAGGGCTTCGAGGCGCAGACCGAGCGCGTGTTCGACAACCTCAAGGCCGTGGCCGAGGCCGCCGGCGGTTCGCTCTCCGATGCGGTCAAGCTCACCATCTACCTCACCGACCTGGCCAACTTCGCCAAGGTCAATGAAGTCATGGCGCGCTACTTTGCGCAGCCTTATCCCGCGCGCGCCGCGGTCGGCATCAAGGAGCTGCCCAAGGGCGGCGTGGTCGAGGCCGACGCCATTCTCGTCATCGACTGATTTCGGCGGCACACCCCGCCCACGCATGTCTGCCACCAAGGCGGTCGCAGCATCGGCGAATCGCGCCGGCTGGCCCGGCGTCGGCCCGCAACTGGCGGGTCGGCTGGCCAAGCTCGACATCCACGGCCCGCAGGACCTGCTCCTGCACCTGCCGCTGCGCTACGAAGATGAAACCCACTGCGCGGCCATCGCCGAGCTGAGCCCCGGCGTGCCGCAGCAAGTCGAAGGCGTGGTGACCGATTGCGAGATCCGCCTGCGCGGTCGCCGCCAACTGGTGGCTCAGGTGCAGGACGCCACCGGCAGCCTCACCGTGCGCCTGCTGCACTTCTACCCCCAGCAACAAAAACAGCTCGTCGTTGGCCAGCGGGTGCGCCTGTTTGGCGAGGCGCGCGGTGGCATGTTCGGCTTTGAGATGATCCACCCGCGCATCCGTGGAGTGGACGAGGGCGAAGCACTGCCCACCGCGCTCACCCCGGTTTACCCGACCACCGCCGGACTGGCCCAGAGCGCGCTGCGCAAGATCATCGGCCGGGCGCTCGACACCCACCGGCTCGACGAGCTGCTGCCCGATTCGCTGCGTCGTCCGCTGCGCCTGATGCCCTTCGGCGAGGCGGTGCGCCTGCTCCACCAGCCGCCGACCGACGTTAACGCCGAGGCGCTGGTGGCGCACGCGCATCCGGCCTGGCGGCGAATCAAGTTCGAAGAGCTGCTGGTCCAGCAGTTGTCGCTGCGCAAGGCCCACGCCCAGCGGCGTGCGCGTACCGCGCCGCCGTTGCGTGGTACCGGGCAGCTCACCAAGGCCTTGCTGGCCGCTTTACCCTTTTCGCTCACCGGCGCGCAGCGGCGCACCGAGGCCGAAATCGCCACCGATCTGGCGCAGCCCTACCCGATGCAACGCCTGCTGCAAGGCGATGTGGGCAGCGGCAAGACCATCGTCGCCGCGCTGGCCATGTTGCGTGCCGTCGAGGCCGGCTGGCAGGCCGCGCTGATGGCGCCGACCGAGATCCTCGCCGAGCAGCACTATCTCAAGCTCGCCACCTGGCTTGAACCGATGGGGCTGGCGGTCGAGTGGATCTCCGGCAGTCTGAGCAAAAAAGTGCGCGCAGCGGCCTTGGAGCGCCTGGCCAGCGGCCAGAGCATGCTGGCGGTCGGCACCCACGCCCTCATCGAAGACCCGGTCGCGCTGCCGCGCCTCGGCCTCGCGGTGGTGGACGAGCAGCACCGCTTCGGCGTGCGCCAGCGCCTCGCCCTGCGCGAGAAGGGCAGCGCCGGCAGCCCCCACATGCTGATGATGTCGGCCACGCCGATTCCGCGCACCCTGGCCATGAGCTATTACGCCGATCTGGACGTGTCGGTGCTCGACGAACTGCCGCCGGGGCGCACCCCGATTCTGACCAAGCTGGTGTCCGACGCGCGGCGCGACGAAGTGCTCGGCCGGGTGCGCGACGCCTGCGCCGAGGGGCGCCAGGCCTACTGGGTGTGCCCGCTGGTCGAAGAGTCCGAAACGCTGGACCTGCAAACCGCCATCGACACCCATGCGCGCTTGAGCGAACAACTCCCCGAGCTCAAGGTCGGTCTGGTGCACGGCCGGCTCAAGGCCGACGAAAAGCGCGCCACCATGGCCGCCTTCGCTGCCGGCGAACTGCATCTGCTGGTGGCCACCACGGTGATCGAGGTGGGTGTGGACGTGCCCAACGCCAGCCTGATGATCATCGAGCACGCCGAACGCTTCGGCCTCGCGCAGCTGCACCAGCTGCGCGGCCGGGTGGGGCGGGGTACGGCCGAATCAGTGTGCATCCTGCTGTTCGGCAAGGCCTTGTCGGACACCGCACGGGCACGACTGAAAGTCATTTTTGAACACACCGACGGTTTCATGATCGCCCGCGAAGACCTGCGCATCCGCGGCCCTGGCGAGTTTGTCGGCGCAAAACAAAGCGGCGTGCCGCTGTTGCGCTATGCCGACCTCGAAAACGATGGCGATCTGGTCGAGCAGGCCCGCGATCTGGCCGAAGCCCTGCTGCGCGAGCAGCCGGCATTGGCCGAGGCGATCATGCAGCGCTGGGTGGCCGGCCGCGAAAGTCTGCTGCGAGCGTAGATTGCGTCAGGCGGAAAAGCGAAGCGCCTTCAGCTACATTGAGCGCTTGAGGCATCCCATTCGGCGGAAGGCGCTTCGCTTTTCCGCCCGACGCCGTCTCGGGATGTCTTCGCGCCAAGATGCACTCGCCATTGGTGGCAGCTTCAGTGCCTCGCCCCCGCGAACGCGGTAAGATGCGCGCCGCACACCCATGACCCAGATCCTCCGAACCCGCCCGACCCGTGACGACTGGCTCGCGCATCCGCCGCGGGCCACCGTGCGCCCGCAGCTGCGGCCCTGGCTGCTCGATCCGCAATCGCTGACGGCCCGTATCCGTGCGCGCTGCGCGCACTTCGAGGTGCGGGTGATCCGTCAGGCGCCGATGCGCCCGCACCCGGATGAAGCCGAATTGCTGGGCTTGCGTGTGAGCGATCGGGCGTGGCTGCGCGAGGTCTTGCTGCTGGCCGACGGGGTGCCGGTGGTGTATGCCCGTTCGGTGTTGCCGCGGCATAACTTGCGTGGGGCCTGGCGACTGTTTCATGGCATCGGCAGCCGGCCGCTGGGCGCGGCGCTGTTTTCTGATCCGCGCATTGTTCGTCAGCCGCTGCGTTGCACCCGGCTCGATACCCGCGATGCGCGTTATCATCGGGCCATGCATTTGATGAGCGGTCAGCTTCGCCTGCCGGCCAGCCTGTGGGCGCGCCGCTCCCTGTTCCGCCTGCGCGGGCGCGCCTTGCTGGTCAGCGAGGTGTTTCTGCCAACCATATTGAATCTCGCCCCATGAGGCTTTCCGAACGTCTGCGTATTTACGAGCGGCTGATGCGGCTCGACAAGCCGATCGGCATCTTGCTGCTGATGTGGCCGACGCTGTGGGGTGTGTGGTTTGCCGGCATGGGCCATCCCTCGGCGTTCATCGTCTGGATTTTCGTGCTCGGTACCGTGTTGATGCGCTCCGCCGGCTGCGTGATCAACGACTACGCCGATCGCAATTTCGATGGCCATGTCGAGCGCACCCGTCACCGCCCATTGGCCACCGGCGAGATCAAGCCGACCGAGGCGCTGCTGCTGGCCACTGCGCTGGCACTGGCTGCCTTTGTGTTGATTCTGCCGCTGCATCCGCTGGTGCGCTGGTTGTCGATTCCGGCGGTGTTCCTCGCCGCCAGCTACCCCTTCACCAAGCGCTTTCTGTCGATTCCGCAGGCTTACCTCGGCGTCGCTTTCGGCTTTGGCATCCCCATGGCCTTTGCGGCGATTCAGTTTTCGGTGCCCGCCGAAGCCTGGGTGCTGCTGCTGGCCAATGTGTTCTGGGCGATCGCCTACGACACCGAATACGCCATGGTCGACCGGCCCGATGATCTGAAGATCGGCCTGAAGACCTCGGCCATCACCTTCGGGCGTTTCGACGTGGCGGCGGTAGTGGTCTGCTATGCGCTGTTCCTGGCCTTGATGGCCTGGGTCGGCATGGAACTGGGGCGGGGGGTGTTCTATGTGCTTGGTCTGCTCGTGGCGGCGGTGATCATGGCCTATCACTTTGTGCTGATTCGCGGCCGTGATCGCGACCGCTGCTTCCGTGCCTTCTTGCACAACAACTGGGTGGGCCTGGCGGTGTTTGTCGGCCTGGTGCTGGACTACTGGATCAAGCCGATGGGCTGAGTGTCGGCGCGTCGGGCAACAAAAAGGCCACCTGCATCGGTGGCCTTTTGCTTTGGTGCGGAGGGCTCAAGCCTGTCGGCGCAAGCGCCAGCCAAGCAGGCCCAGACCGGCCAGCATCATCGCCCAGGTTTCGGGCTCTGGCACGGCGGCGACTTGCCAGCCGACATCGGAGAGCAGGGCCCAGTCGAGTTCGGTGAAGTACTTGCGCTGCCCGGCGGTGATGGACGGGGTGAGTGCGGGTTCCTGCATGTTGCCCATAAAAGTCGACTTGATTGACTTGTCCAAGTGGCCGCTGTTGGCAAGCGGCACCGGGCCGCCGTAGCTGGCCACGGCCGCCGCGCCGGTGAAGCTCTGGCCAGAGATCTGGTTGCTCCAGGCGGCCGAGGTGCCGACGCCGAGCACATGGCCCAGCTCGTGGATGGCGACCGAGTAGAAGTCAAAGCCACCGAAGGACTCGACGGTGGCGACGTTGTCGTCCAGATACCAGGAGGTGCCGGTATCGAAAACCATGGCACCACCGAAGGGGCCGAAGTCGACGCCTTGCGGCAAGGCCTGACTGCGGTTGTTCAGGTTGGCGATGAACGCGCTGCTGCCACCGGCGGAGTAGCCGCCGCCGCCTTCTGCCAGCGTACTGCCGCCCAGCGCGCGCGCACCGACAAAGATTCGCAGGGTGTCCTGCGGAATCGACTGGCTGGGGGCGAGCGTCGAAGACTGGTCGGTGATCAGGCCGACTTCTGGCTGAAAGATGTTGGAATTGCTGACGGTGATGGCGGCCAGCGAGTCGGTCAGTTGCGTGCCGAATTCCCCCGCAATCGCGTTCATGACCGACTTGTGCGCGCTGGTAAAGAAGCCGCTTGTGTCGTAGCTGTAATCGAACTCGACGGTGATGGCTTGGGCGGACGATGCGGCCAGCGCGAGTGCGGTGGTGGCCAGGGCATGTTTGAGCATAGGGTCCCGATTGGCGATAACACGAATGGTGTATGACGAATGGCGTGAGAATGGCAGAAATGGCCGCATTGGAGAACCCCGTCTCCGATAGGCGGTTGCGCCGGGTGGCAGGATGTCGGGCTGTGGCGTCGCCTGGGTCTTTGGTCGAACGGCGCCGGGTTTTTCTGTTCGCCCGCAAAGCGGCGCCTTGGGCGCACGCCTATAATCCGCCTCAGTATTCAATCGGAACGAGCTCATGCAATACAAGGATCTGCGCGATTTTATCGACCAACTCGAGGCGCGCGGCGATCTCAAGCGCATCACCGTGCCGGTGGATACGCACCTCGAAATGACCGAAATCGCCGACCGGGTGTTGCGCGCAGGCGGCCCGGCCTTGCTGTTCGAGAAGCCGACCACCCGCGGTGTGCCGCAGGCCATGCCGGTGCTGGCCAATCTGTTTGGCACCCCCGAGCGGGTGGCGCTGGGCATGGGCGTGGAGGGCGACTGGAAGCTGCAGCTGCGCGAGGTGGGCCGGCTGCTCGCTTTCCTGAAAGAACCCGAGCCGCCCAAGGGCCTGCGTGACGCCTGGGAAAAGCTGCCGATGTTTCGGCAGGTGCTCAATATGTCGCCCAAAACGGTCCGCTCGGCGCCGTGCCAGGAGGTGGTGTGGGAGGGCGATGCGGTCGATCTGGCCCGCCTGCCGATCCAGCATTGCTGGCCGGAAGACGCGGCGCCGCTGATCACCTGGGGCCTGGTGGTGACGCGCGGGCCGAACCAGAAGCGGCAGAATCTGGGCATCTACCGCCAGCAGGTGATCGCGCCCAACAAGGTGATCATGCGCTGGCTGGCGCATCGTGGTGGCGCGCTGGATTTTCGCGATCATCAAAAAGCCAAGCCCGGCCAGCCCTTCCCGGTGGCGGTGGTGCTCGGTTGTGACCCGGCGACCATCCTCGGCGCGGTCACCCCGGTGCCCGACTCGCTGTCTGAATACCAGTTCGCCGGTCTGCTGCGCGGCGGCAAGACCGAGCTGGTCAAGTGCATGGGCAGCGACCTGCAGGTGCCGGCCACGGCCGAGATCGTGCTCGAAGGCGTGATCCACCCGGGCGAGACCGCGCTCGAAGGCCCCTACGGCGATCACACCGGCTACTACAACGAGCAGGCGCCCTTCCCGGTGTTCACCATCGAGCGCATCACCTTGCGCAAGAACCCGATCTACCACAGCACCTACACCGGCAAGCCGCCCGACGAGCCGGCCATGCTCGGCGTGGCGCTCAACGAAGTCTTCGTGCCGCTGCTGCAAAAGCAGTACCCCGAGATCGTCGATTTCTATCTGCCGCCCGAGGGCTGCTCCTACCGGCTGGCGGTGGTCAGCATCAAAAAGGCCTACCCCGGCCACGCCAAGCGGGTGATGTTCGGCATCTGGAGCTTCCTGCGCCAGTTCATGTACACCAAGTTCATCATCGTGGTCGATGACGACGTGGACACCCGCGACTGGAAAGAAGTGATCTGGGCCATGACCACCCGCATCGACGCCACGCGCGACACCGTGCTGGTCGACAACACCCCCATCGACTACCTCGACTTCGCCAGCCCCGAGTCCGGGCTGGGTTCCAAAATGGGCCTGGACGCCACCAACAAGTGGCCCGGCGAGACGCATCGCGAATGGGGCCGGCCCATCGTCATGGACGACGCGGTCAAGACGCGTATCGACGGCCTGTGGGATCAGCTCGGCCTGTGATGTGACAACATCTGAGCCCCGGCAGTGACCAAAAAACGCCAGCCCGAAGGCTGGCGTTTTTCATGGCAAAGCGTGTCGGCGGCTTGATATCAGCTCACAAACCCCGAACTATGCAGGTGTTGTCGCCTCAAACAGACGACCCCATTGCCACAGGAGCATCCATGGCTCAGTACGACACCCCGTCGCCGTCCGTGATCGAAGTGCCCCGCGAAGGGCTCATCAACCTCGCGCACCTCATCTACGCCCTGCACGCCATTGCCCTGTTCTCCGGCATCGCCACCTCGGCCACCATCGTCGGCAGCTTCGTCTCCGGCCTGCCTTCGATCATCGCCGTGATTCTCAACTACGTAAAACGCGACGCCGTGCGGGGCACCTGGCTCGACAGCCACTACCGCTGGCAGATCCGCACCTTCTGGTTCGCGCTGCTGTGGTTCAGCATCGCCTGGCTGATGGCCATCACCATCATCGGCCTCCCCATCTTCTTCGGCATCATCGCCATCGCCGGCCTGTGGGTGCTCTACCGCGTCGTACGCGGCTGGATCAACCTCTCCAACCGGGTGTCGATGCCGATCGATTGATGCGGCGGTCGGCGGTGCCGTAGGGTGGCTCGCCACCCACCATCGTGCCATTGCAATGGCACGATTTCTCCCGCGAACCTGGTCCGGCGGTGGCGTTCGTGCGGCTGTGCATGCATGCGGCGAGTTGGAGGGGCGCTTGCCATCCTCCCCCTGCCACCGCATCCTTGAGCCCAAGGCCGGCATCCGACCGGCTTCAAGCGGAGGAGACGATTCATGGCGTGCTGTCACTACTACGGTCACACGGCGGGGGGCGATACCGCCTTTGCCGTTGATATGTCGGCCATCACCTATGGCGCAGGCTGCCTGGCCGAGGCGGGCGATCATGCGCGCAGCCTCGGCATGCACCGGGTGGCGCTGTTTACCGATGCGCGTCTGGCGGCGCTGGAGCCGGTGGCGGTGGTCAAGCAATCATTGTTGGCGGCGGGGCTGGACGTGGTGGTGTATGACCGGGTCAAGGTCGAGCCCACCGACGGCAGCTTTCTGTCCGCGGCGCGCTTTGCCAGCGAGGGCAAGTTCGACGGCTTCGTGTCGGTCGGCGGCGGTTCGGTCATCGACACCTGCAAGGCGGCCAACCTGTACAGCACGTATCCGGCCGAGCTCATCGACTATGTGAACGCGCCCATCGGCAACGCCAGGGCCGTGCCCGGCCCGCTCAAGCCGCACATCGCCTGCCCGACCACCAGCGGCACCGGCTCCGAATGCACCGGTATCGCCATCTTCGATTTCGTCGAACGGCGGGTCAAAACCGGCATCGTCTCCAAGCGTCTGCGCCCCAGCCTGGCACTGATCGACCCGACCACCACCTATTCGCTGCCGGCCAACGTGGTCGCCGCCTCCGGTTTCGATGTGCTCTCGCATGCGCTCGAATCCTTCACCGCCTTGCCCTACACCCGCCGCGCGCCGGCCGAGCGCCCCTCGATGCGGCCGATGAGCCAGGGCGCCAATCCGTGGAGTGACCTCGGCTGCGAAAAAGCTCTGCAGATGACCGGGCAGTTTCTCGAGCGCGCCGTGCGCGACGCCAGCGACCACGAAGCCCGCGACGGCATGATGTTCGCCGCCACCCTGGCCGGTATCGCCTTTGGTAACGCCGGCGTTCATCTGCCGCACGGCATGTCCTACGCCGTGGCGGGGCAGGTCAAAAGCTTCTGCCCGCACGGCTACCCGCAGGACGAACCGATGGTGCCGCACGGCATGTCGGTCATCGTCAACGCGCCAGCCGTGTTCCGCTTTACCGCCGATGCCTGCCCCGAGCGGCATCTGGACGCCGCGCGCTGGCTGGGTGCCGACGTGGCCGGCGCAACCGACGCCGATGCCGGCGAGATCGTCGCCCAGCGCCTGATCGCGCTCATGCAATCGACCGGCATCCCGAATGGCGTCGGTGGCGTGGGCTATGTGCCCGACGATGTGGATTCGCTCGCCGCCGGCGCCTGGGCGCAGCAGCGGCTCATCAAGAACGCCCCCAAGGCCGTCACCGAAAACGATCTGGCCGGCTTGTTTCATGGGGCGATGAAGTATTGGTAAAGCGTCTGGCGGGGGGATTGGTGGGTGGCGAGCCACCCACCCTACGGGAATAGGCACGGCATGTTGTCCGGCAAGCAGTGCCGGCCGGTGGCGCACGATGGGTTTGTAGGGTGGGTGGCTTTGCCACCCACCGTCGGTGTCGGATGCGCGGTTGCGGCGCGGTTGTTGATGGTGGGTGGCGAGCCACCCACCCTACGGGAATAGGCGCGGCATGTTGTCCGGCAACCACCGGCCGGTGGCGCACGGCCGGCGTAGGGTGAGTGTGCCGGCACCGTCGTGTTGGATGCGCGGTTGCGGTGCGTGGTGGGGGGCGGTTGTTGATGGTGGGTGGCGCTGGTGGCACCCTTGCCCCGGGCCGGCGTCGGTGTCCGGTGGCGGTTTCGCGTGGGTGGCGGCACCCACCGTCGGTGTCGGATGCGCGGTTGCGGCGCGTGTTGGGGGCGGTTGTTGATGGTGGGTGGCGAGCCACCCACCCTACGGGAATCGGCGGGGCATGTTGGCCGGCAACCGGTGCCGGCCGGTGGCGCACGACGGGTTTGTAGGGTGGGTGGCTTTGCCACCCACCGTCGGTGTCGGATGCACGGTTGCGGCGCGTGGTGGGGGCGGTTGTTGATGGTGGGTGGCGAGCCACCCACCCTACGGGAATCAGCCGGGGATGTTGTTCGGCAACCGGTGCCGGCCGGTGGCGCACGACGGGTTTGTAGATCCTATGAGCGAAGCGAGTCGGCTGCAGAGCGAATCCTAGAATGAGTTTTGCAGAACACGTTCAAGGAGAGGCAAATGCAACCGACTCAGGAAATGGATGTTACGCGTGTCGATCAGATGCTGGCAGTGGCGCTGGAGTTGTCGAGCAAGAGTTGGAAGGTGGGGCTACACGACGGACGGCGTGAGCGTGCGTCGATCTATACGCTCAAGCAGGAGGTGGCCGGAGCCCGGCTGAGCGCAGCGATCGAGCTGATCGAACAGACGCGCGCCAGGTGGGCGCTGGGCAAGGATGCGCGGGTGGAAGTGATCTACGAGGCGGGGCAGGACGGCTTCTGGATTGCGCGGGCGCTCGAGGGGCGCGGTTACGCGGTGCGTGTGGTCGATCCGGCGAGCATCCCGGTCGAGCGCCATGCGCGGCGGGCCAAGACCGATCGGCTGGATGTGCTGCGGCTGTTGTCGAGCCTGCTGGGGTGGCTGCGCGGCGAGCACGATCGCATGCGGGTGATCCGGATGCCCGACGAGGCGGCCGAGGCGCAGCGTCACTGGGCGCGCGAGCGCGCGCGGGCTGTTGCAGAAGGAAATCGGCCAGCACCGGGATCGGATGCGCAAGCTGCTGCGCACGGTCGGTTGCTGGGTCGATCTGGAGCGCGATGTGGGCGCGCAACTGAAGCGCGGTGAGCTCAAGGACTATCAAGGAGGCGCGCTGAGCGAGCCGTTGCACGAGCGTCTGCTGCGCGAGAGCGAGCGTCTGGCGCAGGTCGAGGCGCAACTGAAGTGTGTGGAGCAGGCACTGGCCGAGCGCCTGTCGCCCGAGGCGCAGCGGCGCGTGGAAGCGCTCGGTCAGGCTCAGGGCGTCGGCCCGGTCGGCGCGCGGCGCCTGGTGCTCGAGCCTGTTCTGGCGCAATTTCGGCAACCGGCGCCAAGTGGGCGCCTGCGTCGGTCTGGTGCCTCAGCCCTACGACAGCGGGAATAGTCGGGTCGATCAGGGCATCAGCAAGCAGGGCAACCGGCGGGTGCGCGCGCTGCTCATTCAGATGGCCTGGATGTGGCTGCGCTACCAGAGCGGCAGCGTCTTGGCCAAGTGGTTCGCGCAGCGCTGGGCAGGCGGCGGCGGGAATAAGCGGGCCAAGCGTATCGCCATCGTCGCCGTGGCCCGTCGCCTGGCGATCGCGTTGTGGCGGTATCTGAAGGACGGGACGGTGCCGGAGGGGGCGGCGCTCAAGAGCGCCTGAGGGCGCTCCGACAAAGCATCGGTGATGAACCATCGAACACGAGAGCTTCAAGTGAGCGAGCCCGTTATCCACCCTGGTTGCCCGCGCAACCGACAATAGTAGATGGGGCTCGTTCCAGTCGCGGTCACCCTGAGCGCAGCGCGCATGCAGGATTCGGCCAGCCCCTGAGGGGCGGCGGATAGAAGGTGGTGAGACGTCAAATCTCACGCGTGGATGACCAAGCGCTTGAATCGATCGTGCCGAACGATGGCACCAATGATGATGCAAGAACACTACCGGAGGGATTGCTCTGCAGGAAAAGGACTTGACTTCGGAAGGCTCATAGAAGGGTGGGTGGCTTTGCCACCCACCATCGGTGGTCCGAACTTCAATGAAAATCGGGTGGCTTTCCGCCCGTCCGGCCGCCGCCGGCCTGTCTTAATGTCCTTCCCACACCCATTCGAGCAACACGTCCTGCGCGGCATGGCTGGCGCCGGCGTTGGGGTGGTTCACCATCATTGCCACTGCATGGCGCCGGCCGTTCTGGTCGATCACATAACCGGCCATGGCGCGCACATCGTTGAGCGTGCCGGTCTTGATGTGCGCGGTGCCGCGGGCGTCGCTGTTGCGCAGGCGTTTGCGGGCCGTGCCGTCAATGCCGGCGACCGCCATCGAGCTCATGAATTCGGGCATGAACGGGCGCTCCCAGGCGCGCTGCAATAGCTGGCCGAGCCCTTTGGGGGTGATGCGCGCGCTGCGCGACAGGCCGGCGCCGTTCTCGATTTCGAAGCCGGTCAGGTCGATGTCGGCGGCCGCCAGTTGCACCCGTGCCAGGCGCGCGCCGCCGGTCACCATGTCGGGGGCATCGCGGTCGCTGGCGCCCAGGGTGGCCAGCAGTTGCCGGGCGATGACATTGTTCGACCATTTGTTCATGTCGCGCACCACGTCCGCCAAGGGGCGCGAGGTATGCACGAACAAGGTATTGGCTTCGCGCGTCACACGGCCGTGCATCACCCGGCCGCTCAGCCGGCCGCCCATTTCGTGCCACAGACCATTGACGACCGCTTCGGCAAAGCGCTCGGGCGACATCGGCGAAACGAACCAGTCCTTCACGCCGCAGTCATCCCGCCACTCGCCGCTGAGCTTGAGTCGGTCGCCCTTGCGGGTTTGCTCCGGCAGTGCGTCCAGTGCCTTGTACCAGCGCGCCGCACAGCGCCCCGGGGCGGAGGTGAGTTCGGTGTCGAGTTCGAAGCCGGTCATCGGCGGATCGAGCAGCACGCGCGGCGGGCGCGGGCCCGTGGGGGCAAGGGCGGTAGTCGGCGGCGTGCTGACCAGCGAGGCCACCTGCGGCGCTGCGGCGGGCAGTTCAGCCTCAGGTTCGGGCACAAAGGTCAGGCGCAGGGCGTTGAAGCTGATCATCAGCCCGCTGGGCCCGGCGTTGTAGGGGCGCAGCGCCTGGCCGTCGAAGCGGTCGGGGTCGTGCGGCGGCAGGCGCAGCGCGGTGTCGTCGAGCACGATATCGCCCTTGATCCGCTCGATGCCGAGCGTACGCAGCTGGCGAAACAGCTTCCACAGGTCGGCGTGGGTGAACACCGGATCGCCCCCGCCCACCAGATACACATTGCCTTCGAGCGTGTTGCCATGCATCGCGCCGTCGGTGGCCAGGCGGGTGGTCCAGAAATAGGCCGGGCCGAGCCGGTCGAGCGTGGCGAAGGTGGTCACCAGCTTCATCACCGACGCCGGGTTCATGGGCATGTCGGGGTTGTGACTGAGGCTGGGCTTGCCGGTGTCGACCGGTGCCACCCAGATGCCCACCGCGTCGAGCGGTACATTGATGGCCTGCAGTGCAACGCGGAGTTCTTTAGGAAAGCCGGCGGCATGTGCGCCGATTGAGGACAGCAACATCAGCGCGGCCGCGACCGCCATCCGGCGGATCAGCGAGCGGTGGGCGCAAAAAACATCAGACATGAAAATCCGTTTCTCCGTGGCAAAGGGTGCGCCGCTGGCCTTGACGGAGGTGCTGCCCGGAGACCGGCCAGCCAACCCGCCCGTACGCTGCGGCGTCTGTGTGCTGTCGTCATTATCCGGGTTTGTGCGCAAGTTGCCATGGGGGGGGCGTGATCGCCGTGGTTTGTGCCGGAGCCTCGGCCGATGGTGGGTGGCAAGCCACCCACCCTTCTATGAGCCTTCCGAAGTCAAGTCCTTTTCCTGCAGAGCAATCCCTCCGGTAGTGTTCTTGCATCCTCATCGGTGCCATCGTTCGGCACGATCGATTCAAGCGCTCGGTCATCCACGCGTGAGATTTGGCGTCTCACCACCTTCTATCCGCCGCCCCTCAGGGGCTGGCCGAATCCTGCATGCGCGCTGCGCTCAAGGTGACCGCGACTGGAACGAGCCCCATCTACTATTGTCGGTTGCGCGGGCAACCAGGGTGGGTAACGGGCTCGCTCACTTGAAGCTCTCGTGCTCGATGATGCATCACCGGCTCATTATCAGGCGCGCTTGAGCGCCGCCCCCTCCGGCACCGTCCCGTCCGTCAGATACCGCCACAACGCGATCGCCAGGCGACGGGCCACGGCGACGATGGCGATACGCTTGGCCCGCTTGTTCCCGCCGCCGCCTGCCCAGCGCTGCGCGAACCACTTGGCCAAGGCGCTGCCGCTTTGGTAGCGCAGCCACATCCAGGCCATCTGAATGAGCAGCGCGCGCACCCGCCGGTTGCCCTGCTTGCTGATGCCCTGATCGACCCGACTATCCCCGCTATCGTAGGGCTGAGGCACCAGACCGACGCAGGCGCCCACTTGGCGCCGGTTGCCGAAATTACGCCAGAACAGCTCAAGCACCAGGCGCAGCGCGCCGACCGGGCCGACGCCCCTGAGCTGACCGAGCGCTTCCACGCGCTGCTGCGCCTCGGGCGACAGGCGCTCGGCCAGTGCCTGCTCCACACACTTCAGTTGCGCCTCGACCTGCGCCAAACGCTCGCACTCGCGCCGCAGCCGCTCGTGCAACGGCTCGCTCAGCGCGCCTCCTTGATAGTCCTTGAGCTCACCGCGCTTCAGTTGCGCGCCCACATCGCGCTCCAGATCGACCCAGCAACCGACCGTGCGCAGCAGCTTGCGGATCCGATCCCGGTGCTGGCCGATTTCCTTCTGCAACAGCCCACGCTCGCGCGCCCAGTGACGCTGCGCCTCGGCCGCCTCATCGGGCATCCGGATCACCCGCATGCGATCGTGCTCGCCGCGCAGCCACCCCATCAGGCTCGACAACAGCCGCAGCACATCCAGCCGATCGGTCTTGGCCCGCCGCGCCTGCCGCTCGACCGGGATGCTCGCCGGATCGACCACACGCACCGCGTAACCGCGCCCCTCGAGCGCCCGCGCAATCCAGAAGCCGTCCTGCCCCGCCTCGTAGATCACTTCCACCCGCGCATCCTTGCCCAGCGCCCACCTGGCGCGCGTCTGTTCGATCAGCTCGATCGCTGCGCCCAGCCGGGCTCCGGCCACCTCCTGCTTGAGCGTGTAGATCGACGCGCGCTCTCGCCGTCCGTCGTGTAGCCCCACCTTCCAGCTCTTGCTCGACAACTCCAGCGACACTGCCAGCATCTGATCGACGCGCGTAACATCCATTTCCTGAGTCGGTTGCATTTGCCTCTCCTTGAACGTGTTCTGCAAAACTCATTCTAGGATTCGCTCTGCAGCCGACTCGCTTCGCTCATAGGATCTACGGCGGGGCAGCGGGCTCTGTCGCCGGGGCGGCGTCGCGCTTGTGGGGTGGGTGACTCGCTGCGCACCCGACAAACGTCGTCGGCGGGCGTCTTTGTCGCTGTTGCGGCGCTGTGGTGCGGGGTTGATGGTGGGTGGCGAGCCACCCACCCTTCTATGAGCCTTCCGAAGTCAAGTCCTTTTCCTGCAGAGCAATCCCTCCGGTAGTGTTCTTGCATCCTCATCGGTGCCATCGTTCGGCACGATCGATTCAAGCGCTTGGTCATCCACGCGTGAGATTTGACGTCTCACCACCTTCTATCCGCCGCCCCTCAGGGGCTGGCCGAATCCTGCATGCGCGCTGCGCTCAGGGTGACCGCGACTGGAACGAGCCCCATCTACTATCGTCGGTTGCGCGGGCAACCAGGGTGCAATACGGGCTCGCTCACTTGAAGCTCTCGTGCTCGATGGTTCATCACCGATGCTTTGTCGGAGCGCCCTCAGGCGCTCTTGAGCGCCGCCCCCTCCGGCACCGTCCCGTCCTTCAGATACCGCCACAACGCGATCGCCAGGCGACGGGCCACGGCGACGATGGCGATACGCTTGGCCCGCTTGTTCCCGCCGCCGCCTGCCCAGCGCTGCGCGAACCACTTGGCCAAGGCGCTGCCGCTCTGGTAGCGTAGCCACATCCAGGCCATCTGAATGAGCAGCGCGCGCACCCGCCGGTTGCCCTGCTTGCTGATGCCCTGATCGACCCGACTATTCCCGCTGTCGTAGGGCTGAGGCACCAGACCGACGCAGGCGCCCACTTGGCGCCGGTTGCCGAAATTGCGCCAGAACAGCTCGAGCACCAGGCGCCGCGCGCCGACCGGGCCGACGCCCCTGAGCTGACCGAGCGCTTCCACGCGCCGCTGCGCCTCGGGCGACAGGCGCTCGGCCAGTGCCTGCTCCACACACTTCAGTTGCGCCTCGACCTGCGCCAGACGCTCGCTCTCGCGCAGCAGACGCTCGTGCAACGGCTCGCTCAGCGCGCCTCCTTGATAGTCCTTGAGCTCACCGCGCTTCAGTTGCGCGCCCACATCGCGCTCCAGATCGACCCAGCAACCGACCGTGCGCAGCAGCTTGCGCATCCGATCCCGGTGCTGGCCGATTTCCTTCTGCAACAGCCCGCGCTCGCGCGCCCAGTGACGCTGCGCCTCGGCCGCCTCGTCGGGCATCCGGATCACCCGCATGCGATCGTGCTCGCCGCGCAGCCACCCCAGCAGGCTCGACAACAGCCGCAGCACATCCAGCCGATCGGTCTTGGCCCGCCGCGCCTGACGCTCGACCGGGATGCTCGCCGGATCGACCACACGCACCGCGTAACCGCGCCCCTCGAGCGCTCGCGCAATCCAGAAGCCGTCCTGCCCCGCCTCGTAGATCACTTCCACCCGCGCATCCTTGCCCAGCGCCCACCTGGCGCGCGTCTGTTCGATCAGCTCGATCGCTGCGCTCAGCCGGGCTCCGGCCACCTCCTGCTTGAGCGTATAGATCGACGCACGCTCACGCCGTCCGTCGTGTAGCCCCACCTTCCAACTCTTGCTCGACAACTCCAGCGACACTGCCAGCATCTGATCGACGCGCGTAACATCCATTTCCTGAGTCGGTTGCATTTGCCTCTCCTTGAACGTGTTCTGCAAAACTCATTCTAGGATTCGCTCTGCAGCCGACTCGCTTCGCTCATAGGATCTACGAGAATCGGGGCGGTGCTATGAGCCGGGTTGTGTTTTTGCGCGATCTTGCCAGGCGCTGCCTTGCTGCCATTGGGTGGGCAGGCGTCGGCGTGCGGCGCGTAGCGCCTCGTATTCGGCCAGCACGCGCGGCAGATAGGCCTGTGTTTCGGGGTAGGGCGGTACGCCGCCGTGGCGTTCTACCGCGCCGGGGCCGGCGTTGTAGGCGGCCAGGGTGAGGGTCAGGTCGCCGTCAAAGCGGTCGAGCAAATGTCGAAGGTAGTTGGCGCCGGCGGTGAGTGAGCCGACCGCACCGGGGCGTTGAAACTGCTCGGCCGTGCCCGGCATTACCTGCGCCAGGCCTTGCGCACCCTTGGCCGACACCGCGGCGGCGTTGTAGCCAGACTCGATCTTGACCACCGCATGCAGCAGTTCGGGCTCGATGCCGGCTGCGCGGGCGGCATCGGCGATGTCGTCCGAGAAGGGGCGGGCGCGGGTGGCGGGGTTGTGTTCTCCCGCCTGCGGCAGACGCCAGTCGGCGCGCGGTTGCAGCTGGTAGGCGGCGCTGGGTGTCTGCAGGCGGTAGGGGTTGTCATTGCTGTGCGCGGGCGTGGTGCCGGCGAACAGCAGCACGAACGTCGCGCCCAGGTTTCGGGCGAAGCGTTCAGTACGCATGACGATCACGGAAGACCAGTACCACGGTCTTGACGATGATCCACAGATCCATGCTGAGCGACCAGTTGCGCAGGTATTCCAGGTCGTATTCGATGCGCTTTTCCATCTTTTCGACGGTTTCGGTTTCGCCGCGGTAGCCGCTCACCTGCGCCCAGCCGGTGATGCCCGGCTTGACCTTGTGGCGCACCATGTAGCCCTTGATCAGCTTGCGATAGGTCTCGTTGTGCGCGACGGCGTGGGGGCGGGGGCCGACAATGCTCATGCGCCCCTGCAGCACGTTGATGAACTGCGGCAGCTCGTCGAGCGAGGTGCGGCGAATGAAGGCGCCAAAAGGCGTGATCCGCTGGTCGTTTTTCGAGGCCTGCTTGACCACCGCGCCGTCGTCGCAGCTGCTCATCGAGCGGAATTTATAGACCACGATCTCTTTGCCATCGAGGCCGTAGCGTCGTTGCTTGAAGATGACCGGCCCGGGCGATGAACGCTTCACACCGATGGCAACGAACAACATCACCGGCGAGATCAGGATCAGGATCAGCGTCGCCAGGATCACGTCCGACATGCGTTTGATCATGCCGCTGACGCCAATGAAGGGCGTCTCGCACACCGCGACCACGGGCATGCCCCCCACGTGGTCAACCTGCCCCTGAATGAGGTCGGTCACAAAAATGTCGGGTACGAAAAACACCGAAGCCGTGGTGTCCTTGATGTTGTCGAGCACTTTCAGGATGCGCGGCTGGCTGGCCATCGGCAGCGCCAGATAGATATGGTCGACATGGTGGCGCTTCACGAACTCGGCCAGTTGCCCAAGGCCGCCCAGCAAGGGCGCATCGCCAATGCCTTCGAGGCGTTCGCGGGCGCGATCGTCGAAGTAGCCCATGAAGCGCACGCCGATAAAGCGGTTCTCGGCAAAGTTCTGTGCCAGCCGCAGGCCGGTCTCGTTGCAGCCGGCGATGATCGCGGTGCGGCTATAGC
Organism: Zoogloeaceae bacterium; assembly: GCA_024235675.1. Lineage (GTDB taxonomy): Bacteria > Pseudomonadota > Gammaproteobacteria > Burkholderiales > Rhodocyclaceae > Nitrogeniibacter. The sequence continues at coordinate 547,997 of JACKLZ010000003.1, forward strand.
CTTCCATCGACAGGATGTTCGGCACCACCCAGCGCGCCAGGCTATGCGTGCCGATCAGGGCGATTGGTGTGGCGAGCAGCCAGGCCTGGATGACTTCTTCAGGGAATACCGAGATGTATCCGCTCGCCCGGCCAAACACCACCAGAATGGCCGCCACGATCAGCCAGTTGATGACGGTCTTGCGCAGCATGCGGCGAAAGCGTTCGTGCAAAAACAGCGCGCCGGGAAACGTGAGCGAAAAAACGATCAACGCAACAATGACATAGGGCGCGTCGGGGCGCTCACCATAGGCCAGCGCGACCAGAAACAAGGTGGCCACGGCGACGGCCGGGTCCAGAAATGTTTCGATCGTACTGGAGAAGGAGATTCCGCTACGATGGCGCTGGCTGGATTTTTCGAGGCTGGCAAACATCGGCTAGAGAGTTTTTGTGCGAGGCAACAAGCGCATATCATATGCCTGAAATGTTGCGATCGGCTACACCGTTTCATTGTTTCGACTTGATTGCGTGGCGTAATCCACACCAGAATGCCGCCTTCCATGGGGGGCTCAGCGCGGCTTGCCGTTTGTCGCTTCAGGACATGTTTTGAATATTCATACGGGTTTTATTGGGGTCAATGTGACATCTCTAGCCACCGGGACTACTGCAGATCGGCGCTTCCGCCCCGCGTGCAAGGGGCCGCATTCGACTGCGGCCGTGCTCTGCGCGAGCGCCGTGCTGGGTGCGCTGTGCCTGCCGGCCGGCGCCATGGCGGCCGACGACACCTTCAATCTCACCGTCGGGCAGGTGTTTCAGTTCGACGACAACGTCTATCGTGTCGCGCCCGGGCGACGCCCCTTTGGCCAGTCGCCGAGCGACCGCATCAGCATCACCTCGCTACGCGCCGACTTCGACCGCCAATACAGCCTCCAGCGCGTGCGCGCCTCGGCCGACTTTGCGCACATCGGCTTCGAGCGCTTCGACACGCTCAATTACGACACCCAGGGCGGTGAGTTGCGGTGGGACTGGGCGCTCGGCCGCCGCCTCACCGGCCGCCTCAGCTTCGACCAGAGCCAGTCCGCACGCGATCTGGCAGACGTCGGCGGCAGCCGCAGCAGCATTGGCACCTCCCGGTCGCTGCAATTCAGTGGCGACTACTGGTGGCATCCCGACTGGTCGATCGGCGCCGGTGTCGAGCGCTTCAGCTCCACCTATAGCGACGTCGCGTCGCAAACCAGCGACTACGAAGCCTTGCGGCCCGAGTTGCGGCTGACCTACCGCCCGCGCTCGGGCAATCAGATTGCGCTGGTCGGCCGCTTTACCGATGGCACCTACCCCAACCGCCAGGCCGGCGTGTTGTCCGACGACGGCTTCAAGCAAACCGATCTGCAGCTGAGCGGTCGCTGGCAGCTCACTGGCCACAGCCGCCTCAATGGCTACGCCGGTGTCACCCGCAGGCAACATCCCAATCTCACCTACCGCGACTACACCGGCCCGACCGGCCGGCTCACCTACGACTGGACGCCCACCGGCAAACTCGCCGTCTCCGCCACCATGCGACGCGAAATCGGCGCGCGGGACGACCTCTTCGACAACTTCGTCGTCACCCGTGCCGCGTCCATCACGCCAAGCTGGGCGGTGTCCGGGCGCGTGCTGATGCAAGGCACGGTCGAGTGGCGCGAGCGAGACTTCCGCGGCGATCCGGGCCTGCTCAGCGGTGGGCAATCTCGCGACGACATCACCCGAAGCTACTCCCTCAGTCTCAATTACACCCCCATCGATCCGCTGCGGCTGGCCGTGTCGGTCGGCCGCTACTGTCGGTCGAGCGACGATCCCAACGCCAACTACACCGCCAACGTGGGCACGGTGTCGGCCCAATATCAGTTCTGACCACCGGGTTTGGCGGCGTCGGGGCAGGGCCGGTTCAGTCCGCCGTCATCGTCTTTTGCACAGGCTTCGTCGCAGTGGCATTGCCGCACCGATGCCTTCCCCTGTGTTTGGCGCATTGCAATAGATGTAATGCGTGAAAAGTGTGACAAATCACGCCAAAGCTGACGAACGGGCAGGTTGTGCGCTTGCAACTGATATGACGTACGTGCATGATGCGCAGTTGCGGCAAGTTGTTCGGGTGGTCTGAATTTACCCGTTTTGCACATGTCGATGGTTTTTACAAAGACCGACGCCGGGGCGCTGAGTTATCGCCCCTGGCGGCAAGTAAGAATATTGCAACGTGCTGATGCTTTAATGGTTTTATCGCTTTTGGCGCGAAGACGAACTTCTCTGGCATGTTGCGTGCTTATGTGGTCGTGACGTTTTTTTGGAGAGTGCAGCATGAAGATCAAGTTTCTGGTTTTGGCAGTGTTCAGTGCCCTGGCGGCCCCCGCAATGGCCGTCAATTCGGTCATCGACCTGTCGTCGGGCTCGGCCGCAGGTGCGCAAACGCACGTGGGGGTGATGGGTTCCTCGTTTGTTGATCGTTATTTTTTCAGTCTCAGCCAGCCGGTTGTGGGTGGTCTGGGCGCGTCCGACGTCCAGCTTTCATATATGGTTGGCCCCGCCACGGTGAGTTTCGACATCGGCGGCCTGACCGCCAGCCTGTGGTCTGACCTCGGCACTGTCGGCAGTTTTGACACTGGCGTCGATTCCATCGTCAGCGCCTTTGGCACGGGTGAGCAAGTCAGTGGCAGCTTCCAGCTCGCCGCCGGCAACTACTTCTTCCAGATCGGCGGCAACACGATGGGCACCACCGGTGGGGTGTATAGCTGGGCAGCCAGCGTCTCTCCGGTGCCCGAGCCCGAGCAGTATTCCATGCTGCTGGCTGGTCTCGGCCTGCTGGGCCTGATCGCGCGCCGTCGCGTCGGTCGCTAAGCAAGTGCAGTAACACAGACTCGGGCCCGGCTTGCCGGGCCCGAGTCTCGTCTGGTGCCAGTAAATGTGCATAAGTTGTTATGCGGATGTTACGGCCCAATGGATTGAAATGTTTTCGTGTAACAATTGCGGCATACATTGATGCACTGCACATCGCGAATGTCATGCACTCGCGAGCGTCCCTTTTTGTGGCGCGGGCACCCATTTGGTGCGTGCACCTGAACGGAGTTGGACTCATGGCGTTTCAAAAGGTCGGAGGTCGCGCAGTCGGTGCGGCAGTATTGGTTGTCAGTGCGCTCGTGTTGGCCGGGTGCGGCAAATCGGACGACGCGAAGTCGGCCACCCAGGTCGCCGCGCGTGTGAATTCGGACGAAATCTCCGTCCATCAGATCAACAACGTGCTGGCCCGCACCCCCAATCTCAAACCCGAGCAGGTCGACATGGCCAGCTCGCGCGTGCTCGAACGCCTGATCGATCAGGAACTGCTGGTCCAGCGCGCCATCGACAAAAAACTCGACCGCAATCCGCAGGTCATGCAGGCCATCGAATCCTCCCGTCGCGAAATTCTCTCGCGCAGCTATATGGAGCAGTTCGCCGCCACCGCCGAGCAACCCACCCCCGAGGCCATCAAGGCTTTCTACGACGAAAACCCCGCGCTCTTCTCCGAGCGCCGTATCTACACCCTGCAAGAGCTCAACATCACCGTCGGGCCCGACAAGGTCGCCGCCCTGCGCGCCGCGGTCGATGCCGCCGGCAACCTCAACAACGTCGTCACCTGGCTGCGCGACAACAACCTGCCCTTCCAGGTCGGTGGTGGCGTGCGCGCGGCCGAGCAGTTGCCGCTTGAGGCCCTGCCGCGATTCGCCGGCATGAAAGACGGGCAGACCGGTCTGGTGCAGACGCCGCAAGGCATGCTGGTGATCTACCTCGCCGCCTCCCGCCCCCAGCCGCTCGATCTGGCTGCCGCCACCCCGTTCATCGAGCGCTTCTTGCTCAACCGCACCAAGACCGACATGGCGCGCGACGAGCTCAAGCGCCTGCGCGACGTGGCCCAAATCGAATACATGGGCAAATTCACCGCGCCCACCGCTGCCGCCAAGGCCGAAGCGCCGCAGCCGGCCACGGCGCTGGACGCCGCCGCCACGCCAATGCCCGCCGCGGTCGACGCCGCGCCGGCTGCTGCGGCCCCCGCTGCCGAGGGCATCAGCACCCAGGCACTCGAAAAAGGCGTGTCGGGCCTCAAGTAAGGCGCCGACCCACAGACACCCACAATGACTCCACAGCCCATGTCCCTACGCCGACTGCTCCAGTCCCTGCTGTGCCTGCTGATGTTTGCGGGCTTTATGTCCAGCGCCCAGGCCGCCGATGCCGAATACGTGCTCGGCCCCGGCGACATCATCCGCATCACCGTCTTCCAGAACCCCGACCTCACCACCGAAACCCGGGTGTCTGAAAACGGCGCCATCACTTTCCCGCTGGTGGGCAATGTTGATGTCGGCGGGCTCACCGTACCCGCCGCCGAGTCGCGCATTGCCGAGCAACTGCGCACCGGCGGCTTCGTGCTGCAGCCGCAAATCGGCATCCTGCCGCTGCAGATTCGTGGCAACCAAGTGGCCGTGCTCGGGCAGGTCAACCGCCCCGGCCGCTACCCGCTCGAAACCTTCAACATGCGCCTGTCCGACATGCTCGCCATGGCCGGCGGCATTGCCGCCACCGGCGCCGACGAGCTGGTGCTGATCGGCGTGCGCAAAGGCAAAATCGAGCGCACCCACATTGATGTGCCCGAGCTGTTCATGAAGGGCGATCTGGCCAAAGACGTGATCGTCTCCGGCGGCGATGTCATCTACGTGCACCGCGCGCCCACCTTCTACATCTATGGCGAAGTGAACCGCCCCGGCGCCTTCCGGCTCGAGCGCGGCATGACCGTCATGCAAGGCCTCGCCACCGGCGGCGGCGTCACCATCCGCGGCACCATTCGCGGCATGCAGATCCACCGTCGTGGCGAAGACGGCCAGCAACACGTCATCGAACCGCAGCTCGAGCAGCCGCTCGAGCCCAACGATGTCATTTTCGTCAAGGAAAGCCTGTTCTAGGCCCGGGGTCGTTGATATGTCGTTCCAGCAATTTCTGCTCATTCTCCGCGCCCGCCTCTGGCTGGTGCTCGCCACGCTGGCCGTGGTCGTTGGCACCACGCTCGCTGTCAGCCTGATCCTGCCCAAGCAATACACCGCCGAAGTCGCGTTGGTGGTCGACGCCAAAAGCGCCGACCCGCTGCTCGGCGGCCTGCTGCCGGCACAGATGATCCCCGGCTACATGGCCACCCAGGTCGACATCATTTCGTCCGACCGCGTCGCCCAGCGGGTGGTCGGCCTGCTCAAGATGGACCAGTCGCCCGCCGTGCAAGAGCAATGGCGCGAAGCCACCAATGGCGAGGGCAACATCAAGGTCTGGCTGGCTGCAGCGCTCAAGAAGCAGCTCGACGTCAAACCCTCGCGTGAGAGCAATGTCATCACCATCGGCTATCAGGGCGCCGACCCCGGCTTTGCCGCCGGCGTGGCCAACACGTTTGCCCAGGCCTATATCGACGTCAGCCTCGAGCTCAAGGTCGAGCCCGCCCGCCAGTACGCCAAATGGTTCGACGGCCAGACCAACAGCCTGCGCGCCGACCTCGAAGCCGCCCAAAAGAAGCTCTCCGAATACCAGCAAGAGCGCGGCATCATCAACACCGACGAGCGGCTCGACGTCGAAACCGCGCGTCTGGCCGAGCTCTCGACCCAGCTTTCGATGGCCCAGGCCCAGCGGGTCGATAGCCGCTCGCGTCAAACCCAGGGCGGCAGCGCCGAGAGCCTGCCCGAGGTGATGCAAAACGGCCTCATCCAGAGCCTCAAGTCCGACCTCTCGCGCCAGGAAGCCACCCGCACGCAAATGGCCGGCCGGCTTGGCAGCAATCACCCCGAGCTCGCCCGCATCGACGCCGAAATCAGCAGTCTGCGCGATCGCATCGCCACCGAAACCCGCCGCGTGGTCAGCTCGCTTGGTACCACCAACCGGGTCAACGTCCAGCGCGTCACCGAAGTCGAAGCCGCGCTCGAAGCGCAAAAGCAAAAAATTCTCGACCTCAAGGCCCAGCGCGACCAGATCTCCGTCTTCCAGCGCGACGTTGAAAACGCCCAGCGCGCCTACGACCTCGTTACCCAGCGCCTGGCGCAAACCAGCCTCGAGAGCCAGACCCAGCAAACCAACGTGGTTGTTCTGTCGCCCGCCGTGGCGCCGCTCAAGCCCTCCAGCCCCAAAGTGCTGCTCAACACCGCGCTCGCCGTCTTCCTCGGCCTGCTGCTCGGCGTCGGCGCCGCGCTGCTGCTCGAGCTCATGGACCAACGCGTGCGCGGCGAAGAAGACCTCACCCTGCTCGACGGCGTACCGCTGCTCGGCACCATCCCCGCCACCGGCAAAAGCGGCGGCTTCCGCCCCGCCGCCGCATGAACATGCACCCCCCTGCGCCTCTCGTAGGGTGGGTGGCTAGCCTCCCACCATCGACAACCGCCAACGCACGTGTCCTCGTAGGGTGGGTCAGGCCGCAGGCCGTAACCCACCAACAGCGCCTCACCAAGCCCCGCACCGCCCAAGCGCCGCAAAGCTTCGCCAACGTCCCAATCAACGCCGCCGCGTCGGCCGCCCCGCTGCCCACCATCGCGCACCCCAACAGCCGTGGCCTGGTGGGCAACAAGCTGCCCACCCCACAAAACCGGTCACGCCCCATCGCTGCCGGCGCCCGCGCCCCCGTAGGGTGGGTGGCTAGCCACCCACCATCGATGACCGCCAACGCCCCAATCAACACCGCCGCGTCGGCCCCGCACAACCAAACATCCGCACTCGCCCCGCACGCCGGAGCCCACTGACCATGACCACACTCCACCGCGTCATCGACACCGCTGCCCACGCGCCCGCCGAGATCCGCCCCGAAACCGACCGCTCCATTGGCGCGCTCCTCATCGACGCCGGCAAACTCAAGGCCGAAGACGCCGAGCGCGTGCTGCGCCTGCAACGCGAGCAAAACCTCCGCTTCGGCGACGCCGCCAAGCAGCTCGGCCTCATCACCGACGCCGACATCGAACAAGCCCTGCTGCGCCAGTTTGACTACCCCTACCTCACCGCCGGGCAAAGCACCGTCCAGGCCAGCGTGGTTGCCGCCTACCAGCCGTTTTCGCCCCAGGTCGAAGCGCTCCGCGCCCTGCGCAGCCAGCTCATGCTGCGCTGGTTCGACGCCAACACCGCCCAAAAAACGCTCGCCATCACCAGCCCCGGCCGGCACGAAGGCCGCTCCTGGATCACCGCCAACCTCGGCGTCGTCTTCTCGCAGCTTGGCGAACGCACCCTCATCATCGACGCCGACCTGCGCAACCCGCGCCAGCACCACTTGTTTGGCATCGACAACCGCGCCGGCCTGTCGGCCTTCCTTTCCGGCCGCGGCGGCCCCGACACCATCCAGCGCGTGCCCGCCCTGCGCGACCTCTCCGTGCTACCCGCCGGCACCGTGCCGCCCAACCCGCAAGAGCTGCTCGCCCGCCCGGTGTTTGCCCAACTGCTCACCCAGCTCGCCAACGAATACGACGTCATCCTCATCGACACCCCCGCCGGCAGCCTGTTTGCCGACGGCCAAACCATCGCCGCGCGCGCCAGTGGCGCGCTCGTGGTCGCCCAGCGCAACGCCAGCCGCCTCAGCCTGCTGCGCAGCTATACCAACATGCTCCGCCAGGCCAGCGCCACCGTCGTCGGCGTCGTGCTCAACGAAAAGCCCTAAGGCGGCATTCAACCCACCGCCTATCACCATGACCACCACCGCCTCAGCCCCCGCCATCCAGTCTCCAAGCCGCGCCGATCTCGCCCCGTGGCTGATCGTCCTGCTTGGCCTGGCCGTCATGTATGTGCCCAGCTTCATCGATCTGTTTCGCACCATCTGGTCGACCGACGAGCAAGCCCACGGCCCCATCGTGCTCGGCTTGTCCCTCTGGCTGGTCTCGCGCAAGTGGGCGGCTGTCAATGCCTTGCCCGCCAGTGACGCGCGGCCAGCGTTGGCGTGGCCAATGCTGGTGTTCGCCGGGCTGCTCTACGCCCTCGGCCGCTCGCAAGGCATTCTCATCTTTGAAGTTGGCTCGCTGGTGTGGATGATCGTCGGGCTGCTCCTGCTGCTGCGTGGCCCCGCCGCGGTGCGCCTCATGTGGTTTGCGCTGTTCTTCATGCTGTTCATGATCCCGCTGCCCGGCATCGTGGTTGACACGCTCACCGCCCCCATGAAAATGGCCGTCAGCTACGTGGCCGAGCAAATCCTCTATGCGGCCGGCTACCCCATCGCCCGCACCGGCGTCATGCTGCAAATCGGCCAGTACCAGCTACTGGTGGCCGACGCCTGCGCCGGCCTGCACACACTCTTCACGCTGGAAGCGCTCGGCCTGCTCTACCTCAACGTGGTGCGCCACGCTTCGGTGCTGCGCAACATCTCGCTCGCCATCCTCATCGTGCCCATCAGCTTCACCGCCAACGTCATCCGCGTCATGGTGCTCACGCTCATTACCTATCATTGGGGCGACGAAGCAGGGCAGGGCTTCCTGCATGGCTTCTCGGGCATGGTGCTGTTCGTCAGCGCCTTGCTGCTCATCATCGCCGCCGACTCGGCCTTGCGCTTTGGTGTCAAAGGACGGCTCGCCGCATGAACCACGCAGCCATCGCCGACACCCCGATTCAACCCGCATGCGACCTCACTCGCCGCGCCACCATCGCCGCGCTCATCATGGCGCTGGCAGCCGCGCTTGCATGGTTTCTTACGCCAACCCATCGCTTGGCGAACGAAAACCCCATTCAGCTCGAAAGCATGATCCCGATGGCCTTCGGTGACTGGGCAGTCGACCGCAACGCCTACGCTGGCGTTGTGAATCCACAGCAAGCCGAGCTCATCAATCGGGTGTACAGCCAGACGCTGTCGCGTACCTATGTAAACACAAAGACCGGTGAGCACATCATGTTGTCGATCGCCTACGGTGAAGATCAGCGCGACAGTATGCAAGTGCACCACCCCGAGGTGTGCTATCCCGCGCAAGGCTTTGAAGTCCGTTCAAACAAGGTCGGTGAACTCGTGACGGAAATGGGCACTATTCCGGTTCGCCGCTTGGATACAGCTCTCGACAATCGCCGAATTGAGCCGGTGACTTATTGGATGATGCTTGGCGATCAACCCCAGCTTGGCGGCATCAAGAAGAAGCTCGCAGAAATGCGTTACGGGCTGCGCGGCCAGATCGTCGACGGCCTATTGTTTCGCGTGTCTTCCATTGATAAGGACACTTCGACGGCCTTTGAGCGCCATGCGGCGTTCGTCCGAGGCATGCTGGCCAAGCTTTCAGCCGCCGATCGCCATCGTTTAAGCGGCACCTGAATTCTCAATAACGGCACAAATGCAATGAACAAAAAAGCACTCATCACCGGCGTGACCGGGCAAGACGGCGCCTATCTGGCCGAATTTCTGCTTAAAAAGGGCTACGAAGTGCACGGCATCAAGCGCCGCACCTCGTTGTTCAATACCGACCGCATCGACCACCTGTACCAGGATCCGCACGTCGACAACCGCAACTTCATCCTGCACTACGGCGACCTGACCGACTCCACCAGCCTGGTGCGCGTCATCCAGAAAGTGCAGCCGGACGAGATCTACAACCTCGCGGCTCAGTCGCACGTGGCCGTCAGCTTCGAAGAGCCCGAATACACCGCTAACGCCGACGGCATTGGTGCGCTGCGCATCCTCGAAGCCATCCGCATTCTCGGGCTCGAGAAAAAGACCCGCTTCTACCAGGCCTCCACCTCCGAGCTCTACGGCCTCGTGCAGGAAACCCCCCAAAAGGAAACCACCCCCTTCTACCCGCGCAGCCCCTACGCGGTGGCCAAGCTCTACGCCTACTGGATCACGGTCAACTACCGTGAGGCCTACGGCATGTATGCCTGCAACGGCATCCTGTTCAACCACGAATCCCCCGTGCGTGGCGAAACCTTTGTCACCCGCAAGATCACTCGCGCCATCTCGCGCATCGCCCTCGGTCTGCAAGAGTGCCTCTACCTCGGCAACATGAGCGCGCTACGTGACTGGGGCCACGCTCGCGACTACATCGAAATGCAGTGGCTCATGCTCCAGCAAGAAGTGGCCGAAGACTTCGTCATCGCCACCGGCGTGCAATACAGCGTGCGCCAGTTTGTTGAGTTTGCCGCCAAAGAGCTCGGCGTTACCGTGCGTTTCGAAGGCGAAGGCGAGAACGAAATCGGCGTGGTCGCAGCTGTCACCGGTGACCAGGCCAAGTGCAAGGTCGGCGACGTCATCGTGCGTGTCGACCCACGCTACTTCCGCCCCACCGAAGTCGAAACCCTGCTCGGCGACCCCACCCGCGCCCGCGAAAAACTCGGCTGGACACCCAAGACCACCCTGGCCGAGCTGGTCAGCGAAATGGTCATCGCCGACTACACCGCCGCCAAACGCGACTCTCTCGTCAAAGACGCCGGCTATCAAGCCTACGACTACCACGAGTAAGCCATGGACAAGACCGCTCGCATCTACGTGGCCGGCCATCGTGGCCTGGTCGGCTCAGCCATCGTGCGCAAGCTCGAGGCCGATGGCTACACACATATTCTCAAGCGTACCCACGCCGAACTGGACCTCACCGACGCGGCCGCCACCGAAGCCTTCTTCGCCCAGGAAAAGCCCGAATACGTGTTTTTGGCGGCAGCCAAGGTCGGTGGCATCGTCGCCAACAACACCTACCCGGCCGAGTTCATTCGCGACAACCTCGCCATCCAGACCAATGTGATTCACGCCGCCTACAAAAGCGGCGTGACCCGGCTGCTCTTCCTCGGCTCGAGCTGCATCTACCCCAAGCACGCCCCGCAGCCGATGAAAGAAGCGCACCTGCTCACCGGCCCGCTCGAGCCCACCAACCGGCCCTACGCCCTGGCCAAGATCGCCGGCATTGAAATGTGCTGGAGCTACAACCGCCAATACGGCACCAAGTACCTCGCCGCCATGCCCACCAACCTCTACGGCCCCGGCGACAACTACAGCCTGATGAATAGCCACGTCATCCCCGCGATGATTCGCAAGTTTCACCTCGCCAAGCTCGCCGCAGAAAAGAACTGGCCTGCCATTGAGCAAGACGAAATCATCCACGGCCCCATCCCCGAAGACCTCAAGCAAGAACTCCTTGCAGCTTGCACCTTGAACCTTGCGCCTGCCGTCAGGCTTTGGGGTACCGGCACCCCCAAGCGCGAGTTTCTCTACAGCGACGACATGGCCGACGCCTGCGTGTTTCTGATGAACCTGCCTAACGACAAGTACGAACAACTGCTCTGGCCGGCGGGGGACCCCATTGAGTCTTGCAACTTGGGCCTTGCACCTGTTGTAAACATCGGCGTGGGCGGGGATGTGAGCATCAAGGAACTGGCCGAGACCGTGGGCGAGGTCGTGGGCTTCGAGGGCGAGATCGTGTTCGATACCACCAAGCCGGATGGCACACCGAGGAAGTTGATGGATTCGTCGCGGCTTAATGAATTGGGTTGGAGCCCTGATGTGTGCTTGCCAGTGGGGTTGCGCAACGCATATCGGGACCTATTGAAAGAGCACTGATCCAATCCATGCAAAACGCCTTTTCCTTTGCGGCTCTTAGCGCTCCATTTTTGGTCGCTTTTATACTCCCATTGTTAGGGGTTGGTTGGGCCGCGGTGGGGTCTCGATTTCCCGTTGTCTGGGTTGCACTGTACTTCTCTCTTTTGTTTTTCTTTCCGAACGCATCATGGGGACTGCTCGATCCTTCTGATACCAATAATTTCTATTCGCGCGGAACTGGAACATTTTATTTTTCGGCGATCAACGTACTTTTGTTCGGGTTGGCATTGCAAGCGTTTATCGCGCGCGGATTCCGAGTCGTAGAACCGGTTAAGCATAATTTCGGTTACCTTGCGTTACTGTTCTGGGCGATCATTCTTGGTAATGTTGTCGTCGGAAGCATTCTTGACGATGTTCGTTGGTACGATATCGTCGGATACTCCGGGCTTCTCAATATCGCCAATTTTATGCTCTCGTTCTATGTTCTTTTGTCGTTCATGCGAACACCAAAGGACCTCGAAAGACTGATCAACATATTGTTGTTTTGTGCTGTAGCCCGCGGACTGTGGGGAGCGGTTCGGTTCTTCGCTCTCGGAGGCGACCCAGCGAATTTCTATTCGAATTTTCAAGGTATCGATATCAGGCTTACTTTTTTCGATATCAACGACAGCCTGATTGCGTTGCTGGCACTGTTTATCGTCTCTTGGCGCTTGGCCAACGGGCTCTATGCGACTCAGCGCGAACGTCTCCTTTATTGGAGTGTCGTCGCACTCGAACTATTTATCATTGTTTTTTCGTATCGCCGCACCGCTTGGGGAGGGCTCGCGCTCGCTGCCATCTTGTTCGCGTTTGTGCAGAGAAGTTCGTTGAGGCGCGCGCTGTTTCTAGTTTACGCCTTGTTCGGTGTGCCAGCGTTCATCTACAAAATGGTTCAACGTGCAGGCGAGGGAATGGCCGGCGCACCTCTATTAGAAAAGATGCTTCCCGATATTGCGTCAGGTGGAGGGCTCCAATTTACTTCAGGAAGGTTTGCCGAGTTATACGCCGCACTTCTCTCCATCAAGGACAGCCCTATTTGGGGGCTCGGGGCATGGGGGCGTTACGATGGTTTTCGATTTTCCGAACTGGCTTGGCATCGTGGCGATTTTGGATGGATGCATAGTGGCGTGCTTCACCTCATGCTCAAGAGCGGATTGCTCGGTGCTGGCATATCCGTCGCAGCATTGATTGCCCTGGCGCAGCACATTAGACAAAACAAATGTGAGTTAGGGCAAAGGGAATTGGGCATACTGCTCGCGGGCGGGGCAGGGGTGCTGTTCCTTTTGCCCAACTGGTTGATTGGCACGCCGGTCATCGAGTTTCGGACCATGCAGTTATCTGCGTTCGTGATGGCGCTGCCCTATCTTGCAGTGGCGGCCGCTCGTGCTGGACGGAGCTGATTCGTGTCCTTAGTTAGAAACGCAGCTTTTAATTTCTTTGGCGCGGCGATGCCCGCAGTCCTTGGAATCGCAACGATTCCGTATATCGTGTCGACGCTTGGTTTGGCCGACTATGGACTACTCGCGTTGGTAACGTCCATCGTAGGTTATTTTGCGCTGCTGGATATCAACGTTTCGGCTGGTTCTACCAAGTACATTGCCCAATACCATGCGTCCGGCGACCACGACAGTTTGAACGAAACGGTTTGTTTTTCGTTGCTCGTCTACGCAGCCATTGGTTTGACTGGCATGGTGGGACTTTTCTTGTCCGCCGATTGGCTTGCGGCTCAGTTTTTTGCGGTGTCACCCGAAAAACGCGAGACGGCCGTGACTGCGATCCGTATTGCTGCCATTGGTTTCGCTGTCGGTCAGATTCAAGCTTACGTGCAGAGCATTCCTGGTGCGCTGATGCGCTATGACGTTGCCGGGCGGATAGAGGCGGTTTTCGGAACCGTAGTGCCGCTGGCTTCGGTCGCAATGCTGGCGCTTGGATTTGGGTTGCTGGAGCTTGTCTGGTTGCGCGTCGCGATGAGCTTTACCCAGGCGGTAGTCGTGAGTTTGGCGATCCGGGCGTTGTTGCCAGGTTTGAAGTGGGTTCGACCTGGCGCGCGGATTAGGCATGCGCTGCTTTCGTTCAGTCTTTTTTCGTTTTTAAGTCGACTGGCAGCCCTTACCTATGCCCACGCTGACAAGCTCATCATTGGCGCCCGTGTCGGAGTCGAGTCGCTCACCTTTTATGTTGTGCCAGCCACGCTCGCTAATCGAGTGATGTCGCTCGTGTTTCGACTTTCGGGCGTCATGTTTCCTCATGCGAGCTCGCTGGCAGCTCAGGGGCGCAACGACAAATTACGCCACGATTACTTGCTGGCAACTCGTTACCTGCTCTTTATCAATGGCGCAATCGTCGTGGTGCTGGCGACACTTGCTCAACCGATATTGGCGCATTGGCTAAATACGGATTTCGCCCGCGCAGGTGCCTTGGTCATGGTTTTCATCGCATTGGCGCAGGGAGTCGATTCGCTCACTAACCTGCCGTCGCTGATTAATGATGGCCTTGGGCATCCACGGGTGTCGGGTTTGTTCGCGCTTTCCCGGGCGGCACTCGGGCTGACACTCATCTTTCTCGGGGTTTCGGCATACGGATTGGTGGGTGCTGCAATGGCTCATTTTGTTGCTTCCGTCATAATGTCTTTGGCGTTCGTGTGGTACGTTCATGGTCGCACGGTGCCAGTGTCGCTGGCGGTAGTGGTGCGTGAAGCGTACGCCCGCGTTATTCCTGTCCTTGCAGTGGCGGGTGTCGTCGGTGTCTTGTCGTCTGAGTTCGCAGCTCGAGGGTGGTTTGAACTCATCGCCAGCGCACTGGCGATCGGCGCCGTTCTTTGTGCTGGTGGGTACTGGCGTGTCCTTACGCCTGAGCATCGCCTTATTTTTGCCCGAGTTTCGTTATGAAAATCCTGCTTGTGTCGGAAGATATCCCTGCGACTAAACTGGGCGGACTGGGCAAGCACGTTGTGACGCTTGGCAACGCATTGCTTGGCGAGGGGCACGAGGTGGTTCTCATGGGGCGGGCACGTCCCGATTATGCCGATTGTGCCGAGGAGGTGGGCTTTCAAGGGCGGTTCATCGTCGGATTCTCCGATCCTTTTAGGGGGTGGAAGGAGCGCGAACTTGGCTTCTTTAATCCGTGGAAGCGCTCGTTCTTTGCGCGCCGTATCGCTGAGGGCATTGAACGCCATGCTGGGGATTTTGATGTCGTTCATTATCACGGTCATCATCCGATGGTCGCGCTTTTCGTTGCTGCGACCACGAGATTCGTTCAGACCCGGCATGATCAAGGTAGTGAGTGCATTACCCATGTGCGTTTCAAGAATGGTGAGATGTGCACTGAACGATCTCCGGTTGCGTGTGCGGGCTGCATTCATGCAGACCCTGGCTTGGTGCGTCGTGGTTTTAGCGCCTGGGCCGTAAGCCGTTACCGCAGCCAGACCGAAGCGGCGTTTGCGCGGCATCCGGTGGTATTCGTGTCAGAGTTTTTGCGCAGGAACTACCACGCTGCGCTACCCACTGCGCGGCTTGGTAATACCCACGTGGTGCACAACTTTGTCGATGAGCGCCTGTTGGGCTCCGCAGGCCCATTGATTCGGGGGGACTCCCCCATCGTCATTCATGTTGCGGGCCGTCTGGATGCCTCCAAGGGCATAACCGCCTTTCTTGAACGGCTTGTTCCAGAGTTGCCGGCTGGCTGGCGGGTCAATGTGTTCGGCGATGGGCCCGACCGGGATGTGATTGCGTCCCGCATTGCTGGTGCCGACGTGGTGCTGCAGGGCCATCGGCTGTACGCCGAAACGATCGCGGCGACTCGCGACGCAGATGTCGTGGTCGTACCGTCTGTGTGTGAGGAGTCCTGCGGCACGGTCATCATGGAGGCCTTACGCCTCGGCAAGCCTTGTTTTGCGCTCGCGCGTGGTGGTACGCCCGAATTGGCACGTTATGGTGCGGAAGGGCAGTTGCGTCTATTCAATAGCCTCGCGGAGCTCGTGGCCGCCTTGCTTGCTGGCGCCGAGTCATTTGTCGCAAGCGTCGGGGGGGAGTCCGCCGATGTGCGTGCTCGGCTCCCCCAGTTGTTGGCAATCTATCAAAATCGGCCCGAGGTCGTAGGGTGATTAATCCCGTCATCAGTGCGCCGTCCAGGCCTCGTTTTTCTGTGATTACGGTGTGCTTCAATGCGTTGGCGATCTTGCCCGAGACGTACGCTTCCTTGCGCACACAAAGCTCCTCGGATTATGAGTGGATCGTTGTTGACGGTGCCTCTACTGACGGTACTGTGGAATGGCTTACGGAGATAGGCCCCGACGTTCTCGTCTCGGAGCGTGATACGGGTATTTACGACGCGATGAACAAAGCAATTGCGCGCGCAACGGGAGACTATTTGTTCTTTCTGAACGCCGGCGATCGGTTCGCTGATGCCAATGTGCTTACGGAAATTAAGAGCGTCCTTGATCTCCAGGGCGCTCCGTGGCCGGACATTGTGTACGGCGACGTTATCTATTTCGGTGACCGTGGGCAGCGACGCAAGCGGTTCAATTGGCTTAAGCGATCAAATCTAGTGTTCGGCGACCTGTGCCATCAGGCCGCTTTCGTGCGGAGAGAAATGTTCGATCGCTTCGGGGTGTTTGATGTGTCCCTGCGCTACAACGCCGATTTTGATTGGTTCATTCGCGGATTCCGCGGTGGGGCGAGATTGCAATACGTCCATCGGGATGTTGCTCGTTTTCATGATGCCGGTGCGCATGTACTTGCTGCCCAAGCATGCGAGCTTGAGCGGAACACGGTGCGACATCGGTACTGCCCGCGGCTTCTATGGTTGCTTGGACACTGGTCATTGAGAGCCGAACTCAAGCTTCGCCGCATGCTTGGACAGGAGGTTGGCTAGTGTTGTTCGGCTACCAGAAAAGGGCGGGTGCAGGCTTCGTGTTCTGGATATTGTGGCAGTACGCAGCCAGCGCCGGGGCCGCCGATTACTACATCTCTGCGTCGGGCGGAAACGATCGCTACGATGGTCGCGCGCCCTCTGTTATTGGAAGTTCGGGGCCATTTGCATCATTCGAACCGTTGCAGTCCTTATGGTTGAAAGGTGGTGACAGGGTTTTACTCAAGTGTGGAGATCGATTTTTCGGCCATATTCGTATTCGGTTGGAGAGTTCAGAGCCAGGTGAGCTTCAGATCACACGATATGGCGATTGCCCTCCCGGCAGTGAGCCTGTAGTGGATGGCAGAGAGCCCCTGAGCGAACGATCTTCTGGGGCACTTGTACACGTTTCTCCGGCGTTGCCTGTTGAGCAGGTTTTCGAGGGCGATATCCCGCTGCGCGAAGCCAGGTTCCCCGAGCATGGCTATTTGATTCTTCCCGAAGGCACTAGCGTTTCAGCAACGCAGTTGCCGAAATTTGAAGGACTACCATCCTCTCCACTGGAGGGGGGGCGGCTGCATGCACGAACGCAGGAATGGCTTGTCGAGGAGCAGGACATTACCGCTCCTAACGGTCGACTACAGTCTGCGCTTCGCTACCCTCTCCGTGCGAAGGCCGGCGTTTATCTGACCGGTAAGGCCTGGATGATTGGGGACAGCCCAGGGTGGGCTTACGATTCCTCAGCGCGAATTCTTAGTGTTCGAGGTGCTTCGGGTGGAGCGCTCACGACGGTTTCAAAAGGGAATCAGCTTGAGGTTATTGGTCGCGGCTCTGTCGCGATCTCCGGCCTCGTTTTTGACGCTGCAGGCGGCGACGCGATTCATCTCCGTGTGGATGGGGTGGCAACGGTAAGGGACGTCAGTATTCGCCGTGCGATTGGCAATGGTGTCGCCATTGCCGGTGCCGCCAATGCGGTTGTCTACGGCTCAAGCATCAAAGATGTTGGGTTAGATGCTGTCTTTTTTGCTGAGGTTCGACGCACCTTGGTCCGCAGGAACCGGATTGTGAATGCGGGTATGTATGCCGGACCGCGCCCGAGTCTTGCAGCTATCAATGCACACCGTACCGAAAGTACAACGATCGATGAAAATGTAGTCGAGAACTCGGCATATCACGGCATTCGCTTTTCTGGTGATGCCAGAGTGAGGCGAAATTATATTGTGAATAGCTGCTTGCGGCTTAGTGATTGTGGCGGGATATATACATGGCGCCGAAATGAAAAAGATCGGCGACCGGCCGCGATTGTGGCGGGCAATGTAATTATCGGTGCTGGAGGCGACACATCCGTCAAATTTGGAGTTAATGACTGGTTTGCTGGAATTTACCTTGATGACTATACCAATTCCGTTGTAGTACAGAACAACGCTATTGTTGGAGTTAATCAGGGAATTTATCTGCACAATGCTGTTGACAGTTTTGTCCGAAACAACTTTGTTAGAGCGAGGTTGAAGACGGTTGTTGAGTTAGTCGATTCGGCGCGCTACTCGGGGCGGTTAGAATGGAATAATTTGATTGAATCAAATGCTGTTCGCCTTGGCGATTTTGCGGGTGTTTTTTCGGAAACAACTGGTTTGAATGATCTGTTTTTTGACGGGCCCAAAGTGCGACTCAATGTACTTGATGTTTCGATAAGCAAGACGGCGAAAGTGGAGAGTCTAAACTGTGATGAAGAGCGATTCGTCGACGAAAATGAAAGTGAGTCAATGGCTGGGCCGCTCTTAAAAATATTCAGTTGTTAGTGATGTTGGCACGTGTTCATCAGGGATAGGCTAATTGATTGACTTCTTTGCGCACCGATCGACGCAAGACTAAATATATATGAAAATTGTAGTTTTCTCGCCTGATATTCCGTTTCCACCAAATAGGGGAGGGCGCGCGGACATTTGGCGTCGCATTGAGGCTTTTGTGCGCTTGGGGCATGAGGTGATGCTCGTTAACCTTTACGAGCCGGCAGGAGCGAGTGCGCCGAAGGAATCAGAGCTTCGGGTGGTCGACTCGGTTGTTGCGCGCCGTTTTTCTTTTCCGATAAAGAGAAGCGCTGTCCGAACGATTTCTCAGTTGGCAGGCTGTTGGCGTGTCCCGTGGCACGCAGCGACGAGAATTCCGGACCCAGCGGAGTTTCGATTGCTGCGCTCTGACGTTGCCGAGTTCAAACCCGATTTGTTTTGGCTAGATGGCCCGTGGTTTGGCGTTGCCTCCTTTCGCCTGGCGGCGGAATTGTCAGTTTCTGTCGTGTATAGATCACATAATATCGAGCATGTGTATTTGCCGAGGCAGGCACGTGCCGCAGTTCGGTGGCGCGATCGTTTGGCATGGATGGTCGCAAGCGCAGGTCTCGAGCGGTTCGAATATCGTATGTTGCGCCAGGCTCAAGCCGTTTTCGACATATCTGTCGATGATCTTAACTTCTGGAAGGCGCGTGGGGTCCCGCGACTACATTGGCTTCCTCCGCTATCGGAGTTGGCGCTTCGAGAAAAGCCCTCTGAGGTGGTGCCCGGCGACGTTGTTTTTGTTGGGAATCTGGGGACTCCTAATAACGTTCGCGGCGTCGAGTGGCTCATTAGAGATATCTTGCCGTATGTGCAAAATCGTTTTCCCCGAGTCACCTTTAGAATCGTGGGATCGAATCCGACGCCATTTATTCGTGGCTTAATGAAGTCGGTCTCAGGTGTGGAACTTGCCGAGAACGTCAAGGATGTCCAGCCGTATCTATTTGGAGCAAAAGTGCTGGTAAATCCAGTAATGTCTGGCAGTGGTGTCCAAGTAAAAATGCTTGATATGTTGATGACTAATGCTCCTATCATCACGGCGCACCAAGGCACAAAGGGCCTCCCTGATGAATTTCGGTTGTTGTTTCGCGTTTTTGACGAGACCCGAGGTTTTGCTGAGGCAATTTGTGACGAGCTTCAGAGCCCGACGGTAGACATCAAAGCGCGTGAGCGCGCGAGGGAATCGTTTTCGATCGGCTCCGTTGATCGTGCCCTTGACGTAGCATCCGGCGGAAATATATGTCGATGAGCCCTAATAACCCTATCTCTCCGCCGGTTAGCCTTCTTATAGTCCATTCTTCTGCCGATCTTTACGGGTCGGACCGGTCTTTGCTTGATTTTGTCAGTGGCAGTGGAAAACAGTTTGATGTAACTGTTGCATTGCCAGAGCATGGTCCACTTGAAGAAAAGCTGATGCTGTCAGGTGCCCGCGTCGTTGTAGGAGAGGTCTGCAAACTTGAAAGAGGTATGTTGTCTCCTGGTGGAATCGCCAAAACCGTACGGGGTGTGTTTCGCGCATATGCGTTTTTAAAAAGTATTCGGCCTTCAGGTGGGTTTGATCTTGTCTATTCGAACTCTATAGCCGTGCTCGGAGGGGCTCTTTGTGCGTTGATTTGGCGTGTCCCGCATGTGTGGCATGTGCGCGAAATTCTCACTGGTTCGAGTACGGTTTCTTGGATTTTTCGTCGAATGGTTGGAAGCCTTTCAAGAATTGTGATTTGCAACTCGGCGCAGACGCAGAGTTGGATCGCACCAGCAGCGAGTTCGGTGAAATACCGGGTGGTGTGGAACGGTTTTGACGCACTGAGTGCGAATGGTGGTGATAGGCGAGAGGCTCGAGCCGAATTTGGGGCCGGCGAGGATGATGTCTTGTTTGTCCTGGTTGGGCGCATCAATAGCTGGAAGGGGCAGCGGCTTCTCGTTGAAGCGTTTTCCGATTTGGTTCGGCGAGGGGCCGGCAATGTTCGATTAGCAATTGTGGGGTCAGCTCCATCTGGCCAGGAACATTTTGAAGATGAGCTGGCGCGATGTGTCGGTGCATCGGATGCGAAGGACAAAGTAGTAGTAAAGCCGTACCGAACTGACGTTGAATCGGTGTGGATTGCTGCGGATGTCGTCGTTGTTCCTTCGATTGAACCTGAGCCGTTCGGGCGCGTAGCGGTCGAGGCAATGGGTTTCAGTCGGCCGGTGATCGCCGCATCGCATGGCGGATTAGTGGAAATCGTTGCCGACGGGAAGACCGGGATTCTGTTCCCTCCAAGGGATATGGCAGCATTGCGCGAAGCGATGGCGAAGCTAGCGGATAGCCCCGCGTTACGTTGCGAAATGGGGGAGGCGGCTGTACGAAGACAGCAGGAATTGTTTTCTTTGGATAGTTATGTCTCTCGAGTGAGCAATGTGCTGCAAGAAGCTCACGCTTTGGGCTTTCGAGCTGATTGTGAGATGAGTACCAAGTTGTGAGGGGTTTTGTCATAGGAGGTGGCTACGTAATTCGGGTGTCGCGTGTGAGCGGCCCTGAGCTATGTGGCGATGTGCAGCACCTTGAAGCCTGTCCTGCACACATGCGTGCGCTGAGAGTCGCGTACATCGAGATCGGTCGAGCCTGACATGAAAAAAAACATCTGCATACTTGGAATCCGCGGCATTCCCGCTGCACATGGCGGCTTCGAAACTTTTGCTGAATCTCTTGCCGTTTTCTTGCGAGATCGCGGCTGGGCGGTAACGGTGTATTGCCAAGAGTTCGGTAGTGGACCGGTATTCGAAGACACTTGGGAGGGCATTCGCCGTGTAAATGTTCCAGTAAAAGGCGAAGGCCCCGCCAGCACTATTGTGTTCGACTGGAAGGCGACAGATCTTGCGGCGCGTGAGCCTGGTGGCGTCATCTTGACGCTCGGATACAACACTGCGGTCTTCTGCGCACGGCTGCGCCTGGCTGGTTTGCCCAACGTCATCAATATGGATGGCATTGAGTGGAAGCGCGCCAAGTGGGGCACTGTCGCCAAGACTTGGTTCTGGCTAAATGATTGGGCGGGGTGCTGGCTGGGCAACCATCTGGTGGCCGATCACCCGGAGATTAAACGGCACCTGGAGACGCGTGTTCGTGGCGACAAGGTGACCGTGATTGCTTACGGCGCAGACGCAATCGACGCGGCTGATGAGGCGCCTGTGCGTGAGCTGGGCCTGACGCCGGGCCGGTTTGTTACCGTGATCGCGCGGGCAGAGCCCGAGAATTCGCTGCTGGAGATTGTGTCGGCGTTTTCGCGCAAGCGGCGCGATTGCACGCTGGTGGTGCTTGGCAAATACGACCGCGGCCATGCCTATCAGCGGCGGGTGCTTGAGGCGGCCAGCGATGAGGTGAAGTTTGTTGGGGCCATTTACGACAAGGCGGTGGTCGCCGCGCTGCGCTATCACAGCATGCTGTATGTCCACGGCCATCAGGTGGGCGGCACGAACCCGTCATTGGTTGAGGCGCTGGGTGCTGGCAATGCGGTGCTGGCGCACGACAACCGCTTCAATCGGTGGGTGGCCGGTGACGGCGCCGCGTATTTTGGGGGCGTGGACGAATGCGCTTCAGCCTTCGATACCTTGCTGAATAACAAGGCCGGGCTGACGTGCATGCAGGATGCGAGCCGCGAGCGGCATCGGGCGGCTTTCACTTGGGACAAAATTTTGGGTGACTACGAGGCCTTGCTGGCGGGTTACCTGCAGGCGGCGGCGTCGGAAAAGAATACGGTTTGAGTGCCGGTGCTGCGGCACCGTTGGCGGAAATGACGCGCGCATTGCGCTATCATCGCCCGCTGGTCCAAGTTAGCCCAACGACATGTCTATAAACATCACCCACCACGGCGCCTTTCATGGCGTGACCGGCTCTTGCCACCAGCTGTTCATCGACGATGCGCGCAGTCTGTTGATTGACTGCGGTCTGTTTCAGGGGGCGGAGACGTCGCCGGACGGGCGGGGGGCGGCGGATGCGCTGGAGATTGGCTTTGTTCTGGCGGGGGTGCAGGCGCTGGTGGCCACGCATGTGCATATCGACCATGTGGGGCGCATTCCGTGGTTGTTGGCGGCGGGTTTCAAGGGGCCTATCTATTGCAGCGAGCCGTCGGCCAAGCTGTTGCCGGTGGTGCTGGCCGATGCGTTTGCGCTGTCGGTGAGCCGCGACCGGCGGGTGGTGGAGCGTTACCTGCAGTTGGTGGAGTCGCGCATTCGGCCCCTGCCGTGGCGCACCTGGCAGACGGTGGCGAGCGGGCCGCAGGGGCGCTGCCGCATTCGGTTGCAGCGGGCGGGGCATATTCTGGGCTCGGCCTATGTGGAGTGCGAGCTGACCCGGCCGGGCGAGCCGGTGCGTCGGGTGGTGTTTTCGGGTGACCTGGGCGCGCCGTATGCGCCGCTGCTGCCGGCGCCCAAGTCGCCGTATCGGGCGGATGTGGTGGTGCTTGAGAGCACCTATGGCGACCGTAACCACGAGGGCCGCGCCACGCGCCGCAAGCGGCTGCAGGCGGTGGTGGAACGGGCGCTGGGCAATGGCGGCACGGTGGTGGTGCCGGCGTTCAGCATCGGGCGTACGCAAGAACTGTTGTATGAGTTTGAAGACATCCTGCACCGCCAGCGTGTGCGGCCGGGGCGCCATGCGGAGCGCTGGGCCAGGCTGCGCATTTATCTGGATTCGCCGCTGGCGGGGCGGTTTACGCAGTTGTACCGCGAGCTGCAGCCGTTTTGGGATGCCGAGGCGCAGCGGCGGGTGAAGGCGGGGCGCAAGCCGCTGTCGTTCGAGCAGCTGGTGGCCATTGATGACCACAAGGCGCACGAGGCCAATGTGCGGCGCCTGGCGCGCAGCGGCGAGCCGGCCATCGTGATTGCAGCCAGCGGCATGTGCGCGGGCGGCCGGGTGGTCAATTACCTCAAGGCGATGCTGCACGATGCGCGGCACGATGTGTTGTTTGTGGGCTACCAGGCACGCGGCACGCCGGGCGCGGCGATCCAGACCTACGGGCCGCGCGGCGGCTATGTGGATCTGGACGGCGAGCGCATCGACATTCGCGCCGGGGTGGAGACGCTGTCGGGTTATTCGGCGCATGCCGACCAGGACGGCCTGGTGCGCTTTGTGACGCGCATGCGGCATCTGCCGAGCGAGGTGCGCTTGATTCATGGCGATGACGACGCCCGCCGTACCCTGGCCGAGCGCCTGGTGCGCGAGACGGGCGGGGCGGTGTCGGTGTTGAATGGGTGATGTGCTGCGCTGGATGCCGGGTGTGGCGGGGGGCGGCGGATGCGCTGCGCTTATCCGCCCTACATTTTCGGCCGGGCGCCGTAGGGCGGATAAGCCAAAGGCGCATCCGCCGATTGTCGTCGGTTCGTAGGGTGGTCAGCTCCGCTGCCCACCATCGGCGGGCGATGTACCGGCAGACGGTTGAGTTTTGTAGGGTGGGCGGCTCGCCGCCCACCATCGATGATGGATGCGCCGATAGGGTTTTCGGTGGGCGGCAAGCCGCCCACCCTACGGTGACCGGTGCGCCGGGGCGGTGTTTTTACGGCGAGCGGTGACGCACGGCAGGTTTTGTAGGGTGGTCAGCTTTGCTGCCCACCATCGGCGGTTGAAGCGCCGGCAGACGGTTGAGGATGTCTCGGGCGGTTTTGGTGGGCAGCAAAGCTGACCACCCTACGATGATTGGGGCACGATGCGTCGGCTGGCGGTTGACGACGGAAGGTGCGATTGATGGGCTCAGTAGCCAACTTCTTTTTGATGTCGCAAGGCCAGGATGACGACGGTGTCGCCATCGAACCGATACCGCGCGACGTAGCCGCTGTCGCCGAAGTCGATGAGCCATTCTCGGTAGGCTTCGGGCAGGTCGTCAACCGGGCGGCCGATGTGCGGTTGGCGAGCCAGCACGCGCATCGCATCCAGAATGGCTTGCGCGGCTCTTTGTGCGGCGAGTGGGTTTTTGGGGCGCAGAAATTCGCGCAGGCGTTGCAGGTCGCGGAGGGCGGCCGGTGCGTACCTTATTTGTGCCATTCGGGGGTCGGACTTTCGTCGTCGGTGCCCCAGCTGGCAAGCCAGGCTTCAACCTCGTCGGCGGTGCCATGGAGGCCCGTTTCCTGGTATTCGTTCCAGGCCTTGAGCGTGTCTTGCCGGAACGCCTCGCGTTTTTCCTCGCGATCGACATATTCCTCGATGGCTTGGCGCATCAGCCAGTGCGGCGTGCGGTGTCGGGCCTCGGCCAGACGCTTGACGCGGTCTCGGGTTGCGTCGTCGATCTTGATCGCGACGGGGCGAGTTGAAGCGCTGGGCATGGTCGCCTCCTGTGGGCGGGTAGTGTCAGGTATTACCTTACGCAGCTTTGGGCGTTTGGACAACGGGCTCGCGACAAGGGGTTTGTAGGGTGGTCAGCTTTGCTGCCCACCATCGGCGGTTGAAGCGCCGGCAGGCGGTTGAGGGTGCTTCGGACGGTTGTTGTTGGGCAGCAAAGCTGACCACCCTACGATCATCGGCATGACGCCGTGGTCCGGTAAACTACGGCCAAATTTGAAATTTACTTGCGCCCACATGGCGGTGCAGGCATGGGAGTGAAACGCGTGATTCTCGTAACAGGCGGCGCCGGCTTTATCGGCGCAAATTTTGTGCTCGACTGGCTGGCCGAGAGCGGCGAGCCGGTGGTGAACCTCGACAAGCTCACCTACGCGGGCAACCTCGAAACCCTGAAGTCGCTGCAGGGCGATGCGCGCCATGTGTTTGTGCAGGGCGACATCTGCGACCGCGCCCTGGTCGATGCCTTGCTGCATGAGCACCGCCCGCGGGCGATTGTGCACTTTGCGGCCGAGAGCCATGTCGACCGCTCCATCCATGGCCCGGGCGAGTTCATGCGCACCAATGTGGAGGGCACGTTCACGCTGCTCGAAGCCGCCCGCGCCTACTGGAGCGACATGGCCGAGCCGGCCAGGTCGGGCTTCCGCTTTTTGCATGTGAGCACCGACGAGGTGTACGGCTCGCTCGCGCCCGACGCGCCGGCCTTTACCGAAACCCACCCCTATGAGCCCAACAGCCCCTACTCGGCGAGCAAGGCGGCCAGCGACCACCTGGTGCGCGCCTGGCATCACACCTACGGCCTGCCGGTAGTGACCACCAACTGCTCAAACAACTACGGGCCGTACCAGTTCCCCGAAAAGCTGATCCCGCTGATGATCGTCAATGCCCTGGCCGGCAAGGCGCTGCCCATCTACGGCGACGGCATGAACGTGCGCGACTGGCTGTATGTGACCGACCACTGCAGCGCGATCCGCACCGTGCTGGCCAATGGCCGCCTGGGCGAGACCTACAACGTGGGCGGCTGGAACGAGATGCCCAACATCACCATCGTCAAAACCATCTGCGCCATTCTCGATGAGCTGCGCCCCTCCGAGGCCGGCCCCTACGAGCGCCTGCTCACCTACGTGACCGACCGCCCCGGCCACGACCGCCGCTACGCGATTGACGCGCGCAAGATCGAGCGCGAGCTGGGCTGGCGGCCGGCCGAGAGCTTTGGGAGCGGTATTCGCAAGACCGTGCAGTGGTATCTCGACAACCCCACCTGGGTCGCCAACGTGCAAAGCGGCGCCTACCGGGAATGGGTGAGCAAGCACTACGCGGTGCGTTAAGGCGTTGGCCGGATGAATCCGGCCCTACGTTCGAACGACCGAAGCTTTGTAGGGCCGGATTCATCCGGCCAGCACCCGCGTGAATGGGGACGCCATTTTCGTAGGACCGGATTCATCCGGCCGACAACGCACAAAGATATCGAATTGCAGGAGCGAGTCATGAGCACCACACGCGCCCGAAAGGGCATCATCCTGGCCGGCGGCTCGGGCACCCGGCTGCACCCGGCCACGCTGGCCGTCTCCAAGCAGCTGCTGCCGGTGTACGACAAGCCGATGATCTACTACCCGCTGAGCACGCTGATGCTGGCGGGCATTCGCGACATCCTGATCATCTCCACCCCTCAGGACACGCCGCGCTTTGAGCAACTGCTGGGCGACGGTGCGCGCTGGGGCCTCAACCTGCAATACGCCGTGCAGGCGAGCCCGGACGGGCTGGCGCAGGCCTTCATCATTGGCGCGGACTTTATCGACGGCGGGCCGAGCGCGCTGGTGCTGGGCGACAACCTGTTTTACGGGCATGACTTTGCCAAGGGCCTGGCCTCGGCCAGCACCAATGCGGCCGGCGCCAGCGTGTTTGCCTACCCGGTGCTCGATCCGGAGCGCTACGGTGTGGTCGAGTTCGACGCCGACGGCCGCGCCGTGAGCCTGGAAGAAAAGCCCGCCAAACCCAAGAGCCGCTACGCCGTCACCGGCCTGTATTTTTACGACGAGCGCGTGGTCGACGTGGCCCGCAATCTCAAGCCCAGCCCGCGCGGCGAGCTGGAGATTACCGATGTGAACCGCCAGTACCTCGACTGGGGCGCGCTCGATGTGCAGGTGATGGGCCGCGGCCACGCCTGGCTGGATACCGGCACGCACGAGAGCCTGCTCGAAGCCGGCATGTTCATCCAGACGCTGGAGAAGCGGCAGGGCCTCAAAGTGGGTTGCCCCGAGGAGATCGCCTGGCGCAAGGGCTGGATCAGCGGCGAGCAGCTCGCCGAACTGGCGGCACCGCTGGCCAAGAACGGGTATGGTCAATACCTCAACCGACTGCTGCAGGATCGGGTGTTCTGATGCAGGTGATCGCGACCGATTTGCCCGAAGTGATGATCATCGAACCAAAGGTGTTCGGCGATGCGCGCGGCTTCTTTCTCGAGAGCTTCAACGCCAAAGCCTTTGCCGAGGCCACCGGCGTGGACCTGCCCTTTGTGCAGGACAACCACTCGCGCAGCGCCCAGGGCGTGTTGCGCGGCCTGCACTACCAGATCCAGCAAGCGCAGGGAAAACTCGTGCGTGTGGTGCGTGGCTCGGTGTTTGACGTGGCCGTCGATGTGCGCCGCAGCTCGCCCAACTTCGGCCGTTGGGTGGGGGTGGAGCTGTCTGAGGGCAACCACCGCCAGCTGTGGGTGCCGCCGGGCTTTGCACACGGCTTTCTGGTGCTCTCGGCCAGCGCCGACTTCCTCTATAAAACCACCGACTACTACGCGCCCGAGCATGAGCGCTGTGTGTTGTGGAACGACCCGGCCATCGGCATCGACTGGCCGCTGCCCGGCGAGCCGCTGCTCTCGGGCAAGGACCAGGCCGGCGTGTTGCTCAAGGATGCGGAGGTGTTTGCATGAGACTGCTTGTGACGGGGGCCACCGGACAGGTTGGCTGGGAGCTGGCGCGCAGCCTGATGCCGCTGGGCGAAGTGGTGGCGCTCGACCGCGCCACCTGTGACCTGTCCGACCCGCAAGCGGCCGCCGCCGTGGTGGCCGGCTACGCGCCGGACGTGATCGTCAATGCCGCTGCCTACACGGCGGTCGATAAAGCCGAGAGCGAACCCGAGTTGGCCCACCGCATCAACGCCGAAGCCGTCGGCGCGCTGGCCGACACCGCGCGCGAGATCGGCGCCTTGCTGGTGCACTACTCGACCGACTATGTGTTCGATGGCAGCAAGGCCACCGCCTACACCGAAGCCGACGCCACCGCGCCGCTCAATGTCTACGGGGCCAGCAAGCTCGCCGGCGAGCAAGCCATTGCCGCCTCCGGCTGCGACTACCTGATCCTGCGCACCACCTGGGTGTATGCCGCGCGCGGGCACAACTTTGTCGCCACCATGCTGCGCCTGTTCGCCGAGCGCGAGGCCCTGCGCGTGGTGGGCGACCAGCACGGCGCCCCCACCTGGGCGCGCAATATTGCCGATGCCACTGGCGACCTCATCTGCTGGGCGCAGCGTGCGCTCGATGCCGGCGACCCGGTGCAACGCACCTTCAATCTCAGCGCCGCGGGCGACACCACCTGGCACGGCTTCGCCGAAGAGATCCGCCACCTCGCCGCCCATCGCTGGCCGGATCACCCGTGGAAAGTCCGCCAGATCGACCCGATCCCCACCCGCGACTACCCCACCCCCGCCGCCCGGCCGCACAACTCGCGGCTCGACGGCACGCTGCTCGCAGAAGAAACCCGCGTCGTCATGCCACACTGGCGCGACGCGCTCGTGCGTTGCCTCGAAGACCGGCACGCACCATGAACCCCGTGGGGCCGATAAGCGTAGCGCCATCCGCAGTGTCGCTGTGGGGGCAATCGACGCTTATGAAGTCCCTTTGTGCGGGGCTGACAAGTGCAGTGCATCCGCCGGCATCGCGACAAGGTGGCGCTGCGGCTTATCTGCCCAGCGTCTGTTGAACAACCGGACTTCACCATGAGCGGATTTGAAAACTATCAAAGAGACGCCACCGCGCTCGATCGCGAGATGGTGGTGCGCGGCCTGGTGCTCGGCCTCGACTGGGACGACGAAGCGCAAGTGATGACCCTCGCACGCGAAGCCCTGAGCAGCACGCCCAAACACATCGAAGCCCTGGCACGCGACCCCAACCCACGCCTCAAAGCCAAAGGCGAACTGTTCGCCCTGGGCGTGCTGATGCTCAAAACCATGGCCGAAAGCGCCGCCTTCGGCGTGCACTCCCACGGCGGCCACGCCTGGAAAGCCTTCGGCCACGCGCTACTCCAACTCAGCGACATCGCCCGCGCCGGCAAGTAGCACGTACCCAGGCTCTGGTGGGTGGCAAGCCACCCACCCTACGAGACCGGCACCGCCCCGGCGACAGAGCCCGCCGCCCCGC
>JACKLZ010000004.1:0-55000 GCA_024235675.1 Zoogloeaceae bacterium
TATCCGGAGCTGTTCTCAGGATCGGAGGGATATTCGGGCTCAACGGACCCTCGCATCTCGGGCTGAATCGGGCGATTCATTCGGTTGTGTCTAGGCAACCACCGGAGCTTGTGGGGAGTGGTGCGCCACGTCGCAACTACATTTATGTGAAGGATGTTGCCGCGACAATTGCCGAGGTGCTGCGACGCGACATTACCGGTACGCACCTCGTTGCCGGGCGTGAAATCCTTTCGGTCGACGAAATGCTGACGTCCTTGTGCGAGGTATTCCTGCCCGGCGCGGCGCCGCTTCGGCGTGAGGGGCACGCAGGGTCCGATCAGTTGATCGACCCTTCGCCCGATCTACCGCAGGCGCGCGCCTTCAGGGCCGCGCTCGAAGACATGCGCGCGGAGGCGGGACGATGAGGTTGGCGCTGCTTGGCGATATCCACGCGAATCCCCTCGCGCTTGAGGCGGTTCTGGATGCGGCCTTTGCTGCCGGCGTTGAGCGCCTTTTGCTTACCGGCGATCTGGTTGGTTATTACTTTTCGCCAAAGGCAGTCCTCGAGTTGCTTCAGCCGTGGCAGAAGTACATGGTGCGCGGCAATCACGAAGAGATGCTGTGCCAGTCCCGCCGCGACCCGGAAGCGCTTGCGGCGGTCGGTCGTCGCTATGGGTCCGGAATCGAAGTGGCGATCGCGCAGCTATCCGCTGCTGAGGTCGACGCGCTGTGCCGCCTGCCGCATCCTCTGCCGCTCGCGCTCGATGGTCGAAAGATCCTCTTGTGTCACGGGGCGCCTCACGATCTCGATTGTTATGTCTATCCTGACGGCGACCTGGCTGCGTTTGATGTGCCTGCGCTGACCGAATTCGATCTGGTGGTGACCGGACACACGCACTACCCGATGCGGCGCGTTCTTGGAGAGAAGACATTGTTGGTCAACCCAGGCTCGGTGGGCCAGCCGCGTAATCGTCAGCCGGGAGCGCATTGGGCGCTTTACGATACCGGGAGCGGGGAGGTGTCGTTTCACTGCGAGCGTTATGATTACGCTCCGCTTCAGGCTGAGGCACGAAGACGGCATCCGGAGTTGCCTTACCTGGCAGATGTATTGGGACGGACATGAAATCAATTTTGATTACCGGCATCGGAGGCGATATTGCCCAAGGCGTTGCGACCATACTCAGGTCGCAGTGGCCCTCGTGCCGGCTGTATGGAACGGATACGCACGCGCAGCATGGTGGGCGTCTGTTCGTTGACGCGTTTTTCATCCTGCCGTCGGCAAGCGATCCGGCCTATGTCGGCGCAGTGCGTGACCTGCTCGACGCACACCAGATCGAAGCGTTTCTGCCCATGTCCGAGCCGGAACTGAACGTGCTCGGCGGATTGCTGGAGGAGCTCGGGCCGTCCCGGTGCGTGGCGGCGGGCGCGTCGGTCATTGCGGCAGGGCTAGACAAGTTGGCGACGGTCGAGGCGATGCGGCGCTTTGGTTTGCCCGCGCCGTGGACCGTGGCCGTGAGTGAGGGCGAGCCACACGCCTATCCGTGCATTCTGAAGAGCCGTTTTGGTTCTGGTTCGCGGGCAGTATTCATCGTTCGCGACAAGGCAGAAGCGGCATACCTGGCTCAGCGGCATCCCCAGGCGATTTATCAGGAGTTGCTTGAGCCGGCCGACCGCGAGGTGACCTGCGCGGTCTATCGCACCCGCGACGGGCGCACTGCCAGCCTGTTGATGCTCCGTCGGCTGACCGGCGGTTTCACCGGCTGGGCGCAGGTGATCGAGGATGCTGAAACGTCGCGCGTGTGCGAGGTGCTCGCAGAAAAGCTGGATCTGCGGGGCAGCATGAACGTGCAGTTGCGCCTGACCGACCAGGGGCCGCGGGTATTTGAGATCAACCCCCGCTTCTCGTCTACGGTGCTGATGCGCCATCGCCTGGGCTTCACCGATGCGGTCTGGGCGTTCGAGGAGCTGCAGGGGAACAGCGTTCGTTTCCCCGAGATTGCGGCAGGTCAGGTGATGGTGCGCATTCAGGAAGCTGCGGTCGTTAAGGATTTGGGAGTATGAGCATGATCAGTATTGCAGGTCGCAGGATCGGCCTGGGCGAGAGCCCGTTCATCATTGCCGAGATGTCCGGCAATCACAACCAGTCCCTGGACAGGGCGCTGGAGATTGTCGACGCGGCAGCGAAGGCGGGGGCGCATGGGTTGAAGATACAGACCTATACCCCCGATACGATGACGATCGATCTGGACGAGCGCGAGTTCCATATTTCCGACAGCAAGAGTCTGTGGGCGGGTACGTCCTTGTACAAGCTCTATGGCGAGGCCTATACGCCGTGGGAGTGGCACCAGCCGATTTTCGATCGCGCCCGGGCGCTCGGCATGATCCCGTTCAGCTCGCCCTTCGATGAGACGGCAGTCGATTTCCTGGAGTCGCTGAACGTCTCCTGCTACAAGATCGCTTCGTTTGAAAACACCGATGTTCAGCTGATCAGGCGCGTCGCCGCGACCGGCAAGCCGCTGATCATGTCGACAGGGATGGCGACGGCGGCTGAGCTTGACGAGAGCGTGCGGGCGGCACGCGAGGCGGGCTGCCGCGATCTGATCCTGCTCAAGTGTACGAGCACGTATCCGGCAACGGCCGAGAACACGAACATCCGGACGATTCCGCACATGCGCGAGTTGTTCGGCTGTGAGGTGGGGCTGTCGGATCATACGATGGGGTCAGGGGTGTCCGTCGCCAGTGTTGCCCTTGGGGCCACGGTGATCGAGAAGCACTTCACCCTGCGTCGCGCCGACGGCGGCGTCGACAGCGCCTTTTCCATCGAGCCGGCCGAGCTGACCGACTTGGTTGAGGCCACCGAGCGTGCCTGGCAGGCGCTTGGCAGCGTGAGCTACGGCCCGACGGAAGCGGAGCGAAAATCGCTTCAGTATCGCCGTTCACTGTATGTCGTCGAAGCGGTGGCGGCCGGGCAGGTGCTCACGCGCGAGAATGTCCGCGCCATTCGCCCAGGGCTTGGGCTGCCCACGAAATATCTCGATGTGCTCATCGGCAAGCGGGTTGCTCGCGATGTGGCGCGCGGCACGGCGCTGACATGGGATCTGATCGAATGACGCCTGAGGTGAGCTTGTCGATCGATGGCGGATTCCTTCGCCCGCTGGTCGAGACGGATGTCCATCAAGGCTACGTCGATGGCCTGAACGACCCGCAGGTGAATCGCTATCTGGATGGCGTCAAGGCGAGCGTGCAGACGGCTCAGTCGGTGTGTGATTTTGTCACTGCCGACCGGCGCTCACCCTCATCCGTGTTGTGGGGCATCTGGACGCATGAGAGTGCTCGGCATGTGGGGACTGTCAGGCTGCACGGTGTCGAGCATCGGCATGGTACGGCGCATATCGGCATCTGCCTCTTCGAACCGCGCTGCTGGGGGCGGGGCCTGGGCGCTGCTGCCATCGGCGTGGTAACGCGCTGGGCGATTGACGCGCTCGGGCTGCGATGGATCGAAGCCGGCGCCTATGAAGCCAATGTGGCATCGCAGCGTGCCTTTTTGTCGGCCGGCTATGCGTGGGCGTTCGACATTCCTGGCAAGTACCTGCTCGAAGGTGCCCCGACAACGGTGAAGGTCTACGCCGCTCGTGCCTGATTCAGGGGCGTGCGCGCGACATCGCCTTTCGTGCCGGCCCCGTATGTGAATTCCTCAGTTATGTTCGATTTTCTTTCCCTGATTCCCGGCACCCCGGCGTGGCGCCGCAAGCGCCTGCGGGCCACGATGCGTGGTTACCGTGCGCTGAAGGCCGCGTCGCGCCTGGGGGTGATCGGCGAGGTCAAGCATGATCTGACCGAAGCGCCGATTCGCGACTGTGTGGGCAAGTTCAGCGTGGCCGTCTTGGGGGCTGCCGCCGGTTCGGCCGATCTGGCGCTGCGGCAGTATCTGCTGATCCAGCTCGGTGGCGTGAATCTCAATCGCATGCTGCTGATGGCTGCCGCGAACCCCCGAAAAAGCATTGCCTATCCCATGCCGCGCGACTGGCGACGGATTGTCGAACAGCATGGGTTCCGGGTGTCCGAATGGCGGTGCGCGCTCTACTGGGGCGCTTATGTTTTCGGAATGTGGGGTTACGGCACGATTCGAACATTCCGGATCATGCTCGAAGGGCTTCGGTTCGGCGCGACGCGAAAGTGTGACGGAACGCGCTATGCCTACTTCCTTGATCTGTCGGCGGCCAACTTGCCGTCGAGCGCTGAGCGGCCAAGCCATGATGTCGTGTCCTGGTACGCGCAGTGGTCCGGCCGGAATCCGGCGATATCCGCCGTCAGGCATGGTGTGCTCAGTGCGCCCCGGATCGAGGTGGCGGGTCTGGATGTTTCGCCGCAGAAGAGCCCGCTGCCCCCCTTGGCGGGCGGCCGGGAAATCAGCGCCTATCTGCGCTGGAGTCTTTCCGCCATTGTGCGATCGGCGTTTGACGCACTGCGTGGGCGGTGGTGGCATGCGGTGATGCTGAGCCATGCCGCGGTTGCGGCCCAGGCGCGCCATGTGCCCGACGATACCCTCGCGACGACATATTTGTTCCACAACAGCGGCTGGATCTACCGCCCCCTGTGGACGTATGAGGCCGAGCGCAAGGGCAGCGAGATCGTGATGTATTTCTACTCGACCAACAGCGAGCCCTTCAAGCGTGCAGACGGATATCCGCCGATGTACTACGGCTACCGCGCGATGAACTGGCCGCGCTATCTGGTGTGGGACGATTATCAGGCCGATTTCGTTGGTCGGGCGACGGCGGGGGCCGCGCAGCATGACGTGGTCGGCCCGATCTGGTTTCAGGGGCATGCCGAGGATGTGCCTGAGGCACCCGGTTTTTCGGTTGCGGTCTTCGACGTCACGCCGACCCGGTCGTCGTGGTATCGCATCCTTGGGCTCGATACCGAATTCTATGTTTCAGAAACCGTGAACGCGTTCCTGGAGCATATCTGGCAAGCGGCATCGCAGCATCAGGGGCGAATGCTGTGGAAACGAAAGCGGAACATCGGGCGCACCGCGCATCCGCGATACCGCGCCTGCGCCGAGCGTCTCGGTACTGCGGACAACGTCGTGCTGGTCGATCCGGCCGTGTCGGCGATGAAGGTGATCGAGGCGGCGACCGTCACGATATCGCTGCCGTTTACTTCGACAGCATTGCTGGCGCGACAGTTGGGAAAGCCCTCCGTCTACTATGATCCGACGGGGTCGGTGCAAACCGATGACCGCGCGGCCCATGGCATTCCGGTCCTGTCGGGGCCGGCTGAGCTGGATGCCTGGTTGCGGGTCCAGCGTCAGGGCGATCGCCCCGCACAAAGGTGAGCACCGGGATGCATGTGATTCAGTTCAGTCCGGAAGAATGGGCCATACGGTCTGCCCGGTTGATTCAGGATGCCGTGAGGGCTGTTTGCCGCCAGGGGGGCGATTGCGCGGTCATGCTGACCGGTGGCCGGAGTGCAGAGCGCCTGTACCGAGCCTGGCAGGCGCTCCCGGATTTCGACCAGTTGCGCGGCATAAGCTTCTTTTTCGGCGACGAACGTTGCGTGCAGCCCGACGATCCGGAAAGCAATTACGGGCTGGTCATGCGCACGCTGTTCGCCCGGGGTGTGCCGTCTGGCTGCTCGGTGATCCGCATGGCGGCGGAAGACCCGGACCGTGAGGGCGCGTGTTTGCACTATGAGGGCCGCTTGCCGAGTAAAATCGACGTTTTGTTGCTGGGCGTGGGTGAGGACGGACATATCGCCTCGCTGTTTCCGGGGGGAGAAGCCCTCGACGAACACACGCGGAAAGTCGTCGCCGTTATCGGCACCAAGGCGCCCAGAGCGCGGCTGACCGTGACGCCACGGGTGATCGCGCATGCCTCGTCAGTTTTTGTGCTTGCCAACGGCGAGGCGAAAGCCGCTGTGCTGCGGCGGGTCGTTGACGAGGCAGACAATTCGCATGTGTTGCCGGCATGCCTGGTGAGTCATGCCACCTGGCTGCTGGACACGCCTTTTTGATGAGAAATCCGATGTTGATTGACAGGAAGTGCAGATGGCAAGAGTCCTGATCACCACCGTTCCGTTCGGGGACAAGAACGATCTGCCGATCCGGCAACTCGAGGCGAACGGGATCGAGTATCTGATCAATCCGCTTGGCCGCAAGCTCAAGGAAGACGAACTCGCCGGGATGGTGAGCGACGTCGAGGTGTTGATTGCCGGCACGGAACCCATCACCGCGAAGGTGATGGCGAATGCGCCGCGATTGAAGCTGATTTCCCGTGTCGGCATCGGGCTGGACAGCGTCGACCTGATGGCTGCCGAGCAGCGCGGCATCAAGGTGAGCTATACCCCCGATGCGCCGGCGCCGGCAGTGGCCGAGCTGACGATTGGTTTGATGTTTTCGCTGATGCGATCGATCCATGTCGCCAATGCCCGGATGCATCAGGGCGAGTGGCAGCGCTTCTTCGGCCGGCGCCTGGCTGATCTCACGATCGGCATTGTCGGTGCGGGGCGGATCGGCGGGCGCGTGCTGCAGCAACTTGCGGCGCTGGGGGCCGGCCGCCTGCTCGTGAACGACATCAATCCCACCGCCTGCGGGCTCGATGGCATCGCGGCTGTCGAGCAGGTGGATAAGGACGTCATTTATCAGGCGTCGGATATCGTCAGCCTGCATGTTCCGCTGACCGCACAGACGAAAAACATGGTTCGCCGTGAGCATCTTTTATCGATGAAGCCGGATGCGATGATCATCAACACGGCACGCGGTGGTGTCATCAATGAAGACGAACTCGCCGACGTACTTGCGTCGGGTCATCTGGCTGGTGCCGCCGTGGACGTATTCTGTGAGGAGCCCTACCAGGGCCGCCTGGCGTCGATCGAGCGGTGTTTGCTGACGTCGCACATGGGGTCGATGTCGATCGATTGCCGCACGCGCATGGAGATCGAGGCGACCGAGGAAGCGATACGGTATTTGACCGGACAAGCACTTGAAGGCCTGGTGCCCGAGGGGGAATTCCAGGTTCAGCGGGAGGGGCTCTGAGATGGCGCGGGTATGTGTGATTGGGGGTTCCGGATTTCTTGGCAGCCACGTGGCCGATGCGCTCTGCGCGGCGGGGCATTGTGTCTCGATCTATGATCGCCGGCCTTCGCCGTGGTTGCGGCCAGGCCAGGAAATGGTGGTCGGCGACCTGCTCGATGCGGAAAAACTGTCGGCGGCAATCGCCGGCTGTGAGTATGTCTATAACTTTGCGGCCTTGGCGGACCTGAACGAGGCCCTGGGCAAGCCGCTCGACACCATTCGCATCAACGTGCTTGGCAATGCGAATGTGCTCGAGGCGTGCCGGCAGAACGGCGTCCGGCGGTTCATGTACGCCAGCACGGTGTACGTCTATAGCCGTGAGGGCAGCTTCTATCGTTGCAGCAAGCAGTCTGCGGAGCACTACGTCGAGGAGTATCAGGCGGCCTATGGGCTCGACTACACGGTGTTGCGCTACGGTTCGCTGTACGGCCCGAGGTCGGATGAGCAGAACGGTCTGTGGCGCATCGTCAACGAGGCGCTGACGACGGGCCGGATCCGCTATGCGGGCAGTGCCGAGGCGATGCGCGAATACATTCATGTAGAGGATGCGGCCCGCGCCAGTGTCGCAGCGCTCGGCGACGAATTCAGGAACCAGCATGTCGTCCTGACCGGGCAGGAACCGATGCGGGTGATGGACCTGCTGAAGATGCTGGCCGAGATTCTTGGCATGCCGCAGGCGGTGGAGTTCGAGGAAACCGAATACGCCGGGCATTACGTCAGGACGCCCTACGCCTATCAGCCCAAGCTTGGCCGTAAGTATGTGCCGCCCATGCATGTCGATCTGGGGCAGGGGCTGTTGCAGCTGATCGGCGAAGTGCAGAACGGCATTTCGAATGAGGGGAACAAAGCGTGAAAGCCCAGTTGAAGCAGGCCCTGAAAGGGGCCATACGATATTCGCTCGCTACCGGCGGACGAACCCAGGTTGGCCGATATGTCTTCAAGCAGATACTGGACACGTCGATGGAGGAGGTCCGCGAGCTTGTGCACGAGGGCGTTCAACTCCGCTTTGCCACCCCCAATGCACTGTGTGACTGGCGCGCGCAGACGTTCTCCACGAAGGAGCCGGAAACCCTCGCATGGATCGATGCGATTCCCGAGGGGGCGGTCGTCTGGGATGTGGGCGCCAATATCGGCCTGTATGCCGTCTATGCGGCGGCGCGGCGCAAGTGTCGGGTGTGGGCGTTCGAACCGTCGGTGTTCAATCTCGAGCTGTTGGCGAGAAACGTGCACCTGAACGGGCTCGTCTCCCAGGTCTGCATCGTTCCATTTGCCTTGAGCAACGCCGTCGGATCCAACACGCTGCGGATGACAACCACGGAGTGGGGCGGTGCGCTGTCGACGTTCGGCGAGGCGTATGGCTGGGATGGTGAGGCGATCAAGCGCGTGTTCGAGTTCCAGACGATGGGCCTGCCAATGGACGCGGCGCGCGATCTGCTGGGGATTCCACAACCCGACTTTGTCAAAATGGACGTCGACGGTATCGAGCATCTGATCCTGTCGGGAGGCGCCTCCGTACTTCAGGCGGTCAAGGAAGTCCTGATTGAGGTGAATGACGACTTCCAGGAGCAGGCGGAGGGCTGCGAGCGGCTGCTCAAGGCCGCCGGTTTGACGATGAAGCACAAGCTCCATTCAGAGATGATCGATAACTCGACGACCGGTTTCCAGAATACCTATAACCAGATCTGGGTGCGAGAGCCGTCTTGATTGATGCGTTGATCCGGGCGCGGCTGGTGTTTTGGGATTTCGATGGCGTCATCAAGGAATCGGTGGCGGTCAAGACGGAAGCCTTTGTGCAGTTGTTCTCGCCGTTCGGCGCCGAGGTGGCGGCGCGCGTGCGGGCGCACCATCTGGCGAATGGCGGCATGTCGCGTTTCGAGAAGATCCCGCGCTATCTGGAGTGGGCTGGCCAGAGCGTGACCGACGCGAGCGTAGATGACTACTGCCAGCGGTTTTCGAAGGCGGTGCTCGGCTGCGTGGTGGCGGCGCCCTGGGTGCCGGGGGTCGAGTCGTACCTGCGCACCAACCGTCATGGGCAGGAATTTGTGCTGGTCACCGCGACGCCGCAGGGAGAGATCGAGGCGATTTTGCAGGCGATGGATCTGCACCGCTGCTTCTCGGCCGTTTTTGGCGCGCCGACCCGAAAGGGCGATGCGATCCGGCAGGTGCTCACCCATCGCGGTGTGCGCGCGTCGGAAGCGCTGATGGTCGGAGACGCGACGGCAGACCTTGAGGCCGCGAGGCAGAACGAAGTGCCCTTTTTGCTGCGCCGGCATGTCGACAATCAGCAGGTATTTCGCGACTACGGTGGCGCATTTGTAGAGGATTTTTCCGGATGATGAACCGCAGGGAAAAAATAGGGGCCATTCGCAAGGCACTGCGCGACGGCAAGGCAAGCATCGGTAGCTGGATGCAGATCCCCCATCCGTCGATTGCTGAAATTCTGGGGCGCTCGGGCTACGACTGGGTCGCCGTCGACATGGAGCACGGTGCGATCGGCGCCCATCAGCTTCCGGATATCTATCGGGCGCTGGAACTGGGCGGCACCTTGCCGATGGCGCGACTGGCGCAGGGCGAAACCAAGGACTGCAAGCAGGCACTTGATGCCGGTGCGGGGGGCGTCATCATTCCGATGGTGGAGTCCGCGCAGCAGCTGACGCGGGTAAGGGATGCGTGTCGCTGGCCGCCGGCAGGGTTGAGAGGTGTGGGCTTTTCGCGTGCGAACCTGTTCGGCGCCGATTTTGAGACCTATGCCGAGGAGGCCCAGGCGCCTTTGTTGATCGCGATGATCGAGCATGTCCGCGCGGTGGAGAGCCTCGAGGCCATTCTGGCGGTCGATGGCCTGGACGCGATACTGATCGGTCCGTACGATCTTTCGGCATCAATGGGCTTGACCGGTAAGTTCACGGAGCCGGCGTTTGCCGCGGTCATGGAGCGCATTCGCGACGCCTGCCGCACATCGCGCACCCCGTGCGGCATCCACGTCGTTCAGCCCGATCCTGAGCAGCTTGCGCAGCGCGTTGCGGAGGGGTACCAGTTTCTGGCCTATTCGATCGATGCGGTGTTTCTGAGAGCGTCGGCGACAAACCCGCAGAGCATGTCCTGATGGGCATCCGCGGCAGGCTCAGGCTGTGGTTCTATCAGAGCAGGCGTTTTGGCGGGCGGTATCGTCAGGGGGCGCATTCGAGCGCGATCCTGTCGAAGATCCTGATCGGCAAGGACGCCGCGGGGCAGATCGTTCTCGGCGACTACGTCATCTGTGCGGGCGAGCTCTACAGTTTCTTCAACAAGGGCGTCATCTCCGTCGGCGATTGCAGCTACGTGGGGCAGGGAACGCGGATATGGGCGCTGTCGCGGGTAGAGATCGGTCGTCGGGTGTTGATTTCGCATGACTGTTTCATCTGCGACAACCTCACCCATCCGCTGAATGCACAGACACGTCATCAGCAGTACATGGCAAAGCACGGCTTTCCCTTCCCCGAGCAGATTGAGCTCGAGGAGCGGCCGATACTTATCGGCGACGATGTCTGGGTTGCGGCCGGGGTGACGATTCTTCGGGGTGTGAGCATAGGGCAAGGCGCGGTGATTGCTGCAGGATCCGTGGTCACCACGGATGTGCCTGCTGGCGTGGTCGTGGCAGGAAACCCGGCGAGGGTGGTCAAGCAGCTCGGTACGGAGCAAACGATGGAAAGAGGAGTTGTCAATGGCATTGCCTGATCGGTGTCCGCTATGTTCGGCCGGGCGAGAATCGCAGTCGGTCGTCACGCGCCATGTGTATGGTGACGAGTCTGCATCGCGTGCTTTCTTTCACTGTGCGGCGTGCGATGTTCGCTATCAGTTCCCGGGCCTGACGCCGGATGAAGAGGCGCGATTCTATGCTGCCGAGTTCGAGGGCTTCATGGCGAGCCGGTCGGGGGAGTCTGGCGGCTGGTTGAAAACCGAGCAGCATCTCGTTGCCAACGAGCCGACGCGCATGCGCCGGATGAAGTATCTGGCGCCCTATCTGGAAGCGTCTGTCGATATCCTCGAGGTCGGCTGCTCGTCCGGTTTCATGCTCTATCCGCTGGCAGATGCCGGCCACCGCTGCACGGGTATCGAGCCGTCCGGGGTCTTCAGCGAGTTTGTGCGGGGGCGGGGCCTTCCGGTCTATCAGTCGGTCGCGGAGCTTCAGCGCGACGCACCGGATGCGCGCTTCGATCTGATCCTCCATTTCTTTGTTCTCGAACACATCGCAGACCCCGGCGCTTTCCTGAAGGCGCAGCTGGCCATGCTCAAGCCTGGCGGTCGAATCGTTTTCGAGATCCCCAACGCAGCCGATCCGCTGTACTCGGTCTATGACATCCCGGCATTCGAGCGTTTTTACTGGTCGGTGGCCCATCCTTGGTATTTCAGCGAGCCGTCCTTGCAGTTTTTGCTGACGCGGCTGGGTGAGAGCAGTGAGGTGCTTCGCGACCAGCGATACGACCTGTCCAACCACATGATCTGGGCGCGAGACGGGCGGCCCGGGGGCATGGGACGCTTCACCCCTGAGCTTGGCGCCGATGTCGAGGAGTCCTACAAACAGTCGCTGATCCGCAGCGGCAAGTGCGATACGCTGGTCGGCATCATCAGGAAGGATGGGGGGGCTTGAGATGCAGCGGGTTCTGATCACGGGCGTCGGGGGGTTTATCGGGTCCCATGTCGCGCGCCGCTTCCTGCAGGAGGGATTTGCGGTCGTCGGGGTCGACGATTTCTCGAACGGCAAAGCCGAGAACGTTCCGCCGGGCGTTGATTTCATCGAAGGCGATCTGGCGCACCGGTCGACGATTGAACGCATTCCGACCGATTGTCGAAGGATTCTGCATCTGGCGGGGCAGTCTTCGGGGGAGATCAGCTTCGATGATCCGGTCGCGGACCTCGAGAAGAATACGGTGTCGACGCTGAATCTGATCCGTTACGGTATCGAGCATTCCGTCGAGCGGTTTCTCTATGCGAGCTCCATGTCCGTGTATGGCGCGGTCGACGACGCCCCGATCAGCGAATCCCGGACCTGCCGACCCTTGTCCTGCTACGGGGTAGGCAAGTACGCCTCCGAAGACTACTTGCGCGTCTATCAGCGCAAGCTGCCCGCCGTGATTCTCCGGATGTTCAATGTCTACGGGCCTGGCCAGGATTTGAGCAATCTGCGCCAGGGCATGGTGAGCATCTTTCTGGCGCAGGCATTGAAGACAGGGCGCATTGAGGTCAAGGGGAGCGTCGAGCGCTTCCGCGACATCATTTATATCGACGATGTGGTCGAGGCCTGGTTCCGTGCCGCCACCCTGGAAAGCGCCAAGGGCCAGACGCTGAATATCGGAACGGGCGTCAAGACGACCGTCGGTGCGCTTCTTGAGCGCATCTGCAGCCTGGTGCCCGGCGCCTCCTATTATGTCGATGGCGGAACGCCGGGAGATCAGAGCGGTATCTATGCAGACGTGTCGGCACTGAAGGATGTGCTCGGGATCGATACGTTTACAATGCTCGATGCCGGGCTGACGCAGTTCGCCGAGTGGGCTCGGAAGCAATCGGCGAGCTGATTTTCTGACAACGATCCATTCTTTATGGCACTCACAAAACCATGAATATTCTCGCCTTGATTCCCGCACGGATGGGTAGCAGCCGTTTTCCTGGAAAACCGATGGCGCCGATCCTCGGAAAGCCGATGATCGGGCATGTGTACGAGCGCGTTGCAAAATCGCCGATGCTCACCCTGACCGCCGTGGCAACCTGCGACAAGGAAATCTTCGACTATGTCGAATCGATCGGCGGCGTGGCGGTCATGACGGGGAACGAGCACGAGCGCGCCACCGATCGCTGTGCGGAAGCGCTCGTCGCGCTCGAGCGCGCCAACAACACGACATACGACATCGTCGTGATGGTCCAGGGCGACGAGCCCATGACCCATCCGGACATGATTGCCGAGGCCGTGCAGCCATTGATCGACCACGCCGATGTTCAGGTCACCAATTTGCTGGGCAAGATCAAGGATGCGGCCGAGTTCGAGGACAGGAACTGCATCAAGGTCGTTTGCGATCTCCAGTTGAATGCCATGTATTTCTCCCGGGAGCCGATCCCGACCCGTTGCAAGGTCGATCAGATTCCGATGGGCAAGCAGGTCTGCGTCATTCCGTTTCGTCGGCAATTTCTGCTCGATTACACCAAGCTCGCGCCCACGCCGCTGGAGATCGCGGAGTCGGTGGACATGATGCGTGTGCTTGAGCACGGAATGCGCGTTCGAATGGCGCCCACCCGGCACGACACCCAGGCGGTCGATACGCCGGCGGATCTGAAGAAGGTCCAGGGCTTGATGCAGGGACTTGATGCCTGACAGTGATTGCCGGCCAAGCGAAAGCACGGCGGGGCGTGTTCTGGTCTGGGACGCGGAGGGTGTGCCAGACGCTGGCTTTGAGCTGACGGTCCTCTGGCAAGGTTTCGAGCAAGGCTCGTCGCAGGGCGGGCGGATGGTCTCCATTGCGCGTCTCGTCGAGGACGGTGCCGATGCGCTGAGGGCGCGCTATCTTGCGTGGCTGCATGCCCTTGGTCAAGCACCGGTTCATGGCAGGACGGTTGCCGAGCATTTGATGATTCGCCCGGCACTCAGCTATTGGTGGATGGCCGCTCCGGCGCAGAAGTTCAGCATCTCGGCGACATCCTTCGTGCCCGATGCGATGAAACTGCTCGCGCTGGAGACTTTGCTGGCCAACGAGAAGGGGCGGGCGGTCGTGCTGTATTCGGCCAATGCACGGCTGGCTGAATGCCTGGCGTCGTATTGCGCAGACATGCAGTGCCGCTTCGAATGGCGTCAACCCGAGCCGTCCGGGCCGGCGGTGCAGTCACGACGAAGTGCCTACGGCCGGCTTTCACCCCGGCTGCGTGCCGTGATCTCGTTCGGGTGGTATTGCGCGTCCAGGTTGCCTGCAGTTTTTCGTCAGTCGGGCGCGCGCGCCCGCGCCGGGACGCTGTCTTTTTTTGACGTGCTGGTGCATCTGGACCGGCGGGCGATTGATTCCGGTCGATTCATGTCGAACTACTGGGGCCCTCTTGTCGATCAGCTTGCCCATGACGGGGTCCGGACCAACTGGTTTCACTTCTTTCATCCGCACGCTGCCGTCCCGACGTTTGCCGCGGCGCTTCGCCTTGTCGGGCGCTTTCAGGAAAACGCAGCCGGCCGGCAGTTTCACGGCTTGATCGACATGTTTCCGCCGCTCACGAAGGCCGTCGGGGCGTGGCGTGACTACCGGCGCCTTCAGCGGGCGGTCCGTTCGATTGAGGGTTTCCACGCCGAGGTGCGCCCGGAGGGATCGGTCCTCCAGCTTTGGCCGCTGCATCAGGACGAGTGGACGGAGTCGGTGTCGGGCCCCAATGCCCTGATGGAATGCCTTCGGCTCGGCTTGTTTGAAGTGGCCCTGGCCCGCCTTCCCCGGCAGCAGGCCGGCGTGTATATCTGCGAGAACCAACCTTGGGAGATGTCGCTGATTTATGCGTGGCGAAACAGCGGCCATGGCAAACTCATCGCGGCGCCCCATTCGACGATTCGCTATTGGGACTTGCGGTATTTTTATGACCGGCG
Organism: Zoogloeaceae bacterium; assembly: GCA_024235675.1. GTDB lineage: Bacteria > Pseudomonadota > Gammaproteobacteria > Burkholderiales > Rhodocyclaceae > Nitrogeniibacter. The sequence goes on from JACKLZ010000004.1 coordinate 14,640, forward strand.
CAGCTATTCTTCCGCCAGACCGAGTGACCTGCCCATGCCCGATCACTACGCCGTGAACGGCCCCGTCGCCAAGGCGGCGGCGCTGGCCGGTGCGTATCCGGCAGACAAGATCGTCGACGTCGAGGCGCTGCGGTTCATGCATCTCGGTCGCCCAAGCGCGCACCGCAAGCCCGGGCGTGAGCGCACAGGTATGCTGATCTGCGGCGATTTTCTGTCGACGACCAACGACAGGATCTTCGACTGGCTGCAGCGGGCGGAGGCGGATCTGCCGCCCGGCGCGAGCTTTGTCTTCAAGCCGCACCCGGCCTTCCCTTACCACGCGGCCCCCGATTTTGCGGCGCGCATCGGCCTGCGCGTCGACGAGCGGGCGCTTGAGGAATTGCTGCCGGACTGCGACATCGTCGTCACTAGTGCGATCACCTCTGCGGCCGTCGACGCCTATTGTGCGGGCAAGCAGGTCATACAGATTCCCGACGAGCATGGGGTGAACGCCAATGCGCTGCGCGGGCTGGCCGGTGCTCGATTGGTAAGCTCGCCCAGCGATCTGGCTGGCGCGCTTCAAGCGGCTTTGGCCGGCGACGCGGTCGCGGTGGCAGAGCCTTACTTCAATCTGGACCCGTCCCTGCGGGCATGGCGGGAAGCGCTGGGGGCGTGGCAGGACGTGCAGACCTTTCAAACCAAGTCAGGATCGGGAGACCGCTGATGCCTCAGCAACCGACGCATCCGAGCGCCGAGGCCTTGCCAGCGTTATCCGTGGTCATGGCCACGCTGGGTGGGGCGCAGATTGCGCGAACGATTGCAGAAATGAACCGAGGCTCGGTTCGGCCGACGGAGATTCTCATCTGCATCCCGGAAGAGGACGCGCACCGGGTGGCGACCTTGTCAATCGACAACGTGCACATCGTGCCCACCAAGGTGCGCGGGCAGGTCGCGCAACGGGCAGAAGGGTTCCGGCAGGCGTCGTGCCCGGTCGTAATGCAGCTGGACGACGACATTCTGCTCGCCAGCGATGCCATCGAGGCCTTGATGGCGTCGCTGGTGGCGTTGGGGCGTGGGCATGTCGTTGGCGCCGTTTTCTACAATTCGGTGACCGCCGAGCCCTTGTCGAAAATCGACGCCGGCCTGCGCGGATTCATCATCAATCTTTATGAGACGACCGTGCGTGGTCTGCCATGGGGAAAGCGCCGCATGGGCGCGCTGAGCAAGATCGGCGGCTGCGGCAGCGTAGACCCCCGGTGCTGCGACGAAGACCTGGTGACGACCGCCTGGCTGCCGGGCGGGTGCTCCCTGTCCTTTCGCGAAGACCTGGTCCTGGACGCCTTCTTTCCCTTCCGCGGAAAGGCCTACTCCGAAGACATTATTCATTCCTGTCTGAGGGCGAGGAAGGGCATGACGCACCACGTTGCGGTGACCGCCAAGGCGACGATCCTTCCGCCGGAGCGCGGTGTGACGCGCGACAGTGCCATGGCCGAAATCAGGGCCCGACGATACGTGGCACAAATGCTGGGCGGTAACATGGCTCGGGCCACCTTCGCCGCCATTCTCGACATCGTCCGGCGCCAGGTGGCGGCCTTGCTCGCGCGATAGGGGGCTTGATGACGGCCTCCAATATCGTTCTGACCGGTGCGACGGGTTTCATAGGGCGGCACTTCGTGCAAGCGGCGCAGGGTCGTGCGATCAGCGCTTTGACGCGTGGACTGAAGGATCGCTCCGGCGCGCCCGACAACATCAGGTGGGTTACCGGTGATCTCGTCTCGCCCGGGAGCTGGGCCTCGCTCTTGACGCCCGGATGTACCGTCATCAATCTGGCCTATCCGGAAAGCCTGTCGTCCGAGCAGTCGCTTGGGGCAGCGCAGGCGATGGTCAGGGCATGCGCCGAGGCGAATGCGGCGAGGCTGATCCACTGCAGCACGGTATCGGTCTATGGGCGCACATCGGGGGGGATGATTGACGAGACGACGCCCTGCAACCCGCTGGATGAATATGGGGGCAGAAAGCTGGCCATCGAGGAGGCGATTCGCGCGTCGGATTCTGGCGCCTGCGAGGTTGCAGTGCTTCGCCCGGCCGCCGTTTTCGGTGCCGGTGGGCAGAATCTCGTCGCTTTGGCGAACAGTCTCTGCGGCGGCGCGGCCCTGGCCAACTACCTGCGGGCATCGCTGTTTGGTCGGCGGAGGATGCATCTTGTACCGGTGCAGACGGTGGTTGCTGCCTTGCTGTTTCTGGCCGATTGCGAGCGCCCCATTGGCGGTGAGGTGTTCAATGTGTCCGACGAAGACGACGCGCTGAACAATTTCCGGGATGTTGAGAGGATTCTTGCCGAGGCGCTGGAGATTCCGGCGCGCAAGCTCCCCGTTCTGCCCATGCCGTCCGTCGTGCTGAAAGCGCTGTTGCACTTGCGCGGGCGAAGCGAGCGAGATCCGCATTGCGTGTATCGCGCCGACAAGATTCGGCAATTGGGGTTCGTGTCCCCCATCGATTTCGAAGCCGCGCTTCGATCATTTGCGATGCTTTGCCGATCGGACCGAATCGTGCGAGGACGGCCTTGAAAATACTTCTGGTCAATCACTTGCTGGACCCCGTGTCGGGCGGGGGGACGGCGGAGCGTACGCTCCAGATGGCGCGTTTTCTCGCGACGGAAGGTGCCGAATGCACCTTGCTGACGCTGGATATCGGCGGCATTGGCGCAGGGGCGCGCCCGTCGCTGTTCAGCGGCGTCAATGTCGTGGCCGTCCCGTGCCTGAACCAGCGCTTCTTCCTGCCTTACCTGCGCTACGCCAAGCTCAAGGCGCTTGTGGAGGACGCCGATGTCGTCTATCTCTCGGGTCACTGGACTCTCCTCAACGCATGGGTTTTCCATGTCTGCAAGCGGCTCGGAAAGCCTTATCTCTTTTGCCCGGCCGGTGCGCTCAAGCCTTTTGGGCGTTCTCGTGTCTTGAAATGGCTGTACGCCAAGCTCGTCGGCGGCAGCCTGGCGCGATCCGCTGCCGCCTGCGTGGCGGTCACCGAGGGAGAGAAATCGGATTTTGCTGAGTGCGGGGTGCCGGCTGAGCGTGTGGTCGTGGTGCCAAACGGGATTGATCCCGCCGAATATGTGCTGGCCAACCCGACAGAGGAGGTGGCCAGTTTTCGCCGCAAGCTCGGGCTTGACGCGTCGCGCTTCATTCTTTTTCTTGGCCGCTTGAACCCGATCAAGGGGCCGGATCTCTTGCTGGAGGCGTTTTCACGCTTGCCGCCATCGGTTCGGGATGTCCACCTGGTGCTGGCCGGGCCGGACGGCGGCATGAGAGGGCTTCTTGAGCAGAGCGTCGCCGCGCTCGGTCTCGACGGGCGGGTGCACTTTGCCGGTTACGTCGGAGGCTCAGAGAAGGTCGCCGCGCTGCACGCGGCCACGGTGCTGGCCATACCCTCGCGGCGCGAGGCAATGTCCATCGTCGTTCTGGAGGGCGGCATTTGCGCCTGTCCCGTAGTATTTACGGATACCTGTGGTCTTGATGCGATTGCGCGCGACAATGCGGGCGTCATGGTTTCGGTCTCGGTCGCGGCGCTCTCAGGGGCCTTGGAGAATCTTCTCGCGAGTCCCGAAGAGTTGCGCCGCTCCGGCGAGCAGTTGCAGCGTATAATCCGCCAGCATTATTTGTGGCAATCACAGGCGCGGCGCCTTCTGGCCTTGGCGGAGCATGTCGCCTCGAATCCTGGCCAGGTAAAAAACGGGTAGTAGTGTCGGTCAATGATTCGTGTTGTTCTCTTTCTTTTTCTTGCGTCCGTTGTTGGGTTGTCGTTTGTCGCGGGTTTGCGCTATTCCGGGCATTGGGCGGTGTATCTCTCTTTTGCCATCGCCGCGAACGCGCTGCTGCTTGCGGGGTTTCGTAGAGGTGCGCTGTACTTTGACACCTTCATCGGCATTTTCCTGTGGCTCGGATTCTGGCTGAAGCTCTCCATTCGCGTGGCCTTCCTTGGGGGGGCGTTCAGCGAACCCGTGGGCGCATTCGATGGTTCGCCGCAGTCCTTCGATGCCGTTCTGCTTGTGGCCACTGCCAGCTTTTCAGCATTGCTGCTCGCAACTTTCGTGCGGGAGCGTTACTTCAGCTATCCGGTGCAGGCTCCTGGCTGCGCGGACTCCGGGCTGTTCCTGTTCTACCGGAAGTACCGCAGCCTTGTCGTGACGGTCTTCCTCGTCACGATTCTGTTCGCGGCGCTGAGCAATGTCTGGCTCGGGATCTATCAGCGCGGGATGGTCACAGGAACCGTGCTGCCCTTCGGCCTGAATGGTGTCTACAAATGGGCGCTGCAGTTTGGGTTTGCTTCAATCTCGGCGCTGATCGTGCGCTTCGAGATCGAGCTTGGACGGCGCTTGACGCCGCTTGCTATCATCGTTCCTGTGTTTGAAGGTTTCATGTCCAATACCGCGATGCTCAGCCGCGGGATGGTATTGAACGCGTCCGCCATCGGCTTTGGTGGATTGCGAACCATGCTGACACGGACAATGCGAATCGGCACATTGCGCCTTGGCGCGGCCACAGCCTTGTTCTGCCTCTTGTTCGTGGTATCTGTCCTCGCCGTCAATTATCTTCGTATCGCGTCCTTCAATATGGGTGAAGAGGGGGTCCAGTCACAGACCGTAGCGGTCACCGGGAGCATGACCACGCCGTTATTTATTGATCGATGGGTGGGTATCGAGGGCCTGATGGCGGTTGCCTCCTCCGATTTCAAGGGATGGGATCTGTGGCGAGCGGCCTGGAAAGAGCGATTTCAGGAAGGTACGCCAAGTCTTTACGATCAGCGGCTCATTACCTCTCCGTATCTGACCCCGGGGGTCGATCGCTCGCGGAATCATTTTGTTTCCTTGCCCGGCATTGTCGCTTTTCTTTACTACCCCGGATCGATGCCGTTCCTGTGCGCATCGTTGCTCGTGGTAGCCTGGTTCGCCGCTTTCCTTGAATACCTGACCTACCGATTCTGTGGCGCGAACTGGATTCTCTGTGCGTTGTTTGCGCAGGTGATTGCCTTCCGCTATGCAAGCTTCGGCTACGTCCCCGTGCAGTCGTATCTTCTTTTCGGGTCTCTGGTCCTCAATGGTGGTCTGATTCTGCTTGCCGATCGACTGCTGCTGCGTGTTCAGCGAAATGGTGTGGCATGAGGCATTTTGGCAGGAGATCTGCTGGGTGGTTCGTCGGCAGCCGGAGATGACCGGATGAAGCGATCAGCCTACCTCCTGTTCCCCCTGGCAGCCTTGTTCAATTCGTTTTCGATGACGGCCTTGCTGCTCGTCTTCGGGCTTTCCGGCCGCGCCGAAATCGCCGCAGACATTGCGCTCATTCAGGGGGCGACGCTGGCACTGTTCTTTGCGTTCTCTGCCAATGCGCGCAATGTCGTGCTGGCCTCGAGCGACGACACTGTTCAACAGGCGGCATCCGCTCTGATGGTGACGCGTCTCGCGCTACTGGCGCCGCTGGCGCTTGTCACCTATTTCCTGAGCGTTGGTGTCGGCGGTGCGATTGCCGGCCTCGCCATCACATTGATCGTGCGGAGAGGCTGCGAATGGCTGGGCGAAATAGCATTGGCCAGTCACGAGGTTCGTGGCAATACGGTCGCTGTGTCGCGAGTACTCGTTGCCGAGGGCTTGGCGCTGGCCGCATGTGTTGTTGCTTCATTGATCATGGGCTTTGATCTGGCTTTGAGCGCCATCCCGTGGGCGATCGCTCCCCTGCTGTCGCTTCGTGGCGCACGGCTAAGCCTGAGATCGCAGCATCTCGGCCTGAGTGCGCTTTTGCCGCATTTCGGCTCGTCAGGGATTATCGGTGCAAGCGTCTTTGTGTTCCGTTTGTCTGTCACCTTGCTCGCCGGAAAGGCGCTGGCGGGAACGCTGTTTACTACGTTTGCCGTCGGCAGCCTGGTGCCGACGGTTTTCGGACAGGCGCTCGCGCCTACGCTCATTCGTCGATTCGGCCAAAGGAAATTGCCCTATCAGTTCGCGATAGCACCCGCTGGCATGATCATCGCTGGGAGCCTGATCGCGATCGTGTCGGCTTGGTTTCCGCAGATCCTGCCTGGGGGCGGGCTGCCACCGGTATTTTGGCTGGCGACGGGCCTCTCGGTCGCCGGCGGCGCAGTCATGTCTGTCGCGATGCTGCTGCGTACGCGACTGCTTCATGAGGGCAGCGGTCGGGATGTCTTTGGCCCCGATCTCCTGGCCAACGTACTCATCGCCACTTGCGTACCGTTCGTCTTTTACGTGTTTGGTGTGAACTCGCTGGCGGGGCTCTATCTTTTGAGCGCTTTTATCAACCTCGGCTTTATTCTGAGCGCCGGACGCCGGATTTCGGTTGAAGCTGAGCATCGGAAATGGTTGCTGGTGGGTCTCCCCGCATTGCTGATTTTGCCCGTCTTCTTTCAGTTGGATGGCGGTTTGTTCAGGGATACGGCGTTTGTTTTCGATCCTCAGGGGGCAATCAAGAAACTCCCTCTGCCGGCATCTGTCGTCGTCATGTTCCTGGGAATTGCTGTGCTGGGTAACTATTGGCAGGCGTCCAGAGCGCTGACGACATTGTTTTTCTCGGCGCTTTTGTTCGTCCTGACCTCGCTGGTTGCAGCAGATGGCAGTGCTCACCAAGAGGGCGCCAAACTGATTCTTCTTGCCCAGTTTCTGCTGCCGATGTTTGGACTGGTTCTGGGTGAGATGTATGGCATGACCGGCAATACTGGCCGGTTTCTCCCGTGGGCCGCGTGCGGGATGCTGCTTCTGGTTTTACCGGCGCAGTTGATATCGAGTTGGAGTAATGGCTATACGATCCTAAGGCCACATGTAGTTATTTTTAGTATCTATCAACACCTTCAGTATTTTCCAATGGTGGTTTCGGCGTTGGCAATTGCGACCGCTATTGCTCTTTGGGACAAGACAGTTCTTGAAAAGCGCGCCGTCGTTTTCCTGATGCCAGTGATAGCCATTTATTTGTTCTCGACACATTCGATGGCTGCAGTGCTCGGTTTGGTGGTGGCTATTGCAGGGTTTGGCTTTTACCACCTGCGCAGGGACGCTGGCCGTTCTCAAACGGCGCTATTACTTATAGTGGTTTTGTTAGTGCTCGCAATATTTGGTGTCGCCAGAGAATCTGGGTGGTTGGCGCAGAAAATCATTCCGGTTGGGCAAACAATTGATCAGGAAACATGGCAGGGAAAACTTTCTAATCCCTCTGATCCGGAGCCTTCTGCCATGCCAAAAGGTGTTGTTGAGCGTTTTGAGCATTGGCGCTTCTTCTACAATGGACTCATTGAGTCGCCGCACAGCTTTCTTGCCGGACATGCGGATCCTCCTGACCGAGAAAAGCACCCCAGTGCACACAATTACTGGCTCGATACCGCCTACAATTTTGGAACGATAGCGCTTATTCCCCTGATCGGCATGCTGGTGTGGACATTGCGAACGCTATGGGTCAGGCGCGATGAATTACTCGAAGATTCGATTCTTTTCGGGTTGGCGCTGGCGGTTCTCTATTTGCTGATTTTCGAGAACATGCTCAAGGTCGGCATGCGGCAGCCCTATCCCGGGATCATCACCTTTTTCCTGTGGGGCTTACTCATCGCCCGTTTGCGGCTTCACGGTAGTCGCATCGATGTTACGGAGCCGAGATCCGTATGAAGGTTCTGATCGTGACGCAGTATTTCTGGCCGGAGAGTTTCGGCATCACGGCACTCGCGCGCTCGATGCAAGAGCGCGGCGTGGCCGTCACCGTCTTGACCGGGCAGCCGAATTATCCCGGCGGCGTGGTCTTCCCGGGCTATGCGGCGTGGCGCACCGGTCGGGAGACGTTTAGCGGCATTGAGATCATGCGGGTGCCGCTCGCGCCACGTGGCCTCAAGTCCGGACTGCGGCTGGCGGTGAACTACCTGTCCTTCCTGGTCAGTGCTTCACTCCTGGGGCCGTGGATGCTGCGGGGTCGTCAGTTCGACGCGGTTTTCGTGTATGCCCCGTCGCCTCTCCTTCAGGCATTGCCGGCGGTGCTTCTTTCCTGGTGGAAGCGTGCGCCGTTGGTCGTCTGGGTGCAGGATTTGTGGCCTGAAAGCCTGTCTGCGACGGGCTTCGTGCGAAACAAGCGGATACTCGGTCTGGTCGGTTCGGTGGTGCGGTACATTTATCGGCGTACCGACCTGATACTTATTCCATCGGAGGCGTTCCGGGAGCCCGTCCAACGCCTGACGCCCTCGAAGGGGCGCATCGCCTATTATCCGAACGCGTTTGTCGAGGAACCCGTTGGTGCGAGCACGCCCTCGCCGGCCTTGAGTGCCATGGTTGGTGAGATCGCAGCAGCTTCGTCCGTTGTTTTTGCCGGAAATCTGGGTACCGCGCAGTCGCTGGATACGATACTGGACGCGGCAGAGCGCGTTGCGGCGCGAGGCCAGCCGATTCGCTTCTTTATCGTGGGGAGCGGCAGTCTGTCGGGGTGGCTTGCCGAAGAGGTGGCTCGAAGGGGGCTGACGAACGTCTTGCTGCCGGGGCGTTTTCCGTCCTCGGCGATGACGTCGATCTACGCGTCGGCAACGGCGCTTCTGGTGAGTCTGCGCGATGAGCCGATTTTCGCGCAGACGATTCCGAGCAAGGTTCAGGGCTATCTGGCGGCAGGAAAGCCGATCATCGCCTCGCTTAATGGTGAGGGGGCCCGCGTCGTCGTCGAGGCGAAGGCGGGAGTGGCGTGTCCTGCGGGCGACAGCGAGGCGCTTGCCGATGCCGTCATTCATATCTGTGGGCAGGATGACGACGCAAGGCGTGAAATGGGCGAAAATGGGCGCAGCTATGCGCAAAAGCATTTTGGACTTGCCGGGCTGACGGATGATCTGATCGCCCGGTTCGAGGCACTATCGGCACAACGGAGGGAATCGTCGCGATGAGAATTCTGGTGCTTGGCGTCTCGGGTATGCTGGGTAGCGCCATGTATAGGACGCTTTCGGAGAGCGCGGACCTTGAGGTCTGGGGTTCGGTCCGCTCCTCTGGCGCAAAGCGCTATTTTGCCGAGAGCTTGAGGGATCGGATTCTGGCCGGCGTCGATATGGAGAACATGGACTCGCTCTCGTCGCTGTTCGAGCGCGTGCGTCCTCAGGTGGTTGTCAACTGCGTGGGTCTCGTCAAACAACTCGTTGAGTCGAATGACCCTTTGGTTGCGCTTCCGATCAATGCCATGCTGCCACACCGTTTGTCACGGTATTGCGCCCTGGTCGGCGCCCGCCTCGTGCATTTCAGCACGGACTGCGTCTTCAGTGGCAAGCACGGTGGCTATCGCGAATCTGACGTTTCCGATGCACAAGACCTGTATGGAAAATCGAAGTTTATCGGCGAGGTGTCGGACGACGCGCATGCGCTGACGCTCCGGACCTCGATCATCGGGCACGAGCTCGCAAGTCACCATGGTTTGGTCGAGTGGTTTCTGCATCAGGAAGGAAGCGTTCGCGGGTATCGCCGAGTCGTTTTTTCGGGGCTTCCGACGGTCGAACTTTCGCGGGTCGTCCGCGATGTCGTGATCCCGCAAGCGGGGCTGTCGGGCGTACACCATGTCGCCTCGGCCCCGATCACGAAGCATGATCTGCTTGAACTGGTGGCGAAGGCGTATGGCAAGGCGACCCGCATTGAGCCCGACGATTCGGTGGTCATTGATCGCTCGCTGGTGGCGGATCAATTCAGGGATTTGACGGGTTACGTCGCACCAGACTGGCCCGAACTCGTGCGGCGCATGAAGAATTTCAGCTAAGAGGTAGCTTATGTTTTCTGGCAAGACACTCATGATTACCGGCGGGACGGGGTCCTTCGGTAACGCCGTGCTCACCCGCTTTCTTGACACCGCCGTGAAGGAAATACGGATCTTCAGTCGCGATGAGAAGAAGCAGGAGGACATGCGGATCGCGCTGGCGAACGACAAGGTCAAGTTCTACATCGGTGACGTGCGTGACAGCGATAGCCTCGCGCAGGCGATGACCGGGGTCGACTATGTATTCCATGCCGCGGCGCTCAAGCAGGTGCCGTCCTGCGAGTTCTATCCGATGGAAGCGGTCCGCACCAACGTGCTGGGTACCGAGAACGTGCTGAATGCGGCAATTGCGCGTGGTGTCAGCCGGGTGGTGGTGCTCAGCACCGACAAGGCGGTCTACCCGATCAACGCCATGGGCATTTCAAAGGCGATGGCCGAGAAGCTGATGGTGGCCAAGTCACGCACCATTCCGGCAGGTGGCACGGTGGTCTGTGCCACCCGTTATGGCAATGTGATGGCCTCGCGTGGCTCGGTGATTCCGCTCTTTGTCGACCAGCTGCGGGCAGGCGAGCCGCTGACGCTGACTGATCCGAGCATGACGCGTTTCCTGATGTCGCTGGAGGATTCCGTCGACCTGGTGCTGCATGCATTCGAGCATGCTCAGCAGGGCGATATCTTCATCCAGAAAGCGCCCGCCTCGACGGTGCGCGATCTGGCGCAGGCGCTCAAAGAGCTGCTGGGCAGGGACAATCCGGTAAAGATCATCGGTACGCGCCATGGCGAGAAGCTCTACGAATCGCTGGTATCTCGTGAGGAGATGGCCAAGGCGGAAGACATGGGGCGCTACTATCGCATCCCGGCCGACAATCGCGACCTGAACTACAAGAAGTATTTCGTCGAAGGCGAACAGCGCATTTCGGAGCTGGACGACTACACCTCCCACAATACCGAGCGGCTCGACGTCGCCGGGGTCAAGAATGTGCTGCGGCCACTCGACTATATTCGCGAGGTGCTGGGTGCTTAAGGTCATGACGCTGGTCGGCACCCGGCCTGAGCTGATCAAGATGAGCCGGGTGATCGCCGAGCTCGACCGTCAGGTCGAGCATGTGTTGGTGCACTCCGGGCAGAACTACGATTTCGAGTTGAACCAGGTATTCTTCGACGATCTCGAAATCCGCAAACCCGACCACTTCCTCGGCGCCGCCGGCGAGAACGCCGCCCAGACCATTGCTGAGGTAATCGCCAAGGCCGATGCGGTGTTCGAGCGCGAGAAGCCTGATGCGCTGATGCTCTATGGCGACACCAACACCTGCCTGGCGGTCATCCCGGCCAAGCGACGGAAGATTCCGGTCTTTCACATGGAGGCGGGGAACCGTTGCTTTGATCAGCGGGTGCCCGAAGAGCTCAACCGCAAGGTGCTGGACCATCTTTCCGACATCAACATGGTGCTGACCGAGCACGCCCGCCGGTATCTGATTGCCGAGGGTATCCGTCCCGAGACGATCATCAAGACCGGCTCGCACATGGAAGAGGTGCTCAACTACTACATGCCGCGTATCGAGGCCTCGGATGTGCTGGCGCGGGAGGCCCTGCAAAGCGGCCAGTTCTTTGTTGTCAGTGCGCATCGCGAAGAAAACGTCGACACCCCCGACAATCTGCGTGATCTGCTCGACACCTTGCGTGGCCTCGCAGATACCTACGGTTTTCCGCTGATCGTTTCCACCCATCCACGCACCCGGAAGCGCCTGGAGGCGCTCGGCGAGTCGCTGGACCACCCCTTGATCCGCTTTGCCAAGCCCTTCGGCCTGCTCGACTATATCAAGCTGCAGATGTCGGCTTTTTGCGTCTTGTCGGATAGCGGAACGATTACCGAAGAGGCCTCCCTGCTCAATTTGCCGGCGGTGACCCTGCGCAACGCGCATGAGCGTCCGGAGGGTATGGACGAGGGTACGCTGATCATGAGCGGTCTCAAGCGCGAAGCCGTGCTGGACGCGGTGAAAGTCATCACCTCTCAGCACGATAGTGCGAGACGCACGATCCCGGTGGTGCCTGACTATCAGGCGGGGCCGGTGTCCAAACAGGTTGTGCGCGTCGTTCTCAGTTACACCGACTACGTGAATCGTACGGTGTGGCGCAAGGGCTGAGTGCCATGCGGGTTCTGGTAACCGGTGCCAGCGGCTTCGTCGGGCGGGCGGTGGTCAAGCGTCTGCTACGCGAAGATGGGGTGGTGGTGCGCGGCGCTTTTCGCAGCGTGCCAGTATCGCCTCCCGCCGGGCTTGAGTGCTGTCAGGTGGGCGACCTCGGGGCCGATACCGACTGGCAGCAGGCCTTGTGCGATGTCGATGTGCTCATCCACTGTGCCGCGCGAGTCCACGTCATGCACGACACCGAAACCGATCCCTTGGCCGCCTATCGTCGCAGCAACGTTGAAGGCTCGCTGCATCTGGCGCGTTCGGCGGTAGCGGCGGGGTGTCGGCGGCTGGTCTTTGTCAGCTCCATCAAGGTCAACGGTGAGGCCACAGAGGCCGGACAGCCCTTTTCCGAAACCACGCCACCAGCACCGTGTGATCCTTACGGAGTGTCCAAACTGGAGGCGGAGGAAGGCCTGTTTGACTTGGCGCGCACCGCTGCGCTGGAGGTCGTGGTGGTCCGTCCGCCGCTGGTTTACGGCCCGGGGGTCAAAGCCAATTTCCGATCGATGATGGGTTGGCTGTGCCGAGGTGTTCCGCTTCCGTTCGGCGCGATCGACAACCGTCGCAGCCTGGTAGGTGTCGACAATCTGGCTGATCTGCTGTGCTGCTGCGCCCGCCACCCCGATGCGGTGAACCAGGTGTTCCTAGCCGGCGATGGTGAGGATTTGTCGACGACCGCCTTGTTGACTCGGGTGGCGAACGCATTAGGGCGGCAAGCCCGTTTGCTGCCCGTCCCATCGGGCTGTATTTCTGCCGTAGCCCGCCTTTTGGGGCGGCAGGCCCTGGCGACCCGCTTGTGTGGCTCGCTTCAGGTCGATACCCGTAAGGCCCGGACCCTTCTCGGCTGGTGCCCGCCGGATACGGTCGATGAAGGCTTGCGTAAAGTCGCCGCCGATTACCTGGCCCGCTGTCAATGATGTTCCCGTTCAGTCAAATGATTGTGATCTATCCATGAGTGCCTGGCTCTTGCCCCTGATCGTTTTCGGCGCTTTTTTCCTGACCGGCCGGCTGCGTCGCTACGCCTTGGCGCGCAGTCTGATGGATGTGCCGAACGCGCGTAGCTCGCATGTCACGCCGACGCCGCGCGGTGGCGGGGTGGCGATCGTGTTGTGCTTTCTGGGCGTGTTGCCCTTGCTGGTGGCTTTGGGTGCGCTGGACGTGGCCGGCGCCTGGGCCATGACGGGCGCGGGCGGCTTGGTGGCACTGATTGGTTTTTTTGACGACCACGGCCATATCGCCGCACGGTGGCGCTTGCTGGCGCATTTCGGTGCGGCGGTGTGGGCGCTAGTGTGGTTGCAGCCGGCCGGGGTGATGCCTGCCGGCGTACCCGGCGGCGCCAGTGGTGTGAGCATGGTGCTGGCTGCGCTGTATCTGGTGTGGATGCTCAATCTGTATAACTTCATGGATGGCATCGACGGCATGGCCAGTGTCGAGGCGATTTGCGTCTGCGGTGGCGGGGCGTTGTTGTACTGGTTGCAGGGTGCGAGCGCCGACGCGCTGGTGCCCCTGTCGCTGGCGGGGGCTGTGCTGGGGTTTCTGGTGTGGAATTTCCCTCCGGCCAAGATATTCATGGGCGACGCCGGTAGCGGTTTTCTGGGCATTACACTTGGCGTCCTGTCCTTTCAGGCGGCCGCCGTGTCTCCGGATTTGTTCTGGAGCTGGACCATCCTGCTCGGCGTGTTCATTGTCGATGCGACTTACACGCTGATCCGGCGTCTGCTGCGTGGCGACCGCGTGTATGAGGCGCATCGCAGCCATGCTTATCAGCATGCCTCCCGCCGGGCCGGGCGGCACCTGCCGGTCACTCTGGCGGTGGCGGGTATCAATCTGCTGTGGCTGTTGCCGTTGGCGCTTGGTGTGGCGCGCGGGGTGCTGTCGCCCTGGATCGGCCTGCTCGCGGCGTATCTGCCATTGATCGTAGTGGCTGCGCGACTGCGGGCGGGTGTGCCCGAAGACGGGTCGGTGGTATAGCCAAGTGCGTCTGGCCTCTGGGTATTTCTGGCGCCTTGAGCCGGCCACCGCACGACATGCCGATATAATGCGCCAGACCATCCGTCGCCGTGATGTCGTGCCAGATCAGGCGCGGCGCGCGCGCCGCCAGGATTGAAGATTCGACCATGCTTTTTCGTACCGCGCTCATTGTTCTGTTTGACTTGGTGACCGCCGCCGTGGCGTGGTCGGTCGGTTTCATGTTGCGCTTTAATTTCGAGTGGCCCGAAGGCTATGGCCTGAAGTTCTCGGCCAGCTTATTGGTGCTTCTCGTCGTTCACGCAGCGGCCTGCCGTTGGGCCGGCTTGTATCGCGGCATGTGGGTGTTTGCCAGTCTGCCGGACTTGAAACGGGTGCTGAAGGCAGTCGGCGTGTCGTCGGCAGCCCTGTTGGTCATGCTGGCGGTTGATCGTTCTTTGCCGGGCATTCCGCGCTCCATGGTGATTCTGTACCCCCTTCTGCTGATCACCATCATGGGCGGCGGCCGGGCAACCTGGCGGATGTGGAAAGAGCACCGGCTGTACGGCGGTCTGCGCGCGGCGGGCAAGCCGGTGGTGGTGGTCGGCGCTGGCACGGGTGGTGCAATGCTCGTTCGCGAGCTGGAGCGTAGTCCGGATTGGCGGGTGGTTGCGCTGGTGGACGACAATCCGGCCAAGCGCGGGCTGGAGTTGTATGGTTGTCCGGTGGCAGGCAGGGTCGATGAATTGTCGCAGGTGCTGCAGGACTTCAAGGCGCAGCACGTTATTCTGGCCATGCCCTCAGCTGCCGGAGATGCTTTGCGGCGTGCGGCTGATCTGGCGGTGCGCGCCGGCGCGCATACCTTTACCGTACCGGGTCTCGAAGACCTGATGAGCGGCAAGGTGGCGATCAATGCGATGCGCCCCGTCGAAATCGAAGACTTGCTGGGTCGGGAGACGGTGTCGATCGATTCCGCCCATGTGCAGGCCATGGTGGGTGGCAAGACGGTGCTGGTGACCGGTGCGGGTGGCTCCATCGGCAGCGAGCTGTGTCGGCAACTGGCCAGGTTTTCGCCGGCGCGGCTGGTGTTGGTCGAAGCCAGTGAGTTTGTGCTCTATACCATCGAGCAGTGGTTCGCCAACCATCAGCCCGACATCGCCGTTGTCCCGCTGGCGGGTGACGTGAAGGATGCGCAGCGTCTTGATGAGATCTTTGCCGAGTGGCAGCCAGCCCTGGTGTTCCACGCGGCGGCTTACAAGCATGTGCCGCTGATGGAAGTGGGCAATGCCTGGCAGGCGGTGCGCAACAATGTGTTTGGCACTTTGCAGGTGGCGCAGTGCGCCCAGCGCCATGGCGCCGAGCGCTTCGTGCTGGTGTCGACTGACAAGGCGGTGAATCCGACCAATGTGATGGGCGCCACCAAGCGGCTGGCCGAGATGGTGTGCGAGGCCTTGCACTCACAAGGCGGCAAGACCCAGTTCGGGATGGTGCGTTTCGGCAATGTACTGGGCAGCACGGGCAGCGTGATTCCGAAGTTCCAGGAGCAGATTGCCCGCGGCGGGCCAGTGACGGTCACACACCCGGAAATCACCCGCTACTTCATGTCGATTCCAGAGGCCGCGCAGCTGGTTTTGCAGGCGGCGAGCATGGGGCGCGGCGGCGAGATATTCGTGCTCGACATGGGCGACCCGGTACGCATTGTCGACTTGGCGCGCAACATGATTCGCCTGTCCGGCTATGCCGAAGACGAGATCCGCATCGAGTTCAGCGGTCTGCGTCCGGGCGAGAAGCTCTACGAAGAGCTGCTGAGTGACGCAGAGCAAACCCGCGAAACGCCGCATCCGAAGCTGCGCATCGCGCGCTCGCGATCCGTCGCGGCGGATTTTTTGACGGTGCTTTGCGCCTGGCTGGAAACCCGTGGGCCGGTGGCGGACGAGGCGGTGCGCCAGGGCTTGCTGCGCTGGGTGCCGGAGTACGTGCCCATGCAGGGCTTGCCGGCCCTGAGCGTGGTGGCCGGTGCGCGGGCCGATAGCGACGCCCGCCGGGCCTGAGATCGGTGGGCACCTATGTGATTGGCGACGTTCAGGGTTGCCATGATTCGCTTCTCGCACTGGTTCAGAAGATCGGATTCAGGCCCCGTCGTGATCGGCTGTGGTTCGTTGGCGATATCGTCAATCGTGGGCCGAAATCGCTCGACACCTTGCGTGCCATCCGAGGGCTGGGCGAGGCCGCGACGGTGGTGCTCGGCAATCACGATCTGTATTTGCTGATGGTCGCGGCGGGTTGGGGCAAGCGGGGCAAGGACGACACCATACAGCCCATCCTTGATGCGCCGGACGTGGACCAACTCCTCGACTGGCTGGCGAGTCGCCCTTTGATGCATGTGGAGGGCCGCTTCGCCATGGTGCACGCGGGGCTGCTGGCGCAATGGACCATTCCGCGTGCGCGCGAATTGGCGGCGGAAGTGGAGTCGGTGCTGCAGGGGCCGTCCCGACAGGCTTTTCTGGCCGATCTGGCGGGCAACACGCCGGCGAAATGGTCGGACAAGCTCAAGGGGCAGAATCGCCTGCGCTGCATTGTGAATGCCATGACGCGGATGCGTTTCTGCTCGCCCGAGGGGCTCATGGAGTTCAAGCACAAAGGGCCGCCTTCGAACGCGCCCGAGGGTGCGATGCCCTGGTTCAGCGTGCCCAGGCGGCAGCATGAGGGCTATACCATTCTGGCGGGGCATTGGTCGGCGTTGGGCCTGTGTATCGAGCCGGGCTTTGTCGGCCTCGATACCGGCTGCCTGTGGGGTGGCAAGCTCACCGCCTATCGGTTGGAGGACGGCGAGGTCTTTCAGGTCAACGCGGCGGAAGCCACCAAGTAGCCTCAGGCCGCTTCGCGTTCCCTTGCGATATCGGCGACGCCCGGTTGAGCGATATGGGCCCCGATTGCGGCGTGGGCCTGGGCGGCGATTACCCGGCGATTGGTATCGGTTGTGCTGGTCGCTGGCAGTACATGCAGGTGCACCTCGATGCGCGGCGTGGCGATGATGGCTTTCAGGCTGTCGAGCACCGACAGGTCGCCATCGTAGGCGGCGGCCCGGGTGAATGTGCCGTCCGGGGTGCGATAGCACACCGCCAGCGCCTGCACCGGTTGGCCGGCGGCGATGGCGGGCTGGAGCAGGGCAGCGTGAAAGTGCTGCACATGCGAGCCGTCGGTCGTGGTGCCTTCCGGAAACACCGCCACATGGCGCCCGGCGGCCATACGGGTGGCAATTTCTGCATTGATGATGTGCGCGTGCCCGCGGCTGCCACGTTGCAGGAATACCGTTTCGTTCATGGCCGCCAGCCAGCCGATGATCGGCCATTGGCGCACATCGGCTTTTGACACGAAGGCGCTCGGACTCAGCGCGTTGATGGCGAAAATATCCACCCAGGACACATGATTGGCGATCAGCAGCGCGGGGCGAGCCAGTTCGGTGCCGCTGATGCGTGGCACGATGCCCAGCAGTGCCAGCAGACCTTTTGACCAGCGCTGGCGCAGACGACCCCGGCGATCGAGCGACACCCAGGGGAAGACCAGCGCCGTGGTCAGCACGCCTTGGAGCAGGTGAAGGGCAAGGCGCGCGTAGCGCCAGCTTTGCAGCAGGGAAGAGGTGGTGGGTTTCAGTCTTCGCGTCCCATGAAGTGTTTTGCGTATTTGGCGTCCAGCCGGCCCATCGGCATCAGGATGGGCAGATCGGCCACGTTGAAGTCCGGGTCCCAGGCCGGATCACCGCAGATCCATGCGCCCGCCCGCAGATAGCCCTTGACCAGCGGCGGGGCTTCGGTCTCCACATCGCCGCGCAGTTTGTCGAGCGGCAGTGCGGCACGCGGGAAGACGCGGTATTCGAGCGGCGCCATGTGCTTGTCGCGCAGCTGATTATACAAACTTGCGGCATGGTGGCCGCCGTCGGCCATGCTGACAGAAGCGCAACCGATCAGATAGTCATAGCCGTTTTCGCGCATGTAGCGCGCCAGGCCGGACCACAGCAGGGCAATGACTGCGCCTGAGCGGTAGTCGGCATCGATGCAGGCGCGGCCGATTTCGACCATGCGATTGCGCAGGTGGAGCAGGCGGATGATGTCGAACTCGTTCTCAGCGTAGTAGCCGCCCACCCGGCGTGCCGCTTCGGGTGGCAGGATGCGGTAGGTGCCGACGATCTTGCCCTGATCTTCATCGCGGACGATGAGGTGCTCGCAGAAGGGGTCGTAGATATCGTGGTCGACGCCCGGTGTTCGGGTGTTCAGGCAGGCGCCCATTTCATCGGCGAAGACGCGGTAGCGAAGCTTCTGGGCCTCGACCACTTCCGTGTCGCAGGTGGCCAGACCGACATGGAGGTTGCGGCGGCGGCGTTGGGGTGATTCCAGGCGTTTATCGAGCATGGTGTGCTCCGCAGTGACAATGGTCGCCACTGTAGAAAGGGCAGGTTGCGCTCGCGTGACACGGGTTTTACCGACGTGTGACAGGGCGGCGATGCGGGCCGCGCGGGTGGCTTGTCATGTCAATGTCACGAAATCGTCATTCGACTGTCGCCCGATCGCGCGACAGTCGCCGCCATGGATGCGAGCCTACTTTCCTATGTCGAATTGCCCGCCGACGCCGGCCGGCTGCGCGTGGCGGTGGTGACCGAAACCTATCCGCCGGAGATCAACGGCGTGTCGCTGACCACCGCGCGGGTGGTCGACGGCCTCGTCAAACAGGGCCATAGCGTCATGCTGGTGCGGCCACGGCAAAGCGCTGGGGACGTGGCGGCGCAGGAGGCGCACTACGAAGAAGTGCTCTCGCGCGGCTTGCCGATACCGCGCTATCCCCACCTGAAAATGGGTCTGCCGGCGCGCAGTGCGCTGATCCGGTTATGGTCGGTCAAGCGGCCGGATGTGGTGCTGGTGGTGACCGAGGGCCCGCTGGGCTGGTCGGCGCTGGCGGCGGCGCGCAAGCTGCGATTGCCCACGATCACCGAGTTTCACACCAACTTCCACAGTTACAGCACCTACTACGGCGTGGGGTGGTTGAAGACCCCGGTCAAGGTGTATCTGCAGCGGTTTCACAACAAGGGCGATGTGTGTCTGGTGCCGACGCGGGCGCTGGCCGACTCGCTGCGCAAGGATGGCGTGCGCCAGATCGAAGTGGTGCCGCGCGGCGTGGATACCGATCTGTTCACGCCCGCACGCCGCGACGAAGCCTTGCGCGCCAGCTGGGGGGTTGAACCTCACACCTTGGTGGTGGCCGTCATTGGCCGCCTGGCGCCGGAGAAAAACCTGACGCTGGCCATTCGCGCCTTCGAGGCGATTGCGCAGCGCGTGCCCGAAGCGCGCCTCCTGTTTGTGGGTGACGGTCCTTCGCGCGAGTCGCTGGCACGGCGCTACCCGGAACACAGCTATGCCGGCATGCGCACCGGAGAAGATCTTTGCGCGCACTATGCCTCGGCCGATATGTTCCTCTTCCCCAGCCTGACCGAGACCTTCGGCAATGTGACCACCGAAGCGCTGGCGAGTGGTTTGCCGGTGGTGTGTTTCGACTATGCCGCCGGCGCGGAGCGCGTGCGTGAGGGGCACAACGGGGCGCTGGCGCCCGTGGCGGATGAAGATGCCTTTGTCGACGCGGCGCTGCGCGTCGCCGGCGACCGCTGCGGACGGCTGAGGATGGCAAAGGCGGCCCGGCAGAGTGTTCAGAACCTCGGTTGGCCCGCGGTGGCCGGGCAGATGGCGCAAGTGATGAGCGGCATCATCAAGCAGCACGAGGTGCGAAACGGGGTATGGGTGCCGGGCTGACATGCTGGCCCGGGCGCCTGCGGGCGCGGTGTGCGCCGGGCAGACTATAATCATGGTTTGCCCTTGGAGCGGAAGCGCCCATGTCTATCCTCGTTTGCGGCTCGGTAGCCTACGACACCATCATGGTGTTTCATGATCGGTTCAAGAATCACATCCTGCCGGACCAGATCCACATCCTGAACGTCGCCTTCCTGGTGCCCGACATGCGGCGCGAGTTCGGCGGCTGCGCCGGCAACATCGCCTACAACCTCAAGTTGCTCGGTGCCGATCCGCTGATCATGGCTACCGTGGGTGATGACGCGGCACCGTATCAGGCTCGACTCGACCAGCTCGGGCTGCGTGCCGACCATGTGCGTCAGGTGCCGGGCAGTTTTACCGCCCAGGCCTTCATTACTACCGATGTCGACGACAACCAGATCACCGCCTTCCACCCGGGCGCGATGAACCATTCGCACCAGAACCGGGTCTCAGATGCCAAAGGTGTCGAGCTCGGCATCGTCGCGCCGGATGGCCGGGACGGCATGCTGGGGCATGCGCAGCAGTTCGCCGAGGCGGGCATCCCGTTTGTGTTCGATCCGGGTCAGGGCTTGCCGATGTTCTCGGGGGCGGAGCTCGAAGCCTGTCTCGAGATGGCCAGTTACTGCGCGCTGAACGACTATGAAGCGCGGATGTTGAGTGAAAAGACCGGCCGATCGCTCGAGGATCTGGCCAATGATGTCGATGCGCTGGTGGTCACACGCGGCGCAGAGGGCTCGCAGATTTACGTCGAAGGCCAACGAATCGACATCCCGTGCGTTAAAGCAGATGCACTGGTCGATCCGACCGGATGTGGCGACGCCTTCCGCAGCGGCTTGCTGTATGGCATCGCCAACGGGATGAACTGGGAAACGACCGGGCGTCTGGCGTCGGTGATGGGCAGTCTCAAGATTGCGCAGCGCGGGGGGCAGAATCACCGCCCGAGCCGGAATGAAATCGCCGAGCGTTATGCGGCAGCTTTTGGAGAGAAACCATGGTGATGGACTGGATTCAACGCAACGGACGGGCGCTGCTGCTGGCCTCGGTGGCGCTGATTGGCGTGTCGGGCTGCGCGGGCAGTTTGACGGGCGACACCTATTCGCGCGGCGAAGCGCGCCGGGCGATGGTGGTCAAGTTCGGCACGGTGCAATCGGTCCGCTTCGTCAAACTCGAAGGCACCAAGAGTCCGGTTGGGACGATCGCCGGCGGTGCCATTGGTGGTATCGCCGGTAGCAGCATTGGCCGTGGCAAGGGCGCTGCGGTAGGTGCCGTGCTGGGTGCCGTGGCCGGTGGCTTGGCGGGGTCTGCTGTCGAAGAGGGCGTGACCCGTTCGCAAGGTGTGGAAGTGACCGTGCGCATGGATGACGGTCGTTACATGGCGGTGGTGCAGGAAGACGCCGGCGAGGGTTTCCGCTCGGGTGAGCGGGTGCGCATCGTTCAGGACGGCGGCACCATGCGGGTCACGCGCTGAATTGATTGGGCGCCGGGTGCTGCTCAGCCGAGCAGCACCAGCACCCAGACCGCGACCAGATTGACCAGCGCCACCAGCACGGCTGCGCTGCCGATATCCTTGGCGCGCTTGGCCAGCGGGTGGCGCTCCAGCGACACCCGATCCACTTCCGCTTCAATCGCGGAGTTGATCAATTCCATCAACAAGACCAGCATTACACTGCCTACCAGCAGTGCTTTGCCGACACCACTCGTTGCGCTCAGCAGTGCCACCGGAATCAATACGGCGGCCAGCGCGCACTCCTGTCGAAAAGCCGCCTCGTGCCGAAAGGCGGCGGCCAGCCCCGAACATGAATAGCGGAAAGCATTGATCAGGCGAGTGAGTCCGGCAGTGCCTTTCTGGGGCGAGGTGCCGGACTGCGGCGAACGATCTTTTGGCGACATGCCTACGGATAGAAGGCGTAGAGGCGGTAGCCCGAGGCATTCACGTTGTCGGCCGAAAAGGCGACCCGCGCCATGCGATCGCTTTGTCCGGCAAAGCCGGCGGCGTCGTCCGCAGCGGCGCCCAGCCATTCTTTGGGCGAGAAAACGCGCCGCACCAAAGCCTTGTCGCGCACGTCGGTCAGCGTCAGCTCCAGGTGCGGGAAGGCCATGGCATTCGTTGCACGGTTGCGGATCGTGGCGGTGAGCTCAAACAAGGCGTCGGCGTCGGGGAGCCGGTTCAGATCCGAGGCTTCAATGCTGATCTGGGTCGCGTCGTGCGGCAAAGCCATGTCGCAACCGACGTTGGCGCACAGGGTTTCAATGAACGGACGGGTCGCCGGCAGGATGTCGATCAACTGCTGGCGGTAGATCAGTGCGATCTGAGCCACCAAGGCCGCCAGCAGCACGCCGACCAGCAAGCTCATCAGCCACGGGTTGCGCTTGCGGGCGGTGGGCAGTGCGGCAAGGGCCGGCGTTTCCGGTTCGGGCGCCGCCGGGGGCGTGGCGTCGTCTGCGAGGGGCGTGTCGGCGGTGTCCTGCGCAGGCTCCGCATCCGATTCGGTGGACGAAGCCTCGTGTGGCTCGGGGCCATCGAAACCGTCATCGGGTTCGAGGGGCTCGAAGGTGATGACATCCTCTTGTTCGGCTTCGGTCGTGGATTCCACCATGCTGCCGGCGTGCCAGTGTCCGGGGGCCGGGGCGCTCGGGAGATCGTCAAAGTCCCAGATGGTTTCGGGGCCAGCGTCCAGGTTTCTGGTCGCGTCTGGTGCGACGGCGGTCTCAAGGCCGGATTCAAGATTGGACTTAAGCGTGGATTCCGAGTCCGTTTCACGCTCTGACTCAGGTTCCGACTCAGGTTCCGACTCAGGTTCCGACTCAGGTTCCGACTCAGATTCCGACTCAGATTCCGACTCAGATTCCGACTCAGATTCCGACTCAGATTCCGACTCAGATTCCGACTCAGATTCCGACTCAGATTCCGGCTCAGATTCCGGCTCAGATTCCGGCTCAGATTCCGGCTCAGATTCCGGCTCAGGTTCCGGTTCAGGTTCCGGCTCAAGGTCCGGCTCAAGGTCCGGCTCAAGGTCCGGCTCAAGGTCCGGCTCAAGGTCCGATTCAAGGTCCGATTCAAGGTCCGATTCAATTTCGGGGGGTGCGTCGTCGTCTTCCGGCATCCAGGTATCCAGCTCCTGGAACAGCCGCTTCGGTGTGTCGGCTGGTGCGCGGAAGCCGAGGTCTTCGGGCGCAGGTTCGGGCGCAGGTTCGGGCGCAGGTTCGGGCGCAGGTTCGGGCGCAGGTTCGGGCGCAGGTTCGGGCGCAGGTTCGGGCGCAGGTTCGGGCGCAGGTTCGGGCGCAGGTTCGGGCGCAGGTTCGGGCGCAGGTTCGGGCGCAGGTTCGGGCGCAGGCGGGCGCAGGTTCGGGCGCAGGTTCGGGCGCAGGTTCGGGCGCAGGTTCGGGCGCAGGTTCGGGCGCAGGTTCGGGCGCAGGTTCGGGCGCAGGTTCGGGCGCAGGTTCGGGCGCAGGTTCGGGCGCAGGTTCGGGCGCAGGTTCGGGCGCAGGTTCGGGCGCAGGTTCAGGCGCAGGTTCGGGGGCGCAGGTTCGGGCGCAGGTTCGGGCGCAGGTTCGGGCGCAGGTTCGGGCGCAGGTTCGGGCGCAGGTTCGGGCGCAGGTTCGGGCGCAGGTTCGGGCGCAGGTTCGGGCGCAGGTTCGGGCGCAGGTTCGGGCGCAGGTTCGGGCGCAGGTTCGGGCGCAGGTTCGGGCGCAGGTTCAGGTTCGGGCGCAGGTTCGGGCGCAGGTTCGGGCGCAGGTTCGGGCGCAGGTTCGGGCGCAGGTTCGGGCGCAGGTTCGGGCGCAGGTTCGGGCGCAGGTTCGGGCGCAGGTTCGGGCGCAGGTTCGGGCGCAGGTTCGGGCGCAGGTTCGGGCGCAGGTTCGGGCGCAGGTTCGGGCGCAGGTTCGGGCGCAGGTTCGGGCGCAGGTGCCGCTGTCATATTTCCACCGCTCCAGTGGAAAACGGTGGCAGCGTGTTCGTCCGGGCGGCTGAAGAGTTCGGCCTCCTGCGGTGGGGCGCGAAATCCGGTGGACTCGCCGGGGCGATCTTCCAGGATGAACATGGAGCTGCTTGTCGGCCGAGGGGCTGACGGCGGCGGCATGACGACGGCGGGATCGCCCTCAAGTGTGTCGAGCGCGTTGAAGGTGTGACGACAGTGCCCGCAACGGACCATGCCCTGCCGTGCCCGCAGTTGTTCCGAACTGATGCGGAACAGGGTCTGGCAGGCCGGGCAACGGGTGCGCATCACTGTTTTGTGCCTTCCAGTCGGGCCCAGCCGTCGTGGATTTTGCCGATGTGCAGCGCAATCCAGGGGGCGTAGGCGTCGATTACTTGCTGGGTTTGCGTGTCTAGCACGCCCGACAGTGCGAGCTGCCCGCCGGGGGCGACATGGGCGCACAGCGCCGGGGCGAGGACGCACAGCGGATTGGTGAGAATGTTGGCGACGACCAGATCGAACTGGTCGGTCAGCGGCTTGGCGGAGATCTGCAGTTCGATGTTGACCTGGTTGCGCTCGGCGTTGTCGCGTGCAGCGTCGACAGCCTTGTCGTCAATGTCGACACCGGCGACCCGGCCGGCGCCGAGCCGGGATGCGGCGATGGCCAGAATGCCCGAGCCGCAGCCATAGTCGAGCACCGTGGCGCCGGGGGTGACGACCGCTTCCAGCCATTCCAGACAGAGCTGTGTGGTCGGGTGCGAGCCGGTGCCGAAAGCCATGCCGGGATCGAGCGCGATATTGATGGCGTCGGGATTGGGCGCCTCGTGCCACGACGGCACAATCCACAGCCGATCGGTGATGCGGATCGGGTCGAACTGGGATTGGGTCAGTTGCACCCAGTTCTGTTCGGCGACTTCTTCAAGTGTGAAGCTGGGGACCTGGTCGAAACCGACCGCGCCCGATGCACGTGCCAGCGCGCTGGTGATGTCGGCGCTCTGATCGAACAGGGCGAGCACGCGGCTGCGGTCCCACAGGCTGGCCGGTGCCATGCCGGGTTCGCCGAATTGAGGGCGTTCGGCGTCGGTGCCAGCGTCTGCATCTTCGATGCTGACCGACAGCGCGCCTTCGTCCATCAAGGCGTCGGAGAGTTGTTCGGCGCGGTTGGCGTCGGCCAGGATAGTGACGTTAATCCACATGCGATCAGGGCTTCTCGCGTTCGGCCAGGCGTTTTTCGAGATAGTGGATGCTGGTGCCACCTTCCATGAAACGCGGGTCGCGCATCAGCTCCTGGTGCAGCGGCACATTGGATTTGATGCCGGCAATCACCGTCTCGGAGAGCGCAATCTGCATTCGACGGATGGCTTGTTCGCGCGTGTCGCCGTAGGTGATCAGCTTGCCGATCATCGAGTCGTAATGCGGCGGGACGGTGTAGCCGTTGTAGGCGTGCGAGTCGACCCGCACACCCGGGCCGCCCGGCATGTGCCAGTTGGTGATGCGGCCGGGGCTGGGCGTGAACTTGAACGGGTCTTCGGCGTTGATGCGGCATTCGATGGCGTGGCCCGCGAAGCGGATGTCTTTCTGGTTGAGCCAAAGCTTTTCGCCAGCGGCGACGCGGATCTGCGCTTGTACGATGTCGATGCCGGTGATCGCCTCGGTGACCGGATGTTCGACCTGGACCCGGGTGTTCATTTCGATGAAGTAGAAATCACCGTCTTCGTACAGGAACTCGAAGGTGCCGGCGCCGCGATAGCCGATCTTGCGGCAGGCTTCGGCGCAGCGCTCGCCGATCTTGGCGATCAGCTTGCGGTCGATGCCAGGGGCGGGCGCCTCTTCAATCACCTTCTGGTGGCGGCGCTGCATGGAGCAGTCGCGCTCGCCGAGGTGCACCGCGTTGCCGTGGGCGTCGGCCATGATCTGGATTTCTACGTGGCGCGGACGCTCCAGGTATTTTTCCATGTACACCACCGGATTGCCGAAGGCCGATTGGGCCTCGGTCTTGGTGGTGGTGACGGCGTTGATGAGCGCGGCTTCGGTATGCACCACGCGCATACCGCGACCGCCGCCACCGCCGGCCGCCTTGATGATCACCGGATAACCAACCGCGCGGGCGATCTTGACGACTTCTTTCGGGTCGTCGGGCAGGGCACCGTCGGAGCCAGGTACGCAGGGCACGCCGGCGGCCTTCATGGCGTCCTTGGCGGAGACCTTGTCGCCCATCAGGCGGATGGTTTCGGGCCGGGGGCCGATGAATACGAAGCCGGATTGTTCGACGCGTTCGCCGAAGTCGGCGTTTTCGGAGAGGAAGCCGTAACCCGGGTGGATCGCTTCGGCGTCGGTGACTTCGGCCGCCGAAATGATGGCCGGCACATTGAGATAGCTTTGCGAGGAGGGTGCCGGGCCGATACAGACGGACTCGTCGGCCAGTTTGACGTACTTGGCTTCGGTGTCGGCGGTGGAGTGAACGGCGACGGTGCGAACGCCCAGTTCGCGGCAGGCGCGCAGTACACGCAGGGCGATTTCGCCTCGGTTGGCGATGAGGATTTTATCGAACATGCCAGCGGGTCCGGTTGTGATGAGCGAGAGGATGAGTCATCCGGGCTTAGCCGATGATCATCAGCGGCTGGCCGAATTCGACTGGCTGGCCGTTTTCGACCAGGATGGCCTTGATCACGCCCGCGGCGTCGGCGTCGATCTCGTTCATCAGTTTCATGGCTTCAATGATGCATAGCGCGTCGCCCACGGCAACGGTGTCGCCGACATTGGCGAATGCGTCGCTGCCCGGCGAGGCGGCGCGGTAGAAGGTGCCAACCATCGGGGAGGCCAGCACATGACCAGCCGGCAAGGTGCTGTCGGGGCCGGTCGAGTCGGTGGTGGTGGCCACGGCGGGCGCTGCGGCTGCGGGAGCGGCATGCACCGTGTGCTGCACCGGCTGCGGCGCAGCGTGCGAGATGCTGTGTTTGGCGATTCTCACTTTCTCTTCGCCCTCGGTGACTTCCAGTTCGGAAATGCCCGATTCCTGGACGAGGTCGATCAGTTTCTTCAGCTTGCGCAGATCCATGAGGTTCTCCATTAGATGCCGGCCGTTCGCCAGCGTCTTAGTGTTGTGTCAGGCGTGCGAGGGCGAAATCGAGTGCAGCCAGGTAGCCATCGGCCCCCAGCCCACAGATCACGCCGACGGCTTGATCGGAAAAATACGAGTGATGGCGGAAGGCTTCCCGGCTGTGGATGTTCGATAAATGCACTTCCACGTAGGGAATGGCCACCGCCGCCAGGGCGTCGCGCAGGGCGACGCTGGTGTGTGTGTAGCCGGCCGGATTGATGATGATGAAGTCGACGCCTTCTGTTGCTGCGGCCTGAACGCGGTCGATCAACTCACCTTCGTGGTTGCTCTGGAAGGATTCGAGGCGGACGCTGGCCGCACCGGCCCGGTTCAGCATGGCGGCGTGGATGTCGGCCAGGGTGGTCCGACCGTACACATCGGGTTCACGCGTGCCCAGAAGGTTGAGATTCGGCCCGTGCAGCACGAGCACGAGCGCTTGGTCAGATGGCGGCTGTTGCGCCCCTTTTTTGCGATTTCTCGGCGTCATGTCGGCAAGTTTGCCGCATTTCGCAACATTTTGTCCAGCGGCTGAGGCATGTTGCTCACGGAAGCAGCGCCGAGATTTTGCCTTCCAGATCCGATTTGCTCAAGCCCCCGACCGACAGGTGGCGGATCTGGCCCTGGCGATCAAGGATCACGGTAAAGGGCAGCGCGCCGGCCGGGTTGCCCAGTTTGGCAGCCAGATCGACGGTCGATCCGTCTCCAATCAGCAAGGGGTAGGGGACCTTCATTTCGTCGCGAAACGCAGCGACGCGTTCGGGCGTATCCAGGCTCAGGCCGACGAAGCGGACGCCGCGCGCATGATAGCGCTCGGACACCTCGCTGAAGTCGGGAATCTCCTTGCGGCAGGGCGGGCACCAGGTCGCCCAGAAGTTGGCCACCACTACGGTGTCCTTCAGCTCACTGAGCGCGTGCATCTTGCCGTCTGCGTCTGGCAAGGTGGTGGCCAGCAGGCGCGCGCCTTCGGCGGGGGCGACGGTGTCTGGACTTGTGGGGCCGGACGCGCTGGCCAGCGGACGGATGATGGACGGATTGGTATTGCGGCTGGTCCAGTAGCCAAGGGCGCCGGCGGCGATGGCGACCAGGACGATGAGGGCGGACTGCGGGAGTCGGATCATGGTTGGGGCAGGGACTCCGCCAGCAGGCGTTCGACCGCATCGAGGCGGGCGCGGTCGGTGTGGCTGCGGCGTTCGGCGCGGGCGTCGTAGACCGACAGGCGCACGGGGACCTCGTTCCAGTCGAACACCAGGATGGCTTCGGGCGGTTCGTGGGTCAGCCGGCGCGGCTCGCGGTGTTCGTAGCGGATGTCCTGGTTCAGAAAGAAAATTTCGACGTCCTTGGCGCTGTCGGCGAAGGCTTCGATGTCGATTTCGGCGTAGCGTCCGGCGGTGCCGTCGAGCACCGCGCCGGTGAGATAGGCGCGGAACGGCGCCAGCATCTGGAGGACCTCGACGGCGGCGCAGCGCATGGCGTAGAGGCGCTCGGCGTGTTCGTCGTCCTGGTAGATGGCCTGATATTCGCGCAGCGCGGCTTCGATTTCGGCGTTGGTCGGCAGCGTGTCGGCATCGGTGGCGCCGAGCTGGCGGGCGGCCTTGCGCTTGGCAAAGCCGAAGTCCTGAACGCCGTCTTCGGCCATCATGCGCGCGGCGAGCGCGGAGATTTCCTGACGCAGGTGACTGGCCCGTGACCCTGAGTGTCGGCTTGACATGCGCGGCTCCCTGATCGCCATCGGTTAGAATCTCTGGCCTTGTGAATCCTGACGGCGCGGCCAGACGGAACAGACCAGCACATTCTACACGTCCGGATGACAGACCGCTTTTCGCGGACGCCCGGCGCGGGAGCTTTCATGCATATTCATATTCTTGGCATTTGTGGCACCTTCATGGGCGGGGTTGCCCTGCTGGCGCGGGCCGCTGGCCATACCGTCACCGGCTGCGACGCCAACGTCTATCCGCCGATGAGCACGCAACTCGAAGCCGAGGGCATCGCGCTGAGCTCGGGTTACGAGGCCTCACAGATGGCGCTGGCGCCGGACGTGTATGTGGTCGGCAATGCGATTTCGCGCGGCAACCCCTTGCTTGAAGCGATTCTCGATGCCGGTGCGCCCTATGTGTCCGGCCCGCAATGGCTGGCCGACCATGTGTTGCGAGACAAGTGGGTGCTGGGCGTGGCGGGCACGCATGGCAAGACGACGACGGCCTCGCTGCTGGCCTGGATGCTGGAAGACGGCGGGCTCAACCCGGGCTTTCTGATTGGCGGTGTGCCGAAGAACTTTGGTGTGTCGGCGCGGCTGACCGATTCGCCGTTCTTTGTGATCGAAGCGGACGAGTACGACACCGCGTTCTGCGACAAGCGGTCCAAGTTTGTGCATTACCGGCCACGCACGGCGATTCTCAACAACCTGGAGTTCGACCACGCCGACATCTTCGCCGATCTGGCGGCGATCGAGACTCAGTTTCATCATTTGGTGCGCATCATGCCGGCCACCGGCCGGATCGTGGCCAATGCCGAAGCGGAGGCGCTCTCGCGGGTGATCGACAAAGGTTGCTGGTCGGAGCTGGAGTGGTTCAACGGGCCGGACGGTTGGCAGGCGACGATGGACGAGGCGGGCGTGGCGCAGTTCGCGCTGGCCGGGAAGGATCTCGGTTCCGTCGCAACGCCGATGGCCGGCACGCACAACCTCAGCAATGCGCTGGCGGCGGTCGCCGCAGCGCGGCATGTGGGCGTGCCGCCCGCGGCCTCGATTGCCGCGCTCGGCCGCTTTGAAGGCGTGCGCCGCCGGCTGGAGGTGCGCGGCGTGGTCAATGGCGTGACGGTGTATGACGACTTCGCCCATCACCCGACGGCGATAGAACTGACGATTTCCGGCCTGCGCAAGCGGGTGAAGGGCGGGCGGATTCTGGCCATTCTCGAGCCGCGCTCCAACACCATGAAGCTCGGCGTGATGAAAGCGCTATTGCCCGAGAGCCTGGCCGGCGCCGACGCAGTGTTGTGCTATCACGGCGGCGTCGATTGGGATGTGGCGGGCGCGCTGGCGCCGCTGGGCGAGGCTGTGCAGTGTTTTGGCGACTTGTCGGATCTGGTCAGTGCGGCCGTTGCTGCGGCGGAGCCGGGCGACCATGTGCTGGTGATGAGTAATGGCGGCTTTGGCGGCATCCACGAAAAGCTGCTGACCGCGCTGGCTTGAGGCTTACGGCGTGCGCAGCCAGCCAATTTCGGCAGCGGTTGCGGGGCCGACAATCACGTAGCGCAGGCTGACCGGCACGTCGGCGCGTTCGGGCGTCAAGGGGATGCGGCCTGCCATGATTTCGGCCCGGCTTTGCGGGGTGGCGGGGCGTTGATCCGGATCGGCATAGCCGTCAGGAAAGCGCGGCATCAGCGTGGCGGGGTCGTATTTGTCGGTGGCGCCTACCGTGTGCAGCATTTCGTGCGCGATCACCATCAGGTTGCCGCCGTGATCGACCCGGCTGGCAAACACATTGGCCAGCCCGATCAGCCCTTTCTCCAAACCGACCGAGTGCTGTACCGAGGCCTGCAGCGCCGGGTCGTGGTATTGCACGAACAGGCGCACGTCCGGCCGCGGGCCGGGGCTGTCGTCGTTGCGCCAGGCCCAGTAGCGCATCTGCAGACTCCACACGATGGCCTCCCAGGCGCTGGGGTGGCGCAGGGGCTGCGGTGGCAGGCCCTGGCGGGGCGGGGCAAGCGTGATGGCGAGCGGTTTTAGCGTGCTGATGCCGTATCGCTGCGCTTCACTGCCCAGCCATTCGGCAATCGGTTCGAAATCGCGCGCGCTCAGCTGTGCGATGTGGCGCGCGGTGGCGTCGCGGCCATCGGCGTTGATCGGGTAGATCGTCACATGCAGCGTATTGATCCACGACGTAGCGCGGCTTTGGGCGCGCCAGGCGCCGAGCGCGACGGTGGCCAGAACGAGCAGCAACAAGGCGATGCGCAGTGTTCGCCACACGCCGGTTAGCGCCGCGCTTCGGACAGGTTGGCGGCGGTGATCAGTTCGGGCGGCGGCTGGTAGGCCCAACGCTGCCAGGCGGCGTGCACCTTGTTCGGGTAATCCGACTTGCCAAGGCTGCCGTTGTAGCGGCCCAGTGCGCGGAAGAGATCGCCTTTTTCAATGTCGAGATAATGGCGCAGGATGGTGCAGCCGTAGCGCAGGTTGGTGCGCAGGTGGAAGAGGTTGTCTTCGCTTTGCGCGAGCAGCTTGGACCAGAAGGGCATGATCTGCATGTAGCCGCGCGCACCGGCCGATGAGACGGCGTATTTGCGGAAATTGCTCTCGACCTGAATCAGCCCGAGCACCAGCTGCGGGTCGAGGCCGGCACGGGTGGCTTCGTAGTGCACCGACAGCAGCAGATCGTGACGATAGCGCTCGTCGGGGATGCGCTTGGCGAGTTGGCGGCCCATTTCGCTTAACCAGTGATCGCGTAGCGCGCGGCTGGCAAAAATGGGCTGGCGCGGTGCGCGATCGCTGACCGCGCCCTGCAGCGAGGCCTGCACACTGGCCGACAGCGGCTCGTATTGCTGTTGCCCGGCCTGCACGCTCTGAACGCCTGTCAGCGCCACCAGCGAGAGAATCGCGGTGGCGCCGAGCAGGCGGCGGAGCGGGCAGGCCGGTGTTGTCATGCGGACAGCTTCTCACGGACAAAGGCGGCCAGTTCGGTAACTGGCACGGCGGTGGCGGCGGCGTCACGACGGCCCTGGTATTCGGCCGAACCTTCTTTCAGGCCACGGTCGCCAATGACCACGCGGTGCGGCACCCCGATGAGCTCCCAGTCGGCAAACATGACACCGGGGCGCTCGTTGCGATCGTCGAGAATGACATCAAAGCCGGCATCAAGCAGTTCGGTGTAGAGCGCCTGTGCGGCCTCGCGAACCGCGTCGGACTTGCTCCAGCCGACCGGGCAGATGACCAGCTGGAAGGGCGCAATCGCCGTCGGCCAGATGATGCCGCGCTCGTCGTTGTTCTGTTCGATGGCTGCGCCAAGAATGCGCGAGACACCAATACCGTAGCAGCCCATTTCCATCGGCTGCTCTCGGCCGTTTTCGTCGAGGAAGCGCGCGCCCATGGCCTCGGCGTACTTGGTGCGCAACTGGAAAATGTGACCCACTTCGATGCCGCGGCACAGCGCGAGCGTGCCCTTGCCGTCGGGCGAGGGGTCGCCAGCGACGACATTGCGCAGATCGACGATCTCGGGGCCGGGAAAGTCGCGACCCGTGTTGGCGCCGGTGTAGTGGTAGTCGTCTTCGTTGGCGCCAATGACAAAATTGCTCATCGCGGCAACGCTGCGGTCCATGATCACCCGACCGGTAAAACCGACCGGGCCGAGCGAACCCGGATTGGCGCCAAAGGCGGCGGCAATGGCTTCGGGCGTGGCGAAGGTGAGCGGCGACTTGATGCCCTCGAGGTTTTGCGCCTTGATCTCGTTGAGCTCGTGGTCGCCGCGCAGCAGCATCAGCACGGCTTGCGCGACTTCGTCATCGGATTCGACGACGATGGCTTTGACCGTTTGGGTTTCCGGGATGTTCAGGAAGGCGGCGAGCTCGGCGATGGTCTTGACGCCCGGCGTGTGGATCTTGGTGAGCACCTCGGAGGCCACGCCGTGCGCGGTGCTGCCGGGGAGCGCTTCGGCCAGTTCGACGTTGGCGGCGTAGTCGGAGTCGGGGCAGTAGGCGATGTCGTCTTCACCGGTTTCGGCAATGACGTGGAACTCGTGCGAGCCGGTGCCGCCGATGGAGCCGGTATCTGCGGCCACCGCACGGAACTGCAAGCCGATGCGGGTGAAGATGCGCGTGTAGGTGGCGTACATGTTGTTGTACTCGCGCACCAGGTCGTCGAAGCTGCTGTGGAAGGAGTAGCCGTCCTTCATCAGGAACTCGCGCCCGCGCATGACACCGAAGCGGGGGCGGATCTCGTCGCGGAACTTGGTCTGCACTTGGTAGAAGTGCTTGGGCAGCTGCTTGTAGCTGCGGATGTCTCGCCGGACGATGTCGGTGATGACTTCTTCGTGCGTCGGGCCGATCACGAAGTCGCGGTCATGCCGATCCTTGAAGCGCAGCAGCTCCGGGCCGTAGTGCGTCGCGCGGCCAGACTCCTCCCACAGCTCGGCGGGCTGTACTGCGGGCATCAACACTTCAATGGCGCCGGCGCGGTTCATCTCTTCCTTTACGATGCTTTCGACTTTGCGCAAAGCTTTCAGGCCCATGGGCATCCAGCTGTAGATGCCGGCGGCCGTCTTCTTGATCAGGCCGGCGCGCAGCATCAGCTTCTGACTGGTTACTTCGGCGTCAGAGGGCGCTTCCTTGAGTGTGGAGATGAAATAGTGCGAGGCGCGCATGGGTTGAGTTCCGCAATTAAGGTGGTATCGAAGGCAGTGATTCTACCGTAGCCGATTCCGTCCTCGACAGCGTCGGTGCGAATCGCGCTGTGAGCCTGCTTTCAATGCCGCAGGAAGTGTGGAAAAATCGCTATCAACTCAGACAATTTAAGGTTCCATCATGCTCGATCGTGAAGGCTATCGCCCGAACGTCGGCATCATTCTGGTCAACCATCGGGACGAGGTCTTTTGGGGTAAGCGTATTCGGGAGCATTCCTGGCAGTTTCCGCAAGGTGGCATCAAGCACGGCGAGTCGCCGGAGCAGGCCATGTTTCGGGAACTCCATGAAGAAGTCGGTCTGCACCCCGAGCATGTCAAAATCCTGGGTCGAACCCGTGGCTGGCTCAAGTATGACGTGCCCAAACACTGGATCAAACGCCAGTGGCGAGACACGTATCGCGGGCAGAAGCAGATCTGGTTTCTGCTCCGGCTGGTCGGCCGCGATACGGATGTGTGCTTGCGGGCCTGCAGTCATCCAGAATTCGATGCCTGGCGCTGGAGTGACTATTGGGTGCCGCTCGACACGGTAATTGAGTTCAAGCGAGGGGTTTACCAGCAGGCGCTCAAGGAATTGTCCGACCTGCTTTCGCGCCAGCGGCACATGCCGCCGAACCGGTCGCCCGATCCGATGGTCTGACATCGGGAGCGGTGCATGCTCCCGTGATCGTCTGATCACGGTTCGCGACCCAAGGAGGAGACGATGGATCAGACCCAGAACAAAACCAATCCGCTGCCTGCTATCCGCCTGGGAGATGTTGCCTACCAGGTGCCCGAGCCCGGCGTACCTCGACGTGTCACCGCCAGATCATCGGCCGTGGAGGTCATGACCGACCTTCACCGGGTGCCGGCGGCGACCATTCCCGCTGAAATGAGCCTCGATGATGCGCGTCAGGCCATGATCCTGCGCGGCGTGCGCATGCTGCTCGTGACCGATGATCGTCGTGCCGTCAAAGGGCTGGTCACGGCCAGTGATCTGCTGGGCGAGCAGCCCGTGATGGTTGCGCAAAGCCGGGCGGTGGCGGTGGCCGATCTGGCGATCGCCGATATCATGACCCGCGTCGATGCGGTTGAGGCTTTCGCGCTCCGTGACGTGCTCAATGCCCATGTCGGAGATGTCGTGAGCGCTCTGCGCTTGCTGGGACGGCAGCATGCGTTGGTCGTCGAGCCGAGCGAGCCCGGGCTGCCGGCGCATATTCGAGGGGTGTTTTCGGCGTCGCAAATTGCGCGGCAGCTGGCGATACCGCCCTTTGTGGGCGAGGTTGCCCGCACGTTTGCCGAAATAGAGGCCGCCATCGGGGCGTAGCCAATCAAAGGGAGAATGCATGTACGCGAAGCAGTTTTTGCGCGTAGCGAGCGCGGTCGTGGTGACCGCGCTCGCCGGATGTACCATCAATGGGCCGGTGCGTGAGTGGCAAGACCCCAACGAAGTTGTGAGGTGGGATGAAGCTGAAGTTGTGCTGCCGACGGCGATGCCCGCCGAGGCTGATTTGATCGAATTTGATGTGCGCCGCCGGGGGCAGGGGTATTTCTTTGTCGATAGTGCTCACATCGAAATCGGTAAGGATGGCGTGACGCGCCTGCCTGTGGTGACACGATCGACCCGTGGTGCAATGTCGGTGACCTACGAAGGGTTTCGGTGTGCAACGAGTGAAAATCGCCTGTACGCGATCGCAACAGGGGGCGAGTGGTCGGAACCCAAGGTGAACCCATGGCGTCCGGTTGGCAATAGCAGCTTCGAGCCAAAAAGCGTGTTGATGCAGGATTTCCTCTGTGATGGCACGACACCGCTGTTGCCCAATGATGTGATCCAGAAGTTGCGCTACCCGCCCACTGATTGGCAATGAGCAAGAAGTCATGATTGACGCATTGATTCTTCATGTCGACCGGGCCTTGCGTACGGTGTTTGCACCGGCTGCCAGCCAGCGGCCTTTGCCGGGTGCCGACTTGCCTGAGCCGATGCTGGATGATGCCGAGCGGCAGCGCGCTGCAGCGCTGATGCGGATCAATCATGTTGGCGAAATTTGCGCCCAGGCGCTGTATCAAGGGCAGGCGCTGATGTCACGGCAACCTGACGTAACACTCGCACTGCGTCAGGCGGCCGATGAGGAGACGGAACATCTGGCCTGGACCGAGCACCGCATTCGCGAACTCGGCGGGCGAAAAAGTCTGCTGAACCCCCTGTGGTATGGCGGTGCGCTGACGATCGGCATGCTTGCGGGCAAGTTCGGGGAGGCGTGGAACCTCGGTTTTCTCGCCGAGACAGAGCGCCAGGTCGAGTCGCACCTGAAATCGCACCTGGCACAACTCCCCCAAGAGGATGCACGCTCGCGTGCCATCGTTACGCAGATGATGATCGACGAGAGCGAGCACGCCGACAAGGCGCTCGCTTTGGGGGGTGTGCCGCTACCGTCGATGGTTTGCGCTGCGATGCGCGGGGCATCGCGGCTCATGACGACAACCGCCTATTGGGTCTGATCAGCGCCGACGTCCATGATTTCCCATGTGTGACTGACCTCCGCGGTCATGCCGAGCATGATCGATGCCGAGCAATACTTCTCGGCTGACATGTGGATGGCGCGCTCGACCGCACTCGGCTTGAGCCCGACGCCGCTGACAATGTAGTGGTAATGAAGCCGCGTGAAAACTTTGGGGTCGGTTTCGGCGCGGTCGGCCTGAATTTTTACCTGGCAGTCAGAGACGGGGTGGCGCCCGCGTTTGAGGATGAGCACCACGTCAAACGCGGTGCATCCTCCCGCACCGACCAGCAGCATTTCCATGGGGCGCGGCGCCAGATTGCGGCCACCAGCGTCGGGAGCGCCATCCATGACCACCGAGTGCCCGCTGCCGGTTTCCGCAAGAAAACACGCATCGCCAACCCATTTCACTACGCATTCCATACATCTTTCCTTGTGACGTCATCGCGGGGTCTTATGACGCTGCCGCGCTCTGGGAGTGCAATTCTACCAAGAGCGAGGCGAGGCCCGGGCAGTCGAAATATTGCGT
Source organism: Zoogloeaceae bacterium (assembly GCA_024235675.1). Taxonomy (GTDB): domain Bacteria; phylum Pseudomonadota; class Gammaproteobacteria; order Burkholderiales; family Rhodocyclaceae; genus Nitrogeniibacter. The sequence continues at coordinate 50,732 of JACKLZ010000004.1, forward strand.
CGCACAATGCGCCGACGTGCATTGCCCCGGAGGAGTGGCGAGAATTTCTGGGATAAGCCGGAACGGCAGCATCCAATGGTTTTTCGTGGCATTAATATCGTTTATAGTGCGATCGAAACATTTATGATGCAATGCACAAAAAACGCTTGCAGAGCGGGGGTGTGATGCAGATAATTGGAACCGTTCGAGATTGATGTGTGCCGATGGCCCCCGATCTCCAGATTGTCTCCTCCACCCTCCTCCTTTGGTGTGGATTTAACGCAGCCTATCCGGCTGCGTTTTTTTTGCCCCGGTCCGCCACGAAGACGAAAAATATCATTGACACTTGTCTGGCTGCTCGTTTAGGATTGGCGGCTTTCTATTCGGTGGCCGTCGAGACAGAAGGCCTGACGAGAAAACAAGGAACAAACATGAAAACCTTCTCTGCCAAGCCGCATGAAGTTCAGCGGGGCTGGTTCGTCGTTGATGCGACGGACAAAGTGCTTGGCCGTCTCGCTGCCGAGGTGGCCCGTCGCCTGCGCGGCAAGCACAAGCCGATCTTTACGCCTCACGTTGATACCGGTGATTTCATCGTTGTTGTTAACGTGGACAAACTTCGTGTTACCGGCAATAAAGCCGAAGACAAGAAGTACTACCGTCACTCGGGTTACCCCGGTGGCCTGTACGAAACCAGCTTTACCAAGCTGCAGCAGCGCAAGCCTGGCCGTGTGCTGGAGCTCGCCGTCAAAGGCATGCTGCCGAAAGGTCCGCTGGGTTACGCAATGCTGAAAAAGCTCAAGTGCTATGCCGGTACCGAGCATCCGCATACAGCTCAGCAACCGCAAGTTCTCGACATCTAAGCAGGAGCCTCCAAATGGCTGTGACCTACAACTACGGCACGGGGCGTCGCAAGAGTGCGGTGGCGCGTGTTTTCATCAAGGCTGGCAGTGGCAACATCGTTGTCAATGGCAAGCCGGTAGACCAATTCTTTTCCCGCGAAACGGGCCGCATGATCGTGCGCCAGCCGCTGGTTCTGACGAGCAATGAAACCACCTTCGACATCATGGTGAATGTTGATGGCGGCGGTGAGTCGGGTCAGGCAGGTGCGGTTCGCCACGGCATCACGCGTGCGCTGATCGATTACAACCCTGAGTTGAAGGGCGATCTTCGCCGCGCTGGTTTCGTGACGCGCGATGCACGTGAAGTCGAACGTAAGAAAGTCGGCTTCCACAAGGCCCGCCGCCGGAAGCAGTTCTCGAAGCGTTAATCGTTCCGAGATCACAAAAGCCGCCCTTGGGCGGCTTTTGCTATTGTGGCTGAGTGTTTTTGTTGGTATTTGCGCGCGCTGGCGGAACTCCTGCCGATGCGCTACCGTCTACATACTGCTAGAAGGTTTGGGCGCACGCGTCGCACCAGGCCTCAACATCCCCGGGAGAAATAATGGAAGCAACTGCGACTGACTTGGGTGATCTTTTGGTCTTCACCGACAGTGCGGCCAACAAGGTTAAGGAACTGATTGAAGAAGAAGGCAATGAGGCATTGAAGCTTCGTGTTTTCGTGAGTGGCGGTGGCTGCTCCGGATTTCAGTACGGCTTCACTTTTGACGAGGAAGTGGCTGAGGACGACACCGCGATGGTCAAGAATGGCGTCACCTTGTTGGTGGATCCGATGAGCTATCAATACCTGGTGGGGGCCGAGATCGACTATTCCGAAGGTCTTGAGGGGGCGCAGTTCGTGATTCGCAACCCCAACGCATCAACAACTTGCGGCTGCGGCTCGTCCTTCTCGGTCTAATCGTTTCAAGCGTGACTAGTAAACTGCGTTGGGCCTGGCGTTACATGTAACGCCAGGCCCAACGTGTTTGGTGCGTTACCCGGTTTAGTTGATTTCGCGATCAGGGTTCAGGAGCGCGATGCGTTTGCGGTACATCTTGGTGGCGGCGTTGAAAGCGGCAAGCTCCGACTTGGATAGCGGATTGGCCGTCGGCAGGGCGATCGACATTGGGTCTTTGGCCGTGTCGCTGATGCGGAATTCATAGTGCAGGTGCGGGCCGGTTGCCCAGCCAGTCTGGCCAACATAGCCGATGATGTCGCCCTGGGATACGGCAGCGCCTTTGCGTAGTCCACTTGCAAAGCCACTCATGTGGCCATATAGCGTCGTGATCTTGTCTCTGTGGCGAAGAATCACCACTTTGCCGTAGCCACCCTTCGTTCCGACAAAATCAACGGTGCCGTTGGAGGTTGCCTTGATGGCGCTACCTGAAGGTGCGCCGAAGTCCACGCCTTTGTGCTGGCGCCACTTCTTCAGGATTGGGTGGAAGCGCTGAGAGAAGCCCGAGGTGACTCGCGTAAATTCCAGGGGGAAGCGAAGGAAGGCCTGTTTCAGGCTGCGCCCGTCTTCTGAGTAGTAATCTTCGCGGCCGTCCTTGTCTTGATACAAGACGACGGAATGCCTGCGGCCTTGATTGACGAACTCTGCAGCGAGCACACGGCCGATGCCGCTTTGGCGGCCATCTTCTTGGACGAGCGTTTCGTAGACAACGCTAAAGCGGTCGTCCTTGCGCAGGTCGGTTCGAAAATCGATTTCCGTGCCAAAGAGATCTGCCAGGCGTGTGGCGACCGCATCAGGGAGTCCGGCTGCTTCGGTTGCGCCAAATAGCGAGTGTCGAATGGTGCCGCTGCGCATCTCGACAATGCTTGTCAGTGGCTTCTGGTCTGATTTTGCCTTGAACGTAGCGCCGTCGCGTTCGAGTGCGAAAACGTCTTCGCCGCGAGTCTGGGGGAGTGTCAGGTCGATCAGGCTGCCGTCGGGCGCTACGGTTGCGGTGACAGGTTTGCCTGCGCGTAATTGCCTGAGTGCCTGGCGCCCTTCATCACTCTTGCGCATGAAGCGACTGGCTTCCGCATCGTTGACGCCGAGCCGTTGAAAAATCGTTTCGAGTGTGTCGCCCCGCCTGACGCGATCTTCGTGTACAAACGGCAGATCGCTGCTCGCTGCGACGCTGAACTGGGGCGTGCCAAGTGTTTCGGTGATGCGCTGCGTTGAAATATTGGCTGCTTGATTCGGTGCGACGGCCGTGGCAGCGACGACAGTAAGTGATAGCGCCCCGACAACACCGACCGAAAGCCAGCGCCGCGACAGTCTTGGTGCGCGCGCATCGGCTCGATCGGCTAGAATTTTGGACTTTCGGATAAGCATGGCGTCCCCGGCGACAAATTTTTTCGAGTCTAGCAAAAAGCGTATCGGCTCGATACACCAAAACTGTAAGGTGGTTGGATGAGTGATGTAAGTGCAGCGCTTGAGTTGATCAAGCGAGGGGCTGATGAGCTTCTGGTTGAGTCGGAGATGGTCACAAAGTTGCAGGCGGGTCGGCCGCTCAGAATCAAGGCGGGCTTCGACCCAACTGCACCAGACTTGCATCTGGGCCATACGGTGCTTTTGAACAAGCTTCGTCATTTTCAGGAATTGGGCCATCACGTCATGTTCCTGATTGGCGACTTCACCGGCATGATTGGCGACCCGAGCGGTAAGAATGCGACCCGCCCGCCGTTGTCGCGCGAGCAGATTCTCGAAAACGCGCGCACCTATGAGGCTCAGGTCTACAAGGTTCTGGATCCTGCGCGTACCGAGGTTTGCTTTAATTCCGCGTGGATGAATGATCTGGGGGCTGCCGGCATGCTCCGGCTCTCTTCGCACTACACGGTCGCGCGCATGCTTGAGCGAGACGATTTCTCAAAGCGCTATGCGAGCAACCAGTCGATCGCCGTCCATGAGTTTCTGTACCCGCTCTGTCAGGGTTACGACTCGGTTGCGATGAAGTCCGATGTTGAGCTCGGCGGTACGGATCAGAAGTTCAATCTGCTGGTCGGGCGGGAGTTGCAGAAAGACTACGGTCAGGCGCCTCAGTGTGTCTTGATGATGCCGCTGTTGGAAGGGTTGGATGGTGTTAACAAAATGTCCAAGTCGCTCGGGAATTACATCGGCATTGACGAGCCGCCCTCTGAGATTTTCGGCAAGCTGATGTCGATCTCCGATGCGTTGATGTGGCGGTATTTCGAACTCCTGTCGTTTCGTTCAGCCGCAGAGATTTCTCGGTTGCGCGATGCTGTCGAAGGTGGCCGCAATCCGCGGGATGTAAAGGTGGAGCTCGCCAAAGAGCTTGTGGCGCGCTTCCATGACGCGGCTGCTGCGGCGGCGGCGCATGACGAGTTCGAGGCGAGATTTCAGAGAGGCATATTGCCCGATGACATGCCTGAGGTTGTGATCGCCTCGGAAGGTGGGGAGTGTTTG
>JACKLZ010000004.1:57500-426344 GCA_024235675.1 Zoogloeaceae bacterium
GAAGCGCACAACAGCATGAAGTTCGTCTTGACATGTGTCTTTGCTCGAAAGGGCAGAGCTCAAGGTTATAGGATCAAGCGAATAAGTGCATGTGGTGGATGCCTTGGCGATTACAGGCGATGAAGGACGTGTAAGCCTGCGAAAAGCTGCGGGGAGCTGGCAATAGAGCTTTGATCCGCAGATGTCCGAATGGGGAAACCCGGCCCTTTCAGGGTCATCCCGTGCTGAATACATAGGCACGTGGAGGCGAACGCGGCGAACTGAAACATCTAAGTAGCCGCAGGAAAAGAAATCAACCGAGATTCCCAAAGTAGTGGCGAGCGAAATGGGACCAGCCTGTACGACTAAACCAGAGATTCAACAAAACGGGATGGAAAGCCCGGCCATAGAAGGTGATAGCCCTGTATGTGAAGTGTTTCTGGCGGGTCTGAGCGTACGACAAGTAGGGCGGGACACGTGGAATCCTGTCTGAATATGGGGGGACCATCCTCCAAGGCTAAATACTCGTAATCGACCGATAGTGAACCAGTACCGTGAGGGAAAGGCGAAAAGAACCCCGGGAGGGGAGTGAAATAGATCCTGAAACCGCATGCATACAAACAGTGGGAGCCTCCTTGAGGGGTGACTGCGTACCTTTTGTATAATGGGTCAGCGACTTACGTTCAGTGGCGAGCTTAACCGAATAGGGGAGGCGTAGCGAAAGCGAGTCTGATAAGGGCGACTTAGTCGCTGGGCGTAGACCCGAAACCGGATGATCTATCCATGGCCAGGATGAAGGTGCCGTAACAGGTACTGGAGGTCCGAACCCACTAACGTTGAAAAGTTAGGGGATGAGCTGTGGATAGGGGTGAAAGGCTAAACAAATCCGGAAATAGCTGGTTCTCCCCGAAAACTATTTAGGTAGTGCGTCGTACGGACACTTCCGGGGGTAGAGCACTGTCATCGTTGGGGGGGTCATTGCGATTTACCCCGCGATAGCAAACTCCGAATACCGGAAAGTGATATACGGCAGACAGACATCGGGTGCTAACGTCCGGTGTCAAGAGGGAAACAACCCAGACCGCCAGCTAAGGTCCCAAATGCATGGCTAAGTGGCAAACGAGGTGGGAAGGCATAGACAGCTAGGAGGTTGGCTTAGAAGCAGCCACCCTTTAAAGAAAGCGTAATAGCTCACTAGTCGAGTCGTCCTGCGCGGAAGATGTAACGGGGCTCAAGCCATGAACCGAAGCTGCGGATGTGTCTTTGACACGTGGTAGGGGAGCGTTCCGTAAGCCTGCGAAGGTGTCTCGTAAGGGATGCTGGAGGTATCAGAAGTGCGAATGCTGACATGAGTAGCGATAAAGGGAGTGAAAAGCTCCCTCGCCGAAAACCCAAGGTTTCCTGCGCAACGTTCATCGGCGCAGGGTGAGTCGGCCCCTAAGGCGAGGCAGAAATGCGTAGTCGATGGGAAACAGGTCAATATTCCTGTACCACTCTTTAATGCGATGGGGGGACGGAGAAGGTTAGATCAGCCGGGTGTTGGACGTCCCGGTTTAAGCGTGTAGTCGTGCCTGGTAGGCAAATCCGCCGGGCTTAGACGAGGCGTGATGACGAGGGCTCATTGAGCCTGAAGTGATTAATACCATGCTTCCAGGAAAAGCCTCTAAGCTTCAGTTAAAGAGTGACCGTACCGCAAACCGACACAGGTGGGTAGGTAGAAAATACCAAGGCGCTTGAGAGAACTCAGGAGAAGGAACTCGGCAAATTGACACCGTAACTTCGGGAGAAGGTGTGCCTCTTGTATGTGAAGCCCCTGCGGGCGGAGCAGAAGGAGGTCTCAGAGAATCGGTGGCTGCGACTGTTTATTAAAAACACAGCACTCTGCAAACACGAAAGTGGACGTATAGGGTGTGACGCCTGCCCGGTGCCGGAAGGTTAAGTGATGGGGTGCAAGCTCTTGATCGAAGCCCCGGTAAACGGCGGCCGTAACTATAACGGTCCTAAGGTAGCGAAATTCCTTGTCGGGTAAGTTCCGACCTGCACGAATGGCGTAACGATGGCCACACTGTCTCCACCCGAGACTCAGCGAAGTTGAAATGTTTGTGATGATGCAATCTACCCGCGGCTAGACGGAAAGACCCCGTGCACCTTTACTGTAGCTTTGCATTGGACTGTGATGGGATCTGTGTAGGATAGGTGGGAGGCGTTGAAGGCGTGCCGCTAGGTGCGCTGGAGCCGACGTTGAAATACCACCCTGATGTCATTGCGGTTCTAACCTGGGGCCCTGAATCGGGCTCGGGGACCGTGCATGGTAGGCAGTTTGACTGGGGCGGTCTCCTCCCAAAGTGTAACGGAGGAGTGCGAAGGTACGCTTGGCGCGGTCGGACATCGCGCTGAAAGTGCAATGGCAAAAGCGTGCTTGACTGCGAGACTGACAAGTCGAGCAGCTACGAAAGTAGGTCATAGTGATCCGGTGGTTCTGTATGGAAGGGCCATCGCTCAACGGATAAAAGGTACTCTGGGGATAACAGGCTGATTCCGCCCAAGAGTTCACATCGACGGCGGAGTTTGGCACCTCGATGTCGGCTCATCACATCCTGGGGCTGTAGCCGGTCCCAAGGGTATGGCTGTTCGCCATTTAAAGTGGTACGTGAGCTGGGTTTAAAACGTCGTGAGACAGTTTGGTCCCTATCTGCCGTGGGCGTTGGAAGTTTGAGAGGGGCTGCTCCTAGTACGAGAGGACCGGAGTGGACGAACCTCTGGTGTACCGGTTGTCACGCCAGTGGCATCGCCGGGTAGCTAAGTTCGGAAGAGATAACCGCTGAAAGCATCTAAGCGGGAAACTTGCCTCAAGATGAGACTTCCCCCGTGACTCGATCACGCTAAAGGGTCGTTCAAGACCAGGACGTTGATAGGCTGGGTGTGGAAGCGCAGTAATGCGTTAAGCTAACCAGTACTAATTGCCCGTGAGGCTTGATCCTATAACCTTGAGAACATGTGCTAAGCAATCGCACAACACTACTTACTTCGACTTCTTCCTGTTGCGGCGACGCAGACACCCAAAGCCCTGCGACGCCAACCGTCAAGTCTGACGACCATAGCGTTCTGGAACCACCCCTTCCCATCCCGAACAGGACCGTGAAACGGAACAGCGCCGATGATAGTGCCCATACGGGTGTGAAAGTAGGTCATCGTCAGACTAACCAAAGAAAAACCCCGCAATCGCTCGATTGCGGGGTTTTTTATTGCAACAACAAAATACAGAAAATAATAAATACACAGTCCGGATCTAGTCCGATTCACCTTCCCACGTCAATGCCTGCTCGAGTGAAGGCGTCCAGCCCTTTTGACCTGCACCCCCACAGCCGTACCAGCTGATTGAAAGTGAGGTCCGTCACGATGGAGAATGACGGACATGAGAAAGAGTCGATTTACCGAACAGCAGATCATCGGATTCCTGAAGCAAGCCGAGGCTGGCATGCCGGTCGCGGAGCTATGTCGCCAAGGAGGCTTCAGCGACGCGACGTTTTACAAATGGCGCGCGAAGTACGGCGGCATGGATGCCGAGGAGGCGCGTCGACTCAAGGATCTGGAGAGCGAGAACGCCAAGCTCAAGAAACTGCTGGCTGAGGCGCATCTGGATATTGAGGGCTCAAGGTCGCTTTCGGGGTAAAGCGCAGAGGTGGCCCCGTCAGTTAGGACAGCGTTGTCCGTTTTCTAAGTGAACGCTCTGCGGTTCTGATCTGCGCACCGGGGGTACGTACCCCCGGTGCGCAGATCGGCATATTTGTCATGCAGCCAAGGACTCCGAGTATGCCTCATCGGGGGTCCGCTTCCCTAGCGAGGAATGCGGCCGCTCGGTGTTGTAGAACCGAAAGTAGCCGGCCAACTTCGCACGCGCGTCGGTAACACTCTCGTAGGCATGCAGATAGACGTGTTCGTACTTGACGCTGCGCCACAGCCGCTCGACGAAGACGTTATCGACCCAGCGGCCCTTGCCGTCCATGCTGATCTTGATGTCGTGGTCTTTGAGCACCTGGGTAAAATCGACGCTGGTGAACTGGCTGCCCTGATCGGTGTTGAAGATCTCCGGCACGCCATACCGGGCAATGGCCTCTTCGAGCGCTTCAACGCAGAAATCTGGGGTCATGGTGATAGAGAGCCGATGCGCCAGCACCTTGCGCGTAGCCCAGTCGACAATGGCTACCAGATAGACGAAACCTCGCTTCATCGGGATGTAGGTCAAGTCGGTCGCCCAGACATGGTTGGGCCGCTCGATCGCTAGATGCTTAAGCAAGTACGGGTAGATGCGATGCTCGGGGTGTGGGGCGCTGGTGTTGCGCTTGCGGTAGATCGCCTCGATGCCCATCTTGCGCATCAAGGTGCCCACATGCCTGCGCCCGATCTGGATGCCTTCGCGCCCGAGCATGTCGCGCAGCATCCGGGCGCCCGCGAACGGATAGTTCAGATGCAGCTCGTCCATACGGCGCATCACCGCCAGGTCGGCATCGGCCACGGGCCGGGGCAAGTAATAGACATTCGAGCGCGAGATGCTCACCAGCTTCGCTTGCCGACAAATCGGCAGCCCATGGCGCGGATCAATCATCTTTTTGCGCTCGCATCGCCCATGCGATCGAGCGCGCCGGACAAAAAATCGTTCTCCAGCGCCAACTGGCCGATCTTTGCCTGCATGTCCTTGACGCTCGGACCGACTACCTCTCGCTTCTCGGCGGGCGTCAGGAATACCCCCGTCGCCCCCTGCAGCAATTGCGTCTTCCACTGAGTGATCTGGTTGGCATGCAGATCAAATTTCTCCGCCAACTCTGCCAGCGTCTTGTCGCCTTTCAACGCCGCCAGCGCTACCTTCGCCTTGAACGCTGCCGTGTGGTTCCTTCTGGGCCTTCTCATTGCTGCTCCTCCATCGGGCGAGTCCATCGCCCATCAGAGCAGAGTCTTCACTTAACAACCAGTCCTGATTTCCGCGGCCGCCTCTAACGTCTGGCTCGGCATAAAACACGGGCCAGACAAGCTCTCGGGCGACTTGCGCAGCAGTTTCCAGGGGCCTTCTGGCACTGGAGGTTGGGATGTGTGCCCAAGGCCGGATGATGGGAGCCGGATGAGTCGAGAGGCTCACGTCCGGTTCTGCGAGGGGCCGCAGGTGAAATTCCTGCGGTCTACTCACCCCTACGTGTCGACCTGGCAGGGCTGGCTGTACGTGGCCTTTGTCATCGACGTGTTTGCCCGGCGAATTGTGGGCTGGAGAACCAGCAGTTCGATGCGCACGGATTTTGTGCTCGACGCACTGGAGCAGGCGCTGTACGCGCGTCAGCCGGAGCGCAGCGATACGCTGATCCACCATAGCGACAGAGGCTCACAGTACGTGTCCATTCGCTACTCCGAGCGACTTGCCGAAGCGGGTATCGAACCGTCTGTCGGCAGCCGCGGCGACAGCTACGACAACGCACTGGCAGAGACAATCAATGGCCTATACAAGGCGGAGATGATTCACCGGCGGGCGCCCTGGAAGACCAAGGAGGCCGTCGAGCTGGCAACCCTGGAATGGGTATCGTGGTTTAACCACCATCGCCTGCTTGAGCCTATCGGCTATATTCCCCCTGCTGAGGCTGAAGCAAACTATTACCGCCAACTCACCGAGCGGACCGCAACCGTGGTCTAACTTAAACCAACCTGCCTCCACCAAACCCGGGGCGATTCACCATCGATACACCGCGCCACGATGCACGCGATCCTCCGATGGCCATAAGCTTCTCTCTTGCTCAGGTCATGAGATCAATGGAAGTCCCATTTTCGTAGATGAGTGAAAATTCGGATTCAGGAACGACTGTGACCGAAATGTCGAGCGTATGACTGCCGGCACCGAGGATAACGCCTCGGACCGGGGAGACGTCAGCGAAGTCGCGGCCCCAGCCGACAGTGATGTGCTCGAGTCGCGGGGTGGTGTTGTTGGTGGGGTCGAAATCGAACCAACCCGCGCCAGGGCAAAAGACTGATACCCATGCGTGGGTGGCGTCTGCACCGACTAGGCGTGGTTTGCCCGGGGGCGGTAGCGTGAGCAAGTATCCGCTAACGTATCGGGCAGCCAGACCAATCGAGCGAAGGCACGAGATCATGACATGGCTGAGGTCTTGACAGACGCCGCGGCGTTTTGCGAATACTGCCGTGACGGGAGTGGCGACGTCGGTGGCTTCTGGGTCGAAAGTAAATTCGTTGAATATGCGCGCCATCAGATCCTGGACACCGGCCAATAGCGGCCGGCCGGGGGTGAAGACTTTTAGTGCGTAGGCGGCGAACTCTCGCTTGAGCCGGATGTGGGGCGATTCGAAGCAGAAAGGACTCGCGGCCAAAATCTCAGGGCTGAGTGCACGCCCTGCGCGATAGGCCAGTGTGTCGCGAACGTGTTCCCAGGTGGGGCTTGCGTCAAATTCGGTATGTTCTGGCGGGGTCAGCTCGACCCAGGATTCTGCACGGATGAGCAAGTGTTCGTGACTGCTTTCGAGGTCGATTGTGCGGACAAGGTTGCCGAAGCTGTCAGCCCAATCTTCGGAGCGCGAGGGGAGGGGGTCGATTTGGAGGCGGTGCGAGAGGCAGCGTTGGCCTTCGAGGATTCGGGGCGACAGTCGGATCATTTGGCGCGACTCGCTGACCGGGTGGGTGTAGCGATAAATGGTGTCGTGCAGCAGGTGATATCGGATGGCGCTCATGCTCAGTGTTTCCGGACGTCTGGCGCGGTATGGGTGAAATACCGTTCGTGCAGGTTTTCCGATAGCGCGGAGGTGTCGCCAGCAATTTTTGCAAGTACCGCGGCGAGTGCATGACAGGCTTCACGCGTGTCGTCGGCTTCAAAGCGGGTGAGATCAAACTGGTTCAGCGCTGTTCGCATGACGCTCAATGCGTCGACGCGGGGATGGCCGACGTCGCGGCTGATGCGGTCGAGTTCGATGTCGAGTTGATTGATCTGAAATACCACCGCATGCGGGTTGGTGTCGTCAAAAATGAGAAGGTGAAGCACCGGCAGCACTTCCGGCGATCGCCGGTAGCGGGCGCGGTACGTGACGATGGCGTTGGTTGTTTCCAGCAGCCATTCGAGGCTGCGTTCGCGCGCGTCATCGTCGTAGCCGAGGACAACTTCGATCAGGGCAGCGAGTCGATACAGGCGTTCGATACGACGACCGAGAATGAGAAAACGCCAGCCTTCGTCCCGCGTCATGTCGTCGAGTGCAAAGCCAGCAAGAGAGATGCAGTCGAGCATGGTGCGGTCGACGGCGGCGAGCGCCTGGCCAACGGACTGGAATGGTTGATCGAAGAGACGAGACATCCTGTTGAGGGCGTGCCAGTTGTCGGAAGACATGCGCTCTCGCACCTGACCCGCGCTGTAAACCAGTTGTTGGGACATGTTTGCCAAGGACCCGATTTGCGTAGGGTCGCACACTGCGGCAATGACATCCTTTTCAATCGCATCGTCGGTCGCGTCAGACTCGGGCGCCTGCGCAAGAATATCCATATGGTGGCAGGCTGCGAGCAGGTCGGGCAGGGACGACTCGTCGTCATTGTCGCCAGTCGATAACCGGCTGAGCGTGGCGCGCAGCAGGCGTGCTGTCGCTTCGCTGCGTTCGGTGTAGCGGCCCAGCCAGAACAGGTTGTCGCCAACGCGAGACGGTACGTCCGTTCCGCCGCAAACCAGGTCAATGACGCCAAGCCGCCGCTTCAGCAGGCTGACGCGTCGTACCGGGCTGCTGGCACGAACCCAGACATCTTTTGAGATGCCGCCGCGCGGCATCGACAGGATTTCCTGGTGAGGGCTCGCGGCGACGCGCCCTAGCGCCCCAGGCATCACGGTGTAGCCATTCCCGGTTGCGACGGCAAACAGACGCAGGCCTACCGTTCGCGCCTGGAGTCCATTCCCGCCCCATACGGGCGCTTGTGACATGGGGATCCACTCTTGTGCGACGTAGGCGTGGGGTTGAGCGCGAAGCTTGGCGATCATTTCGTCGCGTTCCGCACCACTGAGGTTGTGGCCGAAGACGGCGGGTTGGCCCATGTCGGAAAATGCGGGTTTGATCACCAGTTCATCAAGGTGCTCTATAACGTGATCCAGAGCGGCCGCTTCGCCACACCACCAACTCGCGACCGACGGCATGGCCAGCGGTTCGCTCAGCAGGCGTTCGGCAATGCCTGGGAGAAAGCCGAAGATCGCCCCGGATTCGAGGACGCCGCTGCCCAGCGCGTTGCTGATCAGAACCCGTCCGGCGCGCGCGGCGGCGAGCAGTCCGGGCACGCCAACGGCAGAGTCAGCCCGCAGTTCAAGCGGGTCGCACAGATCACTTTGAAGGCGGCGAAAGATGCCGTGAATCCGCCGCAAGCCGCGCAGCGTTTTGAGGTAAACCGTGTTGTCGCGCACGGTGAGGTCGCGCCCTTCAACCAGCGGATAGCCTAAATACCGGGCGAGAAAGGCATGTTCGAAATAGCTCTCGTGGCCAGGCCCCGGCGTGAGCAGGACGATGAGCGGTGGTTCGCCGTCGGTCGGTGCCAGACGCGAAAAACCGTCAAGCAGCGTGCGGAAGAAGTCCGCCAAGGGTTGAACTTGGAGTTGGCGGAAGGCGTCCGGAAAGGTCTTGGAGAGGATGATCCGGTTTTGAAGGCTATATCCCGCACCTGCCGGGCTTTGGGTGTGATCGGCGATGGCCCACCACTTGCCGTTTGGCCCGCGGGCGACGTCGACGGCGTAGGTGTTCAAGAACACATCGCCAGGGGGGCGGATGCCGACACATGGCCATTTGAAACTGGGCTGACCGAACACCAGTGCGGAGGGCAGCAGACCTTCGGCAAGCAGGTGTTGCGGGCCGTAGAGGTCGCCGAGCATGGCATTGAGCATCGATGCGCGTTGAGCCACTGCTGAGGCGAGGTATTTCCACTCCTCGGGTGCGATGACCAGGGGAAGGGGGTCGAGCTCCCATGCATGGGGGGCTTCGTGGTCTTCGGCGTGGACGTTGTACGAAATGCCGTCGGAGAAGATGGAATCCGAGACCAACTGGGCGCGGGCGCAGATCCCGTCGAGGCCAAGCCCTTCGAGCCGGGCAATCAGCGGGCGCCACTGAGAGCGAACGGTGCCGCCGTCATCGAGCAGTTCGTCGTGGCGGCCCGCCGGTGATGAGTAGGTGTCGAGAAGTGTTGGCATGGCGAGTGTCAGCGTTGGGGTCACATGATCGCATGCGACGCCCCTGAATGGTGCGCTTGAGACTCGCCGAGCGGTCGTGGCTCGGGGGCTACTCGCTCTCGCGCAAATGGCGGCGCACGGACAGTGCGGTGCCTAGCCAGCCGAGCGCAATGGCGACCACAAGCAGGCCGGCAACTTGTGTCGGGTTTGGACCGTTGAGCGCAAATACCGCGCCATAGGCTTGCGCCAGCGCTTCGACCGAGCCGCGCAATAGCGAGATGCTGGCCGTGACGATGGTCCAGGCCACCAGGCCACCGAGCAGGCCCTGCAGACAGCCCAGCCAGTAGAAGGGACGGCGGATGAAGGCGTCGGTGGCACCGAGCAGACGGGTGACATCGATCTCGGCCCGCTGGGTGAGAATCTGCAGGCGAATGGTGTTGAAGGTGATGATCACCAGCGCAGCGCCAAGCAACACCGCCAGCAAGCTGACGCCGAGCTCGACCAGCGCCAGCAGGCTGTGCATGCGCTGCACCCAGGCCGCGTCGAGCTGCACATGATCGACCTTGGGCCACGCCGTGAAGGTTTGGTGAAGCTGCTCGAACAGCGCCGGGTCTTCCTGGCGCGGGGTGACGATAAACGCGTGCGGGAGCGGATTGCGCTCCAGTCCTTCGAGCACGTCCGCCAGACCATTGTCGGCCAGTTGTTTGAGTGCGATGTCACGCGGGACGAACTGCACGCCCGACAGATCGTCTTGCTTGCGCAGGCGCGACTCCACCTCCGCGACGTCGGCGTCGGTGGCGTCGAGCGATAAATACAGGCTGATTTCCGGGCTGCCGGTGACGCCACGCGCCAGCGAGGCGACGTTGTCGACCAGCACGAATCCGCCGGCCGGCAGTGCCAGTGCAATGCCAACCACCAGTGCAGACAGCAGCGTGCCCAGCGGTTGGTGCAGCAGGCGGCCGACGGCGTGGGCGAAGGCTTTGCGATGTTGATATGACCAGGCGCCCATCATTCGGCCCCCTCGATCAGGTGTCCCTGGCGTAGCACCAGGCGGCGCGGGCGGGTCTCGGCAAACAGGGCCGGGTCGTGCGTGCAGACGATGACAGTGACGCCCACCGACTTGAAGGACTGGAACAATTCGGCGATCTCGTGCGCGTAGGCGGCGTCGAGGTGGGCCGTGGGTTCGTCGGCGATGAGGATGGACGGTCGTTTGACGATGGCGCGGGCAATGGCGACGCGTTGTTGCTCACCGCCAGACAGGCCGATCGGCATCTCTTGGTCGCGCCCGCCCAGACCAACGCGGTCGAGCGCGGCATGCACCCGGCGCGCTGCGTCTTTGGGCGCCATGCCGCCGATGACCAGCGGCAGCACGATGTTGTCGAACACGTTGCGGTCGTAGAGCAGTCGGTTGTCTTGCAGCATCAGGCCGAGGCTGCGTCGCAGATAGGGAATGCCGGCGCGCGGCAGATGACTGACGTCCTGATTGTTGATCAGCACGCGGCCCGATGTGGGGCGTTCGAGCACAGGGATCATCTTGAGCAGCGTGCTCTTGCCCGCGCCTGAGTGGCCCGACAGCACCACGAGCTCGCCATGGCGCAACTCGAAGCTGACCTCGGACAGCGCCTCGTGCCCGCCTGGGTAGCGCTTGGATACCTGCTCGAAGACGATCATTCGGTGCGGGACTTGATGGATTCAGACTTGGCGAACAAGGCGTCGACAAACTCGCGCGCCTTGAAGGGGCGCAGATCGTCAATGCCTTCGCCGACGCCGATGAAGCGCAAGGGCTTCGGGCATTGACGGGCGATGGCTGCCAGAATGCCGCCTTTGGCGGTGCCGTCGAGCTTGGTGATCACCAGCCCGGTGACACCCACGGCCGCGTCAAAGGCCTTGACCTGCGCCAGCGCGTTCTGACCGATGTTGGCATCGAGCACCAGCAGCACTTCATGCGGCGCGGTGCCGTCGGCCTTGGCGATGACGCGGCGGACCTTGGCGATTTCTTCCATCAGATGCATTTGCGTGGGCAGGCGGCCGGCGGTGTCGGCCAGCAGCACGTCGATGCCTCGGGCACGCGCCGCGGTGACCGCGTCATAGGCCACAGCGGCCGGGTCGCCGCCGGTCTGTGAAATGACGTCGACGCCGTTGCGTTCGCCCCAGGTGACCAGCTGTTCGCGCGCGGCGGCACGGAAGGTGTCGCCGGCAGCGAGCAGCACCTTTTTGCCCTGGCTTTGATACCAGTGGGCCAGTTTGCCAATGGAGGTGGTTTTGCCCGAGCCATTGACGCCCGCCACCATGATGATGAACGGCGTGTGCGTGTCGGCTGTCAGGGGCGCTTCAAGGGGCGCGAGCAGGGCGGTCAGCTCTTCAACCAGTACTGCCTGGAGCTGGTCTGCGGTGTCGAGTTTGTCGCGCTTCCAGCGTTTGCGCAGAGCGTTGATCAGGTGTGTGGTGGCTTCGATGCCACAATCGGCCATCAAGAGTGTGCTTTCGATGTCTTCGAGCAGCGCCTCGTCGATCTTGCGCAAACCGAACATGTGCGCCAGACCGCCGCCCAGTTGTTTGCGCGTGCGGGCCAGGCCGGCTTTGAGACGGTCGCTCCAGGAGCTTTTCGCCGGGCGCTGCGCGGGCTCCGGCTCGGTGGCCGTGGCGGCCTCTGGCAGCGCCGGCGGGGGCGCGATCGGCTCGGGCGCGACTTCGGTCTGGGCGTCGTTGTCGACGACCGTATCGGTGCTTGCCGGGGTGTCCGGGGGAGCGTCGCTTTTGGCGGGCGTTTTTTTGAAGAAACCAAACATGGCGGTTCAGGTCACAGAAGTTGTTTGCCGGGGCCGCTGGCAGCGCAAGCTGCGAGCGGCTAAGATGGCCCGCCGGTTCGGAACCGGGCGAAGGCCGAATTTTATCAGATGCAGGATGCGTGCATGAGATTGTGGAAACGCTGGTGTGATCGCGCGGCCTTTGGGCGTGACGAGACAATCGCGGCCCGTCGTAGCGGGCGCCCCTGGTCGCAGATCGGCGCCTTGGCGCTGGTGGCCGTCGTCAGTGCGCCCGCGGCGCAGGCCAACCCCTTCGAAACCCGGTTGGACAACGGGATGCGAGTGGTCGTCAAGGAGGACCGGCGCGCGCCTTCGGTCGTGCATATGGTCTGGTATGACGCCGGCTCGATGGACGAGGTGGCCGGCACCTCCGGTGTGGCGCATGTGCTCGAGCACATGATGTTCAAGGGGACGGACACCGTCGGGCCGGGCGAATTCAACAAGATCGTGGCCGGCGTTGGCGGGCGTGACAATGCCTTCACCAGCTACGACTACACCGCTTATTTTCAGCAAGTGCCGGCGGATCAGCTTGGGCGGATGATGACGCTCGAGGCCGATCGCATGCACAAGCTGCAGCTCACTGACGAGGCCTTTGCCAAAGAGATCGAGGTCGTCAAGGAAGAACGCCGACTGCGGACCGAGGACTCGGCGCGCGCGCTGGTCCATGAAGAGTTGATGGCCTCGGCGTTTCATGCGCACCCGTATCAGCGACCCGTCATCGGCTGGATGACCGACCTTGACCGGATGACGCCGGAAGATGCGCGGCGTTGGTACCGCGAATGGTATGCGCCGAACAATGCGACGTTGGTCGTGGTCGGCGATGTCGATCACGAGGCCGTATTCCGACAGGCGGCCAGCACCTATGGTCAGGTGCCGGCTGCGCAGTTGCCGCGACGCCCGGTGGTCGAAGAGCCGCCGCAGCGCGGTGTTCGGCGAAGTGTGGTGCGGGCGCCGGCCGAGTTGCCCTATGTGGCGATCGCCTGGCCGACGCCGACCCTGCGTGATCCAGCCAAGGATGCTGACGTGTACGCCCTGCAGGTGCTCGCCGCGGTGCTCGATGGCTACGATGGCGCGCGCCTGTCCCGCACCCTGGTGCGCGACAAGCAGGTCGCTCAGACGGCGGGGGCGGGCTATGACGGCATCGCGCGCGGCCCTTCCCTGTTTTATATGGACGGCGCGCCGGCGCCGGGCAAGACGCTGGCTGAGGTCGAGGCGGCGCTGATCGGTGAGCTGTCGCGCATTCAGACCGAAGGCGTGGCCGAGCATGAACTGGCCCGCGTCAAGACGCAGGCGGTGGCGAGCCGCGTGTATCAGCGCGACTCCTTGATGGGGCAGGCGATGGAAATCGGCGGTCTGGCCGCAGTGGGCTTGTCATGGAAGGACGAGGCCACCTTGCTCGAAGGCATCCGGAAGGTCAGCGCAGACGACGTGAAGTCGGTCGCACAACGCTATTTTTCTAAAGATCAGATGACGGTGGTGGTGCTTGAGCCATTGCCGGTTGCGGCGGAGATGGCGCGTCGCCCCTCCGTCAAGACGCGTCATTGAGGGCCCCGGACATGCGCGCGATGACTCGTACTTTACTGGCGGCTTGCCTGGCGCTCTCCGCGAGTGCTGCATTGGCTGGCGTTGATATTCAGCAATGGGTAGCGTCGACGGGCGCCCGGGTGGCGTTTGTGGAAACCCACGCATTGCCGATTGTCGACATTCAGGTCGACTTTGCTGCCGGCAGCGCTTACGCCCCCGCCGCCAAAAGCGGTCTGGCCGGGCTCACCGCCAGCCTTCTTGACGCAGGCACCCGGCAGCGTGATGAAAATGCGCTGGCCGATCGTTTCGCCGACCTGGGCGCGCGCTTTGGCGCGGGCGCCGAGACCGACCGCGCCAGCGTGACACTGCGCAGCTTGTCGAACGCGACCGAGCGTGTGGCCGCGGTCGACCTGCTGGCCGAGGTGATTCAGCAGCCGGCCTATCCGCAGGCCGTGTTTGAGCGTGAGCGGGCACGGGCCATTGCCGGGCTGAAGGAGGCGCAGACGCAGCCGGGCTATCTGGT
This sequence comes from Zoogloeaceae bacterium, assembly GCA_024235675.1. Lineage (GTDB taxonomy): Bacteria > Pseudomonadota > Gammaproteobacteria > Burkholderiales > Rhodocyclaceae > Nitrogeniibacter. The sequence goes on from JACKLZ010000004.1 coordinate 71,509, forward strand.
CGAACGCGCGTTTGGCGAGGCGGTGTATGGCGACCACCCCTATGGTCGCGCCACCAGCGAAGCCAGTCTGAATGCCCTGACCCGGGACGATGTGCTTGCGTTTCACCGGCAGCACTACACGGCCGCTGCGGCGCATGTGAGCATCGTGGGCGACCTGAGCCGTGCCGAGGCGGAGGCGATTGCCGTGCGGCTGACCGAGGGGCTTGCCAAGGGCGAAGCGCCCGCAGCCTTGCCCGTGCCGGCGCTGCGCGACAGCACGGTGCTGCGGGTGGCGCATCCGGCCGCGCAATCGCATGTGTTGATCGGCATGCCGGGCCTGACCCGGGATGACCCGGACTACTACGCGCTTGTCGCGGGCAACTATGTGCTCGGGGGCGGTGGGTTTGTGTCGCGGCTGATGAAAGAGGTTCGCGAAAAGCGTGGCTACGCGTACAGCGTGTACAGCTATTTCGAGCCGCAGCGTGTGGCCGGGCCGTTCCGGATTGGTCTGCAAACCCGTGGCCAGCAGGCCGACGATGCGATCGCCGTGGTGCGCGACACGCTCAAGCAGTTCATCGCCGAGGGCCCGACCCAGCAAGAGCTGGACGCCGCCAAGGGCAATATCGTCAATGGTTTTGGCCTGCGGCTGGACTCCAATGCGAAGCTGCTCGGTTACGTCGGCGTGATCGGTTTTTACGGTTTGCCGGCCGATTGGCTGGAGCAGTATCCGCGCGCGGTGTCTGAGCTCACGGTCGAGCAAGTGCGCGACGCCTTTCAGCGGCGTGTGCTGCCAGCGCATCTGGTAACCGTGATCGTTGGTGGCGATGGCGATGTCACCGCGCCCAGCGCTGCGCCCGCCCGGTGAGCCGTCTGCGCATTGTCGGTGGGCAGTGGCGCTCGCGTCAGCTGTCAGTCGCGCAGGTGCCCGGCTTGCGCCCGACGCCGGACCGTGTGCGCGAAACCGTGTTCAACTGGCTGGGCCAGGATCTGACCGGGTGGCGCTGCCTGGATCTGTTTGCCGGCACCGGCGCCATGGGGCTGGAAGCGGCGTCGCGCGGGGCTGTGCAGGTGGATCTGGTGGAGCTCGATCCGCGCGCTTTTGCGGTATTGCAGCAACATGTGAAGGCGCTCGGCGCAACCCAAGTAGGTGTGTTTCGCGGCGATGCGGTAAAATTTGCGGCGTCCGTACGTCAAGCCTACGATCTGGTGTTTCTGGATCCGCCCTATCACAAGGGTTGGCTGACGCGCGTCGAGCCGATGATTTCCCATCTGCTGCGACCGGATGGCTGGATTTATGTCGAGGCAGAGACGCCGGTTGAGTCGCTGGCCGATTGCGATGTCGAACGATCAGGAAAGGTCGGGCAAGTGTGCTACCAGTTGATGCGGAGACGAGCGCAATGATAAATGGGACGGTGATCTACCCGGGGACCTTCGATCCGCTCACGCGCGGCCATGAAGATCTGGTTCGACGTGCGTCGCTGCTGTTCCAGAAGGTGGTGGTGGCGGTGGCCGCCAGCGCGGGCAAGGGGCCGATCTTTTCGCTCGAAGAGCGGGTGGGTCTTGCTCAAGGCGTGCTGGGTCGCTACGACAACGTCGAGGTCGTTGGTTTTGATGGCTTGTTGATGGATTTTGTGCGGGCACGTGGCGCGCGCGTTATTCTTCGCGGCCTGCGGGCGGTCTCGGACTTCGAGTACGAATTTCAGATGGCGGGCATGAACCGCAAGCTCTTTCCGGATGTCGAAACCGTGTTCATGACGCCGGATGAAGAGCACATGTTTATTTCCGCCACCATGGTGCGTGAGATCGCGCGCCTTGGGGGCGATGTCAGTCAGTTTGTTCAGCCGAGCGTCTTGAAGCAGCTTCGGTTGAAGCTTGAACGGAAGCCATAAGGAGAGGATTGAGTCATGGCCCTGATTATTACCGACGAATGCATCAACTGCGACGTGTGTGAACCGGAGTGCCCGAATAACGCCATTTACCAGGGGGACGAGATCTATGAGATCGACCCCGATAAGTGCACCGAGTGCGTGGGTCACTTTGATGAGCCGCAGTGTCAGCAGGTGTGTCCGGTCGACTGTATCCCGCTGGATCCGGACCGTCCGGAGACCCAGGAACAGTTGATGGAGAAATTCGTCAAGCTCACCAGCAAGAGCTGATCGCGCCGGCGTGTCCGGTAAAAAAAAGCGAGGCGGTGTGCCTCGCTTTTTTCCGTTCACCCGACGCCGCGTGATCAGGCTGCTTTGGCGTTCGCGTCGAGCGTCGGCGCGCCGCTGCCCAGCGCCTTGCGCACCTCGGTGGCGACAGCATCCAGATCGGTGCGCAGCTTGATCAGGACGTCTTCCTGTTGCTGCAGTTCGACGATGCGGTCTTCGAGCGTGTCGGTGGCCTGGTGAATGCGCTTGACGCTTTCAAGACGGCGCTTGAGCTGGAGCTGGTATTCGCGCACCTGGGTTTCGAGCGGCGACATGACCGCGCGTAGCCAGTGTTCGACATCGCGGTTGGCCAATTCGAAAGTGCGCCGTGCCTGAACCGCGATGGTTTCGAAAAACTTCTGCGTCAGGGTGTGCTTTTCGGTCGTGAGCAGCGCCAGCGGAGTGTTGAGCTGGTGATTGAAGGCCTGTTCAAGTCGGTCGATCTCGCGCTCGTAACGCGAGGTCGAGAAGGCTGACGGCGGCGCGAGCTTGAGCCCGTGCTCGACCGAGAAGCGCTTGTACATCGCATTGAGCATGCCGGAGATTTCTTCGACTTCGTCCGAGGACTTGCGCAGGTTGCTGCGCAGATGCTTGAAGAAGTCGACCATCGCCTCGCGCAGCCCGCGTGAGAAGCTCGAATCGAGCATGGCCTCTCGCGTACGACGGGTCTCGTCGCGCAAGGCGTCGAGGCCAAGATGGCCAAGCAGATTATTGGTGAGGTTGGTGAACACGCTGCGCACGGCGTAGTACTTTTTCAGGCCGTCTTCGAATTCGTTTTTCTCCGAGCGGATCTTGCGCATCATGTATTCGATGACGCTCTGGTTCTTTCCGCGCAGTTCGGTGAGTTCGTTGAGCTGCTCACGCACCCCGGTCAGGCGCGAGGCCATCAGGCTGTCGGCATGCGAGACCAGATCATCCGTTTCGGCGAGCGTGGCATTGCGGACGATCTGTTGCTTGGCCGGCAGGAGCTGGTCAGTCAGTGCGTCTTCGAGTTGTGCGATCTGGCTGCGCTCAAGCAGGGCCTTGTCGCCCTGGATGCGGGCGAGCAGCGCCTTTTGCGCAGACATGGGGAAGATGTGCTCTGGTTTGAGCGACAGGTTGCGCGCCACAGCCTGGATCTGACGGTCGAGCTCTTCCTTGATGCGTTTTTCGTCACGCAGACCGTCCCACAGGCTGTCGATCTTGTTGAGGACGACCAGTCGGCCATCGCGACGCTGCCCCGCGTTGACGTATTCGCGCCAGACGGACAGGTCACTCTGTGTGACGCCGGTGTCGGCGGCCAGGATGAAGAGCACGGCGTGCGCGTTGGGCAGCAGGGATAGCGTCAGCTCGGGTTCGGCGCCGATGGCATTCAGGCCCGGGGTGTCGAGAATGACCAGGCCTTGCTCCAGCAGCGGATGCTGGAAGTGGATGATGGCGTGACGCCATGACGGAATTTCGACCTGTCCGGTGTCGTCCGGCTGCAACCCGGCCTCGCCTTGCGGGTCGATGGCAAAGCCCAGGGCTTCCGCTTCTTCGGGGCTGACCAGACGGGTTTCTCCGACGCGCGCCATGGCGGCCTGGAGGGCGTGGGCGGAACTGGTGTCGAGCGGGAACTGCGTCCACATCTCGGGAAAGCGCTTGAGTTCGCCAACCGTGGTGTGCTCGCGTCGGGACTCGATCGGCAGCAGGCGGATCTGCGGCGTGTCGCCCTCTGACCACTGCAATTCGGTCGGGCACATGGTGGTGCGCCCGGCGCTGGAGGGCAGGACCCGGTCCCCGTAGTCTGAGAAGAACAGCGCGTTGATCAGCTCGGACTTGCCGCGCGAGAATTCCGCAACAAAGGCGACGGTGAGTTTGTCTTCACCGAGGCGATCCAGAACGTATTGCAGCCGCAGATCGCCCTGCGCGTCGCCGATTTCATTCTGGCTGAGCCAGTGGCGAAGCTGTCCGACCGTGCGTGCGGCGTCGGTACGCCACCGGCTGTATTGAGTAAATTGATCGATAAGTGCCATGTGGGGCCCTGTCTGTCTCGCCGGAATCGGCACATTGGCCGAGCCTATTACAAGCTATCAGCATAGCGCCCGGCCGGGCGCAGGCCAAACCCGAAGTGAATGTGGTGTTCGGGTGGTCGCCGGTGTGCGACGAACGGTCGTCAGCGGCGCTGGCAGTGGGCGCAGAAGAAGCTTGAGCGCTGTGCCTGACTGATCTTGACGATCGGTGTGGCGCAGATGCGGCAAGGCGCGCCGTCGCGGCCATAGACAAAATACTGCTGTTGAAAGTACCCGGGTTTGCCGTCGCCCCCCACAAAGTCGCGCAAGCTGCTGCCGCCGGCGGCGATGGCCGCGGTGAGCGTGTTGCGAACACATTCTGCGAGCCGGGCGCAGCGCGTAGGCCCGAGGCGACTGGCTGGCGTGAGTGGGTGGATGCGGGCGCGAAACAGACTTTCAGCCGCGTAGATGTTGCCGATGCCGACCACGTTGTGATTGTCCATCAGCCAGGTCTTGATCGCGGTTGGGCGCTTGCGGGTCGCACGATGTAACCACTGGCCGTCAAACGCGTCGTCCAGCGGTTCGATACCCAGGTGGCGCAGTGGGTTGTCGGCGGCGCTGTCGTCCAGCCACAGCAGCATGCCAAAGCGCCGCGGATCGCGGTAACGCAGGCACAGATGGCCGAAATTCAGGTCAATATGGTCGTGCTTCTCCGGCGCCGCATCGGGCGCAACAAGTCGCAGGCTGCCCGACATGCCGAGGTGCGCAAGGAGCACGCCCTTGTCGAACTCGAACAGCAGGTATTTTGCGCGACGCGTGATGTCGCGCAGCGTCTGCCCGGTGAGCTGGCTTGCAAGGGCGGGCGGAACGGGCCGGCGCAGCGCCGGGCATCGCACCGTGACGCTGCGCACCGCATGGCCAACCAGATGTGGCGCGAGGCCGCGGCGGGTTGTTTCGACTTCGGGGAGTTCCGGCATCGTCGTGTCCTGATAGCGATATCGCATTGTATGCGCGTGCCGCAGCTTGCCCAGACGCCCGAAGCTGCTAACATCCCGCGAACCAGCCGTAAAAAGTGCGCTCCAAGCCTGTGTGCGCAGCCTTTGCACGGGAGTGCGCTTCAATCACTGATTCTCAGGACCCTACATGTCTTTGACTTCGACGCTTCGTCGGCCCTTGCTCCGCCTGGCCATGTTCATGGCTGCCGGCCTGGCGCCCTGTGCGGTGTCGGCACAAGCCGTCGCGACCGAACCGCTGCCAGAGCCTGCGGCGGCGGACGTGTTGCCGCAGGTCGGGATGCCCGGGCAAGTCCTGCTGCCGCAGGTGCTGTATGGCGTTCTGCTGGCCGAGATTGCGGGCGCGCGCGGCCGTGTCGATGTCGCGGTGCCGGTCTACCTTGAGTTGGTGCAACTCACGCGAGATGTGCGGATTGCGCAGCGTGCAACCGAGGTGGCGCTGTATGCGCGCCGTCTCGATGCGGCCCAACAAGCTGCGGCGGTGTGGGTTGAGCTCGACCCCGAGTCGACCGACGCCAAGCGGGTGCTGGCCGGCACGATGGGCGGCGGCAATGTATCCAATGAGCAAATTGCCATGCGTCTGGCCGAGGCCTTGGCCACCTCCGGCGCGCGCTTGCCGGGTGACTTGCTCAGTCTGAATCGGGTGCTGTCGCGCATGCCCGACAAAAAAATGGTGCGCGAGATTGTCGAGCGTGTCACCGAACCCTATCTGGACTATGCCGAAGCTCATTTTGCCCGTGCGCACTCGGCCTTTGCCGCGCGTGATGAGGCGGGCAGTCTGGTGGCGCTCGACGAGGCGATTCGCCTGCGGCCGGAATGGGATCAGCCCTTGTTGCTCAAGGCGCAGATTCAGCACGGCACCGATCCGGCGCTCGCGGCCAAAACGCTGGCAACGTATCTCGACCAGAATCCGGACAGCCTCACCGCGCGTCGTGCCTACGGGCGGGCGCTGGTCAGTGTCAAGGACTACACGCAGGCGCGTCAGGCCTTTGAGGCAGTTCTGGTCCAGGAGCCCGAGGACCAGTCCTCGCGCTATGCGGCGGCCATGATTGCCCTTGAAATGCAGGATCTGGCCGCGGCCGAACAGCATCTCGAACGCTTGCAAAGCGACGGCTACCCGGACAAGGACGCGATCCAGATGGCGCTGGGCCAGGTGTTGGAAGCGCAGGGCGATCAAGCCGGCGCGCTGGTCCACTACGATGCGGTGGCCCAGTCGCCGCGGCGGGAGCGAGCACAGCTTCAGATTGCGCGCATGTTGTCACAGGGCGGCGCCATCGACGAGGCGCGGGCGCGTTTGCAATCGCTCGGCAGCAACCCCGATGAGCGATTGAACTACCTCTTGCTTGAAGCGCAGATGTTGCGTGATGCCGGCCAGCTGGACACGGCGCTGCAGGTTGCCGATAGCGGCTTGCAGGGCGCGCCCGACAATGCCGACCTGCTTTACGAGTCGGCCATGTTGCTCGAGCGGATGGGGCGAATCGAGGCCATGGAGGGCCGTTTGCGCAAGCTGATCGCGCTCAAGCCCGACTATGCGCACGCCTACAACGCGCTGGGATACTCGCTTGCCGACCGCAGTCTGCGGCTGGATGAGGCGGAGCAATTGATTCGCAAGGCGGTTGAACTGTCGCCGGGCGATGCGTTCATTCTGGATAGTCTGGGCTGGGTGCGCTTCCGTCAGGGGCACCTGGCCGACGCACGGTCCATTCTCGAAAAAGCCTACACGCTCCGGGCAGACCCGGAAATTGCCGCCCATCTGGGTGAGGTGATCTGGGCGCTTGGCGACCAGAATACGGCCAGGGAGACCTGGCGGGCGGCCGTTGCCAAGCACCCGGAGAACAGTTCGCTGAAGGCGGTCATGCGCCGATTTGGCTTGTGATCCGCCTCATCCTGGGGTGCATTGTGGCGTCGCTGATCGCCGGATGCGCCACGATCGCCGAACCGCTCTTGCCGCCGCCGACGTCCATGTTGGCGCGGCCGGTGTTGGCGACATTCCATGTGACCGGTCGTCTCGCTGCACAGCGCGGCGAGGAGGCTGTGCATGGCCGATTCTCATGGCGGCACGCGGCAGGGCAGGATCACTGGCAGTTCTTTTCGCCCTTGGGGCAGATGATGGCCGAGCTCGAATCCTCGGGCGGCGTGGCGGTGCTGCAGATGGCCGACGGCGGGCGACATGTCGCGCCGCTGGACGAGCTGCTTGCCCGCATGCTGGGTGCCGATGTGCCGGTGGCGATGTTGCCGCGCTGGTTGCAGGCGGGCGTCACGCATCTGGACGATGTCCGGGAGCGTGATCTGGTCGGGCGGCCGCAGCGGGTGGTCGAGCAGGGCTGGGAAGTGCTCTATCGCACCTATGCCGCTGAAGATATCAACGCCTCTCCGCGCCTGGTAGAGGTGTCGCGCGGCGATGTGAGTCTGAAATTGTTGGTCGAACAGTGGCAATGAGCGACACACTGAGTTGTCTGGCGCCCGCCAAAATCAACCTGTTCTTGCATGTCGTCGGCCGTCGGCCGGATGGCTATCATTTGCTGCAGACTGCGTTCCGGTTGCTGGACTGGGGCGATCGGCTCCAGTTCTGCCGTCGCGATGATGGACAGATTCTTCGGATGACGGACGTGCCCGGTGTGCCCGCCGAGCAGGATCTGGTGGTGCGTGCGGCGCGACGATTGCAGGTCGCGGCAGGGGTGTCGGCCGGAGTCGAGATTCATGTCGATAAGGTGTTGCCGATGGGCGGCGGGCTGGGCGGAGGAAGCTCCGATGCGGCCACGACCCTGCTCGCGCTGAACCGGTTGTGGCGGCTGGGCTGGTCGCGCGAGCGCCTGCAGGCGCTTGGGCTTGAGCTTGGCGCAGACGTGCCGTTTTTTATCTTCGGACGCGACGCGTTTGCTGAAGGCGTTGGCGAAGCCCTGGCCCCCATGGAGGTGCCGCCGTCATGGTATGTGGTGCTTGCACCCGGGGTGTCGGTGCCGACAGCTGAAATATTTTCGGCGAAGGAGTTGACGCGTTCGACGGAACTCATCAAAATGCCGGACTTCGCGATACACACCACAGGCAATGACTTGCAGCCAGTTGTGTGTCATCGGTACCCGCAGGTCGCTGATGCGATCGACTGGTTGAGTCACCATGCCACAGCGCGGATGACCGGTTCGGGTGCTTGTGTTTTTGCCTCCATGGAGAGCGAAGCGCAGGCCCGACAGGTTGCAGCGCAGTGCCCCGAGCGGTGGCAGGCGTGGGCAGTGAGTAGCCTTCAACGGCACCCACTGTACGACTGGGCGGTGTGATCGGCGCGAAACGATTAATTGGGGAGTCGCCAAGTTGGTTAAGGCACCGGATTTTGATTCCGGCATTCGAGGGTTCGAATCCTTCCTCCCCAGCCAGCATTGACGTCGGGCAGGCTTGATGCCTGCCCGACGTGTTTTTGCGACCACGATCTGAATCTGATTGTCATCGGAGAAGCAGTATGGCTCACGGCAGCCTGATGGTCTTTACCGGCAACGCCAACCCGAAACTTGCCTCGGATGTGGTTCGTCGTCTGGGCATGGCGCTCGGCTCAGCGACGGTCGGCCGGTTTTCCGACGGCGAGGTCAATGTCGAGCTGTTGGAAAACGTGCGAGGCAAGGATGTGTTCGTCCTGCAGCCGACCTGCGTGCCGACCAACGACAATCTGATGGAGATGGTGATCCTGGTCGATGCGCTCAAGCGCGCGTCGGCGGGTCGTATCACTGCAGCCATCCCGTATTTCGGCTATGCCCGCCAGGATCGCCGCCCCCGTTCGGCCCGTGTGCCCATCACCGCCAAGGTGGTGGCCAACATGTTGCAGGCCGTGGGTGTGCAGCGCTTGCTGACCATGGACTTGCACGCCGACCAGATTCAGGGCTTTTTCGACATCGCTGTGGATAACATCTACGCGGCGCCGGTGCTGCTGGCCGATCTGGACAAGCAAAAGTATTCCGATCTGATGGTGGTGTCGCCCGACGTCGGCGGCGTGGTGCGTGCGCGTGCCTTTGCCAAGCGCATGGAATGCGACCTGGCCATCATCGACAAGCGTCGCCCGAAAGCCAACGTGTCTGAAGTGATGAACATCATCGGTGAGGTCAAGGATCGCACCTGTGTGATCATGGACGACATCGTCGATACCGCCGGCACGCTGTGCAAGGCCGCCGGTGCGCTCAAGGAAAATGGCGCCAAGCGTGTGCTGGCCTACTGTACCCATGCGGTGCTGTCGGGCGCCGCGATTTCGCGGATCAACGATTCCGAGCTCGACGAGCTGGTGGTGACCGATACCATCCCGCTGCGCGATGATGCACGCGCCTGTAGCCGCATTCGTCAGGTGTCGGTGGCCTCGCTGCTGGCCGATACCATGCTGCGCATCAGCAATGAGGAGTCTGTGAGCTCCTTGTTCATGGATTGATTTTTTCCTGACGGCGTTGTCGTCAGGTTTTTTGGCCCGTCTGGTCGCGGATGGGCCTGTCTTTAAGTGGAGTTGTCATGGATATCGTTATCAAAGCCGCCAAGCGCGTCGAGCAGGGATCGAGTGCGAGCCGCCGCCTGCGTCGTGCTGGTCAGGTGCCGGCCATTCTGTTTGGTGCTGATCAGGAAGCCACCAGCGTCACCCTGGATCACAACCAGATGTATCACCTGCTGCACAAAGAAGCCTTTCACGCATCGATCCTGAATATCGATGTGGATGGCACGGTTGAGCGCGTCGTTCTGCGTGATGCCCAGTGGCACCCGTACAAGCAACTCGTGCTGCACATGGACTTCATGCGCGTCAAGACGGGTGTGGCCATCACCATGAAAGTGCCGTTGCACTTCACCAATGAAGAAGCTGCGCCGGGCCTGAAGCTTCAGAACGGTATCGCGTCGCACATCCTGACCGACGTGGAAGTGTCCACCCTGCCGCGCAATCTGCCGGAATTCATCGAAGTCGATCTGACCGGCATGAACCTCGGCGACTCGATCACCATCGCTCAGTTGAAGCTGCCCGAAGGTGTGGAAGTGCTGGATCACGGTCACCCGGATCAGGTGGTTGTCACCATCCTGTCGCCGCAGGTCAAGGATGCTGATACCGCCGAAGATGAAGACGGCGAAGGCGAATCGGGCGGCGAGGACGCGGCCGAAGAGTGAAGCCCTCGGGCGTGACAGGATTGGATTGACGCATGAGTTCAAAGCCTCCGCGCCTGATTGTCGGCCTCGGGAATCCCGGGGCCGAATATACCGAAACCCGGCACAACGCCGGGTTTTGGTTTTGTGAGCGCCTGGCAGATTCGATGGGCGTGCGCTTCACGCGGGAGAGCCGGTTTCACGGCCAGGTGGGCAAAGGGGCTGACGGCGTGTGGTTGCTCATGCCCGACACCTTCATGAATCGATCCGGCCAGTCGGTCGGTGCGCTGGCCCGCTTCTATCGGATTGAGCCGGACGAAATTCTGGTCATTCACGATGAACTCGATATTCCCCCGGGGCAGGCACGGCTGAAATTTGGCGGCGGCCTTGGTGGGCACAACGGGCTCAAGGACATCACCAGTCACTGCGGGACGCAGGACTTCTGGCGTTTGCGCCTCGGGATAGGACATCCGGGCGATCGCAATGCCGTTGTCAGCTATGTGCTGAAGCCCCCGCGCAAGGAAGAACACGAGGCCATCGACACCGCCATGGAGCGTGCGCTGTCGGCCTGGCCGGATATTGCACGTGGCGCTTTTGAAGTGGCCACACAGAAGATCAATGCGCGCCCCGCGCGCGGCAAGGAAGCGACACCATGAGTTTGAAGTGCGGCATTGTCGGGCTGCCCAATGTGGGCAAGTCCACCCTCTTTAACGCGCTGACCAAATCGGGCATCGCTGCTGAAAACTATCCCTTCTGCACCATCGAGCCGAACGTCGGTATCGTTGAGGTGCCCGATCCGCGACTGGACGCCTTGTCGGGCATCGTCAAGCCGCAGCGCGTGCAGCCGGCGATTGTCGAATTCGTAGACATCGCGGGCCTTGTGGCCGGCGCGTCGAAGGGCGAGGGCCTGGGTAACCAGTTTCTGGCCAATATTCGCGAGACTGATGCGATCGTGAACGTGGTCCGTTGTTTCGATGACGAGAACGTGATTCACGTGTCGGGCCGGGTAGACCCGATCGCCGACATGGAGACCATCGTCACCGAACTGGCCTTGGCGGATATGTCTGCCGTCGAGAAAGCACTGCATCGCGAGAACAAGAAGGCGCGTGCGGGTGACAAGGACGCCAAGAAATTGGTCGAGGTGCTCGAACGCCTGCTGCCCCATCTGAACGAGGGGCGCACTGCGCGCACCATGGGTTTGTCGGCCGACGAAGTCGATCTGATTCGCCCGCTGTGTTTGCTGACGATCAAGCCGGCCATGTATGTTGCCAACGTGCTCGAGGACGGTTTCGACAACAACCCCCACCTGGATCGCCTGAAAGCGCTCGCCGAAGGCGAGGGCGCGCCGGTGGTGGCCGTTTGCGCCAAGATCGAGCAGGAGTTGGCCGATCTGGACGACGAGGATCGTTTGGCCTTTCTCGAAGATCTCGGTCTCGAAGAGCCGGGGCTGAATCGTCTGATCCGTGCCGGCTATCGCCTGCTTGGCTTGCAAACCTACTTCACCGCCGGGGTGAAAGAGGTGCGGGCGTGGACGATCCATGTCGGTGATACCGCGCCCCAGGCGGCCGGCGTCATTCACACGGACTTTGAGCGCGGCTTCATTCGTGCCCAGACCATAGCGTACGACGACTTCATTGCCTGTGGTGGTGAGCAGGGGGCCAAGGAAGCGGGCAAGATGCGCGCAGAGGGCAAGGATTACGTCGTGCAGGACGGCGACGTACTGAATTTCCTGTTCAACGTCTGAGCGTCGGCACGCCGCGTCGGTGTGTCTCAACAAAGAGCCCCGATTGCCGGGGCTTTTTGTTGTCCGCGCCGGAGCGGGCACCGGCACCGGCCGTCACGCCTGAGGCCTAGTTTGCAGTTTTGGCGGGGCGTGCCGCGGGCCGGCTGTTTGTGTCAGCACCTTGTGTGGGCGCGGCCATCTGGTGGACCACGTGGCGACTGCCACCTTGCCGTTTGGCCTCATACATGGCGCCGTCAGCACGCGCCAGCAAGGTCCGCGAATTGGTGCCGTCGTCCGGGTAGATCGCGACCCCGACGCTGCCGCCGAGCAGATACTGCCGATCGCCGGCTTCGATCGGCTGCGCCAGGGCCTCGGTGATTTTGTCGGCGACCATGCGCGCGGCTGCAATGTCTTCGATGTCGGGCAGGATGGCAACGAATTCGTCGCCGCCCAGCCGTGCGACCGTGTCGCTGGCGCGAATGGCCCCCTGGAGGCGTCGGGCGACCGCCACCAGCACCACGTCGCCGACGGCATGGCCGGCGGTGTCGTTGATGATCTTGAAGTTGTCGAGGTCGACAACCATCACCGCCAGGCGCTGGTCGCGGCGTGATGCCTGGGCGATGGCCAGATGCAGGCGGTCGTCGAGCAGGCGACGGTTGGGCAGCCCGGTGAGGGTGTCGTGATAGGCCAGGTGCCGGAATTGTTCCGAGCCACGCATCTGTTCGGTGACTTCGGAGCCGATGCCGTGGTAGCCGGCGAAATTGCCCTGGGTGTCGAAGGTGGGGTTGCCACTCATCGAGAACCAGCGCACGTCCTGTGCATCCTGACTGCCATGCCAGATGAAGTCGCGGAACGGCTCGTGGCGTTCGATCTGTTGCTGGAGTGCGGACCAGCGCTCTGCACTGATGCCGGAAATATGATGTAGCGCGCCCAGTGTTCGTCCGTAAGCAGCGGGCCCCAGGTGAGCACGCTCCAGACCTGGCCCGCTGACATGGGTGAAGCGCAGCTTGTCATCCCACTCCCAGTACCAGTCAGATGTCAGGGTGATCAGCTGCCGGTAGCGCGCTTCAGATTCATGGAGTGTGGCTTCGGAGCGCAGGCGGGAGCTCAGATCCTGACCGAGCCAGACAACGCCCTTGTCGAGGTGTTCGGCGTCGACCGCCTCGGCGGTGAATTCGACCCACAGCAATTCGCCGCTGGATCGGCGCAGCCGAATCTTGGTGCGGAAAGTGAGGCCGCTGCTCAGGGCATTGCGTGCCCGGTCGGCATTGCGATGCCACTCCGCGGGGTCGGCCAGCCATTGCCACAAGGGCCGGCCACTGAGCCGCTCTTCTGAATCTCCAACCATGTCGGCGAAGCGGCGATTGCATTTGATCAGGCGCTCGCCGCGGGTGAACACGATGGCCTCGCTGGCGCTGTCGAGAATGACGCGCTGCTCTTCGGCGAGGGTGTCGCTGCTGAGCCGCTGCGCGACGGTTGAGGTGAGCGTCAGGTGAAACAGCTCGTGAAGCGCGCCGAGCATGGCGGCGAAGACGCCGGTGGCGATGGCCGCTTGAGGCAGTGCTGTGGGCGGGTCGGCGGCGAGTGTGGCAATGAGCGGGCCGATCTCCGGAATGATGAAGGCGAAAAACACGAGCCGGCTGGGGGCGCAGATGCCCGCACCGCCCAGCGCGACGATGCCCAGCAGCATGATGATGAGGGTTTGCGCACCGCTATTGGGCGTGTAAGCGCCCAGCAACGGGAGGGCGCCCCACAGTGCGCCGATGAAGAAGGCATTGGCCGCAAAACACCATTCGAGCCGGCGCAGGGATTCGCCAAGCTGGGGCCAGTTGGCGCTGGCGCGTACCAGGCGGACGGAGGTGAAGATGCCGATGACCATGGCGGCACCCCAGGCCAGCAGCACCAGGGGGTCGGTGGCGGGCCACAGCCATACCAGCGCACCAAAAGTGCCGGCGAGCAGGGCGACGATGCCGGCCCGGACGTTGACCGCCAGCAGGCGCAGGGATTCGGCGTGCGCGCGCCGCGCCAAATCGTGCGCGCGTGCATGCTTGTGTCTGTGCCGGCGAAGCGATGCTTCCATGCAGACCACCCGAATCCAAAGGGAGTGCAGTAGTGGATTATCGACGTATCAGACTCGACTGTGTATTGACCATAGGTGATAGGTTTTCCGAGAGGTGCCCGGTCCGCTGCCTTGGTTTAGGATGTCGGCCATGATGAATCCCCTGTTGCCGCAGCCGGTCGGCCGGTTTGCGCCCTCACCGAGCGGGCCGCTGCATTTCGGATCGGTGGTGGCTGCGGTCGGCAGTTATTTGTCGGCACGCGCGGCGGGGGGGCGATGGCTATTGCGTATTGAAGACGTGGATGCGCCGCGCTCGGTGCCCGATGCGGCCGAGGGCATTATCCATACCCTGGCGCGACTCGGTTTTGAGTGGAATGGACCCATCGTTTGGCAGCACGCGCGACTCGATGCGTATGCCGAGGCCTTGCAGCTTTTGCGCGACCGGGGCTGGGTGTATGGCTGTGCCTGTACGCGCAAGATGCTGGCCGACGCGCCGCGGGCGGCGGATGGCTCGGCGCGCTACCCCGGCACCTGTCGCGCGGGTCTGGCGCCGGGCCAGTCGGCACGGGCGTGGCGTTTCCGGGTGTTGCCGGGGGTGGTGCATTTTGTCGATGCGGTGCAGGGGCCGGTGGCCGAAGACGTACTGGCCGACGTGGGTGATTTCGTTCTGCTGCGCGCCGATGGTCTGTTTGCCTACCAGTTGGCGGTGGTGCTCGATGATGCGGCGGCGGGCGTGACGGAGGTTGTGCGCGGCATTGATCTGCTGCCCTCCACCGCACGGCAGATCGCGCTTCAGCAGGCGCTTGAGTTGCCAACGCCGGCGTATGCGCATTTGCCGGTGGTGGTGGATGCGGCAGGGCAGAAGTTGTCGAAGCAGTCCCTGGCCCGCGCGGTGGATGAACTGCCGGACGAGCAGGTGCTGTTTGATGCACTGGCGTGCCTGGGGCAGGCGCCACCCGTGCAATTGCGTGGTGCGCCGCTTGCGCAAATCTGGGCCTGGGCGCAGGCTCACTGGTCATTGGATGCCGTGCCGCGCAGCGCCGCGGTGCCTGCAAGGAGAGACTATGATCGATGACATCGATGGCTTGCGCCGCGTGCTGGCGCAAACACGGACGATTGCGGTGGTCGGCTTGTCGGCCAAATGGAATCGCCCCAGTTTTTTTGCCGCGCAGTACATGCAGCAGCGTGGCTACACCATCATTCCGGTCAACCCGGCGTACGACACCGTGCTGGGGCAGACCTGTTATCCGAGCCTGCGCGACATCCCGGGCCGGGTGGATATGGTCGATTGCTTTCGCAAGCCCGAAGATCTGCTGCCGATCGTGGACGACGCGATCGCCATCGGCGCGCGCAGTCTGTGGCTGCAACTGGGGGTGATCAATCACGAGGCCGTTGCGCGGGCGGAGGCGGCGGGTCTTGAGGTGGTGATGGATCGCTGCGTGAAGATAGAGTTCGCCCGCCTGTTTGGCGGCTTGGGCTGGTTCGGCGTCAATACCGGGGTGATTTCCAGCAAGCGCCCGGTGCCACTGCCGCGCGGTGATGTGGACACGCGCGGCGCGTAGTTCGCCTGCCGGGTGTGGGTCAGCGCGGTGTGGTGTAGCGGTCGCCGCCGTAGCCCGATAGCCCCACCGCAAAGCGCACCAGGCCGTAGGCGATCCAGTGAAGGCCGCGCCTGAGCAGCGATTTGTGGCGCCACAGGTTGGGGTCGAGTTCGGTCGCGCCGTCGCGCATCGCGTGTTCAAGGCGTGCGCGAAGCTGCCGGGCAAAGCCGGTGTCCCGGACGATGACGTTGCCTTCGCGTGCCAGCAGCAGACTGAACGGGTCGAAGTTGCTGGAGCCGACGGTCGCCCAGTGATTGTCGATGACCGCCACCTTGGCGTGCAGAAAGCTGCGGTGATATTCAAAAATCCGGACCCCGTGGCGCAGCATGGCAGGGTAGAGGGCTTTGGTGGCGTAGTGCTGCAGGGCGTATTCAACCCGCCCCTGCAGCACGATGATGACGCGCACGCCCCGGTCGGCTGCGCCGGTCAAGGCCTTGCGTACGCGTCGACCGGGCAAAAAATAGGCATTGGCGATCACGATCTCGTCGGTGGCGCGGGCAATCGCGTCGAGATAGGCGGTCTCGATGTCACGCCGGTGGCGCAGGTTGTCGCGAATGACAAAGGCGGCGGTGATGTTTCCTGCCGTGTCGGTGCGCGGTGTTGTCGTGTCCGTCAGGCGCAGGCGCTGGCGAAAGCTGGCCCAGGCGACGAGTTCCCACAGGCGACGGGTGCTGTCGTGAATCGGCTGCAGCAAGGGGCCTTCGATGCGGATGGCGTAGTCGTGGCGCGGATGCTCGGGCGCGGCGGTGTTGTGGTCGTCGATGATGTTGATGCCGCCCACAAACGCCACCCGCCCATCGATGCTTGCCAGCTTGCGGTGCAGGCGTCGCAAGCGGTGGCGACGCAGCAGCAGGCGCCCCACCTCGCGTCGATACACCAGCATGCGTACGCCTTTGTCGAGCAGGATGTTCATGTGGCTGGCGACAAAGTCGCGGCTGCCAAAACCGTCGACCAGCAGGCTGACCACCACGCCGCGCTCGGCGGCACGCACCAGGGCGTCGGCGATCATCTCGCCGATACGATCGTGGCGGAAGATGTAGGTCTCCAGAAACACTTCCTTGCGCGCGTGATCGATGGCCGAGGCCAGGGCGGGAAAGAATTCGGCGCCGGTCTCGAGCAGCGTGATGGTGTTGCCCTTACTGAAGTGCGGCCACAGCTCGCTCGGGATCATGCTGGCCAGGCCAGATCGGCGGTGAGCGCCGCATGGTCGGAGATGCGTGACCAGGGCTGACCGAAGTGCACCTGGCTGGCACTCACGTCGAGCCCGCGCACATAGATGCGATCGAGCCGGAACAGCGGCAGGCGGCTCGGAAAGCTGCGCGCCGGCGCGCCGCTTTCGCCGGCAAAGGCTTCGGAGACACCGAGACGTTCGGTGAGCTGCGCGTCGGCGTGGTTGCGCCAGTCGTTGAAGTCGCCGGCGATCAGCAGCGGCGCGTCCTTGCCGGCGAGCGTCTCCATGCGTCGGGCGAGGGCGTCCATCTGCCGGCGTCGGCTGCCGGCCATCAGGCCCAGATGCACGCAGACGCAGTGGATGGTGGGCAGGTCGGGGCCGGGCGAGATTTCGCAGTGGAGCAGGCCGCGACGCTCGAAGCGGTGGTCCGACACGTCCTGGTTGTGCGTGCTCAGAATCGGGAAGCGGCTGAGAATCGCATTGCCATGGTGGCCGTGGTCATAGATGGCGTTGCCGCCGTAAGCGCTGGCCGGCCAGATGTCGCGGGCGAGGAATTCGTGTTGCGGCTCGACCGGCCAGTCCGGGTGGCGCGTGGCATGGCGAAAGTGCAGGCCCTGCACCTCTTGCAGGAAGACGATATCCACTTCCAGCTGGCGCAGCCGGTCGCGCAACTCGTGAATCACCATGCGGCGATTGAACTGCGAGAAGCCCTTGTGGATGTTGTAGGTACAAATGCGCAAGCTCATGGCAGACGGAGGCTCCCGGCCAAAGACGGCATAATCCGGGGGGCGACCGGTGCAAGCACCGATCGAAAACCCCGTATGAAAAGGTATACCAGACTCCGATGAAATGGATGCATGTCACTTACCGGATTGCGGCCTCGGCCGAGGACATTGATGCCCGCGCCGAGGCGCTGGCTCGCGAGCAAAGCGTGGAGTGCCCGGCCGCCGCGGTACGCGATCTGCGGGTGCGCGAGGCGGTGATGGGCAAGGTGGTGGCGATCGGCCCCGATGGGCCGGATCACTTCCGGGCGTGTATCGCGCTGGCGCTGGAGACGGTGGGCGACGATGCCGGCCAGTTGCTCAACATGTTGTTCGGCAACGCCTCCCTGCAACCCGATGTGAGCCTGCTCGACGTGGCCTGGCCCGATGGCCTGCCCGAATTGCCCGGTCCGCGCTTTGGTGTGGCCGGGGTGCGCGAGCGCCTCGGCGTGCCGCGCGGGGCGATTACCTGCACCGCGCTCAAGCCGGTCGGCAGTTCGGTCGCGGCGCTGGCGGCCCTGGCGGGTCAGCAGGCGCGCGCCGGCTTTCACCTGATCAAGGATGACCACGGGCTGGCCGACCCGGTCAGTGCGCCGTTTGCCGAGCGCGTGCCCGCCATTCAGGCGGCGGTCGATGCGGCCAACCGTGACACCGGCGGGCGCTGTGTGTATGCGCCGAATCTGTCGGGTGGCCCGCGCGCCGTGCAGCGGCAGCTGGCGGTGTGTCGCCAGGCCGGCGTCGGCGCGGTGATGCTCTGCCCGCTGGTGCTGGGTGTATCGCAGGTGGTGGAGCTGGTGCGAGACGAACTCGACGTGCCGGTGCTGGCGCATCCCGCGCTGGGTGGCGCTTTGCGCATTGACCCGGCCTTGCTGTTTGGTACGGTGTTCCGCCTGCTGGGCGCCGATATGGTCATCTTCCCCAACCACGGCGGGCGTTTCAGCTATGACGTGGCGACCTGTCAGCGCATTGCCGCCGCCTTGGCCGCGCCGCTGGGCGGGTATCGCCCTGCGCTGCCGGTGCCGGCCGGCGGCATGACGCCCGAGCGGGTGGGTGAGATGTGCGCGAGCTATGGCGAGGATGTGGTCTTGCTGGTCGGCGGCGCCTTGCTGGCAGCCGACGACCCGGCGGGGGCGATGCGGGGCTTTGTCGAGGCCGTGGCGGCCCAGGGAGTGAAACATGGATGAGCAGCCGATTCGACGGGCGCAGCCCGGCTACCGTTGGGAGGCGGTCGATGTGCTGGCCTACAAGACCGAGGGGGCTGCGCCGTTCAAGGACGTGACGCGTCAGTGCCTGTTCCGGGCCGATGATCTGGGCTGTGAGCTGCGTTACTTCGAGGTGGCCGCCGAAGGGCATTCCACACTGGAGCGACACGAACACGCGCATGCGGTGATGGTGCTGCGCGGGCGCGGCGCCTGCCTGGTGGGCGAGCGTGTTCAGGCTATCGGTCCGCAGGACCTGATTCACATCCCGGCCTGGACCTGGCACCAGTTTCGTGCCAATAGTGCCGAGCCGCTCGGCTTTTTGTGCATGGTGAATGCCGCGCGCGACCGGCCGCAGCTGCCAAGCGATGCCGAGCTGGCGGCACTCAGGCGCAACCCGATGATCGCCGCCTTCATCCGCAGTTGATGCCGGGCGATGGTTCGGCCCGGCATTGGATACAGGCGGCGCCAGCGGCGCGGCATTGAAGATTCGAGCACTGCATGCAACAAAAACGGCGCCGATCGGGCGCCGTTTTTGCGTGTATCGATGAGCGGTTCAGGACACGGAGAGCATGCGCTCCAGCGCGACCTTGGCCATCTCGGCTTCGTGCGGCGGCACCGAGATGCGGTTGACCACCTTGCCTTCGACGAGGTTCTCCAGCGTCCAGGCCAGGTGCTGCGGATCGATGCGCTGCATGGTCGAGCACATGCACACGGTCGGCGCCATGAACTCGACGATGGTGCCGCGCGGTTTTTCTTCTTCGGCCAGGCGGTTGACCAGATTCAGCTCGGTGCCCACCAGCCAGCGCGAGCCATCGGCGCCGGCCTTGATGGTCTTGATGATGTACTCGGTCGAGCCGACATAGTCGGAGTTCTTGCACACCTCGAGGTTGCTCTCGGGGTGGGAGATGACGAAGCCGTCCGGATGCTGCATGCGCCAGCGGCGGATGTGGCTCTCCTGGAACATCTGGTGCACCGAGCAGTGGCCTTTCCACAGCAGGATGCGCGCCTTCTTGATTTGCTCGGGGGTGAGGCCGCCGTATTCCTGGTCCGGGTCCCAGACCACCATTTCGTCGAGCGGGATGTCTTGCTTGTAGCCGGTCCAGCGGCCGAGGTGCTGGTCGGGGAAGAACAACACCTTCTCACGCTGCTTGAACGACCAGTCGAGAATCGTCGGTGCGTTGGTGGAGGTGCACACGATGCCGCCGTGCTCGCCACAGAAGGCTTTGAGGTCGGCCGCCGAGTTGATGTAGGTGACCGGGGTGATGTGCTCATCGGGGTTGCCCAGCACTTCGGTCAGCTCGCGCCAGCAGCGTTCAACCTTGGCCAGGTTGGCCATGTCGGCCATCGAACAGCCGGCGGCCAGGTCGGGCAGGATGGCGATCTGCTGGTCGCTGGACAGGATGTCGGCCACTTCGGCCATGAAGTGCACGCCGCAAAACACGATGTATTCGGCATCGGTTTCAGAGGCCAGCTTGGCCAGCTTGAGCGAGTCGCCGGTCAGGTCGGCGTATTGATAGACGTCGGCACGCTGGTAGTGATGGCATAGCAGTACCGCCTTGTCGCCCAACTTGGCGCGCGCGGCGCGAATGCGTGCGTGGGCGTCCTCGTCCTTGAGGGCGTTGAAGCGGTCAAAATTGATGGTGGCGACTTCCATGTCGGTCCTTGTGATCGGGTACGCGTGTCAGACAGTGTGCGGGAGAATCCGTTCTCAGCCTTGTTGCCAGGGAAGCCCGGCCTTGCGCCAGCCGCCGATGGCGTTGCGGCGGCCGCGCGCATCCTTGTCGCCTTCGAAGCCTTCGAGCACGTTGTAGCTGTTGGTATAGCCGGCTTCGGTCGCGACGGCGGCGGCCTTGCTCGAGCGTTGGCCGCTGCGGCAGATGAACAGCACCATGGCTTCCGGATCGATCTGGCGCTTGAGTTCGGTCAGGAAGTGGGGGTTGGGCTGGTTGCCCGGGTAGCTCATCCACTCGATTTCAGCGGCGCCGGGAATGCGTCCGACCCAGTCCCATTCGGCGCGGGTGCGCACATCGACCAGGCGGGTGCCCGGGGCGGCCTGCCAGAGCTCATGCGCTTCGGTCGGGGTCAGTGCGCCGGCGTAGGGAAGGTTCAGGTCGCGGGCGCGCTGTTGCGCCAGCGAAAGAATGTCAGTGAGTGTGCCCATGGCGGCGATCCGGCTAGAATGGCGGACTCGCAAGTATACCCGTTCAGCCATGACTGGCGAAGCCAAGCCCACCCCCATGCCGATTGACGACGCCCAGCGCTCGCGCCAGACCCAGCAGGTCACGCTCGTCGCGATGGCCACCAACCTGACGCTGACCGTGTTGCAGCTGATTGTCGGCCTGTTCGCCAACGCCTTCAGTCTGGTGGCCGATGCCATGCACACACTGTCGGATCTGCTGACCGACGGTCTGGTGTTGCTGGCCGCACGCAAAGGGGCCGACCCGGCCGACGCCAATCATCCCTACGGGCACGATCGCATCGAAACCGTGGTGTCGATGTTCCTCGGACTGGTATTGGTGGTGGTGGGCTGCGGTTTTTTGTGGAGCGCCGGCGTCCGTATTCAAGCCGCCGAGGCCTTGCCGCCGTTGCACCCCATCGCCTTGTGGATGGCTTTGGGCACCCTGGCGGCCAAAGAAGCCTTGTTCCGTTTTACGCTCGCGGCCAGTCGCCGGCTCGATTCGCGCATGCTCGAAGCCAACGCTTGGCATGCGCGTACCGATGCGGCCTCGTCGCTGGTGGTGGCGGTCGGTATTGGCGGCGGCTTGCTCGGCTATCGCTTTGTCGAGCCGCTGGCGGCCGCGCTGGTCGGTTTCATGATTCTGCGTATGGGCGTCATGTTGGCGGCAGCGGCGATCCGCGAATTGGTCGACACGGCGGTCTCCGAAGAGGTGGTGAACAAGATTCGCGACACCATCGCCGCAACACCTGGTGCGCGCGGTGTGCACGATCTGCGCACGCGCCGGATGGCGCATCGCATTCTGTGCGATGCCCATGTGCTGGTGGATCCACGCATCAGCGTGTCCGAAGGGCATGCCATTGCCGAGGCGGTGCGTCTGCGGGTGTGCCGGCAGCATGCCAATGTGCAGGATGTGCTCGTGCATATCGATGCCGAAGACGATCTCGATGTGCCGGTGATTCCCGCCGGGCCGATACCTGATCGGCAGACCTTGGCCGATTGGCTGCCCGGCCTGCTGGGTGACGAGGTTCCTGCGCCGAAGCGCATGCTGATCCACCATCTCGGTGGTCGGGTCGAGCTTGAGCTGTTTTTTCCGTTGCCCTGGCTTTCCGTCGATGGGCGAGTCGAACAACTGGCGGCGCGGCTGAATGAACGTCTGCCCGAGCACCCGGAGATCCGGGCGGTGCGCTTGCACGGGCTGGTTGCACCTTGATGGTGCGCCGTAAGAATTGATGCACCGTTGTGGTGCGCTGGCGTTCCGGCTTGGCCCCGAATTGGGGCGAAAAGGGTCGTCGTTTCGTGGGGTAAGTCATGGCATGATATCTGCTATGAAAAACCCCGTTGATTTGCCAGTGATGGCAGGTTTTGTCTAATTCGTCTCACCACGCTAGGAGTGACCATGAGTCCTGAGAATGTCATGAAGATGATCGAAGACAACGAAGTGCGCTTCGTTGACTTCCGTTTTACCGATACCCGCGGCAAGGAGCAGCACGTTACCGTGCCGGTGTCCGCCTTTGAGCTCGATCACTTCGAGCAGGGTCACCCCTTCGACGGTTCGTCCATCGCCGGCTGGAAAGGCATCCAGGCCTCCGACATGATCCTCATGCCGGAAGCGTCCTCCGCCTATATCGACCCGTTCTACGACGAAACCACGCTGGTGCTGGCCTGCGACGTGATCGAGCCGTCCGACGGCAAGGGCTACGACCGCGACCCGCGTTCGATCGCCAAGCGCGCCGAAGCCTATCTGAAGAGCTCCGGCATTGGTGACACCGCCTACTTCGGCCCGGAACCCGAATTCTTCATTTTTGACGCAGTGGAATGGTCGGTCGATATGTCCGGCGTCTACAGCAAGATCATCTCGGAAGAAGCCGCCTGGTCGACCGCCGACAAGTTCGAAGGTGGCAACACCGGTCACCGTCCGCGCGTCAAGGGCGGTTACTTCCCCGTGCCGCCGGTCGACAGCCTGAACGACATCCGCGCCGCCATGTGTCTGGCCCTCGAAGCCTGCGGCGTGCCGGTTGAAGTGCACCACCACGAAGTGGCCAACGCTGGCCAGTGCGAAATCGGCACCAAGTTCAGCACCCTGACCCAGCGCGCTGACTGGACCCAGCTGCTCAAGTACATCGTGCACAACGTGGCTCACCAGTACGGCAAGACCGCCACCTTCATGCCCAAGCCCATCGTTGGTGACAACGGTTCCGGCATGCATGTGCACCAGTCGATCTGGAAAGACGGTCAGAACCTGTTCGCCGGCAACGGCTACGCCGGTCTGTCCGACATGGCGCTGTACTACATCGGCGGCATCATCAAGCACGCCCGCGCGCTGAACGCCATCACCAACCCGGCGACCAACTCGTACAAGCGTCTCGTGCCGCACTATGAAGCACCGACCAAGCTGGCTTACTCGGCCCGCAACCGTTCCGCTTCGATCCGTATTCCGTACGTTGCCAACCCGAAGGGCCGCCGTATCGAAGCGCGCTTCCCGGATCCCATGGCCAACCCCTACCTGTGCTTCGCTGCACTGCTGATGGCTGGCCTGGACGGTATCCAGAACAAGATCCACCCGGGCGACGCAGCCGACAAAAACCTGTACGACCTGCCGCCGGAAGAGGATGCACTGATCCCGACCGTGTGTACCAGCCTCGAACAGGCGCTGGAGTATCTCGACAAGGATCGCGAGTTCCTGACCCGCGGTGGCGTGTTCTCCAATGACTTCCTCGATGCCTACATCGCCCTGAAGTCGGAAGAAGTCGATCGTCTGCGTATCACCACGCACCCGGTCGAGTTCGATCTGTACTACAGCCTGTAAGCCGAATTCCGGCTTGTGCGTTGTAAAAGGACGGGGCATGCCCCGTCCTTTTTTCATTTTGGGGCCGGAGTCAAAGCAAACCGCCGCGCGGGTTGCTACACTGGGCCATCCAACAAACCGTATGGACATGCCAATGAAATGTGTTTTTGTGCTTGCCGCTGCGCTGATCAGCCCGCTGGCGCTGGCCGATGTCTATAAGTGTGTCGAAACCGATCCGGCCACCGGTCAGAAGCGGGTGACCTACACCAACGCGCGCGACGCCAAAGACTGCGAGCGCCTGAGTCGGGATCTGCCGGTGTCCTCGGTGCCTGGCACGTCGACCAGCAAGGTGCCGGCTGCGTCACCATCGAGCGGAAGCTTTCCCAAGGTGTCGTCCGACGACCAGCGCGCGCGCGACAGCGATCGCCGCAAGCTGCTCGAAACCGAGCTGGCGACCGAAGAGGCGGCGCTCGAGGCGGCCCGCAAGGCGCTCGAAGAGGCCGACGCCGTGCGCTACGGCAATGAGCGCAACTATCAGAAAAAGCTCGACCGGATGCAGCCTTTTCAGGACGCGGTGGCGCAGCATGAGCGCAACATTGAAGCCCTGCGCAAAGAGCTTTCCAATTTGCGTTGATCGCCGATCGGGAAGTGGCGCGTATTTTGCTCTATCTTCCCGCATATGACCCAAGACGCCACCCGAAACAATCAGTTTGCCGGTCTTGACCTGCTGTCGACGGCCGTGGTGCTGGTCGACGACAAGCTGATCGTTCACTACCTCAACGCCGGTGCCGAGAATTTGTTCGGTGTCAGCGCCCGCCGTCATGCCGGGCGCTCGCTCGATGCCTTGCTCGGCGAACCGCCGGGACTCGCGCCTGCGCTCTACAACGCGCTCAACAACAACTGGAGCTACACCGGCAAGGATCTGCGCATCGTGCCGCCCGGGCGCGAGTACTCGATCGAAGTCGATTGCACCGTCAGCCCGGTCGAGGCGCCGGGCGTTCGTCTGCTGCTGGAGTTCCGGCCGATTGAAGCCCAATTGCGTGTCACGCGCGAAGAGGTACTGCTGCAGCAACAGCAGGCCAATCGCGAGTTGATCCGCAATCTGGCGCATGAAATCAAGAATCCGCTCGGCGGCATTCGCGGCTCGGCCCAGTTGCTGGAGGGCGAGCTGGACGACCCGCAGCTCAAGGAATACACACAGGTCATCATCGCCGAGGCGGATCGCTTGCAAGCCTTGATGAAGCGCCTGCTTGGCACCCATGCGGTCATGCGCCCGGCGCCGCTCAATTTTCACGATGTACTCGAACGCGTCCGGCGACTGATTCTGGCCGAATTTCCCGGTGTGATCGTGCGACGCGATTATGACACCAGCCTGCCGGATCTGACCGGGGACCGTGAGCAACTCATTCAAGCCGTGCTCAATATTGTGCGTAACGCAGCCCAGGCCGTGGAGGGCGAGGGCGAGATCGTTTTGCGCACGCGCGCAGCCCGTCAGGTCACGCTGGCCAAGCGCCGGCACAAACTGGCACTCGAATTGCAAGTGATCGACAACGGCCCGGGGATTCCTGAAGAGATTCGTGACCAGATCTTCTATCCGCTGGTATCGGGCCGGGACGGAGGGAGCGGACTGGGGTTGTCGTTGGCGCAAGGCTTTGTCGAGCAGCACCACGGCATGATTGAAGTCGATAGCGTCCCCGGACGTACTTGTTTCACCTTGCTGTTGCCGATTGCGGACCGTCACTGACCCGCAACCGTGCAGCTCGCACCAAAATAGTGCATACATCTATGGAAACCGTCTGGATCGTTGATGATGATCGCTCCATCCGCTGGGTGCTTGAAAAAGCCCTGGCGCGGGAGAACATCACCCACCGTAGTTTCGAGTCCGCGGTTGAGGCGGGCGAGGCGCTCGAAACGCTCAGCCGTCCGCCGAAGGTACTGATCTCCGATATCCGCATGCCGGGCGAGTCCGGCCTGAGTCTGCTGGAGAAAGCCAAGGCCCGCTTCCCGGATCTGCCGGTCATCATCATGACGGCCTACTCCGACCTCGACAGTGCCGTGTCAGCCTTTCAGGGCGGCGCTTTCGAGTACCTGCCCAAACCTTTCGACCTTGAACAGGCCTTGAGCCTGGTGCGGCGGGCGGTCGAGCAGGGCGAGGAGAAGGTGGTCGAGGCCGACGAGTCGGTGCTGACGCCCGAGATCCTCGGCCAGGCGCCGTCGATGCAGGAGGTGTTTCGTGCCATCGGCCGGCTGGCGCAGTCGCATGCCACCGTGCTCATCAACGGTGAATCGGGCTCGGGCAAGGAGCTGGTGGCGCGCGCATTGCATCGGCACAGTCCGCGTCGCGACGCGCCTTTCATTGCCATCAACACCGCGGCCATTCCGCGCGATCTGCTCGAGTCCGAACTCTTTGGTCACGAGCGCGGCGCTTTTACCGGTGCGGCCGCCCAGCGCCGGGGGCGTTTCGAGCAGGCCGACGGCGGCACGCTGTTTCTCGACGAAATCGGCGACATGCCGGCCGAGCTGCAAACCCGGCTGCTGCGCGTGCTCTCCGATGGCAACTTTTACCGCGTCGGCGGCCATCAGCCGATCCGCGCCAACGTGCGGGTGATCGCTGCGACCCACCAGGATCTGGATGAGCGGGTCAAGGACGGCCTGTTCCGCGAAGACCTTTACCATCGGCTCAACGTCATCCGTCTGCGCCTGCCGCCGCTGCGCGAGCGCCGCGAAGACATCCCTCTGCTGGTGCAGCACTTTCTCAAGAAGAGCGCGCGTGAGCTTGATGTCGAAGCCAAGCGGATCTCCAGCGCCGCGCTCCAGCATCTGCAAACCCAGGTCTTCCCGGGCAACGTGCGCCAGCTCGAGAACCTGTGCCACTGGCTGACGGTCATGGCGCCCGGCCAGTTGGTTGAAGTGGCGGATCTGCCGGTCGAGTTTCGCGAAGCGGCAGCGCACGAAATGGGCGGGGGTGACTGGTGCAGTGCGCTCGGGCGTGAAGCGGATCGCTTGCTGGCAGCCGTGCCGGGCGAGGTCTTCGAGCAGCTCACCCGGGCTTTCGAGCGCACCCTGATCGAACGCGCGCTGGAGACCACCGGCGGGCGGCGAATCGAAGCCGCGCAGTTGCTCGGCATCGGTCGCAATACCATCACCCGGAAAATCCAGGAGCTTGGGCTCGACGGCCCGCGCGAGGAAACCTCCGCCGTGTCGCCTGCCGACTGACGTCGCAGCTTTGTGAGGCTTCGACCGCTCGCCGCCGCTGGTGGGCTGTCGGCGGCCGGCGATTGGGACATAATGCAGTTTTACGACTGCATTTTCCCGACCCGTGCCCGCTACTGCGATTCCACCGCTCGATATCGACACGCTGCGTACCCATCTGGGGCCAGACGCCGCCGCCTTTTCGCTCGACCTGCGTGCCGAGTGCGATTCCACCAACTCGGTTTTGATCAACGCCGTGCCGGCCGATGACGGCCGTGTGCCGGTCGTCGCCTGCGAGCTTCAGCGCGCGGGGCGAGGTCGGCGGGGGCGAGAATGGCAGGCCTGGCCGGGCGCCAGCCTCACCTTCTCGGCGCTGTGGCGTTTTCCTGCCGGTGCGCCGGTGCCGGCCGGGCTCTCGCTGGTCGCTGGCATCGCCGTCGCCACCGTGCTGGAAAACGCGGGCGTGGCCGGGGTCGAGCTCAAATGGCCCAACGATATCCAGGTGCACGGGCGCAAACTCGGCGGCATTCTGGTCGAGCTGGCTTCGGCGCGGCAGGTGGCGGCGGTGGTCGGCATCGGGCTCAATCTGTCCTTGCCCGACGACGCCAGCATTCCCGGGCGCCGCGATGTGACGGCGCTCGATCAGGTGATTGACGATCTGCCAAGCCGTGAAGCCTTTCTGGCCGAGTTGCTGCGTGTGCAGCGCAGCCTGTTCGAGACCTACGCCAACAGCGGATTCGCCGCCTTTCAAGGCGCCTGGAACCAGCGCAATGCCTACGCCGAGTTGCCGGTGCGCTTGATTGGCGAGACCGACAGCCTCGAGGGCATCTGCCTCGGCGTGGATATCGACGGCGCCTTGCGTCTGCAGACCGATGCCGGTGTGCGTCGGGTGCTCGCTGGTGACGTGAGCTTGCGAGCCGCCGGATGATTCTGCTGCTGGATGTGGGCAACACCCGTCTTAAATGGGGGCTGCGCGACGCCGACCAATGGCACGCACAGGGCGCTTTTGCGCACACTGAAGTCTGGACTTTCGATGCCGTGCTGCCGCCACCGGGCCAGATTGAGGGGGTGTTCGGCGCTTCGGTGGTGTCGGCCGAATTGCGCAGCCGGGTCGCCGACTCGCTCGCGCCGTGGGGGCATGCGCCCCAGTGGCTGACGCCGACGCGCGAGGCCTGTGGTGTGCGAAACAGTTATGAGAATCCCGCTCAGCTGGGGGCAGACCGCTGGGCCGCGCTGATTGGCGCGCATGCCCATGGCGCAGCGCCGTGCCTGGTGGTGACCGCCGGCACCGCCACCACCATCGACGTGCTCGATGCCGAGGGCGTGTTTCGCGGCGGGCTGATCGCCCCCGGCGTCGACCTCATGCGTCGCGCACTGGCCGGCAATACCGCTCAGCTGCCTTTGGCCGATGGCCGCGTGATCGATCTGCCGACCTGCACCGCCGACGCGATCACCATGGGCTGCCTGCATGCTCAGGCCGGCGCCATCGAGCGCATGTATCGGCACGTGGGCGATCTGCCTGGCGCATCCTGCCTGCTCAACGGCGGCGCCGCGTCGCAGATCGCACCCTTGATGGGTGTGCCCTTGCGGCTCATCGACAACCTGGTGCTCGACGGCGTGGCCGTGGCGCAGGCGCAGGGGTGCTTTCGATGAGGCGCCAGACGGGCTAAGATGCCCGCCGGATACGGAAGACGTCGGGCCTGCCCGGTGTCATCAAAATAACCATAATGGAGAACCGCCGATGAGCGAGCCGACACGCATTCTGATGACCGAAGAGGACATCCCGACCCACTGGTACAACATCGCGGCCGACATGCCGAACGCGCCGTTGCCGCCGCTGGGGCCGGACGGCTCGCCCGCCACGCCGGAGCAGATGAGCGTGATCTTCCCGGATGCGATCATCGAGCAGGAGATGAGCTCGCAGCGCTGGATCGAGATCCCCGACGAAGTGCGCGAGATCTACAAGATCTGGCGTCCGACACCGCTGGTGCGTGCCGTGCGGCTGGAGAAGGCGTTGGGTACGCCGGCCAAGATCTTCTTCAAGTACGAAGGCGTCTCGCCGGCCGGCTCGCACAAGCCCAACTCTGCCGTGCCGCAGGCCTATTACAACAAGCAGGCCGGCATCAAGCGTCTGACCACCGAGACCGGCGCCGGCCAGTGGGGCTCGTCCATCGCCTTCGCCGGCGGCATGTTTGGCATCGATGTGCGGGTGTTCATGGTGAACGTGAGCTACCAGCAAAAGCCCTTCCGCCGCTCGATGATGCAAACCTGGGGCGCCGAGGTGTTTTCCAGCCCCTCGAGGGAAACCCAGACCGGCCGCGCGATTCTCGAAAAAGATCCCGACAACCAGGGCTCGCTCGGCATCGCCATCTCGGAAGCGGTCGAAGAGGCCGCCGGCCGTGCCGACACCAAATACACGCTCGGCTCGGTGCTCAACCATGTGCTGCTGCACCAGACCGTGATCGGCCAGGAGTCCAAGAAGCAGCTGGAAAAAATCGGCCTCTACCCCGACGTGGTGATCGGCCCCTGCGGTGGCGGCTCCAGTTTTGGCGGCATTGCCTTCCCCTTCCTGTGCGATCAGATCGCCGGCGAGAAGCGCGCTGAAAAACTGCGCTGCGTGGCGGTCGAGCCGGCCTCGTGCCCGACGCTCACCAAGGGCGCTTACGCCTACGACTACGGCGACGCCTCCGGCTTCACCCCGCTGATGAAGATGTACACCCTCGGTCACGACTTCATGCCGCCGGGCATCCACGCCGGTGGCCTGCGCTACCACGGCGACTCGCCGCTGGTCTCGCAGCTCTACCACGAGAAGCTGGTCGAAGCGGTGGCCGTGCCCCAGCTGGCCACCTTTGAGGCCGGCGTGCTGTTTGCGCGTCACGAAGGCATCATCCCCGCGCCCGAGTCCTGCCACGGCATTCGTGCCGCCATCGACGAAGCGCTGGTGTGCAAGCAGACGGGCGAGCCCAAGGTCATCCTGTTCAACCTGACCGGCCATGGTCACTTCGACATGGCCTCCTACGACCGCTACTTCTCGGGCCAGCTCGAAAACTACGAGTACCCGGCCGAAGCGGTGGCCGCCTCTTTGGCGCATCTGCCCAAAGTCGGCTGAGGAGCGAAGCCGTGCCGATCCTGCGTTTTCTGATCATCTTGCTGGTGCTGGTCAATGCCATTGCGCTGGCGGCCTGGCAGGGCTGGTTCGGTCAGGACGGCACGCGCAGCGAGCCCGAGCGGGTGACCAATCAGCTCAAGCCCGAGCAGATCAAAGTGCTTGATGATGCGGCGCTTGCCGCCTTGCAGGCCGAGGCTCGGGCCGCGCCCGCGCCCGCACCCGCACCTGCGCCCGCACCTATCGTGGTGCCGCCGCCGGCGCCCCCTCCGGCGCCCGTCGTCGAGGCGCCGCCGCCGGTGCCCAGCGTGCCGAAGGCCTGCGTGGCCTTTGGTGGTCTGGACGACGAAGCGGCGGATCGTCTCATGCGGCAGGCCCTGCGCCAACCGGACTTTACCGCGCGTGACAAGACCACCACCGACGTCACCTCCTGGTGGGTACATATCCCGGCGCACCCCACCAAAGAGGCGGCCGAGCGCCGCGCGAACGAGATTCGCGCCAAGGGCTGGAGCGATCTGTTCGTGGTGGGCGAGAACGGTTCCCGGCCGCTGACCATCTCGCTGGGCTTGTTCAAGTCGGCGGCGTCTGCCAAAGAGCAGGTGCGGCGCATTCAGGCCAAGGGTGTCAGTGGTGTGGCCATCGAAGAGCGGGGCGATACCACCCACCGCATTGAAATCCGCGGACCGGCCGAAGTGCTGATCGAACGCGTCAGTGAATGGAGCGATGCTTTCTCCGGCGCGACCCGAGAGAATTGTTCGCCGTGAGTACGGCACGCTGGATTGTCGGGCTGACCGGCGGCATCGGCAGTGGCAAGAGCGCGGCGTCCGACCGTTTTGGCGAGCACGGTGCGGCCATTGTGGATACCGACCTCATCGCCCGTCAGCTCACCGCACCCGGCGGTGCCGCGCTGCCAGCCATTCGCTCGGTTTTCGGCGATGCGGTCATCGCTGCCGATGGCGCGCTCGATCGTGACGCCATGCGCGCGCGGGTGTTTGCCAAGCCTGACGAGCGTCAGCGCCTCGAAGCGATTCTTCACCCCATGATCCGCGCCGAGTCTGACCGTCAGTGCGCCGAAGCCGATGCGCCCTATGTGGTGCTGGTGGTGCCGCTGCTGATCGAGTCCGGCACGTATCGTCAGCGTTGCCAGCGCATCGCCGTGGTCGATTGCGATGAGGCGGTGCAGGTGGCGCGCGTCATGAAGCGTTCAGGCCTGCCCCCCGCGCAAGTCGAAGCCATCATGGCGGCTCAGTTGCCGCGCGCCGATCGGCTCGCCGCCGCCGACGACGTGATCGACAACAGTGGCGATCTCGACCACCTCCATCAGCAGGTCGACGCCTTGCATCAGCGCTATCTCGGGCTCGCTTGCGCCTGAGCCCCGCACAAGCCGTGTGCTATCATCGCGCGGATTATCAGGAGGTTGGCAAACCCATCAGGCGCATGCGGTGATTACTTTCGAATACCCACTCAACGAACGCATCCGCACCCTGCTCCGGCTGGAAGATCTGTTTGGCCGTATCGCGCACACGCTGCGCGGTGAATCGCCCATTGACCACCATGTCACGCTGACCTCGATCTTCGAAATGCTCGAAGTGGCCAGCCGTTCCGAGTTCAAGGTCGACCTGCTGCAGGAACTCGAGCGCCAGCGTCAAACGCTGCTCGCTTTCCGCGACAACCCCGACATATCCGAAGAAGCGCTCAGCGGCGCCTTGTACGAGATCGAGCAAGCCACTGCCGGCCTGCTGTCGGTGTCTGGCAAGATCGGTCACTACCTGCGCGAAAACGACTGGCTGATGGGTATCCGCAGCCGCGCCGCGATTCCCGGCGGTGCCTGCCAGTTCGACCTGCCCGCGTATTACCACTGGCAAAACCGCGACGTTGAAGTGCGCCGGCGCGATCTGGAAGGCTGGATCCGCCCCATGCTGCCGATCCGCGACGGCCTGGCGATTGTGCTGCGTTTGCTGCGCGCCAGCGGTCGGCCCGAAATGCAGACCGCCAACCGCGGCAATTACCAGCTCACCATGGGTGGGCGCCCGATCCAGATGGTGCGTGTTCGTGTGCACCTCAATGCCCAGGCCGTGCCCGAAATCAGCGCCAACAAATACGTGCTCAACGTGCGCTTCATGCGCCCCGACACCATCAGCCGACCCCGCCAGTGCGAGAACGACGTCGAGTTCGAACTCACGCTGTGCAATCTCTGAGTCCGATGACCCGCGATTCCGCCCCCCGCATCGTCAAATGCCCCCATTGCGCCAAGCCTGTCGAATGGCGCACCGACAACAAATACCGCCCCTTCTGCTCCGAGCGCTGCCGCCAGATCGACATGGGCGCCTGGGCCTCCGAGAGCTACCGCATCCCGGCGGCCAAGCCACCGGATGGCATGTCGGACAGCTTCGAAGACGATCAGTAACATCGCGTCGCCGGCCAAGCCGGCGTAAAGTCGACCCGACGCACCAGTGCCTTGTGTCGATGTTCGCGCGTTGCGCGAGGGCTTGATGCCCGTGCGGCGGCCGTGGCGCTCATTTTTTCGACTTCGGAAGGAGAACCGCATGGAAACCCCTGTCCATCCTCTATCCGCCCTGTTTGCCCAGTTGGGCCTTCCCAGCGACGCGGCCAGTATCGACGCCTTTGTCCTTCGGCACGCCCCGCTTGCGGGTGATATCCCGCTTGCGGCCGCTCCGTTCTGGAGCCCCTCCCAAGCGGCGTTTCTGCGTGAAGAAATTGCCGAAGACGCCGACTGGGCCGAGGTGGTCGACACGCTGAACGCGCGCTTGCGGCAAGGCTGAGGCGTGCGCTGGTACGACGCCTCTCGACGCGCTTAGAACATCAGGATCGGCACCAGGAAGGCCGCCCAGCATAGCAGTCCAGCGGCCATGACCGTATGCGTGACGCTCGCGGCGCGCACCTCGTCTGCCATGTGGCACAAGGCGTAGATGCCGCGGTACATCAATGCGGATGCGGCGACCAAGCCGGTCAGTGCGACCACCGCGACGAAGGCCGGGTTCGGTACGAGCAGGGCCAGCGACGAGAGCCACATCGGCACCGGCGCGATCGCGGTGACGACGTAGGCGTCGTGTGTGTCGATGGGCGAGGTGTCGTGGTCGACAACGCTCCGGATGAACAAGCCCATGCCGACAAAGGCGGCCAGTTCGCAGAGGAAAAACAGTGGTGCAATGACCGACCAGGGCTTGCCCGACCAGCCGACCATCAGCGCATCGCCGTAGTGGGTGCCTGCGTAGTACAACATGGCGGGTGGCAGAATCGACAGCGGCAGGACCATCCAGAGAAACAGTGAGAGCACCGTCGGGTGCTGGTGTTCGAGGTCTCGCCAACCGGCTTCTGAAGAGATCATCATTTGGGGGATCGACATGAAGCCCATGATTGGCTTTCCTCCTGAAAGGCTCGTGCTGGACGGGGTGAGTGATTGCTTTTATATCATAACGTGATACAAATCGTAAATTAGATGCCAGAAACGCCTATGTCAAGTCCGCTGAGCAAAGCCGACATCGAACGCCTGTCGCACTTTCGGTACCGCCTGCGCTGCTACCTGCGTGCCAGTGAAGACCTGTGCCAAGCCGCCGGTGTGACCCTGTTGCAATACCAGCTCTTGCTGCATGTGATGGGCTTCCCGGACCGGGAATGGGCCACCATCGGTGAAATTGCCGAGCGCCTCCAGGCCAAGCACCACGGCGTGGTGGCCTTGGTCGACCGTTGTGAAAAGCTGGGTTTGGTGCGGCGTCGCGCAAGTCAGGAGGATCGGCGTCAGGTCGAAATCCACCTGCTTCCGAAGGGGCGCGATCTGGTCGCCGAACTCGCGACCGCGCATCGAGCGGAGCGGGACTTGCTGGTGGAGGAGTTTTCGTTGCCGGGGTGGCGCTGATTGGTGGGTGCCGGAGGGGCTCGGTCAGCCGTTCCGGGGGGTGACGGTCAAGCCGTGCGACCCGTGCTCACGCCTCGCCTGCGCGCAACTGGGGAGGTCATGCCGTGCGTTGCGCCTGCGGCAGCCCGTCGTTTTACGCCGGCCGCAGGTCAATATGTCAGCCGAGTCGTGCGGTGATGCCGGCCAACTCGCTGCGCGAGAAAGCACGCAGGGTTTGCATGCGCACATTGCCGCCCGAGGCCGTGGCCAGGGCAAATGCCGTGGCCGACTCGTCGTCTGGCGCGTCGATGGTCGCGATCAGGTCGTAATGGCCCATCGTCCAGTACAGCTGTGTCATCGTCGCGCCAAACTTCGCCGCCAATTCCTTGACCGCGTCGGCCCGTTGCGCCGAGTCCTTGATCGAGCGGATGCCCTGTTCGGTGAATGTACACAGTGCGATATAGGTCGCCATGGTGGTTCTCCTCCAATGTTGGCCACAGGCTGTTCGCCGCCCGGCGTGGCCGAAAGGGGCCGAGTGCGTCGGAGCGGGGATGCTCAGGAGGGACGGCGAAAACGCCGGGCAATGCCCCGCGTGCCAGCAAGGCGGGGGTCATGTAGACCACCATAGATGTGAATGGCAGGGGCTGCCGGTTTATGTTGGGTGTTGTCGTGCCGGGCAGGTAATCGCCGGCGCCTGTGGTCGCGCCGGGCGGCGCGACCTGCCGCTATAGAGTGCGCATCGGCTGGTGCCCCAGGCGAGATGGTCTTTCAGGCCCAACTCCCCCGAATCCCCGCCACCCCATGCGCACCAGCCGCACGCGCTGCGCCCATGTGTTCGAGGCTGACGCCGCCAATGGCGAACACCGGCATGGGCAGCAACCGGGTGAGGGCGCTGAAGCCGGCCCAGCCCAGCGATGGGCTGTTGGGGTGGCTGGGGGTGGCGTTGACATGGCCGAGCACGGCGTAGTCGAGGCCGAGTTTGGCGCAGTGCTCCAGTTCGGCGCGGGTGTGACAGGAGGCGCCAACCCATTCGAAGTCGGGGCGGGTGCCGCAGGCCATGAGCTGGCGGGCGGGCAGGTGCAGGCCGTGCGCGTCGGTGCGCCGGGCGAGGTCGGCGTCGCCGTTGACCAGGGCGAGGGCGCCGGCGGCGTGGCAGCGCTGGACGATGCTGTGGGCGAGGCGCTCGCGCGGGCCGGTGTCGAGCGAGGTGTCGCGAATCTGTACCAGCTTGAGCCCGCGGGCGAGGGCGCGGTCGAGTGCCTGGAGTTGGGCGTCGGCGCCCATGTGGGCGGCATCGGTGATGCCCATTTCACGCGGCAGGCGCAGGGCTTTGAGGATGGGGCCGTTGGCGGGGAGCATGGGCGCGACGCTGAAGCGCTCGGGGTGGTCCCAGGCGAGCGCGGCGTGCACATGGTCGTTGATGTCGCCGGTCCATTCGGGTACTTCAAAAAAGTGCAGGCGGACGTTGGCGTGTTCGTAGTCGTGCTCGCGCATCAGCCAGGGCCAGCAGGTGTCGGCGGTGATGCCGAGTTCTTCTTCGAGCTCGCGGATCAGCGCGGCACGCGGGCTTTCGCCGGGCTCGACCTTGCCGCCGGGAAACTCCCAGTAGCCGGGGTAAAAGGTGCCGGCCGCCCGCTGGCCGAGCAGCACGCTGCCGTCGGGCTGGGTGATGACCGCGGCGGCGACGTCGACGCGTTTTTTGGCTTGGGTGGTGTCGGTCATGCGGCGCTCACTTGGCGTGTCGGCCGGCGTAGTCGCGGGCAAACTGCCAGGCGACCCGACCGCTGCGCGAGCCCCGCATCAGCGCCCACTGCAGGGCTTCGGTGCGGGCCTTGTCGATTTTGGCCTTGGCTACGCCGAATTCGCCCAGCCAGTGGCTGACGATGTCGAGATAGGCGTCCTGACCGAAGGGGTAGAAGGACAGCCACAGCCCGAAACGCTCGGACAGCGAGATTTTCTCTTCGACCGCTTCGCCGGGGTGGATCTCGCCGTCGATGTTGTGTGCCTCGCGGTTCTCGGCGTGGTACTCGGGCATCAGATGCCGGCGGTTGGAGGTGGCGTAGATGATGACGTTGTCGGGCACGGCGGCGAGCGAGCCGTCGAGCACGCTCTTGAGCGCCTTGTAGGCGGGCTCGGCGTCTTCAAAGGACAGGTCGTCGCAGAACAGCACGAAGCGCTCGGGCCGTGTGCGTACCAGCTCGACAATCTCGGGCAGGTCCATCAGGTCCTGCTTGTCGACCTCGATCAGGCGCAGGCCCCTGTCGGCGTAACGCGCCAGCATGGCTTTGACCAGCGACGACTTGCCGGTGCCGCGCGCGCCGGTGAGCAGCGCATTGTTGGCGCGGTGGCCTTTGACGAACTGGCGGGTGTTGGCGTCGAGGCGCGCGATCTGGTCGGCGACATCCTGCAGGTCTTCGACGCGGATCAGGTGCGGATGCGCAATGGCCTCCAGCCGGGCCTGCGCGCCGCGGCGCAGCCAGCGGAAGGCGATGGCACTGTCCCAGTCCGGGGCGAGCGGCGGGGCGGGCAGCCAGGCGTCGAGTCGGTCCAGGGTTTTTTCGAGGCGCGCAAAAAAGACGGCCAGATCAGGAGATGTCGGAGTCATCAGATGTGTTCTTCTTTCGTGGCCAGGTGGCCCAGACAATGACAAGCAACAATGCCAGCGCAACGCCGGCTTCCAGCAGGATCACCCACATGGCAGGCTCCGGTGGCAGGTTGGGGAAGGGCGGTCACGGCTATACTGCCGGCTTCGCTCGACCGAGTGTAACTGATCTGTCCGCCATGTTCCTTCGTCTGTCTGTCTGGCCCCGTGTGGCTGGATTATGTGTGTTGCTGTCCGCCTGTGCCACCGAGCGTGTGCCCGAATGTCCGCCGTGCGCGCAGGTGCCCCCGGTGACGCAAAGCGTCCCCGTGCCGGCACCCGCGCCCGTGCCGGTGCCGCCCAAGCCGCAAGCCGTGACGCCGTCGTCCGCACCGGTGGCGACCCCCGCGGTTGCCGCCGGCCGACTCGTCGCCGCGCGCTGGAGCGACTTGCCGGGCTGGAATGTGGATGCCATGGAAGCGGCCTGGCCGGCCTGGCAGCGCTCGTGCCGCGTGTTGCGCAAGGAGGCGGCCTGGGCCGGAGTGTGCGCGCAAGCCGATGCGCTCGGCGACGCACCGCCGCGCGCGGTGGTGCGACAGTTCTTCGATAATAATTTCCGCCCCTGGCAGGTGCGCAATGCCGACAGCAGCGCCAACGGCCTGGTCACCGGCTATTACGAACCGCTGATTCGCGGCAGCCTCGATCGCAGCGCGCAGCACGCGTGGCCGATTCACGGCGTACCACCCGACATGGTCTCGGTCGAGCTGGCCGGCATCTACCCCGAACTCAAACCGATGCGTCTGCGCGGGCGCATCGAGGGCAACCGCCTGGTGCCCTACTGGACGCGGCGCGAAGTCACTAATCAGGGCGACGCCTTCCCTGCGCCAGTGCTGGCCTGGGCGGATGACCCGATTGCGCTGTTCTTCCTGCAAGTGCAGGGCTCGGGCCGGGTTGAACTGCCCGACGGCAGCTTCCTGCGCATTGGCTATGCCGACCAGAACGGCCACCCCTACAA
Source organism: Zoogloeaceae bacterium (assembly GCA_024235675.1). Lineage (GTDB taxonomy): Bacteria > Pseudomonadota > Gammaproteobacteria > Burkholderiales > Rhodocyclaceae > Nitrogeniibacter. The sequence goes on from JACKLZ010000004.1 coordinate 108,991, forward strand.
ATCCATCGGCAAATGGCTGGTGGAGCAGGGCGAACTCAAGCTATCGGACGCGTCCATGCAGGGCATCCAGCGCTGGGCGCGGGCCAACCCGGCGCGCCTGCGCGAGTTGCTCGACCAGAACCCCAGCTATGTGTTCTTCCGCCCGCTGCCAGACAACAACGACGGCCCCATCGGCGCGCTAGGCGTGCCGCTGGTGGCCGAACGCAGCATTGCGGTGGATCGCCAGACCGTACCGCTTGGCGCGCCGGTGTTTCTCGACACCACGCGCCCCAACACCAACCAGCCGCTGCGGCAACTGGTGATGGCACAGGACACCGGCAGCGCCATTCGCGGCGGCGTGCGGGCCGACTTCTTCTGGGGCTTTGGCGATGCCGCCGGGGCCGAGGCCGGGCGCATGAAGCAAAACGGTGCCATGTGGGTGTTGCTGCCCAAAAATCTCGCACCGAGATGACGCATGCGCTGGCGCGGATGCACGCTGATGGGGCCTCGACGTCTGACGGATGCACCGAATTGGTGCTGGAGGAGTGCGCTGTCTTGGGGCGCGGTATTGTAAGTGCTTGATTTATTGTAAAAGCCGTACTGGCACGTGATCTGCTAAATGCTCCCCTATTGTGCAAAAGGAGCATTTCCATGGAGCAGTTCAAGACATCCAGTGACGTCCTGTTCGTGTTGTTGGGCGCCATCATGGTGCTTGCCATGCATGCCGGCTTCGCGTTTCTCGAAGTGGGCACCGTAAGGCGCAAGAATCAGGTCAATGCCCTGGTCAAGATTCTGGTCGATTTCAGCGTCTCGACCATCGCCTACTTCTTTGTGGGCTATGCCGTGGCCTATGGCGTCAGCTTCTTCCAGGGCGCCGACGTGCTGGCCGCGCGCAGCGGCTACGACCTGGTCAAGTTCTTCTTCTTGCTGACCTTCGCTGCCGCCATCCCGGCCATCATCTCAGGCGGCATTGCCGAGCGGGCGCGCTTTTACCCGCAGTTGGTCGCGACCGCGCTGCTGGTCGGTCTGGTCTATCCCTTTTTTGAAGGCATGATCTGGAACAGCAACTACGGCTTCCAGGGCTGGCTTGAAGCCACGTTCGGCGCCACCTTCCACGACTTTGCCGGCAGCGTCGTGGTGCATGCCGTCGGCGGCTGGATCGCATTGGCTGCGGTGCTGTTGCTTGGCGCGCGTCACGGTCGCTACAACAAGTCTGGCGCCATCGCCGCCCACCCGCCTTCGAGCATTCCCTTCCTCGCGCTGGGAGCGTGGATTCTCACGGTGGGCTGGTTCGGCTTTAACGTGATGAGCGCGCAGACGGTTGAGGGCATCAGCGGGCTGGTGGCGGTCAACTCGCTCATGGCCATGGTCGGCGGCACGCTGGCCGCGCTGGTGATGGGCAGGAACGACCCGGGCTTCGTGCATAACGGTCCGCTGGCCGGTCTGGTGGCGGTGTGTGCCGGTTCCGATTTGATGCACCCGATTGGTGCGTTGGCCGTCGGCGTGATTGCCGGCGTACTGTTCGTTCATATGTTCACCCTCACCCAGAACCGCTGGAAGATCGACGATGTGCTCGGTGTCTGGCCGCTGCATGGACTGTGCGGCGCCTGGGGCGGTATCGCCGCCGGCATCTTTGGCTCGAAAGCGCTGGGCGGCATGGGCGGTGTCAGCTTCATGAGCCAGCTCGTGGGTACCCTGACCGGCGTCACCTTCGCGTTCGCCGGTGGCTATCTGGTGTATGCCACGATCAAGTCCGTCAGCGGTCTGCGTCTGGATGCCGAAGCAGAATACGAAGGTGCCGACCTCACCATCCACAAGATCTCGGCCACGCCGGATCGGGACGCCAGCTGGTAAGCCGCGTCGGTCAGCGGTTGGTTTGAGACAAAGCCCGGCGTGTTGCCGGGCTTTGTCGTTTTGGGGCTGCGTGGGCGGGCACCGGATCGCTCAGCGCTGGAACGCCAGCCACAGCAGCATGCCTTCTGCCAGATCGCGGAGCAGGCCGGGGCGCTGGGGCGAACAGGGTCCGGCGTTCTTGCATTCGCCGTCAAACCACGCGGCGAAGCGTCGAATGCCTGCGGGGTCATGAAAGGCCACCATCAGCTCGTAGTTGAGAAACAGGCTGCGACTGTCCAGATTGGCTGAGCCGGCCAGTGTGAGGCTGCCAGCCACCGACGAGATGGGGTTTCGGGAGCATGACAGCGACGGTCAGCGCCTGGAGGGCAAGGTGTTCGTGCTGTTTGGCTCGGCCGCGCTGATCATTCTGATTACCGCGGCCGGCAGCATGCTGTTCACCCGCTACCTGTATCGCCGTCTTGGCCGCCTCGCCGGCGCCGACGGTCGGCGCTTCATCCTGCAAGTGCGTGACCACGGCGCGGGCGTGCCCGAACCTACATTGGCTCGGCTATTTGATCGCTTCTACCAGGCCGACCCCGCCCGCGGCGAATCTGCCCATGGCGGCGTCGGCCTCACTCTGGTGCGTGCCATTGCCCGCTTTCATGGTGGTGACGCGTATGCCAGAAATGGCATGCCGGGTCTGGTCGTTGTCGTGAGCCTGCCGAAGGCAGGAGGCGATGAGCCGGTCGATCAGAGGCTGTCGGATGGCGAGGGGGCTTGATGCGCGATATTGGGCGGGCGGCATTGAGGTATGGAAAACGGCGATGGCGTGTTTGGTGGGTGAGGCCTCGCGCGCGTCCTGCGTACTAGCTTGGCATCTGCGACGGCGTTGACGTCTTGCCCTTGCCAAATCGGGCGGTCATCCAGAACAGGCTCCCCTTGCCGGGGTTGCTGCTCGCGCCGACGGCGCCGCCCATCAGCTCGGCCAGGTGCCGACAGATGGCCAGCCCCAATCCGGTGCCGCCGAAGCGGCGCGTGGTGGAGCTGTCAGCCTGTTCGAAATTCTGGAACAGTCGGCTCAGCTGCTCGGTGGTGACGCCGATGCCGGTGTCTTGCACTTCGAAGCGCAGCAATACGTCGTTTGGCCGCTCTTCGAGGAGCAGGCAGTGCAGGGTGATTTCTCCCCGCTCGGTGAACTTGATGGCGTTGCTCAGGTAATTGAGCAGCACCTGGGTGAGGCGGGTGACATCGCCGTTAAGAATGTACGGCACCTTGTCGGAACTGGCCGAAAAGCGCAGGTGCTTGTTGTCGATCTGGTCAATGACCAGGTGTTCGACCGAGCGCAACACATCGCCAAGGGAAAAGTCGTGCAAGTCGAGGTGAAACTTTCCCGCCTCGATTTTCGACAGGTCGAGCACATCGCTGATGATGGCCAGGAGGTGGGTTGCGGCCTTGTTGATGGTATCGAGACGCGCCAGTTGCTTGGGCGTCGGGCTGTCGTGCTTGAGCAGATGGGTCATGCCAAGAATGGTGTTCATCGGGGTACGAATTTCGTGGCTCATATTGGCCAGAAACGCACTTTTTGCGTGGTTGGCCTGTTGTGCTTGCTCAAGAGCCTCTGCCAGTTCGCTGTTGCGCAGGGCCACCAGATCTTCCAGATGGAGCCGGTAGCGCTCAAGCTCTTCTTGCTGCATTTCCAGTTCGACCTGGTGCACTTGAAGCTCATGCAGCATGCGTTGGGTGTCGGCTTCGGTGGCGGGGTGGTTCGGCTGTTGTTGCGCCAGGTGTCGCTCCGCCCGATGGCGCAGGTCGTCCTTGTCTGTATCGCTCATTATGCGTCTCCGGCGGTGGTGCTCGGGGAGCCGTGTCGAGTGCGTAATTTGGCTTCCAGTGACTTGATCGCGGTAATGTCCATGAGGGTGATGACCACCCCATCAATCATGTTGGTCTGGGTGCGGTAGGGCATGATGCGCACCCGATACCAGCGGCCGTCGTGCGTCGCGATCTCGCGTTCAGAGTACTTCAGGCTGCGCAATACTTCAGCCGCGTCGGCAAGGATGTCGGCGTCATCGAGGTCGCAGCTCACGTCCGACAGTGGACGGCCAATGTCGCTCGGAATCAGTTTGAAGATGTGCGTGGCATGCGTGGTGAAGCGGCGCAGCTTCATGTGGCTGTCGAGGAAGATGGTCGCAAGTTCGGTGGCATTGAGCAGGTTGGTCATGTCGTTGCGCTCCCAGGTGAGGTCGTCCACCTTGGCCTGCAACTCGGCATTGACGGTCTGCAGCTCTTCATTGAGCGACTGCATCTCCTCCTTGGAGGTGGTCAGTTCTTCATTGGTCGACTGCAACTCTTCGTTGGTCGACTGCAGTTCTTCGTTGGCCGATCGGTGGGCCTCGACCGAGGCCTGCATGTCTTCATGGGTGATGCGCAGGGTCTCGCGCGCCAGTGCCAGCTCCGCCATCAGCGCGTCCTGAGAGCCCGATGCGGCAGTTTTGCGCGTTGCCCGACTGCCCGGCGCCCTTGCGACATCCTTGAACACGATCAGCACGCGTCCGCGCAGCAACTCCGGTGCGTTGAGCCCCTGAACGATGATATCGACCGCCTGGCGGGTGGCGCCGCTGCCGATCTGGATGTCGTTCAGCAAAATGGGCTCAGTCTGCCGCAGCGCTTTGTGAATGACGCCGGGCAAGGCCTCGCGCAAGCCGTCGCGCGCCATGGCGTGGATGTTGATGTTGACCCGGCCCGCAGCCGGCTCCAGGTATTTTCCGGTGCGCCCGCTGATGTAGATGATGTCGCCGTCCGCGCTCACCAGCACGGCGGCCGGGGCGTAGGTTTGCTGGATCAGCTGGTCAACCTGGTGTTCGAGATTGTGGCTTGGGGGCACTGTTGTAGCCTCGTCGGGGCGTCGGATGTCGGTCGGAGCGCCAGCCGGAAACGCCATTTCGGCGAGTGGCCGGCTTTTGTCCAGACGGTCGAAGATGCGTGCACTGCCGTGCTGCGGCGCAAACAGACGGCTGGTGGTGCCGACGGTTTCGGCGTTGCCCAGCAGCAACACACCGTCCGGGTTGAGCGCGTAATGAAAGAGTTGCAGGACCCGGTTCTGTAGTTCGGGCCGCAAATAGATCAGAAGGTTCCGGCACGTTAGCAGGTCGAGCCGGGTGAAGGGCGGATCGGCGATGAGGTTCTGCGGGGCAAAGATCACCATGTCGCGGATCTCCTTGGCGATACGGAACCCCCCATCGTCGGCCACAAAGTACCGGGCCAGACGCGCCGGTGACACATCGGCCGCAATGTTTTTGGGATAGACACCCCGGCGCGCCCGGCTGATGGCATCGGCGTCGAGGTCGGTGGCGTAAATCTGCAAGCTGAAGCGCCCGTCGGGCCGGGCGGCCTCCAGTGCCTCGCGAAACACAATCGCCAGCGAATAGGCCTCCTCGCCGCTCGAACAGGCGGCGGTCCAGGCGCGCATTGCCTTGCCGGCCGGGTAGCGCGCCAACAGGGCGGGAATCACATGGGTGCGCAGCTGTTCCCATACCGGCGGGTCGCGAAAGAAATTGGTGACCCCGATCAGCAGTTCCTTGAACAGCAGGTCGAGCTCCTGCGGGTTGTCGCGCAGGTAACTGACATACTCCGCAATGCCTTTTTTCTGATGCAGCGCGCACCGGCGCTCGATTCGCCGGTACAGCGTATTGCTTTTGTAGAGCGAGAAATCGGATCCGCAGCGATCGCGCAGCAGAATCATCACCTTGTCGAGCGCGCTTTGTGCACTCGGCGGCGGAGCGGCACCCCCCGACCTGCCGTAGGCATCGTGGCTCACATAGGTAGCGATGCGCTGTGGCATCTGCGACGGCGGCGCAACGATGTCGGCCAGGCCTGCGGCGATCGCGCTGCTCGGCATGCTGGCCGCTTTTGCCGTGTCAGGTGTTTGCGCCAGGGTGAGTCCGGACTTCTCCTTGATGGCACGCAGTCCGAGCACGCCGTCAGAGCCCATCCCCGACAAGATCACGCCAATGGCCTTGTCGCCCCGGTCGTTGGCCAGCGAGCGCAGAAAAAAATCGACCGGCAGGCGCAGCCCGCGCGGCGCGGACGGCTCCAGCAGATAGAGCCAGCCGTGGAGCAGCGACAGATCCCGGTTGGGCGGAATGACGTAAAACCCGGTTTGGTACGACCTGCATGTGGTCGCTCGCTTCAACGACCGCCATCTCCGTGACCCGTCGCAGCAACTCTGGCAGCGCACTGGCATGTACCGGGTCGAGATGCTGAACAATCACAAAGGCCATGCCGCAGTGGGCCGGCACACTCCCCAGAAAACTCTCCAACGCCTCGAGACCACCGGCCGAGCACCCGATGCCCACCATGGGGAAGCCGGGTGATGTGAGCGGGGTGTTGGGGGGTGCAACAGTCGTCATGGGCTCGCCTGCCTGCGATGAATGGTCCAAGGGTAATGTTACCTTGTGTCCACGGCGACGGAAGCCGTGGCGATCGTCAGATGCACCGCGGGAAAACAGTGCGTAACCGTTTCAGCCTACGCGCAAAGCGCGGGTTCGGGGATGCGCGCAGGAGCCATTCTGTGGGGTGTTTTGCCGCCGCAGGCTCAATCGCGATGGTTCGCACCGATTGGCGCGGTGGCGCATTGTATTTCAGCCCCGAACTTGGCGCTTGGGTCGGCCGTGCGCATCAGGGCGCCAGTGGCGCGGTGCTCGGACGGGAGCCGAACAGCCCGGCGACCTCGATCGACGGGCGCTCGCCCACATGATGGCCCGATGCTGCGTGCCACAGCTGCGCACGCTCGCGGCCCAGATCGCGCAGTCGTTCGAGAAAAGACCCGCTGGCCGACAGCTTGGACTCGGACGACAACTGGCTCATCACCTCCGAGGCTTCAATGAGGTGGAAGTTGGTCGACAGCAGGCGCCGCTCCAGCCGTCCGCGCGACCACCACGGTTGCTTTTCGGCAAACTCCCGGGCATGCGCGAACATGCGCATCTCGCGCAGAAAGTTCGCGCTGAAGCCCAGCTCCATGCTGCGCGTGCGGATCTCGTCCGCACTGCGCGGCGTCTTGCTGTGGCGCATGGGGTTGATCAGCACCAGCATGATGTCGCGGCTCTTGCCCGAGTAGAACAGCGGGAACACCGCTGGATTGGCGGCGAAGCCACCGTCCCAGTAGTGCTCGCCATCGATCTCGATGCTGTGATGCACCGACGGCAGGCAGGCCGAGGCGAGCAGGGCGTCGGGCGTCAGTTCGTGCTCACGAAACAGCCGCAGGCGGCCGGTATTGGCTTCGGTGGCGGCGATGAACAGCCGCAGCGGGCTCTCGCGCCGCAGACGTTCGAAATCGATCTGGCTCGTCACCACGTCGCGCAGCGGATTGTGATCAAACGGGTTGAGCTCGTAAGGCGAAAAGAAGCTCGCCCACATCATCATCATTTTCATTGCCGGCGCCAGTGTTCCGCTGTCGCCATCGAGCGTGCGCACCGTGACATCGAAGGGCACGCTGCTGGCCACCGACTTCCAGAATGTTGCCAGCGCCTCGCGCGCGCCGTCCGGCCCGCCCGCCATCAGGCCCTGCGCCAGCACCGCAGCATTCATCGCCCCGGCGCTGGTCCCGCTCACCGCGTCGAACTCAAGCTGGCCGGCTTCGAGCAGGTAGTCGAGCACACCCCAGGTAAACGCCCCGTGCGCGCCGCCGCCCTGCAAGGCCAGGCTGATGATCTTTTGGCGTGAAAATGGTTTGATCCGCATATCGACCTCCTTTCCGTCCATTCGGCTGGCACCGATGAGTGCACGGGCGTCAGGAAAATGGTGAATTGTCGAGATACACACTACAGGCAATCGATGTTGCAATGCAGCATTTGTGCGGCTGATTTTGTATCAGGGTGCGACGAACGACGTGGCGGGTGATGACGTAGGCTTGGGCGTCAGCTCGTGCTGTTCAGATTGATCCATCGGGCAAACAGGAATGGTGTATTTCAAGACCTGACGCCGGCGTTCGACCGCGGCTGCGGAGCCTAATCGGCCACTGGCGCGTCATCCCATTTCGCCTGAACGCCCATCCAGTCGAGCACCACGGTGGTCTTGCCGTCGGCGTCCAGATATTGGAGCGGGCCGTGGTTGATGAACAGGTATTCGCAGGGTTCCGGGAAGTGAGTGCTCTCGTGGATGATCCCGTTCGGTTCGTAGCCGTAGTCACCGGCGCAGGCGGTCACGCCGCCGCGCTCGACACCACCTCGAATCTCGATCTTCCCCTTCAGTACAAAATACTCCGCCGCACCGATGTGCTTGTGGGAGGGCACGGACGCGCCCGCTACGGTACGGAATAAGGCAACCCAGGCGCCGGTGACGGGGCAGGTACGCAGGAGTTTGAAGTGGTAGCCGTCGCGCAGGACCTTCCAGGGCAGATCCTTTGACGCGACATGGAAGTCGCTAAGCGGGGTCGTCGGCATGTCTTGTCGCTCCTTGTGCCGTGAGGTGGTTTTGGGCGGCAGCCTTCGTCACCCTGCCGATGCGTGCCGCCACTGCTTCCCGCAGGAAGCCAATGATCTGCTCTTCGCTGAACCGCTTCTTCATGTCCAATCTCTTTCATGCTTCGGATTGGACTCTAATCTCAAGTGCTACTCAAACCGGGGGGACGTCGCGCACAGGACACTCCGGAACAGGCGCCCAGATACTATCGTGAAGATCTCGGTGTTTGTGAGCAGCGAACGTTCAGGCGGTGCGCAGTGTAAAGTCCCTGGCTGCGCACCGCTGAACATCCATCAGTATTACCAACAGGCTTGAACCGTGCCGCCGGTAGCTGCTTTGACGCCGGTTTCAGTGAGCGACAGCGTGCCGCATGTGTCGCCTGCCTGGCTTCCCGTGGGGGCTGCATTGAGCGTAAAGGTGGTCTGGGTCGCCGCAGCAATGGTGAGGTTGTATGTCGCTGCGCCGCCATCAATCGGGCACTGCGCAGGGTAGAACGCTGCCGCGGGCGCGCCAGTGTTCGCGCCGCCCGCTGCCAGACCCAGATACGACTGATTCGTCGAGAAACGACGCTCCATGGCAGCAGCCATCCCGACCAAGGCGCCTGCGCAATCATTGCGCTTCGAGCGCAACACGTACTGGGTGTAGCTCGGGTAGGCAATGGCGGCAAGGATGCCGATGATGGCGACAACGATCATCAGCTCAATGAGCGTGAAGCCGCGTTCTCTACGGCGCGGGAAGGGCGGTTTTACGCGTTTCATTGGCCACTCCCGCCACTGAAAAGGTGAAGCTCGACGACCAGTATATTTCCCTGGCCGTCGGGGTTCGTTTCCATGGCGATCTGCTTCCCCACCCATGCCGAAGAGACCGGTGAATAGGCGAGACTGCGATCGTCGGCGGTGACTTTCGTTGCCGTGGTGATCTTGAGCTTCCGGTCGCCGACGACAATGGTGGATGCCGCCGGACTGACCGCTTTGATGATCCCGATTTCCTCGAGAGGGCGCTCCTGAGCGTTGGCACCCACGCTCAGGAGCCCGAACAGGCTGACCAAGGTCAGGCGACGCATAAATGTCTGGATGTTCATGGCCGTTTTTCCTTATTGCAGTTGCCGCCACGAGATACGGCGACTCCCGTCGGATTGTTGAGTGCTCTTGTCGATGGTGCCGGTCGAGGTGGAGCCGTACTTGTGGGTTTTACCCCCGGAGTCGCGCACCTGGCCCAGGCTCTTGATCATGCCGCCCACCACACGACGGCCGCTGACGACCTTGTTGTTGTACTCGTTGCTGCTGCCGTAGGTGCCGTCCCTCGACAGGTCGAACACGTTATGTTCAGTCCGTGCGCCGGTGTAGGGCGCCAGCTCGATGATCCAGCTTGAGCCGCCGCCGGCGCAGGCGTCGTCATCCGGGATGGAACTCACATAGATGATGCGGTCTTTCCAGAGAATCGGATCGGTGAGGATGCGTTCGCCAGCCTTGATGTTGGTCGGCGGGACAAGATCCACCAGAAAGCCGCGTTGATTCACGGTGGGGGTGTTCTGCGAGAACTGACGAATTTCCCAGACATTACCGTTGAAGCTCTGTGAGCCCTCGTAAGTAATGCTCTGAACCAGCAGATCGCTTCGCGCAACCTTGGATGCGTTGCTGATACTGCCGCAGCCCGTGCCGGAGACGCCGATGCCGCATTCGTCTTGCACGCCATAGAGTGACTGCTTGCTCAGATCGGTGTTATCGCCCGACTCAAAATACTTGCCCGTCCCGAAATAGACCATCAGGCCTTTTGAGGGGTGCTTGCTGACTTGCACCTTGGCGGTGATCGGCTGTGCTTGAGCGGGGCTGCCGCCGTCGGTTGCCTTGAATAGCGGCTTGCCGCCGAAAGCGACTTTCCAGTTGCTGTTGTTGCTGCCGGTGAAGTCGAACTTCCAGATATTGCCGTGCAAGTCGCCGGCGTAGATCAGGTCAATCGAACCGTTCTGGTCGCTGTCGATTGCCACGGGCGTTGCCAGGCCGTTCGGGGTCGACGCGCTTCCGATGCCGGTGTCGATCTTCTTGATCAGGGCGCCGGTGCTGATATTGACGACGAACAACTGGGCTTTTTGGGACGTGCTGTTGTAGCCGTTTCCGAAGACGGCGACCCAGTCACCGCTTTCCGTTCGGCCTATCGAGGCCTGGCCGAGCGTGAAGCCGAGTTCTCCGAAGCCGGTGGTGGTGTCGTTGACCTCCCACATCACGTCGGAGGCGCTGAAACCATGCGCATTCTCAACGTTCAGAGCGAAGTATCCTTTGCCGCCGGCCGCAGTCGACCCGACCAGCACGGTCTTCCAGTTACTGCCGATGAGTGCATCGCCGACCTTTGGCGCACCGTCCACATAGTAGCGGTGGGTGTATTTCGGATCGGCGAGCGTGGGCAGACCGGACATGACCGTATTGGGGATATAGCCAAACAGTTCTGTCCCCGTGTCGCTGTCCAGACCACGGAAAATGCCGTCATTGGCACCAAAGAAGAGCGCGCCCTTGCGGTTCAGGAAGTTGGTCGAGAGCCGGCGTGCGATGTATGACTTCCGTTCGGCTGCACTCAGCGAGCCGGCCAGGCTGTATCCATAATCTTCATGCTTTACAAATGCCGGGTCGGAGTTGACGACGTCACCCATGATGCTCTTGCGGGTGCGGAAGGGGCCGTTGTTTGACGCCTCTTTGGTCTGGTCGCCGAGCACCCATTCCAACAGGGTCGAGTCGTTGTTGAGTGCCGTTTTCTGACTGCCGGCCAGCGAGGCCCAGGTAAAGGGGATGCCCAGCCCGTTGCTCGGATTGATGGTGAAGAGGCTGCGCGTCAGGAAGGCCGGAATCTGCTTGCTGGCTTGCCAGGCCGGGGTGGTGTCCGGATCGCCCGTGTTGACATCGATCTTGTAGGCCAGCATGTCGCCCGTCCAGGTGCCGCTGTCGAAGCGTGCCTGGAAGAGAAGCGTATTGGTGCTCAGACGGGTGGAATTGGCTGCGACCGAGGCGGCCGAACTGGTTCGGGCGTTGATGGTCGCCAACGTGGCAGCGAGTGCGTTGGCGAAGGTCTGGGGATCTTTCGCGCTGAAGAACTCGCCTCGGCCGTTGAGGCTGGCGTGCAGCAGGTCGTCGATCTTGGCCGCGTTGTTACCCGTCGGGTTGGGCCAGCCCGGGTCCGTCTTGGTGGCAATGGCGGCAAACGCGGTGGTGGGGGCGATCGTTCCCTCCACGCCGAGTCCGACCCCGAAGGTCACCATGTGCTGCCAGAAGGCCGGGTCATCCGTGCTGACCGGGACGTTGTTGGTCAGGTCGGTACGCAAGTCGCGGTTCCAGTAGTACATCGCGATATCCGCCAGGTTGTTGCTCCAGCTATCCTGGAACGGACCGATCGGGGTGTACTGGTATGACGCGCTATTGGGGCCGGTGATGGTGGGGCCGTTGCTGCCGTCGTTGTTTTGCCGGGCGCCCGAGGTTGACGCCTCATAGTAGCTACCCTCTGTCCAGTAGCCATCGGTCGTCACGATGGTGAAGTTCTGGCGGCATGACAAATCCTTGCCACCCGACACGCCCGGCGTGGTGCTGGCGGCGCCGCGGCTGTCTTTCCATTCGTAGTAATCGCCAGCGGCGTCCAGCGCGCGACGCAGTGGAGTACTGCCCGTCGGCTGCTGCACAAAGAGCCAGTCAAAGAACTGTTTGCGGTTGTTGGTGACGGTGCCGAACGTGTCTTTGTCGCTGAAATCACGAACGCCTCGCTCAAGCGTTGAGGTCGACAGACCGTCGACGTATGCACTGCTCTTGTTGATGCGGCCATAACCCACTCTCAGGCCGGTGCCCTGTTGCGCAAAAGCTCGACTGACACCGGCTTTGGCGGCGGACATGCGGTCGCGGTAGTAGGAGTACCAGTTTGCAAAATTGGTTTCTTCGCCGCTGCCTACCTTGACGTAGGTATAACAGTCGTCATCCGTCGCGGTGCCGTTGCAGTTCTTGTTCGTGGCATCGAATACGTAGTAAAAGGCCGCCTGGGCACTATCAGAATACTCGTTCGTATAGCCGGCGTAGTACCACGTAGGCCGGAACGCCGTGCTGAGGTTGACTGTATTGATGCCTCGGCTGCTTGAGTAACCATCTTTCCAAGCCGAGGTGAAAGTCGAGTTGCCGCGACTGACGCCATTCTGATCCAGTGGTGGAAGGTAAGTGGCGGTAGGATCGTAATAGATCTTGTTGTAATAGCTTGACTTGGCCCGTTTGGTATTGTGATAAGAATAGATACCGTCGGGCATGAAGGACCAATCCATCGAGCCCGAGTCGTCCAGCACGAACATGATGTTCGGCTCCACCGTGCCTCCCAGGTAGAGCGGCACCTGCGAAATCGCCAGCGAAGCCGACAAGGCCTGGCCGGGCAGGCCGAGTGCGCACGCGGCAATCACTGCAGCGGCGAGGGGAGTCAGTGCTTTGGGCGGTGTAGTGTTCATGGCAACACCTTTCAGAGTGGCGCGTGCGGTGTTCATTGCATCACCGTCGAGCGCAGGATGACGGTACTGGTGCCACTGGCACCGGTGGAGCGGGCGGTAATGTCAAAGATGCGGACATCGGCCGGTCGGACTTCAAGTGACGGGGATGAAAACACGCCTGGGCGCTCTTCAATCCAGTAGTCGGGGGCCTCAGCAAAACTCGGATATGACACGGCGGGCGACAAGGGGGCCGTATAAGACGCCATCGTCTTGAGGCTGTTGCCGGCGGCCCAGCCTCGCACGTTGGATGTCGTCGCCCAGCTTGCGGCGACCGATTCATCCGGGGCCGGGTTGGACGGGAAGGCAAATGCACCATTTCCAGAGAGCGAACCGACGGCAGTCAGCGCCTCGTTTTCGCCCGCCCGCAAGGCCATCTCAGCCGCCTGGGCTGCCAGATCGCGATCCCGCATGTTGCCCGACATGCGTTCTTCCAAGGAGGTTGTTTGCATGGCGGTCAAGCCGAGCATGGTCATCACCAGCAGGAGAATGAGGCCGACAATCAGCGCGGAGCCAGACTGTCTGGATCGGGCCTTGTTTGAATGATTTCGTGGCGTCATGGCGAGGCCTTTAGAGCCGGTTGCGCAAAGCAATGGTGGTCGACACTGTCGAGTACATGCGTCGATCTGCCGCGGTCGTTGTCACGCCATTGAAGGTGATCGGCATCGGTGCGGAGACGGCGCCGTCATCGGCACTGACCAGCAGCAATTCAAACTGGATGGCGATGACATTGGGCCAGTCAGTCGCGGTCATCGCGGTGGCGGGCAGATAGCGTGTCACGGTGCGACCATTCGGACCCGGTCCGACGCCCGCAGCGGGCAGGCCGTACAAGACGTTCATGTTGGCAACGCCCTCGACCATCTCAACACCGTTCAGATACAGCGACTGCAGCGGTTGTCCTTGCCTATTGACCTTGCTGGACTTCGCAAGGTGGAATGTCTGAGATTGAAGACGCATAACGCGCGCGCCATCGCCGTATTCCCGGTTGCTGAGCAACGTATCAGAATCGTTGGTTGTGCCGGCGATCTTGTGCTCCAGCGTGACGTTATTCCCGGACGCCGGGACATTGCTGACGCGAAAGGCGTCGGCTGAGAGGCAGTCAGCAATAATGACAATGTCGTTTTGTCGAAAATCCAGGGCATTATCTCGAATGATCGGGGAGTTGAATGCTTTGACCGAATTCGAGAGTGTTGTTGCAGCGCCCGACGCAAAGAGAATGGTAATCACGTCAGTGCCTGGGACGCCGATATTGGCTGGCGGTGAATAGCCGCCAACAATACCGGGTATTCCCGTTGTATACGAATACGCACTGATCGCATTGGCGCTATTAAAACTCAGGCCCGTCGCGATGGATTGGGGGAAAACGGCGCCATAGCCTTCCTGTTCGGCGCTGGCAGCCATGTAGCCGCATCCAAGATGGCCAACCATCCGGAAGTTGCGCTGCAGGAACTCAACAGCGAAGCGGCCCTTTTCCTGGATGCGCGCCAGTTCCTCGTTGTAGCGGTAGGTCTGTTTGTTGTTGACGAACAGCGTGATCATGCCGCCGACCAGCAGCAGGCTGATGACCATGCCAATCATCAGTTCGATCAGCGTTGAACCGCGCTGACCGGTCAGGCGACGGCAGCGGTCAAAAACAGAGAGGGGGGCGATCGGGCTCATTGTCGGGCGCTCATTCGCGGGAAACGATCTGGATGGTTTGTGCCTGTCGGGCGGCGCTCAGTCCCGCATCATTGGCTTCACTCCAATTGACGGAAATGACTGAGAACGGGGTGACTGCGGACCAATTAACGACACAATTCCCCGGCGTGGCAGGAGACGCCGTCCAGCAAATGACGCCTTGACCCGCGGGAAGTTGAGCGGCGACGTCAGCTTGCCAGTCATTGAGTTGCGCCGTAGCAAATGCTTTTTGACCTGAAAATTCGGTAAAGCTGGCCCGAACGCGCTCCTGCATGTCATAGGCGAGTGTGACGGCCTTGGAACGTAGTTGAGCTGTTTGATTGAACTTGAGGGAGCTGACCTGCAGCCCGGCAAGTCCGAGCAGTCCGATCGATAGCACCACCATGGCGATCAGCGCTTCAATGAGCGAAAAGCCTCGTTGAGTTATTCGGGCCTGGTAGGTCAAGTTTGTCATTTTTAGCACCCCACCACCGATATGCCGCCGTGGCCGATTGAATTGATAACCAGTCGCCGCTTGCGCAGGGCGCCGGACGCGCAGCCCGGCGGGGCGAGGTCAATGGTTTGATCGGCCTGGGCAATATTGACGCCGAAGGAATCGAAGGCGATGGCGGTTGTGGCCTGCGCGCCGGTCATGGTGACTTTGGATAGGGCTTCGTGATCGCGTAGTAACGTGCCCGGCGGGATGGCCGCTCCGGTATGGACTTGCCACCCCGCGCTATAGCCGCCAGCATTCGGCGTGACCGTGACGGTGATGCCGCGCTTGACGGCCTCGCTGCGCGCCAGCGCCATCGACGACAACACCTCATTTGCCTGGGTTGTCACCCGGTTGTCCTCAATCATGCGGGTAAAGCTCGGCGCAGCAATCGCGGCAAGAATTGCCATGATGGCCAGGGTGATCATTAGCTCGATGAGGGTGAATCCGCGATTCATGGTCGTTGTCCGTAGGATCTGAGCTGACTTTAGATCGCTCAAAGTCTGCAAGCGACAGGCAAACGCCGGGATGCGGGTTCGAGGGGATGAACGGTCAGGGATGCTTTACCTATCGGGCATGACTTTAGCCCGCCCGGCACTCGCCCCACGGAGGCGAGTTGAACAGCCTTGCAAGAAACATGTGTGCACAGAGAGGTGGCCCCGTCAGTTAGGACAGCGTTGTCCGTTTTCTAAGTGAACGCTCTGCGGTTCTGATCTGCGCACCGGGGGTACGTACCGCCGGTGCGCAGATCGGCATATTTGTCATGCAGCCAAGGACTCCGAGTATGCCTCATCGGGGGTCCGCTTCCCGAGCGAGGAATGCGGCCGCTCGGTGTTGTAGAACCGAAAGTAGCCGGCCAACTTCGCACGCGCGTCGGTAACACTCTCGTAGGCATGCAGATAGACGTGTTCGTACTTGACGCTGCGCCACAGCCGCTCGACGAAGACGTTATCGACCCAGCGGCCCTTGCCGTCCATGCTGATCTTGATGTCGTGGTCTTTGAGCACCTGGGTAAAATCGACGCTGGTGAACTGGCTGCCCTGATCGGTGTTGAAGATCTCCGGCACGCCATACCGGGCAATGGCCTCTTCGAGCGCTTCAACGCAGAAATCTGGGGTCATGGTGATAGAGAGCCGATGCGCCAGCACCTTGCGCGTAGCCCAGTCGACAATGGCTACCAGATAGACGAAACCTCGCTTCATCGGGATGTAGGTCAAGTCGGTCGCCCAGACATGGTTGGGCCGCTCGATCGCTAGATGCTTAAGCAAGTACGGGTAGATGCGATGCTCGGGGTGTGGGGCGCTGGTGTTGCGCTTGCGGTAGATCGCCTCGATGCCCATCTTGCGCATCAAGGTGCCCACATGCCTGCGCCCGATCTGGATGCCTTCGCGCCCGAGCATGTCGCGCAGCATCCGGGCGCCCGCGAACGGATAGTTCAGATGCAGCTCGTCCATGCGGCGCATCACCGCCAGGTCGGCATCGGCCACGGGCCGGGGCAAGTAATAGACATTCGAGCGCGAGATGCTCACCAGCTTCGCTTGCCGACAAATCGGCAGCCCATGGCGCGGATCAATCATCTTTTTGCGCTCGCATCGCCCATGCGATCGAGCGCGCTGGACAAAAAATCGTTCTCCAGCGCCAACTGGCCGATCTTTGCCTGCATGTCCTGGACGCTCGGACCGACTACCTCTCGCTTCTCGGCGGGCGTCAGGAATACCCCCGTCGCCCCCTGCAGCAATTGCGTCTTCCACTGAGTGATCTGGTTGGCATGCAGATCAAATTTCTCCGCCAACTCTGCCAGCGTCTTGTCGCCTTTCAACGCCGCCAGCGCTACCTTCGCCTTGAACGCTGCCGTGTGGTTCCTTCTGGGCCTTCTCATTGCTGCTCCTCCATCGGGCGAGTCCATCGCCCATCAGAGCAGAGTCTTCACTTAACAACCAGTCCTGATTTCCGCGGCCACCTCTCAGCGCCAAAATTCCGCCCACTCTCGTCTTTTGGGGGACCGATTGGAAAAGGCGCTGGTGGAACCTCTTGCTGTAATCGAAGTCCCGCGCCGCGGGCGCGTAACGCATACACTGACCGGGATGCCGGTGATTGTCACTGCGCGATGTTCTCCGAGGTCGAAACCTTCGTCGATATCGCCGAATGGGCGCGTCACAAGGGAACATGGCCGAGTCGGTTCTTGCGTCAGGACAACGGCCTTCCCTCTCACGACACGCTCAACCCGGTGCATATGGTCAGCGCCTTCGCCACCGAAGCGGGGCTGGTGCTTGCCCAGCACGAGGGCCGGGCAAGATCCTATCGAGACAACAACCATTCTGACTCAGGGGTAACTGGCGGGCGCTGACCGTCGGCACTGGTCGATCGACCGTGCCGCAATGCGCGATCATGCCCCTGCCAAACTGTCGATCGTCCGTCGCCTGATCCTCGACATGCTCAAACTCGATACGACGCACTCAAAGCGCCGCGTGAGGTTGAGGCAAAAAGTTGCTGGCCGGGATGACGATGAACGCATGCGCGTGCTGCAGATTCAGCCACCGATGATGATCGGATGCAATCGCGTTGCTATTGCAACGCAGAGGCAATGGGTAATCCCGTTTGTGCTGCAAGCAATAATCAAACACCCAAGCCAATTTGACTTGGGTGCTTGATCAAGATCGCAAGCCAGCTAACTAGCCAACTATTTGGTGGCCGACTTGCGACGCCGGGCCGACAACGACAACCCAACCAATCCTAAGGCCAGCAATGAAAGCGATTCTGGCTCCGGTACGCCGTTGGGCGGCGGCGGGATCGTAATATTGTAGTCAATCGAGAGGTCTTCGAAATTATGGATGCCTGCGATTGTCTGCGCACTGATCAGTGCGCCAGTTGTCCCGTTAAATGTAGTCAGGGTATTGGAGCCGGCAACAATGAAATTGGTCCCATCAAACGCAATTCCGCGACCGTTTTGAGCAACGGTGATAAATGCAGGCTGCAAAAGGTTGCCCACCAAATCGTAAACATCGTAGATTCCTGGGCTTTGCGTGTCTCCCCTGTTGGAGATCAAGCGCCCCTGGCCACCCACATTGAAATACTCAAGCCCGTCGCAGAAGCTACTACACATAGAAAAAGACACTGTGCTGAGAAGCGTGCCCGTCGGCGTATAGCTGTAGGCATTTTTCGTTCCGCTGTAATCGCCAATCCAGAAATTCGCCCCATCATAGGCGATAGTGGACAATCCAGAAGAGCCCGCTACGTTGAATGCAACGGCTTCAGCTTGAGTGGTCAAGTTGTGAGTGTAGACATTCCCCGAATTGGCGAGGGTGAAATACAGCGTATTCCCCACAACAACAGAGCCTCGGCCATTTCCAGAGCCGCCGTTAAGGATTTGCGAATCCGTTACAATCCCCGTCGCGGCGTCAATGATGTCAAGTCTTGGAGAGCCCGCATTGTTGGCATAGACAATCGGGGCTGCCAGTACGGCGGAACTCAACATACCCAACACAGATGCCGAGATACCGGCAAGAACAAACTTTGGATTAAGTTTCATGGAAACCTCCGAAATATCTTATTAGATAAGAACCAGCCGCACTAAAACTGACGTTGGCCCCCCCCCCGCGCGCTTTCGAGAATCTGCTACATCCGTGGGGCGTCAACCTAAAAGCAAAATTTAGGCCTAACTGCGTTTTGCATTAGATATCAACATGTTAGCCATCCGTGGAATGTGAGCGTTGTGAAAATGTGATAAATTTTTCGACAGTTGGTCAGTTGAGATAGGTGGTGTGTTGCTCCCGCATCGACACAAACCTCATCAGTCGCCGCCTTTCGGATCGAAGCCACCGTGTGCGCGGCGAAATCGCGCTCATCGCCAATCCGTCAGGGTCAAGCGCTGCCGAGCCGATGTAGTAGGTGTCGCGGTCTGCCGCTCTGAACCCGAAGCGACTGCACCCGACCAAGGCTGGCGCAATCGGACCATTGGGTTGAATCGACCTGGCCTGCGTTGGGAATTACCTGCGCGATCTGAATACTCTTGCGACCATGCCGATCAAGCGTTTGCTCGTGGGCCAACCCGTCGGATTGGTCGGCAAAGGCATCATCGAGCGCCTGGCGCAGGCCGGGCTGGTTGCCTTTGATCGCCAGCAGATAGTCGGCGCAGCGCGCGCGGATCTGCCCGGCCCTCGTGCTGGGCAAGCACCAGCCCCGCTTCGGTGGCGAAGGCGCTGACCATATGCACCGGGTTGAGCGTGTCGTGAGAGGGAAGGCCGTTGTCCTGACGCAAGAACCGACTCGGCCATGTTCCCTTGTGACGCGCCCATTCGGCGATATCGACGAAGGTTTCGACCTCGGAGAACATCGCGCAGTGACAATCACCGGCATCCCGGTCAGTGTATGCGTTACGCGCCCGCGGCGCGGGACTTCGATTACAGCAAGAGGTTCCACCAGCGCCTTTCCCATCGGTCACCCAAAAGACGAGAGTGGGCGGGATTTTTGGGCTGTGCACACGTGCTTTTTGAAGGGCTGTTCCGCTCACCTCCGTGGGGCGAGTGCCGAGCGGGTTCAAGTTATGCCATATGGGTGAGGCGACCCGGGATGAACGGTGGGAGAGGATAATGATTGCAAGTTTTGCAAAGCCTCGATAAAATTTGCGCCCTTTGCTGCTGTAGCTCAGTCGGTAGAGCAACTGATTCGTAATCAGTAGGTCACCAGTTCGATTCCGGTCAGCAGCACCAGTTGTACGACAAGGCCCTGGAGGTTTTTCTCCGGGGCCTTTGTCTTTTTGGCCGGGCGAGGCCAGTGTGATTGTTTCGCACGACGGTGTTTTGGCGCGCTGCTTCGGCGCGTGTTCGTGATGGGCTTCACACTTGCGTGCGGGGGGTGTTCCGTCTGCTTGGGCTACGCGCCGCCGTCAGCTGGCTGTCCTTCGACTACACTTTGCGAGACACCTTTTTTCGGGAGTGGCAGGCGTGCGTGGATGGCTGTTGATTGGCTTGAGTTCTGTGTCGCTGTTTGTGCAGGCGGCGGAGCCCCTGGGGCGGGTGGATTTGTCGGTCGGGCTTTACCGGATCGACGCCGAGGTGGCGGAAACGCCGGGTCGCAGGGCGCAGGGGCTGATGGGGCGGGAGCGTCTGTTGCCGCATGAGGGCATGGTGTTTGTGTTTCCGGAGTTGCGGACGCACTGCATGTGGATGCGCAATACGCCGCTGCCCTTGTCGGTGGCGTTTATCGACGACTCGGGGCGGATCATCAATATTGCGCAGATGCAGCCGCATTCTGAAGACAACCATTGTGCGGCCCGGCCGGCGCGCTACGCGCTCGAGATGAACCAGGGCTGGTTTGCCGAAAAGCGTGTGGCGCCGGGCACCAAGCTTGTTGGCCTGGAGCGCTTGCCCCCGCCGCGCTAAACCTGCGTTTGCAGAATTGGGGCGGTTTTCTGCCCTTTCTTCCGCCCTGATATGGCCCGCTACGGTCTGATAATGCTCACATCCGCTGCTCCGCGAGGGCAGCTTGTGTGGTCGGATCGGAGAGCGGCGTGTCCGAAGAGAGTGGTCTCGAGAAGACAGAACAGGCGACACCACGACGCCTGGAGCAGGCGCGCGAAGAGGGGCAGGTCCCTCAGTCGCGCGAGCTGTCGACTTTCCTGGTCATGATGGCGGGCATTTCCGGTCTGTGGGTGATGGGGCAGTGGGTGGCGGGGCGTATTGTCGCGCTGGTCAAGGGGGGCTTGAGTTTTGAGCGCGAGCTGGCCATCGATCCGGTGCTGATGGTGGCAAACCTGCGCGATGTGCTGGCCGATGCCGTGTTGACCGTGGCGCCCGTTTTTGCGGTGTTGATCGCCGCCGCCATCGCCGCGCCGATTCTGATGGGTGGCCTGGTGTTTTCGCCCAAGGCGCTGCAATTCAAATTTGAACGCATGGATCCGCTGAAGGGCTTGGCGAAGATGTTTTCCGTCCACGGCGCGGCGGAGCTGGT
The DNA here is from genome assembly GCA_024235675.1 of Zoogloeaceae bacterium. Taxonomy (GTDB): domain Bacteria; phylum Pseudomonadota; class Gammaproteobacteria; order Burkholderiales; family Rhodocyclaceae; genus Nitrogeniibacter. The sequence goes on from JACKLZ010000004.1 coordinate 129,858, forward strand.
CAAAGCGCTGTTGAAGGCGCTGCTGGTGGGCGGCGTGGGCGCCTGGGCGATCTGGCGTGAGAAGGACCAGATGCTGGCCTTGATGTCTCAGCCCTTGGCGGCGAGCCTCAATGATTTCGCGCAGATTGTGCTGTTCTCGGCGCTGCTGGTGGTGTCCAGCCTGGCCTTGCTGGCCGCGATGGATGTGCCTTTCCAGCTGTGGCAATACCACGACAAGCTGAAGATGACCAAAGAGCAGATCCGCCAGGAGAACAAGGAGTCCGAAGGCGACCCGCAGCTCAAGGCGCGTATCCGCCAGGCGCAGCGCGAGATGTCGCGCCGCCGGATGATGTCCGAAGTGCCCAAGGCCGATGTGGTGGTGACCAACCCGACGCACTACGCGGTGGCGCTGCGCTATGAGGCGGGCCGAATGGGCGCACCTGTTGTGGTGGCCAAGGGCGCCGACCTGACCGCGCAGAAGATTCGTGAAATCGCCGCCGAGCACAATGTGCCGACGCTTGAGGCACCGCCGCTGGCGCGGGCGCTGTTTGCACACTGTGAAATCGACCAGGCGGTGCCGGCGGCGCTGTACACCGCGGTGGCTGAAGTCATGGCCTATGTCTATCAACTCAACCATTGGCTGGCCGATGGCGGACAGGTGCCAGAGGTGCCGCAGGCCTTGCCCGTGCCGGCCGACATGGACCCCGGCGCAGGCCGCGCCTGATGCTGAACCCAACTGAACACGCCCACTCATGAACGCCATGACCCTCCGTTCCCTGATGTCTCCGACGGCGCTGCGGCAACTGGCCGCGCCGATGCTGATCATCATGATCCTGGCGATGATGGTGTTGCCGCTGCCGGCCTTCGCGCTGGATGTGTTCTTCACTTTCAACATTTCGCTGTCGGTAATGGTGATGCTGGTGGCCATGTACGCCAACCGGCCGCTCGACTTCTCGGTGTTCCCGACGGTCTTGTTGCTGACCACGCTGCTGCGTTTGAGCCTCAACGTGGCCTCGACGCGGATCGTGCTGCTCGAAGGCCATGGCGGGTCGGACGCTGCGGGCAAGGTGATCGAGGCCTTCGGCCACTTCCTGGTGGGCGGCAACACCGCGGTTGGTCTGGTGGTGTTCACCATCCTGACGGTGATCAACTTCGTGGTGATTACCAAGGGTGCAGGGCGGATCGCCGAGGTCAGCGCACGCTTTACCCTGGACGCGATGCCCGGCAAGCAGATGGCCATCGATGCCGACCTCAACGCCGGCCTGATCGACGACAAGGAAGCCAAGCGTCGTCGCCGCGAGATTGCTCAGGAATCGGACTTCTACGGCGCCATGGACGGTGCTTCCAAGTTTGTACGTGGTGATGCGGTCGCCGGTATTCTGATTCTGTTGATCAACATTGCCGGCGGTCTGGTGGTGGGGGTCATGCAGCACGACATGGCGCTGTCGCAGGCCGCCGAGATCTACACCTTGCTGACCATTGGTGATGGTCTGGTGGCACAGATTCCGTCGCTGATCATTTCCGTGGCGGCCGGTCTGGTGGTGGCCCGGGTTGGCGACGAGGGGCAGATCAGTGGGCAGGTGGTGCGCCAGGTCTTCTCCAATCCTCAGGTATTGATGCTCACCGCGGCGATTCTCGGCGTGCTCGGCCTCATCCCCGGCATGCCCAATCTGGTGTTCATTCTTCTCGCCTCCTTGTTTGGCTGGCTGGCCTGGTGGCGGCAATCGAATCCGGTGGATGGGCCGGAGGACGAGGAGGCGGTGAAGATGTCGTCTCAGGCCGAGATCGCGGCCGCCACCGAGCAGTCGCAGGAAGCGAGCTGGGCCGATGTGTCGCCGGTGGATGTGCTCGGCCTTGAGGTCGGCTACCGGTTGATCCCGATGGTTGATAAGTCGCAGGATGGCGAACTGCTCAAGCGCATTCGCGGCCTGCGCAAGAAATTTGCGCAGGATGTCGGCTTCCTGGCGGCGCCGGTGCATATTCGCGACAACCTGGAGCTCAAGCCCAACGCCTATCGCATCGCCCTCAAGGGCGTGGAGATCGGCAGCGGCGAGGCCTATCCGGGGCAGTTTCTGGCGATCAATCCGGGGCGGGTCTCCGGCCCGCTGTCGGGCCGTGAGACCAAGGACCCGGCCTTCGGGCTGCCGGCCTTCTGGGTCGATGCCGGCCAGCGTGAGCAGGCGCACGCGCTGGGCTACACGGTGGTCGATGGCAGCACCGTGGTGGCCACTCACCTCAATCACCTCATCCTCGAACACGCGGCCGAGTTGCTCGGCCGGCAGGAAACCCAGGCGCTGCTCGACCACATCGGCCGCGACTCGCCCAAGCTCATCGAAGATCTCGTGCCCAAGCAACTGCCGGTGTCCACGGTGCAGCGGGTATTGCAGAACCTGCTCGAAGAGGGCGTCAACATCCGCGACATGCGCACCATCATCGAAGTGCTGGCCGAGCACGCCGCGCGGATTCAGGATCCGCTCGAACTCACCTCGCGGGTGCGCCAGGCGCTGGGCCGCTCGATCATTCAGGCGCTGTTCCCCGGCGAGTCCGAGGTGCAGGTCATGGCGCTCGATCCGGGGCTGGAGCGGGTGCTGATGCAGGCCATTGGCACCGGCGGGCCGGAGGGCGGCGCGATCGAGCCGGGACTGGCCGACAGTCTGTTGCGTCAGACCGTGTCGCTGGCTCAGCGTCAGGAGAGCATGGGGCTGCCGCCGGTGCTGCTGGTGCCGGGGCAATTGCGCTGGTTGCTGTCGCGCTTCCTGCGTCGCTCGGTGCCAACGCTTAAAGTCATTGCCAATGCCGAAGTGCCGGAAAACCGCATGATTCGCGTCGGCGCCACGGTCGGATCTGCCGGCTGAGCGCCCGCCGGCAAAAATGACCGGCAAGAAATAAGGGGGGAGAACCCCCTTTTTCCGGCGAAGAGGTGGACGCCGGCCTCCGCATAATCGAAGCATCAAGAATCGTCCGGACGATCGGACCGATGGCTGCGGAGATCACCATGAACGTTAAACGCTATTTTGCCCAGACCGCCCGGGAAGCCCTGCGCCAGCTCAAGGAAGAGCTGGGCGCCGATGCCATCGTGCTGTCCAATCGATCGGTCGACGGTGGCGTCGAGATCGTGGCGTTGCCGGCAGATGCGGTCGAGCTGCTTCATCAAAGCACGCGCAGCGCGCCGGCCGCTGCCAAGCCGGCGCCCGTCAAAGCGCCGGTGCCCGCACCAGCGCTCGCGCATGACGACGATGACGGCGACTACCGGGTGCAATTGTCGTCCGCACTTCGCCCGGCGGCGCCATCGACCCAGCCGGCGCGTGCGCCCGCCGCCGCGCCGGCACAACAGATTCGCCCCTTTCAGCCGCCGCGCCTCGATCGCCCGGTGATGCATCACGAGGTGTTTCCCCGGCATGACGACATGCGCGCCGCCGAGCCGCCGCGCGCCGCACGCGCCGAAGTGCCGCGCCAGAGCGCCCCGGCACCGCGCACGGTGCCGGCCGAGCCGCGCCGCGAAGAAGAATCCGCCCGCATCCACGCCCTGCAAGAAACCAATACCCGCCTGATGGAAGAGATGGGCGGTATCCGCGCCATGCTCGAGCGTCAGCTTGCCGGCTTTGCCTGGGGCGAGGCCGGGCGTCAGGCGCCGGCGCGCAACCGCATGACCGGAGAGCTGCTCGAAGCCGGATTTTCGGCCCAACTGGCGCGCACGCTGTGCGATGCCGTGGATCCGAACGCCGAACTGAGCGCCGCACGCAATGCCGTCAAGACCGCCCTCAACCGTGGTCTGCGTGCTTTGTCCAACGATGCCGACGTGATCGACCGGGGCGGGGTGTACGCGCTGGTTGGCCCGACCGGCGTGGGCAAGACCACCACCGCCGCCAAGCTCGCCGCGCGCTGCGTGGTGCGCCATGGCGCCGACAAACTGGCGCTGATCACCACCGACGGCTACCGGATCGGCGCGCATGAACAACTGCGCATCTATGGCCGCATTCTCGGCGTGCCGGTGCACGTGGTGCGTGACGCAGGTGACTTGCGCCAGACCCTGGCAGAGCTGCGCGACAAGCATATGGTGTTGATCGACACCGTGGGCATGTCGCAGCGCGACCGCATGGTCGGCGAACAGGCGGCCATGCTCACCGGCGCCGGCAACGTCAATCGGTTGCTGCTGCTCAACGCCACCTGCCGCGGCGACACGCTCGACGACGTGGTGCGCGCTTACGAAGGTCCCGATCTGGCCGGCTGCATCCTGACCAAGGTCGACGAGGCCGCCTCACTTGCCCCGGCGCTCGACGTCGCGGTGCGCCATGAGATGTCGGTGTACTACGTGGCCAATGGTCAGCGTGTACCGGAAGACCTCCACTTGCCCAACCGGGCTTACCTGCTGCATCGCGCGATGAAAGCGGTGGACGAGGATTCGCCCTACCACCTCAAAGGCGACGAAGCGGGGTTGTTGATGGCCTCAGCCGGCGCTGGAGCCTGACATGATTGACGGGCGCGAAGATCAGGCTGCGGGGCTGCGGCGCTTGTTTCGCAAGGCACCGCCGACCGTGGTCGCGGTGTTCTCTACCGGCCATGTGGCGGCCAGAACCGCGGCTCGGGCGATCACCCGGCTCGGTGGGCAGGCGCATCGCGTGCTGGTGCTCGACGAAGCGGCCGGCGCGTCCAGTCTGGCCGAGGTCTGGGGGCATGCGCCGGGCGGCGATCTGCTGCATGTGCTCGATGATCGCCAATCGCTGGACGGCTTGCTTCTGCCGGTGCCCGGTTTGATGGGGCGCCTGCCGACCGCGGCGGTCGCCATGGCGTTGCCGCTGCTCGATGATGAGCGCCGGGCGCAACTGCTCACCCATTTGCAATCCTTGCAGCGACGCACGCGGTTCATGGTCATCCATGCCTCGGTGCAGGCGCTGGACCCGGTGTCGCCCTTTGTGTTTGCCGCGCCCCGCCATCTGGTGCTGGCCGAGGCCAGTGGGCGCGGCGCGACCGAAGCCTATGCCTGCATCAAGGCGCTGGCGGCGCAAGGCGCCGGTTCTTTGCATGTGGCGGTGGCGCGGGCGCGAGATCGCGCTGATGCGCGGGCCTTCTTCGATCGACTGGCGGATCTGGTGCGCGACAAGGTGGGGATTCCGCTCGCCTGGGTCGGACAGGTCGAGCATGATGATCTGGCCGGGCCCTTGTTGCATCACGCCGCATTGCCACGCGAGGCCGAAGCGGCCTTCTTGCGACGGCTGCATGGTTGGCGGCATACCGCGGCGTCGGTGCACCGCCCTTAGCCCAGCGAGGGAGATTGATAAGCTGTTTTTGCGCCAGGAAGAGAATAAGGCGGTAAGAAGCCGCCTTTTTTGGAGTGCACTAAATGGGTAAAGCACGGACAATAGGGCGTATCGGGCTTCATGGCGACGGCCATGAAGCGAGTCGAGCCCCGGGTCTGGGGCTGTACCACTGAACGGGCCACTGCATGTACACCGCATCCGGCACACTTGATCGAGACCAGTTGGTGGTGCATTACGCACCGCTGGTCAAGCGCATCGCCTACCACTTGATGGCCAAGCTGCCAGCCAGTGTGCAGGTCGATGACATCATCCAGAACGGCATGATCGGGCTGCTCGACGCCATTGGCCGCTATGAAGAGGGCCTGGGCGCGCAGTTCGAGACCTATGCCGTGCAGCGGATTCGTGGCTCCATGCTCGACGGCTTGCGTGAAAACGACTGGCTGCCGCGCAGCCTGCGTCGCGACATGCGCCGCATCGAAGGGGCGATTCACGAGCTGGAGCAGCAGAACGGCCGCCACCCGACCGAGCGCGAGCTGGCCGACACCTTGGGCATGGCGCTGGCCGAGTACCAGAAAATGCTGCAGGACGCCCGTGGCCATCAGTTGGTGTATTTCGAAGACTTCACCGACGGCAATGATGACGACTATCTCGAGCGTCACGCGGTGGGCCACGAAGGCGATCCGCTCGACGCCCTGCTCGATCAGAGCATGCGCGACATTCTCGTCGCTTCAATCGATGACCTGCCCGAGCGCGAAAAAACCGTGATGGGCCTGTATTACGAAGAAGACCTCAATCTGCGCGAGATCGGCGAGGTACTTGGTGTGTCCGAGTCGCGCGTCTGTCAGTTGCACAGCCAGGCCATCGCACGCCTGCGTTCCCGGATTCATGGCACCAAAGGCGGCCCCAAGGCACGGCGCGGACGCCCGCCGAAGAACGCCGCCGACGCGGCCTGATCGCTTAGGAGACGGCCTCAGTCATGGACAGCATCAGCCTGATCGGACTGGTTCTTGGCCTGGCCGCCATTTTGGTGGGGCAGGTGCTCGAGGGCGGGCATATCAGCTCGCTGGTGCAGCCGACGGCATTCATGATCGTGATCGGCGGTACGCTCGGTGCCGTCATGCTGCAAAGCCCCTTGCGCGTGTTCAAGGACGGCATGCGCATGGCCAAATGGATTATCGTGCCGCCCGCGGCGACGCATGCCGAGCTGATCGATCGTGTGGTCGGCTGGAGTCACGTGGCACGCCGCGAGGGGCTGCTGGCGCTTGAGAACCAGATCGCCGGCGTGGGGGATACCTTTACCCAGAAAGGCATTCAATTGCTTGTCGATGGGGTGGAGCCGGACCGCCTGCGCGATGTGATGGAGGTTGAAATCACCGCCTGGGAAAGCCGGATGAAGCTCGGCGCCAAGATCTGGGAAGCGGCCGGGGGATATGCGCCGACCATCGGCATTCTGGGCGCGGTGATGGGTTTGATTCATGTGATGGAGAACCTCACCGACCCGTCCAAACTCGGCGCCGGCATTGCGGTGGCTTTTGTGGCAACCATCTATGGCGTGGGGTCGGCCAATCTGGTGTTCTTGCCGATGGCCAAGAAGCTGCAGGCGCATGTTGCACGCCTGGTATCTCTGCGCGAAATGCTGGTCGATGGCCTCGTGGGCATTGCCAATGGTGACAATCCGCGCATCATCGAGAGCCGCCTGCAGGGCTACGACGTTTGATCCTCGACGCGGCCGGGCCTCGGTCGCATCGCTTGCTCCGTGTCTCGCGTCACAAATAATTAATGCGTTTCGCGCGTCAATTCGATAATATTCGAACTATGGAAATCAAAGACGCTGCGCAGTTGCTGTCGGCACTCGGGCACGACGCCCGGCTGAGCATTTTTCGTTTGCTGGTTGAGGCCGGCCCCGCCGGCCTCAACGCGGGTGCGATCAGCGATGCACTGGCCATGCCGCCGGCGTCGGCGTCCTTCCATCTGGCGCATCTGAGCCGGGTGGGGCTGATCCAGGGGCAGCGGGCGCATCGCTTCATCCACTACTCGGCGAATTTTTCGAGCATGGATGCGCTGATCGTTTTTCTGACCCGCAACTGCTGTCAGGGCGAGGCCTGTCTGCCACTGACGGCGGCGTGCGATACCCGAGACACGCGCCGCGCCCAGCCGGCGGGCGACTGACATTGCAATGACACACCGAAGTGGGGCGAGGCCCCAGGGACACCATGACTGACCTCAAAACCGTGCTGGTGCTGTGCACCGGCAACTCCTGCCGCTCGCAAATGGCCGAGGCGATTCTCAACCACGATCTGGCGGGCCAGGTGCGCGCCTTGTCGGCTGGCACCGTGCCGCAGGCCAAGGTAGCCGATGGCGCCATCGCCGCCCTGACGCAGGCCGGCCTGCCCACCGAGGGATTGACGCCCAAGGATGTGTCGGCCGTGCTCAATGAGGCCATCGACCTGGTGGTTACCGTGTGTGACAACGCCAAGGAGAGTTGCCCGATCTTTCCGCGGCCGACCCCGCGCATTCATGTGCCGTTTCACGATCCGCATGGCGAGCCGCTCGACAGTTTCATCGCCGTGCGCGACGAGATCCGCGCGCGCCTGTTGCCCCTCGTGCGCGACGCGCTCGGACTGTGAGGGGAGGACGCCATGTCTGCACAATGTGAAGTCACGGCCAAGGCGATGGCCGGCGCGCCGATCAGTTTCTTCGAACGCTATCTCACGGTCTGGGTGTTTCTGTGCATCTTCGCCGGCATTGCGCTGGGCCAGCTGGCGCCGGGCGTATTCCAGACGCTCGGCCGGCTGGAGATTGCCCAGGTCAATCTGCCGGTGGGCCTGCTGATCTGGGTGATGATCATCCCGATGCTGATGAAGATCGACTTCGGCGCGCTGCACGAGGTGCGAGAGCAGAAGCGCAGCATGGCGATCACGCTGGTGGTGAACTGGGCGATCAAGCCCTTCACCATGGCGGCGCTGGGCTGGCTGTTCATCCGCCACGTGTTCGCGCCGTGGCTGCCAGCCGAGCAGATCGACAGCTATATCGCCGGCCTGATCCTGCTGGGGGCGGCGCCGTGCACGGCCATGGTGTTCGTGTGGAGCAACCTGTGCCGCGGCAATGCCAATTTCACCCTGACCCAGGTTGCGCTCAATGATCTGGTGATGGTCTTTGCCTTCGCGCCCATCGTTGCGCTGCTGCTCGGGGTGTCGTCGATCCCGGTGCCGTGGGACACGCTGTTCCTGTCGGTGGTGATGTACATCGTCATCCCGCTGGCGATCGCGCAGTTTATTCGCAAGCGTTTGCTGAAAGGCGGCCGGGCGAACTTCGATGCCGCACTGACGCGGATCGGGCCGTTTTCGATCATCGCGCTGCTGGCGACGCTGGTGCTGTTGTTTTCGTTCCAGGGCGGCACCATTGTCGCGCAGCCGGCAATCATCGCCATGCTGGCGGTGCCCATTTTGTTGCAGACCTTGCTGATCGCCGGTCTGGGCTATGTGCTCAACCAGCGCCTGCGGGTGCGCCATGACGTGGCCGGCCCGTCGACCATGATCGGCGCCTCCAACTTTTTCGAGCTGGCGGTGGCCGTGGCGATTGTGCTCTACGGTTTCGATTCCGGCGCGGCGCTGGCGACCGTGGTCGGCGTGCTGATCGAGGTGCCGGTGATGCTGTGGCTGGTGCGCACCGTCAATGCCAGCAAGGGGTGGTACGAGCGGGGGCAGCAGCGCGCCTGATGTACGCGCTGCAATCGGGGCTTACAGTCGGAAGCTGCTGACCGAAGCTTTCAGGTCGCCGGCCAGGTCGCGCAACTGATCCGCCGCCCCGGCCATGCGACCGAGGGCCGACTGGTTGGCCCGCACGCGTTCAGCCATGTCTTCGACATTGCGACTGATATGGCTGCTTGACTCGCTTTGCTCGCGCACGGCGCGGGTGATTTCACCTACCTCGGCCGTGGTGTGGCTCACCGACTCGTTGGCTTCGCCCAGCGCTTCGGAGGCCAGTCGCATGCCATTGCGGCTGTCCTCGAGCGACTCAAGCCCTTTGTTCAATGCTTTTTCCAGCGTGCGCGCCTGTTCGCCAAGCACATTGGTGATGCCGTCGATCTGGCTGGCCGACTGGCCGGACTTCTCGGCCAGCTTGCGCACTTCGTCGGCGACCACGGCAAAGCCGCGGCCTTGTTCGCCCGCGCGGGCCGCTTCGATGGCCGCGTTGAGCGCAAGCAGATTGGTCTGTTCGGCAATTTCACGCACCTGCTGCGTCATGGTGGTGATTTCCTGCGCGCTCTTGAAGAAAGCCTGGGCCGTCTCGGTGACGCCACGCATGACACTGGCCGAGCCTTCGACAGACTTCGACAAGGTATCCAGGCGGGCGGAGGCGCGGGAGGAGGCTTCGAGCCCTTTTTCGGACAGTGCGCTCAGCCGCTCGGTGTTGCCACTGATGCGCTGAATGGCGGCGGTGACGGTATCGACGCCTTGTGCGGTGTCACCGGCAGCTTCGGTCTGGCGTTCGGCAGATTCTGCCGCTTTGCGTGATTCGGCGGCCACTTCGCCCGCAGCGGCGTCGACACTGGCGACCGATTTGGCGACATGGCCGATGAGCTGACCCAGGTCGTTTCGGATTGATTCCGCGCTGATGGCAATGCGGCCCAGCTCGTCGCGGGTGTGGGCCCGGATCGGCTGGCTGAAGTCGCCTTTGGACAGCGCGAGCAGACCACTTTCGAGCTCACGCGCCGGGCCGATGAGCTGACTGCGCAGCAGCCACAAAAAGAGCGCAAAGGCCATGGCGCAGGCGACCGCCATGAGTGCGGAGGTGATGACGATGGCCTGCCGGGCGTCGGCCTTGATGGCGCCGGTGCGTTCGGAGATCTGCGCGTTCACCAAGGCGGCCAGATCGTCGAGGTGTTGGCCCGCGACTTTGTCTGCATCGCGCACATCTTTTTCCAGCGCGTAGATGTCATAGCTGACGCGGTAAGCCGAGAGCGCGTCGCCATAGGATTCGCGCAGTGCGTCGTGTGCGGTCAGAAACTCCTTCGACAGCGCCTTGGTCTGCTCATTGACCAGAGGCGAGGCGGCCAGGGTGGTGAGTGCTGCGTGCAATGCATCCTGCTTTTTCCCGTAGGCGAGCCAGTAGTCGGCCGTGATTTCGTCTTCGGTGATGCGCAGGAGAATGTTTTTCCAGTCGAGCAGTTGGGAGAGGAAGACCGTCTTGTTTTCGGCCAGTTTGAATTGCTCTGAATGCAGCGCATCGACTTCGCTGGTGAGGGTGTCTATGGCGCGGTACTGCAAGAACAGCCCGACGCAGGCCGCCACCAGCAGGAGGGTGGTGCCACCACCACAGATCAGCAGCAGTTTGTTGCGGATGCTGGACAGGATGAAGTTCATGATCGGACCGTCGGAGGAAGTCAAAGTTGACGTCAACGTACGGCCGCCGTGGCGGTTTCTTTAGCGCGAAAACCCGAATGTTGTGGGGGCATCGATACGGCGCTGATCGGGGCGGCACTCAAGGGCGCCGGGGTGATGCCGTAAAGGGTGTGTGGGTGGCACAAACGTTGCATGGATTGCTTGTGATGCCACCGAAGGACCGGACGCCGCCATGGCCAGACGAACCAGAGACGCAGAAGAACACGAAAACCACGAGCGCTGGCTCGTGTCCTACGCCGACTTCATCACCTTGTTGTTCGCTTTCTTTGTGGTGATGTACTCGCTCAGCTCAGTCAATGAAGGCAAATACCGCGTGCTCAGCGATTCGCTGGTTCAGGCCTTCCGCAGCGTGAGCGTCAATGAGTCGGGCACCCAGATTGTGGTGCAGCAGGTGCCCATGCCGACCGGCCCCATCCCCATGCCAAAGCCGGATCGCGCGCAGCAGGAGGCGGAGAAAGCCAAACAGGCGGCAAAAGAGGCGGCGGTCAAAAAGGTACGGAGCATGGCGGACGACATCCGTCGTGTGCTCAAACCCCTGTCCGACGGCGGGCAGGTGCTGGTCACCGAAGGGGCCAACGGCATCAAGGTGGAGATCAACGCGGAGGTGCTTTTTGCGCCTGGCGAGGCTTTGCTCGGCGCGCAGGCGGTGAGCGCCTTGAGTGCGGTGGCGCAGGTGCTGGTCGGGTCGGAGTTTCCGATCGTGATTGAAGGTCATACCGATAACGTGCCGATCAGTACCTATCGGTTTCCCTCCAACTGGGAGTTGTCGGCGGTGCGTGCGTCGAGCGTGGTGCGTTTGTTCGTCAATTCTGGCGTCGAGCCCGTGCGGCTGACGGCGGCGGGCTATGGTGACCAGCGGCCGGTCGCCGACAACGAAACGCCCGAGAGCCGGAGCAAAAACCGGCGGGTGACCTTGCTGATCGAATCCATCCTGGTCGAAGAGGAATTGCCGCCAGTGGTTCCACTGCGTCGTAACGACCCGATTCAAAGCATCTTGCCCAGTGCGAGTGCAGGCCAGACGGAGCAAACGAAGATCCTCTGAAATTGACATGCATCAAATTCGCTGCGGCGCACAAGGGTAGGATTGCGTTACATTTTTTTACATCGAGCGCGCCATGGCGGAATTGTTTCAGTGGTCCGATGCGTACGGCGTTGGTATTCAGGAAATCGACGAGCAGCACAAGGTCCTGGTCGATTTGCTCAATCGTCTGCATGATGCGATTCATGCGCATCAGGGGTCCGAGACCTCACGCAAGATTCTCGGCGATCTGGCCGACTACACCCGTACTCACTTTGCGGTCGAAGAGTCGCTGATGCGAGTGTCGAACTACCCCGACTTCGAGGCACACAAGCAAAACCACGAAGACTTGATCGGCCAGGTCAATGCCTTGCAGATCAAGCTCGATTCGGGTGAGGCCAAGATCACCTTCGAGCTGCTGCACTTTCTCAAGGTCTGGCTGACGCATCACATCAAGGAAGCGGACAAGCGTTTTGCCGATTACTTCATCAGCGTCGGCGGTGCGCCAGCCTGGGCGCCGCATGTCGAGCAGTCGATGGGCGAAAAGAAGTGGTGGTGGAAGTTCTGGTAAGTCAGCATGGCGCACAGTTCACAGCGGCCCCGCGGGGCCGCTGTGCGTTTCAGGCGCTGGCGGTGTGTCTGAGCGGCAGACGGGACAGCAGGCGGATGGCGATCAGCGCAAACAGTACGCGCGCCCACAGGATGCCTGACAGGTCGGCACCCATCAGCAGGATCAGCAGCGTGTCTTCGATCAGGCTGTGACACAGGCCGAGAAAGCTCAGGGTCAGGAAAACATCGCGCCGGCTCAGCGAGCCGCTGCGCACTTCCTTGAGCAGCAAGCCCGCACCGAAAGTCAGCCCGAGCGTGGCGCCGATGACCGTGATATTGGCCGCTTCGCCGCGAATGCCGATCACCCGCAGCGCCGGCACGAGCAGGGCGTGGATGAGTTTTTCGATGCCCAGGAGGCGAAGCAGGCGAAGCACGGCCATCAGCGTCGCGATGATGACCAGAATCCACAGCAGTGTTTGCGCCTGGTCCAGTGCCCAGCCCGCCAGGGTGGGCGCAGCCGCCGGCGCCTGCCAGGGCAGATCAACCGGATGTGCCAGCCAGCCGGTGCTCTGATAGACCAGATTCAGCACGCCGCCCAGCGTGACGGCGCCCACCAGTCGGATCAACAAGGTGGCGCGCCAGTGCACGCCGGCCGCTTTGGCGACCGCCCCTTCCACCGGCAGGGAGTGAGCGACCAGCATCATGGCGCCCAGCACCGTGGCTTGTGCTGCCGTGATCGGGGTGTCGGCGGCAAGAGTGAAGAATACGACCAGCCCGGCGTAAATATTGCTGAGCAAGGTGGCGGCCCAGACCAGACCGAGGGCGTCGGGCAGGCCGACCAGCGACATGATGGGTGACAGGGCCCACGCGAGCGCTTCGCTGCCGCCGGCCATGTCGAGTGCCTTCACGATGAGCAGGGCCGGCACCATCACTTTCAGCAAGGCGCCGTAGACGTAGAGCACTTCGAGCGCGAAGACTTTGATGGGGCGAACGATGGCGGGCGGGGGCGTAGCGGACATGTAGCGTTCAGCTTGAGCGTCAGAGTCTGGTCAGTCTAGGGCGGCAGTCGGAAAATAATTCAGCAAAGAACGGTCTGCACATTCCAAAAACTTTTCTATTTGGTTTAAAAAGGAAAGATTCGAAACCGTTCAAGGTAAGGCCATGGCGCTTGACCGTATCGACCGACGCATTCTCGGCATCCTTCAGCAAGACGCAGGGCTGACCAACCAGAAGCTCGCCGAGGTGATCGGGCTGTCGCCGCCTGCGTGTCTGAAGCGGGTCAAGCGCATGACCGATCAAGGCTATATCCGTCGCCAGGTGGTGTTGCTCGACCCGGAGCGGATCGGGCCGCTGCTGCATATCGTGGTGGAGGTGACCATGGAGCGCGACCGCAAGGATCTCTATCAGCGCTTCCTGGGGCGTGCAACGGCGCATGCGGTCGTCAAACAGTGCTATCAGGTCACGGGTGAGATTGATTTCGTGCTGATTGTGGTGGTGCCGACCATGGAGGCGTACGACCAGTTCTGCGATGAGGTGCTGTATGCCGACGACAATCTTCGCAAGTTCCGCACGCTGGTGTCGCGCTTCCGGAACAAGTTCGACACGGCGCTTGATGTCGGCGCTTAGCGGCGTTTGGTCATGCGGCGCCGGCGGGCTGGCCTACGGAAACGCCGGCTCGCGGTTGGGCGTGGTGAAGGTTTCCTTGGTCAGCCGGTTCAGTGGCACGTTCAAGTTCGCCGTGTTGAACCAGTGTTGGTACAGCGCGGGCATTTGCGGGGTGGGCAGAAGGCTGCGCAGGCTGTTGCTGACCGCGTCGGTGAAACGGCTATCGCCTTTGCGCATCATGATGCCGTAGGGCTCGATCGACAGGAAGGGGCCGACCACTTCATATTGCGCCTGGCCATCGCTGGCGGCGGAAATCCGGGAATAGAGAATGATGTCGTCCAGCGCGAAGGCTTTGGCCGTGCCGTCGCGCACTGCGGCCAGGCCGGCCTCGGCGTCGGCAACCTGCAGCAGCGTCAGGCCCAGGCTGGCGGCCGCGTTGTGTTCGACCACCAGTTTTTCGCCGGTGGTGTTCTTGATCACGGCGATTGTCATGTTGCCGAGATCGTCGATCGAGCGGATCTTGTCGGCCTTGCGGGTGAGCAGGCGGGTGCCGGTGACATAGAAGGCCGGGCTGAAGTCGTAGCGGGCGAGGCGGTCGCGGGTGATGGTCGAGGCGCTGCAGTCCATGTCGGTTTCGTTGTTGTCCAGCGCCGTAAAGCGGGTGTCCCAGGTGGTTTCGCGATAGGCGATTTTCAGTTCGGGCAGGCCCAGCGTGCGCTGGATGTCAGCGGCGACATGGCGGCACAGATCAAGCGTGTAACCCGCTGGCGCGCCCGGCGTTCCGATTCCGAAGGGCGGATTGCCGCCGACCCAGCCGAGGGTGAGTGTGCCGGTGCGGCGAATCTTGTCGAGTGTGTCGGCCTGGGTGGGCAGCGTGCAGAGGATGGCCAGGGCGGCGATCAGTGCGTGGGTCAGGCGAGGGTGGACCATGCCGTGTCTCCTTTGAATCCGAGCGCTGCTGCGGAACGCACTGTGAGTGGCTTCCGTCTATTTGTATGTGCTGCGCTACGAAAAGGCTCCGGGCGAGGTGACGGATAGGTCACGACGCCCGGAGGGGGTGTTCCCGGGGTCGCCGGGAAGGCCTATTAAACCGGAGCTGGCGGAGCAAAAAATCGCTTTATGACGTCAGAATTCGGTCTCATCTGAAAGGCCCGTGCGTTTTTCCGGTGCGATTGGAAAAGAAAACCCCCGGGGCGGTGTTGCGCCGCACCCGGGGGTGAGTTTCGACTCTGATGCGTGGCTCAGGCCGCGTCGGTGGGCTTGATCTTCTGCGGCAGCGGTACGCCCTTGCGTGCGCGGCGATGACGCCATAGTTCGAGCTGATTGGGCTTGATGCTCAACTCGGTGGCCCGGCTGCCGCGGCCAATGCCTTGAATGACGAGGTTGGCGGCGTTGTCGGGCACGGCGACGGCGGCCAGTTGCGCGTCGGTGTCGAGCGCCATGACGATGACGCCGCGCCCGCCCGACTGCACCTTCATCTCGCTGGTCGGGAAGACGAGTATGCGGCCGTTATCGGACAGCGCGGCAATCCAGTCGCCTTTGACCGGTGTCGGGTTCAGCACTTTTTCGCCTTTTTCGAGCGTCATGAAGGCCTTGCCGGCGCGCTGCCGGGTGGTGGCATCGGCGATCTTGCAGATGAAGCCGTAGCCGCCTGAGTGGCTGAACAGGAAGTGCGCTTCGGGGGCGGCAGTGACCACCTGGGCCAGCTTGGCGCCATCCTGGAATTCGACCAGCGTGGCGATCGGCGTGCCGTCACCGCGCCCGCCGGGCAGGTCGGCCACGCGCACGGTGTAGGCGCGGCCCTTGGTGTCGATCACGATCAGCGGCCAGATGCTGCGGGTTTCGATCACCGCGAAGCCGGTGTCGCCGGTCTTGTAGTTGATGCTCGCGGGGTCGATGCCGTGGCCTTGGCGGGTGCGCACCCAGCCGTTCTTGGAGACGATGACGGTCACCGGCTCGTCGGCCACGCTCACTTCGGCCACCGTCACCGGGGCGACGGTTTCGATCAGGGTGCGGCGCTCGTCACCGTATTGCTTGGCATCGGCCTCGATCTCCTTGAGGATGAGCTTGGTCATCGCCGCGCGGCTGTCGAGCAGGTGGGTCAGGCCGTCGCGCTCTTCCTTGAGCTTGGCCAGTTCCTGCTCGATCTTGATGCCTTCGAGCCGTGCCAGCTGACGCAGGCGGATCTCGAGGATGTCTTCGGCCTGGATGTCGGTGAGGCCGAAGGCTTCGATCAGTGCCGGTTTGGGTTCGTCCGACTCGCGGATGACGCGAATCACTTCCTCGATGTTGAGGAAGGCGATCATCCGGCCCTCGAGAATATGGATGCGCCGGTCGACTTCGTCCAGGCGGTGGCGGGTACGCCGCTCGACCGTCACATAGCGGAAGTCCACCCACTCGCTGAGGATCTGCACCAGGTTCTTCTGCTGCGGCCGGCCGTCGCGGCCGATCATGGTCAGGTTGAGCGAGGTGGAGGTTTCGAGGCTGGTGTGCGCGAGCAACACGGCCATGAATTCGTCGCGGCTCTGGCGGCTGGAGCGCGGCTCGAGCACCAGGCGGATCGGCGCCTTGTCGGAAGACTCGTCGCGCACGGTTTCGAGCACGCTGAGCACCAGCTGCTTGAGCTGCTTTTGCTCCTGCGAGACTTCCTTCTTGCCAGTGCGCGGCTGCGGATTGGTGAGGGTTTCGATCTCGGCCAGCACCTGCGCGGCGGAGACGCCATGCGGGAACTCGTCGATGATCACCCGCCACTGGCCGCGGGCCATCTCCTCGATGCGCCAGCGCGCACGCATGCGCAGGCTGCCGCGGCCGGTGGTGTAGGCCTCGCGCAGTGTCTCGGTGGTCGAGATGAGCTGGCCGCCGCCGGGGTAGTCCGGGCCGGGCAGCACTTCCATGACTTCGTCGAGCGTGGCCTCGGGCTTGCGGATGAGCAGGCAGGCTGCCTTGGCCACTTCGCGCAGATTGTGTGGCGGGATCTCGGTGGCCATGCCGACGGCAATGCCGGAGGCGCCGTTCATCAGCACAAAGGGCAGGCGCGCCGGCAGCAGCGCGGGTTCCTTGAAGGCGCCGTCATAGTTGGGGCGGAAGTCGACCGTGCCGCGGTCGAGTTCGGACAGCAGCAGGTCGGCAATCGGGGTGAGGCGGCATTCGGTGTAGCGCATCGCCGCGGCCGAGTCGCCGTCGCGCGAGCCGAAGTTGCCCTGGCCGTCGACCAGCGGGTAGCGCAGCGAGAAGTCCTGCGCGGTGCGCACCATGGCGTCGTACACCGAGCTGTCGCCGTGCGGGTGGTACTTGCCGATCACGTCGCCGACCACGCGGGCCGACTTCACATGCTTGCTGCTGGCCGACAGGCGCATCTCGTTCATGGCGAACAGGATGCGGCGCTGCACCGGCTTCATGCCGTCTTCGACCTGCGGCAGGGCACGCGATTTGACCACGCTCATCGCGTAGGCGAGATAGGCGCGCTCGGCGAACAGGTCGAGCGGCAGGGCGTCGTCGCCCATCGGTGGCGGGGTGTCGCCGCCCGGCGGGGCGGGCGGCGGCGCGTCAGCGGCTGGCGCGGGGGCCTCGTCGGCGGGCGGCGGGGCAAACAGATCGAGAGAATCGTTACTCATGAAATCGGGTCGGTCTCAGTACATCATGCGGCCACTGCCACCGATGACACCAATGTCGCGGTAGGTCGAGCCGTTGTGGCGGGTGGGCGAATAGCTCAGGAGAAAGCCGGACAAATTGGCCGGGTTGAGTGCCTCAAGCGCATCGCGCAGCTTGGCGCGGGTGATGGGCGCGGTGGTGTTGTTGGCGGCGATCAGCATCAGTCGTGCCGAGATGAAACCTTCCATGGTGTTCGGTGACAGTTGCTCGGCCTTGTCACCGTGGGTCTCGTGAAGTGCGCGTAACTCTTCGCAGATCTTGAGCGTGCACGAGCCCGGGTCGGGCATCACGGAGACCATGCCAAAACCGCGGGCGGCGTCGATGCCAGCGGTTTTGACGATCTGGGCCGCATCGTTGACCGAGATGCCGATGCGCGGTGCAAACAGGCCGGCAGTGTGGGTGGCTTTGACGGTGACGGCGGTCGGCGATCCTGCCGTGCCGATCAGCACGCCTTGCGGGTCGGCGGCCATGACGGTCGCCACGGCGGCCGACACATCGTTGCTGCCGCGCGGGCTGATGCCGCGTCCGGCGGCTTCGAGGCCATGTGCTTTGAGGGCTTCCACAAAGGCGCTGTGGATCGATTCGCCGAAGGGGTCGTCTTCATGCAGGATGCCGATGCGCTTGATGCCGGAGTTGGCAAAGTGCAGCACGATGCGCTCGACTTCTTCGGCGTAGCTGGCGCGCACATGGAAGACCTGCGGATGCAGCGGCGCGCGCAGATGGTCGGCGCCGGTGTAGGGGCCAATCAGCGGAATTTTCGCGGTGTCCAGGATGTCGCTCTTGAGCACCGCGGCGGTGTTGGCGGTGCCCAGAATATTGACGATAGCGACGGGTTTGTGAGTGTCGATACCTTCCTTGAGAAGCCGGAGTGTGTCGCTGACTTCATAGCGGTCGTCGAGTGCGATCAGTTTGATCTTCTGGCCTTGCACACCGCCCTGACGGTTGGCCTCGTCGATCGCCAGTCGGACGCCGTAGCGCAGGGCACGGCCGAGGCTGGCGCGTGAAGCGGAATAGTCGGCCACCTGCAGCACGGTCAGTTCGGCGGCGTGAGCAGGCGCCACTGCCAGGCTCAGGGCGGCGGTGAGGCTCAGCGCGCTCAGGATTTTTGTGATCATGGTGTGGTGCCTCGCGTCAAAGCGGTGGGTTTATAGATCGGCATCGACGGTATCTCCCTTGGCTTCCATCCAGGCGCGGCGATTGCTCGCCTCACCTTTACCCATCAGCAGCGTAAACATGCGCAGGGTATCGTCGAGCGCCTCGGCGCGCACCTGCACCGGCAGGACGCGACGCGTGGCCGGGTCCATGGTGGTTTCGCGCAGTTGCTCGGGGTTCATTTCGCCCAGGCCCTTGAATCGGCCGATTTCCAGCGATTCGGGCTTGAAGCCTTCTTGCAGCGTGCGATCGCGGATCGCGGTGAGCTCGCCATCGTCGAGCGCATACAGCCGGCGGGCCGGCCGTTTCTTGCCTTGTGCCGGCACATCGACGCGATACAGCGGCGGCTGCGCCACATAGATGTGACCGGCCTCGATCAGTTTCGGGAAGTGGCGGAAGAACAGGGTCAGCAGCAGGGTCTGGATGTGTGCGCCGTCGACGTCAGCGTCCGACATGATCACCACCTTGCCGTAGCGCAGGCTGGAGAGGTCGGGCGTGTCTTTCGGGCCGTGGGCATCGACGCCGAGGGCCACGGCGATGTCGTGGATCTCGTTGTTGGCGTAGAGGCGGTCCGGGTCGATCTCCCAGGCGTTCATGACCTTGCCGCGCAGCGGCAGGATGGCCTGGGTTTCCTTGTTGCGCGCCAGCTTGGCGCTGCCGCCGGCCGAGTCGCCCTCGACCAGGAAAAGCTCGTTGTGGTCGATGTCTTCGCTTTCGCAGTCCGACAGCTTGCCGGGCAGCACCGCGACGCCGGAGGTCTTTTTCTTCTCGACCTTTTTGGCGTTTTTCTGGCGGGCCGTGGCGGCGCGAATGGCCAGCTCGGCAATCGCCTTGCCGGCCTCGACATGGTTGTTGAGCCAGATTTCGAAGGGGTCGCGCACCATGCCGGAGACCAGCTTGACCGCTTCACGGGAGTTGAGCTTTTCCTTCACCTGGCCCTGAAACTGCGGGTCGAGCAGGCGGGCCGAGAGCACGAAGCTGAGCCGGCTGCAGGCGTCGTCCTGCTGCAGCTTGAGCCCGCGCGGCAACAGGGCGTGGTGTTCGATGAAGCTCTTGACCGCCTCGAACACGCCGGCGCGCAGGCCGGACTCGTGCGTGCCGCCGGCGACGGTGGGGATCAGGTTCACATAGGATTCGGCCGGCACGGCGGGGTCGAACCAGCCAAAGGTCCAGGCCGCGCCTTCGCCGCTGGCAAAGGCCTCGTCATCGCTGGCAGCGTATTTCTCGCCGGTGAATAGCGGCGCGACCGGCTCCTGATCGCCGGCCAGCTCCGACAGATACTGCGCCAGGCCGCCGGGGTAGTGCCACTGTTTGCTGCTGAGGCTGCCGTCGGCTTGTTCGACGTCGAGCTGCACCGCGACGCCGGGCAGGAGTACCGCCTTGGAGCGCAGCAGGCGCTCCAGCTCGTTCATGGGCACCTTTGGCACGTCGAAGTACTTCGGGTTAGGCCAGACCTTGACGGTGGTGCCGGTGTTGCGCTGACCGCAGGTGCCGATTTCTTCGAGCGGGCCGATGCGTTCGCCACCGTTCGCGAAAACGATGCGATGCACCTTGCCGTCGCGCTTGACCTCGACCTCGATGCTCAGCGACAGCGCATTGGTGACGGCCACGCCGACGCCGTGCAGGCCGCCGGAGAAGGCATAGGCGCTGTTGCCCTCGCGCTTGTTGAACTTGCCGCCGGCGTGCAGCCGGGTATAGGCCAGCACCACCACCGGCACGCCTTCTTCCGGATGCAGGCCGACCGGGATACCGCGGCCGTCGTCGGCCACGGTGATCGCGCCGTCGCGATGGGCGGTGACCTGGATCTTCTTGGCCGAGCCGGCGAGGGCTTCGTCAGCGGCGTTGTCGATCACTTCCTGGATGATGTGGGCCGGCGAATCGGTGCGGGTATACATGCCCGGCCGCTCGCGGACCGGCTCCAGGCCTTTGAGGACGCGGAAGGAGGATTCGTCGTAGTTCGTGTTGCTTGCCATGCGGTTTCCGTTGGATGCCGTTCGCTTCGGGGGCGGATCTCGGGTCGAAAGGATAGCGGCTTTGCCGGGGCCTGTGTGTGTTGCGGGCGCAGCGCTTAGCTTGGTGGTGGTGCGTGAGCGGTTTCGGCACCGAGCTGCTTCAGAAACGCACGCATGAAGTCGATGCGTGCTGCCGCTTCGTGCCGGGCTGCGGCAGTGTGCAGGGTTTCGCCCACATGAAACAGCTTGCGATAGAAGTGGTCGATGGTGAAGCGCTGGTCATCCGGTTCGCGCGTCTCGCAGAACGGATCGTCGCCAGAATAGAGCGGCCGGCCCAGCGCGCCGCCGACCATCAGGCAGCGGGCGATGCCGATGGCGCCGAGCGCTTCGAGCCGGTCGGCATCCTGCACCACTTTGGCCTCCAGCGTATCGGCGACAATGCTGGCGCTGAAGCTGTGCGCTTCGATGGCGTGGCCGATGGCCGGGAGCAGGGCAGCCGGCGTGCCTTCGCTGCGCAGCCAGTCGATGGCCAGCGCGGCAGCATGACGGGATGACAGCGTACGGTCGGGGTGATTTTTGGGGTAGCTCACACAGTCGTGCAGCCAGGCGGCCGGGACCACCACGGCCAGATCGGCGCCTTCGGCCTCGGCAATCAGGCGGGCGTTGGCCACGACGCGCTCGACATGCGTGATGTCGTGGGCCGGGTCGGCCGGCAAACGGGTCAGGATGAAGGCGCGCAGCGCCGCTTCGGTGGGCGTCAGCGCGTCGGCGGCGAGGCGGACGCGGCCGGCCTCAGACACTGCCCAGGCTTCTGCCGCCACCGGTGGGGCGAGATTGCCCGTCCGGGCCGTAGAGCTGGGGCTGGTTGGCCGCGGCCAGCAAGGTGGTCAGGGCGGCCTGGTTGTGTTGCATGTGCTCGACGATCAACACGCCGTTGCGCTGGTTGCGATCACGCGCTTCGCGCGCCAGCGTGAGCACGGTGTCCCAGGCGGCGAGCGCGGCGGGTGCGTCCTGGCACAGCGCGCGAATGATCGCGTCGGTCTGCTGCAGCCCGAGGCGGGCGAGCAGGCGGGTGCGGTCGTCGTTGATTTTCTGCAGTTGCCGGTAGCGCTGGTTTTTTTCGTCGGCCACGGGCATCAGCGCGTCGGCCTGGCCGTCGATCAGCAATTGCTCTTCGTGAACGAGCAGATCGACGAAGCCGCGCAGGCGCGAGGCTTCGTCGATGATCAGTGCGTGCAGGCGAAGGCGGTCCGGGTTCTGGTTTGTCACGCTTGTCTGGGTTGGTGGGCCAGCATCTGGCGAACGCTTTCGATCAGCCCGTCGGCGACCTTGTTGGCGTCTACCTTGAACTGGCCATCACTGATGGCTTGTTTGATTTCATCTACGCGTGCCTGGTCAACCACCGGGGTCGCCGCAATGGCTTTTTCCGCCTTCTGCAGCCCCGACGACAGCTGCACCTGATCGCCCGTCGGGGCGCTCGGTTGCGCTGCGGCAGTCGCTTTGGCACGCTGCTCGCCGGCAGGCGTATTGCCCACCGATTTCACGGAGTTGTCGATTTTCACAGCCTGGTCCTCTTTTTTTATATATGACTACAGGTGCTGTTACGGCGACGCACAAGAGAACTTTAGCATCCAGATCAGATACTGAATGTAACGTCGTTTTACCTGCTGCCATGCTGTGAAACATATCACGGACTGAGCACCACCTCCCCGTTTTCGCCTGCAACGCCATGGACGACCTTGCCCGACGGCAGGCGAACACGCACGCCCTGGCCGGCGCGGGCGCTGTTGAGCGCCGTGCCGCTGTTGGCCACGCGAAAACCGTTGCCTTGCACAATCACCGACACCGGCCGGCCGGACTGGATCACCTGCGGCTGGGCCATCATCGTGGCGCGCAGGGGCTGGCCCTGGGCGACCGCGAAACGCATTTGGCTGCCGATGGCCTGGCTGGGATCGGTAAGGAGCTGGCGGCCCATCTCGGTGAGGTCGCCTTGTTGCTCGGCCAGATCGCTGGCGGTGAGGATTTCGCCAGGGCGCAGGGCGCGGGCGCTCACCAGGTAGTACCCAATCACTTGCACATGGGCGGCCACATACAGCGACCAATTGGCTTCGCCCACGCAGCGCACCCCGACACGAAGACGTCCCCAGGCGCGGGCACCCGCGGGCAGCCACGGTTCGATCCGGTCGCAGGCCGGCAGGGGCGGTTGCATCTGCGGTGGCGTCACGGTGATGTGTACTTCGCCCGGCGTACCAGCGCTCTGACCGCGCAGGAATTCGTGCACCACCGCGCGGATGGTGTCCGCCGTCTGGGCGCCGGCGACGGGGCCGAACAGGGCGAGGCCGATGAGTAGCAAGCAGGGGGCAATGCGTTTCATGGCGGCATTACACCATGATCGGAGGCGAGGGGGTGCCGGGAACAAACCGGTGTTTACGCCCCTGTTTGCCGGATCGGCAAAGCTTGCCGCTTGCCGGTTGGATTTGCCGGTGAGGCGGCCGAAATGCCTGTGTTTTGGCGGCTTATTCGGCCGATGCCCCCTGAGTTGCGGTGCGTAGGATGCCTGGCATGAAAGCTGCAATAGGGTTCCTGCCCCCGGCGCCTGCCACTGATGGCCCGAGGCACAGCAAACGAGGTGACACCATGACCAACCGGCTCGACAACGCACTGCAGTTTCACCAGGACGCGCTCAATGCGCGGGCCTATCGCCAGCAGCTGCTGTCTACCAACATCGCCAATGCCGACACGCCTAACTACAAGGCGCGTGATGTCGATTTCAGCGCCGCGCTGACGGGTGCGCTGGGTTCGCGCATGGGGCCGCTGGCGCTGGCCACCACGGCGCACGGACATCAGTCGGGCTCTACGGCCAATCCGCTCGAAGCGGCCGCCCGTTATCGCACCGAGCAGCAGGCGAGCGTCGATGGCAACACCGTGAATATGGACGTGGAGCGTGCCGCTTTTGCCGAGAACGCGCTGCACTACGAAGCGAGCATCACCTTCATTAACGGCCTGCTGCGCTCGATGCAAAGCGCAGTCCAGGGCCAGTGAGGAGGTAGCGAATCATGAGCATGCTCAACGTTTTCAAGATTGCCGGCTCGGCGATGAACGCCCAGTCGGTACGCCTGAACACCACGGCCTCCAATATGGCCAACGCCGACAGCGTGGCGGGGCCGGATGGTCAGCCCTACAAGGCCAAGCAGGTGGTGTTCTCCGCCGAGTCGGTCGATGGCGCCAGCTCGGTGGGCGTGAAGGTCGACCAGATTGTCGAGAGCGCCGAGCCGGGACGCATGGTGTATGACCCGGCCAACCCTGCCGCCAATGGCGAGGGTTATGTGGAAATGTCCAACGTGAATGTGGTGGAGGAGATGGTCAACATGATCTCGGCCTCCCGTTCGTATCAGGCCAACGCGGAGGTGATGAACACTGCCCGCACCTTGCTTCAGCGCACGCTGAGCATTGGTCAGTAAAGGAGAAGTGAGTCATGGCTGCCGTCGATAGCGCCTCCAGCGCACAACAGATTCTGAACAATCTTGCCCGTACGGACACGCAAAAGACGTCGACGACGGACGACGCGCAGAATCGTTTTCTGACGCTGCTGACCGCGCAACTGAAAAATCAGGATCCGCTCAGCCCGATGGACAACGCGGCGGTGACCTCGCAGCTTGCGCAGATCAGCACGGTCGATGGGATCGAGCGTCTGAACGCGACACTCAGCGAACTGATGGCCGGCCAGCAGTCTTCCGAGGCCTTGCAGGCGGCACAGCTGCTTGGCCGTGGCGTGCTGGTGCCGGGCAAGGGCCTGGTGCTGACCGATCAGGGATCGCTGGGCGGCTTCAAGCTCGACAGCTCGGCTGACAAAGTGGTGGTGTCCATTTCTGACGCCAACGGCCTTGAAATCGCTTCGGTCGACATGGGCGCCCACACCGCCGGCACCCATTCCTTCCAGTGGGACGGCACCGCCACCGATGGCACGCCGGCCGCCGCTGGTGCCTACACGGTGCAGATTACCGCGACTCAGGGCGATGCCAAGGTTGGCGCAACGGCGCTTGAACTCGGTCAGGTCTCCAGTGTGATCCGCGGGCCGAAGAGTGTCGATCTGCAAGTCGGTTCGCTGGGCATCTTCCAGCTCGACGAAATTCAACAAATTCTCTGACGGGAGCGTATCGCCATGGCTTTCCAACAAGGTTTGAGCGGTCTGAATGCCGCCTCCAAAGCCCTCGACGTGATCAGTAACAACGTGGCCAACGGCAGCAACGTTGGCTTCAAGGGCGGCTCCATTCTCTTTACCGATGTGTATGCCGCCGCGCTGAACGGCGCTGCCGCGGGTGTGCAGATCGGTATCGGTACTGCGGTGGGCGCGGTCGCCCAGCAGTTCTCGCAGGGCAACATCACGCCGACCGGCAATCCGCTGGATATCGCCATCAACGGCCAGGGCTTCTTCCGGGTGAGCGGGCAGGGTGCGATTGCCTACAGTCGCAACGGTCAGTTCGATGTGGACAAGAACGGATATCTGGTCAATTCGTCTGGCTACCGACTCACAGGCTACGCAGCCGACAACCAGGGCAACATTTTGCCCTCGTCGCCCACCGACTTGCAGATTGACACTTCCGACCTGCAGCCGCAGCCCTCATCGGCCATTGCGGTGGGTATGAACCTCGATTCGCGTGCGGTAGCGCCGGGGGTGCCCTTCAGCGCCACCAACCCGACGACCTATAACGCGTCCACGTCGGTGACGGTGTTCGACTCGCTCGGTAACGACCACATTCTCAATATGTATTTTCAGAAAACCGGTGGCGGCACCTGGGACCTCTACACCCAGCTCAACGGTGGGCCGGCCACCTTGGCGACCGGTAGCCCGTCCATGACCTTCGACGGCGCAGGCGCATTGACCGCGGGCGCGACACACACGCTGTCGCTGACTATCCCCGCAACCTTCGGTGCCAACTCGCCGCAGGCCGTCACGCTCGATTTCGCGGGTAGCTCTCAGTACGGCAGCACCTTCGGGGTGAACCGTCAGATTCAGGACGGCTACGCCTCTGGCCGCCTGTCCGGCATCACCATCGCCGACGACGGCACCATGCAGGGCCGTTACTCCAACGGCCAGTCGCGCAATCTGGGGCAGGTGGTGCTGGCCAACTTTGCCAGCTCGGGCGGGCTGCTCTCGCTCGGAAGCAACCTGTGGGGCGAGTCGCCCAACTCTGGTCAGCCGCTGATCGGCGCGCCGGGCTCCGGCAGCCTGGGGCAGCTCGCGGCGGGCTCGGTTGAGGAGTCCAACGTCGATATGACCGCCGAACTGGTCAACATGATTACCCAGCAGCGGGCCTATCAGGCCAATGCGCAGTCGATCCGGACGCAAGACCAGATTCTGCAGACCCTGGTCAACCTGCGCTAATAGCCCAAGGAGTCGCACGCCATGGACAAGCTGATCTACACCGCCATGACCGGCGCCAAGCACATCCTGACCCAGCAGGCTGCGGTGTCGCACAACATGGCCAACGCGACCTCGACCGGTTTTCGCACCGAGATGCACAAGTTTCGCGCGGTCGATGTGCAGGATTCGCCGCTGGCCAGCCGCAGCTTTGTGGTGGATGCCAGCGTGGCGACCGACTTCCGACCGGGCCCGATGCAGCTGACCGGTCGCACCTACGACGTGGCGGTTGAAGGCAAGGGCTGGTTTGCAGTGCAAGGCGCCGATGGTCGCGAGGCCTATACCCGCAACGGCAGTTTTGAACTCTCCGCCGAGGGCGTGCTGCAGACCCGCGACGGCCGTGCAGTGATCGGCGACGGGGGCCCCATCACGGTGCCGCCAGACAACCAGATCGTGATCGGCAAAGATGGCTCAATCTCCGCCATTCCGACAACGGGCGACAAGAACGCTGTCAACGTGATCGGCCGCTTCAAGCTGGTAAATCCGCCCGAGGCCGAGCTGCGCCGGGGTGAAGACGGCTTGTTTCGCACCGCCGGTGGCGCGCCTGCGCCGGCCGATGAGGCTGTTCAGGTGGCCGGTGGGTATCTCGAAGGCAGCAACGTGAATGTGGTTGATCAGATGGTCAACATGATCTCCCTGGCCCGCCAGTTCGACATGCAGACCCAGCTGCTGCGCAAGGCCGAGACCAACGACCAGGTCGCCACCAAGCTGCTGAGCACCGGCTGAGGCATGAACTGACCGGAATTTCGGCGCTTCTTCCTCGCATCGGAATAGCGTCGCCCGGCGTACTCTGATTTCAAGGGCCGCCCTGTGTGCTGCCCACGCGAATGCAAAGCGCCCTGGCGCGCGAAGGAGCCCGACATGATCCGCTCACTGTGGATTGCCCGCACCGGCCTGGATGCCCAGCAAACCCAGCTGGACGTGGTGTCAAACAACCTGGCCAACGTCTCCACCACCGGCTTCAAGCGCTCGCGCGCGGTGTTTGAAGACCTGCTGTATCAGACCCTGCGCCAGCCCGGCGCGCAGTCGACCCAGCAAACCCAGATCTCCAGCGGCCTGCAGATCGGCACCGGCGTACGCCCCGTCGCCACCGAGCGTATCCACACCCAAGGCAACCTGCAGCAGACCGGCAACGGCCTGGATGTAGCCGTGCAGGGCGAGGGCTTTTTCCAGATTCAGCTGCCCGACGGCACCACCGCCTATACGCGTGACGGCTCCTTCCAGCTCGACAACCAGGGCCAGATGGTCACCGCCAGCGGCTATCCGCTGAGCCCGGCCATCATCATCCCGTCCGACACCCTGAGCATGACCATCGGCAAGGACGGCACGGTCAGTGTGCAGCAGTCCGGGCAGGTCTCGCCCACCCAAGTCGGCACTATCCAGCTCGCCACCTTCGTGAACTCGGGCGGCTTGCAAAGCGCGGGCGAAAACCTCTACCTCGAGACGGCCTCCAGCGGCACGCCTACACCCAACACCCCGGGGTCGAACGGCGCCGGCGTGCTCAATCAGAACTATGTCGAAACCTCGAACGTGAACGTGGCCGAAGAGTTGGTGCAACTGATCACCACCCAGCGTGCCTACGAGCTCAATTCGCGTGCGATCCAGACTTCCGACCAGATGCTCGGTCGTCTGACGCAGCTCTGATCGCGGTCAGGGAGACTCGCCATGCGCGCACTGCTCACCTTGTTGCTGACGAGCTTGCTTGTCGGCTGCGCTGCGCTCGAAACCACGCCGCCGACGGCCGTGCATCAACCGATGTCGGCCCGGCCCGAAGTGCGTGCCGGTGTGGCACCGGCCAATGGCGCCATTTTTCAGACGGTGGGCGTACGCCCGCTGTTCGAAGACCGGCGCGCCCGACTGGTGGGCGACACCATCACCATCAATCTGGCCGAGAGCACCACGGCCCGCAAGGCATCCAATGCCAGCGCGAGCCGCGACGGCAGCCTGAGCGCCGGCATCACCTCGATCAACAAGCTGCCGCTCAAGGGCCTGGCCGGGCTGGGTGTGGAGGCCGAGAGCGAGAGCGATTTTTCGGGCCAGGGTGCCGCGGCGGCCAACAACCTGTTCAACGGCACCATCACCTGCACCGTGATCGAGGTGTATCCGAACGGCAATTTGCTGGTGTCGGGCGAAAAGCAGGTGTCGATCAACCAGGGCAACGAGTTCATCCGCTTCTCGGGCGTGGTCAATCCCAATCATGTGACGACCAGCAACACCGTGCAGTCCACCCAGGTGGCCGATGCGCGCATCGAATACAAGGGCAGCGGTTATATCAACGAAAGCCAGGTGATGGGCTGGTTGCAGCGCTTCTTCCTGCTGCTGTTGCCGATCTGAGGTTGCCATGAACATCAACGCTATCAAGGTCCGTCTCTTTGCCGCCGTGTTGGGCGCCGTGCTGTTTGCCGGCGTGGCCCATGCCGAGCGCATCAAGGATCTGGCCAACATCGCCGGCGTGCGCAGCAACCAGCTGGTCGGCTACGGCATCGTGGTGGGTCTGGATGGCTCGGGTGACCAGACCACCCAGACCCCGTTCACCGTGCAAAGCATCATCAACATGCTCGGCAACATGGGCGTGACCATGCCGCCGGGCACCAACTTGCAGCTCAAGAACGTGGCCGCGGTGATGGTCACCGCTGACCTGCCGCCATTTGCGCGGCCCGGTCAGCGGATCGATATCACTACCTCGTCGATTGGTAACGCCAAGAGTCTGCGCGGTGGCACGCTGGTCATGACCCCGCTCAAAGGCGCCGACGGCCAGATTTATGCCATGGCGCAGGGCAACGTGGTGGTCGGCGGTGCCGGCGCCTCGGGCGGCGGGGCTTCGGTGGTGGTCAATCATCTGTCGGCCGGTCGGGTGCCGAACGGCGCCACGGTCGAGCGCGCCGTGCCGACGGCACTGGGGCAGGGCGATGTGATTCTGCTCGAGCTTGAGCAAACCGATTTCGGTACCGCCCAGCGCATGGTTGACGCTATCAACAGCGCCACCTCGCCGGGCCAGGCGCAGGCGCTGGACGGGCGTACCATTCAGGTCCGCGCGCCGTCCGATGCGTCGATGCGGGTCGCCTTCCTCGGCCGGATCGAAAACATCGATGTCACCCCGGCGCTGCAATCGGCCAAGGTGATCATCAATTCGCGCACCGGCTCGGTGGTCATGAATCAGGCGGTGATGCTGCAGCAATGTGCGGTTGCGCACGGCAACCTGTCGGTGTCGGTCACCACCGAACCGGTGGTCAGTCAGCCCAACCCGCTGTCGGGTGGGCGCACGGTCGTCGGTCAGCGCGGTGATGTGTCGATTGATCAATCCGGCGGCGCGCTGATGCGTGTGTCGGCCGGCACCAATCTCGCCGAAGTGGTCAAGGCGCTCAACGCGCTGGGCGCCAATCCGATGGATCTGATCAGCATTCTCCAGGCCATGAAAGCCTCGGGCGCGCTGCGGGCCGATCTGGAAGTGATCTGATGCAGGGCGCCGCGCAACTCAATACCCTCGATCCGAATGCCATGGCCGACCTCAAGCGTCTGGCCAAGGATAACGATCCGAAAGCGATCGAAGCGGCGGCGCGGCAGTTTGAGTCCCTGTTTCTGGCCATGGTGCTCAAGTCCATGCGCGCAGCCATGCCTACCACCGGTTTGATGGATAACGATCAATCCCGGATGTATCAATCCCTGCTCGACCAGCAGCTGGCCGCCAATATGGCCGCCAGCGGCGGCGCGGGTCTGGCCAAGGCCTTGATCGCCCAGCTCGGCGGCAACCCGATGCAGGCGCCCAGCCGCGACGAGATTTCGGCCGGCTTCGATATCGCCTCGGTGCCGCGCCGGCCGGCAAATGCTGCCGCCGCGCCCTTGCCGCCGGTCGATCTTGCCGCCCGCCGGGCGGCCGGGCTGCCGTCCAGCGTGAGCGCGCCGGCCAGTATCGAACCGACGCCGCCGGAAATCTCGTCGGACGCCGCCGCCTTCGTGCGCAAGGTCATGCCGCACGCTCAGGCCGCCAGCCGAGAAACAGGCATCCCCGCGCATTTCATGGTGGCGCAGGCCGCGCTTGAAACCGGCTGGGGCAAGTACCAGCTACGCGACGCCAGTGGCCAGCCCAGCCACAACCTGTTCAACATCAAGGCCGGCAGCAGCTGGCAGGGCAAGACGGTGTCGGTGGGGACCACCGAATACGTCAATGGCCGCCCGGTCACCGAGCAAGCCCGCTTCCGGGCTTATGGCTCCTATGCCGAGTCCTTCCGCGACTACGCCCGCCTGATCGGCAACAGCCCGCGCTATGCCGATGTGGTCGGCCAGCAGGACGCCGCCGCCTTCGCCCGCGAACTGCAGGCCGCCGGCTACGCCACCGACCCGCGCTACGCTGAAAAACTCACCCGCATCATCACCGGCCCCACGCTGCGCGGCGCGCTGCCAGGCTGATTCCGGCTGCGTGGCGTCAGGCGGGCGCGCCGCAGGTGCATTCGATTCGTCAGTCCATGCAACGCAATGCCTGTGCGCCCGGTTTGGGTCCGTAGGGTGGGCGGCTCGCCGCCCACCATCGTGCCTCACGATACACATTGCTTGGTGGGCGGTAAGCCGCCCACCCTACGAGCCACCATCCGTTGGTCGCGTAAGCCGACAACTGGCATAAGTTTTGCACTGTTCTGGTCGTAGAAGTCTTAGCGACGAGGAACTCTCATGGCAGGCATGCTCAATATTGGCATCACAGGTCTGAACGCCGCCCAGGCGTGGTTGAACACGACCAGCCACAACATCTCCAACGCCTCGACCCCCGGCTTCAGCCGGCAGACGGTCGGCCAGAGCACGCTGAATCCGGTGTTCTCCGGTGTCGGATTTTTTGGCCAGGGCACGCAGGTCGACTCGGTCAAGCGCGTCTACAGCCAGTTTCTGGAAAACCAGGTACTGACCGCCGACACACGTCGCGCCTCGCTGGGCGCGTATGAAAGCCAGATTACGCAGATCGACAATCTGCTCGCCGACCCGACCTCGGGGCTGTCGCCGGCGGTTCAGAGTTTCTTCGAGGGCGTGCAGGAAGTGGCGGCGAACCCGTCGAGCGTGCCCGCGCGGCAGGCGATGATTTCCTCGGGCGAGTCGCTGGTGTCGCGCTTTCAGTATCTCGATGGGCGCTTGCGCGACATCAGTGGCGGCGTGGAGGGCGAAATTGCCAGCACGGTCTCGCAGATCAACGTTCACGCCAAGCAGCTGTCGGAGATCAATCAACGCATTCTGGTGGCAGAGTCGGCCGGTGCCGGCACGCCGGCTAACGACTTGCACGACTTGCGCGCGACGATGTTGAGGGATCTGAATCAACTCATTCAGGTCAGCACGGTGACCGAAAGCAATGGTTCGCTCAGCGTGTTCATTGGTAGCGGGCAGCCGCTGGTCATTGGCGGGCAGGCGACCACGCTCAGTGCGACACCCAGCGTTGAGAATCCGGAAAAGCTCGCGGTGGGTCTGCAACTGATTGGCGGCGGCTCGGTGCAGATGCCCGAGACCCTGCTGACCGGTGGCTCGCTGGGCGGTTTGCTGGAGTTTCGTCGTGACGCGCTCGAAAACGCCAAGGGCCAACTCGGCCTGATCGCGGTTGGCTTGAGCGAAACCTTCAACGCCCAGCATCGTCTCGGCCAGGATCTGGACGGCGCGCTGGGGCTCGATTTCTTCAAGCCGCTGAGCCCGACGCTGCGTCCGCTCAACGGTGCCACCACGGCCCCGACCGTCGCGTTCGGCACGGTAGCCAATCTCACCGGCGACAACTACCGCCTCACCTATACCAACACCACGGGCGCCTACACGCTGGTCAATGCGCGCACGGGGGCGAGTGTGGCCTCCGCTGCCAGCGTGGGTTTGACCATCACCCCACCGGGCACGACGGTCAGTGGCGAAGAGTTTGTCATTGAGCCCACCCGCGAGGCTGCTGCCAACATCCGGATCGGGATCAGCGATACGCGTCTGGTGGCTGCCGCCGGTCCGGTGCGTGCGCAGATTGCGGGCAACAACACCGGCACCGCCGCGGTAGGCGGTGTGACGGTGACCAGCACAGCCGGCTTTGCCACCGGCTCACCGCATATCGGCGCGCACACCTTGCAGTTCAATGGCCTGACCAATCAATACGACGTGCGCGACGCCGGCAACACCCTGATCGGCAGCATTGCCTACAACCCGGCGACCGATTCGGCAGGGGTGACGCGGACGCTGCCGGGCGCGCTCGGTGGCATCGACATCAAACTTGCCGGTGTGCCGGTGACGGGCGACCGCATCACGCTCGAAAGCAACACCAACGGTGTGGCCGACAGTACCAACGCGGTGGCACTGAGCTCTCTGCAAACCGCCAAGACGCTGCTGGCGGCCGGCGGGGCTGCGACAGCCAGCTATCAATCCACGTATTCGAACCTGGTCAGCAATGTGGGTAACAAGACCAGCGAGGTCAAGGTCAGCCGTGCCGCGCAAGACACACTGGTAGACCAGGCGACGGCCAGCCGCGAAGCGATGTCTGGCGTGAATCTCGACGAAGAGGCCGCGAACCTCATCCGCTACCAGCAGGCCTACCAGGCCTCGGCGCGGGTGATGTCGATTGCAGGCAGTCTGTTCGACGAAATTCTCGCCATCGCGCGCTAAGCCAGCGAAAAGAAGGAGCCCGATCATGCGAATCAGTACCGGTATGCTTTACCAGACCGGCGTCAACACCATCCAGAAACAGACCGCGCAGATGCTGCAGACCCAGCAGCAAGTGGCGACCGGGCGGCGTATCATCGCCCCGTCAGACGATCCAGTCGCCTCGGCGCGCGCGCTGGACATCACCCAGGCGCAGGGCATCAACGCCCAGCAGCAGATCAACCAGGGTTACGCCAATGATTCGCTCGGCCTGCTCGAAAACAAACTCGCCGCGGTCGAAGAGTTGCTGATCCATACCCGCACCCGTGCGGTCGAAGCAGGCAACGGCACCTACGCCCCGAGTGAGCTCAAATCGCTGGCCACTGATGTGCGCGCCAGCTTCGACGCCATGCTGGCGCTGGCCAACAGCCAGAACGGGCAGGGCGAATACCTGTTTTCCGGTTATCAGGCCGATGTGAAGCCCTATGTCGGCACGCTCGACGGCGTGAGTTATCAGGGTGACCAGGGGCAGCGCACGCTGCAGGTGTCGCCCTCGCGGCTCATGCCGGTCAGCAACGCCGGCAGCGATGTGTTCAATTCCGTGCGGCAAGACCCCGGCAAGTTCTTTGCCGTGCCGGTCGCCCCCAACGGCGGCACCGGCCATATCGCCCAGACGCAGACCACCGGCACCTACACCGGCACGCGTTACGATATCCAGTGGGACGGCACTAATTACAACGTTACCGACGCCGACACCGGCGCGGCCGTGGTCAGCCAGAGCGGGCCCACGCTGACATTTGGTGCCGTGCAGCTGGAGATGGGCGGCGTGCCAAACCCAGGCGACAGCTTTGAAGTCGGCCCCCGCGCCAACGTCTTCAACATGTATACCAACATGGTCCGCGCGCTCGAAAGCCCGTCGGGCACCGTCGGCATCCAGGGCGCCGTCGCTCAGGCCATCGAAGGCATGGACCGCAGTCTTGACCAAGTGCTCACCGTGCGTGCCTCGGTCGGCTCGCGCATGGTCGAGCTGTCCACGCTCGAATCGGTGGGCAGCGACCTCGACATCCAATACACCCAGACACTCTCGCGCCTGCAGGATGTCGATTACGCCGAGGCGGTGAGCAACCTCACCTTGCAGCAAACCTATCTGCAGGCTTCGCAGCAATCCTTCCTGCGCATCAACCAGCTCAGTCTCTTCAACTATCTCAGCTAAGATGCCCACCGCCCGCCCACTCCACGCCATCGCTGTACTCGCCATTGCCGGCTGCAGCAGCGTACCCGGCCCCGGCGAAGGCCCCAGCACCCAATGGCTGCTGGCGCCGGCCGCCGCCATTACGGTGATCGAAAGCGGCTACACCACCAATCCGCAGATCGCCGGCATGGTCGCCGCCTGGGCGCTGATCGACCCGCTCGCCCCCAACTGGCAGATCCAGGCCACCCGCGTTGACGAGCGCAATGTGCGCTTCCGTCTCCAGCACAAGCTCCTGCACACCGGCGGCGAAGGCGAAGCCCGCCAGGTGCTTCGCCGCAACGCCGAGCGCATCACCGCGCAAGAAGGTTTCAGCGAATACGAAATCGTGCGCTTTGAAGAAGGCATCGACTCCACCCGCCCGTTTGCCCGGCGTACCGCCATCGCCGATGTGCGCATGCTCAGGGGCAGGGCGCTGCCGGGCCTGTAAGGGCGGCATACTGTCGACTTGCGGGTCGGTTCTCGCGGCGATGCGAGCCGGCCACGGGAGGGGAGGGATGGCGCGGGCGATCTCGACAGGCGACAAGGGCGCGGCACTGCGGCGCATTAAGCGGTGGCATACGCTGGTCTGGGCGGTTTTTGCCGGATGCATCCTCGCCATGCCGCTGGCGTCATGGCGGGGCGCGCACGGCACGGCTGCGTGGCTCGGCCTCCTGGTATTTGCCGAGGTGTTGGTACTTGCGTTGAACCACTGGCGTTGTCCGCTGACGCGGCTGGCGGCGAAGTACACTGACGACAGACGCGCGAATTTCGATATTTATCTTCCCTTGTGGCTGGCGCGCAACAATCAGCGCATCTTTGGTGCGCTGTATGTTCTGGCGCTCGGTTATGCCTTGCTGGCCTGGTTGCGGGATGGCACATAGGGCCGCAGGGGCTTTACTCGGTGGGCGCGAGCATTGAACATGTCCGGTTTTTGCGGGTAAGGCGCTGTGGCGATGAAGGTTTTTCCGGTACTGATGATTTGGCTGATGCTCCTCTGCGCGCCGGCGCAGGCGACAGACATGGATGCGTTTTTCGCGGATACGGACAATGAAAAAGGCTTTGCGGCCTCGAAAGCGGCAGGGCAGATTGTTGCGGGACGTCAGCGCATGGCGACGATGTGCGCCGAGGCGAAAACCAAGAATCCGGCAGCAGACTGCGCCTGCGTTGAGCGCGAGCTGACGCAGGTGTCTGATCGCGCGTTCTATTATGAAAGCGTGCTTGCGTTCCGGGAGTACCGGGAAAAGTTCGACGCGCTTGAGGCGGATGACAAGCGGCTGTATGCGCAACTCAAGCAGCAGCATGCACAGCGAATGAGTTTGTCACGGCGTCTTGAGACGGCGTGTGGAAAGTTCTGATCTGCCCGGTGGGCGGCATTTGATAGGGCGGCGATGATGCGCGATGTGGTGATTACGGTGGAACCGGTTGAGCTCTACAAGATTCTGAAGTTCGAAGGCCTGGTGGGCAGCGGTGGCGAGGCGAAGACGGCCGTGGCCGAGGGCCGGGTGCGGGTCAATGGCGAGGTCGAAACCCGCAAGCGGCGGCAGATTGTGGCCGGCGACGTGATTGGTTTTGCCGGTGAGACGCTTCGCGTGGTGCGTGGCTGAGCGCGTGCATCACTTTGTTTTTGTCTGGCACGCCGGAACGGGAGCACGCTGATGGAACTCAATCGCACGAAGGACGACCCGTGGCAACTGAAGACGCCGCCGGGAACGTCCGAATTCACGATGCACGTGGACGAGAAAGACGGTGTTCAGGTGCTGGTGTGTACGGTCGGCAAGACGGTGCTGTACTACGACGCGCGCTGTATCGCCGACTTGTCGGCCATGCTGAAAGCTGCCGGAGACTGGGTGGTGCTGGGTGGGGCGGATGAGCAAAAGCCTGCCAAGGACGGCACGGTGGAGGCTTGGGCGCGTTCGCCGGACAACCCGCTTGGCGGCTGGTATGGTTTGAAGAAGGGCTTTCGCGGGCGGTTTGCGGTGTATGTGCCGCCCTTGATGGAAGCGCTGGGGCTGTGCGAGTTGGAGCATGCAGCGCGCAACAACCGGATGCGGAGCCTGTAATGCAGATATGGGTCGATGCCGATGCCTGTCCGGTGGTGATCAAGGAGATCCTGTTCCGCGCCGCGGACCGCGCCAAGGTGATGACCACGCTGGTGGCCAATCAGATGGTGCGGGTGCCGCCGTCGCGGTTTATCAAGATGGTGCAGGTGTCGTCGGGCTTTGACGTGGCCGACAACGAGATCGTCAAGCGTCTCGAGCCGGGCGACCTGGTGATAACGGCGGATATTCCGCTGGCGGCGGATGTGATCGAAAAGGGCGGCCATGCACTGAACCCGCGTGGCGAATTCTATTCGCAGGAGAACATTCGCTCCTTGCTGAATATGCGTGACTTCATGGATACGCTGCGCTCCAGCGGTGTGGATACGGGCGGGCCGCCGGCCTTCAGCCTGAGCGATCGCAAGGCCTTTGCCAGTCATCTGGACCGGTTTCTGGCCCGTCACGCGCCGCGTAGCTGATCAGGCTGCCGGCGCCTCGGTGGCGACGTCGGCCAGCGCCGCGCGGCGCCGTTTTTGCTGGCGAACCACCCAGCCGATCAGTGCCAGCGCGGGGAGGAACATCCACTCCTGCGCCGGGCGGTCGCTTGGCACTTCGACCGCATCAATACGGAAACCGCTCTGGATACCGAGTTTGGCGGCCTGACTGCCGAACTCGACGCGCGTGATGGTGAAGCCGGTGTCGCTGATCACCGTGCCGACCCCGCTGTCGGTGAGGCGCCGGGTGGCGCTGGCGGCGGGGGCGCCGAGCGGCAAGAGCACACCGCGCTCGACCGCGTCGCCTTCGATGGTGGTGCCGCTCAGGAAGACCCGCATTTGTGTGTTGGGCGGCGCATTGACGATGGCCGCTTCGGCCTCGGCGCCGGTGAGCTGCTCGTAGGGGGCGATGAGCGGGTCCATGAACATGGCGGGGTTGAACAGCATGAACACCGCCAGCAGCATCACCAGTCGTTCGCGACCGGTGCTCTTGATCAGCAGCCAGCCCTGATTCACCGAGATAAACGCAAAGCCCGCCAAGGTGGCGCTGGCCAGCGTGATGAGGGTATGGCCGACGCCCTCCACCCCGATCAGCAGCAGCTGCGGGTTGAGCACGAACATGAAGGGCAGCAGCACCATGCGCATCGAATAGCGAAAGGCGATGTAACCCGTCTTGATCGGGTCGGCCAGCGCGATGCTCGCCGCCGCGTAGGAGGCCAGCCCCACCGGCGGGGTGATGTCGGCCATCAAACCAAAATAGAACACGAACAGGTGGGCGGCGATGAGCGGCACCAGCAGGCCGTTTTGCGCCCCCAGCGCGACGATGACCGGCGCCATCAGCGAGGACACCACGATGTAGTTGGCGGTGGTCGGCAGGCCCATGCCCAGCACCAGGCAGATCAGTGCGACCAGCACCAGCATGAGGATGATGTTGCCGCCCGACAGCGCAGTGACCAGATCGGTCATCACCAGGCCGATGCCGGTGAGCGTCACGGTGCCGACGATGATGCCGGCCGTGGCGGTGGCAATGGCCACGGTGACCATGTTGCGCGCGCCGGCGGCCATGCCGTCGACCAGATCCTGCGCACCGCGCCAGGCCGAGGCGCGAATGCCGCCGTCGCCACGAAACCACGCCAGAAACGGCCGCTGGGTGAGCACGATGAAGGCCAGGAACAAGGTGGCCCAGAAGGCGGCGCGGGTCGGCGAGAGCTGCTCAACCACCAGGTTCCAGACCAGCGCGCCGACGGGTAGAAAAAAGTAGAGCCCCGAGCGCACCGTCGGGCCGAAGGCAGGAAGGACGGTGATGGGTTGGTCGGCGGAGTCGTCGACGCTGGCAAAGGGCGCGCTCAGGCGCAGCAACACGAGGTAAGCCACCAGCAGCAAGCCGGCCATCACGGCAAAAGAAATTTGCGGAAAAGCGGCATGCACGATGCTGCCGATGATGGACACCGCTGCAATCACCCCGGCAATGCCAAAAAAGCCGAGCGAGAAATTGGCCAGCGAACGCTGCCAGCGCGGCGAATGCCGGCGGGGCAGGCCGCGCAGGTTGGCTTTTACTGCTTCGAGGTGGACGATGTACATCAACCCGAGATAGGACACCAGCGCCGAGATGAGCGCGTGCTTGAGCACCTGCACATAGGGCACGCCGACATACTCGACCATCAGAAAGGCAGCCGCGCCCATCACCGGCGGCATGACCTGACCATTGACCGAGGCGGCCACTTCGATGGCCGCAGCCTTTTCCGCCGGGTAACCAACGCGTTTGATGAGCGGGATGGTGAGCGGTCCGGTGGTCACCACATTGGTGATCGACGAGCCGGAGATCAGCCCGGTCGCGGCCGAGGCCACCACCGCCGCCTTGGCCGGCCCGCCGCGCAAATGGCCGAGCAGCGCCACTGCGCTGCGAATGAAATAGCTGCCGGCGCCCGCGGTTTCAAGCAGTGCGCCGAACAGCACAAACAAGAAGATGAAGCCGGCCGACACGCCCAGCGCGACGCCGAACACCCCCTCGGTGCCCAGCCACAAATGGCCCATGGTGTGGCTGAATGAGGCGCCCTTGTGCGCGATCAGGTCGGGCATCTGTTTGCCGAAAAAGATGTAAGTGAGCAGCGTCAACGCGAGCCCGACCATGGGCAGGCCGAGGACGCGGCGGGTGGCTTCGAGCAGCAGGGTGAGGCCGACCGCCGCGGTGGCCACTTCAATTGATGAGGGGTTGCCGACGTGTTCGCTGACGGACGCGTAGAACAGTGCGAGATAGCCCGCGCTCAGCGCCGCCAGTGTGGCGAGCACGATGTCGCTGCGGGGGATGTCCGGGCGACGTTCACGCCGCACCGCCGGGTAGGCGAGCAGCGCCAGGAAGACCGCAAAAGCCAGGTGCAGCGAACGGATGTGCGCTGCGTTAAGCACGCCCACGCCCAGCCATTCGGGCAGGGGTGAGGCGACCCACAGCTGAAATATCGACCACGCCAGCCCGGTGAGCGCCAGCACGGTCGCCATACGCCCCTCGGGCACGCGCAGGCCCATGGCGATGTTGGCCGCGCGGAGGCGTGGCGAGACGGTGGCCGCTGTGGGGGTGTGCGCGTTCGCACCGCTCTTTTGCGTGGCTGTCTCCCTGAGTGGGGCGGTCTTTGCCGCGTGCCGGGTGTTGCCGGTCGGTCACACCCGTGTGCCGGCTCAGTATCTTTGGCTGGTCGGGGGCGGGTCAAGCGGGAAGTGTCAGAGCCTGTGGCGCCGATGCGGGGGCGTGCGCCCGGCTCGGGTGAGCGTCGCGTGCGATGTGTGTAAGTCCGGGGCGCTCAGACCGGTCTACCGTTCGAGGTGCATCTTGCACTGAACGGAGGTCGACGCATGTTATTTGGAATGCTTGGTTTGTCGGGGGGCGGGCTATCGCGCGCCGGCCTGATCATGGCGCTGTGCCTGAGCGCACTGGCGACGAGTGCATCGGCTGCGCCACCGGCGGTGATTACCACGTCCAGCGGTCATGGTTTTGATGCATTGGTGACGCGGCTGGAGGCGGCGATCGGTCAGCACAACATGGGGCTGGTGGCGCAAGCCAGTGCCAGTCGGGGCGCCGCCTCGCGCGGGGTGAAGATCCTTGGCAACGCGGTGCTGATGGTGTTCCGCAACGACTACGCCGTGCGCATGCTCGCCGCCAGTGTGCCGGCCGGCATCGAGGCGCCGCTGCGGCTGTATGTGACCGAACAGCCGGACGGCACGGCGCAGGTGCACTACGCGGCGCCGAGCGTAGTTTTTGCGCCCTACGGCAGTGCTGCGCTCGACGCCATGGCGCGTGAGCTCGACCCGATATTTGCACAGATCGTGGCCGATGCCGTCGCGCCCTGATCACCGTCCTGGCGTGCAGTGGCCGGTGGCGCTGCTGGCCTTGGCCGGCGTGCTTGGCCTGATGCCGTTTCTGGCCGGGCGAATGATGGCGCTGCTGGGCATTGGTGTGCTCCTGGGCCTGACGCTGTTTCATGCGGCCTTCGGTTTTGCGTCAGCGTATCGGGTGGCGATCTTGCGCCGCGATTCGGCCGGCGTGCGTGCCCAGTTGTGGATGGTCGCGCTGGCCACGGTGTTGTTCGCGCCCGCTTTGGCGAGTGGTTCGATGTTCGGCCAGGCGGTCGGCGGCGCAGTGGCGCCGGTGGGGTGGCAGGTGGCCGTCGGCGCCTTCATGTTCGGCATCGGCATGCAGTTGGGCGGCGGCTGTGGCTCGGGCACGCTGTACACCGCGGGCGGCGGCAATCCGCGCATGGGCGTGACCTTGCTGGCCTTCATTGCCGGCTCGTTCTGGGCCAGCCTGCACATGGGCTGGTGGCAGACGCTGCCGAGCGCGCCGGCCGTGTCGCTGGGCGACACGCTGGGCTGGCCACAGGCGGTGGTGCTGCAACTGGCGGTGCTCGGCGCTGTGGGGTGGTGGCTCAAGCGTCGGGACGCGATGCCGGTGGCGCAGGCGCGTGGCCATCGACTCTGGCGCGGGCCGTGGCCGCTGATGGCCGGTGCCGTGGCGCTGGCGGTGCTCAACCTCGCCACGCTCGGGCTGGCCGGCCATCCGTGGAGCATCACCTGGGCGTTTACCTTGTGGGGCGCAAAGGCGGCGAGTCTGGTCGGTTGGGACGCGGCGAGCGCGCCCTTCTGGCAGGGCGGGTTTCAGGAGGCTGCGCTGGCCGGCAGCGTGCTGACCGACACCACCTCGGTGATGGATTTTGGTTTGCTCCTCGGCGCCATGCTGGCGGCCGCACTGGCCGGGCGCTACGCGGCCAATCGGCAGATCTCGCGGCGGGCGTTGATGGCCGCCATCGCGGGCGGGGTGTTGATGGGCTACGGCGCGCGCATTGCCTTTGGCTGCAA
This sequence comes from Zoogloeaceae bacterium, assembly GCA_024235675.1. Classification (GTDB taxonomy): domain Bacteria; phylum Pseudomonadota; class Gammaproteobacteria; order Burkholderiales; family Rhodocyclaceae; genus Nitrogeniibacter. Next base: position 170,536 of record JACKLZ010000004.1, read on the forward strand.
TATTGGCGCCTTTGTGTCGGGCGTGGCCTCGACCAGCCTGCATGGCTGGTTGTGGATTGTCTGCGCCATCCCGGGTACGGTGCTTGGCATCTGGCTGCGGCCGATGTTTGGTTTGGCGAATGAACGCGCCGTCGACACAGGAGGACGCGGATGATCGAGCACGAAGGCGATTGGTTGATGGTGGCGCGCTGCCTCGACCCGACCGAAGCGCACGTGCTGTGCGCCTGCCTGGAGGCCGCGGGCCTGACCGCGATGGTGGCCGATGGCAATCTGGTGCAGACCCATTCGCTGATCGCGGTGGTGGTGGGCGGTGCGCGGGTACTGGTGCCCGAGGCCCAGCTCGAACAGGCCAAAGCCGTGCTCGAAGCCTTTCACCGGGGGGACTATGCGCTCGATGACGATGCCGACGTAGGCGAGCGGCGGGACACGTAATTCAGTGTCAGCCGTAATGATTGGGGGCTGAGAGGCGTCTGCAGAGTATCGAGCGATTCGTGTGCGTACCGGATCGTTGATGCTCACTTCACAGGAGATCTTCATGCCCAGCGAAAAAATCATCTTCCCCGGTGCCGACGGCCAGGATCTGGCCGCGCGGCTGGATACGCCGGACGGGCCGGTCCGTGCCTATGCCTTGTTCGCCCATTGCTTTACCTGCACCAAGGATATCTTTGCCGCCGCGCGCATCGCCGAAGGCCTGGCTGCGCAGGGCATTGCGGTGTTGCGTTTTGACTTTACCGGTCTGGGCGCCAGCGATGGCGAGTTCGCCAACACCAATTTTTCGTCCAATGTGCAGGATCTGGTCGCCGCGGGCGCCTATATGCAGGCCAGGCTCGCCGCGCCGGCGATTGTGGTCGGCCACTCGCTGGGCGGCGCGGCCGTGCTGGCGGCGGCGGGGCACATTGCCGGCGTGAAGGCGGTGTGCACCATCGGCGCGCCGGCCGACCCGGCGCATGTGGCGCATTTGTTCGCGCACGCCCGTGAGCAGATCGAGCGCGATGGCGAAGCGGAAGTCACGCTGGCCGGGCGGCCGTTTCGCATCCGTAAGCAGTTCCTGGACGATATCGAAGCCACGCGCATGGAGGCGGCCGTGGCCGGGCTGCGCAAGGCCTTGCTGATTTTTCACGCGCCGCAGGATGCGACGGTGGACATTGAAAACGCCGCCCGCCTGTATGGCTGGGCCCGGCACCCCAAGAGCTTCGTCAGCCTCGATGGCGCCGACCATCTGCTGAGCCGTCGGGCCGACGCCATCTATGTGGCGGAGGTGATCGCCGCGTGGGCGCAGCGCTACTTGCCGGCGGGCGACTAAGTCAGCCGGCGGGCAGCATCGACGCGGCCGCATCGCGGCGTTCGACGGCCTTGAGCATGACCAGCAAGAGGGTGCCGATCACCATCACCCCGGCGGCCAGATACAGCCCGCCGGCGTAACTGCCGAGGCGGGTGGCGATCCAGCCGGTGATGGCCGGCGCGATGATCTGGGCCACGCCGTAGGAGAGTGTCATCTTGCCCATCATCTTCGCCGGGCGGGTGGGGTAGTAGCGTCCCGCCATGGTCAGTACCAGGCTCACCATACCGATGAAAGTGCCGCCAAACAGGATGGCGCCGGCCATGGCGGGCAGCAGTCCGTCGGCCAGTACCGGCAGCACGATGCCGACAATCTGCAGCACGGAGGCAATAATCAGCGCGTTGAGATCGCCGGTGCGCCGGGCGATCAGATCCCACAGCATGCAAGACGGCGCACCCGCGACACCGATGGTCAGGAACACCAGCCAGCCGCGCCCGGCGAGGCCGGGCAAGTGATCGATGATGGCGACAATGAAGGTCGCGCTGACCACATAGCCGACGCCGGCGCAAAAATAGGCGGCCATGAACAGGCGCATGAAGGCCGGGCTGGGCGGCGCGTCGACCAGCTTCTGCCCGGTCTTGGTGACGGCGCTGCTGTCGGGCGGCGGCAGCCAGCGCAGGGCCGGCACCAGCAGCACGCAACCGATGGCGGTGAACGCGAACCATTGCTCGCGCCAGTCAAAAAACGGGCTCATCAGCGCCACGGCAGCCGAGCAACCGGCGATGCCCAGGCCGATGCCGGCAAAGTGAATGCCCAGTTCGCTGCGGTGGTTGTGGCGGATCAGCCAGTTGAGGATCAGCCCGGTGCCCAGCAGCATGCCGGCCGCGCTCGACAGCCCGGCGATGAAGCGCGAGACGGCCCACACGGTGACATCGGTGGTCAACCCCATCATCACGGTGCTGAGAATCGCCACCACCAGACCGATCCGGTAGAGCCGATCCTTGAGCACCAGGTCGCTGATCAGCGAGGCGATCAGTGCGCCCGACAGATAGCCGGCGTAGTTGATGGCGGCCAGCCAACCGGCTTCGGCCACGCCCAGCCCGGCCTGCGCCTGCATGATCGGCAACAGCGGCGTATAGGAAAAACGTGCGACGCCCAGCACCAGTAGCAAGCTGAAGATACCGGCACTCAGGACCTGGATTCGTTCGCGTTGATCGCTCATTGGGGCGGATTTTTTCTGTTTGGTTGACGCAAGATAAACGGGCTAATGTATCAATACAAATGATTTGTTAAGAACGGTTTGTTCACTATTGGAGGTATCAGGATGGAGCTGGTGGCGCTGCGGACGTTTCAGACCGTGGTTGAGGAGGGCGGCGTGCTGGCGGCCTCGCGCAAGCTCAACACGGTGCAAAGCAATGTGACGGGCCGAATCCGGCGGCTTGAAGAGGAACTGGGCGTCGAGCTGTTTTTTCGCAAAGGCCGCGGTCTGGAGCTTGCACCGTCGGGGCGGGTGCTGCTGGCCTACGCCCGGCGCCTGTTGCAGCTCGAGCGGCAGACCGCGGCGGCGGTCCGGCAGATCGGTGAGAGCAGCGGCGAGCTGTGCATTGGCACCATGGAGACCTTTGCCGCGCTGCACCTGCCCGGCGCGCTGAAGGCGGTGCGCAGCAAGCACCCCCTGCTGGAGTTACGCGTCAAGACGGACACCAGCGCCGCGCTGGCCGAAGCGGTGCTCGACCATAAACTCGATTGCGCGTTTGTGGCCGGCCCGGTGACCCACCCGGCGCTGCAGTTTGACGAACTGGTGGTCGAAGAGCTGGTGCAGGTGTCGGCGCCGGGGATCAGTCCGGTCACGCACCCGCTGATTTTTTTCCGCGAGGGCTGTGCCTATCGGACCCGTGCGCTGACATGGCAGCGCGCGATTGGCCATGCGGTGTCTGATGCCATGGAGTTTGGCACGCTGGAAGGCATTCTCGGCTGTGTGTCGGTCGGCCTCGGCTGGACCTTGATGCCGCGCGCCGTGGTCGAGCAGTCGGGCCATGCCGATGCGCTGGTACTCGAAGCCTTGCCCGAGGAAGTGGGCAAGGTGCCAACCGGCATGATCTACCTGCGCGATGCCCCACCGATGGCGGCCTTGAAGACGCTCGCCGACGCCGTCATGACGGGCGCGGCGCGCTGAGCGGGAGACCTTGTCAGGGCGAACCGCTCAGGGCCTGCACCACGACTGCGATGGCTTCGAAACCTTGCTCGTAGAAGTGCATCATCACCGGGCCGAAGGCGTCCAGCGACAGCATCAGCACGACGAAGCCGGCCGACATGGTGATGGGAAAGCCGACCGCAAAGAGGTTGATCTGCGGTGCTGCGCGGGTGAGCACACCCATGGCGATGTTGGTGGTGAGCAGGGCCGCGACGAGCGGCAGCGCCAGCAGCAGGCCGGAGGCGAACAACATGGCGCCGGTGGCCGCGGCCTCGCGCCAGCCGATGGCGGCGAAGGGCTCGGGGCGAATCGGCAGCCAGTCAAAGCTGCGCACCACCACCTCGATCATCAGCAGATGACCGTTGAGGGCGAGGAAGATCAGCGAGGCGAGCAGGCCGAGAAACTCGGCGAGCACGCCGGTCTGGCCGCCGGACTGGGGATCGAAGAAGGTGGCGAAGGACAGGCCCATCTGCAGACCGATGAGCTCGCCGGCCACATCCACCGCGGCGAACACCAGGCGCATCACGAAGCCGATGACCACGCCGATCAGTATCTGCTGCACAAATACCGCCAGTCCGAGACCGGAGCCCGGGTCGATGGCCGGCAGTGACGGCAGCGCGGGCAGGATGACCATGGCGGTTGCGATGCCGACCGCCAGGCGGATGCGCACCGGAACGGCTCCGTTGCTGAACAGCGGGGCGGCGGAGATCATGCCGAGAATGCGCGCGAGCGGGAGCATGAGCCCGGCGAGCCAGGCGTTGAGTTCGGCGCTGGTGACCTCGATCATGCGTGCGCGTGACCCTAGCCGATGACGGTGGGGATGGACTCGAACATGCGGATCATGAAGTCGGTCAGCAGGGTGATCATCCACGGGCCGGCGAGAATCAGCGTCACAAAAATGGCGATGACCTTGGGCACGAAGGAGAGCGTCATCTCGTTGATTTGCGTGGCGGCCTGGAAGATGCTGACCAGCAAGCCGGTCACCAGCGCGGCGATGAACAGCGGCGCGGCGACGAGCAGGGTGACTTCGACCGCCTGACGGCCGATGTCGATGACGGTTGCCGGGGTCATGGGTGAGCTCCTGAAGTGTAGGGGGCGGCGGCGTTCACAGCACGAAACTCTGCACGAGGGAGCCGATCAACAGCGTCCAGCCGTCGACCAGCACAAACAGCATGATCTTGAAAGGCAACGAGACGATCACCGGCGACATCATCATCATGCCCATCGACATCAGCACCGAGGCGACCACCATGTCGATGATCAGGAAGGGGATGAAGACGATGAAGCCGATCTGGAACGCGGTTTTCAGCTCCGAGGTGACAAAGGCCGGCACCAGCACCTTCATTGGCAGCTCGGCTGCCGAATCGACTTTCGGAGTGTCGGCCATCTGCGAGAACAGGTTCAGGTCGGGCTCGCGTACCTGACGCAGCATGAATTCCTTGACCGGTTCGGCCGCGCGGTTGGCCGCCTCATCCAGCTCGATAGTGCCTTCGGTGAGCGGCAGGTAGGACTCGGTGTACACCTTGTCGATCACCGGCGACATGATGAAAAAGCTCAGGAACAGCGCCAGGCCGACCAGGATCTGGTTGGGCGGTGAGGTCTGCGTGCCCAGTGCGTGGCGCAGTAGCGAGAAGACAATGATGATCCGCGTGAAGCTGGTCATCATCAGCACGACTGCCGGTACAAAGGTGAGCGAGGTGAGCAGCACCAGCGTCTGCACGCTGAGACTGTAGGTAGTGCCACCGTTGGCCATGGGGACGCCGGTGATGGCGGGCACGGCCTGGGCGAGGGCCAGCTCGGGGAGGACCGCGAGTGCCAGGGTGAGCAGGGCGAGGCTGGTGCGAGCGATGTGGCGCATCATTTGCGCGCCTCGATCAACGACTTGAGGCGTGCGGCGAAGCCGCTGGCGTCTTGTACGTCGTCTGCGGTCGCGGCCGGAACCGCGAGGGTGTCGGGATCGACGGTGTGCAACATGTTGACCCGGCCGGGGGCGACGCCGAGCACCAGCACGGTACTGCCGACTTCGACCAGCACCACGCGTTCGCGCGGACCCACCGGCGCGGCGCCCAGCACTTTCAAGCCGCGGGCGCTACCGCGCGGTGCGCCCAGGCGCTTGAGCAGCCACAGGCAAACCAGCAACACCGCCACAACCACGATCAGCCCGAACGCCATCTGCCCCAGGCTGCCGGCCAGCGAACCGCTGGCGGCGCCAGCTACGCTCGGCGCCGGCGTATCGGCCGCCTGGCCGGCCAAGGGCAGGCACATCAGGATCCACAGCACAGTTCGCAACATCAATCGCCTCGGGGCGGTTCAAGAACACGCTGGCAGAGTAGCCCGGCTCGAGGCAAGACCAGGGCGGGATAAGGCGGCAAAAATTGCCGCTATTCCGGCCCGGCGTGGCAGTGCGCTATTTCGGGGGCGTGTCGAAGCAGGCTTTGAGCAGCGCCTGCATCTTGTCAGTCCCGAGTTCTTCGACCCGCGCGATGTTGCGCTCCGGGATCTGCTCCGGGTCGGGGTAGTGCTCGACCGCGCGGGCCAGGCTGTCCTCGCGGATCAGGTGCAGCAGCGGGTAGGGCGAGCGGTTGGTGGTGTTTTCGACATCGTCGGGCTCGGTGCCGCCAAATTGGTAGTCGGGGTGGAAGCTGGCGATCTGGAAGGTGCCGCGGTAGCCCAGCTGTTTGAGGATCCGGTGGGTGTGATTGATGAACTGGTTGTACTCGAAAAAGTCCTGCAACACGGCCGGGTGGATCAGCAAAGTGGTCTCTATGGTGGCGTCGTTGGCCATCAGCGCGAGCTCGGCTTCCAGGTCCATCTGCAGTTGTTCGTCGGTGGTGGCCTCCGATACGAAGAAGCGCACGCGGTTTTTGACCAGCTCGCGCTTGGCGAAGGGGCAGAGGTTGAGGCCGATAACGAGGGTTTCGAGCCAGCGCCGCACCGGCGCGATGTAGTGTTCGTGATCCAAGGGGAGGTCCAATTGTGTTGCCCGCAGTGAGTCGCGTGGCCGTCGTGAGGCGCGTTGCGATGATGCTGCAATCGCTTGGCGCGGCGCGCGTGTGTCGCGCGAGCATTGATCAATGCTCGCGGGTGACGCCGCGCAGCAGCATGCACTGTAGCGAAAACAGTCGTGTTGCGTCGGCAGTCCATGAGGCAAGTGGGTTGCCTGTGATGCTGCACCGCAACAAAGTAGTTGACAATCAATCTGATCAGCCTATACTTCGATCCATGTTGCACCGCAGCACAAGTTTTCAAAGCGTTTTGCGGGCCACCGATTTTTAAACGATCTCACAAGGAAATTCACCATGAACAAGTTCACCACCCCCGAGCAGTTCGCCGACGCTGGTAAAGCCGGCCTGGAAGCCCTTCTGTCGCAAGCCACCACCGCTTTTGCACGTGCTGAGCGCCTGGCTGCCCTGAACCTGAACACCAGCCGCGCCATGCTCGAAGACGGCGCCCTGAACACCAAGGCCATCATGGCCATCAAGGACCCGCAAGAGCTGGTCAAGCTGCAGAGCTCCCTGGCCAAGCCGATGGTCGACAAGGCTGTTGCTTACGCTCGTAGCGTGTATGAAATCGCAACCGAAGGCCAGAACGAAATGGCCCAGGCTTTCGAAGCTCAGATCGCTGAAATGAACAAGACCTTCAGCGCTGCGCTGGCACAAGCCGAGAAGTCGGCTCCGGCCGGTTCCGAGGCTCTGTTCGCTGCTGCCAAGCAGTCGATGGCTGCCGCTTCGAGCGCCTACGATTCGATGAACAAAGCTGCCAAGCAAGCTGCTCAGATGGCCGAAGCCAATGTGGCCAACGCCACCAAGGCCGCGACCAAGGCTGTCAGCGGTAAGTAATGACGGCGCACGGTTCGGCTTCGGCTGAACCGGCCCGGCGCTTCGGCGCAAATGCCGTCCGGTGAAAGCCGGGCGGCATTTTTACGTCTACCGCGGTGTTTTGTGTCGGTACTTTTCCGGAAGGCAAAGAGATCGGCTGACGGCGGACGTAGCCAATGTCGAGGTGGTCGAGCAAGACAATGGGGTACCAGCGAGGCACCCCATTGTCTTCGAGTTTGCAGATCAGTCGCTCGTCGCAGGCACGTCTTTTGGCGTGTGCAGTGGCGGCATCGACTTGAGGTGCAGATCACGCTGCGGGTAGGGGATGGTGATGCCGGCTGCTTTGAACGAACGCCAGATCGCGAGGTTCACATCGGTGCGCACATTGCCGATGCCGTTCTCCGGGTCGCTGATCCAGATGCGCAGTTCAAGCTGAATGCCGCTGTCGGCAAAGGCCAGCATGCGCGCTGTCGGCTCCGGGGTGGTGAGGATGCGCGTTGAGGCCTTGGCCGCTTCGATCAGCAAGGCCATGGCTTGCTCGGGGTCGTCGTCGTAACTGATCTGGACGGGGATGCGCACGCGCGTATTGGGGTCGGTATAGCTCCAGTTCACCACCTCGGAGGTGATCAGGTTTTCGTTCGGGATCAGGCGCTCGACGCCGTCTCGGTCGCGCACCACCACATAGCGCGCGCGCAACTCCTGCACCCAGCCAAACTTGGTGTCATCGGCGCCGACCGAAATCACGTCGCCGGGCTTGATCGAGCGGTCGAGCACCAGGATGAAGCCACTGATGAAGTTGCTGGTGATGCGTTGCAGACCAAAGCCGATGCCGACGCCGAGCGCGCCGCCAAACACGGTGAGTGTGGTCAGGTCGATGCCGGCGGCATCAATGGCCAAAAACAGCGCAAGCGCGATCAGGAAGAATTTGCTGAACTTGCCGAAGGCCACTTGCAGCGAGGGCGTCATGTGCGGCGAGGCGCGCATGCGACGCTCGATCACCCCCGAGGTCCAGAATGCCAGCGTGAGCAGCAGCGCGATCAGCGCAACCAGCTTGATGGTCGACAGCACCGAGACGCGCGAACTGCCAATCGTGATGGCCAGGTCGTTCAATGCCGTTTCGACGGCCGGCAACCAGCCCACCAGATCGAGCGCCACGGTGGTCCAGATAGCGGTTGCGATGATGTTTTCCCACGCCTTGACCGCCGGCGTGGCGCGAAAGCCTTTGCGCAAGAGGTACACCATCAAGCGAACGGTGGCGAGCGACAGCAGCAGCGGCACGGCCACGTCGAGCATGCCCGATGGCGCGCCAATGCTGCGAAACACACCGCGACCGATGAGCACTGCCAGCAGCGCCATCACCGGCCACATCAAGCGTTGCAGGGCATGCAGCATGAGTCGGCGCAGGTCGCCGGGCGGGTAATGATCGCATCGCTCGCGCAAGGGCGCCTTGGACACGCGGTGCAACAGCCATGTGACTACGCCCGCCACCAAGAGGAAGCCGACTTCATACAGCACGGCGGGTTGAATCAGTGCGTCGAGCAATTGCGGCATGCGTGCCAGCAGCGCCTGAATGTCTGTTTCCATTGCGACTCTCATCACCTCGGTGAACCTGCAGTCTAGCGCGGCGGCACGCTGGTTCGGTGTTCCATATCGCAGCACCTGCTTAGTGATGATCCAGTTGTGTTGCGCGATCTGAGGTGTTTCCGGCCTTTCTCCGCTTGCACGCTATTTGCAACTGTCATGGTTTGAACGGCAGCTACCGCGATGGAGGCAGGATATGAAATATGAAGATCTGCTATGCCAGGCGCTCGAGATCGAGCCCCCCTGGCAGATCGTCCGCATGCGCAATGATCTGGGCCGGCATCAGCTCGATGTCTGGGTGGCGCGCGAGATGCCGCGCCGGGGATGGATTTTCGGCCCGCGCCATGCGCTGCCGGAAGTGCCGGAGCGCGTGTGGCGACATATCAATGTGGGCCAGTCGCGCTGTGTGGTGCACGCTGCCACCACGGCCGACATGGCGCATATGGCGCTGCCCTGGATTGGCGCCGCTGAGCAGGTGTTTACCCATGCGCTGAGCCGTCAGATCGCGACCCATTTCATGGAAGGCATCAAGTTCCAGTCGATCTGCAAGCTGCTCGACATCCCGGCGGGTGACCTGTGGAAATTCAAGCACAGCCTCGACCACGGGAAAATCAGCCTGTCCGGCAAGGACACGCTCATGGCGGACAGCGGGCAGGCGCAGTTTGGCATTCCCGAGGCCGATCACCCGGTGTGGGACGCCTTGCTGACGGGCGGGCTCGATATCGAAATCCGTGCGCTGAGTCTCAAGCTGCTGCTCACCAAGTTGCGCGGGCAGATGCAGTTGATCAGTGATCCGGAGGTGCGTCAGATGAAAGCGCATGAGCTGCATCACTACTTTGTCCGCCATGCGATTCAGCTCTCGCATGAGCTGGCACAGATCCGCCAGAATTGACCGCCTCCGGAGAGCGCACAAGATGACAACAGAAGGATTGATGCCCGTGGCCGCCGTGGCCGAGTTGATTCGAGAGGGTCACTATCTGAGCCTTGCCGGTGACGAAGCGGCACTCAGGCAATTGCCCCTGGGTCACTGGATCGGCGGCACGATCCCGTATTTCATGGCGGCAACCGGTGGCACGGTGAGCCGGGACCAGGTGTTTGTTCAGCCGGTGACCGGGTTCGCGGCAGCCCCGCGTTTGCGTCTGTACGACGCGGGCAGCTTGCCGCAGTTGTGTCGCAATGCGCCTGATCATGGTTTCAGTTTGCTGATCGTGCCCGCCTTCAGCACATGCCATGGCGACTTTGCGCGCAACGCACCGAATTATGAAGACATGTACCTCAAACCCCTGGCCGGCTGGGTGGCCGGAACGCATCTGGATGATGCCGGCCATGCGACGCCGCAGGTGGTGCTCGGGTCAAGCGGCGAGTTTTCGGCCGAGCACGCGGTGGTCATGGATGTTGAATTGCCCCCCGAGCGTTTTGCCCAGATTGACATCGTTAACCCGTTCAAGCCCGGCGATGGCGACGCCATCAGCTTTCCGGACACCGGCTTTTCGGTGGACATCTGTCGCGTCAATGGCGAGGCCATGCATCTGGCCGACTATCTTTGCGCACTCGAGGTCGATACCCGGCTGCCGCTGGTGGCGGACTACTGCGGCGCGTCGGTCAACGTCAGCATCAAACATATCGACGCGGCGGCACGACGGGTCGAGTTTTACGCCCCGGTGTTTCCGGGCTTGACGTATCGGCTTGCCATCGCCTCGGGCGAGAGTGCGCCGCCGGGAATTGGCGGCGATGTGAGCCCCATGTTCGCCTGCAACTGCATTCTCAATTTTCTCTACGAGGGGCTGGAGGGCCAGCCCGCCGGCGCATTGACCGGCCCGGCCACCTTCGGCGAGATTGGCTACCAGTTGCTCAACCAGACGCAGGTGGTGCTCACCATCCGCTGATGCCGGTCGCCTTCCGTCGAGCCGGCGAGGCGATGACGTTGTCAATCAGGCGCCGGTTTTGTAGGCTGCGTCGGGAGTCGTCTTTTCGCGGCGACAGAGGAGAGCGCGATGTCCGAGTCAAATACGGCCCAGGGACGTTGTCTGTGCGGCGCCGTGACGCTGAGCGTGGCGCGCCCGGCCAGCAGTGTGGGCGCCTGCCACTGCAGCATGTGCCGCAAGTGGGGCGGCGGGCCCTTGCTGGCGGTGGAATGCGGTACCGAGGTCAGGATTGCCGGCGAGGAAAACGTGTCGGTGTTCGATTCCTCGCCCTGGGCGCAGCGCGGCTTCTGCAAGCACTGTGGCACGCATCTGTTCTATCGGCTGAAAGAGGCGCAGCACTATCACCTGCCGGTCGGACTGTTCGACGAGGCGCCCGAATTCAGCTTCGATCAGCAGATTTTCATCGACGAGAAGCCGGCGTATTACCGCTTTGCGAACGACACCAGAAACATGACTGGCGCCGAGGTGTTTGCGCTGTACGCGCCACCGCCGGACTGAGCGCCGCCACTGTGGCGAGTGCTGCTCGCCACGGGCGTTTTCTGTCGCTGTCTATTCCCCCATTACCACGCCTTCGCGTCGCGGGTCGGCACCGCCGAGCAGGCGCATGGTGCTGCCGTCGCCTTGCACCCGAATGGCCTGCAGGCCGCTCGTCATGTCCATCTCCTTGATCTGATGACCCCGGGCCTTGAGCCCGTCGACGGTCGTCGCGTCGAAGCGCCCGGCTTCGAGCAGCACCGGCACCTTGCCGCCCACCGAGGCGAAGTTGGGCAGGTCGATGGCCTGCTGCGGGGTGAGCCCCCGGTTGAGCGTGGCGTAGAGCGTTTTGGCGGTGTAGTGGATGATCAGCGCGCCGCCCGGGCTGCCGCCGCTCATCACCAGTTTGCCGGTCGCCTTGTCGAACACCAGCGTGGGCGCCATCGACGAGCGCGGGCGTTTTCCGGGCTCGACCCGGTTGGCGATCGGGCTGCCGTCGGCGGCTTTGGGCGCAAAGCTGAAGTCTGTCAGCTCGTTATTGAGCAGAAAGCCTTTGACCATCTGCCGCGCGCCAAACGCGTCTTCGATGGTGGTGGTCATCGCCACCGCCTGGCCGTTGGCGTCGATGATGCTGATGTGGCTGGTGCCGTATTCGGGCTGATCCGGCATGGGGGCGTAGCTGGTTTTCATGGCGCCGGGCGTGCCGGCCGGGGCATCCGGCATCGCCATCTCGCCGATCAGACGGCTGCGGGCGGCAAGGTAGGCCGGATCGAGCAGGGACGCCCAATGGCCGCCGGGTGCGGCGACGAAATCGGGGTCGGCGAGATACTGCGCGCGGTCGGCGAAGGTCAGACGCGAGGCCTCGACATAGCGATGCAGCCAGTCGGCCGACGCCATGTCTGCTGGCGGCTCGGCGGCGCCGGCTTCGAGCGAGGTCGCGCCGGGTTCAGTCTTGCCCAGAATGCCCAGAATCTGCCCGACCGCAATGGCCCCCGAGCTTGGCGGCGGGAAGCCGCAGATGCGGTAGTCGGTGCCGCGGGCGCGGTGGTCGTGGCACATCGGGTCGCGGCGTTTGGGCGTGTAGTTGGCCAGGTCGGACAGTGCGAGCAATCCTGGGTTGGTCGGGTGGGACGTGACCTTGCTGACGATGGCGCGTGCGACTTCGCCGTCGAGCAGTCCGGTCGCGCCGCGTTGGGCGATCGTTCGCAGCACGGTGGCGAGTTCGGGGTTTTTCAGCACATGCCCGACCGGCCACGGTGTGCCGTCGGCATCAAAAAAGTAGGCGCGCGCTGCGGGGTCCTTGGCGATGAATTTATCCTTGCCCAGCATGGTGTTGAGTCGCGGGCTCACTTTGAAGCCCTGTTCGGCCAGCGCGATGGCCGGTTCGAACAAGGTGGCCCACGGCAGCTTGCCGTGCTTGGCGTGCGCCATTTCAAGCATGGCGACCGTGCCCGGCGCGCCCACCGAGCGGCCACCGACCTTGGCCTCGTCAAACGGCATCGGCTTGCCGTCCTTGTCCAGAAACAGCGCCTCGGTGGCGGCGGCGGGGGCGGTCTCCCGGCCGTCGTATGCGGCCACCTCCTTGCCGTCGAAGTACATCAGGAAGGCGCCGCCGCCGATGCCCGACGACTGCGGCTCGACCAGCGCCAGCACCATCTGGACGGCAATGGCCGCATCGATGGCCGAGCCGCCCGCCTTGAGAATCTGAAAGCCGGCGTCGGTGGCCAGTGGGTTGGCGGCGGCCACCGCAAAGTGCTGATGTGTCCAGCCGGGTTTGGTGGTGTAGCCGGAGGCGCCTTCGGGCAACACCGGCACGGTGTAGGTGAAGGGCTTCGGACTTGCGCAGCCGGCCAGCAGACCGAGTGCGATGGCGCTAAGGAAAAGCGGCGCGGAGCGCATCTTCATGACAACTCCCGTGTGTGGGCGTGGCACCAATCTAGAGTGCTGCCGGGGTGAACTCAAGCTGCATTGCGGTAGCTGCTGCGAATAATCAGTGGGCGTCTGAGCGGGCCGTGAGACGATCCAGCCGCAACCGTTCGCGCTCATCGAACAGTCGGCGGCTGGCAGCGAGAACGGCGGCCAGCGTGCCGAAGCCGGTGCCGACGGTGATCGTGAACATGATCAGGATCTGGTATTTGACCGCCAGCGTGGGGGGCGTGCCCGCCAGGATCTGGCCGGTCATCATGCCCGGCAGGCTGACAATGCCGGCGGCGGCCATGCCGTTGATGATCGGGATCATGCCGCTGCGCATGGCGTCGCGGCGCGCCTCGCCGATGGCCTCTTGCCAGCGGTGGCCGAGCATCAGGCGGTTTTCGATCAGCGCCCGCTGGCGCCACACCGCGTCGGTGAGCCGGTCGAGGCCGACGGCGATGCCGGTCATGGTGTTGCCCAGCATCATGCCGAGCAGCGGAATCGCGTACTGCGGCGCATACCAGGGCTCGGGTCCGATGATGACGATCAGCGTGAGCACGGTGACGCTGAAGGCCGAGATGAACATCGATAGCGTGCCGATGCCGAACGCCCAGCCGCCGGTGAGTCGGCGCTTTTGCCGGGCGGTGACTTCGCGGCCGGCCATCAGCAGCATCACCAGCGCCATCAGCGCGACCCAGTGCAGGGCGGAGACCGCGAACAGCGCCTCGAGCACCAGGCCGATCAGGCTCAGCTGCACGACGGTGCGCACCGCTGCGATGAGCATGGTCTTGCCGATGTCGAGGCGGGCGAGCTGGGTGCAAACGGCCAGCGCGAGCACAAGGCCGGCGGCCAGTGCGAGTTGCCACCACGCCAGATCGATCAGTTGCATGGCACGGCCGCCAGCGCCTTGCTGGCAATGCGCAGATGCGTGTCGGCCACCCGTTTGATTTGTGCCGGATCGTGTGCCACCCAAAGCACCGGCCAGCTGTGGCGCCGCGCCAGCCCGGTCAGCCAGGTCTCGACGATGGCGGTGGTGTCCGGGTCGAGGTTGGCGGTCGGTTCGTCCAGCAAGAGGGCGCGCGGCTGGTGCGCGATGGCGCGCAGCAGGGCGAGGCGTTGCTTTTCGCCGGATGACAGTCGGCCCACCTGCCAGCCCATCACCTCGGGGCCAAAGCCCAGCGCGTCGAGGTCGTCGGCTGCGCCGGCGGGGAAGTGCTCGCCCACCGTATCGGCCCACCACTGGCTGTCGGCGGGCACCATCATTACCGCCTGGCGCCACACATGCCCCGGCGTGCTGCTCTGCTGCATCTGGTCCAGGCGGACCGTGCCCTCGTGCGGATCGAGGTCGGCCAGCGCGCGTAGTAACCGGCTCTTGCCCGAACCGGACGGGCCCGACAGCGCAAGAATCTGGCCTGGTGAAACCTCGAACGACACCGCGCTCAGATCGCCCACGCGAAGCCCCTGGGCGGTGAGTGCGGCGGCAGGATATGTCGGCATGGATTCGGCGAAAGTCGGTCAGAGGCTCATCATACTCGCCGTCGTAGCGACGGCTGTCACGGCGCCCGGTGATTGCGGCGGGGTGACAAAAGACCGCGCTCCCGCTGCGTACTGTTCCTGACAGTCCTGCGCGTTCAGCCAATCGTCAGCCTCGGTGTTGATACGTGCTGTTCGGGGAAAGGGGCTGTCGCGTTTTGTGGGCATAAAATCAATATAAAACAAACACTTAATTGTTGTCTGTGACGGCTTTAAGCTGTTTGTCAGCGTGGTCCGGGTCACGCGTTTTCATACGCGTTTCCCGCAATCTCGTTTCCCCTAGCTTGCGGTTTTTTGCGGCCAAACGAGAATCTCGTTCGCTGCTGTTTCGTTCCCGATTTGATGAGTGGACTGTGTTGCCGATCCGCCCGCGCCATCGCTGCCTGGCGAGCGTGCGTACGCAACGCGTTTGGAGGAAATGCCTATATGAAACACCTGTTGTTGCTGGCGCGTTGCATTGATGGACTGAATGCGCGCGTGGGCCGGCTGGCCATCTGGCTGGTGCTGGTCATGACCGTGATCAGCGCCGGTAACGCGCTGAGTCGCTACGGTTTCAACCTGAGCTCCAATGCGATGCTCGAAGTGCAGTGGTATCTCTTTTCGGCGGTGTTCCTGCTCTGTGCCGGCGCCACCTTGCTCAACAATGCGCATGTGCGCATCGACCTCATCTCCAGCAAGGTGTCCGCGCGCACCCGCAACTGGGTGGATGTGGTCGGCATCATCTTCTTCCTCATTCCGGTGGCCGTGATGATCGCGGTGATGTCGTGGCCGGAATTCGTTGTCTCCTTCATGCAGAACGAACAGTCGTCCAACGCCGGTGGCCTGGTGCGCTGGCCGGTGCGCCTGCTGATTCCTGTCGGCTTCGGGCTGCTGGCGCTGCAGGCCCTGTCGGAGCTGGTCAAGCGGATCGCCTTTCTGACCGGCCACGGACCCGACCCGCTGGAAAAATCCCCGTCTGATCAAGGAGCGACGGCATGATCGAATTTCTGACCGCCAATCTGGCACCGCTGATGTTCGTCTCGCTGATCATCTTTTTGCTCAGCGGCTTTCCTGTGGCCTTCGCATTGGCGGCCAACGGCTTGTTCTTTGGTTTTGTGGGCATTGAGCTGGGCCTGCTGACACCGGCATTGCTGCAAGCCTTGCCCGAGCGGGTGCTTGGCATCATGGCCAATGACACGCTGCTGGCCATTCCGTTCTTTACCTTCATGGGCATCATTCTTGAACGCTCCGGCATGGCGGAGGATTTGCTCGAATCCGCCGGGCAGCTCTTTGGCCCGATCCGCGGTGGTATTGCCTACGCCGTGATCTTTGTCGGTGCGCTGCTCGCAGCGACTACCGGCGTGGTGGCCGCTTCGGTGATTGCCATGGGCTTGATTTCGCTGCCGGTGATGATGCGCTACGGCTACTCGCGTGAGGTGTCCGCCGGCGTCATCTGCGCCTCGGGCACTCTGGCGCAGATCGTGCCGCCATCGCTGGTGCTGATCGTGCTGGCTGATGTGCTCGGCGTGTCGGTGGGCGATGCCTACAAGGGGGCGCTGATTCCGTCGATGATGCTGGTCGGCTTGCTGGCCTTGTACATTTTTGCTCTGTCGATCTTCCGCCCGGAGTCGGTCCCTGCGCTGCCGCCGGAAGCCCGCACGTTGCGCGGCGCGGCCTTGTTCCGTCGGGTGATGGTGGCGATGGTGCCGCCGGTGGTGTTGATCTTCCTGGTGCTGGGGACGATCTTTATCGGCCTGGCAACACCGACCGAAGGCGGCGCCATGGGCGCGGTGGGCGCGCTGGTGCTCGCCGGCGTGCGTCGTCGGCTTGGTCTCGATGTGTTGCGCGGCGCGCTTGATACCACGGCGTCGCTGTCCACTTTCGTGCTGTTCATTCTGATCGGCTCAACGGTGTTTGGCCTGACCTTCCGCGCGGTCAACGGCGACTTGTGGGTGGAGCATCTCTTCAGCCTGGTGCCCGGCGGCCAGATCGGCTTCCTGATCGTGGTGAACCTGCTGGTGTTCGTACTTGGCTGCTTCATCGATTTCTTCGAGATTGCATTCATTCTGTTGCCCTTGTTCGCGCCGGTGGCCGAGAAGCTGGGCATCGACATGGTGTGGTTCCTGGTGTTGATCGGCATGAACATGCAGACCTCGTTCCTGTCGCCACCGTTTGGTTTCGCACTGTTCTATCTGCGCAGTGTGGCGCCGGTGGGCTCCTACCTGGACAAGGCGATCGGGCGACGGATGGAGGGCATCACCACGACGCAGATCTACCGTGGCGTGGTGCCCTTCATTGGCCTCCAGCTTGTTGCGCTGGTACTGGTGGTGATGTTCCCGTCGTTGGTGACCGGATCGCTTGGTCGGCATGAAAAGATCGACACGAGCACGGTCGAGATCGTGCTTCCCCCCGAAGAGGGCGCCGCCGACGGCGCGTCAGACCCCGGAGGGAGCAGCGACGCACTGATGGATGCGCTGGGCAAGGGCGGCGCACCCAAGACCGACTGAGCCCGACAAGGGGCACGAGGCGATCGTGTCCCTTGTCGTTTCAGGCCTGGCGTGAGTCGGCCGGCGCCTCGGCGCGGGCGTGCATGCCATAGTCGCGAATGACCGCCGCGACCCGCAGCCGGTAGTCGGCAAAGACCTGCTGCCGGCCAGCGACTTGCGCCGACCGGTGCGCGTCGAGTGTGCGCCAGTGCTGTATGGCCGCCTCGTCGCGCCAGAAGGACAGTGACAGCAGCTTGCCGGGCTGGCTCAGGCTCTCGAAACGTTCGATCGAGATGAAGCCGTCGATGGCTTCAAGCGACGGACGAAGCGCTGCCGCGGTGTCGAGGTAGGTGTCCCGTTGGCCGGGTGCGGGGTCGACTTCAAAGATCACGGCAAGCATGGTCAGGCCACCATCTGCGGCGCTTGGCAGAAAGTGCCGTCCACGGTGTCGACAAAGCTGCGTTCCTCACGGAGGATGAAACGCGTGTCCTGCGCGAAGGCGAAGTTTGCGCGGCCTTCGGCATCGTCCCGTAGCCGCGCACGGTAGCGCTCGTAGGCGGCCAGATTGTCGAAGCCGATCAACCCCCAGGCGATGTCGTTGCTGCCCTCATGCGGCAGAAAATAGCCGAGCAGATGCCCGCCGCAGCGGGGGATGATGCGGCCCCAGTTCTCCGCGTAGGTCTTGAAGGCCTCGCGCTGGAAGGGGTCGATCTGATAGCGGATGAAGCAGGTGATCATGGTCGGGACTCCGGGGTGAAAGACGGAACCACGATAACGAATTGAATCGAGCAGATGGTTCGTCTACGATCGAACCATGAAAGACGGCCCCCACATCGCCCGCGTCGCCGCGCTGATCGGTGACAACGCCCGTGCCGATATCCTCACCGCGCTGATGGCCGATCGCGCGCTGACCGCCACGGAACTTGCCGGCATCGCCGGTGTGACCAAACAGACCGTCAGCGCGCATCTGGCCAAACTGGTCGACGCCGGTTTGATCGAAGTGGCCGCGCAAGGGCGGCATCGCTACTTTCGCCTCGCCGGCCGCGACGTGGCTCACTTGCTCGAATCACTCATGGGCGTGGCCTTTCGCACCGGTGCCGTGCGCCTGCGCTCCAGCCCGCGCGAGCCGGCATTGCGCAAAGCGCGCGTGTGCTATGACCACCTCGCCGGCGAGCTGGCGGTGGCGGCTTTCGATGCCATGCTGATGCGCGGTTGGTTTGCCGCCCGGCCGGGCGCCTTGAGTTTGACCGACACCGGCCGTGCTGGCTTCGGGACGCTGGGCGTGGATGTCGCCGGCTCAGGCCCGAGCCGTCGGCCGGCTTGCCGGATGTGTCTGGACTGGGGCGAGCGGCGGCACCACCTGGCCGGTGGCGTGGGTGCCGCCTTGCTGCGATGGATGCATGACGCTGGGTGGGCCCGTCGACAGAAAGACTCGCGGGTGGTGGTGTTCAGTGCCGAGGGCGAAAAAGCGTTTCGAGAGGTCTTTTTGCTGGACTGATCAGCGACGTCGGACAATGACCTCGATGATCCACCACACCACCCCGATGGCGGCGCCAAATGCACCGGCAATGGTGCCGAACATGGCGGTCAGCGCCAGGCCCGTGGGCGTGACGTCGGCCGCGCCGAATTGCGTGAACAGCCAGAGCGGCACCGCGGTGAGCGTGCCGAGGATGAGGCTGGTGAGCACAATCTTGATGCCGGTGCGCACATCGCTGCGGTAGAAATCGGTAATCGGGTTCACGGCAAGCTTCCGGAAAAATCGTGGTGCCGACAATACCCGAGCGCGCGACACCGCGGATTGATCGAAGTCGAGAAACGGTGCCAGACCGTCCCGCGTTCGATCCGGTGCATTCGCCCACACTATCGATTTCGACGTAGCCCGGATGGAGCGAAGCGCAATCCGGGGACGGTGATTGATCAAGCAAGGGCGCCAGAGGCGGCCCCGCAGGTCTTTCCCGGGGCTGCGCCGACTAGCCCCGCGTGCCTTTCACGAAGGCCAGCGCGGCCTGAAAGACCTCAACATCGAGTGCGTAATCTGCCGCGTCGGCGTGGTCGATTTGCACCCATTCTTTCGAGCTCGGCATGCCACCGGGCTGAAACGGGACGACATCGCCACGCGAGAACTGCAGCTCGATCGCCATGGCGGCCGATACGCGTATGCCGACGCCGTTGCCGCTGATGCAGGCGAACATCTTGTCGGACACAAGATAGGCGTCGAGGCCGCCAATTTTTTTGGCTTTGACGCCCGGCAGCTTGAGAAGAACGTCGTCGATTTGCTGCTTTCGGGTGTCGGGGATGCTGGTCGTCAAGGGAACTCCGTAGGGTGTCGCTGAAAAAGGTTGGAACAGATTCTGTGATACGCGAGAGCTGCCGTGACTGCAAGGAATTCATGCAGAGGGCGGGTGCTGTTGCGCCGTATTGTGTGCGTCAGGCGGCGCGCTTCCGGTATCGACCCGTTGCAGCCGCCCAGCCTTCTCCGTAGCTGCCGTTCGTTCAGGTCCGCCTTAGACAGACTTTGTTTCTACGAAGCAGCTGTTGGCGGTCTCACCCTCCCGGCCAGAAGCCGTCGGCGGCAGATGGCTCCATATAGCGGCCCTATCGACAATCCGGGTCTAGTCAACATAACTTGCCTGCCAGCCACCCTTTTGACATAATGCCGGACGCCTCAGCATGATCCTTCGAAATGAAAAACGACTCGCGTGGCTAACTACTTGATTGGGAGACAAGAATGAAGGGTTTCTCGCGCCTGATGGGCGTCGTGATGCTGACTGCAACATTGAGCGCCTGTTCGATGGTGGCCCCGAAATACAACACGAACTTTGACAACGTCGACAAACTGCGCAGTGCGAAACTTGAGCCGGTAACCGTAGGCGCGTTCGCCACAGGCGAAAAAGGTGACGACGTCAATCGGCTGACCATCCGCGGAAGTTCCTACAAGTCTCCCAACGGGTCGTACACAGCCTATCTGCAAGAAGCCGTTCGTCAGGAACTAGACGATGCGCGCCTGCTCGACCCAAAGTCGCAAGTCGAGTTGAGCGGCGTGCTGGTTCGCAACGAACTAGACGGTTCCGGAATCAGTACGGGGTTTGCCGAGATCGAGGCTCGTTTCGTAGTCAAGCGTGACGGCAAGATCCGCTTCGACAAGGTGAAAACGGCACGGCACGAGTGGGATTCCGCTTTCCTCGGTTCGATCGCGATTCCGCGTGCGCAGCAGAACTATCCGATTGTTGTACAGAAGCTGCTTGCCTCGCTGTATGTGGATCTGGAATTCCTCCAGGCCCTGAAGAAGTAAGCATCCTTGATCAATCTCCAAAACCGGAACCTAAACATGTCCACGCTTCGCCTCTTGGCTCTGTCCTTCGTCACATTGGTGCTGGTTGGCTGCGCGCACCCCATCGTGATTACCCCAGAACTACAATCAATAGATCGTAGCAGCGTGAAGCCGATCGACGCGACGGTCGCCTACTACATCACAGCTTCCGATCGCGAAAAGGAAGTCATCACACCCGGTGGTGGTGGCGACAAAGTTAAGTACTACCCTTACAAGGAACTTGAGCCGGCCCTGCAAAAGGTGCTGAATAATCTCTTCCGTTCGGTGAAGCGCCTTGATAATCCTAACGACGCGGGCTTCCTGCAGTCCAACGACATATCGTACGTCTTCCAGCCAGAAATTATCACAAACTCCAATTCGGATAGCGCTTTCACGTGGCCGCCTACCGAGTTCACTGTCGATCTGAACTGCATAGCGATCGATCGCAGCGGCAAAACGGTGTGGCAGAAGAGGATAGCTGCCAAGGGTGAGGCATCGTTCTCAGAGTTCAAGTCAGACTTCTCCCTGTCAGCCAAGCGCGCGACCGAAATCGCATTCAAACAACTGCAAACCGAACTCAACGCAGCGCCTGAGTTCCGCCGCTGACCCGGACCGGCTGACCCAACACTCGACGTTCCACAATTGCACGGCTGAATGTTGGGCTTCGCCGCGCTCAACCCAACCTACGGCAGATGACCGCTTCGGGTCGCGACGCGACTGACGACTCTTCGAATTCATTGCCTCAAAGCGGTCTGTGAGATTTCGCTTCCGGCAAGCGGTCACTCGTCATCGAGTGTTATCGACCCTGAAGCGATGCTCGACGCGCGCGATTTACCGCCTTGAAGCCGACGTTCGTACAGCCGTGATCGTTGCCGTGGCAAGTCATCTGAGCGCATCGCTCGCAAGTCCCCACGCCTGTGAAGATCACGGCTTGGTGCCGACGATGACGTGCGCCGGCGCGTCGAACTCAAGCTGCCCCTTCGCGGTCACGTATCGGCCTAGAGCGCTTTGCGCCTCTGCGAGGATGTGCTGAATCTGGTCCTCCGCGAGTTCGACACCCATCACCGGCAACCACCCTCTGAGGTCGGCTTCAACCATGGCCTTGATGCTGGGAAACCGAGCTCTGCCCTTCAGCGTCGTTATCGCCACCGACGGTAGCCCTGCACTCTCAAACAGTGCGGCCAGTGCTGTGCGATCGCCGAGTATAAATGGCGCGCGCAGCGCATCGGCCGCACGCTGTCCAGCGATTCTTTGTAGCAGGGCCACCTCATCCGGGTAAGCCGGCGAATTTTCAATCGAATCCCATACGGCGACGGCAAGTCGCCCGCCGGGTACCAGCACCCGCAGCATCTCGCACAAGGCTTGACGTCGATCAGCGAAGAACATCAGGCCAAACTGGCTGACAACGGCGTCGAAGCTCTGATCCGCGTACGGCAGCGACTCAGCGGCGCCTTGTCGCCACTCGACGGTGGGCGCATGCCGCTCTGCCACCACCAGCATGCCCGGCCCTGGGTCCAAACCTGCCACGAGGCCTTTTTCGCCAACGCGTTTTGCGGCATCTCGCGCGAGCACGCCCGTGCCGCAGGCGACGTCCAGAACGCGATCTCCTGGTCTAACAGTGACAGCGTCCAGTACTTGCTTGGTCCATTGCTGGAACAGCGCTGGGACGTGGAGCTGTTCGTAGGCCTCTGCGGCCACGATCTGATTTTCGAGGTCGAGTTCACTCAATTTCTGTCTCCCGATTGCCGTCAGACATACGAGCCAAACAGGCACCCACGACATGGCGCCCTGACTGTGCGCCTAAACAATAGACCACCGGGTCGCCGCCGTCACCGCCTTGCCCCCCACGTTCAGCGACGTGCCGCAGACGGCCTTCGTTGACAACGTGTTCGATGTGATGGCATCTACGCTGCGAGCGTCGGCATCAGGCACGGCTGCACTGAAGACTCGGCGAATTCAGCCACATGGCCGCTATGATCTTGAGCTCAGCGCTGCGGTTCGGGCAGGGCTCAAGGTCAAACACGGGAAATTCCGACCGGATCACCGACGGCGGGTCCTAGCCGATAGCCGACCCAAAACAATGAGGCGCGTTTGTTCTGGGTGGTCGTGTCGCTTAGCTACGGCGGCGACGCGCAAAGGCGCCGACCAGGCCGAGGCCGGCGAGCATCATGGCGTAGGTTTCGGGCTCGGGCACGGCAGTGATCATGATGGTGCGATCAATGCCGCTGCTCGGATGCTGGATGTTCACGTAGGCGACGTTGGGTTTGAACGCGTCGAAGTAAAGACCGCTCGGCTCGGCACCGGTGGTGCCCATGCTGGCCCAGCGGGAGAGGGATTCGGCGACGCCGTCCTTGTCGGCGTCGGTGGCCATCCAGATGTCGGCGACACCGCCCGGCTGGTCTTCGATGATGTAGAAGTTGCCGGCGGCGTCGATGGCCAGGTTGTCGGGGCTGGTGAGGGCGGCGCCGACGGCGAGGCCGGTGGCGGCGTCGAGGGTGTTGCGGCTGGCGAAGCGTTTCATTTCGTTGGTGGCGAGGTTCATGGAGTACACCTCGTGGGTGCCGGTGGCGGTGAAGAGCATCAGCTCACTGCCGTTGTCCAGGGTGAGGATTTCCATGTCTTCGGGGCGGTTGTAGCCGGTGCCGCCGGCTTTGTCGGCGGAGGCGCGGCCGTCGATTTCATTGGTGTTCAGTCGGGTGGTGACGCCGGCGATGTCGCCGCCGTTGACATCGGTGATGGCTTGCCACGAGACGATGCCGGTGTTGCCGTTGGCGGCCTTGGCGACAAAGGTCTGGCCGGCGGCGAAGTAGTCATTGCCGGAGGTGGCGTTGGGGTTGGCGGAGACGTATTTGTAGATGGCGCCGCTGCTGTTCTCATCGACGAAGTAGAAGTTCTTGTTGTTGTCGAAGACCATGCCTTCGTGCGAGATGAGCGGTACGACGCTGTTGCGCTGGACAAGCTTGCCGGCGTCCTGGGTGGCGCTGACGGGGTTGGTGACTTCGAACAGGCGGCCGCCGCCGGGGCTGCCGCCGAAGTTTTCTTCGCCGGTCATCCAGCCGCCCCAGGGCGCCCAACGGGAGGCGTCGCCGCGCTGCCAGTTTTGCGTGCCGACGGCCACGATGGTGGTGGTGCGCTTGGTGTAGTCGGATTCCCACAGGTCGATGCGCTGGGCGCCCGAGGCGGTGTTGGGGCCACCCGAGTTGCTCGGCTCGAAGGGCATGAACAGGTAGCGACCGGCGTCGGGGCCGCTGCGATTGGTGTCCATCATGTCCCATACGCCGGAGTTGCTTTGACCGAGGCTGAGTTGGGTGGCGCGGTCGGCGATGGTTTGCTGGGTCCAGTTCGGGTTGGCAAGTTTGAGGGGGGTGGCTTCGAGGGCGTCACCGACCGGAATCGGGGTGCCGTAGGATGAGGCCATCGGGCTGAAGTCGTCGAACTGGGTGGCGGCGGCAAAGGCTTGGGAACATGAGAACGCAGCAAATACGGCGAGGGCGATGGGCTTGACCATGGCTATTCCTTGTTGGCTAGGTATTTTGTCGATGCCGGTTTGAATCCGGCTGAGCGTGATCCTAACGAGGGTGTATGACGTTCTCGTTATTGCGCCGTAGCGGGGCCGATGGTGCGTGAACGCACCGGGCCACCCGAGTGGGGTGGCCCGGTGTTTTGTGTGAGCTTTGCGTCAGTGTCGCAGCTTTCGCATGCGCTCGGCCGGGGTGATGATGTCGGTGAGGCGGATGCCGAATTTTTCATTCACCACCACGACTTCACCCTGGGCGATGAGTGTGCCATTGACCAGCACGTCCATGGGTTCGCCAGCCAGGCCGTCGAGCTCGACGACGGAGCCGTGTGCGAGCTGCAGCAGGTTGCGGATCGACAGTTTGGTGCGGCCGAGTTCGACGGTGATCTGGACGGGGATGTCGAGAATCATGTCGAGGTCGTTGTTGGCGCCCCCGCTACTGCGCTCGGCGCCGAAGTCGGGGAAGACCTGGCTGGCCGGTTTGGCCTGGTAGGGGGATTCGCCTTCGGCGGCGGCAGCGGCTAGGTCGGCGGCAGCTTGTTCTTGCATGGCAGCGGCCCATGGGTCGTCTTCACCGTCAGCGGCGGTGTCGGTGTCTGGCTTGGCTTCGGCGTCGGATTGCTCTTCCATGGCGGAGGCCCAATCGTCGTCGGAGACCTGGTTTGCGTCGGTGTCGGTATCAGCCATTGCGTGCTCCCGATGGCAGGGTGTCAGAGTTGTCGTCGGCGGCAATCATCCGCTCGACCTTGATGGCGTATTGCCCGCTGTGGACGCCGTAGTGGCCTTCGAGCACCGGCACGCCATCGACTTCGGCCCGGACCATTTCTTCTACGTCGAGGGGGATGACATCGCCCACGCGCATGTTGACGATGTCGCGCAGCGACACGGTGGCGTGTCCCAGATTGCAGGTGAGTTTGACCTCGGCAGTCTTCAACTGCTTGGTCATGGTGCCGATCCAGCGCTTGTCTTGCGTGATGTGATCGCTCTGCATGGTCGAGTAGAGCGTTTCGCGGATGGGCTCGAGCATGGAGTAGGGGAAGCACACGTGCATGTCGGCCTGCGCGCCGCCCATCTCGAGCGAGAACACGGTCGACACCACGATCTCGGAGGGGGTCGCGATGTTGGCAAACTGCGAGTTCATCTCCGAGCGCAGGAATTCGAGCTTGAGGGCGTAGACCGGCGCCCAGGCGCGCTCGTATTCGGCAAATACCGTATCGAGCATGCCCATGATGATGCGCTGCTCGGTGGCGGTGAAGTCGCGGCCTTCGACACGTGTGTGAAAACGCCCGTCGCCGCCGAACATGTTGTCGACCACCAGAAACACGAGGTTCGGGTCGAACACGATCAGGCCGGTGCCGCGCAGCGGTTTGGCGGTGACCAGGTTGAGGTTGGTGGGCACCACCAGGTTGCGCACGAATTCGCTGTATTTTTGCACCTTGATCGTGCCGACCGAGATCTCGGTGCTGCGGTGCATGTAGTTGAACAGACCAATACGCAGGTAACGGGCGAAGCGCTCGTTGATGAGCTCCATGGTGGGCATGCGCCCACGCACGATGCGCTCCTGCGTGCCCAGGTTGTAGGCACGAACGCCGCTACCGTCGCCTTCGTCGGCTTCGGTTTCCTCGACTTCCCCGGTGACGCCACGCAATAGCGCGTCGACTTCGTCCTGGGAGAGAAAATCCGATGACATGGTCTGGGCTGTCCTTTGGCCTTACTGCACGATCAGCGAGTTGAAGAGCACTGACACGATCGGGCCCCATGGGGCTTTGTCGCGCTTTCGATCACTGTCGCGGGGTTTGTCGAATCCGAGCACATAGTTGGTGCGGACCATGATTTCATCTGCCAGTATTTCGCGACCCTCGACGGTGGCGATTTCCGACGGCAGTTTGCTCGACAGCAGCAGATTCACCTCATGCCGGATCTCGGGCATGTAGACCTTGAGCTGGTCGGCAATGGTTTGATCGACCACCTTGAGCACCAGCACCACCTGGAGATAGTGGCTGCCTTCTTCTGGCGCAAGGTTCACGGTGAAGGGGTCGAGATTGACGAAGGTGGGCGGCTTGGAGGTATCCATGGTGAGCTTTGGGGCCTCGGGTTCATGCGCTTCTTCGCCGTGGTCGCCCTTCTTCTTGCCCAGCAGCAAAAACGCTGCGGCGCCACCGGCAATCACAAGCAGCAACACCACCACGAGAATGATGATCAGCATTTTCTTGCTTTTCTTGGGAGGGGCTTCACCTTCCGCAGGGGGCGTGGCGGGTGCTTTCGACATGCGTCAATCTCCAGTTACGACGGCTTCATTATCGATCACACATTGCGCCGCACATGCCACGAATAGCGGTGACAGATGCCCGCTATTCCGCGCCCTCAGGCGAATGTGTCGATCATTCCTTCGCCGCGCTGCAGCCAGGGGCCGCTGCGTGACATCAAATTTTCCTGCGTTGTTTCGATTCCGCGCGTGTTACCTGCGCGGCCTTGTCCGTGCCCTGTTTCGCCGTTGCTGTCCCGTGCTGTGGTGTTAACGTTGCTGTCGGTCAGCGTGACGCCGGCTTGTTCGAGCATTTCGCGCAGGCGCGGCATGGCTTGCTCAAGCGCTTCGCGCGCCGCCGGCGTGGCAGCGGTGAACTGGGCGGTGGTGGTGTCACCGGTGACGGTGAGCGAGATCTCCAGTTTGCCCAGATGCGGCGGGGTGAGAATCAGCTCGGCCTTGCTGCTGTTCTGGCCCACCAGCCACAGCACCCGATTGCCCACGGCATCACCCCAGGTGGCGTCGCTGGCCGGGGTGCCGACATGAATGGGCAATGCACCTTGCGTGGCTTGCGGGCGATCGGCCGCGGGCACGTGCACGCCACCCATGGCGGCGTTCAGTGCGGCATTGCCCGTCGTGCCCGGCACGCTGGGCGATTCGGCCGAGAATGCGCCCACGCGGTTGCCGCGCGCTGCGGTGTTGGCCGCCAGCAATTCGGCGAAGCGGCCCGGGCGCGATTGTGCGGCGGGGGCCGTGGTCGGGGTCTCGTCGGTTTGAGCGGCGGTCAGTCCGGTGCTGGCTTCGGCGGTATTGGCGGCTGTTCTGGCTTGACCCGGGTTGCCAGCCAGCTGGCTCATGTCACCGCGTGGGGCGCGCGCTTGTGTCGGCTGATCGGCGGTGTCGATATCCATGCCTGGTGTCGCCTCGGCGGCGCTTGCCGTCGCGGCGGCAAGCGCTGCCGGTGTGGCGGCAAGCGCTGCCGCAGGGTTTGCCGTCGGCGCCGTGTTGGCCGGGTCGCCGCTGGCGGTGGTGAGTTCGGACTCGGTGTCGGTGGCTGCTGCCGCCGAACTCGTGCTTGCGGTGGCGGTAGCGGCTGTGTCGCTTGTGCTTTGCGCGCTGGCGGCGGCGTCGGTGCTCTCGCCGGCCTCGGTGTCCTTCGGCTTGGCGGGCGCTGTGTTCTGGCGGGCTTCGGCCGGTGCCGCGGGCCTGGCTGGCGCGTGCGCGCTGCGTGTGGGCTCTGGCGTGGCGGAGCGTCGGGCTGCGGCGCGCTCGGCACTGCGGTCAACAGGGCGCTCGGGCGCCTTCATTTTCTGGTCGAGCGTGCGGGAGAAAGCGTCGTTCTGGGCACCGGCGTCGACCGGGCTGCGCTCGCGTGCGGACGCGTTTCGCGCCGGGGCGGAGCTGAGCAACTGCAACAGGGAGGAATTCGCCATTTCAGGCATCGCCGTCTTCCTTAAGTGGAATGTTCAGGCGATCTGTTGCAAGCCCCGTGCCAGTGGCTCAGCTGTCCGAGTGGCGATCCCGATGTTGCTTGCTGGCGTGCTCGTCGGTTGCGTGTTGCTCGCGGCGAGACTCGGTGCGCGCTTCCTTGGCCACATGGCGTTGGGACAGCGTATCGAAGGCTTTTACCTTGTTGCGCTGATCCATCCATGCCTTCTGGCCATGGGCCGTACTTTTGCGTGCCTGTTCGACGACTGCGCGTTGGGCGCTGACGGCTTCATCCAGCTTGTTGATGAACAGGCTGAAGTTACGCCATGCGTCCGGTCCGATTCCCTCGCTGCAGGCTTCCTGGAAGCGCTGCTGGTATTCGGCGCGGTAGTTTTCGAGCAGTTCGAGCTTTCGACAGTCCTCGGTTTCACCGGCAATCAATTCACCCAGACGGCGCGCGGCGCCATCCATGCGGTTGTTTGCCAGGTCCAGCAGGGGCTGCAACGGAAACGTCTTGCTCATCCACGTTCTCCGATGCGCGGTCGGCGCTGTGCGCTTTCCGCAACAGGGCTTACGGTTCGGGGGGCGAAATCTTTAGGGGCTGATTCCATCCCGGGTGATGAGATAAGTATCACACCTCGTCTCCAAAGAGTGTGTGCAAGTTTGCCACGGCGGCGTCGAATCCTTCGCGTTCATCGATGCCTTGCTGGAGGAAGGCTTCGAGGGCCGGATAGGCCTCGACGGCCTGGTCGAGCACCGGATCGGAGCCGGCCTGGTAGGCGCCGACGGCGATCAGGTCGCGTGAGCGCTGGTAGCGTGAGAACAGCAGCTTGAAGCGGCGCACATGCTCGAAGTGGCTGGGTTTGACCAGGTTGTGCATGGCGCGGCTGATGGATTGCTCGATGTCGATGGCGGGGTAGTGGCCCTGATCGGCGAGTGTGCGCGAGAGCACGATGTGGCCGTCGAGAATGGCGCGGGCGGCGTCGGCGATGGGGTCTTGCTGGTCGTCGCCTTCAGTCAGCACGGTGTAGAAGGCGGTGATCGAGCCGCCTTCGTCCGGCCCGTTGCCGGCGCGTTCGACCAGCGCCGGCAGGCGGGCGAACACCGACGGCGGATAGCCGCGCGTGACCGGCGGCTCGCCGATGGCGAGGGCGATCTCGCGCTGGGCCATGGCGTAGCGGGTGAGCGAGTCCATGATCAGCAGCACTTGCTTGCCCTGGTCGCGGAAGTATTCGGCAATGGTGGTGGCGTAGGCGGCGCCTTGCAGGCGCATCAGCGGGCTGGTGTCGGCCGGTGCGGCCACCACGACCGAGCGGGCACGGCCTTCGGCGCCGAGGTTCTGCTCTATGAATTCCTTTACCTCGCGGCCCCGTTCGCCGATCAGCCCGACCACGATCACGTCGGCTTTGGTGTAACGGGCCATCATGCCGATGAGTACCGATTTACCCACACCGGAGCCGGCGAACAAGCCCATCCGCTGGCCACGGCCGACGGTGAGCAAGGCGTTGATGGCGCGGATGCCGACGTCGAGCGACTGGGTGATCGGCGCGCGTTGCAGCGGGTTGATCGGGCGGCTCTGGAGCGAGCGGGTGTCTTCGGTGTCGATGGGGCCGAGGCCGTCGAGTGGGCGGCCGGCGCCGTCGACCACGCGGCCGAGCAGTGAGTCGTCGATCGGCAGGTGCTTGGCGCGGTCGGAGGCGCGGCGGCGCGGCACGGTGCGTTGGCCGGCGACGAGGCGCGGTTGCACGGGCTCGATCGGCAGCACTTGCGCGCCGGGGGCGAGGCCGAAGATGTCATCGGTCGGCATCATGAAAATGCGCTCGCCATGAAAGCCGACCACTTCGGCTTCCACCGAGCCGCCCCCCGGGACCACGATGCGGCAGCCTGAGCCCAGCGACAGTTTGAGCCCGGCCGCTTCCATGACCAGCCCGTTGATGCGGGTGAGCCGGCCGGAGAGCTGGAAGGGGCTGTTGGCGGCGGCCAGACGCTTGCCGTCGGCCAGCACATGGCGCCAGGTTTCGGTATGGCGTTCCATCAGTCTTTCGGATCCCAGCGCGGGTCGTCGGCGTTCATGGTTTCCATGATGCGCCGCCAGCGGGTCTGGACGGTGGCGTCGAGCGTCGCGCCTTCGGCTTCGATGATGCAGCCGCCGCGGCTGAAGGTTTCGTCTTCGTAAATGCGGTGTTCGTGATGGCTCATCTGTTCGCCGATGTACTCGCGCACCAGCGCGGCATCGTCCGGATGAATGTGAATCGTCGCGCGCACCTGCGGCAGTTGCTGAAGCGCTTCTCGGACCAGATCGACGATGTTTTCCGGATGGGCAGCAATGCTGCGCTTGACCATCTGGGCCGTCATTTCGATGGCCAGGCCGACGATATCTTCGGCCACATCCTGATCGAGTTGCTTGAGTGCGGTGTCGAGGTTTTCAACCAGCGTGTGCAGTTGCAGCGCCTCCATCCGCCCCCGTGCCGTGCCCTCTTCGTAGCCGGCGGCGTAGCCGTCCTTGTGGGCCGCGTCGTGAATTTTTTCGATATCGTCGGCGGTCGGCAGCTTGAACGCGGGTTCCTCCGGCTCGGGGGCCGGTGGGGCGGGCTGTGCCTCAAGCGGCTCGGGGTTGGACTCCGACTCGGGCTCGCGCGCGTCGAAACTGGGCGGCTCCCAGCGGCGGTAGGCGCCGACGGCCTGGTGGCGGTCGAAGCTCATGCTGGCATCCGCTTAAACGAAGGCATCGTCGCCGCCTTTGCCGCCGAGCATGATCTGGCCTTCCTCGGCCAGACGGCGCACGACCTTGAGGATTTCCTTTTGCTCGCCTTCGACTTCGGACAGGCGCACCGGCCCGCGCGATTCGAGGTCTTCGCGCAGCATTTCGGCCGCACGTTGTGACATGTTCTTGAAGATCTTTTCGCGCAACTCGACCTGTGCGCCCTTGAGCGCCACCACCAGCGAGTCGGACTGCACCTCGCGCAGCAGGGTCTGGATGCCGCGGTCGTCGATGTCCATCAGGTTGTCGAAGACGAACATCTCGTCGAGGATCTTCTGCGCCAGATCCGGATCGTATTCGCGCACGTTGTCGATGATCGCGGTTTCGGCCGCAGCGCCGACAAAGTTGAGAATGTCGGCCGCGTGGCGCACGCCGCCCATCGCCGCCTTTTTGACATTGGAGGTGCCCGACAGCGTACGGGTGAGCGTGTCGTTCAACTCCTTCAGCGCGGTCGGCTGTACGCCGTCCAGCGTGGCAATGCGCAGCAGTACGTCGTTACGCAGGCGGTCGGTAAAGGCTTTGAGGATCTCGCCAGCCTGGTCGTTTTCGAGGTGAACCAGAATGGTGGCGATGATCTGCGGGTGCTCGTTCTTGATCAGGTCGGCGGCCGTGGCAGCGTCCATCCACTTGAGGCTCTCGATGCCGGCGGTGTCGGAGCCCTGCAGCACGCGCGAAATGATGTGCGCCGCGCGGTCGTCGCCCAGTGCCTTGGTGAGCATGTCCCGGATCTGCGCTTCGTCGGCCTCGACCGGCGAGCCTTGTTCGCAGTGCGCTTCGAGTTCGTCGAGCAGGGGTTCGACTTTGCTGCGCGGGTGCGAGGGCAGTTTGGCCATGGCCATGCCGAGCTTCTGGACTTCTTTCGGGCCGAGAAACTTGAGCACCTCGGCCGCTTCGTCCGAGCCGAGCGTGAGCAGCAGCAGGGCGCTCTTTTCGAGACCTTCTTCCGCATTCATTTGCGCGCCTCCTCATTGACGCCCATCCACTCCTTGACCATGTTGGCGACCAGTTTCGGGTTGTTCTTGGCGGTCTCGCGCGCCTGGGCCAGCTTGGCTTCGTAGCTGATTTTCTGGCGCGCCGAGTCAGAGAGTGTGACCTCCGCGCCTTCTTCATCGTAGGTCTTTTCACCGGCGGCGCCACCTGTCGCGGGCGCGTCGTCGGACTCCGATTTGGGCGGGGTGAGGGATTTCATCAGCGGCTTGATCACGCCGAAGGCCACATAGGCGAGGACGGCGATCACGAGCAGATAGCGCAGCGCCTGCTTGCCGATGTCGATGATCTCGGGGTCTTTCCACAGCGGCAGCTCGGGCAGCGTTTCGGTGAGGCCGGCGGCGAAGGCGGTGTTGGCGACATTCAGGCTGTCGCCGCGCTCGGCATTGAAACCCATGGCCTCGCGCACCAGATTGTTGATGCGGGCGATTTCCTCGTCAGACAGCGGCGTCGTGCTCTCCTTGCCGTTCTTGTCGGTGACGGTACGGTGGTTGAGCACCACCGCGACCGACAGCCGGCGGATCGCGCCCATGGCGCGCTTGGTGTGCGAAATGGTGCGATCCACTTCGTAATTGGTGGTGTCGCTGGCGTTGCGGGTGAGGAAGTTGCCATCGGCGCCCGCGGCGGCACCACCGACTGCCGGATTAGTGATCGGGGCCGTGGCCGGCACGGGCGGCTGATTGCTGAGGGCGCCGGGAACGCCCTTGGCGCCGGGGTCGCGGGTCAGCACTTCGCTGCTTTGCTGCGAGCGGATGGCTTGCTGCGGCGAGGGATTGGGCTTGTAGGTTTCGTCGGTTTGTTCGACCCGGTTGAAGTCGACGTCGGCGGTCACCTGAGCGCGGAAATTCCCCTTGCCGACCATCGGTTCGATGATTGTTTCGATGCGCCGCACATAGGCCGATTCCAGCTCTTCCACATAGCGCAGCTGGGTTGGGTCGAGACCAGCGACACGCATGGGATCATTCGAGTCGGTCAGCAGCTTGCCGGTTTCGTCGATGACGCTGACGCTCTCGTTGCTCATGTTCGGCACGCTGGAGGACACCAGATGCACGATGCCGGCCACTTTGGCGCCATCCAGATTGCGCCCGGCGCGTAGATTGACGAAGACCGATGCGGTCGGCTTTTGCTGATCGCGCAAGAACGCGCTGCGCTTGGGAATGGCCAGATGCACCCGTGCGTTGGCCACCGAGCCGATCGCCTGAATGGTGCGTGCCAGTTCGCCTTCGAGCGCGCGCTGATAATTCATTTGCTCATGAAACTGCGACACCCCGAGCTTCTGGTTTTCCATCAGCTCGAAGCCGACCATGCCGCCGCGCGGCAAGCCCTGGGCGGCCAGTTGCAGGCGAATATCGTGCACCCGGTCGCTGGGTACCATGATCGCGCCACCGCCGGGGGTGAACTTGTAGGGGACGTTCTGCTGCTGCAGGGAGGTCACGATGGCGCCGCCGTCGCGCTCTTCCAGATTGGAGAACAGCACGGCGTAGCTGGACGACTGGTTCCACAGCAACACGCCGACAACCAGCGCGATGGCCGCAGCCACGGCGGCCAGCAGCGCCATTTTCTGGCGCGCTGGCATGGCGCTGAAGTTTTCGAACGCTTGCTGTATCGGGGAGCCCGGTACGGTAGCGGCATTTTGTGCGGTGGCCATTGCATCGGTCCTTCACGGAATCGCTTTGACGGATGAGACGCATTGTCTGCGCCAGGGCGTAAAAGCTTAGGCAGAATAAGCGGCAGTTTTTGCCGCCTATTTGCCGCCTCTAAACTGAAGGTCCACCCTTAGGCTTCGCATTGTGGAAAAGCGTCTACCTACCGAACCTGCCCTGACCGAGACCGCCGCGCCGTCGCTTGACGCCGCCCAGCTGGCCGAAGCCTTTGCGCTGTTCAACCGCGCCTCGGCAGAGCTGACCGATGCCTATGCCGGTTTGCAGGGGCAGGTCGGTCAGCTCAACGAGCGCCTGTCGGTGTTGATGGGCGCCTTGCCGGCCGGCGTGCTGGTGCTCGATCGCCAGGGCACTGTGCTGCAAGCCAACCGCGCCGCGCGCGACTGGCTCGGTGACACCATTGAAGGCATGGCCTGGAGCGTACTCAGCCAGCGGCTGAGCACCACCGAAACCCCCGGCGAGCTGGAACTGGGCGAGGGCGAGGATGCGCGCCGCATCGCCATGTCGTCCACGCATCTGGAGTCGGGCGAGGGCAGCATCGTGTTGATGAACGATGTCACCCACACCCACCGGATGCAGCGTGAAGCCGAGCGCAACGCGCGTCTGGCCGCCATGGGCGAGATGGTGGCCGGTCTGGCGCATCAGCTGCGCACGCCCTTGTCGGCCGCGCTCTTGTATACCGCCACGTTGGGCAAAGGGCAGTTGCCCGAGTCCGAGCGCGGCCGGATCGCCGACCGGGCCGTTGAGCGCCTGCGCCACCTTGAACGCCTGATCCGCGACATGCTGCTGTTTGCCCGCGGCGATTGCCTCGGGCGCGAGCCGGTGCCGGTGTGCGCATTGACCGAAGAGCTGACCCACACCCTCGAACCCATCGCCCGCCAGCGCGAGATCGAATTCACCCATGCCTGCGATTGCGGAACGACCCGTCTGGTGGCCGACCGCAAGGCGTTGGCCGGGGCGCTCACCAATTTGCTCGAAAACGCACTGCAATTTACCCCCACCGGTGGCAAGGTGAGCCTGCGGGCCACACGCGATGCGGCGCAGGTGAGCTTCGTGGTCGAAGACACCGGCGCCGGGATTTCCGCCGATCAGCAGCAGCGCCTGTTTGAACCCTTTTTCACCACACGCGCCGAAGGCACCGGCCTGGGCCTGGCGATTGCCCGCGGCGTTGCCCGCGCGCATGGTGGCGATATTGACCTGGTCTCCCGGCCCGGCGAGGGCACCCGATTCCGGCTGGTGGTCCCGCTGACCGCCGGCGACACCGTTGAAGAGAACGCCCATGAGTGAGTCCTTGAACCTCCTGCTGGTCGAAGACGACGCGGCACTGCGCGATGCCGTCACGCTGATCCTCGAACTCGAAGGCCATGCCGTGACCGCCGTTGACGGCGGCCCCGCCGCGCTCGACGCGCTCGGGCATGGCGTCTTCAACCTCGTTATCAGCGATCTCAAAATGGAGCCCATGGACGGGCTCACGCTGCTCGGCGAGATCCGCGCGCGGTTGCCGCAATTGCCGGTGATGCTGATGACCGCCTTTGGCGATGTCGAAAAAGCCGTGGCCGCCATGCAGGGCGGCGCCTGCGACTTTCTGCTCAAGCCCTTCGAACCCGATGTCTTGCACGCGCATGTGCGCCGCTATGCGGCCGCGCCGGTCAGCGACAGCGGCACCATTGCCGAAGACCCACGCACCCGCGAACTGCTCGCGCTGGCCACCCGCGTTGCCGAGACCGACGCCACCGTGATGCTCTCGGGTGAGTCGGGCACCGGCAAGGAAGTCTTCGCCCGCTACATCCACAACCACTCACCGCGCAAAGCCAAGCCGTTCGTGGCCATCAACTGCGCGGCCATTCCCGACAACCTGCTCGAAGCCACGCTGTTCGGTCACGAAAAAGGCGCGTTTACCGGCGCCCACAGCGCCCAGGCCGGCAAGTTCGAACAGGCCGATGGCGGCACCTTGCTGCTCGACGAAATCTCCGAAATGCCGCTCAGTCTGCAAGCCAAGTTGCTGCGCGTGTTGCAGGAGCGCGAAGTGGAGCGAGTGGGGGGCAAGAAGCCTGTGCACCTCGACCTGCGGGTGCTCGCCACCAGCAACCGCGACATGGCCGCCGAAGTGGCCGCCGGGCGCTTTCGCGAAGACTTGTACTACCGGCTCAATGTCTTCCCCCTGGCGATCCCCGCACTGCGCGAGCGGCCGGGCGATATTTTGCCCATGGCACGACACTTCCTGTCGCGCCAGAGCGAGCGGCTCGGCAGCCAGGCCGTGATCGACGACGGCGCCGCCGAACTGATGCGTGCCCACCCCTGGCCGGGCAATGCGCGCGAACTCGATAACGCCATGCAGCGCGCGCTGATTCTGGCCACCGGTGGCGTGATCCGGGCCGACACGCTGCGCCTGTGCCTGGGCAGCAGTGCGCCGCGCTCGCCGGCAAGCACTGCCGCCGAACCGGCAAGTTTTGCCGCTTCCGTCCCGTTTGGCGCGTCCGGCAATAGCAGCAACATGAAAGATCTGGAGCGCGAACACATTCTCGGAACGCTCAAGGCGATGGGCGGCTCGCGCAAGAAAGCCGTTGAAAAGCTTGGCATTTCGGAACGCACCTTGCGCTACAAATTGCAGCAATACCGTGAAGAGGGCTACCCTGTCGATTAAGCGTGTCGGCATGGCATGCGCCTTGCTGATAAGAAACCACCTATAGCGCAGGACTTGCTGGAACCACCATGGACAGTCGCGGCATCGATCAAGTACTGAACGAACTGCGTGCCACCGCTCAGACGGCTGGCGGTAAGAGTGCGTCTGCGGCCACCGAAACGCCGGAGGGCGTCAGCTTCAACGATGCACTCCAGAACGCCTTGGCCGATGTCAGCGCCGCCCAGCAAGACGCCCAGACGATGGCCAAGTCGTTCTCGGCCGGCGACCCGAACGTCAATTTGCAGGAAGTGATGGTCAACCTGCAAAAAGCCAACCTCAGCTTTCAGCAGATGACCCAGGTGCGCAACCGACTGGTGTCCGCCTATCAGGACATCATGAACATGCAGGTGTGACGCTTTTCAGTGTTGAAGCGCGTCGTTGTTTCAACATCAAGCGCAATGCTTGATTCAGTATTTCCTTTGGTAGCCTTTCCCTTTCGCTGAGTTTTCGTTGTCGGAGTCGATGCAGCTTCGGCCGCCGCGCGGGGTGGTGCGCACCACGTGCGAGGGCGGCAGGGCGGCGCCTTCGGTGATCAGGTTGGCCGATCACGGGCAACACGGTGTTGTTCAGGCTCCACAGGGTGGGCGGGCACGGGGCTGGCGGCGGGGCTGCGGACAGGTCGGCGGCGGTTCGCAGCGGGCTGTGGCGCTGCGTCACAGGCCGCTGCCGTTCGAGCGGGCTTACGAAATCAGCTCGCTGCGCTAGGATGGGGGGTCTGATTAAGCCCCGGCTGGCCTCAACAAGCCACCAGGCGATCCCTCCTCCTTTTTTACTTCGTGAGACTGTGTCCATGTCGATCATCAACGCGAAATCCTACGAATCCGCCCCGGCTGCGCGTACCGCCTTCCTCGGCCTTGGCGTCATGGGTCTGCCCATGGCCGGGCATCTGGCCCAGGCCGGTCATGCGGTAACGGTTTTCAACCGCAGTCCCGCCAAGGCGGCGGCCTGGGTGGCCGAGTTTAGTGGTGCCTCGGCACCCACGCCGGCGCAGGCGGCCACGGGGGCAGATATCGTGTTCTGTTGCGTCGGCAACGACGACGACTTGCGCGGCGTCACCCTCGGCCCCAACGGTGCCTTTGCCGGCATGAAGCCGGGCGCCATCTTTGTCGACCACACCACGGCCTCGGCCGATGTGGCGCGCGAGTTGTCGGCGATTGCGGCCGAGAAGGGCGTGCACTTCATCGATGCGCCGGTGTCGGGCGGCCAGGCAGGTGCGCAAAATGGCATGCTCACCGTCATGTGTGGTGGCGAGGCCGCGGCCTTCGATGCTGTCAGACCGGTGGCCATGGCTTTTGCACGTGCTTTCACCCGCCTGGGCGACAGCGGTGCCGGGCAGTTGGCCAAGATGGTCAACCAGATCGCCATCGCCGGGTTGGTGCAAGGCCTGGCTGAAGCCGTCGCCTTCGGTCAGAAGGCCGGGCTGGATATGAACCAGGTGCTGGAGGTGATTGGCAAGGGCGCGGCCCAAAGCTGGCAGATGGACAACCGCGGCAGCACCATGGTGGCCGACCAGTTCGACTTTGGCTTTGCGGTGGACTGGATGCGAAAGGACCTCGGCCTGGTGCTTGACGAGGCCCGCCGCAACGGTGCGCGCGTGCCAGTGACGGCGCTGGTCGACCAGTTTTATGCCGACGTGCAGGCCATGGGCGGCAATCGTTGGGACACATCCAGTCTGATCCGGCGGCTCAAGTAGGCAAGGCGCCCCGCATCGGATTCGCGGGGCAATCAACAACAAGGGACCGACAGGCTTGCCTGCCGGTCCCTTGTTGTTGCCGGCGTGGTCGTTACCCGTGCGGGGAGGGGTTTCAAGCTGCCAGGGTCGGCTGATGCCGGCCCTGCGCGGGATCGATATGCCGAAACTCAGATCTGAACGCGCCGGACGGATGGGATGAGGGCTTGGCCGGGGCGGTGCGGCAGTTCAGGATCATCCGTCTGTACCGAAGGCCTGTTCGGCATCAGGCAAACGGTCAGACCCGTGGTCATGAGGGACGCGATGCGTGTCGAAGACCGCCAGCGCAGTGAGCACTCCCGGCGTCCAAGAAGCCGGCGGGGCCGGGGCAAGAGACGGTTTCGTTGGAACCGCACGATACCGTCGCATTGGGGTGGACGTGTTTGCTGGCGGAGCGCGAGTTGAGGGGTGGGATTTCAGGCGGTGGAAAAGAAAAACCCCGCCGGAGCGGGGTTTTTCATCAAACAAACTGCAAGGCAGATTAGCGCTTGCGGGTTTGCATGAAGCGGTCGTAGTTGCCTTCGGCCACGCTGTGCCACAGGTTCTGATCATCGCGGAACTTGATCATGGCCTCGTAGATCTTCTTGAAGGTCGGGTGGGCTGCGTTGGTTTCTGCGTAAACTTCCAGGGCGGCCTTGTAGCAGGCGTCCATGACGTCGCGCGGGAACGGGCGCAGCTTGGCGCCACCGGCCACCAGACGCTTGAGGGAGTCCGGGTTCTTGGCGTCGTACTTGGCCATCATGTCGACGTTGGCTTCAGCAGCCGCGGCTTCGATGATGTTCTTGTACTCTTCCGGCAGGGCCTTCCACTTGTCCTGGTTGATGTACAGGGACAGGTTCGGACCACCTTCCCACCAACCCGGGTAGTAGTAGTACTGAGCGACTTTCTGGAAGCCCAGTTTCTCGTCGTCGTACGGACCGACCCACTCGGCTGCGTCAATGGTGCCTTTTTCCAGGGACGGGTAGATGTCGCCGCCCGGAATCTGTTGCGGCACGGTGCCCAGCTTGGACATGACCTTGCCGGCAAAACCCCCGACGCGGAACTTCAGGCCGTCAAGATCCTTGACCGACTTGATTTCCTTGCGGAACCAGCCGCCCATCTGAGCACCCGTGTTGCCCATCGGGAAGTTCATGATGTTGTAGGTGGCGAAGAATTCGCGCAGCAGCTCCTTGCCGCCGCCGTGCATGAACCAGGCGTTGTATTCACGTGCGTTCAGGCCGAAGGGGACCGCGGTGTCCAGCGCGAAGGCAGGATCTTTGCCGAAGAAGTAGTACGAGGCGGAGTGGCCGCACTCGACCGTACCGTCTTTGACTGCGTCCATGACCGAAAAGGCCGGGACGATTTCGCCGCCCGCGAACACGCGGATCTGGAATTTGCCACCGGTCGCAGCTGCGACGCGGGATTGAAACACCTCGGCAGCACCGTAGATGGTGTCAAGGCTCTTCGGGAAGCTTGAGGCCAGGCGCCACTGGATCTCGGGCAGACCTTGTGCGATGGCGGGGGCTGCAACTGCGCCGGCGGCTAGGCCGACACCCGTTTTTTTCAGAAAGGAACGGCGTTCCATAAGTCTCCTCGCTATGACGTGGGCGGATATAGTTGGTTCGTGGTTCGTTAGACCGCGGCAAATTATAGGAATCGCTTGGCGGCCTGAGAAATAGGGGTTTTCCCGTCGATCATGAAATGGCGTTTCATATTTCTCAGGCCCCCGCAATGGTCATACGGTTGATGAGCAGGGAGCCGGTCTGCTTCGAGCCGCGGCGGTGGACATCGCTGCCCACCGCTTCGATGCCAAGCAGCATGTCCTTGAGATTGCCGGCAATGGTGATTTCCTCTACGGGGTAGGCAATCTCGCCGTTTTCAACCCAGAATCCGGCTGCACCGCGGGAGTAATCCCCCGTGACGTAGTTGACGCCATGGCCGAGCAATTCGGTCACGACCAGGCCGCGACCCATGCGGCGGACCAGCGCCTTGAAGTCGTCCTGCCCCGGGCTGACGAGCAGGTTGTGCGCGCCGCCGCCATTTCCCGTGGTCTGCATGCCCAGCTTGCGCGCAGAGTAGACGCCGAGGAAATAGCCCTGCAATACGCCGTCGATGATCACGTCGCGGTCGCGGGTCTGAACGCCGTCGTCGTCGAAGGGGCCGGAGGCGAGCCCTTTTTTGATGTAGGCCCGTTCGGCGATGTTGATGCAGGGCGAGAACACGGCTTTGCCGAGACTGTCGAGCAGGAAGGTGGATTTGCGGTAGAGCGCGCCGCCGCTGGCCGCGTGCACGAAGCTGCCGATCAGCCCGGCAGCCAGCGGTGCTTCGAAGATGACGGGTACGTCGCAGGTCGGGATTTGCCTCCCGTTGAGGCGCGCTACGGCGCGGTCGGCGGCGGTTTGGCCGATAGATTTGGCAGCTTCCAGCTCGCTGGCGTCGCGGCAGCTGTCGTACCAGTAGTCGCGCTGCATGCCGTCGCCTTCGCCGGCGATCACCGAGCACGACACGGAGTGCCGGGTCGAGGCGTAGCCGCCCATGAAGCCGAGGCTGTTGGCGGAGATGAAGTGGGATTCTTGCCGCGAGACGCTGGCGCCTTCGGAGTTGCTGATGCGGGTGTCGCGCTCGAAGGCGGCGGTTTCGCATTCGCGGGCCAGTTCGATGGCTTGCTCGACCGGCAGGTCCCACGGGTGGTGGAGGTCGAGGTCGGGGAAGTCGGTGGCGAGCAGTTCGCGGTCGGCGAGGCCGGCGAAGTCGTCGGCCGCGGTGAAGCGGGCGATCGACAAGGCAGCGTCAACCGTGGCGCGCAGGGCGACGGGGCTGAAGTCGGAGGTGCTGGCGTAGCCACGTTGTCGGCCGACATAGACGGTGACGCCGACGCCTTTGTCGCGGTTGTACTCGATGGTGTCGACTTCGCTGCGGCGCACGGCCACCGAGGCGCCGACGCCTTCGGAGACATCGGTTTCGCAGGCGGTCGCGCCCTTGTCGCGGGCATATTTGAGAATGTCGCTGGCGATTTCGCGCAGCGCGTCCTGAGAGTAACTGAAGCCGTTTGCGGACATGGACAGTGGGG
Source organism: Zoogloeaceae bacterium (assembly GCA_024235675.1). Taxonomy (GTDB): domain Bacteria; phylum Pseudomonadota; class Gammaproteobacteria; order Burkholderiales; family Rhodocyclaceae; genus Nitrogeniibacter. The sequence goes on from JACKLZ010000004.1 coordinate 211,086, forward strand.
GCGGGTGCGGGAAAGCTATAATCTTAACCGTTTCCGCCAAATGCCTACGTATATGACCGATCACGATCCGATCGAACTCGAAGATGCGCTGCCCGAAGGGCCGAGCAAGACCCGCCGCAAGAAGGACTCGGATGCGCTCCAGCATCTGGGCGCCGAACTGGTGGCCTTGTCGGCCGACCGGCTCAAGAAAGTGCCGCTGCCCGAAAATCTGCGCGATGCAGTGCGCGCCTGCCAGCGCTTCAAGATGGAAGCGCGGCGTCGTCAGCTGCAATACATTGGCAAGCTGATGCGCAATATCGACCCGGAGCCGATCCAGGCCATGCTCGATGTGTTCAACGGTGTGTCGGCCGAAGAAATTGCCCGGCAGCACCGGCTTGAGCGCCAGCGCGAGCGACTGCTCGAAGACGAAGGCATGCTGTTTGAGTTGGCCGAGCGCCATCCGGGCGCTGACTTGCAACGCCTCCGGGTTTTGCGTCGCAATGCGCTGAAAGAGCGCGAGACCCAGAAGCCGCCGCGCGCTTACCGCGAGATCTTCCGCATCTTGCGCGAGATCGACGAATCCACCCAGGACGACTAGAGAGCAGCCCGCCCATGAGCACAGACACCCTCCGTATTGGTTTGGTATCCATCAGTGATCGCGCCTCGAGTGGCGGTTACGAAGACAAGGGCGTGCCTGCGCTGCGCGAGTGGTTCGAGCGTGCGCTCAGTTCGCCGTGGGAGATGGAGACCCGGCTGATTCCGGACGATCAGGCCACCATCGAACGCACACTGATTGAACTCTGTGACGAGGCGGGTTGTGCGCTGGTGCTGACCACTGGTGGCACCGGCCCGGCGCCGCGTGACGTGACGCCCGAGGCCACGCTGGCAGTGGCGCACAAGGTGATGCCGGGCTTTGGTGAGCAGATGCGTCAGATCAGCCTCAAGTTTGTGCCGACGGCCATCCTGTCGCGCCAGGTGGCGGTGATCCGTGGCAAGAGCCTGATCATCAATCTGCCCGGTCAGCCCAAGTCGATCAAGGAGACGCTGGAGGGCTTGAAGAACGCCGACGGCGAATCGGTGGTCGATGGCATCTTTGCCGCTGTGCCGTACTGCATTGATCTCATCGGCGGCCCCTATGTCGAAGCGCATGCGTCGGTGGTCAAGGTTTTTCGCCCCAAATCGGCAATACGACCGCCTGTGGTTTGATCGGTCGTATACGCGCTGTCGCACAGGGGGCGCGCGCTAAGACTTTGTGCATAGTATTTTGTATATAGTTTTTCGCCACTTTGCCGTCAACAAAGGTTAGAGCTGTGACGGACAGGCGCGAATGGATGCACTTTTTTCTCGGTTGATGTGGCTGCGCGCGGGCGTTTTCGCCTGGATCGCGCTGCTGTCGGGCTTCGCCTCGGCGCAGGCGGCGGAGCCCGATTTCCGTGATGTGTTTGACCGTCATGGCGCGGTCATGTTGCTGATTGATCCGGACTCCGGCGAGATCGCCGATGCCAATCCGGCCGCCGCAGCCTTCTACGGCTATTCGCGGAACACGCTTCGGTCGATGAATATCGACCAGATCAATAGCTTTACGCCTGAGCAGATCGAGCAAGAACTCGCGCTCGCGGCTCGCGTGGGCCGGCGCTACTTCATCTTCCGTCATCAATTGGCAGACGGAAGCTTGCGAACGGTGGAGGTTCACGTCAAGCCCTTCCGGTTTGGCGATCGGTCCTTGCTGCTGTCGATTATTCACGACGTGACGCCCGGACGGCTCAGCAATCAAGGGCTGTGGCACTACCAGAGCCGGCTCGAAGAATTGGTGTCGGAGAAGGTGGCCGAGGTCGAGGCTTTGCGCATTCGTGAGGAGCGTCTGTTCATCATCGCCATGGCCGCGCAGGCCGGGGTGATCATCCTGCTGGTGGTCAATATCCGTCGCCGCAAGCGCCTTCAGCGCGAACATCGCGTCATGGCGCGTGCGATATCGGATGAGCGGCAGCGGCTGATTGATATCCTGTGGGGCACCGGAGCCGGCACCTGGGAGTGGCATGTGCCGACGAATGCGGTGCGTGTGAACAGCCAGTGGGCTGCCATGGTCGGTCGGGCGCCGGAAGATGTGGCGCAACTGACCGAGCATGATTTGCGTGACTTCATCCACCCGGACGATCTGGCACGCTATCTGGCAACACGCCAGCAACATTTCGATGGCCAAAGCCCGGCCTATGAATGCGAAATGCGGGTGCGCGCCGGGCCCGATGGCTGGATCTGGGTGATGGATCGCGGTCGCGTGGTGGCGCGCAATGACGATGGCAGTGCGCTCAAGATGGCAGGCACCTGGCTGGAAATCACCGGCAAGAAGCAATACGAAGACAAGCTGCGGCTGGCGGCCAGCGTGTTCTCGCATGCGCGCGAGGCCATCATGATCACCGCGATGGATGGCACGATTGTCGAGGTCAACGACGCGTTCTGCCGGATCACCGGTTTTGATCGGGACGATGTGCTGGGCCGCACGCCCGCGGTGCTCAGTTCTGGGCGGCACGACGCCGATTTCTACGCGGCAATGTGGAAAGCGCTGGCCGAGCAAGGACACTGGCAAGGCGATGTGTGGAATCGGCGCAAGAATGGCGAGCTGTACGCCGAGCTGCTGACCATCAGTGCGGTGCGCGATGAGCACGGCAACGCGCCCTACTATGTGGCCTTGTTTTCCGATATCACGGCGCAGAAACACCACGAAAGCCAGCTGGAGCGCTATGCGCATTACGATGCGCTCACTTCGCTGCCCAATCGTTTGCTGTTGATGGACCGCTTGCGCCAGGCCATGGCTGTGACACAACGCAGGAAGGGGCTACTGGCCGTGGTCTATATCGACCTTGATGGTTTCAAGCTCGTCAATGACACCTATGGTCACGCTGCGGGTGATGTGGTTTTGAGTACAGTCGCCGAGCGTTTCCGCGAGGCGCTGCGCGAAGGTGACACCATCGCCCGTATGGGCGGCGATGAATTCGTGGCTTTGCTGCTGGACCCGGGTGAGCATGGCAGTCTGAAGGCGATTTTGCAGCGCTTGTTGCGAGCCGCGACACGACCCGTCGCCTGGCGGGATGAAGAGCTTGGCGTGTCAGCCAGTATCGGCGTGGTGTATTTCCCGCAGCCCGGCCCGGTTGAGCCCGATGCGCTGGTGCAGTGGGCGGACGAGGCCATGTACCGCGCCAAGCTGTCGGGCAAAAATCAGTTTTACCTTGCCGAACAACCCGACGGCGATGCTGCTACTGCGGAAGGATCGGAATGATCCGTCCCTGGCTGCGCCCGGTCGCCGACGGCGGCGGTGCGTTGCGCTGGCGCACTCGCTCCTGCTCGCGCCACCAGGCGCGCAGCCCGAGCAGCACGGCCAGGATCAGTGCGTAGATCAGCGGCTCGAACACGTCTGCCTTGACCAGCCACCAGTAGTGCACCACGCCAAGAATGGCGATGCCGTACACCGAGCGATGCAGCGCCTGCCAGCGCCGGCCGCCAAGACGGCGCACCATGGCGTTGGTGCTGGTCACGGCCAGCGGTATCAGCAGTACAAAGGCGGAAAAACCCACGGTGATATACGGCCGCTTGAGCACATCGAGCACCACGGCGCGCCAGTCAAAGAACTGGTCGAGCACGATGTAGGTGCCAAAGTGCAGCACGGCGTAGAAAAAGGTGAACAGGCCGAGCATCCGTCGCATCCGTAACAACCAGTGCCAGCCGGTGAGCTTGCGCAGCGGGGTGACCGCCAGCGTGATGAGCAAGAAGCGCAGTGTCCAGTCGCCGGTGGCGTGGGTGATGGTCTCGATCGGGTTGGCGCCCAGCTCGTCCTGAAAAAAGGCGAGCAGCAGCAGGCCGACGGGGATCAGGCTGAGGACAAAGATCAGCATTTTCAGCGCGCTGATCTTTCCGGCCGAGAGGGCTTTGATCGAAGGCGAACGAGGGGGGGTGGTAGCAGTCATGAGTGGTGGTCAGAAGTTTTTGCGAAGGTCCATGCCAGCGTACATTGACGCGACCTGATCGGCGTAACCATTGAAAGGCAGCGTCTTGCGCTTGAGGAAGTCACCAATGCGGCGCTCCTTGGCCTGGCTCCAGCGCGGGTGGTCCACATCCGGATTCACGTTGGAGTAGAAACCATACTCCCCCGGGCCGGCATCATTCCAGGAGGTATTGGGCTGTTTGTCGGTGAGGCGGATGGTGACGATCGACTTTGCGCTCTTGAAACCGTATTTCCAGGGCACCACCAGGCGCACTGGCGCGCCGTTCTGGTTGGGCAGCACCTCGCCGTAGAGGCCAACGGCCATGAGGGTGAGCGGGTGCATGGCCTCATCCAGTCGCAGGCCTTCCTTGTAGGGCCAGTCGAGCACGGGGCGGGTGTCCATCACTTTCGGGTCGAACAGCGAGACGAACTCGACGTACTTGGCGCTGCCCAGCGGCTCGACGGCCTTGAGCAGGGCGGACAGCGGAAAGCCCACCCATGGGATCACCATCGACCACGCCTCGACGCAGCGCAGACGGTAGATGCGCTCTTCGAGCGGGGCGAGTTTGTAGATCTGGTCGAGATCAAAGCTGCGCGGCTTGCCGACCAGGCCTTCGACCTTGATTGTCCATGGGTCGGTTTTCATACGGTGCGCGTTGATCGCCGGGTCGCTCTTGTCGGTGCCGAACTCGTAGAAATTGTTGTAGCGGGTCACATCCTTGCGCGGCGTGAGCGGCTCGCCGACGGTGAAGGGGCTCTTGACCAGCGGGCCGAGATCGCGTGCCTGTGCGGCCAGCAGTTCGGCCGGTCCACCCAGCGCAAGCGCGGCCGTGCCGGCCCCAGCCAGACGCAGAAAGCGGCGGCGGTCGGCATACAGTTCGGGCGCGGTAATCTCGGAGGGGCGGATATCGGCGGCGTGTTTGATCAGCATGGCGGACTCTTTTTGAACGTGTCAGTGCACCCGACCGGTAAAAGCCGGCGATGCTTACAGTCAGAGGCGATTTCGGGCAGGAGGTTCAGGGGTTGAGCGCGCGATAGACCGCGGTGGCGACGGCCAGCAGCCGCTCGCGTGGCAAGGTGCCCGACAATGCGTAGCCGTAACCGGCGTCGACCCAGTAGAACACGTTGACCTTGTCATGCTCGGCAAAGCGGAATGCCGTGGCGCTGTCGTCGGTGTCGGCACTTACAAAAAGGGTGAGCCGTTCGCCGCTGGCGTCCTCGTACATCAGCAGCGCGCCCGGGCCGGATTCGCCAGACAGCAGGCGGCCACCGACCAGCTGATAGCCCAGCGCTTCGAGCGCAGGGGCGACGATGGGGTGCCCCAGCCGCTTTGACAGCCAGCCCAGCAGGTGGTCGCGCTGGTCGGCGCCCACTTCGACCGGGTGGCGCACTTCGGGCGCATACACGGCATGCGCGATGGCCGCTTGCCGGGCCAGCGGCAGCGGCAGCTGCGCCGTGGGAGTGCTGTCGGTATTGCGCCCGGCCATGAAGCCGCCGACCAGCCCGATGGCCAGCCAGCCGATGGCCGCGGCCATGCTCCAGCGCGATCCGGCTGACGCCGGCGCACCGTTGCGCGTTGCCGCCAGCAAGCGCGCGGGCACCGCCTCGTCGAGTGTTGCGTCGTAGGCATCATGCATGGCGGCGCTTTGCGCTTTCCAGCCGGCCACCTCGGCGGCAGCCTCGGGGTGGGTGGCGAGCCATTTTGCCACGTCGGTGTGCTCGGGGGCGTCGAGCTGGCCATCGGCGAAGGCGTGCAGCAGGGCGGTGTCGGGTTGCTTCATCATCATTTCACCCGCGTCAGGGCTGGCCGGGCAGGGCTGCCGTCAAGCTGCACTTTGAGCTGGGTGCGCGCCCGAGACAGCCGAGACATCACGGTACCGATCGGTACATCGAGCACACCGGCAATCTCTTCGTAGCGCAGATTTTCGAGCCCGACCAGCAGCAAGATTTCGCGATGATCGGCCGACAAGGCCTGCATGGCACGGTCGAGGTCGCGCAGCCCCAGTCCGTCACCGCTTGCGTCGCGCATCGCCAGTTCCACGGTGTCGGCTCCGCTGGCGCCGCGTAGTGCGTCGTTGCGGCGCACCTGGTTGACGAACACGTTGTGCATCAGCGTCAGCAGCCAGGCGCGCAGGTTGCCGCCTTGCCAGTGCGCGGTTTTGCGCAAGGCGCGCTCAATGGTGTCCTGCACCAGATCGTCGGCCCGCGCCACATCGCCCAGCAGTGCGCGGCCGTAGCGGCGCAGGCGGGGCAGTTCGGCGACAAGGGCTTCGGTGTCGATCATTCAGGTCGTCAATTCGGTGGTGAGCGCCATGCCGGAGTAAACAGGGCGGGCGCGAAAATTATTCCGGCGCTTGGTCTGGCGGCATGCGCGCGAGGGGCCAACGTGTCACGAACAACGCCGCATTGCAGCAAACTGACGGCGATTGGGCTACACTCAAGCGCTAAATTTCATTCAAAAAGCCACACGGAAAGCCATCATGCCTGCGTCAATCTTGCTTCATATCGACGATGTCCGCATCAAGGAAATCAAAGAACTGGTGCCGCCAATCCATGTTCTGCGCGAATTTCCGGCCACCGAACGGGCTGCGGAAACGTCTTATGAGGCGCGTCAGGCGCTGCACCGCATTCTGTACGGCGCCGACGACCGCCTGCTGGTGATCATCGGTCCCTGTTCCATTCACGACTACGCCGCCGCGATGGAATACGCCCGTCTGCTCAAGGAAGAGTCCGACCGCCTCAAGGATGACTTGCTCATCGTCATGCGCGTCTACTTCGAAAAGCCGCGCACCACCGTCGGTTGGAAAGGGCTGATCAACGACCCGTATCTGGACAACAGCTTCAAGATCAACGAAGGCGTGCGCCTGGCGCGCAAGCTGCTGTGGGACATCAACGAACTCGGTCTGCCCTGCGGCACCGAATTCCTCGACATGATCACCCCGCAATACATCGGCGACCTCATCAGCTGGGGCGCCATCGGCGCGCGTACCACCGAAAGCCAGGTCCATCGCGAACTGGCCTCGGGGCTGTCCTGTCCGGTCGGCTTCAAGAACGGCACCGACGGCAACATCAAGATCGCCGTGGATGCCATCAAGGCCGCGCAGTCGCCCCACCATTTCCTGTCGGTGACCAAGGCCGGGCACTCGGCGATTGTGTCGACCCGCGGTAATGAGGACTGCCACGTCATCCTGCGCGGTGGCAAGAGCACCAACTTCGATGCCGCCAGCGTCGACGCCGCCTGCAAGGAACTGGCCGCCAGTTCCGTGTCGGCCCGCGTGATGATCGACTTCTCCCACGCCAACAGCCGCAAGCAACACCAGTTGCAGATCGAAGTGGCCGAAGACGTGGCAGGCCAGATGGCGGCCGGTGACGATCGCATTATCGGCGTCATGGTCGAGTCCCACCTCAAGGACGGCCGTCAGGACCTCAAGCCCGGCGTCGAACTCGAATACGGCAAGAGCATCACCGACGCCTGCATCGGCTGGGAAGACAGCATTCGCGTGCTCAACATCCTCGCCGAAGCCGTGCGCAACCGCCGGGTGCAACGCGCCAGCGTCTGAGGCGGGCGCATCGGCCAAGAAATAGCCCGCGTCGCGCGGGCTTTTTCATGTCTGGCCGGCCTACTTGTGGGCGATCGCCTTTTTGGTAAACAGGTAATCCTTCATTTCCTTCGAGAAGGCCGGGTCCTTGCGACGGATCCACTCCAGCACCATCGCCGCGTGCTCTTTCTCCTCGTCGCGATTGTGCTCCAGGATCGCTTTCAGTTCTTTGTCCTTGCAGGCATCGGCCCGCTGGTTGTACCAGTCGACAGCCTCGAGCTCTTCCATCAGCGAGACGATCGCCCGGTGCATGTCGCGGGTCTCGTCGGACAGCTCTTCAATCGGTTCGTGATAGCCAACACTCGACATCTCGGTCTCCTTTCCGGTGGATAGGTACGCATCAGTGTGCCAGCGGGCGGGGCGTCGGGGAAGGGTGGGGCGTCGTTGGGGGGGCCGATGATGGGATGCGGTGCAGAAGGGCTCCTCCGGGTGCCGTCGTATTTGATGACCGGGTGTGGGAGACCGAAAACGACCCAAACCGGAAATTAGCGACGGCCGAAAGCAGCCATCGCATTCGTGCCAAAAGCGGTCGTGATCGCTGGCCCCCAACTAGTCAAGGCGCGACGTTGCCGCAGAGAAAGATGTTTGCGTCGAGGTGCATACCGACCAGCACAAAGCCATTGGGACATGCATGCATCAACTCCGTTTGTCCGCGACTTGAGTCATCGAAGCTAATGGTCGTGAAACTGCTAGCATTAAATCGTGGCCGGCCATCCAGCTTCAAAACAGTCAGTGGGGGTGCGCCGGTGGCCCCTGGCCTAAGACTAAGTGCTCGACAGTGAAAGGTGTTGGGCGGGGTATAACCAATCATGTACTTGCCTGCCCCGCACCAATGCATGCTCGGGCCAGAGTAAGGCAAGCGCAGGTTTTCGGGAGCCGTCGCAGGCCACTGACGGATCGGTAGATCTCGACCACCCGGCCCGCGTGGCCCGCTAATCTCGACTGAGCCTTTAACAAAGCGCGTGAAGCCCTGATCGCGGATTCCGCTACAGGCGATCCACTTGAAATCATGGCGAATGCCGACAATCGCATTGACCTCTTCCGAGCGCTCCTGACACAATCGGTCCCGGAACGGTGCGAACATCTTCTGTGAGTCAAGTTGCCAATCTAACTGGGCGAAACCCACGATTGGAACCAAGAACGCCAAGGCACCTACGACCAAGCGCGTCGCCATACCTACCTCCTTTATGTCGCGGTGACATTAACCGCACGAACGCCGCCGCTTGGTTGAGCTTTTCAATCGCGGCAAGAACTCCCATGGTTCCCTGTATCTTCATACGACTCTTTTCGGGACCGAGTTGTACGAACGAGCGGGCTAACGACACAACCGGAAATCCTCTACTGCCCGATGTTTGGTGTCGGTCGGACAGCCTCCAATCCGTCTTTCTCACGGCTCCGAAACTGGTCCTGAAAACGCTCGGGCAAGGGGTGAGATTCCCACGTCATGCAGGTGGGGCGTCGATCCGCATAAGCAACCAGATCAAGGCCAGGTGGGCTATCAGAGACGATCAGCGCGAGTTCGCTGTCTGGGGGATAGCCGCTCGCACCTGCTTCTGGGCGTATTCTGAAGCTGTGCGGACTGGGAGGCGTTGACCTCCACCTGTAGATTTGCCACCAGTACACGTAGTTACCGTCCCTATGCCTATTGTCGCGAACGCTAGTCGCGAAACCGAAGCCCGATGCGGCGGACAGGTGGCCTGTGCTTGGGGTTCCAAGCGGCACGAACGGGACCTCATTTGCAGTGAGAAGCAGTTCATTGCCGCTCGGTGAGTCGCGCGTTTGTACGAGTTTTGCTTCCATCCCGTTGGATCGGGCGAAGAGGATCCATGGGTTGGAAGATTCGACAGCGCCTGTACCCACCGCTACTGGTATCCAGTTAGCAGGCCGCTGGAATGTCATTTGTTGCCTTACGAGGCCATCCTCCGAAACGATCCATACCTCGTCGGGCCGGTCGCCGACCGTCGGGCGCTCCATCAACATTAGATAATCAGCCTGCCCTTCGAGGCAATTCTTGGGGTTGCGCAGGTAGAGCGCGAAGCTTCTAGCCTTCCAGCCTGACTGTGGTGGCTGACTGCTGAGAAGAATCGGCGTGGGATCAAGTCCGCCTGACCCGAGGCGAAGGAGTCGCAACTGTCCGTCATCCCGCTGGTCCAATATCAATGTATGACGCCGTCCAATACCAAGACCAACCAGGCGAGACTGAGTACCCAAGTTTCCCGCAGCTACGACGCTAGCATCAGCGAAGTTTATGTTGTGGTCAGTTCGCCAAATCTCGAACTGCCCGTTCTCTGCAAAGAGCAGTAAACCACCAGTGCTCGGTGCGCCGAAGACGAAACGTTCTGGATCAAGGCCGCGAGGTTCAGGGCCTGCACACCCAAACATCGAGACGACTGCCATAGCTACCAGCAGTTGGCCAAGAGAGCATCGAGATAGCATCATGCTGACCTCCAATGTTGGCCACACTTTCTCGCCCAGAATGTCTTTCTCGTCTCGGGCGGATGGCAGATTGAACTTCAAGTTTATCTTTGCTGCTACGTCGCAAGTTGTACTGCTGACGCCCAAATTTTATTTAGCGTGACAGTTGTGCTGCGTCATATTGTCCGTGCACCATAATCTTCTTCGACTTGGCTGCCCGGAGCCCCTGTCAGCAAAGGTTTTTCCGTGCCTTGGTGCAAACAACGGCCTGCGTAACAATCCGCAAACGGCGACGCCAACTCCCGAAGGCCGTGAGCACACCAACTGAAGAGCCGTTCGCGCGACCACAGCGCCCCGCCGTGCATTGCCTTGTGCGAGTCAATGGTCGCTGTCGGGCCAACCGTCCTTGCCCCTTCTGGTCGCAAAGAGCCATTGGCCATGCCATTACTTCAACATAGACTGTTGCCAACGCCTCGCAAGGGAAATGAAATCACGACCGACCGCTCATGGCCGAGTGCAGCCAGCATTGGCTCCTCCGTCGCCGGAAGGGGGGGTTACCACGGCATGGCCGGAAGCCGATGCCGAGGGCAAGCCCGTCAGATCGTCCGCCGTGCGCCCACCATCGCTTCCAGCTGCGCCACATGCTCGGCCTCTTCCTCGGCAAATTCTGTGGACATGGCGACCACCCGCGGGTCGTTCGATGCGGTGGCGACGTTGCGATAGTAATCGAGCCCCTGGCGTTCGCTTTGCAGGGCGAGGTCGAGCGCGGCGTCGGTGTCCATGAGGCCGTCGACGCCCCACCAGGCAGTGGCTTCGGGGGACTCGCCGTCGGGCCAGTCGTAGCCGTCGGCGGGCAGGTCGGTGATGTGGCGGAAGCCGGCGCGCGCCATGGCGTCTTTCAGGTGCAGGCGGGAGAAGTCGGCGAATTTGGCGAAGACATCGGCGACTTCGTCGTTGCCGTAGCTGCGCAGGTGATCGGACAGTTCATCGAAGCGGCGGGCGGATTCGGCTTCGAGGCGAACGGCGTGGGCGAGGAAGCGGCGGATGCTGTCCATGGCGCTTAGCCGAACTTGAAGAGGATGCCGAAACCGCCGCGCGGGTAGTTCCAGTCGACATTGTCTTCGTCGCACACGAGGCGGCAGGTGCCGCATTCGAGGCAGCCGTCGACCACCAGCTCGATCTTGCCGTCAGCCTCGGCGCGCCAGCAGCCGGCCGGGCAGCATACGGTGCAGGGTTTGAGCTCGCAGGTGGTGCAGGTGTCGGCGTTGTGCACCTTGATGTGCGGGCGGCCGGTGTCGATGCGGTAGCGGTTCTGGAAGAGTTTTTCTTCCACGTTGACCGCAGGCAGGGTGAATTCAACGGCGGCTGTCATCGGAAGGCTCTCCAGAAGCGATAGGCGTCGCCCAGCAGGCCGAGCAGGGAACGTTTGTTGCGGAACTGCGCCATGATGTGTTGCTGCTTTGCGCGCTTGGTCTGGCCGTCGACGATGAGCATGTCGCGGGCGGCGTCGCTGACCAGGCGCGGGTACAGATTGAGGAACTGCGGCTGGTCATTGAGCAGGTCGGGCACGTGCTGGTATTTCTTCAGGTCGGCCATCACGAAACTGTCGTCCAGGCGCTGCTTGTAGCCGCTCAGATTGGCGGCCGTGGCGGGTTTGCCGGCCTGGTGCAGTTCAATCAGGCATTCGGCGGCGAAGCGGCCGGAGGTCATGGCCAGGTTGGAGCCTTCGCGGTGCACGGCATTCACGAAACCGGCGGAATCGCCGACGATCATCCAGCCGTCGCCGACCAGCTGCGGCAGGGCCTTGTAGCCGCCTTCTGGGATCAGGTGGGCGGAGTATTCCTTCATCTCCGCACCGGCGATCAGCGGGGCGACCGAGGGGTGTTGCTTGAGGCCTTCGAGCAGCTGATAGGGCGTGAGCTGCTGGCGCTTCAAGTCATTGAGCATGCAGCCGATGCCGATGGAGATGGAGTCCTTGTTGGTGTAGAGAAAGCCGGTGCCGGCCATGCCGTGGGTGATGTTGCCGGCAATCTCGATGACCACGCCCTGTTTGTTGCCCACATTGAAGCGCGCTTCGAGGGTTTCCTTGGGCAGAAACAGCACTTCCTTGACGGCCAGCGCCATGTCCTTGCCGTCGATGGGCGGGCGCAGGCCGGCACGGCTGCCGACCAGCGCGTTGGCGCCATCGGCGAGGATCACGCAGTCGGCCAGAATGTCGCCTTGCTCGCGCTCGGTGCGCACGCCGATGACCTTGCCGGCGTCGTCGCGCAGCAATCCGGTGACGGTGGTTTCGCACACCACCAGCGCGCCGGCCGCCTTGACCTGCTCGGAGAACCAGCGGTCGAAGCGCGAGCGGATGATGGTGTAGCGGTTGAAGGGCTCCTGCGAGAAGCGCGCATCGCGGTAGCTGGCGCCGGTGCAGGACTGGTTTTCGTCCATCAGCCACATGCGCTGCTCGGCCACGTGGCGCTCCAGCGGCGCGGAGTCGCGGAAGTCGGGGATGAGCTTTTCGAGCGCATCCGAATACAGGATCGCGCCTTGCACGTTCTTGGTGCCGGGCGATTCACCGCGTTCGAGCTGAAGCACCTTGAGGCCGGCTTTGGCCAGCGTGTAGGCGGCGCCATTGCCGGACGGGCCGGCACCAACGACGATGACGTCGAACTTTTCCATCAGTTGCGCTCCTCGGTCTCGGTGGCGACGGGCTCGGCTGGCGCGGCGGCGCGGTGGGCGCGGGTCGCGGCCAGTCGCCGTGCGAAGGCGTCGCGCAGCGCCGGCAGCAGCTCGAGCGCATTGCCGACCAGCGCATAGTTGGCGATGTCGAAGATCGGCGCCTTGGCGTCGAGATTGATGGCGGCGATCACATCGGCGCCTTCCATGCCGACGCGGTGCTGCACAGCGCCGGAAATGCCGGCGGCCAGATAGAACTTGGGGCGCACCGTCTTGCCCGATTGCCCGACCTGACGCTCCGGGTCGACCCAGCCGGCATGCACCGCCGGCCGCGAGGCGCCGACCTCGGCACCGAGCACCCGGGCGAGATCAAAGACCTTGTCGAAATTCTCGGGCTTGGCCAGACCGCGTCCGCCGGAGACGATGAAGTCGGAAAACGCCAGCTGGGGTTTGTCGGCGCGCGCGTCGGGGATGAAGTCCACCTGCTTGGTCACCACCGCGTCTTCGGTCAGATCCAGCGCGTGGGTGATCACCTCGCCGCTGCGTCCGTCCATCCGTTCCGGCATCGGCATGACGCGCGGGCGCACGGTGGCCATCTGCGGCCGGGTGGCGAGGTTGACGATGGTGCACATCAGGCTGCCGCCGAAGGTGGGGCGGCTCGAGAGCAGCGAGCGGTCGCTCATGTCGATTTCCAGCCCGGTGCAGTCGGCCGTCAGGCCGGTGAGCAAGGTGGTGGCCACCGAGCCGGCCAGATCGCGGCCCTGCGTGGTCGCGCCGAGCAGCAGCACTTCGGGCTGGTAAGTGTTGACCAGCGTGGTCATGCCGGCGGTGTAGGGCTGGTTGCGGTAGTCGGCCAGCACCTCGCTTTGCATCAGGTAGCACTGGTCTGCCCCGTAGGCGATGGCCTCGTCCGTCAGGGCGCGCACGGTCTCGTCGGTGCCGCCGAGAACGACGCCGGCCAGCGTCACGCCGAGGCTGTCGGCCAGCAGGCGGCCCTTGCCCAACAGCTCCCACGACACCGGGTGCACATGGCCGCGCTCATGTTCGATGAACACCCACACACCGGTGTAGCTCTTGAAGTGTTCCGGCAGAACTCGCTTGGGTTTCTTGATTGGCTTGGCGGAATCGAGCGCGTCGCTCATGATTTTGCTCCGAGATCGGCCAGTTGATCGAGGTGGTCGAGCAAGGCGTCTTCGAGTTGCGGAAAGTCGGTAAATAGGCGCTCGACAAAGGCGTCGGCCAGCGCGACCGGGGTGTCGCCCTCGATGCGCACCGCCTTGACCGCTTTGGGCTTGGGTCCGAACACCTGGGCCACGGCGGTGGGCGAGCCTTTGAGGCCCACCTGCTTGATGTCGGCGATGCCCGCCGCCTCCCGGTCCCAGCGCTCGACCTCCTGACGGGCGGCGCGGAACATGCCGGGCATGTCGGCGAAGCGCATTTCGTTGGCGCCTTCGAGCATGGTGATGACCGCCGGCAGGGTCGATTGCAGCACCTGCACGCCACCTTCGGCGCGGCGTTCGACGAAAATCTGACGGGCGTCGACGTTCAGCTCGCGGATCGCCGACACATAGGTCAGCAGCTGATAGCCGAGGCGGATGGCGATGCCCGGCCCGACCTGCGCGGTGTCGCCGTCGATGGTCTGCTTGCCGGTAAAGATCAGGTCCAGTGGCTGCTGCGCATCGAGCGTGCGCAAGGCCGAGGCCAGCACGTAGGAGGTGGCCAGCGTGTCGGCGCCGGAGAACACCTTGTCGGTGATCAGGATGGCGCGGTCGGCACCGTAGGACAGGCACTTGCGCAGCGCATCCTCCGCCTGAGGCGGCCCCATGGTGAGCACCGTGATCGTCGCGCCGCTCTGATCCTTGATGCGCAAGGCTTCTTCGAGCGCGAACAGATCGAAGGGATTGACGATGGCCGGGACGCCCTGGCGCATGATCGTATTGGTGACCGGATGCACGCGAATCTGGGCGCTATCGGGAACCTGTTTGATACAGACGGCGATATGCATGGCAGCAGCAATATTAGAGAATGGTAAATTATTGAGTCGCTTGCGCACGGGCGTGCTGATCCAGATCAACAGTCGGGCACGACTCATGTTGCGATGCGACGAACGCGCCCAGATTTTTATCCGGCGTCGCCGACGGCAAGGGTTCCTGTGTTTGTGCGCCTGCAAATCAGTGGTGCTGCGCCGTGCGGTCGCCGCGGTTTCACGGCACACTTCGCCCCCATGACCCGAAAGATCATCCACTGCGATTGCGATTGTTTCTATGCCGCGATCGAGATGCGCGACGATCCGGCCCTGGTGGGTCGGCCCGTGGCCGTGGGCGGTCAAGCCGAGACGCGGGGGGTGGTCGCCACCTGCAATTACGAGGCGCGCGCGTTTGGCGTGCGCTCGGCAATGCCGACGGGGCGGGCGTTGCGCATGTGCCCCGAGTTGGTGGTCTTGCCGCCCGACTTTGAGCGCTACCGTGCGGCGTCGCGGCAGATTCTGTCGATCTATCGCGACTACACCGACAAGGTCGAGCCGCTGTCGCTGGATGAGGCCTACCTGGACGTGAGCGGGGTGGATCGCTGCCGTGGCAGCGCCACCTTGATGGCGGAGGAGATCCGCGCGCGCATCTTTGCCGAGGTGGGTATCACCGCCTCGGCCGGTATCGCACCGAACAAGTTTCTGGCCAAGGTGGCGAGCGACTGGCGCAAGCCGAACGGCCAGTTCGTGATCCGCCCGGAGGAGGTCGATGCCTTCGTGGTCGATTTGCCGGTCAAGAAGCTGTTTGGCGTGGGGCAGGTCACGGCGGCGCGGCTGGAGCGTCTGGGTATTCACACCTGTGGAGACCTGCGTGCGTGGTCGCTGGCGGATCTGATCGCCCGGTTCGGCAAGTTCGGGCGCAGCCTGCATCGGCTTTGCCGTGGCATCGATGAGCGTTCGGTGTCGCCGGATCGGCCGCGCAAGTCGCTGTCGGTCGAGACGACCTACGTGACCGACCTGCCGGATCTGGCGGCCTGCGAGGCGGCGGTCGTGCCCCTGCTGGCAGATTTTCAGCGCCGATTCGACCGGCTCGATCCGGCGCCGCTGGTGCACAAGGCCTTCGTCAAGATCCGCTTCAATGACTTCACCCGGACCACGGCTGAGTGTGTGGCCACAGGGCCGGGCGCGGTTGATTGGTCGGTTTTGCTGGCGACCGCGCATGCGCGTCAGGCGCGTCCGGTGCGCTTGCTGGGGGTGGGCGTGCGTTTTGCGGAAGACGAGGAAATGGCGGGCGGTGCGCAGGCTGGCCTGTTTGATGAGGACGAGGCGCCAAGCGCTTAGCGGCGGGGGATGCGCAAAGAAAAAGCGGCTGGACGGCCGCTTTTTCTTGGGTGTTGCGTGTTGCCCGATTACTTGCGCAAGCGACGCGCACCGACGAGGCCGGCCAGGCTGAGGCCGAGCAGCGCCAGCGAGGTGGGCTCGGGCACCGGGTTGCCGAGTTGGCCCTGTGTGATGGGCTGAGACAGCGCTTCGTTGAAGCCGGTGATCAGGCCGGCCGAGTCGCGCAGACCGCCGGCCATGTACAGGCGGCTGGTGCTGTCGGAGCCGCTGCTCACCATGTCGAAGGAGAGGGTGTTGCCGCTGCTGGCCAGGCCGGTGGCGCTGATGCTCAGCAGGAGGTTGCCCATCAGCGGATCATAGTTGAAGGCGCTGTCGAGGAAGATGTCCATGCGGCTGCCGGGCGCCACATCGGTAGGCAGGGCGCCGGTGAATACGGTCTGGACATTGCTGCCGAGATTGGTGGCGGCGCTGGACGACAGGCCATCGACCGCGGCGGCGGTGGTCGACAAGGAGAAGGTGAAGGTGCCGGTGTTGGGGGCGTTGCCACTCCAGGTGTCGAAGCTGCGATAGAAGCTCAGCGTGGAGATCGACATGGGCGCGCCAAATGCCGATGCGCCATAGACCTGCTGGTAGGTCGGCGTCCAGTAGGTGCAGCCGAAGGGGAAGCAGTTGCCCTGAACCGTGCCGCTGCCAACGACCAATGCGTTGGCATTGGCGGTGGCGCCGAGGGCGATGAGTGCAAGCGCGATTTTCAGGCGATTTGTGAGCATGGGCATGTGTAATGTGTGCTGCGTGAGGGCAAGAAAAAATGCATCCGATGGGAAGCGCTGACGGTTTATAGCACGGGCGGACGATCCCCACCGTGCATAAGGCCACGTTTTGCAAAAAAATTGCTGAAGTGGCGTGAAATGGCGCTGTCAGGCGTTTCCCCGGGCCCCCTGCTCGGGTATCTCGGGGTGTTTTCGGGTCGCGCTGAACTCAGTCGAAGCGCAGCGTGACGCCCGACTGATCGGCGAGCGCGCTGCCGTGCGGTGGCGGCGGGCCGGGGTCGACCGCGCCGATGACCCGTCGCAGCGGCGAGCGGGCCACCGGCAGCGCATCCTTGCGCTGATTGACGCCGCTGCCGCGCGCAAACACCAGGCGGCCAGCGCTGCCGTAGTGCGGCAGTTTGCGGGCGAGCGCGGCGATGTCGGCCGGGTCGGTGGCGGCGATCCAGCCCAGGGGCGCGCGGGTATTGTCGGCGTCGAGCAGCACGGCAGTGTGTTCGCTGCGGGGGTAGGTGGTGTCGCCGATGCGCAGGCCGTCGGCGTCGATGTGTTGCCCCTTGGCGCTCAGGCGTGATGCGGCGGCTTCGCGCCAGCGATTGTCCCAGCCGAGAATCCACACGGCGTCGTCGTCGGGCAAGGCATCGAGCGCATCGTCCATGACCAGCTTCACATTGTCGTAGCGCTGCGCCCAGGCTTGCGCGAGTGCACGCCAGGCGGCGAGTGCGTCGACCGGTGCGCGGGTGGGCAGGACCAGCCATTGCCTTTGGGCGCCGAACACGCGGGCGAGCGAGGCGGGGCGTTCGGCGGGGTCGAGCAGGCGGAAGATGTCGTAGTCCGGATCGACATCGACGCGAAGCGGCGCGCTGGCGAAGCTCTGGCGCAGGCGTGCTTCCTTTCCATTGAAGACGAGGTCGAAGCGGTGCACCGTGGGCGAGTCGGCCACTTGCACCGCCACCGGCACGCGCAGCGGATAGGCCGCGCCGCGCTGGGTCTGGCGCACCGTCAGCTGCAAAACATGGTGACCGTCGGCGCCGGGGCTGACGATGAGGTGCTTGATCTTGATCGCCGGTGCACCAGCGCGGTCCAGCCACAGATCGGCGACGCGACCGGCGGGCGAGGTGTCGGCAAACACCTGCCGCACCGTGTCGAAGCTGGCGGCGCTGAAGCGGTGCTGCTGCCACAGGGTGCGCAGCGCGGCGACAAAGTCGGCATCGCCCATGTGCCGGCGCAGCATGTGGAAGAGCATCAGCGTCTTGCCGTAGCCGACGGCCTGGCTGGCGTCGCTGTGGCGGCTGACGAAGTCGCGCAGCGGCAGGTCGCGCCCCTCGGCAGCGAAGGCGGCGTAGCGTTCGAGCAGTTTGCGGCGGTATTCGGCGCCCTGGCCGCGGGCCTCGTCAATCAGGTGGTCGGCCAGGTAGGCGGTGAGCCCCTCCGACCAGTTGCCGCCGCGCGCATCCACCCATACCCCGTTGCCCCACCAGTTGTGCAGGATTTCATGCGGCAGCGAAGAGTGCAGGATGAAGGGCAGGCGCATGACCTGCGCGCCGAGCAGGGTGAAGGAGGGCATGCCGTAGCCGGTCTGCCAGCGGTTTTCGACCACCGCAAATTTGGGGTAGGGGTAGTCGCCGATGAGGGCGCTGTAGAGATCAATGTACTGCCCCATCACACCGAGGTAGCGCCCCGCCAGCGCGGCGTCGTCGCTGCGCAGATAGACTTCGAGCTCGACCGCGCCATGCGCTGCGGCATGACGCTGATAGGGGCCGGCGAGCAGGTAGATGTCGTCTTGCGGGGCGGTGGCGGTCCAGCTCAGCGCACTGTCGCGTCGGCCCTGACTGATCACCGACCAGCCGGCGGGCGCCTCGACGCTGAGCGAAAAGCGCATCGGCCGGTCACCAAAACGCGGGTACCAGCCGCTGGCGCCGTCGAGGAAGACGCCCTCGGCGTCGAGCGCGGCGCGCGGCATGCCGTGCTCGGCGTGGGCGGGGCCGGGATCGATCCGTCCGGAATAGCGTAAGGTGAGCGGACGGCCGCCGGTCTCCGGGGTGAGACGATAGTGGCGGAACCGCTCAGACGAATTGCCGTCCAAGCGCTGGAGACGCGCGCCCTCGGCGACCGGGGTGAAGCTGGCGGCCAGGCTGAAGTCGAGCGGTGCGGCGCGGCCTGTGGGCGGCGTGAGCACATCGACGACCTCGATGTGGCCGGCGTCGGGCAATAGCCGAACGCTCAAGGCGTGATGGATGGTGTCGTCCGCCCATGCGGGTGTTATGAACAGACTGAATACAATCACGCAGCCGTTGAGTAGTGCCTGCCAGGGCCGCGGCCAAGAATGGGAACGTACGATGATCAAAACTGGTTTTCTCCCGATGATTCGCTGCGCCGCGCTCGCGCTTGCCGCGTTTGGCATGCACGGTGCGCTGGCGGCCGATGGCGTTGCGCCCTTCGATCCGCCAGTGCTGAATCTGAATACGGCGGCGAGTCTGACGCAAACCCTGGCCGCCTTGCCCGATGATGCCACCGTCTTCGTCGGTGAGACGCATACGCGCTACGACCATCACTTGGTCCAGCTTGAGACGCTGAGGTTCCTGCACGCGCGCACGCCGGACATCGCCATCGGCGTGGAGTGGTTCCAGACGCCGTTCCAGACGCATCTGGATGACTACCTCGCCGGGCGCATCAGTGAAGCCGAGATGCTGGAGCGCACAGGTTACTTCGACCGCTGGCGGTTTGATTACCGTCTGTATCGCCCCGTCATCGAATACGCGCGTGCCAATCGCATCCCTATCGTGGCGCTGAATGCGCCGGTCGAGTTGACGCGCAAGATTGGCGAAGGCGGTCTGGCCGCGCTCACGCCCGAGGCCCGCGCCACCTTGCCGGCCGACTACGCGCGCGGCAACACCGCTTACGAGGCACGGGTGCGTCGGGCCTTCAACATGCATCCGATGGAGGGGGCCAACTTCGACAACTTTCTGGACGTGATGCTGACCTGGGACGAGACCATGGCGGCCACCGCTGCCGCGTATCTGGCGGCGAATCCGGGGCGGCGCATGGTCATTTTTGCCGGCAGTGGGCATATCGCGCATCGCGACGGTATTCCCGCGCGGCTGGAGCGGCGCACCGGCAAGCGGGTGAGCACGGTGCTGGTCGCCGGTGAGCACACGGCCGAAACCGGCATTGCCGATTTCTTCGTGCTCTCGGCGCTGCGTGAGTTGCCGCCGGCGGGCCTGCTGGGCGCGTATCTGGAGAGCGCCAAGGATGGCGTGCGTGTGGGCGCGCTGACCGAGGAGAGCAGCCTGGGTATGGCCGGCATCGCCAAGGATGACATCTTGCTGGCCATTGACGGTGTACCGGTGACCGGTTTTGCCGCCGTCAAAATGCGCCTGCTCGACAAGAAGCCGGGCGACAAGGTGGATGTGCGTTTCCGCCATCGCAACTGGTGGGGCAGCGAGAAAGAAAAGACCGTGATGGTCATGCTGGGCGGCGAGTCTCCCCTGCCACGCCTGCCGCAATGAGCCGCGCATGCTGAGTTTCAGCGGCGTCGTCAAACGCTATGCCCAGCCCGAGGGCGAGGTCACCGTGCTGGGCGGGGTGGATCTGAGCATCGCCGCCGGCGAGGCGGTGGCTTTGCTGGGCGAGAGCGGCAGCGGCAAAAGCACGCTGCTGCACCTGGCCGCCGGGCTCGATGCGCCGGACGCTGGCCGTATCACGGTGGGCGGGCAGACGCTGGCCGCGTTGGACGATCGCGCACTGGCGGCGCTGCGGCGCGGCACGGTCAGTCTGGTGTTTCAGCAGTTTCACCTCATCGGCACGCTCAGCGTGGCCGACAACATCCGCTTCCAAGCCGCGCTGTGCGGCCGGCTCGATGCCGCTTTCGAGGCCGAGTTGATCGACCGCCTCAGCCTCAGAACACAGCTCGACAAATACCCGCACCAGCTCTCCGGCGGCCAGCAGCAACGCGTCGCCATCGCTCGCGCCTTGCTGCACCGGCCGGCGCTGGTGCTGGCCGACGAGCCCACCGGCAACCTCGACGAGCGTAGCAGCGGCGCGGTGATGGCGCTGTTTCGAGACCTCGTCAAAGCGGCCGGCAGCGCCTTGCTGATGGTCACTCACAGCCGCGACATGGCCGACTATCTCGACCGCCGCCTGTGGCTGCGCGACGGCCGCCTGCACGATGACGTCAGCTGAGCCGGAGCGGCTCGGCGGCGTTGTTCGCGCGCTGCTCAGTCACTACTGGCGCCACCCCTGGCAGGCGGTGTTTTTGCTCGCCGGGCTGGTGGCGGGCGTGGCGTTGTGGTCGGCGGTGCAGATCATCAACAGCCATGCGCGGGCCAGCTACGCCGAAGCCGACTTCGTGCTCGGCGCGCAGGCCACGCACTGGATTCGCAGCCGCAGCGGTGACGGCATCGCGCAGGCCGACTACATCGCGCTGCGTCGGGCGGGTTTTCGGCAGGTGTTTCCGGTGGTGCAGGCGCGGGTGTCGACCGCCGACAACGCGCCGCTGGCGATCATCGCCACCGATCTGTTGGCGCTGCCGGCGAGCATGGCGGGCGAGGGTGGTGACGCCTTGGGCGACGCCAATCTGGACTGGCTGGCTTTTGTGCAGCCACCGTATCAGGCGTGGTTTCCGGCGGCGATGGCCGATGAGCTGGGCGTGGCGGAGGGTGAACAGCTCGTCCTGCGCGATGGCCGAGCCCTGCCGCCGGCGCTGATCGCCGCGCGTGAGCAACAAGGCCGGCAGATCTTCATGGACGTGGGCGCTGCGCTCTCACTGCTCGGCCGTGACACCTTCACCGCGCTGGCGGTCGGACCGATCTCGCCCGACACGGCCGCGCGCCTGGCCGCCGCCTTGCCCGCCGATCTGATGCTGGAGGCCAACCAGCAGCGGCTCGACCTCACCCAGCTCACCGCCAGCCTGCACACCCAGCTCACCGCGATGAGTCTGCTGTCCTTTGCCGTCGGGCTGTTCATCGTGTTCAACGCGGTGCGTTTTTCGCTGTGGTATCGCCGCCCGACGCTGCGCACGCTGCGCTTGATGGGCGTCAGCGTGCGTGCACTGACATTGGCGATTGTGGCCGAGACGCTGGTGTGGAGCGCGCTCGGCAGCGTGCTCGGCCTGCTCGCCGGCCTTGGCATCAGCCATGCGCTGCTGCCCAGCGTCAGCGCCAGTTTGCAGAACCTGTATGGCGCGGTGGTGGGCGCCGATCTGCTGCTCGACCCGCTGACCGTCGCCATTGCCTGGGGCATGACACTGATCGGCCTCGCCTTCGCACTGGCCTGGCCGCTGCTATTGCAATTGCGCGGCCCGGTGCTACCGGGCGGCAGCGCCTCGGCGGGTGTGCTGGCCGATGCGCGGGCGCGACGGGTGCTGCTGATCGGCGCGGGCGTGCTTGCGCTGGCGGCGGTCGGTGTGTATTGGCAGATGGCGTCGGTCATCGAGGGTTTCGTGCTGCTCGGCCTGGTGTTGTTTGCCGCTGCCTGGGCCTTGCCGCAGGTGCTGGCCAGCGCACACCGCCTGCTCGGGCGGGTGCTGGCGGGCGCACCGCTGGTGCAGCGCTGGATCGTCAGCGACGGCTGGGCGCAACTGCCGGCGCTGCGCACGGCGATGATGGCGCTGTTGCTGGCGCTGACCGCCAATCTCGGCGTCGAGACCCTGGTCGGCAGTTTTCGCACCGCGCTGGCCGGCTGGCTGGATCAGCGCATCGGCGCCGACATCTATGTGAATAGCGCGCGGCTCGACACGCGCGGTTTTGTGGCCGACCCGGCCAACGCCGGCTGGCTGGCCACCGGTCATGCCCGCACCGGCGTGACCATCCGCTGGCAGGGGCGGCCGACCAAGGTGTATGGCCTCGACACCACCACGCCCGACACCCGCGCCTTGCCGCTGGCGCAGTCCGCGCCCGACGCGCTGGCACGCTGGGCCGGCGGCGAGCGGCTGATTCTCGCCAACGAACAGGCGCACTATCTGGGCGGCCTGCGCCTTGGTCAGACCGTGACGCTGCTCACCGATGGCGGCCCTGCCGACTACACCGTGGCCGGGTTCTTCCACGACTATGGCAACCCCTACTATCAGTTCTACCTGCCGCGCGAGGCGCTGGCCCGCGGCTGGCGCGATGTATCGTCCACCGGTCTGGCCTTGTGGCTCAAACCCGGCGTGAGCGCCGAGACCGCCGAGGCCGCGCTGGTGGCGGCAGGCGTAAAGCCCGGCGAGTGGTTTGCGCAGGGCGATATCAAACGCCTGTCGATGAAGATCTTCGACCGCACCTTTGCCATGACTGCCGCCATGAACACGCTCACCTTGCTGGTGGCCGGCGCCGCGCTGCTCACGGCGCTGCTCGCCATCCTGCACGAGCGCCTGCCCGAGTTCGCGCAGTGGCGCGCGCTGGGCGTGACGCGGCGCGAGTTGTTGCGGGTGATTGCCGTGCCGCTGGCGCTGTTCGTGACGCTCACCTGGCTGGCCGCGATTCCGCTCGGCGCGCTGCTGTCGTGGCTGTTGATTTATGATCTCAACGTGATGTCCTTCGGCTGGAGCATGCCCATGCTGTGGTCGCCGCTGCCCGCGCTCAAGCTCGGCCTGCTCAGCGCCGGCATCGTCGCGCTGGTGCTGTTGATTGTGCTCAGCCAGCTCACTCGCAAGCTGCCGCAAGCCATGGCGCAACTGGGGAGCACGCAGTGAAGGCGGTCTTCCTCTTGCTGATGGCGCTGCTCGTCGGCCCGGCCGCGGCGCAGGGCGACCCGTACCAGGTGCTGCGCAGCACCGGCGATGGCTATGCGTCAGTCGTGCCCGGCCGCCCGTTTGATTTTCCTGCCGATCACTTGCCGCACCCGGACTACCGTATCGAGTGGTGGTATCTCACCGCCAATCTCAAGGATGACGCCGGTCGCCACTGGGGCCTGCAGTGGACGCTGTTCCGTCAGGCCATGAGCCCGGCCACCGACACCGAGGGCTGGGACAGCAATCAGATCTGGATGGCGCATGCGGCCATCACCACGCCCGATGGCCATCGTCACGAACAGCGCTTTGCGCGCGGCGGTGTGGGGCAGGCGGAGGTGCGGCGCGAAGACGGCGCTTTCGCCGCCTGGCTGGACGACTGGTCGCTGAGCGGCGATGGCGCCGCCATGCTGCCCGGCCGGCTGCGCTTCACCGTCGGCGAGGCTGTGATCGACGTGCAGCTGGCCAGCGATACGCCGCCGGTGCTGCAGGGCAAGGGCGGCTACAGCCAGAAATCGGCACAAGGCCAGGCCAGCTACTACTACAGCCAGCCGCACATCGCGGTCAGCGGATCGGTGACGGTTGATGGTAAACCGACAACGCTCACCGGCACCGGCTGGCTCGACCGCGAATGGAGCTCGCAGCCGCTGGCCGACAACCAGCAGGGCTGGGACTGGTTCTCGCTACATCTGGCCGATGGCCACGCGCTGATGGTCTATCGTCTGCGCCACGACGACGGCAAACACTGGCTCAGCGGCAGCTGGGTCGCGCCCGATGGCTCGGCGCGCACGCTGGGCGCAGACGAGATCGAACTGACCGTGCTCGACACCCGCCGCGTACGCACCCCGAGCTCGGCCAACCCCGAGGCGACGCGCGATTTGCCGCTCAGCTGGCGGGTGAGCCTGCCCGGCCTGAAGCGCGAATGGACGGTGCGCGCGCTGATCGACGACCAATGGATGGGCGGGCGCTTCCCGTATTGGGAGGGCGTGGTGCTGGTGGATGAGGGCGCCAGCGGGGTCGGCTATCTGGAGCTGACTGGCTACGGGCGTTAGACGTTGCTCGGCTCGGTGCGCGGACGGCGGACGATATTGATCTGTCGCGCCCGCAACTGCCCGCAGCCGCCATCCACCTCCTGCCCGGCCGAATGGCGCAGCTTGGTGAGGATGCCGGCGCGATGCAAAAAGCGGGCGTGGGCGGCGGCTTTTTCCCAACTGGGTCGGCGAAAGTCGAGGCCGTCGATGGCGTTGTAGGGGATCAGGTTCATCAGTGCGAACTTGCCCTTGAGCAGGCGCACGATACCTTCCATTTCTTCCTGGCTGTCATTCACGCCGTCGATCAGTGTCCATTGGTACTGGATGGGGTAGTCGGTGGCGCGGGCGTAGGCCTCGCCGGCCTCGACGAGTTCTTCGGGCGAGATGCGCGGCGCGCGCGGCAGCAGCTTCTCGCGCAGCACGGCGTCGGTGGTGTGCAGCGATAGCGCCAGCGCCGGCTTGATGCGCTGGCGTGGCAAGGCGTCGAACACGCGTGGGTCGCCCACCGTTGAGAACACCAGGTTCTTGTGCCCGATGGCGCCTTCCGAGCCGAGCAGGTCGATGGCTTCGAGTACGTTTTCAAGGTTGTGCGCCGGCTCGCCCATGCCCATGAACACCACCTTCTTCACCGCCCGCATGCGCCGCGCCAGCACCACTTGTGCGACGATCTCGGCGCTGCCGAGCTGGCGGATCAAGCCGTCGCGGCCGGTCATGCAGAACACGCAGCCGACGGCGCAACCGAGCTGCGTCGACACACACAGCCCGCCGCGCGGCAGCAGCACGCTCTCCACCGTTTGCCCATCGGCCAGCTCCACCAGCAGCCGCGACGCCCCGTCTTCGCCGGGGTGTTCGGACTTCAGTGTCGCCAGACCGTCCAGTACCGGGGTGATCGACGGCAGCGCATTGCGCACCGCCAGCGGCAAAAAATGCTCCGCCGGTCGCGGCCCGCCGTCCAGCGGCAGCCGCTGCGTCCAGGCGCGCAACAGACGCGCCTCGTGGCAAGGCTTGGCGCCAAGGTCGCGGAACTGTTGGCGGAGGGTGTCGATACGCATGAGGGGGCGGCAGACTGAAGAGAATCAAAGGGGGCGATTGTAGACTGTCTGCACTTAGTTGGCGGGAGCCGCCCGTGCTTGTCGACTTACTGAGCGGCCTGCTCCGGGAAGAGCGCGTTCACCAGTTCGGTGATTTTTGCTTCGGCATCGATGAATTTGCCCATGTTGGCACCCCCGCGCAGCGAGTCGTAGGTGGCCTGGCCGGAGGGTTTTGCGTTGTTGTAAACCTTGATTTCCGCATAGGCCATATACAGCGCGAGGTCCCAGCGCCAATTTGCCGTGTAGGTCGAGGTGATCGCGCAGTCGTTGAACGATGAAGCTGCCGGCAGCTTTTTCACTACATAGTTCTTTGCCGTGAGGGCATTCCGATAGGCGTCGAGAAAAGTCTCTTTCACGGCCGTGTTTTCGATAATGCAGACCTCGTTGCTATCGAACTTCTCGACGGGTGTGATCTTTTGATGGATGGCACAGCCCGACAGCAGAGCGGCGGCGATGGCAATGGTGGCGGTGCGAGCGAGCATGGAAACCCTTTGAGTGGTGAGCGACGACAAGTCGCGCGCTGAAATTGCCGCACACTATAGGGCGTTTTTTAGCTGTTTTGAATAACTTTAAAGCATGAATCGGCTTTGATTTTGTCCCGATCAGAGAGCGCTGAGTCTATCTGCGCCATATTTGTTGAAGCATGGCTTCCGTGCCGCACTGTCGGCGATAGCGCGCATACGCCGCCGGGCGTTGGCGGGCGAAATCCTGGTGCACGGCCTCGGCCGGGTAGAAGCGTGTGGCGTCGAGGATTTCGGTGGCCAGTTCGCGGCGGAATTTGAGTTGTGCGAGTACCGTGCGTGACTCTTCGGCGAGGCGTCGCTGGCGGGGTGTGTGGGCGTAGATGGCGGTGGTGTAGGACGGCCCCACGTCGCAGAACTGGCCCTGATGGTCGACCGGGTTGATGCTGTGCCAGTAGGCGATCAGCAGGGTTTCGTAGTCGAGTTGGTCGGGGTCGTAGCGCACTTGCACCGCCTCACGGTGACCGGTGTTGCCGGCCGTCACGCGCTCATAGGTAGGGGCGTCGTCGTGGCCGCCGGTGTAGCCGGTGGTGGTTTCCCGCACGCCTGGCAGCTTGTCAAAGGCCGCTTCCAGTGACCAGAAACAGCCCCCTGCAAACGTGGCCACGGCGTCCGCTGCGGCCAGCGATGGCGCATTGAAACCGGCGAGTACAACTGCCAGCGTCACCGCGAGTGGTGAGGTGCGAGGCGAGTGCTTCATTGAGCGCTCCAGTGTGTAGGGGGATGTGGAGTGAAGACCGTCGTGGCTCGGCCGCGTTCAATGTGGTCAAGCCACTCGCGTTCTACGCCAGCACCGAAGCCGTGCGCGCCGGGTTGTCGCCTCGGTCGTCGATATCTCGCAAGCCCCGCGCGAACAAGGCTCCGCCAGCGCCGAGGTCGCCCGCTACGTTGAGCGCATCGCCCGAATGGCCGAAGAAAGCAACACCGCCGTCAGCGAAACGGCGAGCACCGTCAATCGCCTGGAAGGGTTGGCGACGCAACTGCAGGGAAATGTGGCGCGGTTTCGGGTGTTGGGCGCGCGATCGGCTGCGTTGTGGCCTGCATTCGGGAGAGGAATGTTTGATTCATTTGTCATTACTTGTTATCTTCTCGGCCTCATTGCAGATGAGTTCATGAGTGCATGCAAGCACGGCCATTCGTGTATCTGATCTGCGTTTCTGGTCGAATGGAGAATGCAATGGCGGTGCTCGGAACTGATGCGGATCAATTGAGGCAGTACATCGAGTCCTTTTACGCTTTCGCACACGTGCCTTTGACATGGAAGCTCCATCCCAACGAGGCGGTGGCCGACGTGTTCGGCACCATGCTGAATGAAGCGGCGAGGTGTTCCCGTGCCATTGGCTGGGTGCCGCCCCCGCCGGGAGGTCGGGCGACGATTTCCTGGATCGTGATGAAACTGGGAAATGGCATGTTCAACCACTACAAATCCCAGACCTCGCTGAGTTGCGCGCGCGCGGTGATCGCCAAATGGGGGACTCAGCTCAGGCTCGCCTCCATGGGTGTCGCTTGTCAGGAGGCTCGGGCATGGGCATAGGGTACGTGTCGTGCATGCTTCGGTCGGCAAGCATGGCCGCGGTCCTGTTGTTTGCGAACGCTTCTGCACCGGCCGCGCAACTCGCCGCACAGCCTTGGCCGGCGTCCTCGCAGTGCGAGGCGTGTGTGGCTCTCCAGTACAGGCGCCTTCACATGCGCTTGCCGTTGAGCAGTGTTGGACGCATTTATATGTCGGGTGGGGAGGATGGCGCATTGCACCTGCTCCCGGCATCCGACAGGCCGCAGCAAGGGTCGTGTTTCTGGCTGTGGACTCGGCGGATTATCTGCAAAAGTATCGGTCCGCCGGGCTGTTGAGCGACGCCGATGGCGGATCGATGATCCGGTTCCTTGATGCTTTGGGTGTGAGTCGCAGCAATGATGAGGCGCATGCCAAATTACGTGAAGCCGAAGGTGTCTCGGCCGCTCGGCACTATTCGAGGTTTTCCAAGGATACGGTGAGCGTGTTCTGGATCGGTCCCGATTCGACGTCGGTGCAGTGGCAGCGGGCGTTTTTCGTCGTCGAGGGCGAAAACGCTTTCTACACCTTGAGTGGGAACATCACGCCTGGAACTCATGGCGCAGATCTTGTCCAATCTGAGCGTGGCGCCTCAGCCCTGAGGTGAGTTGGTGTTCTGCTGTGCTTTCGGGCCGTAGGGCCGCAGCCCAGATGCCGTGCAGCGGAATCCGGGGGTGGTTGGATCAAGCGATGAGCCCGGGTTCGAGCCTTCGGGTTGCATCCGGGCGACTAAAATCGATATGGCTGCAGTAGTTCTCTGAATTGACGTGTTGGTGCCGGCGTGCTCCATGTGCCCTTGGCTTGCCAAGTTCGGTCCGATATCAAATGCTCGACTTTGTCGAGAATTTCGTCGTGCGGGTAGAGAAAAGCATCGTTTCCATTGAGGAAGCATATGTGGATGTCTTTTCCTCTGTACTTTTGTGCGAACGACAGCCGGCCCTTCAAATTTGGACTTTGATATCCGTTACGCCATCGATATGGACGGCGATAAAATCCGCTCCTTGCCAATCGTTGGTGAGCCAAAGGCAAGTAAATCCATAGTCAGCCAATCGGGCTGCGGCTTTTTGAAGTTGTACATCTCCTTCGCCCTGGCGTTCAGGTCTTCGTACCGAATTTTTTCCAGTCGCATTTTCGTCGATCCTCAACGCCGAAGTGAGTTGCGTGCTGGGCTTCGCTGCGCTCAACCCAACTTACGCATCAATCCTCACGCCCTTCAGGCGTTCTTCCCTTTCTGCCACAACACATCCCCATGCCCGTCCACCTTGTTGAGGTGGCGCCCGAGCACGAACATCAGATCCGACAGGCGGTTGAGGTATTGGCGAGGGCCGTCGTTGACGGCTTCTTCCTGCGCGAGGCCGACGAGCATGCGTTCGGCGCGGCGGCAGACGGTGCGGCACAGGTGGGCCTGGCTGGCGGCGCGGGAGCCGCCGGGGAGGATGAAGTCCTTGAGCGGGGAGAGGTCTTCGTTCCAGGCGTCGAGCGCGGCTTCGAGTTTGTCGACCTGTTTGGTCGAGATCATGCTCATGCCGGGGATGCACACTTCGCCGCCCAGATCGAACAAGTCGTGCTGCACGTCGGTGAGCAGGGCGCGCACGTCGTCGGGCAGGGTTTCGGTGAGCAGCATGCCGACGCAGGCGTTGAGTTCGTCGATTTCGCCCAGCGAGTGGATGCGCAGGCTGTTCTTGGAGACGCGGTTGCCGTCGCCGAGGCCGGTGGTGCCGGCGTCGCCGGTGCGGGTGTAAATCTTGGAGAGGCGGTGTCCCATGATGGTGTCTTGTGGTTGATTGAGGTGGCTCGATTGTAGCGGTGGCGGCGGCCGGGTGCATCGGCGCGGCTTACCAATGCTTACAACCGCTTTGTCTTCCGTTCGTGCTGTGTCGGCGTTATTGCCGGTGTGGGCCCCGCTCGCACACACACTGAACAGGAGTTTGATCATGAAAACACTCATTACGCTTGGCGCCATAATTGCGGCCTGCACGCTGTCGGTGCCGGCCATGGCAGAGCGCGGTGGTGATCGGGTGGATGCGCGCCAGGATCGCCAGCAGCATCGTATCGACCGTGGCGTGCGCTCGGGCGATTTGACGCGCCCCGAAGCGCGCCGACTCGATCGCGGGCAAAACCGCATTGATCACATGCAGAGTCGGGGCGCGTGCCGACGGTCATGTGAGCCGTCAGGAGCGGGCGCGTATTCACAAGCGAAAGTCGCGCGCCGGATCAGCGCATTTACCGCGAGCGTCATGATCGTCAGGTAAGCCGCCGCGACCACAACGACCGCGGCTGGCATCGCGGCCACCGTAATGCGCCGGCGTATGGCTACTACGATTACCGCCCGGTGGTGCGCTACGCTCCGGTGGCGCGTCGGGTGATTATCGACCGCGAGCCGAGTATTTCGCTGGTGCTCAATTTGCCTTGACTGGGCGTTCATCACGCATCGACCCGCCTTGCGCCGGCATGACCGGAGGGGCGGGTCGATGTGCGTTTGTGCTTCGGACGCTGCCGGGCGAAGACGTACTGATGTGGGCTGCTTTTGCGCCCGGACGCCCCCCCGTTTGTGCAAAGCGCCATGCTAATATGCCCGCTTTGATTTGATTGCGCGCGCGCGCCGCCGCCAGAGCCCGAACCGCCACCATGAAAAGCGCCCAGATCCGCCGTACCTTCCTCGAATTTTTCCAGTCCAAAGGGCATGAAATCGTCGATTCCAGTTCGCTGGTGCCGCACGAGGACCCGACGCTGTTGTTCACCAACGCGGGCATGAACCAGTTCAAGGACGTGTTCCTCGGTTTCGACAAGCGCCCCTACAGCCGCGCCACCACTTCGCAAAAATGCGTGCGCGCCGGCGGCAAGCACAACGACCTCGAAAACGTGGGCTACACCGCCCGCCATCACACCTTTTCGAGATGCTGGGCAACTTCAGTTTTGGTGATTACTTCAAGCACGATGCCATCCGGTTTGCGTGGGAGCTGCTCACCGTCAAGCTGGGCCTGCCGGCCGACAAGCTGACGATCACGGTGTATGCCGACGACGACGAGGCTTACGATATCTGGGCTAAGGACGTCGGCGTGCCGACCGAGCGCATCATCCGCATCGGCGACAACAAGGGCGCGCGATACGCCTCCGATAACTTCTGGATGATGGGCGATACCGGTCCCTGCGGCCCCTGTACCGAAATCTTCTACGATCACGGCCCCGAGATCCCTGGCGGCCCCAGGCAGCCCCGATGAAGACGGTGACCGTTTCATCGAGATCTGGAACGTCGTGTTCATGCAGTTCAACCGCGACGACAAGGGCGTGATGCATGCGCTGCCCAAGCCCTCGGTCGACACCGGCATGGGCCTGGAGCGCCTGGCCGCCGTGCTGCAAGGCGTGCACGCCAACTACGAAATCGACCTGTTCGTGAATCTCATCGCCGCCGCGGCGCTGAGACGTCTGACGCGGACATGGACAGCCCCTCGCTCAAGGTGATTGCCGACCACATCCGCGCCTGCGCCTTCCTGATTGCCGACGGCATCATTCCGGGCAACGAGGGTCGCGGCTATGTGCTGCGCCGGATCATCCGCCGCGCCATTCGCCACGGCTACAAGCTCGGTGTGCGCGAGGCCTTCTTCTACAAGCTGGTGCCCGATCTGGCCAAAAGAAATGGGCGAGGCCTACCCGCGCTGGTGGACGATCAGGCGCGCATCATGGATGTGCTGCGTCAGGAAGAGTCGCGTTTCTTTGAGACCATCGAGCACGGCATGGCCATTCTGGACGCCGAGGTGGCCGCTATGGCGGGCAAGGGCGGCAATGTATTCGATGGCGAAACCGCCTTCAAACTGCATGACACCTACGGCTTCCCGCTCGACCTGACCGCCGATGTGTGTCGTGAGCGCAGCGTGACCGTCGATGCCGACGCCTTCGACGCTGCCATGGCACGCCAGAAGTCGCAGGCGCGCGCCGCAGGCAAGTTCAAGATGGCCGCCGGGCTGGAATACACGGGCGTCAAAACGCATTTCCACGGCTACAACACGCTCTCGCACGAAGGCCGCATCACCGCGCTGTATCGCGACGGTGCGCCGGTCGAGCGCCTGATGCCGGGCGAGCAGGGCGTGGTGGTACTCGACAACACCCCGTTCTATGCCGAGTCCGGCGGTCAGGTGGGTGACCTGGGCGAGCTGTCCAAGGGCGGCGCCTGTCTCACCTTGTTCAAGGTCGAAGACACGCAAAAGATTCAGGCCGATGTGTTTGGCCATCACGGCGAAGTCATCAACGGCGGTGGTGGTGGGCGACACCGTGGCCGCGCAGGTGGATATCGCCGCGCGCGCCAGCACCGTGCGCAACCACTCGGCCACGCACCTCATGCACAAGGCGCTGCGCGAAGTGCTCGGCAGCCATGTGCAGCAAAAAGGCTCGCTGGTCGACGCGGACAAGACCCGCTTCGATTTTGCGCACAACCAGCCGATGATGGCTGACGAGATCCGTGAAGTCGAGCGCCGCGTGAACCGCGAAGTTTTTTGCCAACGCCGCCACCGACGCCACGGTGATGGCGCTCGACGACGCGCAAAAGTCCGGCGCGATGATGCTCTTCGGCGAAAAGTACGGCGACGAAGTGCGCGTACTGAGCATCGGTAGCTCGAAAGAACTGTGTGGCGGCACACACGTTATCCGCACGGGTGACATCGGTCTGTTCAAGATCGTCGCCGAAGGTGGCGTGGCGGCCGGCGTGCGCCGGGTCGAGGCGGTCACTGGTGAAGCGGCCGTGGCCTGGGTGCAGAGCCAGCAAGCCTTGCTCGATGCGGCGGCTGCGGCGGTGCGTGCGCCGAGCACCGAGTTGCCCGAGCGCATCAATCAGTTGCAGGACGGCATGAAGTCGCTCGAAAAAAGAGCTGGCCCGTCTCAAATCCAAACTCGCCGCCAGCGCCGGTGCCGATCTGGCCAGCCAGGCGGTCGACATCAAGGGTGCCAAGGTGCTGGCCGTGAGCCTCGACGGTGCGGACGTGAAAGCGTTGCGCGAGACCATGGACAAGCTCAAGGACAAACTGGGCTCGGCGGCCATCGTGCTGGCCTCGGCAGACGACGGCAAAGTCACGCTGATCGCCGGCGTCACCGCCGACCTCACCGCCAAGGTCAAGGCCGGCGAGCTGGTCAACTTTGTCGCCCAGCAAGTCGGCGGCAAGGGCGGCGGCCGTCCGGACATGGCCCAGGCCGGCGGCACCCAACCCGAAAACCTCCCCGGCGCGCTCATGCGTGTGTCCGAGTGGGTGGGTGAGCGCCTGTAATACGCGCACATCCAGCAACACCCACGGGCCGGCACAACCGGCCCGTTTTTTTTGGTTCGCGATACGATCGCAGCACAACAACGGAGACAGCCATGCAACAACATTTCGCCAGCGACAACTACGCCGGCATCTGCCCCGAAGCCACCGCGGCCCTGCTGGAGGCCAACACCGGCCACGCCCCCGCCTATGGTGACGACGACTACACCCGCAAGGTCTCCGACCGCCTGCGCGACATCTTTGAAACCGACTGCGACGTGTATTTCGTGTTCAACGGCACGGCGGCCAATTCATTGGCGCTGGCCACGCTGTGCCAGTCCTATCACAGCGTGATCTGCCATCAGCTTGCGCACGTGGAAACCGACGAATGCGGCGCGCCGGAGTTCTTTTCCAATGGTGCCAAGCTGCTGACCGTGGCGGGCGAACACGGGCGGCTCACGCCCGAGGCGATCACCGAAGTGGTCACCCGCCGCAGCGATCTGCATTTCCCCAAACCGCGCGGCCTTACGCTGACCCAGACCACCGAAGTCGGCACGCTCTACCAGCCCGGGCAGGTCGCCGCCGTGGCCGACACCGCCCGCCGCCTCGGCCTGCGGGTGCACATGGATGGCGCGCGCTTTGCCAATGCCGTGGCGTCACTCGACGTGGCGCCGGCCGACATCACCTGGCGTGCCGGGGTGGATGTGCTGTGTTTTGGCGGCACCAAGATGGGCCTGCCGGTGGGCGAGGCGGTGGTGTTTTTTGACCGCAAGTTGTCCGAAGACTTTGCCTGGCGCTGCAAACAGGCCGGCCAGCTGGCGTCCAAGATGCGCTTTTTGTCGGCGCCCTGGCTGGGCATGCTCACCGACGACGTGTGGCTCAAACACGCCCGCCACGCCAATGCCATGGCGCAGCGGCTGAGCGTGGGGCTGGTCGCGGCGGGCATCGAACTGCTCTTCCCGACCGAGGCCAATGGCGTTTTCGCACAGCTGCCTGCGACGGTCGAGGCCGGGCTGCGCGCCAAGGGCTGGCGTTTCTACACCTTCATCGGCGCCGGCGGCGCGCGCTTCATGTGCGGTTGGGACACGCTGCCGGCCACGGTCGACGCCATTCTTGCCGACATCCGCAGCCTCACCGGAGCGGGCGATGCGATTCGACCCTGAGCACTGGCGCTACTGCCCGCGCTGCGGCAGCGCGCTGGCCGACGCGCATATCGGCGATCTGCCGCGTCGCGTTTGCCCCGACACCGCCTGCGGCTTCGTTGCCTGGGGCAATCCGGTGCCGGTGGTGTGTGCGCTCATCGAATGCCTCGATCGCGACGGCCACATGCTGCTGGCGCGCAACGCGGCCTGGCCGGAAGGCAAGTTTGCGCTGGTCACCGGTTTTCTGGAACGCGACGAAGCCCCCGAGATCGCCGTGGCGAGAGAGGTGAAAGAAGAAACCGGCCTCGACGCTCAGGCGGTGCACTGGATCGGCAACTACGGCTTTGCAGACGCCAACCAGGTGCTGCTGGTCTATCACGTGCAGGCCACCGGCGAGATCACGCTCAATGAAGAGCTTGTGGAGGTGAAGCTGATCCCCAAGGACAAGCTGAAAGGCTGGGAGCGGGGGACGGGTTGGGCGGTGATGGACTGGGTGGCGGCTCGCCGCTAGCTGTGATCTCTCTGTAGGTTGTTCATTCGGGACGTACCCGTCAGATTGGAGGCGCCAACCAAACCAGTCCTCCGAGGTTCCCGAATGAACACACATAAAAATGCCCGATTAACCGTCCATGGTCGAGCGCTTCTTGTGAGGCGCGTCGTCGAATATGGTCTGCGCGTGGAAGAGGCGGCACAGGCTGCGGGGGTCAGCACCCGCACGGCTTACAAGTGGCTCAAGCGCTATCGAGAAGAAGGGCCGGGTGGTTTGCACAACCGCTCTTCACGCCCGCACCGCTGCCCGCATGCGCTGAGTGGCGAACGCCAGCGGATGATCATCGAACGACGCAAGAGTCGACAGCCATACCACCAAATTAGTCAGGATCTGGGCGTCGGGCGCAGCACGGTGGGGCGTATCCTGTGCCGCGCAGGGCTCCACCGCCTGGCGAACCTTGAGCCGGCCAAGCCGGTGCGGCGCTATGAGTACCCGGCCCCTGGCGGCATGTTGCACCTGGACATCAAGAAACTCGGGCGTTTTCGTCGCCCCGGGCACCGGGTAACTGGCGATCGTCGGCAAGACTCACCCGGGGCCGGTTGGGAGTACGTTCATGTGGCGATCGATGATCATTCGCGTATCGCTTTCAGCACCATCTGCCCTGACGAGAGCGGCCGCAGCGCCTGCATCGCGCTGCTTCGAACAGTGCGCTATTACGCCAGCCTTGGCATCCGTTTCCAGCGCGTACTGACCGACAACGGTGCATGCTACAAGTCCCGAAAGTTCAAGCGCTTATGCCGACGCCTTCGGCTCAGGCACATGCGCACCAAGCCATACACGCCACGGACCAACGGGAAAGCCGAACGCTTCATCCAGACAGCCCTGCGCGAATGGGCCTACGCCCGCTCCTACGAATCCTCGCAGCAGCGTGCCGCCCACTTGCCGATCTGGTTGCATCAGTACAACTGGCACCGGCCACACGCCAGCTTGAAATATCTACCGCCGATCAGCCGGCTACCGAATGCGAACAACCTAGTGGGTTTACACAGCTAGCGGGTGCACCGCGACGGGCTTAAATGCGAGTCAGCAGAATGAGGCCCGAGGCGATCAGTGCGGCGCTGGCGCCCAGCGTGACGGCCCGTGCGCCGGGTAAGACTTTTTCGATGAATACGAAGGCGGTAATCAGCGCCACCCAGACGAGGTTCATCACGCCGGCCACAAACAGCAGCAGCATGAGCGCCCAGCAGCAGCCGACGCAGTAGGCGCCGTGTTCGAGCCCCATCCTGAGTGCGCCATGGCGGCCATCACGCCAGCGGGTGATGAAGAATTGAAGCGGGTTTCGGCATGTGCCCAGACAGGCGGCCTTGAGCGGCGTCAGTTGATAGACTCCGGCCGTGATCAGCGCCAGCGCACCGATTCGGGTGCTGGCGGTGGCCATGTCGGGCGTCAACAGCGCGGCGTGTTCGAGCGCCGTCTGCAACACCGTGGCGGCCAGGCTGAAGGCGGTCCACACGATGAGATAGCCGGCGACGAAACGCGAGACCGCCGGCAGGGCCTTGCCGTCCGCGATGTTCTTGCGCACCAGTGCGCCGTACAACAGGATGGCTGGCGCGGCGCTCGGCAGCATCATGGCGGCCATCATGATGGACCACATCATGAAGGTGAGGGCAAATGCCCCGGCGCTGGCAGCGCGGGGCACGGGGGCCATGTCCATTGCCGCGTGGTCCATGCCGGAGGCGCGGAGCCACAGATAGAGCCACGACAGCAGGACGACGGCGCTCAGGCCGCCGACGGCCAGCATCCGGTCCCGACGCAGTGTGGCGTCGCGCCCGTCGCCGGGCGCGACGGCGGATTTCAGGCGGTCCATGCGAAGGGCGCAAAGTGCCCGTTACGTGTGCCGCTGGTGTCGGCCCATTCGATCCCGAACACCTTGAAGAGCGAGCGCGTCGCCTTGGCCAGCCCAAGGCGGCTGTTGACCGGGTGAACGGTGTTCTCCAGGTAGAGCGGCTCGTTGGGGCGGATGCCGCTGGCGACGCCTTCGCAGGCCTGATCGACAAACTCGCCGGCCTTGACCACGTAGTTCATGCCCTCGATCTCGAAACTGATCGGCCGTCGCTCGACGCCGGCGATGCAGCCCACCAGCGGCGCGAGATTCGCCATCGGGCCCCCGGCGGCACCGGTGGCGATGGCGCTGATCGCCTCGACCTGCGCATCGGTGGCGCGTTCATCGACAATCAGCCCCACCGTCATGTCGCCTTCGGCCATCGCCTTGGGCGAATGCAGCATTACGATGAAGGCCAGTCCATCAAGTTGCAGGCCGTCTTTCTGCCCTTTGTCGATGCGCATGGCGATGGCGGCTTTGCAGTCGCCCTCGGTGGGTGCGGCGGTGAGGTTGGATGAGGCGCAGGGGCACAGATACGTGCAATTGCACGTTTCCATGTACTGGCCTTCGATATGCCAGGTGGCCATGGTGTTCTCCCATGATGTGTCGTGCCGATGCCTAGCCGAAGACACTGGCCGTTGATCTGGTCGCAGGAGGGCCGGCAGGCCTGAACCCGCGGCGGTTCGGCAAGGAAGCCGCGCGGACTCTGGCGAACCGCCAGAGAGGTGCCGAAGATGACCTTTTGAGCATAGTTAGCGAAACGGGGCGGAGCAAGCCGTTGTCAGCGGAGCCGGCGCGCATCGATCGAATCGACGGTCGGCAATGTCGGGTTTTGGCCTGTGCGTGGCTGTTTGATTTTGCGCCGTCATCCCAATGTCTCAAGCGTCTGAGCGACGGCGATACCGGATGCCGTTCAGCTCACCGGGTCGGGCGCAGTCGATTGTGTGGCGTGGCGTCGAAAGGCATGCGTCGATGCGGTACGCTACGCGCTTGCGTGGGCCGTGTGGTCGGATTTGAACTTGTTTGAGGTGCTTCCGATGGTTGTCGAAGTGGGCGAGAAAGTGCACGTGGTGTATCGGGCCCTGTATGAAAGCGCGATACGTCGCCATTTTCTCGGTGAAGTCGTGGCCGTCGACCGCGGACTGTGCCGGCTTGAGGGTTTCGCCTTTGTGTATGACGCGAAGGCGACAGTCTTCTTGAAGAGAGCGGAGCGACGCTTCACGATTGTCGACCTTGGTGACAGTGGTTACGTCGTCAACCTGATCGAGTCGCGCGTGGATATCGATGCGGTGACCTACAAGTATCTGAGCAATATCGGTCTTGTGGCAACAGACGGAAAATCGTTTGTTTTGAATATCAACGAGTTCGGCGCCAAGAGCTGAGCGCTGCTGAGCGCGAGTGCCGTGCGGGCTGGTCGGTGGCGCCGAAAGAATCTCGCGCCTTGGTCGTGTTTGGTTATATTCTCTAGGCATTTTGTCGTCTCGAATGCTCGAGATCGGGAATCCCATGAACCAGACTGCGCAACCGGGCGTCGACTTTGAGTTGATCGCTGACGACGAATCCGATCTCTCCGGACTGATTCTCGGCCAGCACATGGCCATTGCCGGTGTGCTGCTCTATTTTGCGAGCTCTGCGCTCAACAAGACCTCGCTGGGCGCCATGGCGCTGGTCGCCCTGGCGAGTCTCGTGTTCACGCTGCTGGGCGCCATTCGATTGAGCGGCGAGCTGGGCTTCAGCCTGCCCAGGCGTGTGCTGATTCTTCTTGGTTTCTTTGTGCCGCTGGTCAATCTTGTCGTTTTGCTGGCCCTCAATCGTCGGGTCACGGGTGAGCTGCGCGAAGCCGGCTACCAGGTCGGCTTGTTGGGTGCCAGGGGCGACGGGGTGCCCAAAGGCTTCTGGCTACGCGTGCTGCTGCTCTTTATCGCGCTGGTCGTGTCGGGCAAGTTTGTCGATTCGTTTGGACTCGGCGCGCCCGTCGACGGCACGCCGAATCTCGCTGCTTTGGCCGCCGATTTCAACCGTCAGTCCGAGGTGCCGCGTGTGCTTGACGGTGGTGTGCGACTCGATGGCGCGGATGTGTTCGGCGGCGACTTTCGCGTGCGCATGACGTTGCTCAACTTTGCCGGCAATGCGGTGCCGCCAGAGCGCCGTGTAAAAATACGCGAGGTCGCCGCACAAAACCTCTGCGCACTGCCAGAAAAAGCGCGTGCCGTTTTCATCGCACGGAAGGCCCGATTCATGTACGAGATGCACAACGCACGCGGTGACATGATTGCGCAGATTCTTGTCACGCTCGATGCATGCAAGGAACGCCACTGATGGCTGCCATGCAAAATCGGTTCGGATAAAATACCTGCGTTCTGGCCACAACAACCGGAGTTCTGTCATGTCTGCCTGGAGTTGCCCCCATGATCTCAACGGCGTCTGCCAGCGCGTCAAGGGCGCTGTGTGCGAGCCCGGAATGCGCGGCTGCGAGCTCGAAGGCAAGGTGCGTTTCGCGCGGGACGAGATGAACCAGCCGCGAAAGCCGTTGAAAGCGAAACCCGACGAAGCCAAGGCGCCGGCCGTGAAGGCGCCGAAACGGCGGGTGCCGTTTTGAGGTTTTGGGGCGAAAAGTGGCATTGTGCTGTCGTTCGCCGATTCACTTGAGTCGTGGTGAGGCGTTTGCAGGGCGGGCAATCGTTCTGGACGCATTGCTCAACGCCCGCGCGGCGAAGTAAAGTTCGGCATGGCTACCGTATCGGTGGCACCTCAAAGGGAAATCCATGACACTGCCGACCGACTTTGTTCACGAACTGAACTTGCTCATTCAATACGATGCGAGCAATTCGCAGACAGGCTTGAAAGTGCACCATGATGCGGCCCCCGAGGCGGTCGCAGCGGCGCAGCGTTTGTTCGAGAAGGGTTTGGTGAGCCAGCACGACGGGGGTTACTTGACCAAGCTGGGGAAGGACGTGGCCGAACATCTGCAGGTGGTGCGCAACATCCTGGAGTGAGCTCCTTCCGCCTCGGTCCGTGGCGCACCCAGCGTCTTTGATCGTGGCGGGTATTTCAATCAGTGAGATGATCTGAACCGGCTCAGGCCGGTGTCAGTGTGGGCTGAACAAGGCTGCGATGGCCGCCGGATTGGAAGGGAAGTACAGGTGTACGAAGGAGGCGAATAGCCGCCCGTCCCGGTAGATGGGTTCGGGGATGCCGTTGTGGCGTTGGGCGATGCTGTGTGCTTGCGGCGTCAGTCGGCAGCGTGCTTGGGCGTGGTGAAAGCTGTGGCCGCGCACCTCGCCTTCGGGCAGGAGGATGCCGTGCATGCCGAGGTTGACCAGGCGCGTGGCCATGCGCGCCTCGCCGGGTATGAGGCCGATCAGTTCGGCGCGATGACCGTCGTGGTCGGTGAGCGCGTCGAGCAGCGCGAGCAGGCCGCCGCATTCAGCGACGATGGGTTTGCCGGCCTGGTGGTGGGCGTGTACCGCCTGCGTCAGGCTGTAATTACGTTTGAGTACGTCGAGATGAAGCTCGGGGTAGCCGCCGGGCAGGTAGAGGGCGTCGGCCTGCGGCAGGCCAGCGTCGGTCAGCGGCGAAAAAAAGCGCAGCTTGGCGCCGAGCGTGCGCAGGGTGTCGAGGTTGGCGGGGTAGACAAAGGCGAATGCCGCATCGCGGGCGATGGCGATGGTGACGCCTTCGAGCAGGCGTGGCAGCACTGTTGCGTTGGTGGCCGCGAAGGCCATCGGGGCGGGCAGCGGCGGGTTGATCGGGTCGAGGGCATCAGCCGCCCGGTCGATGCGCTGCGAGATGTCGGCGATTTCATCGGCATGGATCAGGCCGAGATGGCGCGAAGGCAGCGCCGCCGCTTCGTTTCGCGGCAGGGCGCCCAGCCAGGCCATGCCGGCGGGCAGGGACTCGCGCAGCATCTCGGCGTGGCCGGGGCTGCCGACGCGGTTGGCGAGCACGCCGTAAAAATTGAGCGACGGCCGGTAGCTGGCCAGCCCGAGTGCGATGGCGCCAAAGGTTTGCGCCATGGCTGAGCCGTCGATGACGGCCAGCACGGGGATGCCGAGGGTGTCGGCCAGCGCAGCGCTGGAGGCGATGCCGTCGTGCAGGCCCATTACGCCTTCAATAAGGATCAGATCCGACTCCGCCGCCGCGGCATGAAGCAATTGCCGACAGTGGGCTTCGCCACCCATCCACAGGTCGAGCTGATACACCGGATGGCCGCTGGCCTGCGCCAGGATGGTCGGATCGAGGAAATCGGGCCCGGTCTTGAACACGCGCACCCGGCGACCCTGGCGCGTGTGCCAGCGGGCCAGCGCAGCGGTGGCGGTGGTTTTGCCCTGGCCGGAGGCCGGAGCGCTGATCAGGAGGGCCGGGCAGTGGTGGACTACGGCCGGTGAATCTGCAGGCGTCATGTGTCTCTCCGCACGCTCACCCGCGTGCAAAGTGGATCATTACGACATGCAGAGGATTTCAGATGGCAGACGCCGGTTGAAGTGCCGGATGCCCGCTGGATCGCCCGCCGCGATGCCGCTCGTCTGCGTCGGGCCGGTCTCCGGACTCACGAGGGGCGCGGCTGCGCCAGCATCGCGCCTTCCCGTGCGTTGGCACAGTGGCATGTTGCGATGTTTGACTCGTTCACCGTTGCGGGGGCAGTGTCGGGATGGTTTCGGCCAATGGCCTGAAACGCACCGACTTCCCGATTAATCCCAAGACTTTCGCCGAGGGACACCAGATCACATGCGGCGGATCATGCCATATATGCATGACAGATGCGAGGGGCATTGCGGAAGAATCTGCGGCCGGGTGCCATGCCGGCCGCGTGTGAGATTTACATGAAAGTCGCCGCGTCGCGCTTGAGATCGTTGACCGCAGCGATGTCGTCGGCGACATCGTCGAGGCTCAGGCCGAGCGCTTCCATGGCTTTTGCGGGC
This sequence comes from Zoogloeaceae bacterium, assembly GCA_024235675.1. Classification (GTDB taxonomy): domain Bacteria; phylum Pseudomonadota; class Gammaproteobacteria; order Burkholderiales; family Rhodocyclaceae; genus Nitrogeniibacter. Next base: position 252,361 of record JACKLZ010000004.1, read on the forward strand.
AGGCCGCTGCCGATGGCGTCGTCGCTGTCGCCGTGAGCGTTGTCGAGCGTGATCTGGGCGGCAAGCGTAACGATGCGGGCCGTGTCGGACGCGCCCTCGGCCATGGGGTCGGCATACCAGCGCATGGCGGTGACGATTTCGTCGGGGAAGCGCCAGTTGGTGGCCAGACGTTCACCGGCCTCGGCGTGGCAGACATGCAGAACCGTGCGTTCGATGGCGTTGCGCTCGCCGACGGTGATGTCCTTGCAGTCGCGCGCGATGGTGGCGGCGGCCTCGGGGAAGGCGGAGTGGATCAGCAGCACACCCATGCGGTACATGAGGCCCGCCGTATAGGCGAACTCGGGATTGACCCGGCCTTTGGTGCGGCGAGCGATGCGGCGCGCGACGCCGGCAACCACCAGGGCGTTTTGCCAGAAGGCCTTGAGGTCGAGGTTGGGCACGTTCTTGAACGAACTGGCCACGCCCGAGGCGATGACCAGGGTGCGCAGTGCGCTCAGGCCGATCATGGCGATGGCGTCGTCGATGGCGCCGACCTTGCGGCTGGCGCCGTAAAAACTGGAGTTGGCCATGCGCAGCACGCGCGCGCTGAGGGTGGGGTCGTGACGCAGGTTCTCGACGATGCTGTCGATGTTGGCGTCGTCCTTGCCGAGGCTATCGATCAGGTCGGTGACGACCTTGGGCAGGCTGGGCAGCTGGGGGATGTTCTGGAACAGATCGTCGAGCGCGGTCGGCATGGGTGGGCTCCATAGGATGGGCGGTGTCCGTTCCGGCGCACACAGCAGTGCGCCGGGGGTCAACAGCCTCTACGGCAGCCTTGTCCTAAGCCTTAAGGATTTTCTGCGATTCAGAACGGCAGGGCGAGACCCGGCCAGACACCCTCGATGGCGCTGCGGAAGGCCGCCTGAATACGCTCGATGGCGGCTTGCGAATCGGCCTCGAAGCGCAGCACGACGACCGGCGTGGTGTTGGACGGGCGGGCCAGCCCGAAGCCGTCGGGATACTCGACGCGCACGCCGTCGATGGTGATGACCTCGTCGGCGCCGTCGAAACGGGCGCTTTCCTTGAGGCGACGTACCAGTTCGAAGGGTTCGCCCTCAGCCATTTTCAGGTTCAGCTCGGGGGTGCTGAGCGCGTCGGGGAGCTCGGTGAGTGCGGCGTTGGCGTCGGCGCGGGCGGAGAGGATTTCGAGCAGGCGGGCGCCGGTGTACAGGCCGTCGTCGAAGCCGTACCAACGCTCCTTGAAGAACACATGGCCGCTCATCTCGCCGGCCAGCGGGGCGCCGGTTTCCTTGAGCTTGGCCTTGACCAGCGCGTGGCCGGTGTTCCACATCAGCGGCTCGCCGCCGTGCTGGCGAATCCAGCCGGCCAGATTGCGGGTGCATTTGACGTCGTAAATGATCTGCCCGCCGGGCACGCGGGAGAGCACGTCGGCGGCGAAGAGCATGAGCTGGCGGTCGGGGTAGATGATCTGCCCGTCCTTGGTGACCACGCCGAGGCGGTCGCCGTCGCCGTCAAAGGCCAGGCCGAGTTCGGCGTCGGTCTCGCGCAGGGCACGGATGACGTCTTGCAGGTTTTCGGGCTTGGACGGGTCGGGGTGGTGATTGGGGAAGTTGCCGTCGACCTCGCAGAACAGTTCGGTGACCTCGCAGCCGAGGCGGCGAAACAGCTGCGGTGCGACGGCGCCGGCCACGCCGTTGCCGCAGTCGATGACGATCTTCATCGGGCGGGCGAGTTTGATGTCGCCGACGACACGGTCGAGGTAGGCGTCGATCACCTCGGCCTGGCGAACCGTGCCGGTGCCGTGCGTGAGGTCGCCGGTTTCGATGCGCTTGCGCAGATCCTGGATCAGCTCGCCGAACAGCGTCTGACCGCCGAGGACCATCTTGAAGCCGTTGTAGTCGGGTGGGTTGTGGCTGCCGGTGACGCTGACGCAGCCGTCGGCATTGAGGTGGTAGGCGGCGAAGTAGGTCAGCGGGGTGGGCACGCAGCCGATGTCGATGACGTTCACGCCGGCGGCGCAGATGCCCTCGGCCAGTGCGCTGGCCAGTGCGGGGCCGGAGAGGCGGCCGTCACGACCGACGGCGATGCTCTTGAGATTGCGGGCGCGGGCTTCGGAGCCCAGCGCGTGGCCGATGGCGCGGGCCACGTCCGGGGTCAGCGATTTGTCGATGATGCCGCGGATGTCGTAGGCCTTGAAGATTTCGGGAGCAAGTTGCATGAGATGTCCGGCAATGCTGAATGAATGGAAAGGGATGGCGCGATTATCCCGGATTTGCGCTGCGCTCGTGTGACGAATGGATCACGCCAAGCGGCGGGCAACGCGCTCGAAGCCGCTGATCAGGCGTTCAGGGAGCCAGCCGTGCGAGCCGGGAAAGCGGCCGCTCAAGAAGCCGACATGGCCGCCGCCCTCAGGCAGCTCTTGCTTGACGGCGCGGGCGCAGTCGCCTGGCAGCGGCAAGGCGGCCGGCGGCACGAAGGGGTCGTTGCGGGCGTTGATGAGCAGCGTGGGTGTGGTGATGTGCTTGAGCCACGGCCGGCTGGAGGCGCGTGACCAGTAGTCGAGTACGCCGTCGAAACCATGCACCGGGGCGGTAAAGGCGTCGTCGAATTCATACAGGGTGCGCGCCTTGCGGATGCGCTCGACGTCGAGCGCGGCCTTGTGGACGGTGATCTTGTCGAGCGCCTTGGCTTTGAGCGTGCGCAGAAAACGCTGGGTATAGAGGCGGTTGAAGCCTTGGCCGAGCGCCATGCCCGAGACGGTCAGATCCAGCGGCGGGCAGATGGCGGCGGCGCCGGCGATGTGCGTGCCCGCGGCGTCGCCTTGCTCGCCCAGCCATTTGAGCAGTGCATTGCCGCCCAGCGAGACGCCGACGGCAAAGACCGGCCCTTGGTGATAGCGATTCGCGATGCGGGCGAGGATCCAGCCGATCTCGGCGCTATCGCCAGAATGGTAGGCGCGCAGCAGGCGGTTGGGGCGGCCGGAGCAGCCGCGAAAATGCGGCACCACGCCGTTCCAGCCGTGGGCGGCGAGCGCCTGCATGAGGGCGCGCGCGTAGTGTGACTGACTGCAGCCTTCCAGCCCGTGGAAGAGTACGACCAGCGGGGCGCGTTCTTGCAGCGGCAGCCAGTCGGCGTGGATGAAATCGCCGTCCGGGGTTTCCCAGCGCACGCGGGTGTAATTGGGGGCGCGTGGCATGCGCGCCAGCGGCCAGATGGTTTGCAGATGGCCGCCGGGGAGCCAGGCGGGGGCGTGGTAAGTGCCGGGATTCATGCGAGGCGGTCGGTCACCTTGCCAGGGCGAAAGGCTTAATGCACCAGCATCGGCGCATCGGGGTCGCCGGCATGCAGGTCGGGTGTGGGTGAGGCGTGGTGCGCCAGCAGGCGCCAGCCTTTGGCGCCACGGATGAAGACATTGGTGGCCACGATCGGCGGGTGCAGCTCGTCATCGCCGTCGATGTGCACATGTTGGAGCACGTTGTGCATGGCCATGACCGTGCCGGACGAGATCACCTGCTGGGTGACTTCGATCTTCAGGCGCGGGCCGTCTGAAAACAGTTGCTGCCAGGTATTGCGCACGGCGGCCAACCCGACGACGCGGGGGGCGCCGGGGTGCACACAGACAACTTCTTCGACATCGCACCAGACAGCCATCATGGCGTCCAGATCGGCGCGAGCGAGCGCAGCATAGAAAGCGACCTCGACCTCTTGGGGTGAGGTGAACGCGGTGTCGGACACGTGGGGATTCCTTCGGGCGTTCAAAAATGCCGGTCGGGCGGCTGTGTGCGGCCCGACTGGCCGTCGGTCAGTGGTGACCTTTGGGGCGTTCGCCGGTAAAGACGTAGGTGGCGCTGCAGTAGGGGCAGCACACTTCGCCTTCGGTCAGCACGTCAAGGAACACGCGTGGATGGCGGGCCCACAGCGGCGCGCCCGGTTGCGGGCAGTGCAGCGGCAGGTCCTTGGCGGTCACGTCGATGCGGCGGAAGGCGTCCTGATTGTCAGCCATGTCGGGTCTCTTGTGAAATTGAACGGTGCTTGGACGTAGCTCAGACGTCACTCAGACGTAAGTGAGCCAGTCGTCATACTCGGGCGCGCGGCCATTGACGATCTCGAAGAAGCGGGCCTGCACCTTTTCGGTGATCGGGCCGCGCTTGCCGGCGCCGATGACGCGGTTGTCGAGTTCGCGGATCGGGGTGACTTCGGCCGCGGTGCCGGTGAAGAAGGCTTCGTCGGCGATGTAGATGTCGTCACGGGTCATGCGGCGGGACTGCACTTCGAGGCCGAACTCGCGGGCCACGCGGATGACGGAGTCACGCGTGATGCCGGTCAGTGCCGAGGCGATTTCCGGCTCATAAATCTTGCCGTCCTTGATGACGAAGAGGTTCTCGCCGGCGCCTTCGGCCACAAAGCCTTGCACGTCGAGCAGCAGCGCTTCGTCGTAGCCGTCCTGCGTGGCTTCGAGGTTGGCCAGGATGGAGTTGGCATAGGTGCTGGAGACCTTGGCGCGCGGCATGGTGACGTTCACATGGTGACGCTGGTAAGACGAGGTCTTGACCCGGATGCCTTTCTCCAGGCCTTCTTCGCCCAGATAGGCGCCCCACGGCCAGGCGGCGACGGCCACGTGCACCGTGGCGCCGCGGGTGGAGATGCCCATTTTTTCCGAGCCGTAGAAGGCGATCGGACGCATGTAGCAGGATTCGAGCTTGTTGGCTTTGACCACATCAATCTGTGCCTGCATCAGCTCTTCGAGCGAGTAGGGCAGGTTCATGTGGTAGATCTTGCCGGAGTTGATCAGGCGCTGAGTGTGCTCGCGCAGGCGGAAGATCGCCGGGCCGCGGGCGGTGGCGTAGGCGCGCACGCCTTCGAAGACGGCCAGGCCGTAGTGCAGCGAGTGGGACAGCACGTGGGTGGTGGCATCACGCCACGGCACCATTTTGCCGTCATACCAGATAGAACCGTCGCGATCGGCCATGGACATGTTGAAGTCTCCAGCGAAATGTTGTGTTGAGCGGCGCCCTCGGATGGGGCACACGAATCGCGCAATTCTATCGCAACTTGTGGCTGGCTGTGGCCGCGCTAAAATGCGCTTCTTTGATGATGGGGCTGTGCATGGAGCGGGTCTGGAAACCGAATGTGACGGTGGCTGCGGTTGTCGAGCGCGATGGCCGCTTCTTGCTGGTCGAAGAGGAAACCTCGGACGGGCTGCGTTTCAACCAGCCGGCGGGGCATCTGGAGGCGGGCGAGTCGCTGGTCGAGGCCGCCGCGCGTGAGGCGCTGGAAGAGACGGCGCATCCGTTTGCGCCCGAGTACCTGGTCGGCATCTACCAGTGGCCGCGGCCCGATGGCGAGGTGACCTATCTGCGCTTTGCCTTTGGCGGCACGGTGGGCGAGGCGATTGCCGGGCGGCAGCTCGACGCCGGCATCGTCCGTGCCGTGTGGATGACGCGCGACGAGATGGTGGCGACCGCCGGGCGGCATCGCAGCCCCTTGCTGTTGCGCTGCGTGGATGATTATCTGGCCGGCCAGCGAGCGTCGCTGGATTTATTGCGGCACTATCCGGAATCATGACGCGCTGGCTTGCTCCTGCTTTGACGACCCTGGCCCTGTGGGCGAGCGCGCCATCGTACGCCTCGGTGGAAGTCTCGATTTGCTACAACTATGGCTGTGTCACCGAGACGGCGGTGCGTTATTCGGATGCGGCGCTGGTGTCGTGGCAGCGTCAGCTCGGCGCCGCGAACAGCGCGGCCGAAGAGCGCAGCATTCTGGCCGAGGTGATTGCTGGGATGTACCGCGAAGCGGGCAAGCAGTCGCCCATCTTTGCGGACCGCGGCGGCAACTATGCTGATGATGGCGTCTACGGCCGAATGGATTGTATCGATCACGCCAATTCAACGACGCGTTTGCTCGATGTTCTCGAAAAACGTGGTGCCTTGCGCTTTCACAAGCTGATGCCGCAGGTGCGGCGGACGACGGTAGTGTTGTTCCAGCATTTTGGCGCGGTGCTTGAAGAAATTACGCCCGCGGCGGCGCCGGCGGGGATCCCCGATCATGTGCCGACGCTGTTGGCCTTGTGCGATTGTGCCGAGGTGTTGAACGATGTGCCCGCACCGCCCCTGGCGGCGACGGGCTCCCCAGGCGCTCAATTTGCGGTAGATACCTGGTTTTACGACCATGGCACGCCCGCGGTGATCTTGCCGCTGGCGGAGTGGCTCGATGGAGAAGGACCGAATGTCCAGTAAGCAAGACCCGAACGGGATGAAAGTGGTGGTCGGCATGTCCGGCGGGGTGGATTCGTCGGTGGCCGCGCTGCTGCTCAAACAGCAGGGCTACGACGTGGTCGGCCTGTTCATGAAGAACTGGGAAGACGATGACGACGACGAATACTGCTCGACCCGGCAGGATCTGGTCGACGTGGCCTCGGTGTGCGACGTGATCGGTATCGACCTGGAAGTGGTGAACTTCTCGGCCGAGTACAAGGACCGCGTGTTCGCCGATTTTCTCAAGGAATACCAGGCGGGGCGCACGCCGAACCCCGACATCCTGTGCAACTCCGAGATCAAGTTCCGCTGTTTTCTCGATCACGCCATGCAGTTGGGCGCCGACAAAATTGCGACGGGGCACTATGCTCGCGTGCGCGAATGGCACAGCGACGGGCGCAGCGAGTTTCAGCTGCTCAAGGCCGAGGACGGCACCAAGGATCAGAGCTACTTTTTGTACCGTCTCAATCAGCAGCAGCTGTCGCGCACGCTCTTCCCGCTGGGCGACATCTACAAGCGCGAGGTGCGTCGCATGGCCGAGGCCGCCGGACTGCATGTGCACGCCAAGAAAGACTCGACCGGCATCTGCTTCATTGGCGAACGCCCGTTCCGCGAGTTTCTCAGCCGCTATCTGCCGACCCAGCCGGGCGAGATCCGGTCGCTGGATGACGACCGCGTGCTCGGCGAGCATCAGGGGCTGATGTATCACACCATCGGCCAGCGCAAGGGTCTGATGATTGGCGGCATCAAGGGCATGGAAGACGCCGGCGGCGAGCACGACGCCTGGTATGCCGCCAAAAAGGACATGGCGGCCAATGTGCTGTACGCGGTGCAGGGGCACGAGCACCCGGCCTTGCTGCGCGATCGCCTGGTGGCCACCGAGCTGAACTGGATCGCCGGGCGCGATCCGCACACCCACTGGGTGTATACCGCCAAGCCGCGCTACCGCACACCCGACCAGCCCTGTGAGATCGATCGCATCGGCAATGACGAAGTCGAAATCGCCTTTGCCGAACCCCAATGGGCGCTCACGCCCGGGCAGAGCGTGGTCGTGTACGAGTCCAAGGTGTGTCTGGGCGGCGGCGTGATCGTCTGAAAGACGGCGACTCGAATCGCGCGCCGGTGGCTATTGAGGCGACCGGCGCGCCTTGAACAGACTGTCGTGATTCGGCAGGCTCAGGCTACCCGAGCCGGCGGACAGGCCGGTTCTGCCCAGCGGTCGGCAAAGGCGTTGCATTTTTCGACGAACTCGCGCGTGCTCTTTGGCATCGGGACGCGCGCACGCGTGATGTAGATCAGCAGGTCAGTCCCGGCACGCATCAGTTCGAGGCCGGTGTCGGCGTTGCGGACCTGGCTGCGAACCGGTCGTGCCGGCAGTCTGGGCGCGAAACGGTTCATTTGCTCGCCCGCGACCACGAAGGCGGGCCAGATGTCGAAAATGGCCGGGTCGGTGCGCAAGGTTTCGCACTTTTCCCGGGCCGCCTCGGTATAGGCGTGAACCAAGGGTTCAACGCCGGCGAAGATGCCGTTGCTGGTAAACGCATGGATCATCGCCGCCGCGATCTTGTCGATATCGCGCATGGCCTGCGCGATCTTGATGTAGCGGCTCTCGTAGAAGTCTTCGACCGGGATGGAGAAGGCCCGGAAGGGCTCACCCCACAACTCGTCGATGCCTTCTTCGCCACTGATGTGATTGACGAAACGACCGAGTTCGAGCGCTTTTTGCAGACAGGCGCCGCACTGGCGCATGAGCGGGTTGTCCTGGCCGATTTCGACGCCCAGCGCCTGCAACTCGACCAGCTTGGTGAAGATGTCGGCGGCGCGATTGAACAGCGCGCCGGCCAGCATGCCGCCCTTGACGCGGCGCATGGCCTCATCGGTTTCCGCTTCATAGGCGGCGCGTGCCGCCTCCAGCCGGAAACCGGGGATATTGATACCGTGTTCGACGTGGTTGAACAGCCGTCGGGTCAGCGCACCAATGAGTTTCTTTTTGGTGGCCAGCGTGTCTTCCGGCGGATCATAGACCTTGATCCAGTAGCCGCCGTAATACACCCGCAATCGGTTGTTAATGACCCGTCGCGTACCCTCTGCGGGGTTCTCGTCCATATACGCCACCGTGCAACGGCTATACGCCGTTCCAAATCGTGTTGAGCGTTCCAGTCTAGTACAAAGGTTGTAAATTGTGCAGTGCAGAATGGACAAACGGTGGTTTAGATTGCCATTCTGGCGCGCAAGCTCAGACGCCGTTTGCGCAGAACGCGCCAGCGCCACGCCGCCTGGGTCAGCACGTAGCCAAGGACGGCGCCGACAGTCGCCATCAACAACATGCCCAGCAGCAGCGGCTGGCCAATGCCGGACAGCCAGCTCCAGGCATGCTCGAACCACGCGCCGAAGCTCTCATACACCGGGGGTGTGGCTTCGTCTGGCTTCGGCGTAATCCCAAGCAAACCCGCGCCCAGATGGTAGGCAAAGTAATACAGCGGCGCGTAGGTGAGCGGGTTGCTGATCAGGGTGCTGATCGCCGCGATCCACAGATTGGCGCGCAGCGACAGCGACACGAGAACGGCGGCGGGAATCTGCGCGACCGGAATCATCAGCCCGAAAAACGCGCCGATGGCCACGGCCTTGGCGACCGTGCGGCGGTTGATTCGCCATAGCGACGGATCGTGCAGGCGGGGCCCCAGCCAGCGCAAAAGGCGGTGGCCTTTGATGCTTTCATGGGAGGGGAGGAAGCGCTGGATCATCGAGAGGTCCGAAGTCGGGTGCGGAGGCGGCTGAAACGGGCAGCATAGCAATATGAAGTGAGCGCTGCGCTATATCAAGCCCGCTCGGCGCCTGCCGGGCGGCGCGCTTGCGAGTGCTTCAGACCGCGCGCAGTGCTTCGGCCGGCGGCAAGGCGGCGGCCTTGCGTGCGGGATAGTAGCCAAAGAACACGCCGATGCTGGCGGCGAACACAAAAGCCACAATGACCGCCGTGGCGCTGACCACCACCGTCATGTCGAAGAGCGTGGCGGCCAGCCAGGCGCCGCCGATGCCGGCGGCCGCGCCGAGTGCGCCGCCGATCAGGCAGATCAACAAGGTTTCGAGCAAAAACTGCCCGAGAATGTCGCGCCGCCGGGCACCGACGGCCATGCGGATGCCGATTTCGCGGGTGCGCTCGGTGACCGACACCAGCATGATGTTCATGATCCCGATGCCGCCCACCAGCAAGGACACCGAGGCAATCGCGCCGAGCAGCAAGCGCATCGCGCGGGCGGATTCGGCCGCCGCTTCGTTGCGGGCGGTGAGATCGCGCACCGAAAAATCGTCTTCCATTTCGCCGCTGAGCCGGTGGCGCTGGCGCAGCAACACGCCGACGTCTTTCATCGCCTCGGGCAGACGATCCGGCTGCGCCTTGGCGGAAATGAAGCGCACCGCGCCGGGGAAGGGGCTGCCGAACAACTGGCGCTGGGCGGTGGTGAGCGGAACAAAGACCAGGTCGTCCTGATCGCGGCCCGACAGGCTTTGCCCCTTGGCGCGGAACACCCCTTGTACCTCAAAGGGCTGGCCGTTGATGCGCAGCGTCTCGCCGATGGGTGAGTTGGCGCCGAACAGTTCGGTGGCGACGGTGGCGCCGAGCACCACTTTGCGTCGGGCCGCGCGCACATCGGCTTCGTCGATGGATTCGCCCTGAGCGAGGTCCCAGTTGCGCACCAGCGGAAAGGCCTCGGTGCTGCCATAGACCGAGGTCGGCCAGTTGGTGCCGCGATACTGCAGCTGCGCGCTGCCCCAGTGCGTGGGCGCGGTGTCGAGCACGCTGCCGAGCCGGGCAATGGCCTCGGCGTCGTCGGTGTCGAGGGTGGGCACGCTGCCGGCGGCGTAGCGCAGGCCGCCGAGCGTGGGCGCGCCGGAGACGACGACAAACAGGTCGCTGCCGAGCGAGTCGATGGTCTCCTGGACCTTGGCCCGCGCGCCGTCGCCAATGGCCAGCATCAGCACCACCGCGCCGACACCGATGATCATGCCGAGCATGGCCAGCAAGGTGCGTAGCGGATGGGCGCCGAGGGCGCGGACGGCTTCGGGGATGAGGGCGGGGTTCATCGTGTCAGTTCGGTTCTACGTCGGTCGACGGCGCATTTTCTTGTGCCGAGTCTGGCGCCGTACTCCACAAGGAATGACATCGAAAAAATTCGTCAGTCGAGCCATTTCGGTCGATATGGGCGGGGCGCGTTTCAATCATGTGGGCGATGAAATGTGCGACGGCTTGGCGCTGGACGACGCTGCATAATTGAAAGAAAGCGTTTTCAGTAAATCCTGAATACAGATGAAATAGCAATTGGTCCGCGTACCAGCCGCATGGATTGGCGTCCGTCTTCGAGAGGGCAAGGCGTGCGAGTGTCGGGAAATAGTAGGCAAGGCCGTTTGCCGATGAAAAGCAGAACGGGTCCCAACCGGGGTTCTCGACATCGCTGGCACTTAAGGTTTCGCGGTTTCGAGTCCGGAGCAGCTCGTCGTGTTCGGCGCACTCTTCGCAATGCGTAACGTCAGTGAAATGCTCCGGCTTTTCGATATGTCCAAAAGCAAGATCGATTTCGGAAAGCGTCGCTGCATCGATGTCCGTGTCGTCCATTCCACAATATTAGAGGAGATCGGGCGCGATCACTGCGCGCAGCACGGTCTGGGTTTCGCCGTCGCGCACGCGATTTGAAAACCACCACAGCGCGCCTTTCTTGATCGTCCAGTCGGCTTCGCTGCCCGAGAGCAGCAAGGCGGCCAAGCGGCCAAGCGTGGGCTGGTGGCCGACCAGCAATGCGGCGCCGCGGCCTTCGGGCCAGCCGGTGGCGGCGAGGAGGTCGGGCACGCCCATGTCGGGGGCGAGTGCCGGCACGATTTCGAAGTTGTCGGTAAAGGCGCTGGCGGTCTGGCGGGTGCGGGTCGATGGGCTGACCAGCGTACGCAGGCGCTTGGGGCGGTTTTCGCTCAGCCATTGCGCCATTTTTCTGGCCTGTTTGTGGCCGCGCTCGGTGAGCTCGCGGCTCAGGTCGGGGGTGCCGTCAATGGCTTCGGCGTGGCGCCACAACAACAAATCCATGGTGTCCTCGGTGGTGGCGTCAGCGATTGGCGCGCCACGGGGCTTTGCCCGTCAATAAGGTTTCGGTTTCGAGCAACACGCGCCGGCGTGTGCGGGCGTATTGCCGGGCGTGCCAGCCAATCACGAAGTGGGCGGGGCCGGTAAGTGTGGGCTCGCGATCGGCCCAGTCCAGCATCAGGCTGCGCGCAATGGCCGCGTCGTTCAGATAGCCCAGATCGGTCTGCGCTTGCCGCACGCCGGCCAGATACCGCTTGGTGGCCTTGCCATTGAACAGCGGGCGGAAGAAGTCGATGCCGTAGCGCAACTGCTTGAGGCTGACGCGCAGCATGTGCAGTTGATCGGGGTCGATAATGTCGGCTGAGGTGAAGCGCCTCCGGGCGCGTTTGCGCAGGGCGCCCAGTTGCAGGCGGGCAAAGGCGGTGAGGTCGGCCGCTGCGTTGAGCGCGTCGCCGCTGAGCTGATGGAGTTCGGCGGCAAAGCCGAGAATGCGCTGGCCGTGGTCGGCGTGGGTCAGCCGGGCGCGTGCTTCGGTGCGGGCAGCGGCGCGCAGGCTGAGGGCGTGATCGCGCAGCGGGTCGGTGAGCGTGGCGCCCATCAGGGGCTCGGGTTCGGCCGGGCCGATAATGTCGCTCAGCAGCACGTCGATATTGCGGGCGTCGCCCAGATCGGCGGCGGTGTCGCGCAGCACCTCCGTCCAGCGCTCGGCAAAGGCTTCGGGCAGGACCGGGTCGAACAGTCGGATGAGCGAGCGCAGCCGGCGCAGCGCGACACGCAGTTGATGAACGTACTCCGGGTCGTCGTGCACCAGTGCGCCGAGCGTGTTTTCCTGCCACTGTTGCAGGGCGTCGAAGGCCAGCGCGCGAAAGGCGTCGAGCGGCGACTGCGCGGACTGGATGGACGACTTGCCCGCCAGTCGTGGGGCCTCGGGCGTATTGAGAAACAGCCGGTAGCCGCGCTCGGCCTTGCTGCGATCGGTGGGCATCAGCGCCACGCGCTCGGCCAGCGCGCCGGCGATGGCGAACAGGTCTTGCGCTGTGCCGCGCACCAGTTCGAGTTCGACTTCGCTGATCGTGTCCTGGCGCTCGCCCGCGTCGATCTGGCCCTGGTCGATCATCATCAGGATCTCGACTTCGGGCGAGGGCGTGAGCCGGCGGGTTTCGCGCTTGAAGGTGGTGGTGAACAGCGGCTGGATCTCGCCGGCCAGGGCGTCGAGGCGCTTTCGCACGGCGGGCGCATCAACATGCGAGAAATCGAACTCACCCGAGAAGGGCTGTTCCCACTCGGGGCGCGACGAGAGCCCGCCCACCGAGTTGGCCGCGCACTTGATGGTCTGTAGCCAGGTGCTGCCCTGCTTGCGGGTGCGTACCGCAATGCGCGCCTTGTTCAGCGCCAGTTCGGGCGTGTCGAAATAGGTGTTGATCAGGGTCTGCGCGTTGCCGAGTTTTTCGGCGCCGGTCAACAGCGGATGGCGACGCAGCGCGCGGATCGCGTCGGGGGCGAGGGCGAGTTTGAGTTCGGTTTCGGTACTCATGAGGCCACCATTGTCGTTGGCTTATGTGACAGCTTGATGATTGCCCGGGGCGCCGGCGGAGACGTCGGACTGAATGCGCCCGTCCTGCAGGCGGATGACGCGCCGCGCATGGGCGGCCACGTCTTCTTCGTGGGTCACCATGATGATCGACACGCCTTGTCGGTTGAGCGTATCGAACAGCGCCATGATGTGCGCCGAGGTGGTCGAATCGAGGTTGCCGGTGGGCTCATCGGCCAGCACCCAGGCCGGTTCGTTGGCCAGCGCGCGGGCGATGGCCACGCGCTGTTGCTGGCCGCCGGACAGGCGCGCGGGCGTGCGCTCGCTTAAGCCCCCGAGGCCGACGCGCTCAAGCATGGCGAGGGCGCGCCTCTGGCGCTCGCTGCGCGAGAGGCCGGCGTACATCAGCGGCAGCGCGACGTTGTCGATCAGATTGGCGCGCGGCAGCAGGTTGAAGCCCTGGAACACGAAGCCGAAGAAGCGGTTGCGCAAGGCGGCGAGGGCGTCGCCGCTGAGGCCTTCGACCGGGGTGTTGCCAATGCGATAGCTGCCGGCCGAGGGGGTGTCGAGACAGCCGAGCAGGTTCATGAGCGTGGACTTGCCGGAGCCGGACGGGCCCATCAGCGCCACGAAATCGCCGGGGGCGAGGCTCAGATCCAGCGCATGGAGCACATCGACGGGCGCTTGCCCGGGCGACGGGTAGCGCTTGCCAATGCCCTGCATCACCAGCGTGGCGTCGGCGTGGCTGGCCATCAGTGCAGGCGCAGGCGGAAGTTGCCGCCTCCCTCAGCCTTGCCGCCGATCCGCTCGCCAGTGACGATGGCGTCGCCCGCGGCGAGCGGACCGCTGATAAGTTCGGTGTGGGTGTCGTTGGTCGCACCGAGCTGCACGCTGACGGCTTCAAGCGTTTTGCCGTCGGTGCGATACACCGTCGGGCCTTTGGCGCGGGGTTTGGTCTCGCCGGTGTCGGCTCCCTTGGCGGCGGGCGGGCGAAAGCGCAGCGCGGCGTTGGGTACGCGCAGCACATCGTCGCGACGGGCCAGCTCGATGCTCACTTGCGCCGTCATGCCCGGCAGCAGCAGGCCGTCGGCATTGTCGGTGTCGAGCACTACATTGTAGGTCACCACGTTTTGTTCGATGGTCGGGTTGAGGCGGATCTGCCGCACCAGCGCGCTGCGGCGCGCGTTTGGATAGGCGTCAACGGTGAAGCTGGCGCGCTGGCCGATCTTCAGCTCGCCCACGTCGGCCTCGGCCACGCGGGTCTCGATCTGCATGTGGGCAAGGTCGCCGGCAATCTGAAACAGCGTCGGCGTCTGGAAGCTGGCGGCCACCGTCTGACCGAGGTCGACGTCGCGCGCCACGACCACGCCGTCGATAGGCGCGCGGATGATGGCGTGGTCGAGATTGGTCATCTCCTGACGCTTGCGGGCCTCGAGCTGGTCGACCTGGGCGCTGCGTGCGGCTAGCGCGGCGGCGGATTCGTCGAGCACGCTGGCGGAAATGAAGCCTTCGCCAACCAGGCGGACATTGCGCGCGTGCTGGGTTTTCGCCAGCGCGCGCTCGGCACGCGCGGCGGCGATCTCGGCCTCGATCTGCGCGAGCGCGGCGCGGATCAGCGCGGTGTCCAGTTCGGCCAGAATCTCGCCTTGCTTCACCGCCTGATTGAAGTCGGCGTTGAGCTTGGCGATGTTGCCCGAAATGCGGGTGCCGACCTTGACCAGCACCACCGGCCGCACCGGGCCGCTGGCGTTGATGCTGCGCACCAGCGGGCCGCGGTCGACGGTGGCGGTGCGCCAGAGGGGGCCAGCCGGCGCGTGCGCCTGTTCTTGCCAATAGTAATAAGCGCCACCGGCGAGGGCGGCGATGAGCGTGAGCCAGACGAGGCGTCGCATCCGGCGCCGGTCAGGGGGCGTCGGCGCGCCAGTGCCCGGACTTGCCGCCTTGTTTTTCGAGCAGGTGGATGCCATCCATGGTCATGCCGCGATCGACCGCTTTGCACATGTCGTAGATGGTGAGCAGGCCGACTTGCACGGCGGTGAGCGCTTCCATTTCCACCCCGGTGCGACCGACCGTTTCGGCGGTGGCGGTGCAGGTGATGGCGTGGGCGGACGCGTCGAGCGCGAAATCGACGGTGACGCGGGTGAGCGGAATCGGGTGGCACAGCGGAATCAGCTCGGACGTGCGCTTGGCGCCCTGAATGGCGGCAATGCGCGCGATGCCGATCACGTCGCCTTTTTTGGCGTTGCCGGACTGCACCATGGCGAAGGTCTCGGGCGCCATGCCGATGCGGCCTTCGGCGACGGCAACGCGTCGGGTTTCGTGCTTGGCGCCGACGTCCACCATGTGGGCCTGACCGTCGGCGTCGAAATGAGTAAAGCCTTGCGTCATGGTTCGTCTGCCGCGGGTGCGGAACTGTTTAGGGGCGCGGGTATCATAGCACCACCATGATCAAACGAATCCTTGCCTTCGGGCTCAGTGCGGTGCTCTCGGTGCAGAGCGTGGCGGCCGGCTTGCCGGACCTCGGCGAGTCCTCGGCGGCCGATTTGTCGGCCGCGGCGGAACGTCGCATCGGTGAGCAGATCATCCGCGAAATACGCTGGCGCGAGCCGTCCTATCTGGACGATCCGCAGGTCGAGTCCTATCTCACCGATCTGGGGGGGCGACTGGTCGCGGCGACCAAGAGCGGCGGCAGCTATCAGTTCTTCGCGCTGCGCGACACCACGCTTAACGCCTTCGCCATGCCGGGCGGCTACATCGGTGTGCACACCGGACTGATCCTGTCGGCGCGCAGTGAGTCGGAGCTGGCCTCGGTGCTGGCGCACGAAATCTCGCACGTCGAGCAGCACCATATTGCGCGTCTGGTCGGCAAGCAGAGCCAGTCGAGCATGATCATGCTGGCTTCCCTGCTGGTGGCCGTTCTTGCGGCGCGCAGCAGCGATCAGGTGGCGCAGGCGGCGGTGGCCGGTGGCACGGCGGCGGGCATTCAGAACCAGCTTGGTTACACCCGCGAGTTCGAGCGCGAGGCCGACCGGATCGGTTTGCAGACGCTGGACGCGGCGGGCTTCGACACCCGCGACATGGCCCATTTCTTTGAGCGCCTGCAGCAGGAAACCCGCCTGTATGAAAACAACGCCCCGGCCTACCTGCGTACCCACCCGCTGACCACCGAGCGTATCGCCGACATGGGCAACCGGGTCGAAGGTGCGCGCTACCGGCAGGTGACGAGTTCGAATGATTTCACCCTGGTGCAGGCGAGGCTGGCCACGCTGGAAGGGCCGGCGCCGGACGTTTTTCGTCGTGAAACGCGGGCCTGGGAAAAAGCCAGCCAACCGACCGCCGCGCAGCGCTACGCCTATGTGCATGCCGCGCTGCGTGTCAACGAGCTGGATCGCGCCGAGGCGGCCTGGCGCGATTTTCCGAAGGCGCAGCAAAGCGCCATGATTGTCGCGCTGGGGGCGGAGCTGGCGATGGCGCGGCGGGATTTTGCGACTGCCATCGCGCGCCTCAAGCCTGCCATTACGCGTTATCCGCAAGCGCGCTATCTGGGGTATCAGTTGGCCGATGCACGGATCGCGGCGGGCGACTTGAACACCGCGATTGCCGAGTTGCGCGACGCCACCGTCACCCGCCCGGATGACTTTCACAGTTGGACCCGCCTGGCCAAGGCCTACCAGGCCAGCGGCAACGTGAGCGAGTCGCATCGCGCCCAGGCCGAGGTGTACGCCTTGCAGGGCGCCTGGTCGTCGGCCATCGGGCAACTCGAAATCGCCCTGCGCGAAGGCAAGGCCGACTTTTATACGCAGTCAGCGATGGATGCCCGTCTAAGGGACTTTCGCGCCCGCTATGATGATGAACGCGCCTGGCGCGGTCGCGACGGCCGGTGACGCGCGCGCCGCATCCCTCTAGAATGCGGCGCTAACGCCATAAGGAATGAGCTGACATGAATGTCGACAAAGAAGTAGACGCCAGCGGGCTGAGCTGCCCGCTCCCGATTCTGCGCGCCAAGAAGGCGCTCGCGGAGATGGAGGCCGGCCAGATGCTGCGCGTATTGGCAACCGATCCCGGTTCGGTGAAGGATTTTGAGGCCTTTGCTCGTCAGACCGGCAATGAGTTGCTGCAGAGCGAGACCGTCGGCGATAACCAGTTCGCGTTTGTTTTGCGCCGCAAATAGATTGCCGGTGCCATTGCATACGCTGAGAACGCCCCGGCGCTGGGGCGTTTTTTGGGATGCTTCGGAGAGCTGGCGATCTCCCGGTTCTGCGTCAGGGTGCCGTAAGCGTTCGACATCACCTCCTGCCGGCAACTGAGCGCAGCGGCGTACCTTGCACAGGCACGTCGCCGCGCTTTCTGGCATCAAAGCGTCGTTCTGGAGAAATACCAATCCACATAGTCGTAGCCTTCCGACGCGCGCTTTTCAGCGGCTTCGGCCGTTTTCGGTGGCGGGACGATGACCGGTTCACCCGGCTTCCAGTTCTCCGGCGTGGCCACACCGTTGGCATCGCTGGTCTGCAGCGCGTTCAGGAGGCGGACAAACTCGTCGATTGAGCGGCCGTTGCTCATCGGGTAGTAGACCATCGCGCGCAGCTTGCCTTCGGGATCGATGAAGAAGGTGGCGCGCACCGCGGAGGTGTCACCGGCGCCGGGGTGAATCATTCCGTAGGCCTTGGCGACCTCCATCTTCAGATCTTCGATGATCGGGAATGTGATCTCGACGCCGAAATTCTGCTTGATGCTGCGCGTCCAGGCGAGATGCGAAAACAGGCTGTCGATTGACAGGCCGAGCAGTTCGCAGTTCATGCTGCGGAAGGTGTCGGCGGCGCGTGCGAAGCCCATGAACTCGGTGGTGCATACCGGCGTGAAGTCGGCCGGATGCGAGAACAGGATCAACCATTTGCCGCGGTAGTCTTCAAGGCTGCGTGGGCCGAAAGTGGTCTCGGCCGTGAAGGCGGGCGCCGGTTCGTTGATTCGTGGGAAGGACGGGCATGGGGTCTGTTGTTCCATTATTTGCTCCTTGCTTCGTTGAAAGGTGACGAATTAAATATAAGCAAATGCTAATTCGCGGTGAAGTCGATTTTTCCTATGGCGTGGATAGGCCACGCCCATCGCCACGGGACCCCGTCAACGGGGTTGGGTGTCTGAGTCATCGGATCGCCTTGAGGTAATGCGATTCGAAGTAGCGTTTTGACCAGTGCATCGCCCGGCTGGAGGGCAGCATGAAGCTGCGGCGCTCGCTTCGGTAGACCAGCATGCCGGCATCGTAGCTGTCGACGATGCAGATGAGCTCGGCCTTGAACGTTGCGGTGGCCGGTTCGCCTTTGAGCGTGGCGAGAAGATTGCGGACTGCGGCCTGCGCTTGCAGGTCGGCCATGTGCGCCTGCTTGGGCAGCCAGTCGGGGCCGGGGTAACTGCCGGCGTCGCCCGCCACGAATACCGCGTCGCGTCCTTCGACCGCGCACTGGGCATCGGCCTTGACGAAACCGCCGGGGGAGACAGGCAGGTCGCTGTCAGCGAGCCAGGCGGGCCCGGTCAGACCGGGCATGAAAAGAATCAGGTCGGCGTCGATATGGCCGCCTTCGGTGCGCACGCCGGCCTCGGAAAAGCTCAGTGGCTTGTGGCCCAGGTGGGTGTTGATGCCACGCCGACCCATCTCGGCCACCAGCGATTTGACGGCCTTTTGCCCCAGGCGTTTGCCGGGCTCGGTGGCGGCGTTGAAAAAGGTGAGGTCGATGGCGTCACGGCGCTTCTGGCGGCGCAGCCAGCGCTCGAGCCCGAACAGCAGTTCAAACATCGGTCCGCCGCGCACCGCCGAGGGTTCATTTGGGTTGCCGCCGAAGCCAAGCGCGATGCGCCCGTGCGTCATGGCCAGCACCCGCTCGCGGATACGCTCGGCCGCCGTGATGCCCTCGCACAGCGTGATGGCATGTTCGATGCCAGGCAGTTTCTTGATGAAACGCCCGCCGGAGGCGATCAGAAGTGCGTCGTTGCGATAGTCGCCCGCGTCCGTGATCACCTTGCGTCCGCCCTCCATCACCCCGGTCACGCTGGCCTGCACATAATTGACCTTGTGGCGGGCAAAAAAAGGTGCCAGCGGGACGCGCAGATCGTCGCCCTTGCGCAGCCCGGTCGGAATCCAGATCAGGCTGGGCAGGTAGATGAACTCCGGGCGCGGCGCAATCAATGTGATGCGCGCGTCGGGGGCGTGCTTGCGGATCTCGCGCACGGCGGTCAGTGCGGCAAAGCCGGCGCCAAGGATGCAGATTTCCGGTGTCGACATGAGGGTTCCTGATGTTGTGTCAGCGTTGGGCGGAAGCGCCGGGGCCTTGATCGGCGTCGGTTGGGCGGGCGTCGTCATCTTCGACGATATCCCAGCCCGTGATCATCGCTTTGATGTGGGCGAACACGGTGTGGCCGGTGGTGGTGAGGTAAACGTGAGCGATGACGAACACCAGCATCATGAAGGCGCCGGCGGTGTGTGCCATGGCCACCTGCTCCAGATTCAGCCAGCGGTCCAGACCCAAGCTGCCCCAGTAGGCATAGAACAGGTAGAGCAGGCCGGAGCCCCAGATGATCGGCGACACCAGCGCCAGCAGCGCGAGGTAGGCCAGGCGCTGCAGCGGGTTGTGTTTTTTGCGCGCGGTCACGTGATAGGGATGCGGGGCGCCGACAAAAATGCCGAACATGTAGTAGCGCGCCATGGCCACCAGCTTGTTGGCGGTGGGGATGTACTGGCGCCATTCGCCGGTGGTGAATTGCCAGAAGATGGTGAAAGCCCAAAGCGCCAGCAGCGTCCAGGCCGACAGCGCGTGCAGGCGCACCGCGCGCTCAAAGCCGAGCTTGTCGTAGCTGCCGTGGATCTCGAAGCCGGTGACCAGCATGACAATCACCAGCACGGCCTGGGACCAGTGCCAGAACCGTTCATAGCGTTTGAAGACGTAGATGCGCTTCATCGGGGTGGCGTGTGACATGGCTCAGTCCTCCTTGCGCAGATGGGTGATGACGCGGGCGATGGCATGCAGCGTCACGCCGAGCAGGGCGGCCAGGGCGGCGAGCCAGCCGAGGCGGTCGAGCCATGGGTTGTGGTCGCGGCCGGGGATGTACACGCCGTCGATACCGGCCAGGCGGCCGCCGTTGGTGTGGCATTCGTGGCAGCCGACGGCTTTGTCCTTGGGCGCGACCATGTGGGTGATCGGCCACAGCATCTGGGTGTCGACAAAGCCGTACTTGCCACTGTAGGGCGCGCCGGTGGCTTCGGCGCCAGCGGCCAGGGCTTTGGCCCAGTCAAAGTTGTACCAGAACGCTGAATCGTTCGGCACGCCGACACTGGGCACCAGTAGCGTGTTGCGCTCCGTGTCGTAAGGCTGGCGGCCGTGGAAGACCTTGACCGGCCAGATCCGCGCGTCGGCCGCGCCCGGCTCGCCGTGGAAGACGTTGATCGGCACCCGGGTGCTGGGATCGATTTTGTCATCCTGCAGGGTGTAGGTGACCTTGCCGTTGAACCACTGGTAGGCCGGCGTGACGTCTTTGCCGAGGACGAAGGCGCCTTTTTTGCTGTCGTAGATCACATGGCCGTGGTCGTCCTTTTTCTGGAAGGGCTTGCCCTCGGCGGTGAGCTGGCCGGCCTGCGACCAGTCCCAGGCCATCTTGGTCGGCACCCCGCCGCGGGCGAATGCCGGGATGTGGCAGCTCTGGCAGGCGAGGGTGTCGGTGTGCGCGTTGAGGCGCTCGGCAGCCAGCAGGTTCTCCTTGTGCGGCTTGTCGCCGTGGCAGGCCTGGCAGGTGGCCGGATTGCGGGCGGTCTTTTCGCCGCGCAGCAGGGCGCGATGTGGGTCGGCCGCGGTTACCGAGATGCGGCTGCCGGCGACGGCGTGCTGGTCGCTGACATGGCAGTCGCTGCAGCTGAAGTTGAGCCCGTCCTTGTCCATGTGCACATCGAGCGCGTGGGTGGCGGTATTGAGCGAGGAGTCGAGGTCACCGTGCTTGACGCCGTCGCCGCCGCCGCCGTTGTAGTGGCAGGCGCCGCAGGTGTCACGACGGGTGCGGCCGACGGTCTGGGCGATCTTGGCCAGGTCGATGGGCTCGACGAACTTGCCCGAGCCCGGCGGATATTCGCTGCGCACCGTCACCGGATTGCCGGCAAAGCCGGAAGGTTTGGCGTAGCCGCCGGTGTTGTGACAGGCCAGGCAATCGACCTTGTTGCCGTCGCTGAAGTCGAAGTGCTGGTCTTTCCAGCCGTAGCCGATGTGGCAGGACTGGCAGAAGGGCTCGTTGGACTGGTCGCCGATGCAGAAGGCGTTGACCATGGTCTTCTTGCCCAGGTGCTGGCCGGTGTCCGGATTGATGTAATCCCAGGTCCAGTGCCGGGTCTTCATGATCTGATGCGAGGCCTCGGTGTGGCATTTGAGGCAGGCGCGGGTGACCGCCTCGCCGCTATCGAAGGGGCCAGCCAGTTCTTCGAATTTGCTGTGATCGGCCGTGGACGCCGTGCCCGGGGCGCTCGCTGCGACGCTGGCGCCGGCGAACAGCAAGGACACGGCGAAAAGGACATGTATCGCTCGGTTCCGCATGTTGTTTGTCTCCTCGAGTGACGCCTCTGGATGGGCGTTCCGCCGTGATGTGGACGGCCTTGGTGCGCTACCTGTGCGCGTCGTGGGTATGGAGGGGCGACTCGGGCCGAGTCGAATGACCCGGCCGTCGGGTGTTTGCGGTCAGGAAGGTCTCGCGGTTGCCGGCCGCAAAAGCGGCGTTGCGGTGGCGCTCCTCCGTGATCGTGCTGACCGTGCGGCCGTTGAAGTCGTGACCGGGGAACATCAGCGTCTCGCCCGGCAGCAGAAAGAGCCGCTGGGTCACGCTGTCGTACAGTCGCCCGGGGTCGCTCAGTGCGGCATCCAGGCTGCAGCCACCGATCGCCAGCGTATCGCCACAGAACAGGCGGTCTCGCCACAGGAAGCAGACCGAGTCGGGGGTATGCCCCGGCGTGGCCAGTACACGCAGCGCTTCGCTGCCGAAGACCACCGTGTCGCCGTGCGCCTTGCGTAGCGCCGGGCCGTCGTAGGGGGTGTCGGCCCCGGTGACCAGTTCGGCACCGGTGAAACGGCACAATTCACCGCAGTGAGCTTGCTGGGCCGAATGCATGTGGGTGCGCAAGACATAGCGCAGGCGCAGGTCGCGCTCCTGAAGGAGGGCCAGCAGCAACTCAGATTGTTCGGGGAGAGGGTCGATCAGCACGGCGTCGCGTGCGCTCACATCGGCCAGCAGATAGCTGATCGAGTGGCTGGGTGAGTGGAAAATCTGGCGAAAATACATGCCGGAGTCCTTGGTCGGTCACGCGAGAGAAAACGTTTTGTGAATAACTCAGCAAATAGTGTGCCGAAACTCGTTGAGTTGAAAATATGTTTATAAACAGTTGGTTAGTGCCTTTATCCGCGGTCGAGTGGCGGAGCTGGCAGTGGCAGCATGTGCGTGATGGCAGTCAAAGACGTCACGAATGGCAGTTGGATTGGCATGGCTGACAGGCCGGCACGCGCTGATCGCGTTCTTGCTGGCTTCGCCCCGTGCTGCGGGACGGCGTAACGCACGTACTGACCACAGGCTGGCGATCGATGTCCGTTTCTGCCCGATTGCGTAGGTGGTCGGCCATGGCTGAGAAGGTGGCGTCCAGGTCTGCACGCAAGGCGGCGTCGGGGACGGTGTCGTCGAGGGCCATGCGCAGGCACCGCATCCATTGGTCACGCTCGCTGCGGCCAATGGAAAACGCCAGGTGCCGCCGGCGCATGCGCGGCATGCCGTACTGGGGCGTGTAGCGATCGGGGCCGCCCAGCCAGCCGGAGAGAAACGCGCGCAGGCGGGCTTTGGTCTGTGTCAGGTCTTCATGGTGCATCTGCCACACCTGGCGGACTTCTGGCAGGGTGGCCATCCGCTCGTAGAGGCGGTCGACGAGGTGGGCAATGCCGGTGTCGCCCAGTCGGGCATACAACGACGGTGGGTTGGGCTCGGTCATGAAAATCTCCATCGATTGGTGTGGACGGCCCGGCGGCTCACCACAGCCGCCACACGGCCAGCACAACGCCGACCGCGCAGGCCGCGCCGGAGAGCAGCCAGCGCAGCGGCATGAGCCGCGGCACGAAGCCCACGCCGCGCACGAAGCCGGCGCTCATGGCCCAGAACAGCGCCATGGCGGCCCAGTGGTCGGCATGGCCGGCGCTGTCGGTCAGCCAGCGGGGGTTGGCAGTGATGCCCAGCGCGATGGCGATGGCGGCGAGCAACGGTAGCCAGGCGATGCGCGCGGGCTGTGCCGGGGCGTCAGTCATCAGGGTGGGCCTCGGGGGTGAGCGACGGCTGGCGGGCGTCTTCGTGCTCACCCCACATGGCGTTGAGAATGGCCAGCAGCACGGCGAAGCCGATGCCGAGTATCCAGGTGAAGTACCACATGCGGGGCTCCTCGAAGTCAGTAGGCGGAATGGCTGTTTTCGCGCACGTAGGCGGCGGTGACCTTGCCGGACATCACTTTGTAGGCCCAGCTGGTGTAGGCAATGATGATTGGCATGAAGATCAGGGTGGCGAAGAACATGATGGTGAGCGTCAGATGGCTCGATACGCTGTCCCACACCGTGAGGCTGGCGTTGGGGGCGGTCGAGGACGGCAGGATGAAGGGGAACATCGACACACCGGCCGTGCCGATGACGCCGGTAATGCCGATCGACGAGGCGACAAAGGCGGCCAGCGTGCGCCCCTTTGCGGCCAGCAGCAGGGCGGCGATGATGCCCAGGTAGGCGAGTATCGGCACCGCCAGGGTGGCGGGCTGGGTCTGGTAGTTGTGCATCCAGGCGCCGGCCTCTCGGACCACCTGTTTGGCGAGCGGGTCGGGCAGGGCGGCCGGGTCGATCACCGAGCTGATGGCATAGCCCGGAATCCATTGCAGCCACACGCCAGCGAGACTGAAACCGATCAGCAACAGCGCGCCGAAAAGCATGACCGCGACGCGGCTGCGCCGATAGATATCGCCCTCGGTGCGGTGCATCAGGTAGATGGCGCCATGGAAGGTGATCATCGCGGTGCTGACCACGCCGCACAGCAGGGCAAAGGGATTGAGCAGGCCCCAGAAGCTGCCGGTGTAGTAAGACATCAGATTGTTGTCAAAATGGAAGGGCACGCCCTGCAGCAGGTTGCCGAAGGCCACGCCGAAGATCAGCGGTGGCACCGCGCCCCCCACGAACAGGCCCCAGTCCCAGGTGCTGCGCCAGCTCGGGTTGTCGATCTTGCTGCGATAGTCGAACCCCACCGGCCGGAAGAACAGTGCCCACAGCACGGCCAGCATGGCCCAGTAGAAACCGGAGAAGGCCGTCGCATAGACCAGCGGCCAGGCGGCGAAGATGGCGCCGCCGCCGGTGACGAACCACACCTGGTTGCCGTCCCAGTGCGGGCCGACGGTGTTGATGATGACGCGGCGCTCGACGTCATTCTTGCCGACGAAGGGCAGCAGGGTGCCCACGCCCATGTCGTGGCCGTCCATGATGGCGAAGCCGATGAGCAACACACCCACCAGCAGCCACCAGATGAGCTTGAGAGTCGGGTAGTCGATGATCATTTGAACAGCTCCTCGTTATGCGTGCGCGGTTTCATTGAGATAGCGGCCGGTGCCGAGGCTGCCCGGTCCCTGGCGGGCAAACTTCACCATCAGATACATCTCGACGATGAGCAGCAGGGTGTAGAAGCCGATAAAGCCGGCCAGTGAGCCGTAGAGGGATTCGACGCTGAGCGTGGAGACCGACAGATGCGTCGGCAGCACGCCGTAGATGGTCCATGGCTGGCGACCATATTCGGCCACGAACCAACCCATCTCGCAGGCGATCCACGGCATAGTCAGCGACCACAGTGCCCAGCGCAGCAGCCACGGTTTGGTGGCGAAGCTGCCCTTGATCGAGTACCACAGCGCAAGCGCGAACAGCGCAGCCATGGCAAAGCCAAGCGCGACCATCAGGCGGAAGCCCCAGAACAGCGGGGTGACGCGCGGAATGGTGTCGGCCGCCGCGCGGTCGATGAGCTCGGGCGTCACCTCGTCCATCGAGGTGACGTACTTGCGCAGCAGCAGACCGAAGCCGAGGTCGGGTTGGTGTTCGAGCAGTGTCGCCTTGGCGGCCGCGTCTTGCGGGTTGCTGCGCACGCGGTCGAGTGCCTTGACCGCCTCGATGCCCGAGAGCACGCGCTCCCGGTTGTGGGCGATGATCTCCTTGATGCCGGGCAGTTGCTTGTCGAGCGAGCGGGTGCCGATCAGGCCCAGCACCCAGGGGATCTCGATCTCCCAGTCGTTCTTCATTTCGGCTTCGTTGATGCCGGCAATCAGCTTGAGGCCGGCCGGTGCGGGCTCGGTCTCCCACATCGCTTCCATGGCGGCCATCTTGGTTTGCTGCGCTTCACCGATGGTGTAACCGGACTCATCGCCGAGCACGATCACCGACAACGCCGAGGCCAGCCCGAAGGCGGCGGCGATGCGGAACGAGCGCTTGGCAAAGGCCACGTCACGTCCGCGCAGCAGATACCAGGCGCTGATCGACAGCACGAACATGGCGCCGGTGACATAGCCGGCCGACACCGTGTGCACAAACTTGGCCTGGGCATCCGGGTTGAACACCACGGCCCAGAAATCCACCATCTCCATGCGCATGGTGGTGGCCGAAAACGCCGCACCGACCGGGTTCTGCATCCAGCCATTGGCGATCAGGATCCACAGCGCCGACAGGTTGGTGCCGACCGCCATCATCAGGGTGACCAGCAAATGCTGCTTGCGCGACAGGCGGTTCCAGCCGAAGAAGAACAGGCCGATGAAGGTCGATTCGAGGAAGAAGGCCATCAGGCCCTCGATCGCCAGCGGTGCGCCGAAGATGTCACCGACGTAGTGCGAGTAGTAGGCCCAGTTGGTGCCGAACTGAAACTCCAGCGTGAGGCCGGTCGTCACGCCGAGGGCGAAGTTGATGCCGAACAGCTTGCCCCAGAAGCGGGTCATGTCCTTGTAGATGGGCAGGCCGGTCATGACATAGACCGACTCCATGATGACCAGTATCCAGGTCATCCCGATCGTGAGCGGAACGAACAGGAAGTGGTACATCGCGGTCGCGGCGAACTGCAGCCGCGACAGGTCGACGAGTTGTTCACTGATCATGAGGATGTCCTTGTGAAGTGGGTTGAGTGCCCTGGCTGATCCGCGTTTCCATGGCCTGCGGGGTGACGGTCGTGTTCGTATCGCGCACCACCGCCCACCACAGGGCGGCAATCGCGATCAGCTTGACGATCACGATGAGGATCAGCTCACGGGCAAGTTTTCGGTCTTTCATGCCTTGGTGTTCCTTATCTGTCGCTACACGTCATACAAGACGCGTGCCAGGTGCTGTGCTTATGCAATTCTTGATGTAAAACAAGGTATTGCGTGGGTTGGGCGTCTTCTCGATGCTTGACGCGTTACTGGCAGAGGCAGATTATTGGCAGTACCACTGACAACTCTGGCAGCACAACATGGCACATGACCCCCGCCCGCTGATCGAACTGAAATCCTTTCTCGAGACGCTGCCCGAGCCGCACATCCTGTTTGATCGGGACTACCGTATCCTGGCCGCCAATTCGGCCTACCGGCAGGCCAACGACGTGACCCACAGCGTCATCGGGCGTACCTGCTACGAGGTTTCGCATCACTATTCGGTCCCCTGCGATCAGGCCGGCGAGAGCTGCCCGCTGGCGCGCAGCCTCGAGTCCGGCCAGCGCGAGCGGGTGCTGCACCTGCATCACACCCCCAAGGGCGAGGCGTATGTGAACATCGAGCTGTCGCCGGTGCACGATGCGGCCGGCGAGGTAGCCTTTTTCGTCGAGAAAATGGAGCCGCTCAAGGTCGCGCGTGGCCTGTCTGACCGGGCCGGCCTGGTCGGGCGGGCGCCGCGCTTCCAGGCCATGCTCGGGTTGCTGGCCCGGGTGGCGCCGTCGGAGGCCACGGTGTTGCTGCAGGGCGAGTCCGGTACCGGCAAGGAATTGGTGGCCAACGCCTTGCACGAAGCCAGCCACCGCGCCGATCGCCCCTTCATTGCGGTCGATTGCTCCGGGCTGCCCGAAACCCTGTTCGAGAGCGAGCTGTTCGGCCACGAGCGCGGCGCTTTCACCGGCGCCACCGCGCGCAAGCCGGGCCTGGTCGAAGTGGCCAGCGGGGGGACCTTGTTCATCGACGAGGTCGGCGATATTCCCCTGGGCATGCAGGTCAAGCTGCTGCGCCTGCTCGAGACCGGCACCTACCGCCGCGTGGGTGCCACCGAACTGCGCACGGCCGATATCCGTGTGGTGTCGGCAACGCACCGATCGCTGCGCGAGATGGTCGATGAAGGCCGTTTTCGGCAAGATCTCTACTACCGCCTCAATACCTTCCCGATCGAGGTGCCGGCCCTGCGCGAGCGCGCGGAAGACATTCCGCTGCTGGCCACCGCCATGCTCGCGCGCGTGGCGCCTTCGCGGACCTTGCGTCTGTCACCCGCCGTGCTGCGCTGCCTGAGCGCCTATGGCTTCCCGGGCAATGTGCGGGAGTTGCGCAATATCCTCGAGCGCGCCAGCCTGATGTGCGACGGCGAAGAAATTGGTCTCGAACACCTCCCGCCCGGGCTCTGCGACGCGTCGCTGGCAGCGCCGACACGCACACTTGCCAGCAAGGACGGCCGCGACACCGCGGACCTCGCCGGCATGGAGCGTCGTGCCTTGCAAGCCGCGCTGGCCGAGCACCACGGCAACCGCCGGCAGCTGGCTACCCGACTCGGCGTGTCCGAGCGCACGCTGTACCGGAAGCTGAAAGCGCATGGACTGGCGGGGCGTCCTGCTTCTGACGCCGGCGGCTGACAGGTGTGTCTTTAGTGGCAGCATCTGACTGCCAATCAGTGTCCTGGATGGCAGTTTTGGCGTATCCCGACATCAAACGAAAAGATGTCAAGTCATTGCCAATCAATGGCTTATGGCGACTTCGTTGTTCTGGCACAGGACTTGAGTATGGAAGCACAGGCAAGCCCCGGCGCACACCCGCGTCAATTTGGCTCTTCACGAGTCGCCAAATGGATCTCCCCAACCCCCAAGGTGCGGGTCCAGGTGCCGGGGTTCGCCACCTGAATAACGAGGTGCTGAACTCATGACTGATACCCTTGCCGACCGCCGTCGCTTGCTGATCGCGACCTCTGCCGTGGGTGCTGCGGCCACCGCTGGCGTGGCGGTACCGCTGGTGGCCAGCCTGACACCCTCCGAACGTGCGCGTGCCGCCGGTGCGCCGGTGGAAGTGGACATCGGCAAGCTCGCGCCGGGCGAGATGATGACGGTCGAATGGCGTGGCAAGCCGGTGTGGATCCTGCATCGCACCGAGGCCATGCTCGCCAGTCTTGAAGGCAACGAGGCTGAACTGGTGGACCCCGCGTCGGCCCATCCCATGCAACCGGCGTATGCGCAAAACCGCTACCGCGCCATCAACCCGCGCTACCTCGTGGCGGTGGGCATCTGCACCCATCTGGGCTGCTCGCCGAGCGAGAAGTTCGGCACCGGCGCGGCCAGCGGCCTGGGCGCCGACTGGCCTGGCGGCTTCCTGTGCCCCTGCCATGGTTCGACCTTCGACCTGGCCGGCCGGGTGTATCTGCACAAGCCCGCGCCCGACAACCTCGAAGTGCCGCCGCACAAATACCTCAGCGACACCGGGTTGATCATCGGCGCCGACGACGCCGCCGCTTAAGCGGACGCCAGCTCGCGCAAGTCAGCGGTCGCGTCCGCGCCAAAACCGTCCGACAACAGATAGCGAACCAACTGCGCTGCGCACACCGCCGGCGCTAGCAATGCGCCGTCGCGCTTGAGCGTCTCAAAGCGTTCGCGGGCGGGGAAGCGTGCTTCGTCGCTGCTGCGCACCTGCACCTGCATGTCGGTGTCGACCAGCCCCGGCGCCAGACTGCAAATGCGCAGCCCCGGTACGCCGTCCTCGACCGCTGCGCGGGCGTGGTGGTCCAGCGCCGCCTTGGTGGCACCATACACATTCCAGCCCGCATACGCCTTGCGTGCCGCGCCGCTCGATACATGGACGATGCGTCGGTCGGTTGCGGCCGGGGCGGCGGTCACAAACGCGTCGGCCAGCATCAGCGGCGCCGCTACATTCAGGCTCACCGCCTGTGACACCGCCGCGCCGCCTTGTGTGCCCAGCGGCCCGACCGGCGCCACGGTGCCGGCGTTGTTGATCAGCAGTACGGCGTCTTCGTCGGCCAGAAACCGGGCCATTTCGTCGCTTGCCAGCCAGCGCGTCAGCGCGGCCAAGTCCGACAGGTCCAGCGTGGCTTGGGTACAGCTCGCGTCGAAACCGTTCAGCGCCGGGTTGGACTGGCGGGCCAGGCCGAGCACGGGGATGCCGCGTTCGAGCAGCGTGGTGGCAATGGCGGCGCCGAGGCCGCGGCTGGTGCCGGTGACAATGGCTTTCATCGGTGAAGTCCTGGGCAGTATCGGGAAGGGAAAGTCGCCCGATAGTGTAGGTCGATCAGGCCGGATGTGACGACGCCCGAGCGGCGGCATGTGCTGCCGCCGGCCGGGCGTTGTCGGTTGGCTGGGTGAAAAGGATGGGCCGAAAGCGCTCAGGCGTCGGTCAGCACGTCTTCGACCCGCAGCCGGATGCGGCGACCGTCCGGAAAGGTCCAGTCGATCTGTTCGCCGACCGACAGGCCGATCAGTGCCGAGCCGACCGGGGCAAGCACGGACACCTTGCCCGCGGCGGCGTCTGCCTCGGTGGGGTAGACGATGACGATTTCGCGGGACACGCCGGTGGCGTCATCGATGTAACGGACGCGGGAGTTCAGCGTAACGACACCAGCCGGCACGGCGCTGGTGGCCATCACGACCGCGCCTTCGAGTTCGGCGCGCAATTGAGGCTCCGGGTTGAGTGCCATGAGGCGGATAAAGTCAGCATCGCCCATGATGATGTAGTCGCTGCGCATTTCATCTCCATAGATGTCAGTGGATGCCCAAATGCATCCACGTCCATGGTAGGTGAGGCCGGCCGAGTTGATAAGATCGCCAATGGGCACAGCATTGGTGCCAAATTGGCGACAAAGGAATGTTAATGAGCCAGGTCGATGGCATGCTGATCTTCGCGCGGGTGGTCGAGGCGAAGAGCTTTTCTGAAGCGGCGCGGCGCATGAATGCCACACGCTCCAAACTGAGCAAGGCGGTGGCCGCGCTGGAGGCTTCGCTCGGCGTGCGCCTGCTCAATCGTAGTACCCGGCGGCTGAGCCTGACCGAAGTCGGCGCGGCCTATTACGCCCATTGCGCGCGCATCGCTCAGGAGCTGGACGATGCCGAGCAGACCATCGGCCACCTGCAGGCCGAGCCGCGCGGTGTGCTCAAGATCAGCGCCTCGGTGGCCTTCGGCACCTTGCACATTGCCCCGGCGCTGCCCGACTTCCTGGCGCGCTACCCCGAGCTCAGCGCCGACATGACGATCAACGATCGTATTGTCGACTTGGCCGACGATGCCTACGACGTGGCGGTGCGGATTGTCACCGAACCGGCGCCCGCGCTGGTGGCCCGCCGGCTGGCCCCGATCCGCCGCAAGGTGTGTGCCACACCCGCGTATTTCCGGCGCTACGGCGTACCGAAAACCCCCGGAGATCTGGTCAATCACAACTGCCTGCACTACACCCACGACCGCGATGCCTGGCATTTTTTCGGGCCCCAGGGGCAGATCGTTGTGCCGGTGTCGGGGCGGCTGCACATCAACGACGACGAGGCGCTGTCGCAGGCGGTGCTCGGCGGGCTGGGCGTGGCCATGTTGCCGACCTTCATCGTCGGCGCCGATCTGCAGGCCGGCCGGCTCGAAGCCGTGCTCTCCGACTATGTGCCGGTCGAGCGCTTTGCCTATGCGGTGTATCTGCCAACCCGGCACCTCGCGCCCAAGGTGCGGGTGTTCATCGACTTCCTGCTCGAACGCTTCGGCCCGCAGCCGTATTGGGACCGTTTTGAAAGCGGGGCGGGTCAGCCCCGGCCCTTGGTGGCAGATCGCGCCATGCCGGACAATGGATGACCGCCTGCGCGGCGATTGGCTGCGCAGGGATGTCCAGAAACTCAGGGAGTGTTGTGGTGGAACCGCTTTCGAATCTCAGCGCCGCGCTGGCGCAGGCCATACAGCACGCCAGCGGTATCGACGTGACCGGCGCTACGCTGCAGCGTGTGAGCGGCGGCAGCATCAATCGGGCCTATCACGTCCGGGTTGGTGAGCAGTCTTTTTTCCTCAAACTGAACAGCGCCCAAGCGTTGCCCATGTTTGAGGCCGAAGCCGATGGCCTCGCCGCGCTGGCGGCCACCGACACCTTCCGTGTCCCCCGCGTGCTCGGCTGCGGCCGTACCGAAGACGATGCTTTTTTGCTGCTCGAATATCTCCAGCTGCGCCCGCTGGCCAGCGACGAAGACGGCCAGCGTTTTGCCGAGGCACTGGTGCAGCTGCATCACGACACCGGCGAGCACTATGGCTGGTCGCGCGACAACTTCATCGGCGCCGCGCCGCAGGCCAACACGCCGGGCGATGGCTGGGCCCGGTTCTTCATCAATCACCGACTCATCCCGCAGCTCGAACGGGCGCGCGCCAAAGGCTACGCCGGCGCCCTCGGCCGCGACGCCGATGCCTTGCTCGAACGCGCCCCCGGACTGTTCGTCGACTACCGCCCCCAGCCCAGCTTGCTGCACGGTGACCTGTGGCACGGCAACGCCGCCATCGATGAGGCTGGCCGACCCGCCATCTTCGACCCCGCCGTGTATCGCGGCGACCGCGACGCCGACCTCGCCATGAGCGAACTCTTCGGCGGCTTCCCGTCCAGCTTCTACATTGCCTACCGCCGCGCCTGGCCGATGGCCGACGGCTACGAGCAACGCAAGACGCTCTACAACCTCTACCACGTGCTCAACCATCTCAACCTGTTTGGCCGGGGGTATCTCGGCCAGGCGGAGCGGATGATTCGCGGCTTGTATATGGAATTGCGGCGCTGAACTCGACGCCAAGGCCGGGCGAGTCGCCGGGCAGGCTTGCCGTCACAGTGGCATAGTGGTCCGATGGCGTTCAAAGTCCTTACTGCTGAAGTGTCACACGAGACCAACACCTTCAGCGTGCGTCAGACCGACGCGGATGCATTCCGGGATCGCTTCTTTTTGCTGGGCGAAGCCGCGCTCGTTGAGCGTGCGCATGCGAATACCGAGTTGGCCGGCGTGCTTGATGTTGGCCGCGCGCATGACTGGACGGTTCGGCATGTGCTGAGCGTCGCCGCCGGCCCGAGCGGGTACGTCAAGCGCGCGGCCTTCGACAGCTTTGCCGCGCCAATCATGCTGCGCGCCTCCGAGGCCCGGTTCGACGGGGTAATCCTGTGCCTGCACGGGGCGATGGTTCCCGATTTTTGCGAAGACGGAGAAGGCGAGCTGTTGCGCCAGTTGCGCGCCGCCATCGGCATGACGGTGCCGGTGGCGATCACGCTGGATCCTCACGCGAATGTCACCCGTCAGATGTGCGCGCTCGCCGACATCATCGTTTCGTTCAAGACCTATCCGCATGTCGATATGCGCGAGACCGGGCGGCACGCGGCGGACATCCTTCACCGGACAATGGCCGGCGAGATCCGGCCGCGCACGATCATGGCCCGGGTGCCGATGCTCGAAGAGGTCAATGGCGGGCGCACCGATATTGGCCCGATGATCGCGCGCCTCGACCGCGCACGCGCTTACGAAGCACGCGATGACGTATTCGCCGTCAGCATCAACGCGGGCTTCGCGAGTGCCGATATCGCCGAGGTCGGCCCCACCGTGCTGGTCACCGGGCAAGGTGACGCCGACGCCCACATGGCGTTCGCCCAGACGCTCGCCGATGATATGTGGGCGAGGCGCCGAGAATCTTTGAATGCCTATCTCAGTGTCGTCGAAGCAGCGACGCTGGCCCGCGAATTTCCGGCGGGCGAAGGCCCCTTGGTGATTGCGGACTATGCCGACAACCCCGGCGCGGGCGCCTATGGCGATTCGACCGCCTTGCTGGCGGCGCTCCTGGATGCCGATGTTGACGACGCCGCCTTTGGCCCGATGGTCGATAGCGAGGCGGTCAAGCAGTTGTGCGCGGCGAGTGTCGGCCAGCCGGTCAGGCTTGCCCTGGGCGGCAAGACGAACCCGAGATTCGGCGGCGGGCCGCTGCAGCTGGAGGGCACTTTGGTGTCCGTCTGGGACGGAAAATTTGTCGGCGACGGCCCGATTCTGGGCGGCCTGAGCGCCAGCTTTGGGCCCACTGCCGTCATCCGCGTTCAGGGCATCGACATCCTGGTGGTGACGCTGGCCCGGCAGATTCTCGATGCGCAGCAGTTCAAGGCCTTCGGCATTGACCCGGCGCACAAACGCGTCGTGGCGCTCAAGTCGATGCAGCATTTTCGTGCCGCCTTCGAGCCGATCGCCGGCCGGGTCATTGCCTGCGACAGCGGCGCCTTGTGCACGCCGGACTACCGCTGCCTGCCGTACCGCAATGTCCCGCGGCCAATATTTCCGCTGGACGACTTCGACGTCTGAGCCGGCATGCCGTGACAAGCACACCGGGCGCCGCCCGGTCCGGGCTTGTGTTGCGATGCGCAATGCGCTTCGATTGGGCGCAGAAGCGTATTTTTTCGCCGACAGATCCTGCGTGTCAGGGCGGTCGAAATCAGCTTTTCCCTTCAAGTTTGAGTAGAAAGGCCTTTTTTATTGTTTCGGGGCTAGCCGGCAGGCTGGGCGCCAATCTGGCGATTTCGACCCGCCCGCCAGTCATTGTGCTGCGATGCACTGTGCTATGGTGAATGACACATACCCGACTTTCTGGGGACTATTGGCTGCCCTTCGGCTGTACGCTGTCGGCCCATTCGGTCGTTTCCTTTGAGCCTCACCAAAGGATCACCCAATGTCCAATCCGTTCCTCAGGTCGCCGAGCGCGATCACGCCCCGTCCTGCGCCTTCACTTGTTCGCGTCAAGGCCACACCCAGTGTGCTTGAGCCGGCGCGCGACGCGGCACGGCGCGCCACCGCCATCGTCTATTGCGAAGCCAATTTCGGTGCCATTGACGGCAAGACCGCCAATGGTCTGGTCCGGCACTCGGAGAAGTACACGATCCTGTCGGTCATCGATAGCCAGAACGCCGGCCGTGACGCGGGTGAGGTGCTGGACGGCGTCCACAATGCGATCCCTCTGTGCGCAGACCTGGCGGCCGCGCTGGCCCTCACTGACAGCATTCCTGATTTCTTCATCTTCGGTATGGCACCGGCCAGTGGCATGTTGTCGCCAGGCGAGCGCGATGTCGTGCTTGAGGCCATCGGCCAAGGCATGAACGTGGTCAATGGATTGCATGAGTTCCTCAACGAAGACGCCGAGTTCGTCGCCGCAGCGGCGGCCAGTAAGGTCAGGCTCATCGATGTGCGCAGGCCGCGCGAGAAGAAGGATTTGCGCCTCTTCTCGGGCCGAATCAATCAGGTCAACTGTCCGCGCATTGCCGTGCTCGGCACCGACTGCGCTATCGGCAAACGCACCACCGCGACGATTCTCGCCCGTGCGCTCAACGCGGTTGGCATCAAGGCCGTGCTCGTCGGCACCGGCCAGACAGGACTGATGCAGGGCGCCCGCTACGGCGTCGCGCTCGACGCGGTCCCGTCGCAGTTTTGCTCGGGTGAAATGGAAGCGGTGGTTGTCGAGGCCTTTGAAGGCGAGCACCCGGACGTGATCATCATCGAAGGGCAGGGCGCGCTCAGCCACCCCGCGTTTTCGACCTCAAGCCTGATCCTGCGCGGCAGCCATCCCCATGCGGTGATCCTGCAGCACGCACCTGGCCGCGCACACCGCTGCGACTTTCCGGCCATGCCGATGCCCACCCCGGCCAGCGAGATCAATCTGATCCAGACCTTCTCCGACACCCGGGTCATCGGCCTGACTCTGAACCACGAGAACATGGAAACGGCCGAGGTCGACGCGGCGGCCACGCATTACTCACGCGAGCTGGGCATTCCGGTTGCCGATGCACTGACCCACACTCCGGCGCGGCTTGTCGATATGGTGCTTGCCGCGTTTCCCGAATTGCACAGGAGGCAGGTCGCCCTGCTGCAATGAGCGCCCCGCGGCTTGAGATCGATCTCGACAAGATCCGTCACAACGCGCTCACGCTGGTGCAGCGGCTCGCGCGCCACGGCATCTCCGTCACCGGCGTGACCAAGTCTGCCCTCGGCTCGCCAGAGGTGGCCGGCGCCATGCTTGACGGCGGCGTCAGCGGGCTGGGCGATTCGAGAATCGAAAACATCGAGGCCATGCGCGCGGCGTTTGTGCGCGGGCCCATGACCCTGATCCGCACGCCGATGCTGTCGCAGGTCAAACGCGTGGTGGCGGGCGCCAACGTCAGCTTCAACACCGAAATCGACGTGATCGACGCCCTGTCGTCGGCCGCCGGCAAGGCGGGCGTGATCCACGGCGTCGTGTTGATGGTCGAGTTGGGTGATTTGCGCGAGGGGATTCTGCCGGGCGATCTTGCGCACATGGTGCGTCAGGTCTTGCGCCTTCCCAACATCCTGCTCAAGGGCATCGGCGGAAATCTCGCCTGTGCCAGCGGCGTGGTGCCCGACGCGCGCAACATGGCAGAACTGTCCGCCCTGGCCGACGCGATCGACGCAAGTTTCGGCCTGCTGCTACAAACCATCTCCGGCGGCAACTCGGCCAGTCTCGACTGGGCCCTGAGCGGCGCAGACACCGGCCGGATCAACGATCTGCGACTCGGCGAAGCCATCGTTCTCGGCCGCGAACCGCTCCATCGGCAGCCCATAGAGGGCTTGCACAGTGATGCCGCGGTGCTTGTCGCCGAAGTCATCGAATCCAAGCGCAAGCCATCCGAACCCTGGGGTGACATTGCGCAAACCGCGTTTGGCGGCAAGCCCCGCGAACCGGATCGCGGTCCGATGACCCGCCTACTGCTTGCGGTCGGCCATCAGGACACCGACCCCAGTGGGCTGGTGCCGCCAGTGGGCTTCGAGCTGCTCGGCGCGTCCAGCGATCACTTGATTGTCCGCTCCGATCGCGCCGAGATCGCGGTCGGTGACGAAATCCGCTTCCAGCCCAACTACGCGGCATTGTTGCGGGCAATGACATCGCCCTTTGTCGCCAAATGCCTCACCTCCCGAGCGCGGACAATGGCGCAGGTACGAATCGCGCACTGAGGCGGGGCGGCGCACTCATCCGCAATCGCTCTGCCCTTGGCCGGCGGCGTCCCCGGTGCCGGCGACACCCGCCGTGGCCCGTTGTGTTCGCCCCTACGCGGGCCGCTGAAGTCAAACCAGGTCGGCTGGGTGCTTCATCAAGCGCTGACCCGGATTCCGCTGCGCGGCATCTGGGCTGCGGCCTTGGGGCGCTCAGGTGAGTGATCGACACCGGTTACGGTCGGTCGTCACTGATCACCCAACCCGCATCGATTGTGCCGGCATGTATCTGGCCGTCTTCTGGTGTCGTCCCGGCCCATCACGAACGTGCTTCCCGCGCCCCATCTCCCCAAGGTCTATCAGGGCGGCTTAACTGCGTCCAAGGACATCAGGCTCGACTTCCGTCGCGGCATTTTTTTACCCGGCTCAATGACGCCGATGCCTCTTGCGGATGTCCGAATGAGGCGAGGGCAGGCGAAGACCTTCGGTTGACCGTGAAAGTCGCGGGCGCGCATTATCGTCGGGCGGTGGGCACGAGATCGTGATCGGGTAGGCGCGTCGAGAGTTTCTCTTTGCTGTCATGTGCGTTGAGTCGCCGGGCTGCGTGTGCGTTGCACGTTTGACGCTTACCTGCGGGGCGTGTCAGGCCAAGCCGTAATTGAGGGGGGCGCTACTGCGCAGCTTGTTGGTCGGGGGAATGTGCGTGTTTTGTCTGCGTCCGGTCTGTTCGCAGAAGAAACGACCAGAAGCCGGGCGTCGCTTGTGCAGGGTGATGTAAGCGGCGCGTGATCGAGGCGGGAGGAGCATGACCGTTAATGTCGCACCACGTCCGGCGAATGATGCTGAACGCGTTGTTGCGCTGCATGGCTACGCCGTGCTTGATACGGCGCCGGAGCCGGCGCTGGACGAGATTGCTGCGCTCGCCGCAAACGTCTGTGGCACGCCGATCGCGTTGATCTCGCTGGTTGATGATCAACGCGTGTGGTTCAAGGCGCGGGTCGGGTTCGACGGGGCTGAGCTGCCGCGCGATGTGGCGCTCGATGCGCATGCCATTTTGCGGCCGGACGCGTTGTTGATTGTCGAGGATGCGCAGACGGATCCGCGTTTTGCCGACAATCCGCTGGTCACAGGCGATGCGGCGATACGCTTCTATGCTGGTGCGCCCTTGGTGACGCCGGCGGGGCATGTCCTCGGTACGCTGTGTGTCATTGACCACCAGCCCCGCAAACTGAACGCCGTGCAGCGTCAGACGCTCGGTGTGCTGAGCCGTTCCGTGATGACCCATATGGCACTGCAGCGCAGCGCCGCTGCCGAGCGCCCTTGTTCGGTGGCGCAGCAGGTGGATGGGGCGGAAAGCTATCGTGCGGTGGTCGAGGCGGCGCCCTGCGGCATCGTTGTTGTCGATCAGGCGGGGATCATTACCCTGATCAATGATCACACCGAAGCGCTGTTTGGCTGGTCGCGCGCTGAACTGGTGGGTCAGGCGGTCGAAGTGCTGCTGCCCGAATCCCTGCGCGCCGGTCAGGCGATCGAACGCGACAGGTTCTTCGCGCATCCGGAGACGCGACCCATGGGCGTTGGCCGTGAGCTGTTGGGTCGGCGCAAGGATGGCAGTGAGTTTCCGCTGGAAATCGGTCTGAATCTGGTCACTACGGCGGAGGGGCCGCGCGTGCTGGCGACCGTGGTCGACAATAGCTGGCGCCAACAGGCCGAGGATGAGGTCCGTCGCCTCGCCGAAATTGTCGCGTCCAGCAACGATGCGATCATCGGAAAAACGCTCGACAGTGTCGTCACCAGCTGGAACGCCGCGGCCGAGCGGCTGTTTGGCTATAGCGAAGCCGAAATGATCGGCACCCCCATTACGCGGCTTATTCCGACCGAGCGGCTCGACGAAGAGCGCCACATTCTCGAGAGCATCCAGCGTGGCGAACGCATCCGTGATTTCGATACCGTGCGCATCAACAAGGCGGGGCAGCATATCGACGTCAGCGTCACCATTTCGCCCATTACGGATCATGCCGGCCGGATCATTGGTGCGTCGAAAATTGTCCGTGATATCGGAGAGCGCAAGCGCGCCGAACAGGCGCTGAGCATTCAGTCGGAACGCATGGCGTTGGCGACGAAATCCCACGGAATCGGCGTATGGGACTGGGATCTTTCAAGGAACACCGTCCTGTGGGATGCGCGTATGTTCGAGATCTACGGCTTGCCAGAGGTGCCCGATGGCGTGCTGGACTATCGCGATTGGGCGAATGCGGTCTTGCCCGAGGATCTGCCTGCGCAGGAGGCGCAATTGCAGGAGACTGTCCGCCGGTGCGGGCGAGGTGAGCGGAAGTTTCGCATCCGCCGGCGCATCGATGGCGCGCTGCGCGTCATCCAGGCCTCGGAAATGGTGTTGACGGATACCTCCGGTGAGGGCGTTCGGGTCGTCGGTATCAATTACGACGTCACGGAGCGCGAGGAGGCGAACGATCGCCTTGTCGCCTTGAATGACGAACTCCGCGCGGCTACGGTGCGCGCACAGACCGCCGACCGGCTCAAATCCGCTTTTCTCGCCACGATGAGTCACGAGTTGCGTACGCCCCTGAATTCCATCATCGGGTTTACCGGCGTTGTGCTGCAGGAGTTGCCCGGGCCGCTCAACGCCGAGCAGAAGAAGCAGCTCGAGATGGTCAGAACAAGTTCGCGCCACCTGCTGTCCTTGATCAACGATGTGCTCGACCTGTCCAAAATCGAGGCCGGCGAGATGCAACTCAGCGCCGAGCCGGTGGACCTGTGCGCGGCCGTCGACGCGAGCGTCGCCATTGTGCGTCCGCTCGCCGAGTCGAAGGGACTGACGCTGCGCGCCGAACTGGCACCTGCGGTTGGCCCGGTCGTCGGCGACCCGCAACGCGTCAAGCAGATCCTGATGAACCTGCTGTCGAATGCGATCAAATTTACCCGGCACGGCAGCATTACCGTATCGGTGCTGACAACGGCGAGTGGTCCGGGTGTGCAGGTGGCCGATACGGGCATGGGCATCAAGGCCGAGGATATGGTCGAACTGTTCAAGCCGTTTACCCAGATCGAAACCGGATTGAGCCGCAATCATGACGGCACCGGGCTCGGGCTGGTGATTTGCCGAAAGTTCGCGGCGTTGATGGGAGGGGAGGTCCATGCCGAGAGCGTGTGGGAAAAAGGCAGCGTCTTTACCTTGGTGCTGCCGCCCGTGGGGCCGGCGGCGCCAGCCGCGTAACCCGACCGCTGGGTCCGGGTCAGACGGTCGGGCTGCATGCGGGCGGCAGATCGGTGCGCTCTGTAAGGGATGGCGCCCGGGCAGGCGTGAGTCGCTCGTGCCCGTTTCGATCGGCGTCTCACCTTCGCCAGCCTCTTGGCGTCGTGCCCGGCGTGCGTCACCAACCGCGAAGGTACCGGATTCGGGCGGGCCATTTGCCAACGTCCGGCCGCCCGGCGCGACACGGGTACAATGCGTACGGAATGAACGTTTGCCCGCATCTTGCCGATGAATGGAGCTGCGACCCAATGAAAAGACACATTCTTTTGATCGAGGATAATGAGCAGAACCGCTATCTGGCCACCTTTTTGCTGCAGCGAAGCGGATACCATGTTGAACATGCGGCGGACGGGCCGGCCGGCGTGGCGCGGGCAAGGCAAGAGCCGCCGGCGCTCATTCTGCTCGACATCCAGCTCCCGGGCATGGATGGTTATGCCGTCGCCCGGGCCCTGCGCGCCGATGCGACACTGCTGAGCACGCCGATCATCGCGGTGACCAGCTATGCGATGGCCGGCGACCGCGAAAAGGCGCTGTCCGCCGGCTGTGACGGGTATATCGAGAAGCCCATCGACCCGGATACTTTTGTTGCCGAAGTCAGTCGTTTTCTGCCTGTCGACAACGTTCGCACCGCGCCATGAAAGACTCAATGGTGTTCGCAAAGAACATAAGGGCCTAGCCGATGCAGTGTGTTCTCATCGTTGACGACAAGCCCGAAAATCTCTACCTGCTGAGAGTATTGCTCGAAGGTCACGGCTATGCCGTCGAGGAGGCGCGCGACGGCGCCGAGGCGCTGACCAAGGCACGGCACACGACACCCCAGCTCGTCATCTCTGATCTGCTGATGCCGGTGATGGACGGCTATTCCCTGTTGCGCGAATGGAAGGCGGACGCCCGCCTCAAGGCGATCCCGTTCGTGGTGTACACGGCGACCTATACCCATGCCAGAGATGAACAGCTGGCACTGGATCTCGGTGCCGATGCCTTCGTCATCAAACCGAGCGAACCCGATGTGTTCATCGCGCACATCAAGGAGGTTCTGGGCAAGGCCGCTGAGGGGCAGTTGCGGCCACCACACATGCCGGACGCGAGTGAGAACGTCCTTCTCAAGGAATACAGCGAAGTCCTGGTGCGCAAGCTCGAGCAGAAAGTGGAGGAGCTTGATGTCGTCAATCGCGCGTTGAACATGCGCCTCGCCGAACTCGAACAGCTCTACACCACGGCACCGGTCGGCCTGGCGCTGGTAGACCGCGAGTTTCGCTGGCTGCGCATCAATGAACGACTCGCGGCGATCGATGGCCCCTCGGTTGCCGAGCACCTTGGCCGCACGCCACGTGAGCTGATTCCGCAACTGGCGGATGTGCTCGAACCGATTTTCAGACGCGTTTTGGCGACCGGCCAGCCGCAGCTCGACATCGAAATCCATGGTGTCACGCCGGCAGACCCGGAGCGGGAGCGCGACTGGGTGGCCAGTTACTACCCCTTTGCCGGTGCTGACGGGATGGTGGATGGCGTAGGCATCGTGGTCGAGGAGGTTACAGAGCGAAAGCGGGTGGAGGCCGAACTCAAGGAACAACGACGGCGCCTGGCAGAATTATCTTCGCTGTCGTCTGACTGGTTCTGGACGCAGGACCGCGAGCACCGCTTTGTTCATGTGTCCCACGATTCAGGCAAGGACTTCGCCGGTACGGCCGAGGTGGTCGGCAAGGCGCGCTGGGAGCTGCCGGTCAACGTTACGCCGGCGCAATGGGCCGAGCATCGCGCGCTTCTGGAGGCGCGTCAGATATTCAGGAATTTCGAGTATTCCTATCTGAACAGCCGTGGGGAGATTTGCTGGAACAGTGTCAATGGCGCGCCGCTGTTTGACGCGGCTGGCGCCTTTATCGGCTATCACGGCACCGGGCGAGACATCACTGAACTCAAACAAAATGAGGCGCACTTGCAGCTCGCGGCCGGGGTGTTCACGCACTCTCTTGAAGGCATCATGATCACTGATGTCGACGGCACCATCGTTGAAGTCAATAACGCTTTTTCGCAGATTACGGGCTATTGCCGCGAAGAGGCCCTGGGCCAGAACCCGCGCTTTCTGCAGTCGGACCGCCACAACCATGCGTTTTATGCCGAGTTCTGGCAGGCGCTGAAAACCCGCGGCTTCTGGAGCGGTGAGCTGTGGAACAAGCGCAAGAATGGTGAGGTATACCCAGAACTCATGCGCGTCAGCGTCGTCCGGGACGCAGAGGGCGTGCCGCGTCACTATGTGGCGCTGTTTTCGGATATTACGGAACGCAGGGCGCATCAGGACCAGCTTGAGCACCTGGCGCATTTCGACCCGCTGACGGGGCTGCCCAATCGGCTGCTGCTGTCCGACCGGCTTGGTCAGGCCATTGCGCAGTGCCAGCGCTCCGGGACGTCACTGGCCGTGGCCTATCTCGACCTCGACGACACCAAGGAGGTCAATGACAACCACGGGCACTACGTCGGCGACGCCCTGTTGGTGACGGTGTCCCACCGCATCAAGGACGCGCTGCGCGAAGGCGACACTCTGGCGCGTATCGGCGGCGATGAATTCGTCGCGATTCTTTGTGGCCTTGAACGACCAGCGGACAGCTATCCGGTGATCGAGCGTTTGTTGCAAGTGGCCAATGAAGCGGTCGTGGTCAATCATGATGGCGACACACCGGGCGTCAACGCCGATGAGTGCGTGCAGGTCACCGCGAGCATCGGCGTCACCTTTTATCCGCAGGATCATGTCGATGCCGATGTGCTGATGCGCCATGCCGATCAGGCCATGTACATCGCGAAACAGGCCGGCAAGAATTGCTACCACCTCTTCGATGTCCTTCAGGATGCCGCGATTCGAACACGCCATGCCGATCTGCTGCGGATTCGTACCGCACTCGACGAGGGTGAGTTCGTGCTGGCTTACCAACCCAAGGTCAATATGCGCAGTGGCGAGGTCACGGGGGCCGAGGCCCTGATCCGCTGGCAGCATCCTGAGCGCGGTCTGTTGCCCCCGGCGGCCTTCCTCGGCGTCATCGAGGATCATCCGATCAGCATCGAAGTCGGAGAGTGGGTCATCGATACCGCCCTGAGCCAGATGGCCGCGTGGAAACGGAGCGGGCTCGAGCTGACCGTCAGCGTCAACATCGGTGCGCGCCAACTGCTGCAGGATGATTTTGCCGAGCGGCTGGGCCAGCAACTCGCTGCGCATCCAGAGTTGCGCCCCCAGAACCTGCAACTCGAAGTGCTCGAGACCAGTGCGCTGGAAGACATCAACAAGGCGTCGGCGACCATTCGGGCCTGCCACATGATGGGGGTCAGCGTCGCGCTCGACGACTTCGGCACCGGGTATTCGTCTTTGATCTACCTGAAGCGACTGCCCGCCAAAGTCTTGAAAATCGACCGGAGCTTTGTTTTCAACATGATTCAGGATCCGGATGATCTGGCGATCGTCAGGGGGGTGGTCGAACTGGCGGAAATATTCCATCGAGAGGTGATCGCCGAAGGCGTTGAAAGCCGGGCACACGGCGATCTTCTGCTAACGCTCGGCTGCGATCTGGCGCAAGGCTTCGGCATTGCCAGACCCATGCCCGCAGCGGAGCTGCCCCAATGGATCGTCAAATGGCAGACGTCGGCCGAATGGACGGACTGAGCAATCATCGGGGCGCCGGCCGGTAGCAGGGGGGCGGCTGATGCCGGCGGGCTGGTGCATGCTCACGGCGTCGCGGGCATGTGGTGCCTGATTGACCATTGACTGGCCTCGCCGAATCCATTGTGCCGGGACGTCTTGGCCCGGCCTCTGGTATCGTGCCGGCCATGACGACCATGCTTTCCGTTTCCAATCTTTCCAAGGTCTATGAGGGCGGCTTTACTGCGCTCAAGGACATCAATCTCGACATCCGCCGGGGCGAAATTTTTGCGCTGCTGGGGCCGAACGGCGCGGGCAAGACGACGCTGATCAGCATCATCTGCGGGCTGGTGAATGCCTCGGCCGGCAAGGTGACGGTGGGCGGGCATGACATCGTGGACGACTACCGGGCGGCGCGTTCGCTGATCGGGCTGGTGCCGCAGGAGTTGACCACCGACGCCTTCGAGACGGTGTTTTCGGCAGTGAGCTTTTCGCGCGGGCTGTTCGGCAAGGCGCCGGACCCCGTCTACATCGAGAAGGTGTTGCGCTCGCTGTCGCTGTGGGACAAGCGCAATAACAAGATCATGACGCTGTCGGGCGGCATGAAGCGGCGGCTGCTGATTGCCAAGGCGCTGTCGCACGAGCCGCGCATGTTGTTTCTGGATGAGCCGACGGCGGGCGTGGATGTGGAGCTGCGCCGCGATATGTGGAATCTGGTGCGCGGCTTGCGTGAGGACGGCGTGACGATTCTGCTGACCACACATTACATCGAAGAGGCGGAGGAGATGGCCGACCGCATCGGGGTGATCCGCAAGGGCGAGATCATTCTGGTGGAAAACAAGGCGACCTTGATGCACCAGTTGGGCAAGAAGCAGCTGACGGTGCATCTGCAATCGCCGCTCGACGCCGTGCCCGACTCGCTGGCCGCCTATGCGCTGGAGCGCGGTGAGGACGGCCACGCGCTGACCTACACTTACGATACCGAGCGCGAGCACCCCGGCATCACGGATCTGCTGGCCGATCTGAACACGGCGGGCATCGGCTTCAAGGATGTGAACACGACGCAAAGCTCGCTCGAAGACATCTTCGTGAGCCTGGTGAAGAAATGAATCTCTACGCAATCAAGTCCATTTATCGCTTCGAGATGGCGCGCGCCTGGCGCACGCTGACG
The DNA here is from genome assembly GCA_024235675.1 of Zoogloeaceae bacterium. Taxonomy (GTDB): domain Bacteria; phylum Pseudomonadota; class Gammaproteobacteria; order Burkholderiales; family Rhodocyclaceae; genus Nitrogeniibacter. The sequence continues at coordinate 296,483 of JACKLZ010000004.1, forward strand.
CAAAGCATCATCTCGCCGGTGCTGTCGACCTCGCTGTATTTCGTGGTGTTTGGCGCGGCGATCGGTTCGCGCATTCCGGAGGTGGACGGGGTGAGCTACGGCAGCTTCATCGTGCCGGGCCTGATCATGCTGTCGCTGCTGACGCAGAGCATTTCCAACGCGTCTTTCGGCATCTACTTCCCGCGCTTTACCGGCACGATCTACGAGGTCTTGTCGGCGCCGGTGTCCTATCTCGAAATCGTCATTGCCTATGTGGGCGCGGCGGCGAGCAAGTCGCTCATTTTGGGGGTGATCATCCTCGCCACGGCGGGTCTGTTCGTGGACCTGCGCATCGAGCATCCTTTCTGGATGATGCTGTTCTTCGTGCTCACGGCCATCACCTTCAGCCTGCTCGGTTTCATCATCGGCATCTGGGCCGATGGCTTCGAGAAGCTGCAACTGGTGCCCATGCTCATCGTCACGCCGCTCACCTTTCTGGGCGGCAGCTTCTACTCCATCAAGATGCTGCCGCCGTTCTGGCAGACGGTGACGCTGTTCAACCCGGTGGTGTATCTGGTCAGCGGCTTCCGCTGGAGCTTCTACGGTATTGCCGATGTGAGCCCGGCGCTGAGCCTGGGGATGACGGTGTTTTTCCTGGTCGCGTGCATCGCTTTGGTGGCGTGGATTTTCAAGACCGGATACCGCCTCAAGCCGTGAGACCCATTCTGTATTCCTTCCGCCGCTGCCCGTACGCCATCCGCGCGCGGCTGGCGCTTTGGCAAGCGGGCGTGGTGGTGGCCTTGCGCGAGGTGGTGCTGCGCGACAAGCCGGCGCATTTACTGGAGATCTCGCCCAAGGGCACGGTGCCGGTGTTGCGATTGCCCGATGGCCGGGTGCTTGAAGAGAGCCTGGACATCATGTACTGGGCGCTGCAGCAGAACGACCCGGACGGCTGGCTGCACGCCGGTGACAGCGCTGAGCAGGCCACACTCATCGCCCGCAACGACGTCGACTTCAAGCCGCTGCTTGACCGCTACAAGTACGCCGAACGTTTTCCCGAGAAGCCGGCGGCCGCATGGCGGAAGGCCGCCATTGCCGCGCATCTGGCCGATCTCGACGCGCGCCTGTCCGGGCGTGCCTATCTGTTTGGCGACACGCCGTCGCTGGCCGATGCGGCGTTGTTGCCCTTTGTGCGCCAGTTCGCGGCAGTGGACGCGGCGTGGTTCGACAAGGCGCGACTGCCGGCGCTGCGTCGCTGGCTCAAGGCCTGGCTTGATTCGCCCTTGTTTGCGGCGGTGATGGTTCGTCATCGCACCTGGCAGGAGCCGCGCTGAGTCAGGCGTATAGCTCTTTTTCAAGCGCTGCTATCGCTGACTCAGTTGAGGGATGGTGCTTCACCCAATGTTCTCCCAAATATTCTGTGAGAGTTCTATTTTTTAGCAAGATACGCATACGCTCGGGTGTGCGTTCTTGAAGTAGTTCGTGAGCCAAGTCCATTACCTTTTCGGTCGATTGCGCGATAGCGTCGCCTAGTTCATTTCCCCATTCTTTCTGGATGGCGGAAATGAGCTTTCCTGCAGCCATTTGTGCGCCTGTGCGTTTTTTTGTCATTGATCTTGATTCCATCACATGCGTGGCGGTTCCAGAATCGCTAGTAACTCTGCAAGCTGAGCGTCCAGCACGTCGAGCGACTCAGCGTCGAGCGGCGCCAGGATGCGTCGTTCATTCTCCAGATGCGCTTCCACCGCGCGGTCGATCAAATCCAGGCTGGCGGGCGTGAGTTTGACCAATTTGCTGCGCGCGTCCTTCGGGTCGGGCAGGCGCTCGATCCAGCCGCGGGTTTCGAGCCCCTGCAGGCGGTGGGTCATGGTGCCGGAGGTGATCATCAGCGATGCAAACAGCGCGGTGGGGCTGAGGCAGTAGGGGGCGCCGGCGCGGCGCAGCGTGGCCAGTACGTCGAATTCCCAGCGGCTCATGTCGAAGGCGCTGAACGCCGTGTCGAGTTCGCGCTGCATGAGTGCAGAGCATCGCTTGAGGCGGCCGATCACCCCCATGGGCGCCAGATCCAGGTCCGGCCGTTCGCGACGCCACTGCGCCAGGATGCTATCGACTGCGTCGCCTTGCGTGGGTCCGTTCATCGGCTTTCCTTCATGTTGTCTTGAGCTCAAGATAAATCCATGTCAGGCTTTATTTTATCTTGATGTGAAGATAAAGCCATGAAAACGACACAAATCCATTCTCCGTGGGCCGATGCGCTGCTCACCGCCTTGGCGCCCATCATCTGGGGCACCACCTACATTGTGACCACCGAGTTGCTGCCGCCAGACCGGCCGCTCACCGCCGCCTTGCTGCGCGTGCTGCCGGCCGGGCTGCTGCTGGTGTTGTGGTGCCGCCGCCTGCCGGCGGCCGGTTTCTGGGGGCGGCTGCTGTTGCTCTCGGCCTTGAACATCGCGGTCTTTCAGGCGCTGCTGTTTGTGGCCGCCTACCGGCTGCCGGGCGGGCTGGCGGCGGTGGTGGGCGCGATCCAGCCGCTGCTGGTGATGGCCCTGGTCTGGTCGGTCGACCAGCAGCAGCCGGTGCGGCTGGCGGTATGGGCCAGCGTGGCGGGGGTGCTGGGCATGGCAGCCTTGCTGCTGTCGCCCGATGCGGTGTGGTCGCCGGCTGGCATTGTCGCTGCGCTGGCCGGTGCGGCGTACATGGCGGCGGGCACCTTTCTGGCCCGGCGCTGGCGGCCCGAGCTGCCGGTGCTGGCGTTCACGGGTTGGCAGTTGCTGCTCGGCGGCCTGATGCTGGCGCCGCTGGCGTGGGTGATCGATCCGCCGCTACCGACGCTGAGTCCGGCAAACATCGCGGGTTATGCCTATCTGGCGGTGTTTGGTGCGCTGGTGTCGTACGCGCTGTGGTTTCGCGGCGTGGCGCGGCTGTCGCCGGTGGCAGTGTCCTCGCTCGGCCTGCTCAGCCCGCTGACTGCCGTGCTGGTGGGCTGGGCGCTGCTCGACCAGAGCATGCGCGGCCTGTCGCTGGTCGGGCTGGTGGTGGTGCTGGGCAGCGTGCTGGTGGTGCAGCGGGCGATGGCGGTGCCGCAGCGGCCGCCCCAGCCGGCGCCGCACAGCAGCGTGCCGGCGGCGGCCAAGGCCTGAATATTCAAGGCGCGATAGCGCGCTGCCAGGCGTCGAGCTTGGCGTCGAAGCGCAGGCCGGCATGCGCGGGGCTGGTTGAGGGCAGGCGGCGGTGCCGGGTGATGGCGGCGTGGGCTTCGCTCAGCGTCGGCAGTACATGGGTGTTGAAGCTGCTCTCGGCCTTGGCGCCGTTGAAGTAGATGGCCTGAATGCCGGGATGCGCGTTCAGGAAGCCGGCGAAATCATTCGGCACGATGCTCGCCTCGACGATATCCGAATCCAGACTGGACTCGCGGGTGCAGGCGGCGAGTACATCCCACACCGCGACGCCGGCAGCGCTGAGCGCGGCGCAGCGTTCGGCGTAGGGCGCGGTGACTTCAAAGCCGAACAGCTCGGCCATGATTGGCCAGAAGGCGTTGTGCGGGTGGGCGTAATACTGCTGCTCGGCCAGCGAGCGCTTGCCCGGCATGCTGCCGAGGATGAGGCGGGTGGCCGTGGCGTCGGCCACGGGGGCAAAGCTGTGAACAAAGGACATGGCGGGAGACCTGGTTGGGGGCTTACGTCTGGAGACGATTCTGTGGTCCTTCTTTACACAGCTTAACCACGCACGGCAAGCACTTCACCCGGCGGCGCTGCACACTGGAGCCTGTGAACTGAGTTTGTCGGGAGTCGCCCATGCGTCGCAGCTTTGCTCTGATTCAAACGCGCCATACCGGTGTGGCATGGCTCGCGGCCTTGATGCTGGCCGGTTGTGCGGCACCGCGTTCCGGCCCGGTCGGTGGGCCACCGGCAGCGGTCGAGGCGTCGCCGCGGGAGATGGCTGTTTACCCCGCCCGGGGGCAGTCGGCGCGGCGGGCCGATCGCGATCGTTACGAGTGCCATCTGTGGGCGGTCAGGCAAAGCGGCTTCGATCCCGCTCGATCGCCGGCGCCGGCTCGCGCGTCGGTACGACGGGTTGAACCCGATCCGCCGACGGGCACCAGTACGACGATGGGCGCGGTGGCCGGGGCCGTCGTGGGCGCTGCCGTCGCCAACCCGCAACGCACGCTGGAAGGGGCCGCCATTGGCGCCGTGGTGGGTGGCGTAGCGGGCAACGCCGCTGATAACGCGAGGGAAGCGCGCGCCCAGGCCATCGAAGAGCGCATGGCCGATCGCCGCGATCAGCCGCGCGAGCAGCGTGCCGACAATTACCGCCGTGCCATCACCGCGTGCCTTGAAGGCCGTGGTTACACGGTGCGCTGAATCCATGGAGTCGACAATGATGAACACGAAAACCTTGGTGAGATCCCGCGGGATGCTGATTGCGCTGGCGCTGGTGGCCGGCACCGGCGGGCTGGCGCATGCGGACACGACCGGCGAGCGGGATCGCGGACGTGGCGAAGGGCGCACGAATGAGCGCCGGGAAGCACGGACCGAGAACCGTCGCGAAGATCGCCGGGACGACCGCCGGGACGACCGCCGGGACGATCGCCGGGACGACCGCCGGGACTCCGTCCAGCGTTCTCGCGAGATACGACAGGATCGCCGCGATGACGGGCGTGATACCCGCGCGGTGGTGCGACAGGATCATCGCGTGGATCGCCGGGATGACCGCCGGAGCGATTGGCGTGCCACGCATGTCGAGCGCCGACACTACCCGTCGCGTGGTGCGGTCATTCAAGTCCTTCCGCCGGCGCATCGCGTCGTTCCGTACCGCGGCAGCCGCTACATGTTCGCCAATGGCGTGTGGTACCGACCGTCGGGCAGCCGGTTTGTCGTCATTGCGCCGCCCTTCGGCATTGTCGTGCCGGTCTTGCCGCTGGGCTATCTCACGCTGCGCATTGGGCCGTCACGGTATTACTACGCCAACGAGGTCTATTACGCGCCGGCGCCTCAGGGCTATGTGGTGGTCGAGCGTCCGGCGGGTGCACCGGAGTATCCGGAGGATGAACTGGCGGATGACGAGCCGCAGCAATTCATCTATCCCCGCCTGGGGCAGTCCGAAGCGCAGCAGGCCGACGACCGCTACGAGTGTCATCGCTGGTCGCGTGAGCAGACCGGCTTCGATCCCTCGCGGCCGGCTTACGATGGGTCGAACGCGCAGTCCGATTCGGCGCGCTCAGACTACTACCGCGCCATGGGCGCGTGTCTGGATGGGCGCGGCTATACCGTGCGCTGATCCAGCCACGCGCCGCGCCAGGCTGCTATTGGCTGTCCAGATGGGCGTAGGGCGGCAGGGTTTGCAGGCGGGCGTCTTCCACCGGGCCGCCGACGGTGAAGTGATAAAGGCTTTGCCAGGCGGTGTCGGTGAGGCCCATCAGCGCATGCATCATGTCGTCAAAAAAGCAGCCAATGCCGGTGCCGCGCAGGCCGGCGGCTTCGGCTTCCAGATACAGCACCTGGCCGATCAGGCCGGTTTCCCAGAACAGGCGGGGGTAGGCGCGGGCACCGCCGGTGTCCAGTGCCGCATCGAACTGCGCGAGCATACCGACCGCGAACGCGCCGTCTGAGGCGATGGCTTGCTGGCAGCTGACGGTTTGCGCCGCGCGGCGGGCGTCGTCGTCAATCAGCCGGAACAGCGGCAGATCGGGCGGGCAGCCCTCGGGTGTCTCCCACACGAATTGATCGGACAGCGATTTGCGCAGGCTGGCTTCGTGCGCCGGCTCGCGCACCAGCAGGTAGAAGCCGGGCGCCAGATCGGTGACCCGGTGCACCATCAAGGCGAGCGAAACGCGCGGGGCCCACGGCAGCGCATCGGCCACAAAGGCGCCGGGCAGGGTGCGCCCGAGCAGGCGGTAGAAGCTGTTGCGGTCGATGGGGCTGCGGCCGTCCATGTCTACGGCGCTGCGTCGCTGGCGGATGATCTGTTCGGCGCTGTGACCGCGGTCGGGCGAGGTGTCGGTGCGGGGCAACGATTGCGCAGCGAGCACGGAGCCGGGCTTACACACGGCGTCGGCCACGGCATCGATGATCGGCCATGGATGGTGCTCGCGGCTGAGCGTGTTGGCGGTGCCGAGCAAGTCGAGTGCAGGAATGCGCGCTGGCCAAGCCTCGGCGCCCGGCGCGGGTGTGAGGCTGCCGGCCGGGCTGAGCAGGATCAGGCAGTCGGCGTGTTCGGCCTCGGGGCCGGTTTGCTGGTCGGTGCCGAGCAGGCGGTCGAGCTCGGCGTCGGCCACGCTGTCGAGCACGCGCGCCTGCCAGCCGAGCGTGCGCGCGGCAACGGCGATGGCGCCAATGGCGTGGCCGGCGTCGTGCTGGCAGTAGCGCCAGGCGCGTTCGCCGTACTTCCAGGCCTCGCGCCAGTGGATCGAGGTGAGGCCCATCAGCAGGCAGGGCTGCGGCATGCCGGCCGCCAGCGCCGCCCATTGCGCGTCGGAGAGGGCGGCGCGGCGTTCGAGCTGGTGGCTGAAGGGCGCGTAGTGGAATACGCCGGGCGCGTCGATCAGGCCGGGCACGGTGCCGCTGATCAGGTAGCCCTCGGTGGGGTGCAGCGCGCCGCTGGAGGGGTTGATGCGCAGCGACCACGATTGGCCAGGGCCGACCTGCTTCCAGGCGGACAGCGCGAGGCTGTGCAGCAGCAGGCGGCCGACGGTGTCGGCGTCGAGCGCGGCGGCTTGGGGCGTGCTGGTGAACAGGCTGTCGTAGCTTGGCGCCGGGCGCAGCGGCGGACGCGGCAGGTCGACGCCCGGTGCGCCCTCGAAGCGGCGAAACGGGTCGGGCTGGCTGGCCCAGTCGAGATAGCCGAGTGAGGCGGCGTAGCGCTCGGGGCGGTGCTTGGTGCGCTGGTGGTAGTGGCGCACGATATCCAGCGGATCGGTGTGGGTGGTCATGGGCGCGATCATCGCACACCCATTGCCGGTGGTTCGATGTGTCGGCTGTCGGACGCGCGCTGACGTCGTGCAGGGCCGCGGTCCGCCGGGCAAGAAGGAACCGGACTTGCCGGTTGTGCGCGCAGCTTTACCCGCCTTTACACAAGGCTAACCGGGGCTTACCCGCAGCCACGGCACAATTGGCGCATCGCAAAGCCGTGCGCGCCAAAACCCGACGCGCAGCGCTTCAATTGACCGCTTGGTGTGAATCATGTCTACCGCCCATTTCCGCTCATTGCTTCGTCGCCTTCATCGCTGGATCGCACTGGCGCTCACGCCGGTGTTTGTCCTTGTCATCCTGTCCGGCGCCGTGCTGGCGTTCAAGCCGGTGCTCACGGCTTCGCCCGTGTCATCGGTCTCGGTCAGCGCGGCGACGGTGGCCGAGGCCTTGGCCAGGATCGATCCGCGTGGCCGGGCAAACCAGGTGACGGTGTCGCCCGATGCCAGCACCCTGATGGTCAAATCCAACAATCCGGCGGGCCCCTCGGGTCGATTCGAGATGGCATCCGGCGAGTTGGCCGCGTCGCAGCCGGGCCCGGATGTGTTTGCCATCGTGCTCGACCTGCACAAAAAATTGTTGCTCGGGCTGGGCATCGTCGTGGAGATCGCGGCTTACGCCATGACCGCGCTGATCCTGATGGGCCTTGCGCTCGGCCTGCCACGGCTGCGCAACACGCTGTCGGGCTGGCATCTGGGCATCGGCTGGCTGGCCTTGCCGGTGGTGTTGCTGGCACCGCTGACCGGCACGCTGATGGCCTTGCACATCGGCGGTGTCGATCTGCCGCCGGTGCAAGCCGGCCCCCCGGTGGCGCTGGCTGTGGCCGTTGAGCGGGTCGCCGAGCAAGGCGATGGCGCGGCGGTGCTGGCGGCCCGACGCTTCCGTGGCGGCAGTGCGCTCGTCACCACCAGCGGTGCGGCTGGTCAGGTGATGCAGATGGTCCAGCCCGATGGGAGCATCAATACGCTCACCGGTGGGCCAGGGCTGGTGCATGAACTGCACGAAGGCACCTGGGGCGGCGTGTGGTCGGCGGGCATCAGTTTCGCCGGTGCGCTGGCGCTGGCCGGGCTGACCGGCACCGGTGCCTGGGGCTGGTGGCGTCGCCGCCGTCAGCGCACCGCGGGCAGCACCGACGCCGGGGCCGCCACGCTGGTGGCCTTCGGCAGCCAGACCGGCACCGCCGCACGCCTGGCCGAAGCCACGGCCCAGGCTTTGCGCAGCGCGGGCGAGAAGGTGGCCTGCGCCTCGCTCGACGCCTTATCGCCGGCGGCACTGGCGGGCTACGAACGGACACTGCTGATCGTGTCGACGACCGGCGAGGGCGAGCTGCCCGACCCGGCGCGGCGCTTCATGCAGCAATTGCCTGCGGCGGATCTGGCCGGCAGCCGGTTCAGCATGCTGGCGCTGGGCGATCGACGCTATGGGCAGTTCTGCGGCGGCGGCGAGCAGTTGCGTGCGGCCTTGCTGGGCCGCGGCGCGCGCGAGTTGGCCCCGCTCGAGCGTGCCGACGGGGAACCGGGGGGTGTCTGGCGGCGCTGGCTGTCGGGTATCGCGACCCTGCTCGGACGCACACTCGAGGCGGTCGAGGCTCCGGCGGCCGACCAGACCGTGTCGCTCACGCTGGTCGAGCGGTGCCGGCTGGACGACCCGGCGGTGGCCGGGCTGACCGAAACCTGGCAACTGGGTTTTGCGCCCAGCGATCCGGCAACCGACTTCCGGCCGGGCGACCTGCTGTTGATTTCACCGAGCCCGGCGGCGGCGCCGCGCTGCTACTCGATCGGTTCGTCCTCGCGGGTCGGCGACACGCTGATCCGCCTCACCGTCAGCTTGCACCGCTGGCGCGACGCGGCCGGACAGACGCATATCGGTGAGGCCAGCGGCTATCTGTGCCACGGCCTGACCGAGGGCGCGCAGATCACCGCCAGCTTGCGCGCGCATCCGCAATTCAATCGGCCCGAAGACGCGGCGCGGCCGCTGATTCTGGTGGCGGCCGGCGCCGGCATTGCCCCGTTCCCCGGCTTCCTGGCCGAGCGCGCGGCGACTCCGGGCGCCGGCCCGACCTGGTTGTTCTTTGGCAACCGCCAGCGCTCGGGCGACTTCTTCTACCGTGACGCACTGGCGCGCTGGCAAGAAGACGGTGCGCTCACCCGGCTGGACACCGCTTTCTCGCGCGACGCCGACGACGGCGCCTACATCGACCGCAAGCTGATCGCCCACGGCGCCGAGGTATTCCGCTGGCTGGCCGAGGACCACGGCGTGCTGTACATGTGCGGCCGTTCGGCGACACTGGGCCAGTCGGTGGACGCCGCCTTGCGCGGCATCATCCACACGCACGGCCGCGTCTCGCTGGCCGACGCCGAGGCGATGCTGCAAACCTGGAAACGAAACGGCACACTGCAAGTCGATGTTTTCGGCTGACCCCTTTTTTTGATTGCGAATGCCATGAAAACCACACCTCTTCCGCACACCGCCCTTGCCGGCCGCCTCGGCGCCGGCGTGCTGGCCTTGCTGTTGAGCGGCTGCGCCACGCTGGGCCCCGACTATCTGGCCCCGGCGACCGTTGCACCGCCAGCCTGGCACGCCGCTCCGGCCGACGGCGTCGCTGCTGGCACGGCCGCCATCGAACGCTGGTGGCAGCAATTGGGTGATGCGCAGCTGAGCGCGCTGGTCGAGCAGGCGCTGCGCGCCAATCCGGATCTGCAATCGGCCCGCGCCGCCGTGCGCGCCTCGCGCGCGCTGGAGCGTGTGGCGACGGCGGGGCAGGGGCCGACGCTTGGCGCGTCGGGCAGCACCGGCGCCAGCCAGCGTGGTGACGCCGCGGTGAGCGAAAGCTGGACGGCCGGCTTCGATGCCGGCTGGGAGCTGGATGTGTTTGGCGGCGTGCGCCGCGGCATCGAAGCAGCCCAGGCCGACCGTGAGGCGGCGAGCGCGACGCTGGCCAATACGCAGGCCTCGCTGGCCGCCGAAGTGGCGCTCAACTATGTGAGTCTGCGCACCAGTCAGGCGCGGCTGGAGATCGCCCGCCGCAACCTCGCCACCCAGCTCGAGACCTTGCAGCTGACCGATTGGCGCGCCCAGGCCGGGCTGGCCAGTTCGGTGGATGTCGAGCAGGCGCGCACCAACGTCGAGCAGACGCGCGCACAGATCCCCAGCCTGCAGACCAGTATCGCCAGTGCGGCAAATCATCTTGCGGTGCTGACCGGTGAGGCGCCCGGCCGTGTGCAGACGACGCTGGCCAGCGGTGGTCTGCCGGCGCTGCCGACCACCATCGCCGTCGGCATTCCGGCCGAGGTGCTGCGCCAGCGCCCCGACGTGCAGGCCGCCGAGCGGCAACTGGCGGCAGAGACGGCACGCATCGGCGTGGCCGAGGCGGCGCGCTATCCCGGTTTCAAACTGAGCGGCTCGATCGGGCTGGAGGCGGCCACCTTCGGCGCGCTGAGCAATGGCGCCTCGGTGCTGCGCTCGCTGGCCGCCGGTATCAGCGGCGTGGTGTTCGACGGCGGCGCGCTGGCGGCGCGGGTCGAGCAGCAGAGCGCGGTGCGTGAGCAGCGCCTGCACAGCTATCGCAGCACGGTGCTGGCCGCGCTCGAAGATGTCGAGAACGCGCTCACCGCGCTGGACAACACCGCCCGCCGGCGCGAGGCACTGGCCGCTGCCAGCACTGCGGCGCGAAACGCCAACCTGCTGGCCGCCGACCGCTACCGCAGCGGCCTGATCGATTTTCGTACCGTGCTCGAGACCGAGCGCAGCCTGCTCAGCACCGAAGACAGCCTGGCCAGCGCCGAAGGCGAGCGCCTGAGCGCGCTGATCCAGCTCTACAAGGCGCTGGGCGGCGGCTGGTCGCGCGCCGACCTTATTGAATCTGCCGACACTGCGCAGGGAAACCCCTCATGAATTCGCCCGAAAAAATTGCCGCACCGGCGGCCATCGCACCGTCGGCCATCCTCGATGTGACCACCCAAAAACCCCGTCGCGGCCGTTGGTGGCTGAGCGCGCTCGTGGTGGCACTGCTCGGCGTCGGCGGCTATGCGCTGCTCGCCGGCAATGGCACGGCCACGGCCGTGCGCTACCAGAGCAGCCCGGTCGAGCGCGGCGCGCTGGTGGTTACCGTGTCGGCCACCGGCACCTTGCAGCCGACCAATCAGGTGAATGTGGGCAGCGAGCTATCCGGCACCATCGAACAGGTGTATGTCGATGACAACAGCCGTGTCCGCAAAGGGCAGGTGCTGGCCCGGCTGGATGTATCGAAGCTCGACGATCAGGTGGCCAATGCCCGTGCCGCCGTCAAAGTGGCTGACGCCGGCGTGCGCCAGGCCGAGGCGACGGTGCAGGAGGCCGGCGCGAATCTGTCGCGCTTGAACGCGGTGTTCAAGCTCTCCGGCGGCAAGGTGCCATCCAAAACAGAGCTCGAAACTGCCGAAGCAGCGCGCGCGCGGGCGCAGGCCAACCTCGCCAGCGCCCAGGCCGGCGTGCTGCAGGCCAAGGCCACGCTGCGCACCAACGAAACCAACCTGGCCAAGGCCTCGATCCGCTCGCCGATCGACGGTGTGGTGCTGTCGCGCGCGGTCGAGCCGGGCCAGACCGTGGCGGCCTCCTTGCAGGTGGCCACGTTGTTCACGCTGGCCGAGGATCTGTCGAAGATGGAGTTGCAGGTCAAGGTGGATGAGGCCGATGTGGGCCAGGTGAAGGAGGGGCAGCGGGCGAGCTTTACCGTCGATGCCTACACCGACCGGCGCTATCCGGCGCACATCACCCGCGTGAGCTACGGCGCGACCACCACCGACAATGTGGTGACCTATCTGACCACGCTGGAGGTAAGCAACGAAGACCTCAGCCTGCGCCCCGGCATGACGGCGACGGCCGAGATCACCACGCTGGAAAAGGCGGACGTGCTGCTGGTGCCCAACGCGGCGCTGCGTTTCACGCCCTCGGCGGCCCGCGGCGAGCGCAAGCAGAGCCTGATCTCCAGCTTGATGCCGCGTCCGCCGCGGCAGGAAAAAACCGTCAAGCTCAAGGACCCGGTCGCCGGCGAGCGCCAGCTGTGGGTGCTGCGCGAGGGCCGGCCGGTGGCGGTGACGGTGAAGACCGGCGCCACCAACGGCCGGGTGACCGAGATCGTGTCGGGCGATCTGGCCGCCGGTACGGCGGTGATCACCGAAGCTGTGAGCGGTGCGCAGTGAGTACCATGACAGATACCCCCGAGGCGCTGATCCGGCTCGCCGGCATCACCAAGGTCTATGGCAGCGGGCCGGCGGCCTTTCAGGCGCTGCGCGGCGTGGATCTGAGCGTCCAGGCCGGCGAGTTTGTGGCGGTGATGGGGCCGAGCGGGTCGGGGAAGTCGACGGTGATGAATATCCTCGGCTGCCTCGATACGCCGACCGCCGGCAGCTACCAATTTCAGGGCGTGCATGTCGAGACCATGGACCGCAACCAGCGGGCCTTGCTGCGGCGGCATTTTCTCGGCTTTGTGTTTCAGGGCTTCAATCTGCTGGGGCGCACCTCGGCGCTGGAGAATGTCGAGCTGCCGCTGCTCTATCGCGGCGAGCCGACCGCCAGTCGCCACGCCGCGGCGCGTGCCGCGCTGGCTCAGGTCGGCCTCGACGGCTGGGAAGACCACACCCCGGGCGAGCTCTCCGGCGGGCAGCAGCAGCGCGTGGCCATTGCTCGCGCCATCGTCACCAACCCGGCGGTGCTGCTGGCCGACGAGCCCACCGGCAACCTCGACAGCCAGCGCAGCCGCGAAATCATGGAGTTGCTCACCGAGCTCAATTGTCAGCGCGGCATCACCATCCTGATGGTGACGCACGAGCCGGACATGGCCGCGTTTGCGCACCGGCAGGTGCATTTTGTCGATGGCCGGGTCGATCGCGATTCGCGCACACCGGTGGCGGAGGCGGGCGCATGATCTGGAATACGCTTTTGCTCGCCCTGCGCGAGATCCGCCGCAACCTGCTGCGCTCCTTCCTGACCATCCTCGGCATTGTCATCGGCGTGGGGGCTGTGATCACCATGGTGACGCTCGGCAACGGGGCGACCAAGTCGATCTCCGATCAGGTGTCCAGCCTGGGCAGCAACCTGTTGATGGTGCGCCCTGGCCAGCGCATGGGCCCGGGCGGCAGCGCCGGGGCGCCGATGTTCAAAGTCGCCGACGTGCAGGCCATTGCGGCGCAGGTATCGGGCGTCAAGGCGGTGGCGCCGGAGACGCGCAAGGCGGTGTCGGTGGTGGTGGGCGCGCGCAACTGGTCCAGCGTGGCCACCGGCAGCACGCGCGACTACTTCACTGCCGCCGGCTGGACGCTCACCGCCGGGCGCATCTTCAACGAGGCCGAGGAGCGCGGCGGCAAGGCAGTGTGCGTGATCGGCGCCACCTTGCAGCGCGAACTGTTCGGCGGCGGCGACCCGCTCGGCGAGTCGATGCGGGTGGCCGATTTCTCCTGTCAGGTGATCGGTGTGCTCGCCGCCAAGGGGCAGTCGGCCTTCGGCTCGGATCAGGACGACACCATCGTGATGCCGATCCGCACCGTGCAGCGGCGCCTGACCGGCGACCAGGATGTGCGCACGCTCCTGGTGTCGGCCAGCGACAGCAACGCTACCGATGCGGTCAAGGCGCGGGTCGAGACCCTGCTGCGCGAGCGGCGCAAGATCGGCGCCAATGAAGACGACAACTTCAACGTGCTCGACACCAAGCAAATCGCCCAGACGCTGTCATCCACCACCCGCATCATGACCACCCTGCTCGGCGCGGTGGCGGCGGTCAGCCTGCTGGTGGGCGGTATCGGCATCATGAACATCATGCTGGTGTCGGTCACCGAGCGCACCCGCGAGATCGGCATCCGCCTGGCGATTGGTGCGCTGGAGCACGAGGTGCTGCTGCAGTTTCTGATCGAGGCGGTGGTGCTGTCCAGCCTCGGCGGGTTGATCGGCGTGGCGCTGGCCACCGGCGCGTCGATCGGGCTGGCGTCGCTGATGAGCATTCCCTATCTGTTCGACCCGGCCATCAATCTGCTGTCTTTCGGGATCTCGGCCTTGATTGGCGTGGTGTTCGGTTACTTTCCCGCGCGGCGCGCCGCACAGCTCGACCCGATTGACGCCTTGCGCCACGAGTGAGCCTGGCTGGCCGGGGGGCGGAGCGCGCCCGTAAAATGCAGGTTTTCCTCCCCGAGTAAGCACCGTGACCCTGTCTCTGTTTGGTGATCTGCCGACGGCTGTGGTGGTGCTGCTGCTGGCGAGCGCCTGCGTGAGCTCTGCGCTGACCGCCAGCCTCGGCGCCGGTGGCGGTGTGATGCTGCTGGGGATCATGGCGCAGGTCCTGCCGCCGGCGGTGATCATCCCGGTGCATGGTGTGGTGCAACTGGGCTCCAATGGCGGTCGTGCGATCATGAGTTGGCGGCATATCGACTGGCGGACGCTGGGTGTGTTTCTGCCCGGTGCGCTGGTCGGCGCGCTGATTGGCGCTGCCGTGCTGATCAATCTGCCGCCGCGAACCATGTATTTGAGCATCGCCGGTTTCATTCTCTATCTGTGCTGGGGGCCGCGCTTGCCCACGCTGGTGTTGAGCCGACCGGGCATTGCCGTGGCCGGCGGCGTGACCACCTTTATCTCCTTGTTTGTCGGCGCGACGGGGGCGCTGGTGGGCGCGTTCATCAAGCAGATTCATCGCGATCGCTTTACGACTGTTGCCACCTTTTCGGCGGCGATGTCATTCCAGCACGGTATGAAGGCGGTGGTCTTTCAGGAGGCGGGGTTCGAGCTGACCGCGCTGTTGCCGCTGATCGTCGCCATGATCGCCTGCGGTGCGATCGGCACCTGGATCGGACTGCACCTGCTCAAACGTATGCAGGACAAGCACTTCGCCAAGATATTTGATGTTGTTCTGACCGCGCTGGCCTTGCGTCTGATCTGGCAGGCTTTGTCCGGCTGAATTCGCGTTGGCGCGCGTGCTGGTCTATAGCGGTAGTGGGCCAGAACGTTCGGAGCGTGCGCAATGAGCAGCAAAGCGAAGCCGTTGATGTTTTCCGGCAAGACCATTGATGTGTTGTGGGACAGTCGTTTGTGTATCCATGTGTCCGAATGCGGGCAGGCAGCGGGCGACTTGTTTGTCGGCGGTCGTAAGCCGTGGTGCCAGCCTGATCTGTCGGATACCGACGAGGCGAAACAGATCGTCGAGCGCTGCCCGAGCGGCGCCTTGGCGTATCGCGACAAGGCGGGCGGTCCGGCCGAAGCGGCTCCGGCGGAGAACACGGTGTTTGTGGCTTGCAACGGGCCGCTGTTCGTTCATGGTGATCTGCATATCGACGGGGTCGATCCGACGGCGCAGCCGGGCCTGCAGTTCCGTGCGGCGCTGTGTCGCTGTGGGGCTTCCAAGAACAAGCCCTTTTGCGACAACAGCCATGAAGAGATCGATTTCAAGGATTACGGCGCGGTCGGCGAGCGTGGCGAGGGCGCCGCCGGCTCGGGCGGCGCACTGCAGATTACGCCGCTCAAGGATGGATCGCTCTTGTGCAAGGGGAATCTGAGCGTGCACGCGGCGACGGGCCGACTTGCGTGGCAGGGGACGACGGTGGCGCTATGTCGCTGTGGCGCGTCGAAGAACAAGCCGTTCTGCGACGGCAGTCATAAAAACATCGGATTCAAGTCGGATTAGGTCAAACACACGGCGGATGCCCCTCAAGGCATCCGCCGTGAATGTGGCACGCTGACTTATTGTGCCGGTGGTCCGGGGCGCTGGCTTTGCTGGTGGGTGGCGAATTCGGTCGGGCTGATTGCACCGTCTCCGTCAATGTCCATCTCCGCGAAGTCCGGCATGTTGGCCAAACCGCGCATCTGGTAACCCTGCTGGGCGCGCTCGCCCACGCGCTTGTTGCGCGCCTGGGTGAGTTCGTCGGGCAGGATTTTTCCATCGCCGTTCAGATCGAAGTCGGCAAAAGCGGGTTGGTTTTGACCCACGCCGCCGCCCGGACCCATCCCGCCGCCCGGACCCATCCCGCCGCCCGGACCCATCCCGGCACCCGGACCCATCCCGGCACCCGGACCCATCCCGGCGCCCGGACCCATCCCGGCGCCCGGGCGGTTCTGGCGCTGCATGCCTTGTCCCGCGGCCAACTCGGCAGGGCTCAGGCTGCCGTCGCCGTTGGTGTCGAGGCTGCTGAACGCCGGCGCCTCAGCCGCGCCGCGCATGGGCCGGCCTTCGGCGGCAGCGGCACTCTGGCGGCTGGCGCGGAAGGCGTTGAATTCCGCCTCGCTCACCGCACCGTCACCGTTCTGGTCGTAGGCTGCGAACGGCGCCGGGCCGCGCGGTGGCGCGGTTTGCGCGTGGGCGGGCAGCGCGAAGGACAGGCTGATCGCCGCGGCGAGCAGTGTTGTCGAGAGCAGGGGATAACGCGGTCGCATGATTCACCTCCACAGATTGCGTCGGATGCCCGATGCGTCGGGCGAGTGGCGCCCGAGGCAGTGGCTTCATGTTTATCTTCGCGCGTTGCGGGGCGCATGCGTTGCGTTGGATCAACCGATTGTCCCGATCTGACGAGTGGGTGTTCAGGGTTTGAATATGCGTCGATCGGGGCCGGTGGCGCGGGCGACAAGGGTGTCGTCTTCGGCCTTGAACAAGACATTTGACATGGCAAACGCGAGGCGCGGGTTGCGGCCAGTCGTGTGGAAGATTTTTTCGCGCTTTTCTGCGATTTGCTGCAGGGCGGTGTCGGTGTAGCGAAACACCACCTTGTCGCCACGCTGGTAAGCGGCGGCGTCGCCTTCGATGAATTCGATTTCACCGGCGATCCGCAATCGGCGCTCACCCTTGTCGGTGTGTACCGTCTGCTCGGCAATCAGTTCGACCGGTCCGCCGACTTCGCGTTGGCGCATTGCCACTGCCGGCCAGTGGTCGGCGGTGTCGGTGGCGAAGAACTGCCCGCCGACGATGTCGCCGTTGAGGCGAATCTGGTGTTCGATCAGCGCCTTGGCGGAGCGCCGGCGGAATGCGCCAAACGTGTCCCGGGTGTAGAAGCTGCCGGCGTCGAGCTGGACAAGCTGCACTTCGAGCGTGTCGCCGGGCTGGATGTTCAGGGTGTCGAGGTTCTTCTTCAACGAGGCCAGCTTGTTGCCATGGTTCACTGTGTCGGCAGCGAAACTTTCACTGCCGAGATAGGCGCGCAGAGTGTCCATCACCTTGGTGGCGACGGGCGCTGCGTCGCCCAGGTGCGGGGCGGTCTTGACGAGCGGGGGCAAGACGTCGTCGCCCAGCTTGGCGATGGCGACGGTACCGAAGATCAGAATGACCATCACCGCCTTGCCCAGCTTGATCAGGCAGCCCGGCAGCGGATGCGGCACGGCGACAGGGCCACGGCGTCGCCATAACCACAGGCCGAGACCGGCGAAGGGCAGGAGCATGATGGCGCTGCCGATCAGCACACTGACCCGGTCATTCGGGTGCTTGCCGTGGGTGATGCAGGGCAGGGGCGGGGTGGCGGGGAGCCCGGTTTTGGCCAGTTCGCCACAGCGGCCATTGCGCATGCCGAGAATGTCGACGCGCCGCAGTGCGTCGGTGCTGGCCGGTGGCTGGATCAACTCGGCCAAGGCACCTGCGGGAATGATGGCGATGAAGCTGGGGTGGGATGAGGCGGTACCGTCGGCGGCGACGGCGAAGATGGGGACGTAGTCGATGTTTGCGACACGCTGGGGCAGATACGGCCCCGCCAGGGCGATGGTGCCGCCATGGATGGCGAGGTAATCGTGCTCGTCGCGGTCTGCGCTGGCGAGCTGCCCGGCGGTTGTCGTCAGCAAAACCTTGTTCTGCGTGAGCTCGACGCCCACCACCAGCGCGAACAGCGCCAGCGGGATCATCATCAGGCTGATTGCGAGAAATTTCCTCAACCGAATCCTCCGAAGGTCGGCCGGCGGCGGGCCGGTGCCCTCGCCAAGCTACGACCGCGCCATGACAGACGCGTTATCTGGAGGATAGTCGACCGGGCGGCGTTTAGCCGAGCAGGCCGGGGAAGAGCGTGGTGAGGCCGTCGGCCATGACTTCGACGGCAATCGCGGCGAGGATCAGGCCCATCAGGCGGGTCATGACGTTGATGCCGGTCTGGCCGAGAAACCGGCCGATGCGCTCGGCGGCCGAAAACACCGCGAGGGTGGCCAGGCCGACGATGACGCCATAGAGCACGAGCACGCCGAGCTCCCACCATTTCACGGTTTTTTCGGCATAGATCACCATGGTCGAGATGGTGGCCGGGCCGGTGAGCAGCGGGATGGTCAGCGGCACGACGGCGATGCTGGAGCCCGCGTCGGCGCGGTGGGCGCCTTCGTCGATGTCTTGCGGTTTGGATTCGGCCGGCTCGGCGCCGAGCATCTGAATGGCGCTCATGAGCAGCAGCAGGCCACCACCGACCTGGAAGGAGGCCAGCGAGATGCCGAAGAATCCGATGATCTGCAGACCCAGCAGGGCGCTGAGTGAAATCACCACGAAGGCCGAAAACGCAGCCACCTTGGCCGTGCGGGCGCGGTGGTGCTCCGAAAAACTGCGCGTGAAGTGGATGAAAAACGGCACGATGCCGATCGGATTGACGATGGCGAGCAGCGTGATGAGGGGTTTGATGAGCGATTCCATGAGAGGCGGATGGTGGCACTGATTTGGCGGGTCGGCAAGCTGTGCGCGGAAGCGACCGCTGCCCGCCCGAGTGGGCGGGCAGCGGTGAGGGCATCGGTCGTGAGACAAGTTATATCAAGATATGATATTTTTCTGACCCCCAATACTTGCCAAGAAAGTGATTCGCCATGATTGTCCGAAAGCGTCGTAGTGCTGTGGCATTGCTGTTTGCCGTGCACGGCTCTGTGTTGCCGCGGATCGCGCTGCATATCTTGTGTGCCGGGCTGTTTGGTGCGCTGGTGGCCGCTGTCGACCGGATCCACCTGGCGACGGTGGCGCAGTACACCACCAGTCCTTTCACCTTGCTCGGCATCGCGCTTTCCATTTTTCTCGGCTTTCGGAACAACGCGGCCTATGACCGGTGGTGGGAGGCGCGCAAGCAATGGGGGCAGATGGTCTATGAAGTGCGCAGCCTTGCGCGGGTAAGCGCGACATTGCTCGGGGAGAATGATGCGCTCCGGCGGGAGCTGTTGGACTGGGTCTCGGCTTATGCACATGCATTGAGAGGCTGTCTGCGACAACTGGACGTCAGCGATGCATTGCGCAGTGCCGTCGGCGAACGCCATGCGACGGCGGCCCTGGCAGGGCGGAACCCGGCGGACTACTGCATGCGTGAGATGGGGCGGGTTGTCGGCCGAGCGTTTCAGGCCGGTCGGGTTGATGGACAAGGGCTGCGGATCCTCGATGAACGACTGACCGGTCTGGCCAGTGTGCAGGCCGCCACCGAGCGGATCTGGAGCACGCCCTTGCCGTACGCCTATACCCTGCTGGTCCATCGCACGGCGTATCTCTATTGCTACCTGCTGCCATTTGGGCTGGTGGGGTCGATGGGCTGGTTTACCCCCCTGTTCACTGCGATCGTGGCTTACACTTTCTTTGGCCTTGATGCCTTGGCCGAGGAGCTTGAGCAGCCATTTGGCGAAACACCCAATGCCCTGTCGCTCGATGCGCTGTGCCGTGTCGTCGACATTTCCATTGCCGAGGCTTTGGGCGAGCCGGCGCCTCTGCCCTTGCAGCCGGTGAATCATATTCTGTTGTAGCGCCCCTGGACGTGTGCCGGGGCGGCTTGATCAAGGAGGTGGTCAATGACCCCCGAACGCTATCTGGATGACTTCTCTGTCGGCGAGCGCTTTGTCTCGCCCGGCATCACCGTGACCGAGGCGGCGATCATCGAGTTTGCCAGCCAGTATGACCCGCAGGCCTTTCACCTGGACGTGAATGCGGCCGCCGAGTCGCTGTACGGCGGGCTGATCGCCAGTGGCTTTCAGACGCTGTCGCTGTCGTTCAGGCAGTTCATCCAGAGCGGCTTGCTGGCCGCCTGCAGCATGGGCTCGCCGGGGATCGACGAACTGCGCTGGCTGGCACCGGTGCGGCCGGGCGACACGCTGCACACCGAGGTGGTGGTGGTCGAGGTGACGCCCTCGCGCTCAAAGCCCGATCGCGGCATTCTCAAACTCAAGTACATGGCGGTGAATCAGCACGGCGATACGGTGCTGAGCTACTTGGTGAATCACTTCGTCAAGCGACGCACCTAAACCCGATCAGGCGGTCATCAGGACGACGGCCAGCCCGAGCAGCGCGGCGATGGCCAGGATGAGCGCCCACTGGGTGTTGCGTTTCTGGCGGTCGAGCGTGGCGACGAGGCGCTGGTTTTGTTCGGCGAGCTGGGCGATGAGTTCGGAGCCTTGCTCGGCCTCTTGCGTGAGTTCGGCCACGCTGCGCTCCAGCGCGGTGAGCCGCGCGACCGGGTCGTCAATGACGGTGTCGGGGGCGGACTGCGCCTCTTCACGGGTTTTGGTGCGCTTCCATAGATCGCGCGCACCGCGGGCGATACCGGGCGCGGCGGCGATGACTTCAGTCCAGGGGATGATCTTGGCGGCGGCGAGCCAGGGGATGGGCATGGGGCGGCGCTCGGTGAGATAGACGCATGTGAGACCGCGAAATGCCTCCCCGGTTCCGGCGTGGCGCCGGAACCGGGGGCTGGCTCAGAACGTGTGAATAAATCTACTGCGCGTGCCGATTGCTGCGTTGCTCACTCGGCCCTGCTCGCTACGATGTTTTCACAAGTTCTCAGGCGGCCGGCAGCTTGTCGAGTTGTGGCTTGAGCTTGGCGACGGTGTCGCGGAAGCCGGCCAGACGGGCGCGTTCCTGATCGACCACGGCAGCCGGGGCGCGGGCGACAAAGCTCTCGTTGGCGAGCTTGCCTTCGGCCTTGGCGATCTCGCCTTCGAGGCGGGAGATCTCCTTGGTGAGGCGTTCGCGCTCGGCGGCGATGTCGATCTCGACCTTGAGCATCAGCCGGAAGTCGCCGGCCACGGCCACCGGGGCCAGTTCGTCGGCGCTGATGTCGGTCACCACGCTCACCTCCGACAGCTTGGCCAGGCCGGCCAGGTAGGGCGCGTAGGCGGTCAGGGTGTCGGTGTTGCCGGCGGCGATCAGCGGCATGCGCTGGGCGGGGGAGATGTTCATCTCGCCACGCAGGTTGCGGCAGGCGTAGATCATGCCCTTGAGCTCGGCCACTTTCGCTTCGGCAGCTTCGTCGATGCGGCCCAGGTCGGCCTGCGGGTAGCGGGCGAGCATCAGCGACTCGGTGTCCTTGCGCTTGGCCATCGGCGCGACGGTCTGCCACAGCTCTTCGGTGATGAAGGGCATCACCGGGTGGGCGAGGCGCAGGACGGTTTCGAGCACACGCAGCAGGGTGCGGCGGGTGGCGCGTTGTTGCGCCTCGTTGCCGGTCTGGATCTGCACCTTGGCCAGCTCCAGATACCAGTCGCAGTACTCGTCCCAGACGAATTCGTAGATGGCTTTGGAGAGCAGGTCGAAGCGGTAGTCGGCAAAGTATTGCGCGATCTCGGCTTCGGTGCGCTGCAGCTTGGAGACGATCCAGCGGTCGGCGAAGGAGAAGTCGAGCTGGCTCGCGTCGCAGGCGATGTCAGTGCCCAGACCGCAATCCTGGTCCTGGGTGTTCATCAGCACGAAGCGGGTGGCGTTCCACAGCTTGTTGCAGAAGTTGCGATAGCCCTCGCAGCGGGCGAGGTCGAACTTGATGTCGCGACCCGGGCTGGCCAGCGAGGCGAAGGTGAAGCGCAGGGCGTCTGTACCGAAGGCCTGGATGCCCTCGGGGAATTCCTTGCGGGTCTTCTTCTCGATGCTGGCGGCTTGCTTGGGGTTCATCAGGCCGAAGGTGCGTTTTTCGACGAGCTGGTCGAGTGAGATGCCGTCGATCAGGTCGATCGGGTCGAGCACGTTGCCCTTCGACTTGCTCATCTTCTGGCCTTCCGCATCGCGGATCAGGCCGTGCACATACACATGCTTGAAGGGGATCTTGCCGGTGATCTGCTGGGTCATCATCACCATGCGGGCGACCCAGAAGAAGATGATGTCGAAGCCGGTGACCAGCACGGTCGAGGGCAGGTAGAGGTCGAGCGCGTCGTTGGACTTTTCCGGCCATTCGGCGGTCCAGTCCAGCGTCGAGAAGGGCCACAGCGCGGAGGAGTACCAGGTGTCGAGCACGTCTTCGTCACGTGTGAGCGTACCGGTGTAGCCGTTGGCAGCGGCCAGCGCGATCGCGTCGGCCTCGCTGCGCGCAACCCACACGCGGCCATCGTCGCCGTACCAGGCGGGAATCTGGTGACCCCACCACAGCTGACGCGAGATGCACCAGTCCTGAATGTTGTTAAGCCACTGGTTGTAGGTGTTGACCCAGTTTTCGGGGTAGAACTTGATCTCGCCCGAGGCGACGCAGTCGAGCGCCTTCTGGGTGATGCTTTTGCCGTCATTGCCCGGCTTGGTCATGGCGACGAACCATTGGTCGGTGAGCATGGGCTCGATGACCACATTGGTGCGATCGCCGCGCGGCACTTTCAGCTTGTGCGCTTCGGTTTCAATCAGCACGCCGGCGGCTTCAAGATCGGCCACCACGGCAGTGCGCGCAGCGAAGCGGTCCAGCCCGGCGACATTGGTAGGTAACGGCTCGCTTTGCTTGGCTGCGCCGCGAGTGTCGAAAACTTCCGCACTGGCCGGCACGGTGCCGTCCAGATTGAGGATGACGATCATGTCCAGGCCGTGACGCTGGCCGACGGCGTAGTCGTTGAAGTCGTGTGCCGGGGTGACCTTGACGCAGCCGGTACCGAACTCGCGGTCGACATAGTCGTCGGCGATGATCGGGATGTCGCGCTCGGTCAGCGGCAGACGCACGGTCTTGCCGATGAGGTGGGTGTAGCGCTCGTCTTCGGGGTGCACCATCACGGCGACGTCGCCGAGCATGGTTTCAGGCCGGGTGGTGGCGACCGTGAGGCCGGTCAGCTCGCCGATGGGGCCGTCGGTGAAGGGGTAGCGGATGTGCCACAGCTTGCCGTCTTCTTCTTCCTGCACCACTTCGAGGTCAGACACTGCGGTGCCTAGCTTCGGGTCCCAGTTGACCAGGCGCTTGCCGCGGTAGATCAGGCCCTCGTTGAACAGGCGGACGAAGGTTTCGGTGACGGTGGTGGACAGGCCGGCATCCATGGTGAAGCGCTCGCGCTTCCAGTCGGGGCTGGTGCCGAGGCGGCGCATCTGGCCGGTGATGGAGCCGCCGGAGTACTCCTTCCACTCCCACACTTTTTCGAGAAACTTCTCGCGGCCGAGCTCATGGCGGCTGACGCCCTGCGCGTCGAGCTGGCGTTCGACAACGATCTGGGTGGCGATGCCGGCGTGGTCGGTGCCGGGCTGCCACAGCGTGTTGTCGCCGCGCATGCGGTGATAGCGGGTGAGCGCATCCATGAGGGTCTGGTTGAAACCATGACCCATGTGCAGCGTGCCGGTGACGTTCGGCGGCGGCAACAGGATGCAGAAAGCGTTGGTGTTGCTGGTGTCGAGGCCGGCGTCAAAATAGCCGCGTGACTCCCAGTCGGGGTACCAGCGGCGTTCGATCTCCGCAGGCTCAAAACTCTTGGCCAGTTCCATGGTGTTCCGTAAGCGTGGCAATGGGGGCGAATCCGCGATTATAGCGGATGGCAGCCGCGCTGACCGGCGCTGGCGCGGGGGAGATCAGCGATTGCGCGGATCGTTGGCGTCGAGCAGTTCGGAGATTTCCTGCGAGATATCGGCCAGCAAGGTGGCGCGGGCGCGGGCGTGGATCTGATTGAGGATGCGGTTGCGGGCCTGTTCGAGCTCTTCGGCCAGTACTTGCGGTAGCTCGTTGCTGAGCCATTCGTCGATGCGCCGGTTGAGCGTGGCGTCGAGGTCGATGAGCTGTTCGACAAAGCCGGCCGGCGGGGCGGGCGCGTCGAGGACGGCGCCGGTGAGCACCGGAATGTCGTCGTCCTCGATCTGTTCGGTGAGCACCGGGATGTCGGTGTCCGGACCGGGGGCGCGGTGGCGTTTGAGCAGCGCGTCGGCCTTGTCGAGCAGGCGGTCGGCCTCTTCGGTTTCGGGCAGGATGATGAACGGATCCCTGGACTCGAACATGTCAGCTCGCCGCCGTGTTGTGGGCCGAGGGGGTGTGCCCCTCGCTGGCGTAGTGGCGCCAGCGATTGCGCGCGGGTACTTTCAGGGATTCATCGGTGCCGACCACTTCAACCACCATCTTGAAGCGCGCGTAGTCGGGCGGCACCTCGGCGGCGAGGTTGATCAGCACGTCGTCGTGCGGCCAGCCTTCGGCGGGCGGTGCGTCACCCAGGGTAATCGGCGTTTCGGCCGCCAGCGGTGAGCTGAAGTGGGTGTGCGGCAGAAAGTCGGTGGCCGGACGGCTCCACAGCATCTGGTCGAACTGGTGTGCGACGGCGTCGTCGGGCAGCAGCACCGACACCTTGCGGCCCGAGCGGAAGGCCCGTACCGCAAGGTGGCAGGTGACGCCGAGCAGGTCCTCGGCGTTGTGATAGAAGTGGATGTCGGTCACGCCGGTCTCAGAGCTGGCCTGCGCGCGCGATCAGGAACTCGGTCAGCAGCGGCACCGGACGGCCCGTGGCGCCTTTGGCGTCGCCCGAGATCCAGGCAGTGCCGGCGATGTCGAGGTGCGCCCAGGTGTAGGCCTTGGTAAAGCGCGACAGGAAGGCCGCCGCGGTGATGGTGCCGCCGTAGCGCCCGCCGATGTTGGCCAGGTCGGCGAAGTTGCTCTTGAGCAGTTCGTTGTAGTCGTCCCACAGCGGCAGTTGCCACACGCGGTCGCCAGTGCTCTGGCCGTGATCGGTCAGTTCGCGGGCGAGGGCGTCGTCGGGGCTGAGCAAGCCGCTGGGAATCTTGCCCAGGGCCACCACGCAGGCGCCGGTGAGGGTGGCGATGTCGATCACGCAGGCGGGCTTGAAGCGTTCGGCGTAGGTCAGCGCGTCGCACAGAATGAGGCGGCCTTCGGCGTCGGTGTTGAGGATCTCGATGGTCAGGCCCGACATGGAGGTGACCACGTCGCCCGGCCGGGTGGCGTTGCTGCCCGGCATGTTTTCGGTGGCCGGCACGACGCCGATGACGTTGATCGGCAGATCGAGCTGGGCGACGGCCTGCAGCGTGCCGAACACGCTGGCTGCGCCGCACATGTCGTACTTCATCTCGTCCATTTCGGCAGACGGCTTGAGCGAGATGCCGCCGGTGTCAAAGGTGACGCCCTTGCCAACCAGCACGATCGGCGCGTCGTCAGCCTTGCCGCCGCGGTGCTCCATGATGATGAATTTCGGGGGCTGTTCGGCACCCTGGGCCACGGCGAGCAGTGCGCCCATGCCCAGTTTGCTCATCTGCGCCTTGTCGAGCACCGTGACCTTGAGCTTGTGATCCTTGCCAAGCTTCTTGGCGGTGTTGGCCAGATAGCTTGGCGAGCAGACGTTGGGCGGCAGGTTGCCCAGATCGCGGGCCAGCGCCATGCCCTCGGCAATGGCCAGGCCTTGCGCCACGGCCGTGGTCAGCGCCTTGGACGACTTGCCGGGGATCAGAAACTGGATTTTCTTGATGCCGCGCTTGGCGCTTTCGTCGGCGCCTTTTTTCGGGGCATCGAAGCGATAGGCTGCTGCCGCGACGACACGTGCTGCCTGACGCAGCCGCCAGGCCAGATCGCGGTTGGGGACTTCGGCTTCGGCCAGGCACACGCTGGCTTCCTTGCCGCGCAGGCCGGCCAGCGCCTTGCCCGCGGCGTTCAGCGCGTCGCGGTAGGCCTTGTCGTTGAGTTCGTCCAGCGCGCCCAGGCTGACCACCACCACGCGCTCGGCGTCGATACCCGGCAGCACGGGCAGCATCAGGGTGGCGCCGGCCTTGTCGTCGAGGTCGCCCCGCGTGAGCAGTGCGCTCAGGGCGCCGCCGCTGGCTTGATCCACTGCCTCGGCCGACGGCGTGAGGCGCTCTTCGGTGTAGGCGCCGACCACGATGCACGCGCGCTTGAGTTTTTCAGGGGATCCGGTCTTTATGGTAAATTCCACGGGCTATTCCTTTAAGGCGACGTCTCGGTCAGAGTGGCAACGATTATGGCCTCTCCGCAATACGCCGTCAAAATGCCCCCCATCATTCAGCCGTCATTAGCGCAATGATCTTTCTGCGCGCCGCTCAGCGCGAATTCGCCAACACTGCCATGGCGGTGTTTGTTGCCCTGTTTGCCATTCTGGTGACCACGGTCCTGATCCGTTTGCTTGGCCAGGCGGCGGGTGGGCGTGTGCCTTCCGATGCCGTGCTGGCGCTGATCGGCTTTGGTGCCCTGGCGCAGTTGCCCATCGTGCTGTCGTTGACGGTCTTCATCGCCGTCTTGATGAGCCTGTCGCGCAGTTATCGCGACTCCGAAATGGTGGTGTGGTTCGCCGCGGGCGTGCCGCTGACCCGCTGGATCTCGCCGGTGCTGCGCTTTGCCGTGCCGGTGGCGGTGGTCATCGGCGGTGTCACCCTGGTGCTGGCGCCCTGGGCGCAATACAAGAGCGTGGAGTACAAGGAACGGCTGAACAATCAGGATGACGCGGCGCGCGTTGCGCCGGGCGTGTTTCGCGAATCGGCGGGTGCACGGCGGGTGTTTTTCGTCGAAGTGGGCGCTGGCGAGGACGGCCGGGTGCGCAATGTGTTTGTCAGCTCGGTGCAGGAAGGCAAACTGGGCGTGATGGTGGCTGAAGAGGGCTATCTGCGCACTGGCGACAACGGTGAGCGCTTTGTGGTGCTGGAGCGTGGCCGGCGCTATGACGGCACCCCGGGCTCACCCGATTACCGCGTGATGCAGTTCGATCGCTATACCTTGCAAATGGCCGCGCAAGGCGCCAAGGACGTGCCGGTGCGCAACCGGATGCTGCCTTTGCAAACGCTGCTGGATGATCCGAACCCCGCCAACCTCGGCGAGCTGGCATCGCGAGTCGGTTTGCCGGTGGCGTCGTTGATTCTGGCACTGCTGGCGATCCCGCTGTCTTTCGTGAACCCGCGGGCCGGGCGCACCAACAATCTGATCGTGGCCATCCTGACCTACCTGATCTACAGCAATGCGATCAGCGTCAGTCAGGCCTGGATCGCGCAGGGCAAAGTGAGCTTTGTGGTGGGCGTCATGGCGCCCCATCTGGTGATGGTCGTAGTGCTGGCAGCTTTGTTTTATCGCCGTCTGGCGGTGTATTCGATCTGGCGGAGGCGGCCGGCCTGATGCGCATTCTTCGCCGCTACCTCGCACGGGAAATCATTGGCGCCACCTTCATGGTGCTGCTGGCCTTCCTCGGCCTGTTCGCCTTCTTCGACTTTATCAATGAACTCGATTCGATCGGCAAGGACGGCTATCAGGTGCACCACGCGCTGGTTTATGTGGCGCTGATTCTGCCGGGCCGGGTGTATGAGCTGATGCCGATTGCCGTGCTGATCGGCAGCCTGTTTGCCTTGACCACGCTGGCGCGACACTCCGAAATTACCGTCATGCGGGCGTCCGGTCTGTCGACCTCGCGTCTGCTGCGCGAATTGTCCTTGATTGGTTCGCTCTTTGTCGTGCTGACCTTCGTGTTTGGCGAATACGTCGCGCCGCCCGCAGAGAAGGCCGCGCAGCAATGGCGGCTCACTGCGACGGGCTCGACGGTGTCGAACGAGTTGCGTTCGGGGCTGTGGGTGCGGGACGGTCGACGCTTTATCAATGTGCAGTCGCTTACCCCGGAGCGCGAGCTCGAGGGGGTCCGCATCTACGAGTTTGACGACAAGCTCACCTTGCGGACCATCAGCGATGCCAGGCACGGCCTGTTTATCGAAGGCGTCGGATGGCGTCTGACCGAGATCGCGCAGACCATCTTCGAGGCCGATCGCACCCGGGTGGCGACGCTCGACGAATTGTCCTGGGCGTCGGAGCTGACGCCAGAGGTGCTCAGTGTGCTGATGGTGACGCCCGAGCGCATGTCGGTGAGAACGCTGTATGCCTATTTGCGGCATCTGGCTGACAACAACCAGAAGACGGATCGCTACGAGATCGCCTTGTGGAAAAAAATTGTCTATCCCTTTGCCGTGCTGGTGATGATGGCGCTGGCCTTGCCTTTTGCCTACACTCATGACCGCATGGGTGGCGTCAGCGTGAAGGTGTTTGCCGGCATCATGCTCGGCGTCGCCTTCCATCTGCTTAACGGGCTGTTCTCGAATCTAGGCGTGATTAACGCCTGGCCGCCGGTCGTCGCGGCACTGGCGCCCAGTACGCTGTTCCTGATCGCGGCGGCGGTCATGCTGCATGGTGTCGATCGGCGCTGATTGACGCGGCGCCTTGCGGGCAGGCATAAAAAAACGGGACCGCGAAGGTCCCGTTCTCTTTTCCAGCCTGCGCCAGGATCAGCCCTTCTTGCGGGTGAGCTTTTCCTTGATACGTGCCGACTTGCCGGTACGACCGCGGAGGTAGTAAAGCTTGGCGCGGCGGACATCACCACGACGCTTCACTTCAACGCTGGCGACCAGCGGCGAGTAGGTCTGGAATGTGCGCTCAACACCTTCACCGGACGAAATTTTGCGCACGATGAAGTTGGAGTTGAGACCACGGTTGCGTTTGGCGATAACCACGCCTTCGTATGCCTGAAGACGCTCACGCGTGCCTTCCTTGACCTTCACCTGAACCACCACGGTGTCGCCCGGGGCGAACTCGGGGATGGTCTTGTTTTCGGTCAGGCGAGCAATTTCTTCTTGCTCGAGTTGTTCAATCAAGTTCATGTGCGTGACTCCTTGGTCAGTTCGCGTTGGCCTGTGGCCTTGCAGGCAGAGCAGGTCGCCACCTGATGCATGCGTTTCTTTATTCGACCCCGTCCGACGCAGTCGGTGGGGTCGCCTCATGATCCTGCTTGAAAGCTTCAAGCAGTTTCATCTCTTCACGGTTCAGCTTGCGCTGAGCCAGTAATTCCGGTCGCCGCTGCCATGTCCGACCCAGCGCCATCTTCAGTCGCCAGCGCCGGATCTCGGCGTGGTTTCCCGACAGCAGCACGGGCGGCACGGCCTGGCCGTGTATATCCACCTCGGGGCGGGTGTAGTGCGGGCAATCGAGCAGACCGTCAACAAACGAGTCTTCGACCGCCGAGTCCGCATCGTTCAGCGCCCCGGGCAACTGACGAATGATGGCATCGAGCAGCACCATCGCCGGCAGTTCGCCGCCGGACAACACAAAGTCGCCCAGCGAAATTTCTTCATCCACGCAGCGGTCGATCAAGCGTTGATCAACCCCTTCGTAACGCCCGCACAATAAGGTCAGTGCCGGCGTCTGAACCAATTCCATGACCTTGGCGTGATCGAGCGGCCGCCCCTGGGGCGACAGATAGATCACGCGTCCGGCCAGACCGAGCGCTTCGCGCTGTGCCGTGCCGGCCGCTGCGATGGCAGCTTCCAGCGCCGGCGCCTGCATCACCATGCCGGGGCCGCCGCCGTAAGGCCGGTCGTCCACCGTACGGTGCACATCGTGCGCGAAATCGCGCGGGTTCCAGCATTGCAGCGCGTAAAGACTGCGTTCCTGGGCGCGTCGGCTGATGCCACTGCCTGTCAGCGCGGAGAACATCTCCGGAAACAGGGTGATGACGTCGTATCGACGCACCCGCTTACCAATCCTTCTGCCAAACGACCCGAATCCGCTTTTCAGCAAGATCGACATCGAGGACATACGCGGCGACGAAGGGAATCAGATGTTCGTCTTCGCCGTCGGCGATCTGGAGCACATCATGCGCGCCGGCGGAGAGCAGGGAAGTGACGGTGCCCAAAGCTTCGCCCGCTTCGTTCTCAACCTGCAGGCCGATCAGATCGCCCCAGTAGTACTCGTTGCTGTCGGTCGCCGGCATCGCTTCACGCGGCGCGGCGATGTATTGCCGCGTCAGCGCTTCCGCGCCGGTACGATCTGCAACGCCCTCGAATGCAGCGATCCAGCCCTTTCCGTGTGCTCGGCAACCGGCCAGCTTGTAGGCTTTCCAGGCCGGCGCCTCGGCGGTGTCATCTGGCGAGAGCCACCATTGCGGCATCTTTTTCCAGGACAGGGGGTCATCCCCGAAAGGATGAAGCTTGACCCAGCCCTGGACACCAAAAGGGGCGACGATGCGCCCCAGTATGATCATCGGATGCTCTCCGATGCTGTCGTTCAGGCGGCCTTGGCGGCTTGCTTGACCAGACGGGCAACCGTCGGGGACAGCTGGGCGCCGTGTTGCTGCCAGTGCGCCAGACGCTCGGTGTCGATCACCAGGCCCTGAGCGGATTCCGGCGCCATCGGGTTGTAGAAGCCAACGCGCTCGATGAAGCGGCCGTCGCGGCGATTACGCGAATCGGCGGCAACGATGTTGTAAAACGGGCGCTTCTTGGCGCCGCTGCGGGCAAGGCGAATAACCACCATGTTGTGTTCGTCCTGACAAATGAATCGAGAAAAGGGCGGAATTTTAAGCGATTTCCCCAAGGAAAACAATCTCTTTGAGGCTTAAGATGGAAAGACTTCCGCGATGGTTTGCTGAATCGCCCGGGCGGCGGCCAGCGGATCGGCGGCCTGACGGATGGGGCGGCCAACCACGATGTAGTCGGCGCCGTTGTGAAATGCCTGGGCGACATCGACCGTGCGCTTCTGGTCGTCGGCCGGCCGGTTCTCGACCGGGCGGATGCCCGGAGTGACAACCAGCAGGCGATCGCCCAGTTCGCGGCGGATCATCGGCGCCTCGAGTCCGGACGAAACAATGCCGTCGATGCCGGTTTCGAGCGCGCGGCGGGCGCGCGACAGGACAAGCTCGTTTACATTGCACTGAAAGCCGAGGTCGTTCAGGTCGCCCTGATCGAGGCTGGTCAGCGCGGTGACGGCGAGCACCTTGAGGTCGCCCTTGTCCTTGACCGCCGCCTCCATGATCGACTGGTTGCCATGAATGGTCGCCAGCGTGGCGCCGCTGCCAGACAGGGCGCGAATGGCGGAGCGGACGGTTTCGGGGACGTCGAAGAACTTCAGATCAACAAAGACTTTCTTGTCGCGCGCCACCAGCCAGTCCAGCAGGTCGAAGTAGCCGCTGGTCATGAACAGCTCGAGGCCGATCTTGTAGAAGGTGACACTGTCTTCGAGCCGTTCGACCAGATCGCGGGCGGCGGCGGCGTCGGCAACATCGAGTGCCATGATCAGTCGGTCGGCAGGTGTGATGGCCTTGGAGGAGCGGTAATCTGGCGTTGATGTTTGCATTGTGATGGCAGTCAATGGGAAAGTAGCACTAAT
This sequence comes from Zoogloeaceae bacterium, assembly GCA_024235675.1. Lineage (GTDB taxonomy): Bacteria > Pseudomonadota > Gammaproteobacteria > Burkholderiales > Rhodocyclaceae > Nitrogeniibacter. The sequence goes on from JACKLZ010000004.1 coordinate 327,663, forward strand.
TATCCCGTCTCTTGGGTCATCCGGTCGAGGCGGGTAGCCGGCATTGTGCCAGAACTGGGCGTTTCTTCATTAGAATGGCAAACGAATCGGATCAATGACGAGCCCGCGACTCATGTCAGAACCCCTCATGCAGGATGCCGGACCCGCAGCGTCAGTCCTCGCCTGGTTGGCCGGCGAGCCCGCTGACGACCCGGTCGAGGGCTTGCAGGAGCTGTCGGACAAGCTCGATGAGTTGATGCGTGCTGAGCTCACGCCCATCCGGCTGCACCGGGGCGTCGAGTTGTTCTTCATGCGGGTGCGCGATGTGCGCGAGGTGCTGGTGCCTCGGCTCGTCGAGCGCGCGCTGCCGCTGCCCTCCAAAATTTTCAATGCCGTGAGTCGGCTCGAAGGTATTTGCCTGGTGCTGGCCAACGGCTATGAACGGGTGATGGCCGATCTGGGCTCCGGCGTGGTGACGCAGCGCCGTCGCCCCGAGGTGCTGGCAACGCAGGCCTTGACGCTGCTGGGCGATGTGCTGTGGCTGGCCGGCATGAAAGGTGCGACGCCGCGGGCGGGGCTGTGGAGCGAGGCGCACCGTATTTTTGGTAAGGCCGCGATCGCGGCCGGTTCGGCGGCCTTGCCGGCCGAGATCCCGCGCGGTCAGGTGCAGGCCGCCTACAAGCGCTTGCTGGCATTGGCCGCAGCGCAGCCCGAAGCACTCACCGCGCGCGAACTGGACTGGACGGTGCGCTACCTTGAACAGTGCGCCTGGCGCTCCGAGCTTTCGCCCAATCCGCGCACCGATATCGAAACCTGGGATTACTGGATCGACCCGGCGCAGGACGTGGGCCCGATCGCCATGGTGCGACGGGCGCCGCCGCCCGTCGATGGCATGCTGTATTTTTCGGCGGCCGAACTGGCGCGGGGTGCCACGGGGCATCTGGAGCGCCTGGAAGCCGCACTCGATGGCGGCGGCGAGGTGGTGCCTGGCGCCGACCTGCCCGAGTTGCCGGCCGGTCTGCCCCCCGGCGAGATTTCCAAACTGTTGCGCTGCCTGCGTGAACGCTGGGCGATGCCGCCGCGTCGTGAGCAATTGCGTCGGCGCTGTCAGTACGAAGTCGAAGTCTGTGTTGGACTGCGTTCGATCTGGAAGCTCAAGCACGCCGGTGAGGCAGCCGCGGAGATCCTCAACTGGCGGGTGGTCAACGAGAGCCCGGGCGGCTACGCAATCATGAGTATCGAGGCCAATACCGGCTCGCTGTCAGCCGGTATGGCGATGGCGGTGCGTCGAGCCACGGATAGCGCCTGGTCCATTTGTGTGGTGCGCTGGGTGCGCTCTGATTCGCCCACGCAAGTCGAATTGGGCCTGCAGACCATCAGTTCGGCAGCCACGCCGGTGCGGATCGGTTTTCGTGGCGGGGACGGGCCGGGCGAGATGGTGCCGGCGCTGGTCCTGCCTCCAGTGGCCGCCGTGCGGCGGCATCAGGCCATTCTGGCGCCCGCCGGGGCCTATCGTTCGCGCCGCTTCTTGCTGGTGCATGAGGCCGAGCGCATCTATGTGGCGCAAGGCCGCTTGCTGAGTCTGGACATGCAGACCTCCAGCGTCGAGCTGTTCCAGTTCGAATACGATCCTTACCCGCTCTGAGCGGGCATTTCGTCGGTAAACACTGCGGTAATCGGTACGTCGCCCGTCGAAAGCAGGTGGGTGATGCGGCTGTCGATGCGTTTGGCCAGTTCGCCGTCGGCCTGCGCTCGGGCGACGGCGGGGCAGAGCGCGAGGTGGCGAACCACGTCCGAGAGGGAGATGTCTTCGGCGCGTCTGGCCAGCAGCCAGGCTTCGTCGTCGGATCGGGCGAGCCAGCCAAACTCCCGCATGAGTTCAAGCAGGTTTTCGCCAACGGCCGTGGGCTGGCGCGCGGCGCGGTACAAATCTTCGGCGCTGACGGTTTCACCGCTGCGCTGGGCGCGGGTGAGCTGCTCGAGCATCATCAAGGCACTGTAGGCGGGCGCGCCCGGAAAGTCGGGCAGTGTGCGCACACTCGAGGCGTAGGCGGGAAAGGTCGCTGCGAGAATGGCGCCGAGCAGGATCACCACCCAGGAGGCGTATAGCCAGAGCAGGAAAATCGGCAGCGTGGCGAAGGTGCCGTAGATCAGCGTATAGCTCGGAAAGCGTGCGAAATACAGGCCTAGCGCCCGCTGCATCAACACGAAGGCCAGCGCTGCCGACATGCCGCCAATGAGGGCGTGCCAGGCGTTGACGCGGGTGTTCGGAATGCTGAAGTAGAGGAAGGTGAACAGCAGGCCGAGCAGCAGGACCGGTAGCGTACGGAAGACGATGATGCGGAGCCATTGCGGGTCATTGACCAGGCCGAGTGAGGTGCTGATCAGGTAGCTCGTGGCGGCCAGGCTGGCGCCCAGAAACAGTGGGCCGAGGGTCAGCACCACCCAGTAAATGGAAATGCGCGCCATCAGCGGACGCGATTTGCGCACGCCCCAGATGGTGTTGAGCACGCCGTCGATGGTGAGCATCAGCATCAGCGCGGTGACAATCAGGAACGCGGTGCCGATCAGCGTCAGGTTGGCGGCCTTTTGCGAGAACTGCAGAGCGTAGGTCGCGACGATCTGGCCGGCTTTTTCGGGCAAGAGATTCTGCAGCAGAAAATCGCTCAGGGTTTCGCCCAGGTGTGAAAAGCCGGGGAAGTTGCTGAACACCGCGATGGTGACCGTGAGCAAGGGCACCAGCGCCAGCAGCGTGGTGAAGGTCAGGCTGCCGGCCACTTCCGGGCAGCGCGTGTCGACAAAACGCTGAGCGAGCAGGCGGGCAAAATCCCGAAGGTGGGTGAAGAGCTTGGGCAATGCGTTCGGGGCCGGGGGCGGCTTTGGCTATAATCGCGCCATTGTAGGGTCTGTTGCCAATCATTTGGGGACAAAGCGACCCCCGAAGCGAATGGCCGTCGTGCCTTGTCAATGAGTTGAACATGAAAGAAGTGCTTGTCCTGTATTACAGCCGCAAGGGGTCGGTGCGTGCGTTGGCCGAGGCGATCGCCGAAGGCATCGAACGGGTGCCGGGTGTCGGCGCCCGTGTACGCACGGTGCCGGCGGTGAGCACCGTGTGCGAGGCTGCTGAAGATGCCATCCCCACTTCGGGGCCCGCCTATGTTGAGTTGGCCGACCTGGATGAGTGCATTGGCGTGGCGCTGGGTAGCCCGACACGCTTTGGCAATATGGCTGCGGCGATGAAGTATTTTCTCGATGGCACGATCGCGCCGTGGGTCAACGGTTCGCTTGTCGGCAAGCCGGCCTGCGTGTTCACCTCGACCGGCAGCCAGCACGGCGGTCAGGAGAGCACCTTGCTGAGCATGATGCTGCCGCTGATGCACCACGGCATGTTGATGATGGGCCTGCCTTATACCGAGCATTTGCTGTCGTCGACCCGCAGCGGCGGCACGCCGTATGGCGCCTCGCATGTCGCCGGGTCGGATGGCAATCCGCTGCTCAGCGACGAAGAACGTAAATTGGCGATGGCACAGGGTGAGCGCCTGGCGCGTGCTGCGCTGGCGCTGGAGGCGGCACGATGAAGGCCCGTACCGTGGCATGGATCGCCTCAGCCCTGTGGATTGCCTTGATCGTGTTGTGCGTCGCCTGGGAGGCCTGGCTGGCCCCTTTGCGGCCGGGTGGCTCGTGGATGATGGTGAAGGCGGTGCCGCTGCTGGTGCCGCTGTTTGGCGTGCTGCATGGCCGCCGCTACACCTACCAGTGGGGCTGCATGTTCGTGCTGATCTACTTCATGGAAGGGGTGGTGCGGATGAACGACGCCGGCGGCGTGGCCATGCTGGCGCGCATCGAGATTGCGCTGACCTTGGCGGCTTTTTTCGTGATGGTGTGGTATGCGCGCATGACCGCGCCGTCGCGCCAACCCAAGGCGCAGTAAGCGCCGCCCCGGCCACGGGGCGGCGGTTGAACCGGAGTCAGATCTGCGGGTTCAGCTTTTCGAACTTGCCGTGGAGCTTGTTCAGGGCGTTGAGATACGCCTTGGCCGAGGCGACGATGATGTCGGTGTCGGCGCCCTGGCCATTGACCACCTTGCCGTCGCGCGACAGGCGCACCGTGACCTCACCCTGAGCGTCGGTGCCGGTGGTGATGGCATTGACCGAATACAGCAGCAACTCGGTGCCGCTCTTGGCCACGGTCTCGATGGCCTTGAAGGCGGCGTCGACCGGCCCCGACCCCTCGGCTTCGGCCTGGATCTCCTTCTCGCCTACATTGAGCGTCAGGCGGGCCGCCGGCGTTTCGCCGGTTTCGGAGTGGAAGCGTGAGGCCACCAGCCGGTAGTGTTCCGACTCGGGGGTGACGGCCTCGTCGGAAATCAGTGCCTGCAGGTCTTCGTCGAAAATTTCGTGTTTCTTGTCAGCCAGTTCCTTGAAGCGGGCGAAGGCATGGTTGAGGTGTTCTTCGGACTCAATCGCCGCGCCCAGTTCGATCAGGCGGCTGCGGAAGGCGTTGCGGCCGCTGTGCTTGCCCAACACCAGCTTGTTGGCACCCCAGCCCACATCTTCGGCGCGCATGATCTCGTAGGTTTCGCGGTGCTTGAGCACGCCATCCTGGTGGATGCCGGATTCGTGCGAGAAGGCGTTGGCGCCAACGATGGCCTTGTTCGGCTGCACCGGGAAACCGGTGATGCCGGAGACCAGTTTGGAGGCTGGCACGATCTGGGTGGTGTCGATGCGGGTGTCGCATTGGTAGATGTCGCGACGGGTGCGCACGGCCATGACCACTTCTTCGAGCGAGGCGTTGCCGGCACGCTCACCCAGGCCGTTGATGGTGCACTCGACCTGACGCGCGCCGGCGCGCACGGCGGCCAGCGAGTTGGCTACGGCGAGGCCGAGGTCGTTGTGGCAATGTACGGACCACACCACCTTGTCGGAATTCGGCACGCGTTCGATCAGGGTGCGGATGGTCGCTGCAAACTGCTCGGGCACGTTGTAGCCGACGGTGTCGGGCACGTTGATGGTGGTGGCCCCGGCCTTGATGACGGCTTCGAAGATGCGGCACAGGTAGTCGATTTCGGAGCGCCCGGCGTCCTCGGCGGAGAACTCGATGTCGTCGGTGTACTCGCGCGCCCAGCTGATGGCCTTGACTGCCTGCTCAAGCACCTGGTCGGGGCTCATGCGCAGCTTCTTTTCCATGTGGATCGGGCTGGTGGCGATGAAGGTGTGGATACGGCCGCTGGCGGCCGGTTTGATGGCCTCGCCCGAGCGCCGGATGTCGTTCTCGTTGGCGCGCGCCAGCGAACAGATGGTGGAGTCCTTGACCACCTCGGCAATGGCGCGCACTGACTCGAAGTCGCCGTTCGATGCTGCCGCAAAGCCGGCCTCGATCACGTTGACCTTCATGCGCTCGAGCTGGCGGGCGATGCGCAGCTTTTCGTCGCGAGTCATGGAGGCGCCGGGGCTTTGCTCGCCATCGCGCAAGGTGGTGTCGAATACGATCAGTTGGTCAGTCATGGTCGGCTCCTGTCGGGTTCCGAGTTTCTGGATTCAGGGGGTCGCCCGCCGGTGACGGCGGGGTGCAAAACAATCGGCGGGAAGTGTTTTTATGATCAGCGCGCGGGGCGCAGCAGCGGGCCGAGCGGCCACAGCGAGAGCGGGGACGCATCGCGCGCGGGCGTGTCGAAGGGCGGCTCGAAGGCAGGCATGCCGTTGAATATAGGCCACTTGTCGGGCGTCTGACAACCGCCTTAGGTGGCAGGTGGTTCGTGGCCGGGGATTTTCTTGCCGAGACGGTGCATGCCGTACAGCACATAGCCCGACGCAGCGTAGATCAGGAACAGCAAAAACAGCACTGACGCGGGGTCGAGTGAGATGAGCGCAAAGCCCAGCATGATGGCCAGCACGGCAAAAAACGGGACCCGGCGGCGCAGGTTGAATTCCTTGCCGCTGAAATAGAGCACGTTGCTGACCATGGTCAGGCCACCGAAGATGGTGAAGAAGCACACCACCCAGCGCAGATCCGGCCCGGTAAATCCGTTGTCGATACCAACCCAGACGAGTCCAGCGATGAGTGCTGCGGCGGCCGGGCTGGGCAGGCCTTGGAAGTAGCGCTTGTCGACCACGTCGATGTTGGTGTTGAAGCGGGCCAGTCGCAGCGCGGCGCCAGCGCAATAGATGAAGGCGGCGATCCAGCCCAGTTTGCCCATGCCGCGCAGTGCCCATTCATAGGCTACCAGCGCCGGGGCGGCACCGAAGGACACCATGTCGGACAGCGAGTCGTATTCGGCGCCGAAGGCGCTTTGGGTATGGGTGAGGCGGGCGATGCGGCCATCGAGTCCGTCGAGGATCATGGCGATGAAGATTGCCACCGCAGCGTGCTCGAAGCGCTGGTTCATGGCCTGGACGATGGCGTAGAAGCCGGCGAACAGGGCTGCGGTGGTGAACAGATTTGGCAGAATGTAAATGCCGCGGCGACGCTTCTCGGGGTCGAAGAGGGGCTTGCGCGGAGGCACGTCGGCCATGGTAAAACCTTTGAAAACGCCCGCCGAGTGGGGCAATGAGCCCGATTCTACCGCACCTCGCGACCCCGTGCGGGGTCGCAGGGCGCCGAGTCAGGGCAGTTTTGCGATCACGCTGGCCGAGGCGAGCACCTTGTCGCCCAGGGTGACGCTCGCCTTGCTGCCGATTGGCAGATAGAGGTCAACGCGAGAACCAAAACGGATGAAGCCGTAGCGCTCACCGCGCTGCAGGGTGTCGCCCTCACGGGTGTAGCAAAGAATGCGGCGTGCGGCGAGACCGGCAATCTGTACGCAGGTGATGTCGTCGCCCTCGGTGGTGTGCAGCCACATGGCGTTGCGCTCGTTCTCGCCGGAGGCCTTGTCCAGCGCAGCATTGAGGAAGCGCCCCGGGTGATACCAGATCTGCTTGACCTCCCCATCCGCGGGGCTGCGGTTCGAATGCGCGTTGAAGATGTTCATGAAAATGCTGATCTTCAGGCTGTCGCGCTCGAGATAGGGGTCGCGTGCGCGCTCGATGGCGACGATGCGCCCGTCGGCCGGCGAAAGGACCTTGCGCGCACCGGTCGGAATGGCGCGCGGCGGATCGCGGAAGAACTGCAGCACGATCAGGAACACAATCCAGAAGGGCAGGGCCAGAAACCAGCCGGATGTGCTGTTGATGATCAGTGCAACTGCGAGGGCGATACCGATGAATGGCCAGCCTTCGCGGGCGATCACCGGGTGCGGATACGGATTGGACATGGGCGACGCTCCAATGAAAACGGGCCGGAATCCGCCGCGTGGAGGACTCCGGCCCGGTCAGGCAGCGGTCAGAATCAGTTTTTGGACTGGTCGACCAGCTTGTTTTTCATGATCCACGGCATCATCTCACGCAACTGGCCGCCGACCTGTTCGATCGGGTGGGCTGCGTTGAGGCGACGACGCGCCGTCATGGACGGGTAGTTGGTTTTGCCTTCGAGGATGAACATCTTGGCGTATTCACCGCTCTGGATGCGCTTGAGTGCTTCGCGCATGGCGTAGCGCGACTCTTCGTTGATCACTTCATGGCCGGTCACGTACTCGCCAAACTCCGCGTTGTTGGAGATGGAGTAGTTCATGTTGGCGATGCCGCCTTCGTACATCAGGTCGACGATCAGCTTGAGTTCGTGCAGGCACTCGAAGTAGGCCATTTCCGGCGCGTAGCCGGCTTCGGTCAGGGTTTCGAAGCCCATCTTCACCAGTTCGACGGCGCCACCGCACAGCACGGCTTGCTCGCCGAACAGGTCGGTTTCGGTCTCTTCGCGGAAGTTGGTCTCGATCACGCCACCCTTGGTGCCGCCGTTGGCTGCGGCATAGGACAGAGCGAGGTCCTTGGCTTTACCGGAGACGTCCTGATGCACCGCGATCAGCGAGGGCACGCCGCCGCCTTTGAGGTACTCGGAGCGCACGGTGTGGCCGGGGCCCTTCGGGGCGACCATGATCACGTCCAGATCGGCGCGCGGCACGACCTGGTTGTAATGCACGTTGAAGCCGTGGGCGAAGGCCAGGGCGGCGCCTTTCTTGATGTTGGGCTCGACGTCGGCCTTGTAGACCTCGGGGATGGTCTCGTCCGGCAGCAGGATCATGACCACGTCGGCGGTCTTGACGGCCTTGGCGATTTCTTCAACCTTGAGGCCGGCGTTCTTGGCCTTGTTCCACGATGCGCCGTCCTTGCGCAGGGCGACGGTGACCTTGACGCCGGAGTCGTTCAGGTTCTGGGCGTGGGCGTGGCCCTGGGAGCCGTAGCCGACGATGGTGACCTTCTTGCCCTTGATCAGGGAGAGGTCGGCGTCCTTGTCGTAATAAACTTTCATGATGGTCCTTTCAGAGGCGGAATCGCGTTGGCGGCCGCCATGATAACCGGCCGGCCGTAGGGTCGCAAAAACTGTGCGGGGTCAGAGCTTCAGGATACGGTCGCCGCGGCCAATGCCGACGATACCGGAGCGTACCGTTTCGAGAATCAGGGTGGTGTCGATGGCGCCAATAAACGAATCGAGCTTGGTCTGGTTGCCGGTCAGCTCGATGATGTAGCTGGAGTCGGTGGCGTCGATGATGCGGCCGCGGAAAATGTCCGCCATGCGCTTCATTTCTTCCCGATCCTTGCCCGTGGCGCGCACCTTGATCAGCATGAGTTCGCGCTCGACGTGCGCCGACTCGGAGATGTCGACCACCTTGACCACGTCCACCAGCTTGTTCAGCTGCTTGGTGATCTGCTCGATGATGTCGTCCGAGCCGGTGGTGACGATGGTCATGCGCGACAGCGAGGCATCCTCGGTGGGCGCGACGGTGAGCGACTCGATGTTGTAGCCGCGTGCCGAGAACAGGCCGGAAACCCGTGACAGGGCACCCGACTCGTTTTCGATCAACAGTGCGATGACATGACGCATGGTTTTCCCTCGTTGGGAGAGTGTTGAAGAGCCGCTTGTGTTGCCGTACGGATTGCCGGAGGCCGGCATCCGCTGTCGCTGGCACCGGTGAGTGCCGACGACGGCCCGGCATCGGTGAACGCCGGGCCCCGCATCAATCAAGCCGCGTTACAGATCCTCGGCCGACAGAATCATCTCGGTCAGCCCCTTGCCGCCCTGGACCATCGGATAGACGTTTTCGGTCTGATCAATCTGGAAGTCCAGGAAGACGAGGTCGTTCTTGCGTGAGAAGGCTTCGCGCAGCGCGCCTTCGACGTCGGCCGGGCGATCCACCCGAATGCCGATGTGACCATATGCTTCGGCCAGCTTGGCAAAATCGGGTAGCGAATCCATGTAGGACTCGGAGTAGCGCCCGCCGTGGAACAGCTCTTGCCACTGGCGCACCATGCCCAGATAGCGGTTGTTCAGGTTGCAGATCTTGATCGGCAGGCGGAACTGCTTGCAGGTCGACAGCTCCTGGATGTTCATCTGGATCGAGGCTTCGCCGGTCACGCAGGCGACCTGCGCGTCCGGGTGGGCCAGCTGGGCGCCCATGGCGTAGGGCATGCCGACGCCCATGGTGCCCAGGCCGCCGGAGTTGAGCCAGCGGCGCGGCTTGTCGAATTTGTAATACTGCGCGGCCCACATCTGGTGCTGGCCGACATCGGAGGTGACGAAGGCGTCGCCGCCGGTCACTTCCCACAGTTTTTCGATCACGTACTGCGGCTTGATGATCTCGTCCGAATTCTTGTACTTCATGCAGTCGCGGCTGCGCCACTCGTCGATCTGCTTCCACCAGGTGGCCAGGGACACAGTGTCTTGCTCGTGCTTGCTCTCGTCGAGCAGGCGGGCGAGCTCTTCGAGCACTTCCTTGACGTCGCCGACGATGGGTACGTCGACCTTCACGCGCTTGGAGATGGAGGACGGGTCGATGTCGATGTGGATGATCTTGCGCGGCTCGGCGGCGAAGTGCGCCGGGTCGCCGATCACACGGTCATCGAAGCGGGCGCCGACGGCCAGCAGCACGTCGGAGAAATGCATCGACATGTTGGCTTCGTAGGTGCCGTGCATGCCCGGCATGCCGAGGTATTGCTTGTCGGTGGCGGGGTAGCCGCCCAGACCCATCAGGGTGTTGGTGATCGGCATGCCCAGCTTGCGCACCAGCTTGGTCAGCGGCGCAGCGGCGTCGGACAGGATCACGCCACCGCCGGTGTAAATCATCGGGCGCTTGGCTTCGAGCAGCAGCTTGAGCGCTTTCTTGATCTGGCCCTGATGGCCTTTGACCACCGGGTTGTACGACCGCATCTCGACCGACTTCGGGTAGTGATACTCGGCGCTCTGGGCGGAGACGTCCTTGGGGATGTCTACCAGCACCGGGCCCGGCCGGCCGGTCTTGGCCAGATGGAAGGCCTTTTTGATGGTGGCGGCGATGTCCGCCGGGTCCTTGACCAGGAAGTTGTGTTTGACACAGGGGCGCGTGATGCCCACGGTGTCGACTTCCTGGAAGGCGTCCTGGCCGATGGCGGCGGTCGGCACCTGGCCGCTGATGATCACCATCGGGATCGAGTCGCAGTAGGCCGTGGCGATGCCGGTGACGGCATTGGTTGCACCCGGGCCGGAGGTTACCAAGGCGACGCCGACGGTTTCCGTCGAGCGCGCGTAGGCATCGGCCGCGTGAATGGCAGCTTGCTCGTGGCGTACCAGGATGTGACGTACCTTCTCTTGCTGGAACAGCGCGTCATAAATGAAAAGCACTGCACCGCCAGGATAGCCGAACACATAGTCGACCTTTTCTTCCTGCAGGCACCTGATTACAATTTCCGCCCCAGTCAAGACCATTACTGCCCCTAATTCTCTGTATTTGCGTGGGAAACCCGTAACAGTACGCATCGGGTTGAGGCAGGTCAAGCCTATCTTGTGCGTAGCACAACGCGCTGAAAAGCCATGGCGCAGTGAGGATTCCCCCTGGATTCAGCGACCGAACTGAACGTTTTTCTGGCCGGTGTCGAACGACACGCCTTTCGGCATGCGATGCTCGCGCTACGCAACGAAGCGGGCGCGCTTGATGCCGTCCAGGAGGCGATGATGCGCCTGGCGACCAAATACGCTGATCGCGGCGCCGACGAATGGCCGCCGCTGTTTCAGCGCATCCTGCAAAACGTGATCCGCGACATGCTGCGCCGGCAGAAGGTGCGCCAGTTGTGGGTGTCGATGTGGTCGGGCTTCGGCGGCAAGGATGCCGAGGAGGCCGGCGACCCGCTGGACACCCTGGTTGCCGCCGATGACAGTAATTTCAATCTCTCGCCCGAAACCCTGGTCGGGCGGGAAGAAACCCTGGCGCTGATCGAGGCCGAACTGGCGCGTTTGCCGACACGTCAACGCGAGGCATTCCTGATGCGTTACTGGGAAGATATGAGTACGGCAGAGACTGCGGCAGCGATGGGCTGCTCCGAGGGCAGTGTAAAAACCCATTGTTCCCGCGCAACCCACACCCTGGCCGCGGCACTCCGGGCAAAAGGAATCAGTTTATGAACGACGAAGCGAGCGAAGCACGGTTCGGTCGGCGTATTGGCGGCCTGCTCAGTCAGCGCAATGCGCAACTCGGGCCCGAGACGCGCGCCGCGCTGGCCGATGCACGTCGCCAGGCGGTGGCAGCCGCCAGCGAACGTCATTTCGCCGGCTTTCACGCACCGCGCGCCAGGATGTCCTGGTGGGCCGGCGCCAAGCCTGCAGCGGCGGCTGTGCTGGTGTTGGGCATGCTGTTTGCCGGAGACTATGTCAATACGGCGCGTACGCAGGCGGTGCAGGGCGAGGTGGAAACCGCGCTGCTGGCCGACGACCTGCCGATTGATGCCTATCTAGATCAAGGATTCCGTGCATGGCTGCTGGCCGAATCGTCCTCTTCGCGCTCCTGAGCGCTTTCACCTCTCTGGCCCTGGCGGGCAACGAGTGGCGAGAACTGAGTCGTGAGCAGCAACGCGCGCTGTCACCGCTGGCCGGACAATGGCAGTCGCTGGACGCCGGGTCGAGAGACCGCTGGTTGCGCATGACCGACCGTTTCGATCAGCTGACTCCCGAAGAGCAGTCTCGGGTGCAGGGGCGCATGCGCAACTGGTCGAGCCTGTCGCCCAATGAGCGAGCAAAAGCGGTGGATCAATACCGCGCGCTGCGCCGCATCCCGCCCGAACAGCGCGAGGCGCTTCAGCAGCGCTGGCAGGAATACCAGGAGTTGTCGCCCGAAGCGCGCGATCGTGCCCTCAAAGACTCACGCAAAACCTCACGAAAAGACCGCAAGTCGAAGAAAGACAAGGACCGCAATTGACCGATCGCCCTCAAGTCGAACTGGCCGGCCTGCGCCGGCGTCTGGCCGCGCTGGTGTATGAATCCCTGTTGCTGGTCGGTGTGCTGGCCTTGCTCTATCTCATCCCGCATCTGATTTATGGCGTGGTCTTCGAGGCCGCGGCGCCCGGCTGGTTCAGCTGGCTGCACATTGTCATCGTGCTCGGCGCCTACTTTTTGTTCTACTGGTGTCGCAGCGGCCAGACGCTGGCCATGCAGACCTGGCGGCTGCGGCTGGTGACAGCCGATGAAGGCAAGCCGGTGCCGTTCCGGCAGGGCGCGCTGCGCTATGCCCTGGCCTGGCCTTCCGTGTGCCTGTTCGGTGCCGGTCTGTGGTGGGCGCTGATCGACCGCGATCGTCAGTTCGCGCACGACCGTCTGGCGCGCACCGCGATCATTTTGCTGCCCGCCGGTCAGAAAATGGGCGCTTGATCCCGCATGGATTCCTTGTTTTGAAGCCTGTCGGCAGCTATAGTCCGGCCGCGGTCTGCGTTACCGCTTGAGCTGCCCCGGGCCTTCGCGCCCACTGTAAGTCGAGGTGTGATGGATCGCGCCCCGGCGGTTGAAAACAAGGAATCCACCATGATGCAGTTGTCGATGCGTCGCGCCATGTTGCGCGCGCTCACCGCTGCCGGTCTCGCTTTTGCGTTGCCGGCAAGCCCCGTGTTTGCGGCCGATACCCTCCGCGTGTCCGCCATTCCCGATGAATCCCCCACCGAACTGCAACGCAAGTTCGCGCCGCTGGGCGCTTATCTTGAGCAGCAGATCGGCATGCCGGTCAAGTTCGTGCCGGTCACCGACTACGCCGCTGTGGTCGAAGCGCTGGGCGCTGGCAAGGTCGATCTGGCCTGGTTTGGCGGCTTCACCTATGTGCAAGCCAAGCTGCGCACAAACGGCACCGCCGTGCCCCTGGTGCAGCGCGAAGAAGATGCACGCTTTACCTCCAAGTTCATCACCGCCAGCGATGACATCAAGACTTTTGCCGACCTCAAGGGCAAGCGCTTTGCCTTTGGTTCGCCGTCGTCTACCTCTGGCCACCTGATGCCGCGCTTCTTCCTCGGCAAGGAAGGCATCGCGCCCGATACCGATTTCGCCAATGTCGCCTTCTCCGGCGCGCATGACGCCACCGTCGCCTTCGTTGCGGCCGGCAAGGTCGATGCCGGCGCGCTCAACGCCTCGGTGTGGGACAAACTGGTGGAGAGCGGTAAGGTCGACACCACCAAGGTGCGCGTGTTCGCCACCACGCCGCCGTATTTCGACTACAACTGGACGGTGCGCGGCGATCTCGACGCCGGCCTGCAGGCCAAGATCAAGGCGGCCTTCCTGGCGCTGGATCCGGCCAAGCCCGAGCACAAGGCCATTCTCGATCTGCAACGCGCCGCGCGTTTCATCCCGACCGAGCCGGCCAACTACGACGGCATCGAATCGGCCGCCCGCGCCGCTGGTCTGCTCAAGTAACGGGATGATCTCGCTCGCGGCACTCAGCGTCGCCTACGCCGGCGGCCGGCGCGCGCTCGACGGGGTGGACCTGTCGATCGCGCCCGGCGAGCGGGTGGCATTGATCGGCCCCTCCGGCGCCGGCAAGACCACCTTGCTGCGTGTGATGGGTGCCAACTTGCGACCGACCGGTGGGCAGTTGCAGCTCGACGGCCTTGATCCCTGGGCGCTGAACGCACGCCAGCTGCAGGGTCTGCGCGGGCGCGTCGGCAAGATGTACCAGGCCCCGCCGATCCCGCCGCGCCAGCGCGTGATCACCGCGGTGCTGGCCGGGCGACTGGGGCAGTGGCCGCTATGGCGCGCCGTCGCCTCCTTGATCTATCCACTGGATATCGATGGTGCCCGTGCCGCACTCGCACCGTTTGATCTGGCCGAGCGCCTGTTCGACCGTTGTGATCAACTCTCCGGCGGGCAGTTGCAGCGGGTTGCGCTGGCGCGGCTGTTTTATCAGCAACCGCAGTTGGTGCTGGCAGATGAGCCCGTCTCGGCACTGGACCCCACGCTCGCCCGCTCGGTGGCCGTGGCGCTCAATGAGGACGCCAAACGCCGAGGGGCGACGCTGATCGCCAGCCTGCATGCGGTGGAGCTCGCGCTGTCGGAGTTCTCGCGGGTGATCGGCCTGCGTGAGGGGCGTATCGTTTTCGATCGGCCGGCCGCGCAGCTCGGCGTTGCCGACATTGAAGCGCTGTATGCCGGTGTGCCATATGCCTCCGCCCCTGAAGCACACAATCCGGACGCGCCGTCTGCCAGGCCGCGGCTGACGCGTTGCGCATGAGCGCCTCGCAGCACGACCCGGCTGCACGCGGCCGGGCCACGGCGCTGGTGTTGGCCGTGTGCGTGTTGTGGCCCTTGCTGCAGATCGCTCAGTTTGAGCCGGCCGTCTTGTTTGATGCCGGCAACCTCGCCACGCTCGGCGGCTTTCTCGGCACTTTTCTGCCGCCCGCGACCGACACGTTTTTTCTCGGCTTCCTGGCGTCCGCCACGCTGGACACCCTCGCCATTGCCACCATCGGTATCGCGCTGGCCATGCTGATCGCCGTGCCGCTGGCCTTGCTGTCGACCCGTAGCCTGTCGATTGGCCGGCTCGACGGCCGCCTGCGACCGGTGTCGGAGGCGATTCGTGTGTGCGCCCGCGGCCTCACGCTGGTGCTGCGCGGTGTGCCCGAGCTGGTGTGGGCGCTGGTGTTTGTGCGCATTTTCGGACTGGGCCCGGCCGCTGGCGTGGCCGCGCTGGCGATCACCTATGGCGGCATGCTGGCCAAGGTGTATGCCGAAATTCTCGAGTCCAGCGATCTGTCGCCGACTCGCGCCTTGCTGGCCGCCGGCAGCGGGCGACTCGCCGCGCTGGGCTACGGCTTGCTGCCGGTGGCCTCGGACGAGCTGGTGTCCTACACCGTGTATCGCTGGGAGTGTGCGGTGCGCGCCTCGGTGGTGATGGGCTTCGTGGGCGCCGGCGGGCTGGGGCAGTTGATGGACCAGTCGATGAAGATGCTCAACGGCGGTGAAGCCTGCAGCATTCTGATCACCTTTTTGCTGCTGGTGATGGCGGCGGACGCCTTGAGCGCATGGCTGCGCCGGCAGGTGCGCTGATGTCGCCGGTGATCCCGCGTCGCGGACTGACGCTGAGTGTGCTGGTGCTGGCGGCGGTGTTTGCCAGTGTGTGGCGGCTCGACCTGATCGCCGCCTTCGCCGAGGGCCAGGACAGTCTGGGCGAATTGTTCGGATTCCTGCAGCGCTTCGCGGCGCCTGACACGTCACCGGCCTTTTTGAGCAAGGTCGGGCAGGGCGCCATCGAGACGCTGGCCATCTCGCTGATCGGTACGCTGCTGGCGGTGCTTGCGGGCGTTGCGCTGGCGCTGCCGGCCAGCGGGCGTTTTGGGCGCCTTGGCCAGATCGTGTCGCGATTTATGCTGAACCTGCTGCGCTCGGTGCCCGAGCTGGTGTGGGCGACGCTCACCGTGCTCGCCGCCGGGCTCGGCCCGTTTGCCGGCACGCTGGCCCTGGCCTTGCACACCACCGGCGTGCTCGGCCGGCTGTACGCGGAGGCGCTTGAGAACGCGCCCCCCGCGCCCGAAGCCGCGCTGCGTGGCGCGGGCAGCGGGGCCGTCGCGGCGTTCTTGTATGGCACCTTGCCGGCGGTTGCGCCGCAGTGGGTGGCCTACGGGCTGTATCGCTGGGAGATGAACATCCGCATGGCGGCCATCCTCGGCTTTGTGGGTGCGGGCGGTCTCGGTGCGCAGCTCTACTACGCGTTGTCGTTGTTTCACGAGGCGCGGGCGGCCACGCTGATTGTGGCCATGTTGTTGCTGTCACTGCTGGTCGATGCCCTGAGTGGCTGGCTGCGGCGGCGATTGGTGGTCGCTTAGGGCGGGGCGTCTGCTCGGCGCCCTTGATGGGGCTTCAAAGCTGCCCGGCCAATGGCGCACAATGAGTCTTCCCAACCGGAGACTCGCCATGGCCATTCAACCCTTCCATCTTGCGTTTCCTGTCGACGACCTCGATGCCACACGAAGCTTTTACGCCGATGTGCTCGGCTGCCCCGAGGGCCGCAGCTCTGATCACTGGATCGATTTCGACCTCTTCGGCCATCAGATCGTCGCCCATCTTGCCCCCGGCCGCGGTGGCCGCCAGGCCAGCAACGCGGTCGATGGCGACGACGTGCCGGTGCCGCATTTTGGTGTGGTGCTGACGATGGCCGACTTTGACCTGCTGGCCGAGCGGCTGAAGGCGGCCGGCGTGCGTTTCATCATCGCGCCACACATCCGCTTTGCCGGCTTGGCCGGCGAGCAGGCGACCATGTTTTTTCTCGATCCGTCGGGTAACGCGCTGGAGTTCAAGGCCTTTGCCGATATTGGCCGTTTGTTTGCCAAGCAGTGAGTGGCGGCGCCCGGGGCGGCATGTAAAGCAATGAGGCAAAAAAACTGCCACCGCGGGCGGTGGCAGTTCATGCCGTTCGGCATTCGGTGCGCAGGTGCTGGCCGAATGCCGAACGGGGGTCGATCAGCCTGATTTATTGTGGCGGTCGCAGCTCGGGGGGGAGTGGCTTGCGGCGGTAGCTATCGCCCGGCGGATAGTTTGCGGCCAGATAGTCGAAGATCTTCCCCTCCATTTCGGGCTCAAACTGCCACAAGCCCTGGGTGGCCTGCATCCATCGGATGATGCTTTCCCAGGTTTTGCGTGAGCCGCGCTGGGCCGTGACCAGCTTCGACGAATGACACACCGTGCACTGGGCTTTGACCAGCTCCCAGTCGGTGTCGATGATGAAGCCCGATTCGGGGTCCACGTCTTTGGCCGCTACCGTCAGACTCAGGCTACATAGTGCGGCCAGCACCGTGCTCTTGATGGTCGTGTTCATCGCTCATACCGCCTTCACCGCAATGCGATGACATGCGTTATTGAGGTAGCCGCGGGGGTTCCAGCCCGGCATGACCATTGGTTGCGAGCGACCCGTGCTATCGACCGCTCGCGCCCAGATCTCGAAGTAGCCAATGCTCGGCAGCGTGACGTCGGCTGACCAGTGCTGCCAGGCAATCGGGTTGGCGGGGCGTTCGAGGCGCGCTTTTTGCCAGGTGGCGCCAAAGTCGATCGATACCAGCACTTCGTCGACCTCGAGATCGCCGGCCCACGCATGGCCGCGTATCGACAGCGCCTGGTTCTGCGGATGAACGATGCCCGATTCGGGTAAGGTGATCAGTGATTTGACCGGCATCGAGCCGATGATGCACATATTCTCATCGGCCACCTCGGCGCCCGGCGCGACGGGCGTGCACGGCACGCGATACGACTGGCCGGTCATCTTCGGGCCATCGTGCTCCTTGTTGCGGATGACGATCTTTTTCAGCCACTTGCCGGAGGTTGATCCTGGCCAGCCACCGGCCACCAGACGCAACGGATGGCCGTTCAGTGCGGGGATGTCTTCGCCATTCATGGCCCAGGCGATCAGAGTTTCATCACGCAAGGCCTTTTCCATCGGCACGCCACGAGAGATGACGACCTTGTCCGGGTCGCCACTCAGGTGCGTGTCCGCACCGTAGTAGCCGACGTAGACCGCGTCATCCTTGATGCCACAGGCTTTCAGCACATCGCGCAGACGCACGCCGGTAAACACCGGGCAGGCGATTGCGCCGACTACCCACTGATTGCCTTTGGCCGGCGGGTTGAACTCGCTGCGGCCGTTGCCGCCGCATTCGATCTGCAGTTGATAGCTGTGGTGTTCGAAGCGCTCTTTGAGCTGAGCGATCGTGAAGCTCATTGGCGTGACGCAGGATTCGCCCGTGATCTCCAGCGTCCAGGTGGCTGGATCAACCGAGGACTCAACCGGGGGGACACCGTTGTTGCGCACGAACATGCGGCTCGCCGGGGTGATCTTGTCGTCCAGCAGATGGGCTGGCGTTTCGGCGTTGATCGGGCGGTCGTTGTGGACCAACAGCCCCTCACGTCCGGGGATGGCGAAGGGCTCGGGAGAGGCCGCAAAAGCTGCCGGAATCAGCCCGCCGGGCATGTTTTTCCAGAACGGAATGTGCGCGCCGACGGCGGCTGTCATGGCAAGCAAGCCGGTCTTCTTGAGAAAGCCGCGGCGGCTGGCGCTGTCCACCTTGCGGCCCCACAATAACCAGTCAGCCTGTTGCGGATCTTGCGCGTAGAGCTCGTGAATGCCGCGCTCTTGTTTCTTTTTTGTCATTATGTGTTCTCCAAGCTCTGTTGGGGGGTGTTGCACTAACAGGCTAGAACGGCCAGTTATTCCGGTCAATGCAAATTGAATGTTTTGCTGGATGCGCGACATTGGTCCACACGGCCTTGTGTGGCAGGCTGAAAGCCTGTCAGGCTGCGGCTTTGCGCACTGCTGCGCTTTCCTGAAATTGCTTGAAAGAGGCGCTGATGAAGCCCGCTCAACATCCTTCTGCACTGCGTATTTCCCGGCTTTTGAAAGACGCCGGTATTGATGTGCAGGTCGTCGAATTTGAACAGCCCACGCGCACCAGCGCGGAGGCAGCGGCCGCCATTGGCTGTTCGGTGGCGGAGATCGCCAAGTCCATCGTGTTTCGCGGCATGACCAGTGGCCAGGCGGTGATTGTGGTAGCCAGCGGTGACAACCGGGTGAGCGAAGCCAAGGTTGAGGAGGCGGTTGGCGAAGCGCTGGCCCGGGCCGATGCCGACTTTGTGCGCGCCGCGACCGGCTATGCCATCGGGGGTGTGGCGCCGCTCGGTCATGCGCAGCCGGTCAAGCTGGTACTCGACGAAGACCTGCAGCGCTTCGAGACCGTCTGGGCGGCAGCCGGCACGCCGTTTTCGGTGTTCCCGCTTCGGCCAGCGTCACTGCCGGCGCTGACGGGCGCCGAGTGGCGCGATATCCGGGCTTAGGGCTTGTCAGGCGAAAACCCATGTTCGATCACAAACTCTTCTATTTTCTTGCCGGGCTCACGCTCGGACTGTCGCTGGCCTTTGGCCCGGCGGTGGTGCGGCGCGTGGTGGGGATGCTGGAGGGGCCCGACCGCGTGGTGGTCTATCGATCCGTGGATGGTCACGACTTGCGCCTGCGTGTGTTTGCCGCAAAAGGCGAGGTGCCGTCGGCAGGGGCGCCGGCCGTGTTGTTGTTTCATGGCGGCGCATGGCAATACGGCAGCCCCGAGGCCTTTTATCCGCAGTGCCGCGTCTTTGCGGCGCGCGGCATCCACTGCATCAGCGCCGAATACCGGATTGAATCGCGCCATGGCACTGACCCGCGTGCTGCGGTGGACGATGCGCGCGCGGCCTTTGACTATCTGCTGACAAACGCGCGCACGCTTGGTGTCGACCCGGCCCGAATCGCGGCGGGCGGCGGCTCGTCGGGCGGGCATCTGGCGGCCATGATTGGCCTGAGCGAAGGCATCCGGCCGGCGGCGCTGGTGTTGTACAACCCCATGCTCGATCTGTCGCCGGGCAAGCCGGACCATCATCTGGTGGCTGAATTCTGGCAGGCGGTGTCACCGCTTCAACGGGTCGATTCGAAGCTGCCGCCGAGTCTGATTTTGCTGGGTACCGAAGACCGCGAAGTGCCGGTGGCGAGCGCCCAGGCGTTTTGCGATGCAGCGGTCGCTGCTGGCGGTCGCTGCGAACTGGCCTTGTATGAAGGCGCGCGGCACGGGTTTTTCAATCTGCGCGAGAATGACCGGACCTACTTCGATGCGACCAATGAACGGGTCGCGGCATTTTTGGTGACGCTTGGCTGGCTGCGTGATTGAGCGGGATGGCCGCCCACTGGACCTCTGATGAATCCCATACTCGACAATATTCTCTGGCACGCCTTGTCCGGGCCGCACGCCAAATATTCGGTAGGGACGGACAGCGTGCGTCGCTACGCGCCTGGCTTCTCACCGATCATCGGTTTTGCCGATATGGCGCAACCCGACCTCGCGGCGATCAAGCCGTTTTGCAAGGCAGGCGAGCATTTCTATTGTGCGGGCTGGACCGGCGTGGTGCCCGCAGGCTGGCGACTTGAGGCCGAGTCCAGCATGTTTCGCATGCTGTGGGCGGGTGGGGTGTCGGCCGACGACCCGCGTGGTGACGCAGGATTGGTGCCATTGAGTGCCGGGCACGCCGAGGCGGCGCTTGCGCTCGCCACGCTGACCAATCCAGGCCCCTTTGGCCTGCGCACCCTGGAACTGGGCGAGTATCTCGGCTGTTTTGATGGTGGGCAGCTGGTGGCGATGGCCGGCGAGCGCATGCAGGCTGATCGCTTTCATGAGATCAGCGGGGTGTGCACGCATCCCGATTTTCAGGCCAGAGGCCTGGCAAAGCGGCTGACGCTAACGATGATTCGCCGTCAGGTCTTACGCGGCGAAACCCCGTTCTTGCATGTGATGAGTGCCAATGCCGCGGCGCACGGCATGTATCAGCGGATGGGGTTTGAGGACTACCTTGAGGTGCCGGTGCGGGTGATTGCGCGCTTGTAGGGACGTAGCCCGGATGCAGGCCACAGGCCGGAATCCGGGATGAGCCAAGGTGTCCCTACATCGCCGTCAGCTGCGCATACAGCATCGGCAGTCGCGCCGGCAGGTCTTCGGGTTTGCGGATGACGGTGAAGCCGGCGGGGCCGAAGAGGTGGGGCAGGTAGCCTTCGCCTTCCTTGTCGATGGTGACGCAGAAGGGTTTAAGGCCGGCGGTGCGCGCTTCGATGAGGCTCATGCGGGTGTCTTCGATACCGTAGCGGCTGTCGTACTGGTCGAGGTCGTTGGGTTTGCCGTCGGAGAGGATGAGCATCAGGCGCAGGGCGTTGGGCTGTTTTTCGAGAATGCGGCTGGCGTAGCGGATGGCGGCGCCCATGCGGGTGTAGTAGCCGGGCTTGAGCGCGGCGATGCGGCCACGGGTGGCGGCGCCGTGCTTTTCGTCGAAGGTCTTGATCTGGTGGAAGCGGATGTTTTCGCGCCGCCGGCTGGAGAAGCCGTAGAGCGCGAAGTTGTCGCCGGTGGCGCCGAGCGCTTCGGCGAACATCATCAGGCTGTCGCGGATTACGTCGATGACCCGCGCGGTATCGCTGACCCAGGCGTCGGTCGATAGCGACAGATCGGCGAGCACCAGGCAGGCCATGTCGCGTTCGTGGCGTTCCAGCTTGAGGTAGTTGCCGAAGTCGTTGTCGCTGTGGCCGGCACGGCGGTCGGACCAGCTGCGCACGCAGGCATCGACATCGAGCTCGGAACCATCGGGCTGGTTCTTGAACCAGCGGCGTGAGGGGGCCAGGGCTTCGAGTTGCTGGCGCACCTTGCGGACGGGCTTTCGCAGGTGCTCGGGCACTTCGATGGGCGGGGCGTCGCGGGCGTCGAGCAGGTCGAGCCGGCACTGTTCTTTTTTGAGAATGCGCTTTTTCCAGTCCCACTCGGGGAGCAGGATGCCGCTTTGCAAGGGGATGTCGTCGGCGGCGGCCGAGGGCAGGTCAAGGTCGAAGCGCACGCGTGAGGCGATGGTTTTTCCGTCACGTGCGATGGCCAGCTTGTCCATGTGCGGAGCGGCTTTGCCGACGTCTTCGTCGGGGTCTTCGTCCAGTCCGCGATTGACCTTCACGTATTCAGCCCATGACACCAGGCTGTCGGTGTGGAAGGTGAGCATGAAGGCGTCCTTGCCGTCGGGCATGTCTTCGCGCGTGGCTTGCTGGCGCTGCTGGGTGGCGTCGACGCTCTCGCTGCGTTCTTGATCGGGGTCGTCGGGATTGGCCTGCGGGTCGTCAGGCTGGGTGCGGCGGTCGATCTGCTCCGGCGAGGGATACAGCCACAGCGGTACGGGTTGTGGCGGGCGCTTGCTGGCCGGGAGGGGGCCGACGCTGCCGGGTTCGTGGAGGGCTTGCCGGATGGCGGTTTCGACGGCGGCTTCGTCTTTGGGCAGCTTTTCGGGCGGAATGCGCAGCGCCAGGCAGGCGGTGACCAGCCGGCGATAGCGCGATTCGAAGCCCGGGTAGCGCTGCAGCGTGAACAGCGTGGCCTGCTGATTGGCGATGAGCCAGTCGCCGGTGGCGCGGCCGGTGGCGGCGGCCTGGGCGATGAGCCACAGGTAGAGGTCGCGGTTGGTGGCGCGATCGGGAAACAATGCCAGGCTGGGCGGCAGGTTGAGGGTTTCGGCGTCGCGGGTGGCGTGGGCGACACGGTCTTCGACGTGGGCGATGCGCGCCAGCCAGCGGCGTCGGCCGCCGTGCTCGACTTCGGCCGCGGCGGCAACGCGCAGACCGGGGTCGCCGCCGAGGGCGCGAAACAGCACGCCGGCGGTTTTCTCGATGTCTTCGAGATGCACGATGGCGTCGGGGTAGTCGCGCCGGGCGCTGCGGGTGATGAATTTATGCCAGAGATCGCCGACGTATTCTTCCATTAGTTTTTTACCTTTGCGGCGGCGCGCAGGCCGGCTTCGTTCTGTCTTGCGGCTTCACCGCTGACCCACGAGAGCAGCGGGCCGTTGGGGTTGTCTTTTTGGGTGGTGGCGCAGGCGCTGACGCACTGCGCGCATTGAGTGCAGGTGAACATCTGGCGCTTGATGTTGCGCGGCTTGAGGCGCATCGGGCAGACGTGATCGCAGGCGGAATAGCAGTTGTTGCAATCGGCGCCGCGCTTGCGTTCGAAACCGACCACCATGGCGTCGCGATTGCCCATCCAGGCGAGCGACTGGAACAGGCCGACGGCGCAGGCAAAGCGGCAGAACAGGTGGCGAGCGAAGAGGAATTCGGCGCTCAGCACCACGGTGCCGGCGGTGATGAAGACGAACTGGTTGCGCGTGGGCGTGCCGGCCAGCAAATTGCTGTACACCTCGAAAGGCGGCAGCAGATAGGTGAGCAGGACCACGGCCCACACAAACGCAAAGCCGACGGCAAGCGGCACGGTGATGAACCACCAGCGCGGATCGGCGCGCCAAGTGGTGCCGTCGGGCTCGCGGGTGGGCAGGGCACGCTTTTCCCAGACGCTGGGTTTGCCGGTGGCGCGGCGCATGAGCTGGTTGATGGTTTCGACCACCGAGAAATGCGGGCAGAGCCAGCCGCAGTAGAGCCGGCCCCATTTCCACGAGACCCAGATCAGCACAGCACCCGTGCCGAGAATGGGCAGGAAAATCTTCAGACCGATGTTGATCCACAACTGGCCGAGGCTGATCAGGCCGGCGCTGTAGTCGGCCAGCCCGACGCGCCACTCCATGCCGAGAAACCAGGCGTGGCCGGCGACGAGGTCGTAGCGCAGCAGGTCGAACACCGGCGCCAGGACGAACAGGACGAAGAAGCCGATCTGCGCCCATAGCCGCGTGCGTTGTCGACCGCCATCGGGTGCGCCGCTGCCGGCCGGAATGATCGGGATGATGCGCTCAGACAATTCAGGTATCACAGGGTCGGCCGATCAGCGGGAAACGATAGGGCTTGCCGGCGAGCGCGCGGGCCAGTCCGATCGCGCCGAAGCAGATCAGCGTGGTATGGCAGGTGGTGAAGTAGAGAATCACGATCACCCAGGTGTGCGGTGACTGGTAGCCGCCAAAAAAGAGGATCGCTGCGTTGGCGATGACAAGCAGAACGCCGGCCCACAGGCTGGCGAAGAACACCTGATCAAGGTGGCAACGTGCCAGTGCCGTGGCGGGTTTTCGCTTGGTAAACCACATCCAGGCAATCCCGAGGAAGGCCAGCCCCGGCACGACCATCAGATTCAGCAGGTACAGCGCTTCGGCTGCGACGGCAAGTGCCAGGCCTTCTTCTGCTGCGGCGGGGGAGGTGGTGTCCATGGCAGGTTTCGCTCAGCGGGAGGGGAATGCTTTCAGCGTAGCAGGCCGCCCGCGCGATGCGGGCGAATCAGCGGCCGAAAGTCGCGTTGACCACTTCCATCAGCGCATCAGCGGTTTCGACGTCGTCGGTCAGACTTTCGACAATCGCCGCGCGGCATGATTCAACCGGATCGAGGCCTTCGCGAATCAGCGTGGCTGCGTACACCAGCAAACGGGTGGAGACGACTTCTTCGAGGTCGATGTCTTTGAGCGCGCGCAGGCTGCGGCCAATGTTGACGAGACGGGTGGCCAGCATCGGGTCGCAGGCGGTTTCGCCGATCAGTACGGACTGCTCTCGCTCGGCAGTGGGGAAGTCGAAGCGCATGCTGACGAAACGCTGTCGGGTCGAGGGCTTGAGGCCCTTGAGGAAGTTCTGGTAGCCCGGGTTGTAGCTGATGACGAGCATGAATCCCGGCGGGGCCTGGAGCAGCTCACCGGTGCGGTCGATGGGCAGTACGCGACGGTCGTCGGCCAGCGGATGGAGCACCACGGTGGTGTCCTTGCGCGCTTCGACCACTTCGTCGAGATAGCAGATGCCGCCTTCGCGCACAGCACGGGTGAGCGGGCCGTCGCACCAGACGGTTTCGCCGTCGCCGATCAGGTGACGGCCGACCAGATCGGCCGCAGTCAGGTCGTCATGGCAGGCGACGGTGTGCAGCGGCAACTTGAGGCGGGCCGCCATGTGGGCGACGAAGCGGGTCTTGCCGACGCCGGTCGGGCCCTTGATGAGCAGGGGCAGGCGGTTCTTCCAGGCGTGCTCGAAGAGTTCGATCTCGTTCCCGGAGGCTTCGTAAAATGGCAGGTCGGTGTTCACGCGGGTATCCATCATTTTGGCTTGTTCTTTGAGGGGTCGGATCAGGGCAGGCTGATCAGGTAGGCGAGGCTGATCAGCCCCAGCACCAGAAGCACCCACCCTATCACGATGCTTCGCCAGAAAAATTTGACGGGACGCAATGCCATGAAGTCGAGAATGACCAGGCGGCATTTGATGAAGGTGAGTGTCAGCAGGCCAGCCATGACCGGCAGCAGTACGTTGTGGCCTTGCCACCAGTCGCCGATCAGCCAGGTGATGATGGTGGCGACCACGAGGATGGCGTAGGCGAGGTCGAGTTTGCGGGCGGGAATGATCGGGCTCATGTCAGGTCCTCATCGCATCACATAGACCAGCGGAAAGAGCACGATCCACACCAGGTCGACCATGTGCCAGTAGGCCGCACCGCTCTCCAGGCCGTTGGCGCTGTCGGGGGTGTAGAGGCCTTTCCGGGTCTGTGCCCACAGCACCGTCAGAATCACCATGCCGAGAATGACGTGCATGAAGTGAAAGAAGGTGAGTGAGATGTAGAACATGTAGAAGGTGTTGGTCGACAGCGTGATGCCTGAACCAAACACGTGGGTGTATTCGAACAGCTTGACCACCAGAAAGCCCGCGCCGCCGGCGATGCCGCCGAGCAGCCAGCGGCTCGCCTTGACGCTGTCGTTGTACTTGACGACGGCATGCACGCCGCGCGCCACACACCAGCTGGCGGTGATCAGCAGCAAGGTGTTGACGGCACCCGCATCCCGATTGAGGGTGCGTTGCATTTCGTCGAACAGGTCGGGGTTTTTTGCGCGTGCAAAGGCGTAGGCGGCAAAGAACACCGCGAAGGCCAGCAGTTCGGCGAGGATGAAAAACCAGATGGCGAGATCGCCGGGCGGAGCAAGATTCAGCTCGTCTGACGGCTCTGCGAGTGCGGTGTTTGTTGGGGGCATTGTTCTGTCTTGTAGTAGTGGATCAACAGATCAGCGAAGGCTAATTGGGTTCGGCCTTGTCGACCTTGATGTGAACCAAACATGAGTCAGATGGTTTGCCAGAGTTGGCAGCGATTGTTGGCGGGCATGGGGATGTCGGCCAGATGGCGTAAGCCCGCGGCATTGGCCAGCGCATTGATGGCCTCGAGATCACGGATGCCCATGTGTGGCGCCTCGGCCCGCAGGCGTGCGTCAAACAGGGCGTTGCTGTCGCTGGTGTGCCGGCCGCCTATGCGGAAGGGGCCGTAAATGAGTACGCGCGCACCTGGCGCGAGTATGGCGGGCAGGCCGGCAAACAGTTGCTCGACCTCGGCCCAGCCCATGATGTGCAGTGTATTGGCCGAATACACGGCGTCGACCTGAAGCTGCGGCCATGTGTCGCACACGTCGAGCACCAGCGGGGCCGGCGTGTTTGGCAGCGCCGCGTCGTCGAGCCACGCGCGAATGCCAGGAAGATTCTGTGCGCGATCTGAGCACTGCCAGATCAGGTGCGGCAACGCGGCGGCGAAGTGGACCGCGTGCTGGCCGGTGCCGGCGCCGATTTCAAGGACATGATGGCGATCCGAGAAGTGTGCGGTGAGCACCTGGCAGATCGGTTCGCGATTGCGCTCACAAGCGGGCGAGAAAGGTTTTTCCATGGCGTGTTCCGAGGTGGGGTCTTTTGGCCGACTCGATCTCAAGCCGAGCGGTCGGAAGACGTTATCACTCTTATAACTTAAGCCGGATGAGAGGGGACAGACATGCAGATTTTCAACCGGATGAAACTGTCGGTGCGCTTGTTCGTACTGGCCCTGGTCGCGTTGGCTTCGCTGGCGGTGGTTTCCGCTGGTGCGCTTCGTTCGCTGGATGAATTGCTCACGGCCGAACGGCGGAGCAGCATCGAGCGGCTGGCCGAGTCGGCGCATGCGACCGTCGCGTACTTCCATGATCTGGCCGAAAAGGGGCAGATGAGCATGGACGATGCCAAAGCACAGGCCGCTGCCGCTGTGGGCGCGATGCGCTACGGCGATGGGGAGTATTTCTGGATCAACGACATGAACCAGGTCATGGTCATGCATGCGGTCAAGCCGGCCCTCAATGGAAAGGATTTGTCGGCATTCAAGGATGCCAATGGCAAGCTGATCTTCAAGGACATGGTCGCCGCCGTCAGCCAGAAAGGCCATGGCTTTGTGGACTATCTGTGGCCCAAGCCGGGTGAGGACGCGCCGCAGCCGAAGGTGTCGTTTGTGAAGGGTTTTGCGCCGTGGGGCTGGGTGATCGGCACCGGCGTGTATGTGAGTGATCTGAAGACCATCTTCTGGTCGCATGCATCGAATTCACTCATCCTGGTGGCGCTCGGATTCATCATCACGCTGGGTGTTTGCTGGCTGATCGGCCGCAGCATTTTGCGTGCACTGGGCGGCGAGCCCGATGTGCTGGCCAATGTGACACAGCGGATTGCGTCGGGTGATCTCAGCAGCGAGGTGGTGGTGACCAAGGGCGACAGCAGCAGTGTGGTGTTCGCCATCCACAAGATGCAGGCTGACCTGAAAACCATGATCCAGGCGGTGCGTCGGCAGGCTGAGCAGATTGCGGTGTCGGCGCAAGCGGTGGCTCAGGCGTCGGCGACGGTGCGTGAAGCGGCGGGCGGTCAGGCCACTGCGGCGGAGTCGACGGCGGCTGCGGTGGAAGAAATCGCGGTCAGTGTGGCCCATGTGGCGGCGAATACCGAAGAGTCTCAGGCCAACTCCGAGCGCACGTGTGCGGCGGCCAGCGAAGGGGAGCAACAATCGTCGGTGGCTTCCGAGAGCATTGCCAATGTCTCTGATACGGTGGCAAAAGCGGCCGCCCAGATTCAGGTGCTCAAATCTCGCTCGAGTGAAATCGGGACCATTGCCCAAGTCATTCGCGAGATTGCTGATCAGACCAACCTGCTGGCGCTCAATGCCGCGATCGAGGCGGCCCGCGCCGGCGAGCAGGGTCGGGGCTTTGCAGTCGTGGCGGACGAGGTGCGCGGTCTGGCTGAGCGCACCGGTGCGGCGACTTCGAAAATCTCGGAAGTGATCGTGGCCGTCCAGAAAGAGACCAACACCGCAGTCGAGAGCATCGAGGCGATTACGCCCAAGGTGCAAAAGGGCAGCGAATTGTCGGCGCTGGCGGCCAGTTCGCTGCGCTCGATTCAGGACAGCGCGCGCGGCACCATGCAGCGGGTCAGCGATGTGGCGCTGTCGATGAAGGAGTTGAGCGCCGGGGCCGACGCGATTGCCAAGAACATGGAGGCGATCACCGAAATGGCCGGTCGCAGCACGGAGGCGACCGAGCGAAATGCCGACGCCACCGCAGTGCTGGAGGGCACGGCGAGTGAGCTGAAGCAGCTGATTGATCGCTTCCGAACCTGATTGCATGGCCGGAGCTGACGTAAAAATGGCCACCCTCGGGTGGCCATTGTCATGGACTGCAGATTCTAAAGGCGCCGCTCGCGCGAATTGCGATCGCGCTCGACCTTGAGAATGTAGCGGTGAATCACCGAGGCCAGACGTTCGGGCAGGTCCACGAACTCGCAGCCGGCACGCAGCATCGAGATGCCGTTGCGGTTGGTGACACGAAAGAGGTTGCGCACACGCAGCCGGGCCTGCACCGTGCCGATCTCGGGGAGCTGGATCTGGCACTGGGTGAACTCAGTGTCGGGTTTGAATTCAACCCCTTCGGGCGGCACGATCACCGCCACGCCGCCGCCGGAGATGTCCAGCACACGGGCCTCGAAGGTGTTGGGCGGGCCGTCTTCGGCGGGCACCGGGATCTGGCAGATCAGCGAATGCGCCACCGGCGCGATCAGGCGGTAGTACTCGCGGCGCTGCAAACGCAGCAGGCGGTCGGGCAGTGGTGCCTTGAATGCGGGCGCGCCTTCGAACTGCGTGCTGGTCAAGCCCGGGATCGGAAACTGCACCTTGACGTTTTCGATCTGGGTGATGCAGATCAGCTCTTCGGCCGCTTCGGCCTGCCGGTTGCGGTTTTCGTCGGGCGCGACGTCGAAGATCAGGTCGTCGTCCTCAATGGCCAGTACCGTAGTGAGGAGGAAGTCCCGGCCACCGCTCAGATAGGCTGTCACCATCGCGCGCTTGGCGATCAATTGGCGCAAGACCTGGGTGATCTCGTTGCGATCGCGCAGCAGGTAACGACCAAAGTCGTCGGACTGCAGGAGTTCGAACTTGAGTGCGGCGTTGTCGGTTTGAGTCATTCGTTGGGCAGCAAGGCGAGCTTGGATGAAAGCGATGTTATAGCACGTGCGGTGGGGGGGCAGAACGCGGCTCATCAGCTTTTTACGTTTTCGTCGTGTTCCATGCGGTAGAGCCAGGCGAGAAGCTCGGCCACCGCCACATAGAGTTGCGGGGGAATGCGTTCGTCGAGGTCGACCTGCATCAGCAAGGCGAGCATTTCGGGCGATTCGTGCACATACACGCCGGCCTTCTTGGCTTGCTCGATGATCTGGCGGGCGATCAGGCCGCGCCCTTTGGCGACCACGCGCGGCGCGGCATCGCCGGCCGAGTAGGCCAAAGCGACGGCCTCGGCGCGGGGCGTGTCGTCGAGAAGGTCGTCCGGTGTTGCGCTCATGAGCCGGGACCCACCAGCAGTTCTTTCACGGTGATGTTGGCTTGCCCCATGGCATCGGACAAGGTGCCGCGCCGCTGGGCCAGTGTCTCGGCGGTGGCCGGGTTGTCGGCAGACAGCCGGATGCGGATGCCGCTGGCGTCGAGGGCGATGCGCGCTTCGACGCCGCCGAGCGTGGGCAGGCTCAGGCGCAAGGTGGTTTTCCAGGGGGCGTCCTCGGCGGGTGTGTCGCCATCGTCGTGCTGCGGATCTTCGATTTCCAGTTCCATGACCTGACCCGGCCAGGCTTGGCCAAGCCAGGAGTAATTGTGGGTGGCGAGGGCGTCGAGTTGTTGGTGCATGACCGGCAGCAGGCGATCTGGAATCGTGTCGGTGCGCGCCCCGACCGTTGCCTGGGCAGTTGCGGCGCCGCGCGACGCTGTGCTGCTGTCTGTCGCTGTCGTGCTTTGAGGCGTGGGCGTATTTTGACCGCTCTGGTTGGCGTTTTGTGGCGCAGCCTGGCGTGCCTGCGGCTCCCGACGAAGGACTTCGGTGCTCAGGTCGCCGGCGCTCCAGCGGGCCAGATGAGACTCGTAAAACAAACCGCTTTCGCTGATGCCCTGGCGCAGCGCGGCGGCGAGGGCGGCCGGGTTGAGCGGGCCAGCGCTGCTTTGCAGCGGCTGGCCGCGGGCGATGGCCGGGGTTTCAGGCGCGGGCTGGCCGGTGAGCAGAAAGCTGATGAGCCGACCGGTCGGGCTCAGCGCCGCGCGGGCGGCGGTGTCGGTGGGGGCCGGCGCGGCGGGATTCGCGAGCACCGCGTGGGGCGTGTTGCGGGCAACGACGAGCGCCAGGCGTTCGCCCACCTGTGCTTGTTGTGGCAGGGCGAGCTTGATCGTTCGACCGTCGACGATGGCTTCGAAGGTGCCGTCGGGCAGTGCCTTCTGGATGAGTGCGCTGAATTTGTCGCCGGCGCGATATTCCGGCAACTGGGACGGCACGGCGCGAGCCGGTTGCAGTGGCTCGAGGGGTGGTTCGTCAGCAAAGAAACTGGCCTCGGTCAGCAGTCTCAGGCGTGCTGCGAGGTCACCTGGAATCATGGTCTGTCCGTCCGGCCTGGGTTTGCGTGCCGCCGAGCGTGTGCCGGCAGAACGCTTTAACGATAGCTTTGTGACAGCTTGCGGTGGTTGTTTGTGCCCGTCATTTCGCTTTTTGTGCGTTGTCGCAAGGTGTCGATATGCGGTTGCGCGGCGCGGATGCTGGCCAGCGCACGCTCGATCAGTGCGGCCAATGCGGCTGTCTGGCTACGATCTTGTGGGCCACGTGGCCGCTGGCGAATGGTGTCGAGCAACTGCTCCTGCTGGATCTGGAGTGTGCTCATCTGCTCCCAGTCGCCTTTCTCGGCGGCGCTGGAAAGCGCTTCGAGTGTGCTCGCCAGACGGGTGAAGTCGGTGATGGGGGCGGTCATGGTATGTCTCCTCAGGGCTTGGCCGCTTGCTTCTGGCCCAGCTCTGTCCAGGCACTGCCGATGTCGGCGAGCAGGCGATAGGCTTCGTCAAGCAAGGCGGCGTCGTTGCTCAGGTTGGCCTTGAGCAGCTGCATGACAACGTATTCGTAGAGGTCGTCGAGGTTTTGCGCCAGCTCGCCACCTTCCTTGATGTTCAGTGCGGCACGCAGACCGCTGCCGATGATGTCGATGGCCTTGTTGATTGATTCGGCCTTTGCGCTGGTCTTGCCCTCAAGCATGTGGGCTTTGGCGAGTTTGATGGACAGCAGGGCGCCGTTGAACAGCATGACGATCAGGCCATGGGGTGAGGTACCGAGCGCCTCGGCTTCAATGCCGCCAGAGCGATAGGCGGCGGCGGGGTTGGTGGTGTTTGTGAACATGTGGCTGTTTTCCTGTTGTCCTGATCGTGTTGATTACTACTGGTTCAGGTTGCTCAAACTGCTCAGTTGCTGTGTGAGGTAAGTACTTGTTGTGTTGAGGCTGGCCACGAGGGTGTCGAGCGCGGTGAATTGCGCGCGTAAGCGTGCTTCGGTGAGATCAAACTGGCGCTCCAACCGTTCGCGCTGACCATCGATGTTCGAAATCGAGGTTTCGATGCCGGTGACGCTGTTGTCGATCAGGCCGTCGGACTGGGTGAAGGCGGTGGCCATGTCGTTGATGGCGGTGCCGTACGCACCAAGCGAGGAGACGACGCCGTCAAAATCGGCTGCGACCGCGTTGCCCAGCTTGGTGCTGTCGAGCGTCAGGGTGCCGTCTTGCGCAAAAGAGACGCCGAGGCTGAACAAATATTGGTAGTCACTGCCGGCAATGCCGGTCGGCACGGTACCGACGGTACTGCGCATGCGGCCAATCAGGGTTCGGGTGACCGAGTCGCCGTTGAGCGGTTCGCCAACCTTGGTCTCGGCGTTGTAGGCGCTCTTGGTGCTGATGTCGGTGCGCAGGCTGTTGTACGCGTCGACAAAGGCTTTGACCGCGGTTTCGATACCCGTGCTGTCTCGCGCTACATCGAGTGTGCTGGCGCCGATCGCCTTGGCGGTGACGGTGACGTTGGAGATGGCGCTGGTGACGGTGTTGCTTTGCGAGGTGACGGTTTCGCCTTCGATCGTGATGATCGAATTGAGCGCTGCCGTCGCGCTCGGATGTGCGCCGTCGAAGGTGGCCAGGCCGCTCAGGTTGGGGTCGCCGCCGCTCACCGACAGCGAAAAGGCGTTGTCGGTGCCGGTCTCTTTCGATGTGAGCACAAGGCGGCTGCCGGCATCGCCGGTGACCACGGTCGCGCGCACGTCGATCCCGGCGTCGTTGATGGCGTTGGCCACATCCTGCAGGCTGTTGCCACCGCTGGCGAGCACGACGTCCTGCGTGTTGCCGTTGATCGAGAAGCTGAGTGTGCCGGCGCCGAAGCTGGCGCCAGCCGTCTGAATGGCAGAGAAAGACTTTTGCGATTTGGCCAGTTGCACCACATCAATGGCGTAGCTGCCGTTCTTGGCAAAGGTATCTGCCGTGGCAGAGATGATGTCGCTGTCACCGACGGTGGCGGCAAAAGCGGCCAGTTTATTGGGGTCGCTGAGCGTTTTGGATGCGGTTTGCAGTTCGGACAGCTTGCTTTTGACCGAACCGAGAGCCGAAATCTTGGCCGAGAAGGACGATTCTTTCTGGGTCAGCGTGGTCAACGGGCGACGCTCCAGCGCCATCAGCTGACTGACGATGCTGTTCGAGTCGAGGCCGGAGCCGATACCCAGAGATGAAATGCTGCCGGTGGCCATGATTAGCCTCCTTGTTACGCTTTTTGCTCGACGAGCAAGCCCGCCCGGATATCGGCGATGTTGTCGTTGAGCATTTCGGCGATTTTCAGAAACTCTTCCGACGGAATCTGTCGGATCACTTCCTTGGACTCGCGTTCAATGACCTTGATTACCACCGTGCCTGATTTGTCATTCAGACTGAAGGTGATGTCGCGAGCGATGGCCTGCAGTGACGCTTGGGCTTGCTCGACGGCTTCTTTCAGTTTAGCCGGGTCCTGTTCAAGCGTGGCCTTGGCCTCTGCGCCTCGTGCCGCGTTGGCCTTTTCCAGCGCCTGAGCCTGCTGAACCTGCTCGGCTGATTCAGTACTTCCTGGAGCGAATCCTGCCCGGCCAGCAGGCGCGGCTTGCGGTGACACAAACTGGGCAGCGGTAGAGGTGACGGGCTGGATGCTCATGATGTTCTCCTGGTCGCCGAGGCCGGTGGCATCGTTTGCCGATACCGGCAGATCCGACCGGCAGGCTTTGCCGGTCGTTCGGCGCTATACACGGTTAGCCTTGCAATAAGGACAGTACACTTTGCGGCACGCTGTTGGCCTGAGCCACCATGGCAGTGCCGGATTGTTGCAGGATCTGGGCGCGGGTCAGGGCTGCGGTTTCAGCGGCAAAGTCTGCATCCATGATGCGACTACGTGCGGCGTATTGGTTCTCGCGCGCGGTTTCGAGTTGCTGAATCGTGAATTGCATCCGGCCCATCACACCGCCGACGGTGGCGCGGTTGCTGGCGACACTGTTCAGCGCGTTGTCGATCGACGCAATGGCCAGTGCGGCGGCGGCACTCGTGCTGACCGCGCCACCAATCGACGCTACGCTGGTGAAAGTGGCCGACATGCTGTCTGCGGCGGCTGCGCCAATCTGGAAGGTGAAAGTGCCGAATACCGACTGGTTGTTAAGCTTGGCCGCGCCTTGCAAGCGACCGAGTTCTGTATCGAGTTGCGTAAATTCTGCGTTCAGGTAGCCGCGCTCGGTGTCGGAAATGGTGCCGTTGAGCGCTTGCACTGCCAATTCACGCATGCGTTGAAGAATGTCCGCCGATGTGCCCAGGGCGCCATCGGCGGTTTGGGAAAAGGAGATGCCGTCCGACGCGTTGCGCATGGCAACGGTCAATCCACGTGCGTCTGCCTCCATCCGTTGAGCCACCGCCAGACCCGCAGCATCGTCGCGGGCGCTATTGACGCGCAGGCCGGACGAGAGCCGTTGGAGCGATGTGGCCAGACCTTCCTGGCTACGGTTGAGGTTGCGCTGAGCGTTCAGCGAGTAGACGTTTGTATTGATGACTTGCGGCATGACGGCCTCCTTTTGGAGTCCGGCCTTCAGTCGACCGGACTATCCCAAATTGGTTGGATTAGCCACGTAGCAGCGACAACACGTTCTGCGGGACGCTGTTCGCTTGCGCTACCATCGCGGTACCCGACTGTTGCAAAATCTGTGCCCGCGTGAGATTGGCGGTTTCAGAGGCGAAGTCTGCGTCCATGATCCGGCTACGCGCGGCGTATTGGTTCTCACGCGCCGTCTCGAGTTGCTGGATGGTGAATTGCATCCGGCCCATCACACCGCCGATGGTGGCGCGGTTGCTGGCGACGCTGTTGAGCGCGTTATCGATCGCGGAGATGGCGGCGGATGCAGTGGCCGAGGTGCCCACGCCACCGCCGACCGCGGCGACACTGGTAAAGGTGGCGGTCATGCTGTCGGCGGCTGCCGCGCCAATCTGGAAGGTGAAGGCACCGAATGCCGATTGGTTGTTGAGTTTCGCCGCACCCTGAAGGCGAGCCAGTTCGGCATCGAGCTGGCCAAATTCGGCGTTGAGGTAGCCGCGCTCGGTATCGGAAATGGTGCCGTTGAGCGACTGGACCGCCAGTTCGCGCATCCGCTGCAGCATGTCGGCCGAGGTGGCCAGCGCGCCGTCGGCGGTTTGTGCGAAGGAGATGCCGTCGGAGGCGTTACGCATCGCGACGGTCAGGCCGCGGGCATCAGCTTCCATGCGCTGGGCCACGGCCAGGCCGGCGGCGTCGTCACGGGCGCTGTTGATGCGCAGGCCCGAGGACAAACGCTGCAGCGAGGTGGCAAGGCCTTCCTGGCTACGGTTCAGGTTGCGCTGAGCATTCAGCGAATAGACGTTGGTGTTGATAACTTGTGCCATGGTGTTCTCCTAGGCGTTGGTGCTTCAGGGGCTGAGTGGCGTCAGGCGCCAAGCCTCAGCCCGTTGGGATTTGTTGATTAACCGCGCAACAGCGAGAGCACGTTTTGCGGCACGCTGTTGGCCTGGGCCACCATCGCGGTACCCGACTGCTGCAGAATCTGCGCGCGGGTCAGGTTGGCCGTTTCGGACGCGAAGTCGGCATCCATGATCCGGCTACGTGCGGCGTATTGGTTCTCACGCGCCGTCTCGAGCTGCTGGATGGTGAATTGCATCCGGCCCATCACACCACCGACGGTGGCGCGGTTGCTGGCGACGCTGTTGAGCGCGTTGTCGATCGAGGCGATGGCCAGTGCTGCGGCTGCAGAGGTGCTCACTGCGCCGCCGATGGAGGCTACGCTGGTGAAGGTGGCGGTCATGCTGTCGGCTGCGGCGGCGCCAATCTGGAAGGTGAAAGCACCAAACGCCGACTGGTTGTTGAGCTTTGCCGCGCCTTGCAAACGACCCAGTTCAGTATCGAGCTGTGTAAATTCAGCGTTGAGATAACCGCGCTCGGTGTCGGAGATGGTGCCGTTGAGCGACTGAACCGCCAGTTCGCGCATCCGCTGCAGCATGTCGGCTGAGGTGGCGAGCGCGCCGTCGGCGGTCTGGGCGAAGGAGATGCCGTCGGAGGCGTTGCGCATGGCAACGGTCAGGCCGCGGGCATCAGCTTCCATGCGCTGAGCCACGGCCAGGCCGGCGGCGTCGTCACGGGCACTGTTGATGCGCAGGCCTGAGGACAGGCGCTGCAGCGACGTGGCCAAGCCTTCCTGGCTGCGGTTGAGGTTCCGCTGGGCATTCAGCGAGTACACGTTGGTGTTGATAACTTGTGCCATGGTAAATCTCCTGATTCAACTGGTTCAGCTCTGGTCTGACTGGGGATCTGGTTGGCATTGATGTGCCGGTCCCCATGGCCCTACCTACGGCGACGCAGTAAAAAACTGTAGGCTGATTTTCTATCTGGCGATTGGCGTCAAT
The DNA here is from genome assembly GCA_024235675.1 of Zoogloeaceae bacterium. Classification (GTDB taxonomy): domain Bacteria; phylum Pseudomonadota; class Gammaproteobacteria; order Burkholderiales; family Rhodocyclaceae; genus Nitrogeniibacter. The sequence continues at coordinate 363,475 of JACKLZ010000004.1, forward strand.
CGCCTTGCCGCAAAGGATTTCGGCGCCGCGTCCTTGAGGGACGTCGGCGCCGAATGCTGCGGTGCGGGCGAGAATGCCAGGCAGATTTGCCTTGAAAGGAAAGGGGCCTTTTTTGGCGCCTTGCCCAGTATCTACTTGGTTTCAGGGCAGGTGCTGAGTGAGCCAGTCGTCCACGTGGTCCTCGAGAATATAGTCGGCCAGCACCCATTCGCGCAGGCGATCGCCGGCCTTCGCGGTGGCGTCAAGGTCGTTGAGATGCGCGCGAATGGCATCAATCCATTCACGGCTTGAATTGTTAACCCGTGTAACAGGCGCGCCACGGTAGGGCTCAACGTCGGTGCACACGACCGGCCAGCCTAGCAGTCCGTAGTCGAGTAGCCGCAAGTTGCTCTTGGCTTCGTTGAAGGCGTTGATTTCAAGTGGTGCGACGGCCAGGTCCAGATGCAGGCTGGCGAGTTTTTCCGGGTAGTCATCGAAGTTCACCCAGTCATGCACTTCCCGGACATAGGGTTTGATGTCATCCGGGCACATGCCGAAGAAGACCCAATCCGCCTCCTGGTGGGTTTCGATGATGGCTTCTCGAATCAAGGCCAGGTCGCCAGCGTGCTGCATCGCACCGGCCCATCCGATACGCGGTTTTGCACTGACCCGTCGATGCGATGCGACATGACCCCAGCGTGCCCACTCAAGTCGATTGGGCACGACCCGGATGTCGTCAATCATGTGCCGGGCGAATTCGGCCAGCGGTTTTGTGGAGACGATGAGCCGGTCGCACAGGCCAATCGCACTGCGCACACGAGAGCGCGTGTCGCGCGACCAGTGGCCAAACAGATTGCTTTTTTCCGGCACCGCGGTGGCCAGGTCGTCCATTGAGGCGACACGCAACAGCTTGGGCGCGTAGGTCTGGAGTTGCTGGAGTAGCTGGATGTGCTGGTTTGAAAAGCCGTGATGAAGAACGAAACTGCGGGCGCCGTCGAGTCGGATCAAATCGGCCAAGGTCGGAATGCGCCGTTTGCGCGTATCCGGATAGCTGAAGAAGGCGCCGAGAGCTTTGCCCGCTCGGCGCGCAGCGCGCAGGGGCCCTGTGACACGATACTCACCGGCGCCGCTGACCGGGTCGGCAATGATTCGCGGCATGTCGTCCACCGGCAGGTGTCGCCAACCCACGGCACAGCCGGTGTCGATCCGGGTGTCCTGGTGGCCGAGTAGCAGGTTGGGGTTCCATGACGGGTCGTGCTGAATCAGCGGCAGGCAACGGGTGATCAGTTGGCGTTCCTGCTTCAATCGTGCCAGTTCGTTGTTTGCTTGTTCGGCCTCATGTTCGACGATGCCAATGGCCTCACGTGGCTGGGCGTCATCGTCGTAGTGCGCAAGTGTGCTCCAGGGCGTCCAAATGAGGCGACCGTGACCGGCCAGGCGTTGCGTCATTTCCGCACCGGCATAGCTCAGATGTTGCGATTCATCCATGCCGCCAATCGCGGTGAAATGCTCGCGGCGCATCAACAGCACTGCACTGTCGAGTACGGCGCAATTGACGTCAGCCTGCTGCCGCCCCAGATAACCCGGGTGGAGCATGGTACGTTCGCCAGTGTCTGGTGAGCCGATGAAGGGGGCCAGGCCAACCACGCTACCGGTGAAATCGAGTGCCTGGCTGCCTGGGGTGACCAGCCGTGGCGCGACGGCGGCAACCTCCGGGCGTTGGCCGTGATTGAGCAGTCGGGACAACCAGTTGCCATTCAGTACTTGCACGTCGTTGTGCATCAGCACGATGAACTCGGCTTCGCTCGCGGCGACGGCAGCGTTGAACATCCGGCAGATGTTCCATGCGCCTGCGATGTCCATGCGCTGGATGCGATCGGGGTTTGCCGATAGTTGAGCATCCAGCCAGGCCAGCACGTCGGCATCGTCGGAGGCGTTGTTGACCAGCGTGATGCGCGCGTCGGCGTAGTCGGTCTTGTTGAGCAGGCTCTCGAGCAAGGGCGCCATGTATTCGAGGCGGTTGCGGAACGGAATGATGATCTCGACCGAGGGCGTGGCGCTGTGCTGATACTCGATGCGCCAGGTGGCATGCAGATGCCCGGGTCGTACGCGTCCTGACACGCCACGCCGTGTCAGGTGTGCTTGCACTGCTGCCATGGCGTCGCTGTCGGAGATGAGCACATGCGGTGACACCGGCAGGCTCAGCAAGGGGTCGGGAACGTGTCCAATGGCGGGTGCGCCGATCTGATCGAGCACGCGCAGTGTCAGATCATAGAAGTGCGCGCCGGGCAGTTCGCTGCACCCCCCGGCTGCGGCGTACACCGTGCGACGTATCCATAGTGGCCCGACATAGTCGGTTGCGGCGAGCATGTCGGGTAGCAGGTCGGGCTTGAAGCGCGGCTCGACCCGCTCGTCGCTGTGTCGGCTGACGTCATCGTCGCTGTAGCACGCGCCGATGGACGCATCGGTGGCAAATTCGTGCGCGATACGCCACAGGCAGAAGGGGTCGAGGCGGCTGCCCGGTGGCAGCAGGGCGATGATGTCGCAATCGTTTTCGGTCACTGCGGTATCGCAGACTCGCTTGACGTCCCGGTGCGTTGGGGCCACCCGCCATTCGATATTCGCAACGTCTTCGATCGCGGGATCGGGGCAGGGCGTGGGTGCCAGGACGGTCAGCGTCCACAGCGGGTAAGGTTGTTGCGCCACGCTGTCGAGCGTGTCGGCGAGCAGGCCGTAGTCGGCGGCGACCGCGTGCACCAGCAGGTGAATGCGCGGTTCCTGCGGCCAGCGGCGCATGACGCGCTGGAGCAGGGTGTGATCGGTCTCGAGATAGTTGCGCGCGTTGAGGAAGCTCTCGTAGTCGCGATTCATGGCGCCGGACTGGCTATCGGGGGTCTGGCCGAGCAGATTGAGCGCGAGGGTGTCGGTCTTTTCGGCCGCCATGCGGGCCAGCATGGCATTGGCGTCGTGCAAGGTGTCGCTCAATCCCGCCGCTCGGCCGCTGCAGGCACGGATCGCCATGGCGGTGACCACGATGAGATCGTCACGCGCGGCATCAACATAGTCTTTGAAGATTGGCATGGCCTCCTTGCTGCCGAGGCTGCTGACGATGTCGACGAGCTTGGCGCCGGTGAGCAGCTGAATCTGCCGCGCCTTGGCGAGCAGGCGCAGCGACATCGGCCATTGGTCGGACTGGAAGACGAGGTCGAGCAGGTGGATGTGGTCGAAGGCGCTGCGGCCGGTGGCATGCAGCGCAAAGGACTCATTGGCGCCGTGCATGCGCAGGCGGCAGATGTTTTCGTTAACGTAGTAAGCTGGCCCGACCGCCGCCAGGCGCATCCACAGGTAAAGGTCGCCGAGCATCGGCAGGAACAGCGGATAGGCGCCGCCCACTTTTTCGCACATGCTGCGACGGAACACCCCGAAAGACAGCGGGATGTAGTTCTGGATGATGAGCGAGGCCATGTCCTCGACCACGCCGCTGCGATCATGCGGAATCCAGGTCATCGGCTGCTCGGGGGCGTCCAGATTGCCGTGCGTGGTGTGCCAGCCGGTGTAGGCGTAGCTGCACTCGGGGTGGGCATCGAGCCCGTCGCAGGTGGCCTCGAGAAACGTTGGGCCCCACAGGTCGTCCGCCGGCAGGATCACCACGTACTCCGCCGCCGTCAGTTCATAGCCGCGCTTCATGTTGCCGACCGCGCCCAGATTGGTGTCGTTGCGGTGGTAGCGGATTCGGCTGTCCTGCGCCATCCAGCGGGCGGCGACTTCGGGGGTGTCGTCGGTCGAGGCGTTGTCCATCACCAGCACCTGGTAGTCGCCCCGGGTCTGCGCCGCGATAGCCACCAGACACTCGTCGAGGAAGTGGGCGTAGTTGTAGCAGGGGATGATGATGTCGATGCGGTGCTCGGCCATGAGGGCGTCCTTGAGTGAGCGGGTCAGGCGCGACGGCGCAGGTAGCCGTGCGGCGCGACGGAGACAGCCAGTTTGGCGTCCATGGCGTTGTCGATCTCGAACTCCGGATGGGTCTTGAGCCAGGCGTGGACGGCGGTTTTCGGGTTGTCGCCGGGCGCCCAGGGGCGGTCACCGAACAGCGACGCCGGCATGTCTTCGACCACGGTGTCCATCACCACGCAATAGCTGCCGGGCGAGGTGAGCGGGGCGTAGCGTTCGAGTTCGCCGAGGACGTGTTCATGGGTGTGGTTGGAGTCGAGCACCACCATCACCTTCTTGCCCTCGGCCGCCGCGGCGGCCTGGGCGACGATGGCGGCATCCAGGCTGGAGCCTTCGATCATGCGGATGCGGCTGGCCATGGGGTGCGATTCGATGGCTTCGCGATTGTGGGCGCGGATGTCGATGTCGATGCCCAGCACCTCGCCGCGTCCGAGCATCTGCATCATCGAGGCGTAGAAGATCAGCGATCCGCCGCGGGCTATGCCGGTCTCGATCACCAGATCGGGCTGAATGCGCCACATCAGTTCTTGCATGGCGAGGATGTCGGTCGGGTACTGGATGATCGGCCGCCCCATCCACTCGAAGTGGTAGGAATAGCGCAACTGCTGGGCGCGGTCCATCCAGGCGCGGGACAGCTGCCGGAACTCGGCGTCGTCGGCCTGGGCCTGGATCTCTTTTGCGCAGTCGGCGGCGAATTGTTGATGGTCGTCCATTACGAACTCCTGAGTTGCTGGCGCTGCTGGCGCCAGTCGGCAAGCGTGTGAGTGAGGCCGTCGTCGAGGCCGATGGTGGGCTGCCAGCTGGTGCCGCGCAATCGGGTGATGTCGCCGACGAGCAGGGGCGGATCGTCGTCAGGCACGGCGATGGCGCCGAAGTCCGGCGTGCCGGTCCAGTGCATCAGCCGCGCCAGGGTGAGTACGATCTGGCGGAGCTGAACCGGTGTGCCTGAGGCGATGTTGAAGACGCCGTCGTCGGCTACGTCGAGCAGGTGCGCGAAGGCCGCCGCGACATCATCCACATGCAGAAAATCGCGATATTGCAGGCCGTGGCTGCAACGCACCGGGCCGCCTGCGTCCATGGCCCGCATGACCGAGGGGATCAGCCGGCCGGCCGCCTCGCCCGGGCCGTAGGGAAAGAACACCCGAGCCCAGGCCAGTTGCGTGTCGGCGTCGGCCAGCAGGCGACGGGCCAGGCGGTGGGTGGCGAGCTTGGCTTCGCCGTAGAGGCTGCGCGGGGCGCACGGGGTGACGTTCTCACGGCAGAAGCCGTGGTTCCAGTCGTATTCGGCGCAGGTGCCGGCAACCACGGCGCGCTTGCCGCCTGCTTGGGCGAAGGCTTGCAGCAGCGACAGGCTGGCGCTCATCCAGCGCAGATTGTCCGGTGCTTGCCAGAAGCGGCCATGTTCGGTGTTCCAAGCCAGATGCAGCAGATGGGTGGGGCGCAGGTGGCCAAGCAGTTCGGCGGTGGCGTCGGTGTCGAACAGATTGGCGGTGTGCCAGCTCGTCGATGCGGACGCCGCGTCGTGTGGCTGGCGGCTGACGGCGCTGATCTGCCACCCTCGCGCAGCCAGTAGCGGCAGCACCGCGCGGCCGATGAAGCCGTTGGCGCCGGTGACCAGCACATGCTTCATGCGTGCACCGCCAGGTCGGGGATGGCGGTGACGAAGCGCGCGCCCCACTGCCGGGCCTCGGCCATCTGGCCGATGACCTCATCACGCAGGTTCCAGGGCAGGATCACGATCCACGCCGGCTGGTCGGCGATCAGGTGGTCGGGCGACACGATGGGGATGCGGCTGCCGGGCAGGAACTTGCCTTGCTTGGCGGGGTTGCGATCGACCACATAGGCCAGCAGGTCGGCGCGGATACCGGCAAAGTTGATCAGCGTGTTGCCCTTGGCGGCCGCCCCGTAAGCGGCGACCCGCTCGCCACGCGCCTTGCACTCGAGCAAGAAGCCGACAAAGGCGTTCTTGATGGCCTCGGCGCGCGCCTGGAAGCTGTGATAGGTGTCGCGCTGCGTGAGTCCGGTCTGCGTCTCGCGCGTCAGCATCGCTGCCACCGCGGGTGAGACATCGTGCGGCCCGCCGGCGCGCTGCGCAAAGACCCGCAGGCTGCCGCCATGCGTGGGCCATTCTTCGACATCAAACACCTGCAGGCCGTTGGCCTCGAAGATGCGCGCCACGGCGGTCAGCGACAGATAAGAAAAGTGTTCGTGATAGATGGTGTCGAACTGGCAGTGTTCGAGCAGCTTGAGCAGGTGCGGAAACTCGAAGGTGGCGACACCGGCCGGCGTAAGCAGTTGGGCAAAGCCGGCCACGAAGTCGTTGATGTCGGGGACATGGGCAAGTACATTGTTGGCCGCGATCAGGTCTGCCTGCCGGCCCTGGGCGACGAGTTCTTCTGCCAGGGCGGTGCCAAAGAAACACTCGATGCTTTCGACGCCCTTGGCGCGCGCGGCCGCCGCAGTGCTGGCGGTGGGCTCGATGCCGTAGCAGGGGATGCCCGCGGTCTGCACGTATTGCAGCAGGTAGCCGTCGTTGGAGGCGATTTCGACGACGCGATGCGCTGCGCTGAGACCGAAGCGTTCGATCATCGTCGTGACATAGGACTGGGCATGCTTCAGCCAGGCGTCGGAAAAACTGCTGAAGTAGGCGTAGTCGGCGTCGAACAGCTGGTCGGCCTGGGTGAAGTCCTCGGTCTGCACCAGCCAGCAGTGCTCGCAGACCAGCACGCGCAGCGGATACCAGCGCTCGGGGCTGTCGAGCTGGTCAGTGCGCAGATACGCGTTCGACGGGGGCGAGGTGGCCAGGTCAACCAGCGGCAGTGTCAGTGGCGTGTGGCAGTGGCGGCATTTCATGCGCTCAGACCTGTGAAATCCGGGTGAATGCGGGGCAGCGCGAGATCGCGCTCGGAGCGCTCGGCGATCGGCAGCGGCCAGTCGATGGCGAGCTTCGGGTCGAGGGCGTCGATGCCGTCTTCGGCCTCGGGCGTGTAGGCGGCGGTGTGCAGGTAGAGCAGCTCGGTGTTGTTGCTGAGTGTCTGCAAGCCGTGGGCAAAGCCCTCGGGAATGAGCAGGCCGGTGAGGTTGTCCCTCGACAGCACCTCGGCGTGCCACTGGAGGAAGGTCGGCGAGTCGGCGCGCAGGTCGACTGCGACGTCGAACACCGCGCCGCGCAGGCACTGTACGAACTTGACCTCGGCATGCGGCGGGTGCTGGAAGTGCAGGCCGCGAACCGTGCCGGCGGCGTAGGTGCGGGTGCGGTTGATCTGGGCAATTGCTGCGTCGACGCCGCAGGCGGCAAACAGGCTGCTGCAGTAGAGGCGCTCAAGCGCGCCGCGCGTGTCTTCCAGCGGAAAGCGCTGGACCCGTTTGAGCCCGGCCAGCGGCGTGTCTTCGACCAGAAAGCGCCCGTTGGCGACGCGACCGTCGGGGCGGGTCATGCGGGTCTTCCGAGTGTGGCGATGGCCGCTTCCTGCGCGGCGATCTGCGCCAGGCACAGTGCCGCGGCATCGGCGCCGTGCCGGACCTCGCGATACCACTGCGCGGTGCGGGCGAGGGCGTCGGGCAGCGGGCAGACCGGCTGCCAGCCGAGGCGAGTGCGGGCCTGGGTGCAGTCGAGGCGAAGTTGTTCGGCTTCATGCAGCACCTCACGCGTCGGCGTGTCGGTGTGCCAGCGGGCGGTGTCGCCCCAGTGACGGCACAGCGCATCGGCAAGCTTGGCCACCGGCAGGGCGTCGCGATTGTCGGGGCCGAAGTTCCAGCCGGTGGCATCGGCCGGATCGTGTTGCAGCAGGCGCGCGGTCAGCAGCAGATAGCCCCACAGCGGTTCGAGCACATGCTGCCACGGCCGCACGGCGGCAGGGTTGCGGATGAGTGTCGACTGGTCTTGGACGAAGGCGCGGATCATGTCGGGAATCAGCCGGTCTTCGGCCCAGTCGCCGCCGCCGATGACATTGCCGGCGCGGGCCGAGGCCACAGCGACCCCGTGCTCGGCGATCCGCTCGGGCGGGAAAAAGCTTGCCCGCCAGCTCTCGACGACCAGCTCGGTGCAGCCCTTGCTGGCGCTATACGGGTCGGTTCCGCCCATGGCGTCGGTTTCGCGAAACCCGCCAGGCGGCAATTTGCCGGGGCGGTTGTCGTAGCATTTGTCGCTGCTGACCACGAGCACGGCGCGGACTGAGTCGACCGTGCGAACGGCGTCGAGCAGGTGTGCCGTGCCCATGACATTGGTGGCAAAGGTGGCGACCGGTTCGCGGTAGGACAGGCGCACCAGCGGCTGCGCGGCCAGGTGCAGCACGATGTCGGGCCGGGCGCGAACCAAGGCCGCGCGCAGGGCGTCGGCGTCGCGGATGTCGCCGACGGTCGAGTCAAGGTGATCGCCGACCTTGGCCAGCGTGAACAGGTTGGGGGTGGTGTCTGGCGCCAGCGCATAGCCGTGCACCTCGGCGCCGAGGTGCTTGAGCCACAGGCTCAGCCAGCCGCCCTTGAAGCCGGTGTGGCCGGTCAGGAAGACCCGCCGGCCGGCGAAGGCGTTGTGGATCAGCCCCAGCATTTCCACGGCGCCTTGCCCGAGGCCCAGAGGCTTTCGAGCAGGTTCTTTTCGCGCAGCGTGTCCATCGGCTGCCAGAATCCGGCGTGACGAAAAGCGCGCAACTCGTCGCGGCGGATCAGGTCGGCCACGGGCTCGTTCTCCCAGGTGGTGGCGTCGCCGGCGATGGTGTCGATGACCTTGGGGGAGAGGACGAAAAAGCCGCCGTTGATCAAATTGCCGTCGCCCGCGGGCTTCTCCTTGAAGCCGCTGACGGTGTCGCCGGCGAGCTCCAGGGTGCCGAAGCGCCCCGGGGGGGCGACGGCGGTGACGGTGGCGAGCTTGCCGTGTGCCTTGTGGTGGTGGGCGAGGGCGGTGAGGTCGACATTGCCGAGGCCGTCGCCATAGGTGAAGTAGAAGGCTTCTTCGTCTTCAAGGTAGCGCCGCACCCGGGCCAGGCGACCGCCGGTCATGGTGTGCTCGCCGGTGTCGACCAGGGTGACGCGCCAGGGCTCGGTGTGTTGTTCGTGCACTTCCATGCGGTTGTCGCGCATGTCGAAAGTGACGTCGGAGGTGTGCAGGAAGTAGTTGGCGAAGTACTCCTTCACCACATAGCCCTTGTAGCCGAGGCAGATGATGAACTCGGTGACGCCGTGACAGGTGAAGATCTTCATCAGGTGCCACAGGATCGGGCGCCCGCCGATCTCGACCATCGGTTTGGGCTTGAGGTGGGTCTCTTCGGATAGCCGGCTGCCCAGCCCACCGGCGAGGATGACTGCTTTCATACGCATGTGCCTTTCATCTTTAAGGCACATGGTAGCCGGGTCGGCGGCGTTTGATGGCGTAAACAGGCGGGAGTTTTACCCCCAATTCGGTCGCAGGCTCAGGGGGCGAGCAGGGCGTGTGCCGATGGGCTTGGCAGGTGGACCCAGGTGGGGCGCAGGTCGGCAGGCTCAATGGCGCCGTAGCCCCAGGTGGCGGCAAAAAACGGCAGCGCGTTGGCGCTGGCCGATTCGCCGTCTTCGAGGCGGTCGCCGACATAGGCAGCGTCGCAGGTGGCGATGCCCTCTTCTGCGAGCAGGTGGCCGATCATGGTGGCCTTGTTGGGCAGGCGCGGTGTGATCATGTCGAGCGCGTAGACCGAGCGGAAGTAGTCGCGCCAGCCGAGCATGTCGAGAATCTTGAGGGTGGGGGCGATGCGTTTGTTGGTGGCGATGTGCAGGATCGTGCCCGCGGCGTGCAGGCTGGCGAGCATGTCACCGATGCCGTCGTAGGCGGTGGTCTGCTTGAGGCCTTCGCCGTCGTAGGCGGCCTTGAAGTGCTCGGTGAGGGCGGCGATGGTGTCAGCGTCGTGGCTACCGCTGAGCAGTTGCAGCGTCTCGGTCAGCGGCGGGCCGATGATGTCTGCGGTGATGGGGCGAACCGGTGTTTGGCCGGCGGCCTCGAAAGCGGCCTGAAAGCTGGCGAGTATGGCGGGGGCCGAATCGATCAGCGTGCCATCGAGGTCAAAAATGATGTGGGCGTAGCGGGGCATGGGCGGATGTGGCGCTTGCGCGGGGTGGTCGGGCGGCTATTTTGGCACGCCCGGGCTCGCTGCGCTGCCTCAGGCGACCATGACGCGGTTCTTGCCGGCGCGCTTGGCGCGGTACATGGCTTTGTCTGCGCGGTCGATGGCGGTGGCGGCGGCTTCTTCGGTTTCGAGGCGAGCGACGCCGGCGCTGAAGGTGATCAGCAGTTTTTGTCCTTCGGCCAGGAAGTAGCGCGTGGTCAGGGCGCGCTGCAGGCGCGTGACGGCGGCGACGGCGTGTTCGACATCGGTGTCGGGCAGGATGATGACGAACTCTTCGCCGCCGTAGCGGCCCAGGCTGTCTTGCGGGCGGAGGTTGGCGCGAATGACGTCGGCCAGGTGCTGGAGCGCGGCGTCGCCAGCGTGGTGACCGTGGGTGTCGTTGATGCGCTTGAAGTTGTCGACATCGAGCAGCGCGACGCATAGCGGGACGTCGCGTCTGCGGGCGCGGGAGATTTCACGCTCCAGGGCTTCGTCCAGCCCTTTGCGATTGAGCGCGCCGGTGAGCGGGTCGTGGCGCACCAGTTCGCTGGTGTGATGCAACTCGTGCTGGAGTTTGCCGATCTCGACGTTGGCCTGTTCGACCTGCTGCTGCAGGGAGGTGAGGTCGTCGCGGGAGCGGCGGGCGTCTTCTTGGGCAACACGGGTTTCGCGCAGCATGTCTTCAATGACGTTGCTCAGTTCGCTGATGTCTTTGGCGTCTGCGATGCGCAGCGAGGAACGCTCCAGGTTGTCATGGAAGCTGCCGGCCGATTGGCTCATGTCGGCGAGCCGGTCGACGAAGCCGGAGAGCATCTGCTTGAGCCGAAGTTGCGCGTCGGTGAGTTCTTGCTTGATGCGGCCTTGCTGGTCGATGACATCGCGCAGGCGGCGCTCGACTTCGTCAAGAACGCGGATGTCGAGCGGTTGCGAGAAGGCTTCGGTGACGACGCTCAGTTGCCCGCTCAGCCATTTGTCGTCGATGACGAGTTTGCTGATGTTGTCGATCAGCAGTTGCAGCAGTGCAATGAGCGCACGGCGTATGCCGGACTGGTCTTCGCCCGTCCATTCGAGCTTGAGGATCAGTTCATGCAGGTCGGCCAGCAGGACGGGATGTGTCGTTTTGTCGGGCCACGGGTTGAGCCGTTCGCCGAAGTGGGTGACGCGGGTTTGAAGCTCGGGTGTGTCCGACAGAAGCGCACCGACGCCTCGGCGGAAGAGTTCATCGAGCGCGCCCGAGATCTCGGCGGAAACACCGGCTTGAACTGGTGCATCGGTTGGTTGCTGTGGGACTGGTTTGGGTTCGATGTCAGCAGGTGGCGTGGGTTCGATGCCAGTCGTTTCTTCACCGCCCCCGCCTGATGACCAGTGTTTGATCAGATTGCTGAGTCGGCTATGGAGAATCGGCGCGGCGGTGCCTGAGGCATCAAGAACATGCTTGAGCGATTCCTTCTTTCGCGCTTTGGTGAACGCGGCGTGGTGCCGGTCCATGTGGTCGATGATCTGCTGGATCAGCGGTGCCCAAGGGACTTCCGGGGCGTCGGTGGCCTCCGATATTTCTCGCAGTGCGGCGCGAATGGCGGGCCAGGATTGGCTGTTGATCGCCTCATCGAAGCGTCGGGCAAAGCGCTGTTGGGCGGGGGCGCTTTTGGGCAGTTCGGACGCAATGCTGCGAAAAGCCTGTTCAGGAAAACTGTCGACGCTCTTTGTGCCGCCAATGCGGTGATAGTAGTCGCGGTAGTTGTCTGGCGTCGGTGCGACGCGATCCATGGCAAGTCGCTTGAGAGACTCACGTGCAATTTCTGAAGGGGTGGAAAAATCCGCCATGAGTGGAATCGCGCCTTTGCAAAAGAAGTGCCGACGGTACAGGTCTACATCGGACGTCGGCAGCACATCTTGAGTGAGTTTCGGTGCCGCGCCGCACCAGCCCGAACTCGGCCAGCGGGGTGTCAGCTATTCGACCAGGCCGAACTTCAGTCCGTAGTGGGTGAGTTCTGCATTGTTCCGCAAGCGCATCTTTTCAAGAAGGCGGGCCCGGTAAACGCTGATTGTTTTCACGCTGAGGTTCAATTCGTCGGCGATCTGGGTCAGCGTCTTGCCCGAGGCGATCATGCACAGCGTTTGGTACTCGCGATCAGAGAGTTTTTCGTGAAGGGGGCGGTCGGTGTCTTCGCCGATCGCCTCTGCCAGTTCCATGGCGAGTGAGGCACTCACATATTTCTTGCCGCTGGCGACTTGCCGAATGGCTGTCACGAGTTGTTCCGGCGCGCTCTGCTTGGTCAGGTAGCCCGCTGCCCCCGCCTTGAGCGCGCGAATGGCGTATTGCTCTTCCGGATACATGCTGAGGATGAGGACCGGCAGCCTGGGTTGTTCTTTGCGAATCAGCTTGAGTGCATCGATGCCATTGCGGTCAGGCATCGACACATCCATCAGCACCACATCCCACTGGCCTTCGCGACTGAGCTGAAGAGCCTCGACGCCGTTGCAGGCTTCACCGGCGACTTCCATGTCTTCGATGTCGGACAGAATCTGGCGTAGTCCCTGACGGACGATGGCGTGGTCGTCGGCAATCATCACGCGGATGCGTTTGCTCATGAAGAAAGTTCCTGGTTCGAGGCGGCAGTGGAGACATCCGAGAGGGGCAGGACGACCTGCAGACGCGTCCCGTTGGGAATTCTGCGTGCGAAATCGACACAGCCGCCGAGGCTGGTGACCCGTTCGCGAACCCCCCGCAACCCGAATGAGTGCGGCTTGGCCAGATCGGTGTCGGCGAGGCCGATGCCATCGTCGCCGACCTCCAGGCTAACGCCGTCGCCCGTGTGAACGAGACGGATTTCGACGTTTTCGGCCTTCGCGTGCTTGCTCACGTTGGTCAGTGATTCCTGAAAAATCCGGAACAGGGCAATGGATTCGGGCTCTGGCAACGCGATGTCATCGTCTGCACACAGCACGTGGCAACGGATGCCGGTGCGCTTTGAAAAGTCTTCCGCGTGGCTCTCGATCGCCGCTGCGAGACCGAAATCCTTGAGGATGCCCGGCCGTAGTTCGCGCGTGACCCGACTGACGGTGTCGATGGCTTCGTCAATCAGCGCCTCAACGCTCGCGACCTGGGCCAGCCGCTGCTCCGCAGGGGCGTCCAGTCGTGAGGCCATGAGAGAGGTTGAAAACTTGAGCGCCACCAAGTGCCCGCCCAACACGTCATGGACGTCGCGCGCGATCCGTTCGCGCTCTTCTTCCTTGGCGTGCTGCAAGTGGTTGGAGAGTGCCTTGAGGTGGTCCTGCGATGTTCTGAGTTCGGACTCGGTCTGCTTGCTTTGGGTGATGTTCCACATCACGCCTTCCCAGATCGGTGCGCCCGACGGGTCGCAACGCACCGAGCCGCGGACGTTGATCCATTTGGTGTCGCCGGCGTCCGTCTGGATGCGTCCTTCCCAATTGAGACGACTGCCGTTGCTGGCTGACGCCGCGAGCGCGGCGTCCAGCGTTTGATGATCTTCTGCGAGCAACAGGCGGGAGAAATGCGTGCCGTCTTCGCACAATTGCAGCGCCGACACCCCGAGCAACATGTCGGCCGCGTCGCTCGCGTAGGCAAAGCCCAGCTGGCCGTTGTCGTGCCGGGTCATCTGAAAGATCACCCCCGGCGTACTCGCCGCCACTGCCTGGAATCGGGCATCCGCTTCGTGCTGCGCCGCCAGGGCGAGCTGGCGCTGTCGGCGGTTCCCGGCTTCGCGTACTTCACGCTCGACGGCGGGTATCAGGCGCTCAAGTTGATTCTTGGTCAGGTAGTCGTGGGCTCCAGCGCGCATTGCCGTAATCGCGGTCTCTTCGCGAATCACCCCCGACACGATGATGAAGGGCACATCGAGTTCAAGCTGTTTGATGATGCCCAGGGCTGCAATGGCGCTGAACCCGGGCAGATCGTGATCGCTGATCACCACGTCCCACTCGCGTGAGCGCAGGGCGTCCTCGGTCTGCGTCGGCGTGTCGACTCGCAAAGCGTCAAGCGCGTACCCGCTGCTGTGAAAGCGATGAACCAGCAACAGCGCATCATCTTCACTGTCTTCAATGAGGAGCACGCGCAAGCATGAGCCTCGTGGTGAATCTGGTGGCATCGTTCAATTCCGTGGGTGAGGGCAGCGGTCTCGAGATCAATTCATTGATTATGCCGCGCGACCGTCCGACCACCAAATCCGGCTATGCCCACAAACGCCGCCTTGCGCTATAATCCAGCCCCTTGCCGGTTTAGCTCAGTTGGTAGAGCAACCGCCTTGTAAGCGGTAGGTCGCGGGTTCGACTCCTGCAACCGGCACCAGTTCTACAAATTAGCCTTGACGAAGCTAATTGATTAGTCTAAAGTCTCGTTTCTCTGACGCGGGGTGGAGCAGTTGGCAGCTCGTCGGGCTCATAACCCGAAGGTCGCAGGTTCAAGTCCTGCCCCCGCAACCAAATTTATGCTGAAAACCCAATCACTTAGCGGTGGTTGGGTTTTTTGCTTTGGGCCAACGTCGAATTCTTGGCCCAAGTTTGGCCCATTGTTGGCCCACGCCAATTGATGCCTGTTCGCCACGCTTAGTCACTTGACCTTCGGTCAATGCCGAACATTGGCCCGTCTTCGTCCTTGGCCAAAAATGCCTCCAGTGCCAAGCGAAGTACTTCTGACCTCGTCGGGATCCTCCCCAAGCTTGCCTGCATAGCAATGCGTTTGCGATCGATCTGCTCAGCTAGGGCGTCACTCAATCGAACATTGATTTGTTGGCGTTCCATCTGCGCACCCCCTTAATAGTTCGCCCGAATTGTAACTGTCTAGAAAATAGCGGGTTGACTGAGCGTTGCTCTGCGGTAGATTGGATTTGTCTAAACGCTAGACAACTAGACAAACTGCTAAGGAGCAAGAAATGGCTGCTACGTATCTCACAACTGAAGAGCTTGCCGAGCGCATCAAATACGATCAGCGAACAATCCGCGAGCGGCTGAAGGACAGCGTCCTGCTTGAAGGGGTGCACTACATCCGTCCCTTTGGGGGCAGAAAGATCCTCTACATTTGGGAACGGATCGAAGAGGACATGTCGAAGTGTTCGCTCAATTCCTTCACGATCCCGATGGCGAATGGGGGTGTCTGCCATGGCTAGTATTCGCACGCTTGCCGCCACTGGCACCTTGTTCATAGATTTCAGGTTCGAAGGAAAGCGGTGTCGTGAGTACACCCGCCTTGAAGATACTCCTGCGAATAGGAAGAAGCTCACCCGCGTTGTCGAGCGTCTTGAGGAGGAGTTGGCGGCGGGGACCTTCAGCTACGCGAACTTCTTTCCCGGAAGCAAGAAGAAGCAGCTTGCCGCTGTCGGGTCGAGCACGCCTCAGCGACCCTTGGGTGACGGGTCTGGATCTAAGGAAGTGCCTCCATATAGAGGAACGTCGTTCCCCGGTGTGGTCGCATCTGTTCGTGAAACCCCTCTCTTTGAAGACTTTGCAGAGACCTGGGTTCAGGAGAACGAGGTCAGCTGGCGTCGCTCCTACCGTCGAACCGTGGAGGACATCATCAACAAGCACCTCGTCCCGCGCTTCAAGGGGCGGGGTGTCGGAAGCCTCACGCGGGAAGAACTCTTGAAGCTCCGGTCCGAACTCGCCAAAGTCCCCGGCCGGAAAAAAGAAACACTGTCGCCACGCAGGATCAACGCCATCATGAATGTGATGAGCCTGATCCTCAAGGAAGCATCCGACAGATACCAGTTTACTTGCCCTTACTACAACATCAAACCGCTCAAGATACCCAAGAGCGATGTGCAGCCCTTCACCCTCGCCGAGGTGATGACCATCCTGGCCACGGTTCGCGAGGACTATCGCGACTACTTCACTGTGCGCTTCTTCACCGGCATGCGCACAGGCGAGGTCGATGGGCTCAAGTGGGAATACGTCGACTTCGAGCGAAGGCTCATCCTCATTCGAGAAACGATCGTTGCCGGCCAGATTGAGGACGAGGCAAAAACCCAGGAGTCGATCCGCGATATCCAGATGAGCCAAATCGTCTTCGATGCGCTCAAGCGGCAGTTTGTCAGCACCGGGAGGCGAGGGCGGTTCGTATTCTGCTCGCGGGATGGCAGCCCGTGCGACCACAACAATGTGACCAAGCGTGTGTGGTACCCGCTGTTGCGCCACCTCGGGCTCAAGCTCAGGCGGCCATACCAGACCCGCCATACGGCGGCGACCTTGTGGCTTGCTGCCGGAGAGAATCCCGAGTGGATCGCTCGCCAGATGGGCCATACCAGCACCGAGATGCTCTTCAAGGTGTACTCCCGGTATGTGCCCAATCTGACGCGGCAGGATGGCTCTGCCTTCGAACGCCTGATCACAAACGCCATCTCAGACTCACCCCTGGATATGACTGCGGCGGACGCCGCCAAGGAGACCAGCCATGAATGAACAGCACGTTCCTGTTCCAGGCGCCGGAGCGGACATTGTCGTGGAGAAGCTCCCTCGGGTGTTCCGCATCCAGGCGATCGAACGCTTGCCGTTTGAT
Source organism: Zoogloeaceae bacterium (assembly GCA_024235675.1). GTDB lineage: Bacteria > Pseudomonadota > Gammaproteobacteria > Burkholderiales > Rhodocyclaceae > Nitrogeniibacter. The sequence continues at coordinate 379,990 of JACKLZ010000004.1, forward strand.
CAGAAGTGCATGCGATCGCGCGCGACGCTCTTCCATGAGCGCGCAACCCTCAATGTCGAGTGGCTCTCACAACATTGCGACGTACGCTTGACAGTGGGCAGCCTGGTGTCGATCCGCTGGAGCGGCCGACCCGTCAGCTGCAATGGGGCCGTTCGAATCGCTCGGCTCGTGCTGCTTGAGAAACCCGAAGCGTCGATCAACCTGTTCGACACCATACCAACTGCGTGGGTGCGTGACCGGGAGCTTGTCAAACGGGGCGGGGCCATCTGGGCAAAGCTGCCAAGAGGCTTCTGCCACATGTTCAATGCAATCTTCTGGGAGGCGGGACGATTCCATCGATTCGTTACCGGCCCGAGTTCGCTCAGGGGCCATCACCATGCGCCCGGTGGCAATCTACGCCACAGCATTGAGGTCGCCGAGCGCGCCCTTGGGCTGGCCGCGAAAGATACGGCGGCCTGCGTGCACGTGCTGCTTCTTGCTTCGCTTCTGCACGATGCCGGCAAAGCAGACGAGTATCGCCTTGTGAATCGACGCTTTGTGCTATCTGATCGTGGTCGGCTGGTTGGTCATCGCCATACCGTCATCGAATGGATTGCAGCGGCGCGTGCTCGATATCAGGTGATCGTGCCGGATGCCGACTATCTGGCCCTGATGCATGTGCTCACATGCGCGAAAGGAGCGCCGCCATGGCTTGGCATGCGGGAACCGCAAAGCCTTGACGCCACGATCCTCCAGATGGCCGATCGGGTGTCAGCGCAAGGCGAGTTGATCGGGCGGCATGCTCCAGGCGAGACTGGATTCGGGCGGTATCACCCGCACTTGGGAATGCGGCCGTTTGTGGTGCGACCCGAAGTCTGAGAACCATTCTTTCTTAGAGGGCAACGCAATCGCCCCGCAGAGGGAGTGTCTGCGGGGCGTGTGTTTCGCATGCGTGGTGCCGATGGCGCTCTCGCCACAAGTCGTTACCTCACAAGCTCTTCCAACGAATGATCAATTGTAGGGAGGCGGCTGCTCGGCCGCAGCGGTCGCTCAGCCCGACGCCGCATACAGTCAGCTAGCTGCAGGTAGCTGACTGTATGCGGCGTAAGTTCGTACCTTGGGGTGCGATCACCATTGCATAGTCTGGACTACGCATCCACAATGCGCTTGCTCAGACCGCCTATATTCTTTGAGCATTGGAAGAATGCGGAATCTATACAATGGCATGCGACATTCTTGAAGGTAGGGTTGGATCTTGTCAGAAGCGCGGCCGTTCGTGTGTGAGAATTGCCCTATGATCGTTGCCGATAATGAAACCGCAGTTGACCTCCTATATTACGAGGCGATCGCACGTACAGTTGTCCGCCTAGTTTGTGAGAAGTCGGACGAGCCGCTTAGCGTAGGAATTCACGGCGATTGGGGAGCCGGAAAATCCAGTGTCCTGATGATGGTGGAGGAGTCATTCTCCAACGACGACCGCGTGCTTTGCGTGCGCTTCAACGGCTGGCTGTTCCAAGGCTTTGAAGACGCGAAGGCGGTCCTGATCGAAACGATCGTCGAGGAACTGCGCCGCAAGCGCCCCGCGTCACAGAAAGTCGCTGAGCAGGTAAAGAAGGTCTTAAGACGGGTCGACTGGATGAAGCTTGCGCGCAAGGCGGGTGCGTACGGTTTGACGTTGGCCACCGGAATTCCGCACCCGGAGACGCTAAGAGATCTGGGCGCTGCCGCGCGAAGCCTCATCAGTAAAGGAGCTGAGGACGTGTCACCAGAGACAGTCGCGGCACTAGTTAAAGGTTCAGATGAGTTTCTGCGCGAAGTCGTCGAGGAAAGTGCTCCTGAACAGATGCATGCGTTCCGGAAGGAATTCGCTGAACTCTTGGCGGAGGCCGAGGTTGATCGCCTGATTGTTCTTGTCGATGACCTCGATCGATGCCTTCCGGACACCGCAATCGAAACCTTGGAGGCGATCCGGCTATTCCTGTTTGTCCCGCGCGCGGCTTTCGTAATCGCAGCAGATGAGGGAATGATTGAGTACGCGGTGCGGCAACATTTCCCGGACTTACCCGTAGCCACTGGGCCTGCCACCTATGCCCGAAACTACCTTGAAAAACTGATTCAGGTCCCATTCCGTCTGCACTCGCTCGGATATGCCGAGACGCGCATCTACGTGGCTCTACTGCTCGTGCAGAGCGCCTGTGGCGAGAAATCAGACGTATTCCAGAAGCTGACCAGGATGGCGCGCGAGGTTTTGCGCCGCCCTTGGAAGGGCCCCGGCCTCGACCGTAAGGCTGTCGAGGCGGCTTTAGGCAGCGTTCCAGACGAGGTCGAACGGGCGATGGAACTAGCAGGGCGAATCGCGCCGGTTTTAGCGGATGGTGCGCGTGGCAACCCAAGGCAGATCAAGCGCTTCATCAACACAATGATGCTGCGTCTGGCGATCGCCGAAGAGCGCGGCTTCCGCGATGAGCTGAACATCTCGGTGCTTGCCAAAATTATGCTTGCCGAGCGTTTTGCCCCGGAGCTCTATGACGCGATTGCGCGTGGCTCTGCGAACACTGGCGCATCGGAGGAGCTCTCAGCCCTTGAAGCCATTGTCACAGCTCCGCCCACCGACCAGGAGACGAACTTGGCGAACGGGAAAGAGAAGGCTCTATCCTCCGACGTCTCCCTTCCCGATTGGCCGAACCTCGAATGGGCAAAGCAGTGGGCTGCCATCGATCCGCCGCTCGCAGAGAACGATCTTCGGCCATACGTTTTTGTAACCCGTGACCGGCGAAGCGTGTTCGGAGCGATCACGTCACTCGGAGAGCTGGACGAGCTCGTCGCGAAGCTTCAAGGCTCGCCCCTACAGGTGAGGCAGGCCGCGGCGGAAGTCTCCCGCCTCCAGTCGATCGACGCCGAACACGTCTTCGATGCCCTGCGCGCCAAAGTCCGTGACACGAGGGATCTAACGCAAGAGCCTGTGGGCGTGAAGGGCTTGGCGGAGATGGCGCGTCAGCACGCTTTCCTGCAGCGGTCGCTGCTCTCCTTTTTGCAGGATCTGCCGGTCTCCAAGCTCGGCCCGTGGGTAGTAACTGGCTGGGCGTCGGTTTTCAGCGAGGCCGATGTCAAGGCGGATTTTGAGGCAACGCTCCGGGGCTGGGCCGAACAGGATGACAACAACAAACTGAAGGCGGCGTCTGGGGCAGCCATCAAGCTTGTCAGAAAAAGGAAACCCCGCTAATGGGCACCTCAGGAACATTCGGCGGCTCAACGAATGGGCTGGTTCCGAGTTGGGTTGATGAACCAGCGTCGCCGCCCGCAGCAGCGCCCGAAAGCGCTGAGCCGGACTACGATGGCAACGACGGGACGGACGGGCTTGGTCAGAATGGGGAGCCGCCACTCGCCTCACCGAGCGCTGAACCTGCGAAAGCATACCCACCCATCCCTGAAATCCCGACGAGTTCGGGTCTTGGCGGCGCACGAGGAAACGTAACGAGGGGTGCGCGAACGTCCGATGAGAGAGCTCTGCGGCGAGGTGCCGGCCGATATGTGCAGGCAAGCGGCGGCGGACGGGCTGCGGCGAGCCGCATGCCTAATTCCCGTGCCGTGGCTAGCGGCGTGGCTGGCCTCGCGAAGAGCTTCGCGGACCAAGGGCCGGCAGAGGCGCTGAGGAGGTTCAACCTTGATAGCATGGCGGGAGCTCCTGCCGAGGACGTATTCGTTGCGTTGACTGAAATGTTGTGTCCGGCGGGTGGAAGCATTGACGAAGCCATCGCAAGGGACGCTCTGCTCGAGACGATCGCCGACCTTGCGGCCTCAGGTGTCGGTAACTTCGATGAGCTCTCGAAGGACGATCTGCGCGAGTTTTTCATCGGAGTGGTGAGCCGGTCGATCGAAGGGAAGATCCTAAATGAGGTCGGGACCAACGCTTTCGCAGCGCCTTTGGACATCTCCGGGATCGAATACGTGCAGGCAATGCTGCATGATTTCGTCGTGGGATGTGTTCGCGACGAGTTCGACGCGCGCGGAGCTGATCTAAGTGACCTCGGTGCGGCGGCCATCGATAGCTTTGTCGCCGACCTCTACTGCGCCGCACTCGATCTCATCGAAGCCTTGGGAGAAGACGGATGAGAAGGTTCAGTCTGATCGGTCGGCTCGGACCTGATGATAAGGCTACGATCAAAACAGTCCAGACGGACGCGGATGCATTCGAGATCGATTTCCTCAGTGGTGACCGACGCATGGGCTTTGGAATCGGTCATGCGCTGCACCAACTCGCCTCCCTCGGGCTGCACCCTTCTGAGCGGGGCATCGATCTCGTCGTCCTTGCGGCGCTCGTCAACGCCGGCGATACGAGAGTATCCCGAAAACTGAACGCACAGGACGGTTGGACACGCGAGATTGATCTCTACGTCCCCGTGTCCTCCCCCACCGCTTGGGCCGCGAGCACTAGGTCTATCGAGGCGATGCTGCGTTTTCTCACTGGCGATCGGTGGCGTGTCTTCTTTCGTGATCGGACGAAGAGGACTGCAACTCTCGCTGTAACTCCCGAGAGCTTGGCAATTGATGGGCTGACGAAAGTCAGCTTGCTGTCCGGTGGTTTGGACAGTCTCATCGGAGCAGTTGATCTACTGAGTGGGGATGAACAGCGCCCCTTATTCGTCAGTCACTATTGGGACAGCGAGACCGCGAAAGCCCAAGCTTACATCCTCGACCAGTTGGAAACCCGATTCGGCAAAGAATCCTTCAAAAGCCTCCGGGTGCGGCTCGGATTTGATAAAAACCATCTCCCCACTGGCGAGACGGAGAATACGCAGCGAGGACGGTCCTTCCTCTTTTACTCGCTGGCGACGCTGGCTGCGTCGGCGATCGATGGACGGACCACCGTCGACGTACCGGAGAACGGCCTTATCGCGCTGAACGTACCCCTCGACCCCTTGCGCTTTGGAGCGCTGAGCACGCGGACGGCACATCCGCACTTCATCGCGAGCATGCAGACGTTAATCGACGCTCTTGCACTTGATGTCGAACTGAACAACCCATACAGACACATGACAAAAGGCGAGATGGTCGCGAACTGTGCGGACAAGGCATTCCTTGAGACGATCGTTGCGAACTCCATGTCGTGCTCGTCGCCGGCGAAGGCGCGCTACAAGAAGCTCTCCCCTCGGCACTGCGGCTACTGTGTCCCGTGCTTGATCCGTAGAGCCTCGCTTGAGTTTGGTCTCGATGGTGACGATGAGACGCTCTACACAATTGAGGACCTGAAAGAACATGTTCTCGCCTCCGACAAGCCAGAGGGGGAGCACGTCCGATCATTCCAACTGATGGCCAAGAGGATCGAAGCAAGACCTAGTCTTGCGAAAATCCTTGTACACAAGCCCGGCCCGCTTCATGGCGAGCCGGCCGCGATATCAGGCTACGCCGATGTGTTTCGACGCGGCGTCCTTGAAGTCGCGAAGCTCGTCAAGAGTGTTCGGGCACGCCCGGGAGGGTAACGATGCGGCCCGAATACGTTGATTTCCACACGCATCTCGACCTCTACCCCGACCTCGAACAAGCGATCGCAACCTGTGATAGCTCGCGCGTGGCGACCCTGGCGGTCACGACCACCCCGAAGGCGTTTGAGAGGAACGTCGAAATGTCCGCGGACAGCGACTTCGTAAGGGTTGGGCTCGGTCTACATCCGCAGCTCGTCGCCGAGCGACACTTGGAGATCGACCTGTTTGAGAGCCTTTTGGCGCGTACGCGTTACGTCGGGGAAATCGGGCTTGATCGCAGCCCCGCTCATTACCGCTCCTTTGATCTGCAAAAATCCATTTTCGGCAGAATTCTTCGTGCCTGTGCGAAACAAGGTGACAAGATTTTGAGTTTGCACAGCGTAAGAGCAACCAAGCCGGTCCTGGACATGCTCGACGAGCACCTACCTCTTGATCGGGGACACGTCGTCTTGCATTGGTTCTCTGGAAGCAAGGCTGACGTACGTAGGGCTATTGATCGTGGTTGCTACTTCTCCGTGAACGAGGGCATGCTTGCTTCCGCGACCGGAGGACGCGTAATGCGCGAAATTCCGATCGATCGGGTACTGACGGAGACGGACGGCCCTTTCCTTGCGCGCGGAGACAATCCTATTGAACCTGGAGACGTTACCCGTGCCGTCGAAATGATTGCGTCCTCCAGGGGGGCGCGGGTCGACGATATCCGCGCCCGAATTCTCTCGAATCTCAAGAGACTTGTGCAAGGCGATTAGACTGCGTGAATCAACGGTCGTAAATTTGCAAGAGCAAAATAGGATCACCGGCCGGTATCCGATCCCGGTTCGGTCAATTGCGACGGTTCGTGCGAAGGGCCCCTTCAGCCGAGGCCCTGTCCTCGGCTGAAGCGGTAGCCAGAGCCTGCTAAATGCCACCTTTTGGGAAACGGCGGCTCAGATATCTTGCAAGCACACCACTTAGGCCGACGACGAGCTCGGCCTCATCGAATGCGGGAGGACAACCTTCCACAAGATGCCTGCCGTAGTTGGACGTGTATCCCCAAGCCTTGGCCACGATTTGATCCACCGGTTTCGGGAACAAGTTCGGATTTTTTCGGAGCACATCGCCTAGCGTGTCCTTGCTCTCGCAGACATCGCGAGCGACACATTCAAGCGCTGCCATGGCGTGCTGGATGGCACCACTGACTTCTGGGTTAGGCCTCCGGGATAAGTCAAGGATTGCTTCGTGCAACTCACTGCCTGCCGTGTGGTTTCCTCGTTGTAGGAGCTCCCGCTGTCCCTCCTTCACTGCGAGTTCAAACGCCTCCGAGCCACGGACCTCCAAATGTGTGCCCACCAATTGCCAGCCCACGCCCATGATGCGAAACATGCGATTCGCTTCGCCTGCAAAATCGACGCCGCGGCGTTCGCACAATTGCGCGAGTAGCTCGATCAAGTCATAGATCTCGAACCACTCGCAGTCACAAATGAGATCCCGAACTTCACCGTCCACATTCGGGAACTCCGACCAGTTGCTCCTATCCGGCGTCCGGTACAGCATGCTGCACAAGACACCACGAAGATCGGAGGGTTTGAGCCCGCACTGATAGGCCAGGGCGACGACCGCGTGACGGAGGTCATCAGGCGCCTCATATCGAACCGTGATGTCGGCATCTGGCCGATTGAGACCATGCCTTCGTGAGAATGTGTCCATGTCCATCACCTCATGGCCCTGTGGCGAATCGTTAGTCTGCGCCGTGTGGCGTCAGGGTACTGGTAGGCGAACACACCACGACCTGACGAGCGCCTCTCGTCAGCGCAACATAAAGATGTTGGGCCGTCATGGCATGCGGCTCGAGCACGACCGCCACATCGGCCTCCAGTCCTTTGAGCAACAAGGTACTGCCTACGGCCCGTCGCGCAACCGGCCGGCTCATGTGGCGCTGCCGCTCGCGCACCTGAAGGGCTGCAGCGTAGAAGGTACACGTGCCACCAGCGGCGGCCTGCATCGCCGCCTGACAGCAGCGCAGGACTTCGGGTCGGTAAACATGGGTCCCCGGCTGCCGGGCAAACGCCTGCAACAAACAGGAGGCCTCACCAAGACTGGGGCCACGTGCGAACGCCACGGCTGCGGCTTCGATTGGCGTCGGGGGATTGCGAGGCCTGCCATGCTGCAGAACTTGCACACGCTGCAGCAATCCGGCGGCACCGACGCCGGTCATCAGGCTCGCAGCGAACTCGACCAGTTGCCTCAGTGGATTGGCGCCGGTGAGGTCGAACGTCCGCGCGAACTGGATGAACTCGACTAGGTCGACGCGCTCGACAACCGTCGCACCGGGTGTCTGGCTAGTCAACTGATAGCGCCCGCGGACATTCATCGCGTTGCCGATGACGAGAACGCTGTCCTGTGCATTACGCCCGCGCGTCCTCGCCGCCGCCCTCCGCTGCTCTTCCGCCGTCGCCGCGTCAAGTCGCACCCATTGCACTGCAGCTGGCGCCTTCTGCAGTTCAACCGGCTGTCCGGCTTGAAGCAGCATCCGCGCATTCAGCAGCCATTCCCCGAGATCGTCGGTACCGGCCAATCGCCAACGCCACGGTGTCTGCAACATGCCGACCGGCGGAAACTGCGTCTCGACATCGGCTTGCCAATTGACCAGACGATTGCCACCGAACCCGAAAATAGCCTGCATGGGGTCGCCAAGCACACACGTCGGCAGGACTTCTGCCGCCCAGGCCACCAAGCGGTGTTGAACAGCATTGCAGTCTTGGTATTCATCGACCAAAAGCCGTGCGTAAGTCGCTCGCAGCGACGCGGTGATGTGTCCAGCCTGCAGCAGTTTGGCCGCTGCCTCCCTGACCGCTGGGTAGTCCTGGCCTGGATTGGCAAGCTCCAGCACGTGGGGGGGAACGCCGCTGCGCAGCGGAAACTTCCCGACGAGCCTCATCGCGAACCCGTCGATCGTCGAGAGTCGGTAAGCCGAACTGGGAATGGCCGCCCGAGCCATGCGAGCCCGCAGTGCCGCTACGCCCGCATTGGTGTGGGTCAAGACCAAGATGGGCTTGCTGCCGGAATGCGAGGCCAACGTATCGGCAATGAGTTGCGTCTTGCCGCACCCCGCCGGCGCGGTGACCGAGCCGCGTGCGACTGCAAACAGGTCGAGCTCAGGCGGCATGGGTCCATGCCCATAGCCGATTCAGCACATCGACGAATCCAGGTTCGGCGTCTTGCAACTGTGGCCCAACGATCCTGCGGCCGACATGTTGATAGGCGGACACGGACTTGAACCAGCCCTTCTTGCTCACTCGGGCTGCGCGACCTAAGAGCTCACGCGTCGCTGCCGCATAGACGCCCTGCGCTGCCCTCTCTGCCTCAATGGCTTCCAGCGTTCGCTGGCCCTCTGACTTGGAACGAATGTGCTCCGCAACGTCATCGCGGCCGATGCGCTCGATAGCGTAGCCGAGCAGGGAATCGATCACCGCGTCCGTCATGCAGACGAACAGCTCGTCTTCTAGTGCACGGCCCGCTCGCCAAGTGAGCAGGCCAACGCCCTCGGCAGCAAGCGTTGCAAGGAGTCCTGGCGTTGGCTCCTTGTCCGCATCGATGAATGCCATCACGTTATAGCCCAGCCGACGCAAGACAAGCGCCTTCTCCAGGCACAGGTCTGGCGTGCTGCCGCCCGCGTTGACGTACGCACCCCCGTACGCGAAGAACGAGGTCTGGTTGTGATCCTCTACGCCATACTGGTCGAGCCCTCGCGCCAGTCCGATCTCGCTGGCCCCCTCGCAGACCAAGATGGACTTGGCTAGAAAGGCTTCCGGATCCGTGCGCAGGATACTCTGCACCTGATCGGTCACGCCAGCGAGGCGGACCACATGGCTATCGCCTTCGCATCTGACGATGAACAGCTGGTTTCCGGAAAGCTCACGCAAGGCAACGGGCGAGTGCGTGGTCATGAACACCTGAAGGGGCAAGTTCACGTCCTTGGCACCCAAGGAATCCAGCAGGCGCTTGAGCCGGTGGGGCTCTAGGCCGAATTCAACCTCGTCCACGAGTGCAATGGTGGCAGCCTGAGCGGCCTCGCGCTGCAACCCGGCCATGAGCAACCGCGCGGACCCCGTTCCGAGCGAGCGCAGCGGGATGCCGGTTTGACCGTGCAGAGCGATTGCACCATCGCCAATGGAGACAGCATGCGCATCAAGCATAGCCTGCGCCTGGCCCACGGGCACACCCAACGCCGTGGCGGTGCGCGTCACGACCTGCAGCGTCTCTGCCAATTGAGCGCCCGCATGGTTGCCGAACCCCGTCCTCGCGTCCCGCGCCGCACGAGCCAGCTCTGCGCCCAGATCGGGCCGCTCGTCAGTCAGCCTGTTGAGCACAGAGCTACGGCTCCATGACAGATGTGTGCTGGCGTAGTTGCCGATTCGCGCTGGGGCCAGTGCGGCGCGATGCTTCCAGGCGAGACCACGCTCCAGCCCTTGCTCCTGCGCCCGCTCCGAGTACAACAGCCACGATGGCTCCAGGTCCGGTCCCACTTCGAGGCGCAACGTCAATACTGTCTCGATTTCGGCCCGGGGTTCGGACTCGATTTGACCAGTTGCCGCATCATGCCCCCGCAGAAACTCGCCGTAGGACTCCAAGCTCAACAACTCGTCTGGCAGACCACCGAGCGTAACCGAGATGACAATGGGCTCTGTAACGACCAAGCCATAGAAGTCCGTGTCGGCTATGTCCACGCTGCGCCGCACGCCCAGGCATAGGTCGATGGCTTCCAGGATGGTCGACTTGCCGCTGTCACCCGGACCGATGAGGCAGTTGACACCCGCCGAGGGGGCCCAGTCGAGCGACTTGATCGAGCGAAAGTTGCTGATTTCCAAACGACGGATGCGCGCCATGCTCCTCCCCAGGTCGCATGCTATTTTGTTGCCAAGTATCCGGCCATATTTGGCGGGCGTCGAACTGATCATCAAGTGGATCTGCCGCAGTTTAACTCGCACGTCACGCGAAACGTCGGCCAAACTTCACCAAGTGCTTCGACGTGGTCGCGGCCGATTCCGTAAGTTCTGGCCGAACTGACGCGATCACTGGCGCAGAAAACGCTGCAGCCGAATGGCCGGTGTTCTCCACTCAGCGGTTGCTCATGGAATGCACCTTCACCGTCCGCTGCGGCCGAGAAGCGGGCCGATCGACTACATGGCCGAGCGGCCGGTCTCTGATAAGTTAGATGCCGTTCGGGCAGCTCGATTCGTCGGGGCTGCTACGGCCGGTGATGGCCGCAAGTGAGCGTTCTTCGGCCTTCCATGTAGCTGCCGGCCGCACCACAGCGAACAATCAGACTCCGATCAACAGCCAAGGAGTCTGTCATGGAATCCTACGACCATCGAGAACCCTGGAATAAGGGAAAGCTGGTGGGGCAGAAGGCGCCGTTGAAGCCCAAGGACATCTGGGCCATACGCATCCACCTGCAGAACGCCAAGCAAGTGCGTGATCTGGCGATGTTCAATCTTGCCATCGACAGCAAGCTGCGAGGATGCGACCTCGTCGCCCTCCGTGTTCGTGACGTGAGCCATGGTGGCCAGTTGCTGTCCCGCACCGCGGTCATCCAGCGAAAGACGCAGCGGCCGGTTCAGTTCGAAATGACCGAGCCGACACGAACGACGGTGGCGGCATGGATCGAGAAGGCGAAGCTGAAGCCGGAGGACTTCCTCTTTCCAAGCCGGCTGCACCGGTCCCCGCACGTCTCAACCCGGCAGTACGCGAGGATCGTAGAACAATGGGTGGCGGCGGCGGGATTGGATCCATCCGCCTACGGCACGCATTCCCTGCGACGAACCAAGGTGACGCTGATCTACAAGCGGACCAAGAACCTTCGGGCCGTTCAGCTCTTATTGGGACACTCCAAGCTTGAGTCGACCGTCCGGTACCTCGGCATCGAGGTCGACGATGCCTTGGAGATCTCTGAGCAGATAGAGCTCTGACGGTGCCGCGGCCGCTCGCCACGAGCCCATGAAGCGACGAGCGGCCGCTTACGGGGCCGATCCTGGCAGGGCAGTATCGGCCACAACCCGCCGGCCGTCGTTCGGGTACAGCCGCCGTTGGAACGACTGCAGCGTTCCGAAACCTGCCGGATGGGCTACGGAAGCGAGTCGGCCATTGCAGACCTATAGATTCTGCACCTGATCGGTCGGCTGTGCTCCGCATACCCGCCGTTTCGCTGGAATCGCTCCTTGCGGCACGATCTGTGGAATACCCAAAACCCATCTACGCCAATTTACGCCACATCCACAAATAAGTTCGAAAACTTGCGAATTGCCTAATCGTTCGAGTTCGTTTGGTTTTGGGGTGCGATTCGTGGAACCCCGGCCGGGTGCGGTTGAATCAACTGAGGGTCAGCTTGTTAAGTCGCTGCAGGGTGAGGCTCGCCTCGGTCTCGAGCCGACGAACTATATCGGCCAGGGGTTCGATGCGGTCGGCAAAGGCCACCGATTGCCCCACCGACAGCACGCCGAGATTCGCATCGCCCGTTTCGTATGCGCGGCGACCGACGCGGCCGGCGATGTGCGGCATCAGCGCTTCGAGGTCGCCACCTACCTCGCGCTCGATCTGCTGCACGGCGTCGGTGGTCTGATTGCGCAGCGCGCGCAGGGTGTTGCGCAGTGACGCCATGACCAGCGTGGTGTCGGTTTCCTGCGCTGCGACCAGACGCGCCTTGTAGTCGGCATGGGCCCAGATTTCCTCCGCCACCAGGAAGCGCGTGCCGATGGCCACGCCGTCGGCGCCCAGCGCCAATGAGGCCACCAATTGGGCGCCGGTGGCAATGCCGCCGGCGGCGATCAGCGGCACGGTGATGTCACGAGCCGCAATGGCCGCTTGCACCATAGTGCCGATCAGTTCGGTGCCGGGGTGGCCGCCGCATTCGGCGCCGACCACGGTGATGGCGTCCACGCCGGCGGCCTGCGCCGAGCGCGCATGGCGCACGGTCGGCACCTTGTGGAGTACCTTGATTCCGGCTGCGTGCAGGCGCGGCAGGTACGGTTCGGGGTTGCGCCCGGCGGTCTCCACGAAACGCACCCCTTCGGCGCACACCAGGTCAACCACCGCATCGACCCGGTCGCCCTTGGTCAGCTTGGGCAGCATCGAGATGTTGACGCCCCAAGGCTTGTCCTCGGCCAGTTCGGCGCAGCGGCGGATTTCAGCACGCAGATCGTCCAGTTCGGCAAAGCTGGCTGCGGTGATGAAGCCGATTAGCCCGGCATGCGCGGCAGCGGCGACATAGTCGGCGGTCGACAGCCATTGCAGGCCGCTGGCGACGACCGGCAGGCGGATGCCGAACAGTTCGGTGATGCGGGTGTGGAAGAGGGCGCTCACAGGGGGCTCCGGTTGAATTGGGGGGCGCGGCGCTGGCGGAAGGCCTCGACGCCTTCGCCGGCGTCGGCGCCGAACAGATTCTCGATGAAGTGCTCGCGTTCGAGCGCCAGCTGGTCGTCGAGCGCGGTGGTGGGTGCGCTGTCGAGCAGGGCCTTGATGTGCGCCTGGGCGCGACGCGGGCCGCGCGCCAGCGTGTGGCCGAGCGAGAGCGCCTCGTCCAGCGCCGTGCCGTTGGCCACCACCCGACTCACCACGCCGAGCGCCTGCAGGCGGTGGGCGTCGACGGGCGTGCCGGTGAGCAGCAGTTCGGCAGCCAGTTGGCGCGGCAACAGGCGGCCGAGAAAGGCCGAGCCGCCGCCATCCGGGCTCAGGCCGATGCGCACATAGGCCATGCTGAAGCGCGCGCCCTCGGCGGCGACGATCAGGTCGCAGGCCAGCGCCAGCGAAAAGCCGGCGCCGGCGGCGCTGCCTTCGACCGCGGCAATGATCGGCAGCGGACAGCGGCGCAGGGCCTGCACCCAGCGATGGAAGCGGTCGATGCCCTCGCGCTGGATTTGCTGCGGGCGGTGGCGGTTGGCCGCCAGGCGATTGACGTTGCCGCCAGCACAGAAATGCGCGCCGGCACCAGTCAGCACGATGGCGCCGAGCGTGGCGTCGCTGGTCGCCTGCTCCAGCGCGTCGATACCGGCGGCGTAGAGATCGGGGTGCAGCGCGTTGCGCAGCGGCGGGTTGCTGAGCGTGAGCTGCAGCACGTCGCCGTGGCGTTCGACCAGCAGGCGGGCCTCGCCCGGGGCGTCGATATCTTGGGATGTCATCCGATGATGCCTTTTTGGTGGAGTGCCGCGATGTCGGATTCGCTGCGCTTGAGGCGGCCCGTCAGGATCTCGCGCGTGTGTTCGCCGAGCAGTGGCGGCGGGCGGCGGTACTGCACCGGCGTGGCCGAGAACTTGATCGGGCTGGCCACCAGCGGCACGCGGCCGGCCTGTGGGTGCGGCAGCTCGATGCGCAGGCCGCGATGGCGCACCTGCGGATGGTCGAGCGCCTGGGCGATGTCGTTGATCGGGCCGCTGGGCACGCCGGCGGCGCCGAGCGCGTCGATCCAGTGCTGCGCGGGGCGCTGGCGGAACAGGTCTTCGAGCAGCGGCACCAGCGTGTCGCGGTTGCGCACGCGGCCGGCGTTGGTGGCAAAGCGCGGGTCGGCAGCCAGCTCGGGGCGCGCGACAACGGCGCACAGCCGGGCGAACTGGCCGTCATTGCCGGCGGCGATGACGAAGGGCGCGTCCGCGGCGGGGAACACCTGGTAGGGCACGATGTTGGCGTGCGCGTTGCCGTGGCGCGTCGGCACCCGGCTGGAAGTCAGGTAGTTCAGGTTCATGTTGGCCATGCTCGCCACCTGCACGTCGAGCAGCGCCATGTCGATGTACTGGCCGGCGCCGCTGCGCTCGCGATGCGCCAGCGCGGCGAGGATGGCCACCGTGGCGTACATGCCGGTCATCAGGTCGGCGAAGGCGATGCCGAGCTTCTGCGGCCCGCCGCCGGGCAGATCGTCGCGCTCGCCGGTGATGCTCATCAGCCCGCCCATGGCCTGGATGATGAAGTCGTAGCCGGGCAGCGGCGCCAGCGGCCCGTCCTGGCCGAAACCGGTGATCGAGCAGTAGATGAGGCGCGGGTTGATTGCCCGCAGCGCTTCGTAGCCCAGGCCGTAGCGCTCGAGCGCGCCGACCTTGTAGTTCTCGATCAGGATGTCGCTGCCGGCGGCCAGCTCGCGCACCAGCGCCTGGCCGTCTTCGGTGGTGATGTCGATGGCCACCGACTGCTTGCCGCGGTTGGCGGCCAGGTAGTAGGCCGCCTCGCGGGTGTCGTGGCCGCCGCCGTCCTTGAGGTAGGGCGGGCCCCAGCCGCGCGTGTCGTCGCCGCTGCCGGGGCGTTCGATCTTGATCACCTCCGCGCCCAGGTCGGCCAGGGTCTGCCCGGCCCAGGGGCCGGCGAGCACGCGCGACAGGTCGAGCACGCGCAGGTGGGAGAGGGCGCCGTCGGCCATCGGGGGCGCCTGCTTACACGCGCTCGATGATGATCGCCAGCCCCTGGCCGACGCCGATGCACAGGCTGATCGCCGCATAGCGGCCGCCGCGGCGTTCCAGCTCGCGCGCCACGCTGAGCGCCAGGCGTGCGCCCGAGGCGCCGAGCGGATGGCCCACGGCGATGGCGCCGCCGTTGGGATTGACCCGCGCGTCGTCGAAGGCGATGTCCATCAGCTTGAGGCAGCCGAGCACCTGCGAGGCGAAGGCCTCGTTGATCTCGATGATGTCCATGTCGGCCAGCGTCAGGCCGGCGCGTTCGAGCGCCTTGGGGATCGCGTAGGCCGGGCCGACGCCCATGATGCGCGGCTCGACGCCGGCGGCCGCGCCAGACAGGATGCGAGCCATCGGCTTGGCGCCGGCACGCTCGCCGACCGCGGCATTGCCGATCAGCAGCGCGGCCGCACCGTCGTTGAGCCCGGAGGCGTTGGCCGCGGTGACCACGCCGCCTTCGAACAGCGGCTTGAGCCGCGCCAGCACGTCGAGGGTGCTGTCGGGGCGGGGATGTTCGTCCTCGGCGACCAGTTGCGGCGGGGTCTTGCGCCCGGTCGGCACGCTGATCGGCAGGATCTCGCCGGCGAAGAAGCCGTCGGCCTTGGCGGCGGCGTACTTGGCCTGGGAGGCGGCGGCGAAGCGGTCGGCCTGTTCGCGGCTGATGCCGAATTCGGCCGCCACGTTGTCGCCGGTCTCGGGCATCGAATGGCCGCCGTATTGCGCCACCACCTTCGGATTCGGGAAGCGCGCGCCGATGGTGGTGTCGTACACCTTGAAGTCGCGGCTGTAGGCCGATTCGGCCTTGGCGACCACGAAGGGCGCGCGGCTCATGCTCTCGACGCCGCCGGCCAGGTACAGCTCGCCCTCGCCGCAGCTGATCGCGCGGGCGCTGTCGAGGACCGCGGCCAGGCCGCTGGCGCACAGGCGGTTGACCGTCTGCCCCGGCACGCTGGCCGGCAGGCCGGCGGCGAGCAGGGCGTTGCGCGCCACGTTGCGGCTGTCTTCGCCGGCCTGCGAGGTGCAGCCGAGGATCACGTCCTCGATCTGCTCGGGGCGAAAGGGCGAGCGGCCGACCAGTTCGGCCATCACGGTGGCGACGAGATCGTCGGGGCGCACCGGGGCGAGCAGGCCGGCGTGGCGGCCGAAGGGGGAGCGCAGACCGTCGTAGATGTAGGCGTCGAGCATGGCGTTTCCTTGAATGGGGGGATCAGTTTTCGGGGGTCAGCAGCGACACGCCGAGGCGGGCGCGGCGCACCAGCCAGGGGCTGGGGCGGTAGCGCGGGTCGCGGTAGAAGGCGTGCATGGCATCGAGGATGCCGAGCACGGTGGCGGCGCCGAGCGTGTCGCCCAGCGCCAGCGGGCCTTGCGGATAGCCGAGGCCGAGCGTCACCGCGCGGTCGATGTCCTCGGGTGTGGCCACGCGTTGCTGGGCAATGTCGCAGCCGATATTGACGATGCTGGCCAGCACGCGCTGCGCGACGAAGCCGGCGCTGTCGTTGATCAGCGTGACCGGTGTGCCGTCGGCGGCGAGCAGGCCGCGCGCGGCGTCCGCCATGGCGCGGGTGGTCAGCGGGGTGCGCATCAGCGTGCGGCGGCGCGCCAGCGTGAGCGGGTCGAGCGCCAGCGTGCATGCCGGGTCGAGGCCCTCGGCCAGCGCGGCGGTGGTGGCGTCCTCGCCCAGCGGCAGCACCAGGCACAGGGCTTCGGCGCTCGGGCGCTCGCCGGTCTCCAGCCGGGCGCCGAGCGTTTCCAGCAGGGCGGCGACGCGTTCGGCCGCCGGGGCGTTGCGCCGGCTCAGCCACACCGGCGTGTCGCCCTTCGGTGGGACGCTGTCTTCGGCCGGCTGCTCGGCCTTGCCGTCATCATAGGTGTAGAAACCGCGCCCGCTCTTGCGGCCGAGCAGGCCGGCGGCGAGGCGCTGGCGGGTGATCGGCGAGGGGCGGTAGCGCGGCTCCTGGTAGTACTGGTCGTAGATCGATTCCATCACCGGATGCGAGACGTCTAGCCCAGTGAGGTCGAGCAGCTCGAATGGCCCCATGCGGAAGCCGGCGGCCTCGCGCAGGATGCGGTCGATGTCGGCCACGCCGGCAATGCCTTCGCCGAGGATGCGCAGCGCCTCGGTGCCGAAGGCGCGCCCGGCATGGTTCACGATGAAGCCCGGCGTGTCCTGGGCGCGCACCGGGGTGTGGCCCATGCGCCGGGCCAGCGCGGTCAGCGCGTCGCCGACCCAGGCCTCGGTGAGTGCGCCGTCGATGACCTCGACCAGCTTCATTAGCGGCACCGGGCTGAAGAAGTGGAAGCCGCCGACGCGGCCTGGCAGCCGGCAGCCGGCGGCGATGGCGGTGACCGACAGCGAGGAGGTGTTGGTGGCCAGCAGGCACTGCGTGCCGACGATGTCTTCGAGCTCGGCGAACAGCGCGCGCTTGGCGTCGAGCCGCTCGACGATGGCTTCGACGACGATGTCGCAGCCGGCTAGCGCGTCGAGGGTGTCGGCGACGGCCAGGCGTGCGCTCGCCGCGGCGGCGGCCTCGGCGGTGAGCTTGCCCTTGTCGGCCAGCTTGGTGAGCGTCTGGCCGATGGCCGCGCGCGCTTCGGCGGCGGCCTCGGCGCGAGCGTCGTGCAGCCGCACGCGGATGCCGCCCTGGGCGGCGATCTGGGCAATGCCGCGACCCATCAGGCCGGTGCCGACGATGCCTAGGACGAGATCGTTGCGGGTGGTGTCGAGCATGGTTCAGCGTCCCTGGTAGGTGGCGGGGCGTTTTTCGAGGAAGGCGCGCATGCCTTCTTTCTGGTCGTCGCTGGCGAACAGCAGCTGGAAGGCCTTGCGTTCGAGCGCCAGCGCGCTGTCGAGCGAGGCGTCCTGGCCGGCCAGCACCACTTCTTTGATCTGGCGCACGGCCAGCGGCGGCAATGCGGCGATCTCGGCAGCCAGGGCGAGGGCTCGCTCCTGCACCTGGTCGTCGGCCACCACCTCGCTGGCCAGCCCCATGGCGAGCGCCTCGCGCGCACTCACCGGCTGGCCGGTAAGCACCATCTTCATGGCCTGGAACTTGCCGACCGCGCGGGTCAGGCGCTGGGTGCCGCCGGCGCCGGGCATGACGCCGACGCGTACCTCGGGCTGGCCGAAGGCGGCGCCTTCGCCGGCGACGATGATGTCGGCGTGCATGGCCAGCTCGCAGCCGCCGCCCAACGCCAGCCCGTTGACCGCGGCGATCACCGGCACCGGGCAGTCGGCGATGGCCTGCCACAGCCGGTGGGTGTTGCGCAGCATCATGTCGACCGCGCTGCGCTCGGCCAGGTCGCGCAGGTCGGCACCGGCGGCAAAGATGCGCTCGGAGCCGGCGAGCACGATGCAGCGCACCTCGGCGTCGTTGCCCAGCGCGGTGAACTGCTCGGCCAGCAACTGGCGCAGCGACGGGCTCAGCGCGTTGCGGGCCTCGGGGCGGTTGAGCCGCAGGCGGGCCACGCCCGGGCGGGGACGGTCGATCAGGAGTTCATCGCTCATCTGGATTCCTGTTTTAAAGTTCGCATAGCGAAACACGAATTCGCAAAATTGATTTCTGCGCAGACCTTATCGCTTAAAACCCGGGATGTAAACCGTTTCGAAAACGCCATGAGGTGACAGGCAATAGGTAGTCAATATATGCAGACCGCGCGCGAATCGGGGAGAATGGCAGGCGCTGTGCGGGAAAAAAGTCGTGTGTTTCGCAGAGCGAACGACTATTTCAAAAAAACGTTGACGCGTTTGTTTTTCGTGTGCAAGGATGGCGTCGCCTTCACCGGCGGCAGGAAATCCGAACCGATGAAGTGGAGGTAAGAGGACATGGCAATGGACAAGGAAATCCGGATGTTTGGCGACGACGAGGAAAGCAAGGACCGTCAATTCGTCAATGCGCTGGCGCGGGGGCTGGAGATCCTGCGCTGCTTCCGTCCGGGCGAGACCTACCTGACCAATGCGGAGCTGGCGAGCCGTACCGGAATTCCCAAGCCGACGGTGTCGCGGCTGACCCACACGCTGACCAAGCTGGGCTATCTCGCCTACTCGGAGAGCCAGGGCCAGTACCGCCTCGCCTCCGGAGTGCTGGCGCTGGGCTACTCGATGCTGGCGAATCTCGACGTGCGCGACATTGCACGGCCGGCGATGCAGGAACTGGCGGAGTATTCGCGCGTATCGGTGTCGATCGGCGTGCGCGACCGCCTGAGCATGGTGTACGTCGAGACCTGCCGCAGCAGTGCGCGCGTCACCTTGCAGCTGACGGTGGGCTCGCGCATCCCGATCGCCACCACGTCGATGGGCAAGGCGCTGATGTGCGCGCTGCCGGTGCACGAGTTCGATTTCCTGATGGACCACATCCGCCTCGCCGACGAGGAGAACTGGCCGCGCATCAAGCTGGGCATCGAACAGGCTCAGCGCGACTACGCCGAGCGCGGTTTCTGCCTTTCGCTGGGCGAGTGGCACAGCGACATCCATTCGGTCGGCGTCCCGCTGCTCGGCATCGAGCGCGAGAAAGCCATGGCCTTCAACTGCGGCGGTCCGAGCTACGTGCTGTCGCCCGAAAAACTCGAGAGCGATCTCGGCCCGCGTCTGGTCCAGCTTGTGCGCAAGGTGGAAATGGACATGGGCCGGGTCTGAACACACCTAACCCCGTTGAGGAAACCATGATCCGAGATCCCGAAACCCTGAACCTGCTGCTGGACAGCGTCTCCCGCTTCGTGCGCGAGCGCCTGGTGCCGAACGAGCCGCTGGTGGCCGAAACGGACGAGATCCCTGCCGACATCGTCGACGAGATGCGCGAACTGGGCCTGTTCGGGTTGTCGATCCCGGAACAATACGGTGGCCTCGCCCTGACCATGGAAGAAGAAGTGCGTGTGGCCTTCGAGATCGCCCGCACCTCGCCCGCATTCCGTTCGCTTATCGGCACCAACAACGGCATCGGCTCGCAGGGCATCGTCATCGATGGTACCGAGGAACAGAAGCAGAACTATCTGCCGCGTCTAGCGGCCGGCGAGATCATTGGCTCCTTCGCGCTGACCGAGCCGGGTTCGGGCTCTGATGCCGCCTCGCTGCGCACCACTGCCGTGCGCGACGGCGACCACTACGTGCTCAACGGTACCAAGCGCTTCATCACCAATGCGCCGGAGGCCAGCATCTTCACGGTCATGGCGCGCACCGACCAGACCAAGAAGGGCGCCGGCGCGATCTCGGCCTTCATCGTCGAGGCCGGCACACCGGGCCTGTCGCTGGGCAAGATCGACAAGAAGATGGGGCAGAAGGGCGCGCACACCTGTGACGTGATCTTCGACAACTGCCGCGTGCCGGCGGAGAACATCATCGGCGGCAAGGAAGGTGTCGGCTTCAAGACCGCCATGAAAGTGCTCGACAAGGGCCGGCTGCATATCGCGGCGGTGTGCGTCGGTGCGGCCGAGCGCATGCTCGACGACGCCCTGGCCTACGCCATGGAGCGCGAGCAGTTCGGCAAGCCGATCGCCGAGTTCCAGCTGATCCAGGCGATGCTCGCCGACAGCAAGGCCGAGATCTACGCCGCGCGCTCGATGGTGCTCGATGCCGCGCGCCGTCGCGATGCCGGCGAGGACATCTCCACCGAGGCCTCGTGCTGCAAGCTGTTCGCCTCCGAAATGTGCGGCCGCGTGGCCGACCGCAGCGTGCAGATCCACGGCGGCGCCGGCTACATCGCTGAATACGCCGCCGAGCGCTTCTTCCGCGATGTGCGCCTGTTCCGCATCTACGAAGGCACCACGCAGATCCAGCAACTGGTGATCGCGCGCAACATGATCAAGGCGGCGGCCGCCTGATGGATGCGACGACGAACGCGCTGCTGGCCTCGCTGCCGCAGCGTCTGAGCGATATTCCCGCGCGCTGGGCCGCCCAGGCGCCCGAGGCGCCGGCGGTCTCGCAGGGCGGCGTGGCGTGGTCATGGCGCCGACTGGCCCAAGCGGTCGATGAAGGCGCGGCGCTGCTGCAAGGCCTCGCGGTGCGTCCGGGCGACCGGGTGGTGATCGTCGGCGAGAACTGCCCGGCGCAAATCGCGCTGATTTTCGCTGCGGCGCGGCTCGATGCGTGGTCGGTGAACGTCAATGCCCGGTTGTCGCCGGGTGAGATCGACGCCATCCGCGAGCACTGCGGCGCACGGCGGGCGATCTACACCGTGGCGGTGTCGCCCGACGCGGCGGCGCATGCGGACCGGCACGGGGCTGCGCGCACGGCCCAGCCGCTGCTCGGCGAGCTGGCCCTAGGTGCACTGAACGACGTCTGCGAGCCCGAGCCGGTTGCCGCCTCCGGCGCCGAGCAGGTGGCGGCACTGGTGTACACCACCGGGACCACCGGCCATCCCAAGGGCGTGATGCTGACGCATCGCAACCTGCTGTTTATCGCCGCGGTGTCGAGCCGGCTGCGTCAGCTGAGCCCGGCGGACCGGGTGTATGGTGTGTTGCCGATCTCGCATGTGTATGGCTTGGCCTCGGTGATGCTTGGCACTCTGTACGCCGGCGCGACCCTGCATGTGGTGCCGCGCTACGCCCCGCAGGCCATGATCGACGCGCTCGACAACGAAGGCATCACGGTGCTGCAGGGGGTGCCGGCGATGTATGCGCGGCTGCTCGAAGCGGCGCGCGGCGCCTGGTCGCCGGCGCGCACGCGCCTGCGCTTCCTGTATGCCGGCGGTTCGCCGCTCGACCCGACGCTGAAGGCCGAGGTCGAACAGGTGTTCGGCCAGACGCTGCACAACGGCTACGGCATGACCGAAAGCTCGCCGACGATCAGCCAGACCCGGGTCGGGTCGCCGCGCCGCGACACCTCGGTGGGGCCGGCGATCCCCGGCATCGAATTGCGCATCGTCGATGGCGATGGCGCCGATGTGGCCGAGGGGCAACCCGGCGAGCTGTGGGTGCGCGGGCCGAACGTGATGAAGGGCTACTACCGCGAGCCGGAACTGACCGCCGAGGTGCTGCGGCCTGGCGGCTGGCTCAATACCGGCGACGTGGCACGGCGCGACCCCGACGGGGCGCTATTTATCGTCGGGCGGACCAAGGAATTGATCATCCGCTCGGGCTTCAACGTCTATCCGGTCGAGGTCGAGGCCGCGTTGAACTCGCATCCGGCGGTGTCGCAGTCGGCGGTGGTGGGGCGCTCGGTGGCTGACGGCAACGAGGAGGTCGTGGCCTTCGTCGAGCCTGACCCGTCGCGCACGCTCGATCTCGACGAGCTGCAGCGCTACCTGGCCGAGCGGCTGTCGCCCTACAAGTGCCCGTCGCAGATCGTGGTGATGCAGGCGATGCCGGCGGCGGCCACCGGCAAGGTGTTGAAGGGCCTGCTCAAGCAGCAGGCGCAGGAGATGGTCCCGTCGCCGCAGGCGACGGGTGGCAAGTGAGGCAATGACCGCGCCGGGCGCAGGCCCGACGCGTCGCTGAAAGAGGTTCCGGTGCGGAACCCGTGATAAGACTGGAGGATTGAGACAATGAACAGAATCAGCAGCAAGATCGGCCTGGTGGCCGCAGCCCTGTCGCTGCATGTGGGCGGCGCCTTCGCCGACGAAATCCTGGTGGGGGCGGAGATCCCGCTGACCGGCTCGCTGGCGCGCGTCGGCGCCGGCATGCACGAAGGCATCTCGGTGGCGGTCGATGTGTTCAACAAGACCAACGGCAAGCACACCATCAAGATCGTCACCGCCGACGACGAGTCCGCGCCGGCCAAGGCCATCGCCGCGGTCGAGAAGCTGGCCGGCGACGGCGTGGTGGCGATCACCGGCGGCTACGGCTCGAACAACATCGGGCCGGCTTCCGACGCGGCGAACAAGCTGGGCCTGCCCTACATCACCTCCGGTGGCGTGGCCGAGAACCTGACCGAGCGCGGCTACAAGACCTTCTTCCGCATCAACAACACCGCGGGCTACCAGAAGGCCATGGTCGGCCTGCTCGAGACCATGAAGGTCAAGTCGGCCTCGGTGGTCTATTCGACCAAGGAGGCGACCGCCGACCTGGCCAAGGACGTGGAGAAGGAGCTGGCCGCCAAGGGCGTGGCGGTGACGCTGCACGCCTTCGACCCGGCGATCACCGACTTCAAGCCGATCATCAACAAGGTGCGTCTGCAGGACAAGCCGGAGGCCATCCTGATGGTCGGCTACGAGAACGACTACGTCGGCATCCTGCGCGCCGCCAAGGTGCTCAAGCCGAAGGTCAAGGCGATGGTCGGCGTGTGGTCGCTGGCGACGCCGAAGATGGCCAGCGACTTCCCCGACCTGATGCCGTCGGTGTATGGCACGGCGCTGCTGCCGTTCCCGGCCGAGTTCCAGAGCGAGGAGGGCAAGCGCTTCGCCGACACCTACATGAAGCTCTACAACAAGGCGCCGGACTACCTCGGCCAGTTCGGCTACGTGCAGTCGATGATCCTCTTCGAGGCCATCGCGCGGGCGGCCGATGCCGGCACGCTGAAGAAGGGCGGCATCGCCCAGGAACTGGCCAGGACCGACCGCCAGACGCTGATCGGCCGCGTGCAGTTCAGCGACAAGGGCGACAACCTCAACTTCGTGCATCGCATGGGTCAGCACCAGGACGGCAAGATCGCCATCGTGTGGCCGGCGGATGCGGCCACCGCCAAGATGAACTTCCCCGGCGTGCCCTGGTAAGCCGTTTCGCCCCACCGCGCAGGCGGCGTGCGCGACGTCGCGGCCCGCCTGCGCCCAAAGCTTTTCTCGGAGCTCGTTTCCCATGTCCGAACTCATCTTGCAGGCGCTCTATTCCGGGGTGCTCCAGGGCGGTTCCTACGCCCTGATCGCCCTCGGCCTGGCGCTGGTTTTCGGGACCATGAAGGTGATCAACCTGGCGCACGGCGAACTCGTGCTGCTGGCCGCCTACATGGCCTACACGGTCGAATCCCGCCTCGGCCTCAGCCCGATGTTCGCCATTCCGGTGGCACTGGTGCTGGTATGTATCACCGCGGTGCTGGTCTATTTTCTGGTCAGCCTGATCCGCAAGGATCGCGAACTTAATTCGCTGATCCTCACCTACGGCATCGGGATTATCCTGACCAATGCGGTGCTGCTCATCTGGTCGGCCGACGTGCGCTCCACCTCGTCGTCCTGGATGCAGGACGCCCTGGTGTTCGGGCCCTTCTACAGCATGCGCAGCGAAGTGTTGTTCTTCGTCGTCAGCGTGGCGCTGATGGGTGGCCTGTGGTGGTGGCTGTCGAAGAGCTGGTACGGCCGTGCGGTGCGCGCCGTGTCGAGCAACCGCGACGCGGCCAAGCTGATGGGCATCAACCCGCGCAGCACCGAGATCGTCTCCTTCATTGTGGCGGGCATCCTGGCGTCATTCGCCGGCGTGGCGATCTTCAGTTATGGCGTGATCCAGCCGGCCTTCGGCCATGTGCTGACGGTCAAGGCCTTCATCATCACCGTGCTGGCCGGCATCGGCTCGATTCCGGGGGTGATGGTCGGCGCGCTGCTGCTCGGCATCGCCGAGGCGCTCACGGTCACGCTGGCCAGTTCGGCCCTGCAGGAGCTGGTTGGCATGAGCCTCTTCCTGCTGGTCCTGTTCGTGATGCCCAACGGGCTGTTCGGTGCAGCCGGGAGGCGGGGATGAAAATGTCGAAAACCGGGCTGGCGGTGATATTTGCGGCCTACGTGCTGGTGCCGCTGCTGCTGGGCAGCAACAGCTATGTGATGAGCCTCATCGTGGCGGCCATGATCATCGGCGGCATCGCGCTCGCCTGGGCGCTGCTGGGCAACCTCGGCGGCATGGTGAGCTTCGGCCACTCCGCCTTCTTCGGGGTCGGCGCCTATGTGTCGGCGATCCTCACCATGAAGGCCGGCGTGCCGGTGCTGGCGGCGATGCTGCTGGGCGGCGTCGGCGCGGTGGTGGCCTCGCTGGCGATGCTGCCGGTGCTGCGCCTGAGGGGGCCGTACTTCGCGCTGGCGATTCTCGCCTATGCGCACATCTTCAAAATCCTCGCGACCGAATGGACATCGGTCACCGGCGGTTCGGCCGGCCTGGCCAGCGTGCCACGCTTCCCGACGTTGATGGGCTTCGATCTGAGCAGCAAGACCGGCAGCTACCTGATCGTCCTCAGCCTGCTGCTGGTGTTCATCGCCGCCTACCGCGTGATTCGTTCGAGCCACTACGGCATTGCGCTGCGCGCCATGCACGACAGCGAGGACGCCACCCGCGTGGTCGGCGTCAACAGCACTTTGCTCAAGGCGTTAATGCTGTTTGTGTCGGCCTTCATGACGGGCGTGATCGGCGCGTTCAATGTGCACTACATCAACTTTCTCGAGCCCGACTACGCGTTCAGCGGGCTGTGGGTGACGCTGCCCATCGTGGCAGCCATCTTCGGCGGCTACCGCACCATTCTCGGCCCGCTGGTCGGGGCGGTGACGGTCTATCTGGTCGATCAGCTGATCTTTAAGAACCTGATTCCGTCGGGCCATCAACTGATCCTCGGTGCGCTGCTGGTGGCGATGATCATTTTCAGTCCGGGCGGCCTGATGCCGCTGCTGCGCAAGGGCACACGGAGGAAACATGCTGCGGCTTGAAGATCTCTCGGTCCGCTTCGGCGGCCTGACGGCGGTCAATACCGTCTCCCTGTCGGTCGGCACGCATGAAGTGGTCGGTCTGGTCGGGCCCAACGGCGCCGGCAAGACGACGCTGTTCAATGCCGTGTCGGGGCTGGTCAAGCCGTCGAGCGGGCGCATCCTGTTCGACTCGACGGACATGTTGCGCACTCCGCTGCACCGGCGCGCACGCATGGGCATCGGTCGCACCTTCCAGATCCCGCAGCCGATGCACGAGCTGACGGTGCGCGAGAACCTGATCGTCGCGCAGCGCTTCGGCACCGGGGCGGTCGACGCGCGCAAGATCGACGAGGTGCTCGAATTCACCGGTCTCACCGACAAGGCCGAACGCCATGCCGCGACCGAACTGGCGCTGACCGAGCTGAAGGCGCTCGAAGTGGCCAAGGCGCTGGCGACCAATCCCAAACTGCTGATGCTCGACGAAGTGCTTGCCGGGCTGGAGACCAACGGCAAGCGCCGCTTTATGGGCATGCTTAAGGAACTGCACGAGAAGTTTGCCGTCGGCATCCTAATCATCGAGCATGACATCGAAACCATCAGCAATCTGTGTCATCGCGTGGCAGTGCTCAATTTCGGCGAACTGATCGCCGACGGCACGCCCGACAAGGTCTTCCGTGATCCGGAAGTGATCAAGAGCTATACGGGGGCGAGCGATGCTTGAGATTGCCAATGTCCGCGCCGGCTACGGTGCGATCAACATTTTGTGGGACGTTTCCATCTCGGTGCCGACCGGGCAACTGACAACCATCATCGGCCCCAACGGCGCCGGAAAGACTACGCTGCTGCGCGCCATCATGGGCCTGGTCCCGCTCAGCCAGGGCAGCATCCGCCTCAACGGCGAGCCGCTCGATGGCAGTTCGACCTGGAGCATGCTCGAGCGCGGGGTGGCGATGATCCCCGAGGGACGCATGATCTTCAAGGACATGACCATAGAGGAAAACCTGATGCTCGGCGCCTTCCCCAAGGCGCAGCGGGCGTCCGCCCAGGCCAACTGCGAGAAGGCCTACGCCATGTTCCCGCGCCTTTCGGAGCGACGCACCCAGCTGGCCGGCACCCTGTCCGGCGGCGAGGCGCAGATGCTGGCGATGGCACGCGGGCTGATGTCGGACCCCAAGCTGCTGATCATCGACGAACCCTCGCTGGGTCTGGCGCCGGTGGTGGTCAACGAGCTGTTCGAGATCCTCGCGCGGCTTAAGGCCGAGGGGCGCACCATCGTGCTGGTCGAGCAGAACACGCACAAGGCGGTGGGCGTGGCCGACCATGTCCATCTGATGCAAAGCGGCAAGGTGGTGCTGTCGAAACCTGCCGCCGAGGTCAGCCTGGAGGCGCTGCATGAGCTCTACTTTGCCCACTGAGCATGTCGGCGGGGCAGGCGATCCGTACCCCCACGCGATCGGCGAGGGCTTCGCGCTCATGCTCGGCTGCCGAGTGACCCACTGGGCGCCCGACATCGTCGAGGTCGAACTGGCGCTCGGGCCGCAGCATCTGAACCGCGCCGGCTCGGTGCACGGCGGCGTGCTGGCCACGCTGATCGATGTCGCGTGCGCGTTGTCGGGTCTGTATTCCGGCGTGCCGGGGCGGGTGCGCAAGGCGGTGACGCTGTCGCTCACCACGCACTTCACTGGCCAGGTGTCGGGCGGCACGCTGCGCGCCCGCGGCCGGGCGCGCGCCGGCGGGCGCAGCATCTTTTTTGCCACCACCGAGGTGGTCGATGCCGAGGGGCGCGCAATCGCCCATGGCGAGGCGGTCAACCGCTACCGCCGCGGCAGCGAGACGGCGGACGGCGTGCCGTCCGATGAACAGCATAGTTGAAGGTGGTCGAATGAAGATTCTGGTTCCCGTCAAACGGGTTGTTGATTACAACGTGAAGGTTCGGGTCAAGGGCGACGGCAGTGGTGTGGACATCGCCAACGTCAAGATGAGCATGAACCCCTTCGACGAGATCGCGGTGGAAGAGGCGGTGCGGCTGAAGGAAGCGGGCGTGGCCACCGAGGTGGTGGCGGTGTCTTGCGGCGTGGCGCAGTGCCAGGAAACCCTGCGCACGGCCATGGCCATCGGGGCCGACCGCGGCATCCTGGTGCAGACGAACGAAGAGTTGCAGCCGCTGGCCGTGGCCAGGCTGCTCAAGACCCTGGTCGACAAGGAAGACCCGCAGCTGGTGATCCTCGGCAAGCAGGCGATCGACGACGACGCCAACCAAACCGGCCAGATGCTCGCCGCGCTGCTGGGCCTGCCGCAGGCCACCTTTGCCTCGAAAGTGGCGATCGCTGACGGCAAGGCCACGGTCACGCGCGAGATCGACGGCGGTCTGGAGACCCTGTCGATGTCCCTGCCGGCCATCGTCACCACCGACCTGCGCCTGAACGAGCCGCGCTACGCCACGCTGCCCAACATCATGAAGGCCAAGAAGAAGCCGCTGGAGACCGTCACCCCGGCCGATCTGGGCGTCAATGTGGCCCCCCGCCTGAAGACGCTCAAGGTCGAAGAGCCGCCCAAGCGCAGCGCGGGCGTCAAAGTAGCCGACGTGGCCGAACTGGTCGCCAAACTCAAGAACGAAGCCAAGGTGATCTGAACATGCCTATTCTCGTCATTGCAGAACACGATAACGCCGCCATCAAGGCCAACACCCTCAACACCGTCGCCGCGGCCCAAGCCATCGGCGGCGACATCGACCTGCTGGTGGTCGGCAGCGGCTGCGGTGCGGCCGCCGAAGCCGGCGCCAAGATCGCCGGCTTGGCTAAGGTGCGCGTGGCCGACGCCGCCCACTACGCCGATCAGGGCGCAGAGAACGTCGCCGCGCTGGTCGCCGCCAACGCCGCCGGCTACAGCCACATCCTGGCCGCCGCCTCCACCTTCGGCAAGAACGTGCTGCCGCGCGTGGCCGCCGGGCTCGACGTGGCGCAGATCTCCGACATCATCGGGGTCGAGGCGCCCGACACCTTCCGCCGCCCGATCTACGCCGGCAACGCCATTGCCACGGTGCAAAGCGCCGACGCGGTCAAGGTCATCACCGTGCGCACCACCGGCTTCGACGCCGTGGCCGAGACCGGCGGCAGCGCCAGCGTCGAAGCGATCGACGCGGCGGCCGACACCGGCCTGAGCAAGGTGGTCAGCCGCGAATTGACCAAGTCCGAGCGCCCCGAGTTGGGCGCGGCCGGCATCATCGTCTCCGGCGGCCGTGGCCTGGGCAATGGTGAGAACTACCACACACTGCTCGAACCACTGGCCGACAAGCTCGGTGCCGCGCTGGGCGCCAGCCGTGCCGCGGTCGACGCGGGCTTCGTGCCCAACGATTACCAGGTGGGCCAGACCGGCAAGATCGTCGCCCCGCAACTGTACCTGGCGGTGGGCATCTCGGGCGCCATCCAGCACCTGGCCGGCATGAAGGACTCGAAGGTGATCGTGGCTATCAACAAGGACGAAGAGGCACCGATCTTTCAGGTGGCCGACTATGGCCTGGTGGCCGATCTGTTCGAGGCCGTGCCGGCGCTGACCGAAGCACTGGGCTGAGTCGCCCGTCGCGCGGAAAGCCGGGGGTGTCGGCACAGTTTCCCGCGGTCCGGGTCCACAGCGCCGCGGCGCGGCGGGCGGTGGCGCTGACGATCATGCTGGGGACTACCTCGGTGATCCTCGCCACCACCATCGTCAACGTCGTGCTGCCCGACATCATGCGTGACTTCGCGGTCGGCCAGGGCCGCGTGCAGTGGCTGGCCACCGGCTTTCTGTCGGCCATGGCGGCGACCATGCTGAGCACCGCCTGGTGGGTCCGCGCCTACGGGCTGCGGCGCACCTACGGTGTGGCGCTCGCGGTGTTCGTGATCGTGTCGCTAGTGGGCGGGCTGAGCACCTCGATCGATGCGCTGATCCTGTCGCGCATCGTGCAGGGGGCGGTCGCCGGGGTGATCCAGCCGCTGGCAATGATCGCGCTGTTCGAGGTCTATCCTGCCGAGGAGCGCGGCAGCGCCATGGCGGCCTATGGCCTCGGTGTGGTGCTGTCGCCGGCGATTGGCCCGGCGCTGGGCGGGCTGCTCGGCGAGGTCTTCGGCTGGCGTGCGGTGTTCTTCGTCACGCTGCCGCTGTGTCTGGCCGGCCTGGCGCTGGCACCGAAGACGCTGGCCTGCTTCGAGAAGGAGGCCGAACCGCGGCCGGCCTTTGATACCCTGGGCTTCCTACTGCTGTGCGCCTTTCTGCTGTTCGTGCTCGGCGGGCTCGCCCATGCGCAGCGCGCTGGGCTGTCGGTGGTCGGGCTGGCGACGGCGGTGGTGGGCACGCTGGTGTGCGGGGCGGCCTTCGTCGCCTGGGAGGTGCGCCACCGCAGCCCGATGTTCGATCCGCGGGTGTTCCGCAACCCGGTGTTCGCCGCAGCCTCGGTGGTCGGCTTCGCCTACGGGATGGGATTGTACGGCTCGACCTTCCTGGTGCCGATCTTCGTGCAGACGATCTCGGGTTTCTCGGTGCTTGAGGCCGGTCTGCTGTTGTTGCCGGGCGGGATGCTGCTGGCGCTGTGCATCCCGCCGGCGGGCCGGCTGACCGACAAACATTCGCCACACCTCATCGTCTGCGCGGGCCTGGCCTGCTTTGCGCTGTCCTTCCTCCTGTTTGCGCATTCGTCCGCGCGTACCGGTTTCTGGACGCTGGCCCTGTGGATCGCGCTGGGCCGCCTGGGTCTGGCGCTGATGATTCCCGCGCTAAACGCCGGGGCGGTCCAAGGGCTGCCAGCCTGGCAGATTGCGCAGGGCGCTGGGGCGCTGAACTTCGTGCGCCAGCTCGGCGGCGCCTTTGGCACCAGTGTACTGTCCTTGCTGCTGCAGTGGCGCCTCGGCGTGCATCAGCACGACATAGCGGAGGCGGTCGATACTGCGGCCGCCGCTCTCGAGGCAGCTACCTTGGCCTTTGACGACAGCTTCGTTGCGGTAGCGCTCGTGTTTCTGTCTGCGCTCTGGCCCGGATGGTACATCCGTCGGGCCGCGGCCCAATGATTTCAACCTGAGGAAAGCACTAATGCAGCGTGAATCGATGGAATTTGACGTTCTGATCGTCGGCGGCGGCCCGGCCGGGCTGGCCGCAGCGATCCGGCTCAAGCAGCTCGCCGCCGA
Source organism: Zoogloeaceae bacterium (assembly GCA_024235675.1). Lineage (GTDB taxonomy): Bacteria > Pseudomonadota > Gammaproteobacteria > Burkholderiales > Rhodocyclaceae > Nitrogeniibacter. The sequence goes on from JACKLZ010000004.1 coordinate 410,544, forward strand.
GAAGGGCTCGGACGTCAACGTCTGCCTGATCGAAAAGGCCGCCGAGATCGGCGCGCACATTCTCTCGGGCGCAGTGATGGATCCGCGCGCGATCACCGAGCTGATCCCCGACTGGAAGGAACAGGGCGCGCCGCTGAACACCGAGGTCACAGAGGACCGCGTGATCTTCCTGAATGAAGCCGGCGGCCGCAGGGTGCCGAACGGCCTGCTGCCCGACTGTTTCCTGAACCACGGCAACTACATCGTGCGCCTGGGCAACGTCGTCAAGTGGCTCGGCGAACAGGCTGAGGCGCTGGGCGTCGAGGTCTATCCGGGTTTTGCCGGCGCCGAGATCCTGTTCGACGAGAATGGCGCCGTGAAGGGTGTCGCCACCGGCGACATGGGCCTGACCCGCGAAGGCGAACAGGGCCCGAACTACCAGCCCGGCATGGAGCTGCACGCCAAGTACACGCTGTTCGCCGAAGGCTGTCGCGGCCATCTCGGCAAACAGCTCGAAGCGCAGTTCAGACTGCGCGACGGCGCCGACCCGCAGACCTACGGCATCGGCCTCAAGGAGCTGTGGGAAGTGCCGGCCGAGCGGCACGAAAAGGGCCTCGTCGTGCACACCGCCGGCTGGCCGCTGCCGTCCGACACCTATGGCGGCGGCTTCGTCTATCACCTCGAGGACAATCTCGTCGCGGTCGGCTACGTCGTCGGCCTCAACTACGCCAACCCGCACCTCGCACCGTTCGAGGAGTTTCAGCGCTACAAGACGCACCCCGAGATCCGCAAGTATCTCGAAGGCGGCAAGCGGCTCGCCTATGGCGCGCGGGCAATCGCCGCCGGCGGCCTGCAGAGCCAGCCGAAGCTCGTCTTCCCCGGCGGCGCGCTGATCGGCGACGACGCCGGTTTCCTCAATGCTGCGCGCATCAAGGGCAGCCACGCCGCGATCAAGAGCGGCATGCTGGCGGCCGAGGCGGCCTTCGACGCGCTGGCCGCCGAACGCGAGCGCGACGAACTCGACGCCTTCCCGGAATCCTTCAAGTCGAGCTGGCTGTACGAGGAACTGCACAAGACGCGCAACTTCAAGCCGTACATGAAGAAGGGCCTGTGGATGGGCTCGCTGCTGTTCGGCATCGATCAGAAAGTGTTCGGCGGCAAGACGCCATGGACCCTGCACAACAGCGCCGATCACACCACGCTCAAGCCGGCTGCCGAGTGCCCGAAAATCGATTACCCGAAGCCCGACGGCGTGCTGACCTTCGACCGCCTGTCGTCGGTGTTCCTGTCGAACACCAACCACGAGGAAGAGCAGCCCTGCCATCTGCAACTGAAGGACGCCTCAATCCCGATCACGGTGAACCTGGCGAAGTATGACGCCCCCGAGCAGCGCTACTGCCCGGCCGGCGTGTACGAGATCGTGCACGAAGAGGCCGGCCCGCGCCTGCAGATCAACGCGCAGAACTGCGTGCACTGCAAGACCTGCGACATCAAGGACCCGACGCAGAACATCAACTGGGTCGTGCCGCAGGGCGGCGAAGGGCCGATCTACCAGGGGATGTAAGACCGCTTTGCTATCACAGGCATCCGCCAATTAGGTCTTGCCGGATCGCACAGGCGCTGACACGCCCGACGCTCGGCATCCCTTACCGAGGCGGAGACTAGCTTCGGACAGGATCAAACAGGCTCTGTCCGCGGCGACGTCGTTGACAAATAGAAGGTGTGTGCGCACGAACCGGAGCGGCAGCGCTTCCAGCGCTGCGCAAAAATCGGAACGGCGTGTCGTTTGCTGGCTGCGCTCGCCAGAGAGGGTGAACCAGTCGAGCGGCGTGTTTTACAGTAACTTGGTAACCCCCGGCAAACTCGTCTCGACTGTTCACTCATGGACTGTTGGTCCAAGGGGGGCGAACGACGGGTAACCGGCGCATTGCCGCCTGATTCAGCGCGGCGGCCCAATGGCCGGTCAGGCCGACGGCTTGCCGGAGATCAGTCGTGATGAACGGCAGGTTCACTCAGTCACCAGCCATAGAACCCTGGACACAGTGGAGGACCGCTTGGGGTCGCTATGCAAACCTCTCCATAGCGACCCCTATGCACACATCCCAACTATGCACACACACCCTGAGAATCGCAGCGCCGGCCGCTGTTCAGGCCGGCGTTGCTGCGCATAGTTACAGCGTCTTCAGGAAACGCATGAGTGAATCCGGCGCCTGATACCGAGGCATCTGTGTGTCGGGCGCTTCCAACCGCGCGAGCGCCTTCTCCTTCATTGCGAGGTCGGCTTCGACGTAGCGATGGGTGGTCGTCGTGCTCTCGTGCCCGAGCCATAGCGCGATCACGTTGAAGGGGACGCCTGACTGCAACAGGTGCATCGCTGTGGTGTGGCGCAGCACGTGCGGCGAAACCCGCTTCTTGAGGAGGCTGGGTTCTTGAACTGCCGCACGAGCGACAGCGAGATTCAGACGCTGCGCAACGTTAGATCGGGACATCGCTCGCCCATCACGGTTGGGCAGCAGCGCAGCCTCGCCGCGAAGCGTTGGGTTCAGCCGCAGCCAGGCGCGAGTCTCCACGACAGTACGAGCCCACAGCGGTACCGAACGCAGCTTGCGCCCCTTGCCTTGCACATGGACGCAGGCGGCGCCGTCAAGGACGACGTCGACCACGCGCACGTTAATGATCTCGGAGACCCGTGCGCCGGTGTTGTAGAACATGGCCAACAGTAGATGGTCTCGCTGTGATGACCAGCTTTCGCCGGGGTGCCCCAGCACTGCGACCATCTCGTCACGCGTGAGGTAACCCAAGATTGGCCGCTCGAAGCGTTTCATCGGGACCCCCAGTGCCTGCTCGATCACATGTAGCGAGGCCACGTCTCTCCGGCCGGCGAATTTCAGGAACGCACGCAACGCGGTCAGTCTCAGGTTCCGGCTGCGAACCCCGTTATGCCGCTCCTGCTCAAGGTGATCCAGGAACGCCAGGATCAGTTCGGGCCGAATGTCGATCAATTGCAGGCTGGTCGGCGACTTGCCCAGCTTGTGGCTGGCGAAGTCCAGGAACAACATCAAGGCGTCGCGGTAGCAGGCCACCGTGCGCGAACTGACCGCCCGTTGCGTGACCAGATGCTCGGTGAAGAACTGTTGCACCAGTGCGGCAAACGACGGCGGAATGGGTGCGATGGCATTACGCATGGTGCACCTCCGATAGTGACATGAACGTCTCGAATCGCCCTGCGGCCAGCGCCATCAACTCCGGTACCGCCGAGAGGTACCAGTAGGTGTTGGTCACCATCGCGTGCCCGACGTAGGTCGACAGCGATAGCATCGCTTGATCGACGTCCACCCCCTGTGCCTGCCACAGCAGGACGCGGCGCACGACGAAGGTGTGCCTCAGGTCATGGATGCGCGGGGCATGGTGAGCGCCCCGGTTGCGCCATCCCAACCGTTCGCGCAACTCAATGAAGACGCGATGCACTTGCCGGTCGCCCAGGGGCATTCCCCGTCGACGACCTCGTGTGCCGACGAAGAATGGAGCCTCGTCCTGTGTGGGTAGGCCTGCCAGATCGCGCCGCCCTCGATAGAGGCGCAGGGCTTCCACGGTGCTGGGATGTAGGGGAACCTGGCGCGATTTACCGAACTTGGCCAAGTGTATGGTGAGCATCCCGCGCTTGAGGTCGACATCGGCATTGGTCAGTGCCAGCGCCTCGGAGATCCGCATCCCGGTGCTGGCAAGCAGGCCGAACAGCGTCTCGTAGATGATGCCGCGCGGAGTGGACGACGGTCCAAGCTGCCGCGCGGCGGCCAGCAGGTCGATGATCTCCTGCTCACTGTAAATGTGTGGCGCCTGCCGCTCGGGGAGACGGCCGAAGATGGCATCGCCGGGAACCTCGGTTCCCGGCTCGAACTGGACTAGCCAATGCGTAAATGAGCGTAACAGCTTCAGCCGACGAGCCCAGGTGTGCGGATCGCTGCTGGCATGGCTATCGCAGCGCGCCCAGCTAGCCATGACATCTAGCGTAATCGGGCCACGGTGGCCGACGGCCTGGACGTGGCGGGCAAAGCTGCGCAGGGCATAAGCCTGGGTCCTTGCGGAGAAGGCCAGCCGGTGACGTTCATCCAGATATCGCTCGACCAGCGCTTGCAAAGTGGTGTCCGGGTTCATGCTGTGCTCCCCGGCCACGCCAGGGCGACCTCGCTGAGTTTGCGGCTGTCAAGCTTGGCGTAAATCATCGTGGTGTTGAGGGAGCGATGGCGCAATACGTCAGCCACCTCCTTGAGGGAGGCGCCACCTGCCAGCAATCGGTTGGCCATGGTGTGGCGAAGCAGGTGCGAGCGGGTGTAGGGCAATCCGGCATGCGCGAAGGCCTGGCGAATCGCTTTGCGTACCAGATCTGCTCCGACGGGTTCGCCGCGCGGCGTGTGGTGACGCACGAAGACCGCTCGATTGCGGGTCTTGGGGCGTTCCTGTTCCAGGTAAGCCGCGATGGCAGCACCAGTGGTTGCTGGTAGCGGCAGGACATCGTCACGGCGGCCCTTGGTGTGGCGCAGCGTAATCGTGCCAGCGCGCCAGTCGATGTCGTCCAGGCTGATGTGAGCGATCTCGCCGCTACGAAGTCCGAGATCCAAGGCACAGCGCACGATGGCGTCAGTGCGTCGCAGTGATCGGCCCGGCTTGCCGAGCGAGTTGACCAGTTGCTCAACTTCCTCGGGCGTGAGCGTCTTGGGAAGCGAAGACAACTGCCAGTTGGCGGGGTAGGACAGCACGCCGATCAACCCCTGCACCGCGTCGCCCAGGGAAACGCGGTAGCGGAAGTACCCGCGTAGCGACGCAATCACCGTGCCGGCACTTGCCGGTTTGCTGTAAAGCTTGGCCTGTTGCGCGAAGAAGTTGCGAACCTGCTCAGGCTCGATAGCGGCAATGTCGACGGCTGCGTCGCCAAAGCGGGAGATCAGCAGCCGTCCCACGATCCGCAAGGCCATTTCTCGGGTCTTGGGTGCCAAGCCCCGCACATGGTCCATGTATGCATCGTAGCGGCGGAGTTCCTCGTCCGCAGGCGTCGAACTCACCGTTGCTGGAGCAATGGCACCCCGAGCGCGCAACACCGCCAAGAGATGACCCAGAGCGGCGCTCAGCGTACGACGATCTCGCTGAACCGGGCCAGAGCAGTGGCATCGCGGAAGATGCTGATCAATAAACTTGGCTACAAGTGCTTCGTCGATGCTTTGCAACCGTAGCCGGCGACGGTGCATCCACTGCGCAAAGTGGCTGACAACGCCGAGATAGTTGGAGAAGGTGTTCGCTGCGTAGTCGCGGTTTGCGAGATACAGCATGTACTCATCGATGTGCGGGGCGAGTGGTCCTTTGGCGAGCCAATCGATGTGGGCATGCTCGGATGAACGTGTGTTTCCCATGGTGGTCTCCTCAAGTGGAACCACCACTGCACAAAACGGCAGAAACTATGTCCAGCTCCGCGTTGGCCAGTCGGTCCTGATGCCGCGCTGGCTCTGTATCAACCAAGCCCTACTCATCCAACTTCCGCATAGTTGGGATATGCGCATAGGGGTCGCTATGCAAACCTCTCCATAGCGACCCACAAGAGACACTCATCGTCGCGGCGGACCAGCGGCAGGTTTCTGAGTGAAGCAGTCTGTCAGGACGAGAGCCAGGGCGGCAGCGCAATGCCTCAGTGGCCATTGGTGAGGTGCCGGCAGGTCCCTATAGTTGTATCAGCAAGGTCGTTCTGAATTTGCCTACGCTCATTTGATCACCTAACCGACTTGTAACGCTGAGAACTCAACCCGACTTTTCCCCGAACCGGACGAACGATTGCGATAGAAAGTCGATAAACGTCCGAATGCGTATCGACAGCTGATGCCGCAGGGGATAAACCGCATAGATGTCGGCGTCCGGCGTCTGGTACTGGGGCAGGACTTGCACCAGCCGGCCACTGTTCAAATAGCGCTCGATGTCCCATTCCGCCCGCATCAGAATGCCGTGGCCGTCGAGAGCCCAGTTCACCGCGATCTCGCCGTCGTTGGTGGTGAGGTTGCCGCGAACCTTGATGGCTTCCGCGTCGCGGCTGGGGTTGCGTAACGGAGTAAGTCGCCACACCCCGTAGGCCTCATCTCCCTGCCGAATGCCAATGCAGTTGTGGTGGGTCAGGTCATTGGGAATCTTGGGCTCACCCTGCGCCTTTAAGTACTTCGGCGAGGCGCACAGCAGGCGCCGATTGGAAGCCAGTCGTTTGGCGATCACGCGCGCCTCGGGGGGCGCGCCGAAGCGGATGCAAACGTCGAACTGGTCGTCGGTCAGGGGCGGCGGGGTGGCCGACAACTGCAATTGTGCGTCCACATCCGGGTACTGCGAGACGTAGCGCGAGATCACCGGCGCAATGTGCAACCGGCCAAAACCCAAGGTGGCATTGACGCGCAGCAAGCCTTTGGGGGTGCCTTTCGACCTCGTTAGAAGCTGGTCGAGATCGGCGATGTCACCCAGGATCCGCCGCGCGTGCTCCAGAAATACTTCACCTTCGGGCGTCAGGCTCATGCGGCGCGTGGTGCGGTTGACCAGGGGCAGGCCCAGGCGCGCCTCCATCTGGGCCAAGCGCTTGCTGACGGCCGGCGTGGTGATGCCGAGTTCCCGCGCCGCAGCACTGAGGCTGCCGCAGGAGGCCAGCGTGGCAATGAAGCTGAGTTCTGCCGGTTGGATACCAACGGTCATGGCGGGGTCATTGTTAAATTCAGGTTAACGACGGTTTGAATCCAAGCGTGCGTAGCGGCCAAATCCAACTCCTACAGTGCACCCACTACCACTGAGACAGGAGACACATGATGAAGACCTATAACATTGCCACGGTTCCCGGAGACGGTATCGGGAAAGAAGTTGTGCCCGCGGCCCAGCAAGTGCTGGAAGCGCTGGCGGCCTCGAGCAGCACATTCGGTTTCGAGTTCGAGCGCTTCGACTGGGGCGGCGACTACTACCGCGAACATGGCGTGATGATGCCAGAAGACGGCCTGAACGCCCTGCGCGGCAAAGATGCGATCCTCTTCGGCTCAGCCGGCGATCCGGACATCCCCGATCACATCACGCTGTGGGGCCTTCGCCTGAAGATTTGCCAGGGCTTCGACCAATACGCCAATGTGCGCCCGACCCGCATCCTGCCTGGCATCGACGGCCCACTCAAGCGCTGCGGTGCCGACGATCTGAACTGGGTCATCGTGCGGGAGAACTCTGAAGGCGAATACTCCGGCGTCGGCGGCCGCGTGCATCAAGGCCACCCGATCGAGGCCGCCACCGATCTGTCGATGATGACCCGGGCGGGGGTCGAGCGCATCATGCGCTTCGCGTTCAAGCTGGCCCAGTCCCGGCCTCGCAAACTGCTCACGGTCATCACCAAGAGCAACGCCCAGCGCCACGCCATGGTGATGTGGGACGAGATCGCCGTGCAGGTTTCCAGGGAGTTCCCGGACGTGACCTGGGACAAGGAACTCGTCGATGCTTCGACGGCGCGCATGATCAACAGCCCGGCCTCGCTCGACACCATCGTCGCCACCAACCTGCACGCCGACATCCTCAGCGACCTGGCTGCGGCGCTCGCCGGCAGCCTGGGCATCGCGCCGACTGCCAACATCGATCCAGAACGCCGTTACCCCTCGATGTTCGAGCCTATTCATGGGTCGGCGTTCGACATCATGGGCAAGGGCCTGGCCAACCCGGTCGGCGCCTTCTGGTCGGCGGCGCTGATGCTAGAACACCTCGGCGAATCGGAAGCGGCTGCCCAGCTGATGAAGGCAGTGGAGAGCGTTACCGCGAACCCCGGCCTTCACACCGGCGATCTCGGCGGCACTGCGAAGACCGCCGATGTGACCGCGGCAGTGTGTCAGTTCCTTGCCGGCGCAAAGTCCCTGGCCGCCTGACCGCCTTCATCGGCGCATTGCGCGCCGGGTTACGCGAATACATTCACAAGAAGATAAGCGGCGCTGCTCCAACGGCAGCGTCGCCGTACCCGCGCACCTGCTGACGATAACAGCAGTGAGGCGTCGATACGTACTTAGGAGGAGACTTCAATGAATCCGATGGAAATAACGCTGCTGATGCTACTTTTCGCAGCAGTCATGTTTGTCTGGGAAAAGATCCCGCTGGCGCTGACTTCGGTGATCGTTTGCCTGACTTTGGTATTGACTGGCGTGCTGGATACAAAAGTCGCATTCAATGGCTTCGTCAATACAAACGTCATTCTATTCGTTGCAATGTTCATCGTCGGTGGAGCGCTGTTCGAGACCGGCATGGCGAACAAGATCGGGGGACTGGTAACCCGCTTCGCCAAGACCGAGCGCCAGCTGATCATTGCCATCATGCTCATCGTGGGTCTGCTGTCCGGTGTGCTCTCCAACACCGGTACTGCGGCCGTCCTGATCCCGGTGGTGATCGGCATCGCCGCGAAATCGGGGTTCGCCCGTTCCCGACTTCTAATGCCGCTGGTTTTCGCGGCGGCCATGGGCGGAAACCTGACCCTGATCGGTGCCCCCGGGAACCTGATTGCACAAAGCGCACTGCAACAGATCGGCCAGGAGTTCAGTTTCTTCGAGTACGCGAAGATCGGACTACCCATGCTTCTGTGTGGCATCGCGTTTTTTGCACTCTTCGGGCATCGGCTGCTTCCGGGCGGTAACAACACGGCCGATCCGTATGACCCCACGCATGCACCGAAGATCGACTACTCGGATGTTCCGAAGTGGAAGCAATACACCTCGCTTGCAATCCTGCTTGCGACCATTGTCGGGATGGTTTTCGAGCGCAGCATCGGCATCCCGCTCCACATCATCGGCTCGATCGGTGCGGTTCTGATCGTCCTGACCGGGGTGCTGACTGAAAAACAGGCCTACAAGGCGATCGACTCGCAGACGATCTTCATTTTTGGCGGAACCCTTTCGCTCGCCACCGCGCTCGAGTCCACCGGCGCCGGTGCGGCTGTCGCAACGAGCATCATGGGCCTGCTTGGCGATACCCCGTCGCCCGTCCTGCTCCTGGTCGTGATCTTCGCGATTGCCTGTGTGCTCACGAACTTCATGTCCAACACGGCGACCACCGCGCTGCTGGTGCCAATCGGACTTTCGATCGCGGCCAGTATCGGTGCCGATCCGAGGGCTGTGCTGATGGCGATCGTGATCGGCGGTTCGTGTGCCTATGCAACGCCGATCGGCATGCCTGCCAACACGATGGTGCTCGCGGCAGGTGGATACCGCTTCATGGACTATGTCCGGGCCGGGTTGCCCCTGATCTTCGTATCCGGTGCCGTCAGCATTCCGCTGCTGCTCATCTTCTTCCCGTTCTTCCCAAGCTGATCAACGTACAGATCACACATTCAATCTCCGGTCGCCCCAGGCATGGGGCCCCTTCACCCCACCGCCCATTCCCCCAAAGGAGCGCGATATGCAACGAGAAACCGAAATAACGGCCCTCACCGATGTGATGGCGAAGTTCACCTCCTACATCGGCAAGCGCCTTCCGAATGACGTCAAGGACAAACTGGCCGAACTGCGGACATTCGAGACCAACCCCCTCGCGAAAACGATCTACATGTCCATGGCCGACAATCAGGACGCAGCCGACAAGCTGGACAGGCCGAGCTGCCAGGATACCGGCGTCATCCAATACTTCATCAAGGCCGGTGCAAGATTCCCCTTGCTGGGCGAACTCGAAGACATCCTGCGCAATGCGACGCTCGGCGCAACCCAGATGGGTCCGCTTCGCCACAACGCTGTGGAGACGTTCGACGAGAAGAACACCGGTACCAATACGGGCTCGAAGATTCCCTGGCTGGATTGGGAAATTGTCCCCGACGACGACTCCGCACTCATCGACGTCTACATGGCGGGCGGTGGCTGCACCCTCCCAGGAAAGGCCACCGTGCTGATGCCGGGAGAGGGCTACGAAGGGGTCACCGATTTCGTGTTCGATGTGATCACTTCGCGCGGCGTCAACGCCTGCCCCCCTTTGCTGGTCGGGATTGGCGTATCTACGTCGGTCGAAACCGCAGCAAGACTTTCCAAGCGCGCGATCCTTCGCGAAGTGGGCTCCCACAACCCGAACGAGAACGCCGCAAAGATGGAGCAACTGCTGGAGGAAGGCCTGAACGAAATCGGTATCGGGCCACAAGGGCTGACCGGCAAAAACAGCGTGATGGGCGTCAACATCGAATCCTCGGCGCGCCATCCCTCGACGATCGGCGTCGCTGTATCGACCGGTTGCTGGGCGCACCGTCGCGGAAAGATCCGCATCAATGCCGACCTGTCCTACGAAATCATCTCCCACAAAGGAGCAGTGCTGTGACTAAGAAGATTCTTACCACCCCCATCAAGAGCGAAGACCTGGAAAGCCTGAACGTCGGTGACACGGTCTATCTCACCGGACACTTGGTTACGTGCCGTGACGTCGCCCATCGCCGGCTCATCGAGCAGAAGCGCGAACTGCCGGTGGACCTGAAGGGTGGCGCGATCTTTCACGCCGGGCCAATCGTGCGCAAAAAGGATGACGGAAAGTTCGAGATGGTGTCGATCGGACCGACGACGAGCATGCGGATGGAGAAATTCGAGCGCGAGTTCATCAAAGAAACAGGCGTCAAGCTGATTGTCGGCAAGGGCGGCATGGGGCCCGAGACAACCGCCGGGTGTCAGGAACACAAGGCCGTACATGCAATCTTCCCCGGCGGCTGTGCGGTGCTTGCGGCGACCCTGGTCGAGGAAATCGAGCGGGCCGAATGGCAGGATCTGGGCATGCCCGAGACCCTTTGGGTGAACCGTGTGCGGGAGTTTGGTCCGTTGATCATTTCGATCGATACCAAGGGCAACAACCTGATCGAGCAGAACAAGGCCAGCTTCAACGCAAAGAAGCAGCCGGTCATCGATCGGATCAAGCGCCAGGTAGGTTTCATCAAGTGATCGTTCCGGTCGCCCTTGTCCATTGCGCAGGCCGAGCTCCAAGCTGACTGACCGAGTAGGAGGTTTACCGTGAATTCGATCGAAGATCCGAGGCAACTGCTGCGCCGCATGTTTGATGCCGCGGTCGCCAGTGCGCAGCCGGCGCGGTGCATACCACTACACCTGCCGGCGGCGCCAGCCGGGCGCTTGGTGGTCATCGGCGCCGGCAAGGCTTCGGCGGAGATGGCCCGGGCCGTAGAGGCCTGCTGGCCGGGCAAATTATCCGGCCTGGTGGTCACCCGCTACGGCTACGCCGTGCCGTGTGAGCGGATCGAGATCGTTGAAGCAGCCCACCCGGTGCCCGACGCCACGGGGCTGGCCGCTGCGGCGCGGATGCTCTCGGTCGTGGAAGGGCTGTCGGCCGACGACCTGGTGCTCTGTCTGATCTCGGGAGGAGGTTCGGCCCTGCTGCCGCTGCCGGCGGAGGGCCTCAGCTTGGAGGACAAACAACTGGTCAACCGCGAGCTGCTGCGCTGTGGCGCCACCATCGGCGAGATGAACTGCGTACGCCGCCACCTCTCCGCCATCAAGGGCGGGCGCCTGGCGGCGGCTTGCCACCCGGCCCGGGTGGTGAATCTGTTGATCTCGGACGTACCCGGCGACGACCCCATCAACATCGCCTCCGGGCCCACCGTTCCCGACCCCACCACCTGCGCCGATGCCCTGGCGATCGTGCGCCGCTACGGTCTTGACCTGCCGCCAGCGGTGCTCGATCTGCTCGAATCCGGGCGCGGCGAATCGGTCAAGCCCGGCGATCCGCGCCTCGCGCGGGTGCAAACCCACATGATCGCTGCCCCCCAGTTGGCCCTCGAAGCCGCAGCGGCGGTGGCCTGGGAGGCGGGGCTGGCGGCCCACATCCTGGGCGACGCCATCGAAGGTGAAGCCCGTGACGTGGGCAAGGTGATGGCCGGTATCGCGCTGCAGGTAGCCGACCGCGGCCAGCCCTTCACCCCGCCCTGCGTGCTGCTCTCCGGGGGCGAGACCACGGTCACGGTGCGGGGCCGCGGCCGCGGAGGGCGCAATGTGGAATTCCTGCTTGCCTTGGGAGTCGCCCTGGACGGACATCCCGCCATCCACGCCCTGGCGGCGGATACCGACGGGGTGGACGGCCAGGAGGAGATTGCCGGCGCCTTTCTCTCCCCCGACAGCCTGGCCCGCTGCTGGGCCCAAGGCCTTCGGCCGCGCGAGGCGCTGGCAGATAACGACGGGCACGGCTTCTTTGGCGCCCTGGGCGATGCCGTCGTCACCGGCCCGACCCTCACCAACGTGAATGATTTTCGCGCCATCCTGATCACCCACGAGACGGCTGGCCGCCACAACAATTAAGGAACCGAGACATGCACCGCATCCGCAACGCCAAAATCGTCGCCACCCTCGGCCCGGCAAGCACCGACCGGGCCACCATCCGGGCGCTGTTCGACGCCGGCGCCGACGTTTTTCGCCTGAATTTCAGCCACGGCAGCCACGAGGATCACAAACAGCGCCTCGACACCATTCGTGCCATCGAGCAGGAAACGGGTCGTCCCGTCGGCGTGCTGCTCGATTTGCAAGGCCCCAAGCTGCGCCTGGGCACGTTTGCAAAGGGGGCGGTCCAGCTCGTGGAGGGAGCCGCTTTTCGCCTCGACCTGAACCGCGACCAGCCCGGGGGGCAAGAGCGGGCGCCGATGCCCCACCCTGAGATCTTTGCTGCCCTGGAAGTCGGCACCGATCTACTGGTCGACGACGGACGGGTGCGCCTGCGGGTCGAACGCTGCGGCCCAGACTTTGCTGATACCCGGGTCATTAACAGTGGCACGGTGTCCGACCGCAAAGGGGTGAACGTCACTGGGGTAGTGCTGCCCTTGTCGGCCCTGACCGCCAAGGATCGTGCCGATCTGGACTACGGCCTGACCTTGGGCGTCGATTGGATCGCGCTTTCCTTTGTTCAGCGCCCCGAGGACATTATCGAGATCAAAGCCATCGTCCAGGGCCGTGCCGGGATCGTTGCCAAGCTGGAGAAGCCGGCGGCCATCGGCAGCCTGGAAGCCATCGTCGCGGAGAGCGACGCGGTGATGGTGGCCCGCGGTGATCTGGGCGTCGAGATGCCCCCCGAGCAGGTGCCGGCGATCCAGAAGCGCATCGTCCGTGCCTGCCGCAAGGCCGGCAAGCCGGTGATTGTCGCCACCCAGATGCTCGAATCGATGGTAGTCGCGCCGGTACCAACGCGGGCCGAAGCATCCGACGTGGCCACCGCCATCTACGATGGTGCAGATGCAGTCATGTTGTCGGCCGAATCGGCTTCCGGTGCCTTTCCAGTGGAAGCCGTGCGCATGATGGACAGCATCATTACCCAAACCGAAACCGATCCGCATTACCGCGACGCCCTCAATGCCGGATGTCCTCCGCCCCGCGTCGACATGGCTGACGCGATCGGTGCGGCCATGAGCTGTGTGGCCGACGTGCTGCAGGTAGCGGCCACGGTGGCCTACACCAGCTCCGGCTATTCAGCCCTGCGTATGGCCCGGGAGCGGCCCCGGGCGCCGATCATCGGCATGACCCCGCGGCTTGTGACGGCCCGCAGGCTGGCCTTGGCCTGGGGAGTGCATCCCGTGCTGTGCAGCGATGTCGCGGATGTCAGCGAAATGAGCGAGCTGGCCTGCGATACCGCACAAAAGGAAGGTTTCGGCCAGGCCGGCCAGATGATCGCCATCTCGGCGGGCATGCCCTTCGGCACCTCTGGCACCACCAATTTGCTGCGCATCGCCCGTATCGGCTGATGCCGCGGTCGAGCAACGCGCGCATCACCCACCAGGCGTCACCAAATATGCAGATGGAGAACACAGCATGGCATTGATTCAGCAGGTTCGCGGCTTTGAAATCCTGGATTCCCGCGGCAATCCCACCGTCGCCGCCGAGGTGATACTCGAAGGTGGCGCCCGCGGTTTCGCCGCTGCCCCCTCGGGCGCGTCCACCGGCGCCCGCGAAGCCCTGGAACTGCGCGACGGCGACCCGCATCGCTACCTCGGCAAAGGCGTTCTGCAGGCCGTCGCCCACGTCAATGGCGAACTGAACGCGGTACTTCAAGGCTGCGAGGCGGCCGACCAGGCCGGCGTGGACCAGCGCATGATCGACCTCGATGGCACCTCCACCAAATCGCGCCTGGGAGCCAACGCCATCCTCGCCGTGTCCCTGGCCTCGGCCAAGGCGGCGGCCGCGGAGGCTGGCCTGCCCTTGTATCGGCACCTGGCCCAGCCCACCTGGCCGGTGCGCCTGCCTGTGCCGATGATGAACATTGTCAATGGCGGCGCCCACGCGACGAACAGCGTCGACATGCAGGAGTTCATGATCCTGCCGCTGGGGGCGCCGAGCTTCTCCGAGGCGCTGCGCTGGGGGGTCGAGGTGTTCCACGCCCTCAGGCTCCTTCTCAAGGGTCGGGGCCTGTCCACTGCGGTAGGCGACGAAGGTGGCTTCGCGCCGGACCTGCCATCTAACGAGGCCGCCCTGGAAGCCATCCTCTCCGCCATCGAGCAGGCTGGCTACAAACCCGGTATCGACATCTACCTGGGCCTGGATGTTGCCAGTTCGGAATTCTATGAGAACGGGCATTACGAACTCGCCTCCGAAGGCAAGCGCTTCGATTCGGCCCAATTCGTGGACTACCTGGCGGACTGGGTGGACCACTACCCGATCATCACCATCGAAGACGGCATGGCCGAGGACGACTGGGCGGGCTGGAAGCTGCTGACCGAACGACTCGGTCACCGCGTGCAACTGGTGGGCGACGACCTGTTCGTGACCAACACCGCGATCCTCAGCGAAGGAATCGCCGCCGGGGTGGCCAATTCCATCCTCATCAAACCCAACCAGATCGGCACCCTCACCGAAACCCTGGCGGCCATCACGATGGCGGACCGGGCCGGCTACAGCGCAGTGGTCTCCCACCGCTCTGGCGAAACCGAGGACACCACCATCGCCGATCTGAGCGTGTGCACTGCTGCCACCCAGATCAAGACCGGCTCCCTGTGCCGCTCCGACCGGGTTGCCAAGTACAATCGCCTTCTTCTGATCGAAGCTGAACTGGGTGCGAATGCGATTTATCGCGGCCACTCAGCGTTCCCGAGCCGCGCCTAGAAGCGATCGCCATCCACCCCCTGCGTTACCCGCGGCCAGTTGCGTGATGAAAATGCCGTCGTCCACGCACTGGCTTCAGGCCCGCCGCCGCAGGCTTGGATGCATTTCTTCGCAGTGAGCTGGAATAGGATGTGGCTGTAGAACGAATGTCATCAGGGTCGGGCTCGACGGGCGCCAAAGTAGGCCGGATTGATTTCTGCTGATCTGCTCCGAACAGCCCAAAAACCTTCGCTTGCAATTCCGGGGGAGCCCATAGGTCCACAAATGGCCGACGACGCGACGAAGGCGGGGTGACGGTGATCGGCAGCTACCTGAACGGAGCAGTCACCCGAATGGCCGGTGTGCAGAGGCGAAGATCGGCAGCTCCTGGCCGATAGTACCCGGCCACCCTAGCTCTCCAGCGCGGCCGCTGCCCGAAGATTCCGCTCCTTCACTGGCTGCTTACGGGCGCACTCCTGAACTAACACTCTCGGCCAGAAGCTGCCGGACACATCTTCTCCAAACCAGCCGCTTGACGGGCCGCTCCGCTCTGATACCTACCGGATGATCTACTTCAGCAGGTCGGCCAAGTCAGCCGATGATTACAACTCAGCTGAACGGCTGCTATCTCGTCGTTTGCCGCCGCTATATCGGCGAAAGCATGTCGTTCGCTTGTTCGCAAGCAATTGGGATCATTCGTTAAAAACGAGATCGAACCGTGTTAGGCCGGTGTCTGAGGACACCGATACGCTACCTCTGT
>JACKLZ010000005.1 GCA_024235675.1 Zoogloeaceae bacterium
CGCGCGCAGCGCTCAGGCGTCGGCACGGGACGACGCGCCGGGCAGCGGTGCCGCCCGGATCGCTGCCACCAGCGCGGCGATCGATAGCTCGAGCCCGGCCACCATGTCGGCGTCGGGATTGCGGCCCTGCACCGCCAGCGCTTCGACCGCCGCGGCCTGATCCGCCAGGGCATCGGCGCCCAGGCTGCCCGCCGCGCCGCGCAGGGTGTGCATCAGGCGTGCAGCGCCCATCAGATCGCCCTCGCGCACGCAGGCGCGCAACTGCGCACCACAGTCCCCATGCTGGCGCTCGAACAAACCAAGCATGCGCACGTACAGCCCGGGCTTGCCCATCATCCGCAACAACCCCGCCTCGACATTGAGCCCTGCGATCGCGGGAAACCCGGGCGCGGCAGCGGGCCGCGGTGTCGCCACCGGCGCCCGCGCCCGTCCGGCCCAGCGGGCCAGTGTGGCGAGAAATAGCGGCGGATCGACCGGCTTGGCGAGATGGTCGTTCATGCCCGCCGCGAGGCATTGTTCCCGCTCATCGGCCAGCGCATGCGCGGTCATGGCAATGATCGGCAACGCGGCAAAACGCGGATCGGCGCGAATCTGACGCGTGGCTTCGAGACCATCCATCTCCGGCATCTGAACATCCATCAGCACCACATCAATCGGCGGCGCATCGGCGCGCATCACACGATCGACCGCTTCACGCCCGGTGGCAGCCGTATCGACCAGCACGCCCTGCTCGGCCAGCAAGGTTTCGGCGATCAGCAAATTGACCAGATTGTCTTCGGCCACCAGCACGCGCACGCCGTCGAGATCCGCCGTCGGCTGCGGCACGCAAGGCGTGCTGGCTGGCTCACCGGTGGCGGCGACGCCAAGTTCGACATCGAACAAGAAGGTGCTGCCCCGGCCCGGCTCGCTATGCACGACGACATCGCCGCCCATCAGGCGGACGAGTTGGCGACAAATCGACAGGCCCAGCCCGGTGCCCCCGAACTTGCGGGTGGTCGAATCGTCCGCCTGCGCAAAGGGTTGGAACAGGCCCTCGATCTGGCTGGGCGTGAGGCCCACACCGGTATCGCGTACGGCAAACTGCAGACGTACGCGCTGCGTGCCAGGCGGATCGGCGCGCACTGTCACGGCAATCTCACCATGCTCGGTGAACTTGATGGCGTTGGCGACCAGATTGATCAGCACCTGCCCCAGACGCATGCCGTCACCGATCAGGGCGTTGGGCACATTCGGCGACACCGACAGCTGCAAGGCAAGATGCTTGGCGCGCGCCTGTTCGCCGAACAAGGCCATCAACTGCGCCAGCACCGCATCGAGTTCAAACGCCGACTGCTCCAGCGACAGGCGCCCGGCCTCGATGCGCGACACGTCGAGCACATCGTTGATCACCCCGAGCAGGGCCGTGCCGGCCTGGTGGATCTTGCTCACATAGTCGCGCTGGGCGGGCTGCAGATCACCGCCCAGGCACAAGTGAGACAAGCCGATGATGGCATTCATGGGCGTGCGGATTTCATGACTCATATTGGCCAGGAAGCGACTCTTCGCCTGCGTCGCCGCCTCGGCCGCCTGCTTGGCCTCGCGCAGCGCGGCCTCGGTCGCCTTGCGGGCCGACACATCCTCCAGCACCCACACGCCGTGGCTCAACTCACCATTGCGCTCGGCCAGTGCGCTGACGGCCACACTGATCCATACCAATACGCCATCCTTGCGCCGGAGCTGACACTCACAGCGCCACTCCTCACCCACCGACAAGGCCGCCCAGGCCTCGACCTGCACGTCTCTTGTCTGCCCCTCGGCGTCGCGCATCGGGGGCAGACCCGCCACCAGATCGTCGAGCGTGTAGCCGGTCACCGCCATGAAGTGCGGGTTCACATACTCCACCGCGCCAGCGCGCCGGGAGATCACCACCATCACCGGGCTGTGCTCGACCGCCAGCGACAACTTGCGCAGCTGCCGCTCGGCAGCGCGGCGCTCGGTAATATCGTAGGCCCAGCTCAACACCACCGGCCACCCACCAAACACGCCGCGCTCCAGGCTCAGCAACACCCAGTAGACGCTGCCATCGGCCCGACGCAGTGCCACTTCGCGGTCGCGCACCACCTCGCCGGCATTCAGCGCTGCCAGCGCCGCTCGCCGCTGCGCCGGATCAACGTAGCGCTCGGCAACCGGCGTCTGCATGAATTCGTCGCGCGACAGCCCTGCCATCGCGCAGGCGCGCCAGTTGGCAAACACCGGCATGCTCCCTTCGCCGGTGAGCACCACGCCAATCGGGCTGGATTCGAGAATCCGGCTCAACTGCGCCTCGGCATCACGCGCGCGGCGTTCGGCCGCCTTGGTGTCGGAGATGTCGACCACCACCCCAAGCAACCCGCCAGGCTGGCCATCCGCCAACCGGAAACCCTGCGCCCAATACAAAGTGTCGTGACGCAGTCCGTCGGCAAAGTCGATGGCCTGCTCCCTGGCGCGCGAGGCGCTGGTCGCGATCAGGCGCACATCCTCGGCGTGAATCGCCGTTCGTTCAACGGGCGAAAAGATATCCAGCTCGGCGATGGTCTTGCCGCGCAAGTGCTCACGGGCGACGCCAAAACTCTCTTCGAACGCGCGGTTACACCCCAGGAAACGCGCATCGGCGTCCTTGTAAAACACCGGATTGGGAAGCGTATCGAGCAAAACCTCAACAAACAGAAGCTGGTCGGCCAGTTCGGCTTGCTTGTCTGCCAATGCGTGAGTGCGCTCGGCCACTTTGTCTTCGAGCGCATCGCGCGCGGTCTCCAGGCGCCGGGTCGCATCCTCCAGCAAGCCCCGCATCGCCCCCTGGCTGTCGACCAGCGCGGCCATCTCGCGCCAGTGGCCTTCAATCGTCGGCCCCGGCGTCAGGTCCAGCTGACCGATCCGTTCGCTTTGCGCCACCAACGCCTGCAAGGGGCGGCGTACCCGCTCGGCCACACGCACCGCGATCAACAAGCCAAGTGCGATCACGCCCAGCATCAGGCCGATAAAAATTGCGGCGTCTCGCGCCCGCGCCGGCACAAAGTCGGCTTCCGGCGCGAAGGCCGCGATCCAGAGCGCATTTTCGCCCAGGCGCAAGGGCAGAAACTCGGCGCGCCACCGCCGGCCGTCAAGCATGTAGCCCACAGGCCCGGCCGGCCGACCGGCCGCCTCCCAGGCGCTCGCACCACCACTCAAATAGGGCACATCGAGCTCGGCAACCGGCTTGAGCACAGCCGCGCGCACCGCCTCGGCGACCTCGAAGCGCGGCGAGGTGGGCAAACCCAGCACCCGACCGGCGTCGGTCAGAATCGCCACGCCGCCCCGTTCCCCGACCTGTATGCCCGTCGTGAGACGGGACAGGTCCGACAACAACACGTCGAAAGCCAGCACCCGACGCTGACCATCCGCAGCAGTCCAGCGAGTCGACACCGTCATGCCCGGATCACCAGTGGTGAAGAACTGGTAGGGCGGCGTCCAGAACAGGCCGCCATCGACCGGCGCCGCCATCGCCCCCACAAACCACGGCCGTCCGCGCGGCTCATACTCGCTGTTCAGGACGGCGTCGCTGAGCCGCTCGCCCGTCTCTGACCACCGGATCGTCCGATGTCGCTGTGCCGCGTCTGGCAGGCCGGTGACCCGGTTCCGCCAGTGGCCGTTGTCCATCTCCAGCAGCAAGAGCTCCCGCCCGTCTTCCCTGGCCAGCAGCGCCGACGACAGTCGCTGATCCGTCCTCAGTACAGGGCGCAGGACACGATTGAAGTCATTCAGGGCGTGGACATCGAAGACGCCCGCCTGCCCCCAGGCGGCGGCCGTCATGAGCATGCGCTCGACCTGCCGGAAATCGCGCTGAATCTGCGCATCGATGGTGGCGGTCGCCTGATGCACCGCGCTGCGCGCCAGCTCGGTGGTCGATGGCTTCAGGATCAGGCCATAGAAGGCCGCACCAAACACCGCAAAGCACACCACGATCAACAAGGCGAACTGCCGCATCAAGCCCCGCACCAGCGTGGGGCGCGTTCGCCCGGCGGGCAAGGGTTTGGCGACGGAATCCGTAGTCATTCAGTCGGGCTCTGGCTTGAAGCGATATCGACAGGATACGCAAACAACCCTTTCATTCGAATGGTTTTTTGCTTGCCGGGCGACGATGAATCGCCGAACCCCGCCGCCACGGCACTGTGATGACGGGCGCCTGATGGACGGCATGTTTCTGCGCGACGACACGGCATGGCGCGCCTCAATCCGCCGCGACGCAACGCGCCGCCGCCCACGCGCGCAGCTGGCCGATCTGCTCGGCCATGATGACCGACAGCGGCCGGGTGCGCGCGGCTTCGGCCACCAGATGACGGGTCTCCAGTGCGCTGCCATCGGCGAGGCATTCATACAGCCCGGCGACCACCAGTTGTTCAAGCTCGGCACCGGAGAAACCATCGGTGACCACCACCAGCGCGTCGAGATCGAAGCGCGTCGGGTCGTGCCCATGCCGCTTGAGATGAATATCGAAGATGTCGCGCCGCACCTCGGGCGTGGGCAGGTCGACAAAGAAGATCTCGTCAAAACGCCCCTTGCGCAGCAACTCGGGCGGCAAGGCGGTGACATCATTGGCCGTGGCGACCAGAAACAAACGCGCCTGCTGCTCGTTCATCCAGGTCAGCAGATGGCCGAGCAGGCGGCGCGACACGCCGCCGTCAGCATCGCCGCCGCTGGCCAGGGCTTTTTCGATCTCGTCGATCCACAGCACGGCCGGCGCCATGGCTTCGGCACTGGCCAGCGCCTCGCGCAATTTGCGCTCGGTCTCACCGGTGTATTTGTCGTACAGGCTGGCGATGTCGAGGCGCAGCAGCGGCACCCGCCAGCTGCCGGCGGTGACCTTGGCGGCCAGGCTCTTGCCCGCGCCCTGCACGCCGAGCAGCAGCATGCCTTTGGGAATCGGCAGACCGGGCGCACTGCGCTCGCCGGTAAACACCGGTCGCCGCCTGGCCAGCCAAGTCTTGAGCTGGCTCAGCCCGCCGATATCGTCGGGGCCCAATGGCGTCATCTCGACCGACAGGGCGGTGCCGCCAAGCATCTCCTGTTTATAGCGAATGACCCGGCTGAGGTCGTCGGCGGTGATCAGGCCGTCGTCCCGCACCGCATTGCGCAGCAGCCGGCGCACGTCCTCTTCGGGCAGGCCGAGCACCTGACGAACCAGCGAATTGACGATGGCCGATTCGCCGCGCACCGGCCGGTCGTTCTGTTGCCGGTAGAGGTCCAGCTCCTCGCGCAGCAACTGCTTGATGCCGTCCACATCCGGAATGCGCAGCTTCATGTGCGCGGCGTGGCGCGACAGTTCGGCGGGCAAGGCGACGCGCGGCGCGACCAGCACCAGGGTGCGCTCTGACACCGGATGATTGAGCACCACCTCGCGGATCAGCCGCAACACCACCGGGTCTTCAAGAAACGGGTGGGGGTCGAGCAGCACATACAGCCCGCGACTGGCGTCCTTGTCGATGTAGTGCAGCGCCGACTCAAGACCGCGGGTATCGGCAATCGCCCGACGCTGTCCATCGCTGCGCCCCATGGTGCTGGGTGCGTCGTCTACGGTGGCAAACAAGCCGTTGCCCGGCTTGGCCGGGCCGTAGCGGAAGTTCTGCTGGCTCAGGCCATCGGCCACGCTCCAGCAATACAGATCGTGGTTGTCCTCGCGCGCCAGGCGCGCGATCAGGCGCAGCACCTTGGGCTCTTCAACGGTTTCGATACACACCAGCGGGACGCGGGAGCGCACCAGCGCGGACAGTTCACGGAAGTCGGGCATCAGATCACGGACGGAAAAAGATGAAAAGTATATCGGCCTGCGTTACGCACACTGTAGCCAAATCGCATGCCACACCGGGCAATGCACCTCACACGCGTTGACGCGTCGCGCCCCTGGCAGGACACTTCGGGCTCACGCCGTCCAGCGCAGCCGGATCGTGCCATCGGTCGATGGCGCTTGATCCGCCGCCCCGCTTTCGGTAAAAGCCCAGCTTTGCGATTGCATTGGCAGCACGTCGCCCCGTGCGCGCCCATCGGACTTCATCTTCATGACTGCCACACCCTTCCCGCCCGAGTTGCTCAAGCAAGCCGAGCGCCGCCGCACTTTCGCCATCATCTCCCACCCCGACGCGGGCAAGACCACGCTGACCGAAAAGCTGCTGCTGTTCGGCGGCGCGATTCAGCTCGCCGGCACGGTCAAGGCGCGCAAGAGCGCGCGCCACGCCACCTCGGACTGGATGGAAGTGGAAAAGCAGCGCGGCATCTCGGTGACCAGCTCGGTGATGCAGTTCGACTACATGGGCCACACCATCAACCTGCTCGACACCCCGGGCCACGAAGACTTCTCGGAAGACACCTATCGGGTGCTCACCGCGGTCGACGCGGCGGTGATGGTGATCGACGCGGCCAAGGGCGTGGAAGCGCAGACCATCAAGCTGCTCGACGTGTGCCGCCTGCGCAACACCCCGATCATCACCTTTGTGAACAAGCTCGACCGCGAGGTGCGCGAGCCCTTTGATCTGCTGCAGGAAATCGAGGACGTGCTCAAGATCGAGTGCGCGCCGGTGACCTGGCCGGTGGGCATGGGCAAGGCCTTCCGCGGGGTGTATCACCTGCTCGAGAACCGCATCCTGCGCTTCACCCCGGGCGAGGAGCGCAAGAGCGCGGCCGAGATCATCACCAACCTCGACAACCCACAGCTCGACACCCTGTTCCCCGGCGAGATCGGCCAGGTGCGCGACGACGTCGAGCTGATCGAAGGCGCCAGCAGCCCGTTCAAGCTTGAGACCTTTCTCGCCGGCCAGCAGACGCCGGTGTTCTTTGGCTCCGGTATCAACAACTTCGGCGTACAGGAGATTCTCCAGGCGCTGCTCGACTGGGCACCGCCGCCGCAGCCACGCGACGCGGGCGCCCGAATGGTCGCCCCGGCCGAGCCGAAGTTCTCGGGCTTCGTGTTCAAGATCCAGGCCAATATGGACCCGCGACACCGCGACCGCATCGCCTTCTTCCGCGTGTGTTCGGGCAAGTACGCGCCGGGCATGAAGACACGCCACCAGCGCATGGGCCGCGAGTTCAAGATCGCCAACGCGCTGACCTTCATGGCCAACGAACGGGTGCACATGGAAGAGGCCTACGCCGGCGACATCATCGGCATCCACAACCACGGCCAGCTGCAGATCGGCGACACCCTGACCGAAGGCGAGGCCCTGCACTTCAAGGGCATCCCCTACTTCGCGCCGGAGATGTTCCGCGCCGCCCGCCTGCGCGACCCGCTCAAGACCAAGCAATTGCACAAAGGGCTGGTCGAGCTGGGCGAGGAAGGCGCCATCCAGGTTTTCGAGGCCGTTGGTGGCAACATGCTGCTCGGCGCGGTCGGCCAGCTGCAGTTCGAGGTCGTCGCCCAGCGCCTGCAGGACGAATACAAGGTCGACGCCATTTTCGAGGCGGCCGAGATCTACACCGCCCGCTGGCTCACCTTCAAGGACGAGCCCACCCGCCGCAAGTTCGAGCGCGAGCAGGCCATGCGCCTGGGCACCGACGTGGACGGCAACCCGGTGTATCTGGCCACCACCCGCTACAACCTGCAGGTGACCATGGAAAAATGGCCGGACGTCGGCTTCCATGCCACCCGCGAACACGGTCAGGTCATCGCCACGGCTTGACACATTTGCACGGCAGACGCGGCGATATCAACGCGTTAGAATGCCGCCACTTGCCAAATTCATACATTTTTTTGATTCGAGGTCAGAACCATGCAAGACGAAGATGATGATCTGCGCGTCGTACTCGGCGTACTGTTCGGCCTGCTGGCCCTGGTGATCGGCCTGGTGATCGGCATGGGCGTGTATTCGCTCAACCGCGCCACCGCCGTGCCGGTGGTCGAAGCCGCACCGACCCCCATCGCCGAAGTGATGCGCGCCGCCGCCGACAGCGTACCGACCGAAGCCATGGCCTTCACCGACGTGGCCCCGCAGGGCGACGCCCAGGTCAAAGTGTATTTTGCCGTTGGCGAAACCGGCTTGAGCAACGTCGCCGCCGCCGATCTGGCCGGCTTTACCGAGATGGCCGCCGACAAACTCGACGCCATGGTGGTGCTGGTCTCCGGCTTTCACGACGCCTCCGGCAGCGCCGAGGTCAATGCCGAAATCGCCAAGACCCGCGCCATGAACGTGCTCAATGCACTGATCGCCGCGGGCATCCCCGCTGACAAGGTCTTGCTCAGCAAGCCGGCACAGACCCTGGGTGATGGCGATGCGGCCGAAGCCCGTCGTGTTGAGGTGCGCTTGCAGTAAGTCGGGCAGCAGCACCCAAGGAAAAACCGGGCATTGCCCGGTTTTTTTTCGTCCGTCGCATCCGCAAAAGGCAGCGCCTGTTGCGCGCATCCTGGTGCTCAGGCGCCCAGCGGTGACCGAGCCCGGTCAGACGCGCGCCACGCGTGCCGATCTCAAGGGCGTCACCGGGCACCGGTGCAGAGCGCGGCCGCAGTACGGAATTAACCCGCCCGGCTCAGAGAATCTGCGCGACCGTGTCGAAGTCCAGACGCGGGCCGCGCGGATAGTTGGCGCTCGCATCGCCATAACCGAGATTGACCAGGAAGTTCGCTTTGTAGCGACCGTCGGGGAAGAACTCGGCGTCGAGCCTGGCCGCATCAAAACCACTCATCGGCCCGCAGTCGAGCCCGAGCAGGCGCGCCGCGAGGATCAGGTAGCCGCCCTGCAAGGTGCCATTGCGAAAGGCCGTGCTCTCGGCGAGCGCGGTGTTGCCGGAAAACATGGCGCCGGCCTTGGCGTTGGCCGGAAACTGCGTCGCCAGGTGTTCATGGAAGCGGGTGTCGGTGGCGACGATCACCGTCACCGGTGCGGCCATGGTCTTGGCCACATTGCCTTGCGCCAGTGCCGGCGCCAGACGCGCTTTGGCCGCCTCGCTCTTGACGAACACATAACGCGCGGGCTGGCAGTTCATCGAGGTCGGCCCCCATTTGAGCAAGGCGTACAACTCGCGCAGCAAGGCGTCGGATACTTCCTTGCCACTGAAGGCGTTGAAGGTGCGCGCGGCGCGAAATGCCTGATCAAGAACCTCGGGAGAAATACCTGTCATGAGCGTCTCCGGTCTGTCGTGGATAAGATGGGGCCACCACGCCAGGCGACGGACCCCATCCGCATCCTAACCTACTCGCGCAGCGCCGCCCGCGCCTCCTGCAAAGTCGAAAACAGCCGACGATCCTCGCCCAGCACCTCGCCCAGCTTGACCCGCGCAAAACCGCTGGAGGCGTAGCGCACCACGGAGGTGTAGTAGGTGTCGACCAGTGACTGCACCATGGCCGCGTAGTCTTCGAGCAGATCGGGGTCGATGTCGAAGTGGTCGTAATTGACCACCGCCCGCACCCGTCGGCCCAGCGGCGCGAGCTCTTCGGCCACGCGCTGGCGGATCTGTTCGATCTGCGCCCGGTCGCGCACCGTGTAACGCTCGAAGTCGACGAAGAACAGGTCCTGGTCGGCGTCGTAGTGCAGCCGCGCTTCGATGGGCCGGTCGAGCAGCACCGCGCGCAGGCCGATATGCGCCTCCTGGAAAATGCGCGCGTCCATCAGGCGCGGCGCGCCTTCGATGAGCGGCACAAAGCCCATGTGCGCGAGAATGTCGCGCTCGATGTCGATGCCCGGCGCGATCTCGATCAGCGACAGGCCGCGCTCGGTCAGGCGGAACACGCAGCGCTCGGTGATGTAGAGCACCGGCTGACGGCGCTGGTTGGCCACGTCGCCGCTGAAAGTGCGGTGCTCGACCTGCTCGACAAACTTGGGAGACTTGCCCTCGCGCACGATGCGCAGCTGGCCGTCTTCAACCGCGACCTCCAGACCGCCCGCGGTAAACGTGCCGACAAAGATCACCTGTTTGGCGTTCTGGCTGATGTTGATGAAGCCGCCGGCGCCGGCGATGCGGCTGCCGAACTTGCTCACATTCAGGTTGCCCTCACGGTCGGCCTGGGCCAGCCCGAGGAAGGCCATGTCCAGCCCGCCGCCGTCGTAGAAGTCGAACTGACTGGGCTGGTCGATGATCGCCTCGGTGTTCACCGCCGCGCCAAAGTCCATGCCGCCGGCGGGAATGCCGCCGATCACGCCGGGCTCGGCGGTGAGCGTCAGCAAGTCGATGATCGACTCTTCGGCCGCCACCGCCGCCACGCCCTCCGGCATGCCGATACCCAGGTTCACCACCGCGTTGGGTCGCAGCTCCATGGCCGCGCGGCGCGCGATGATCTTGCGCTCCGACATCGGCAGCGACGCCACGCTGGTGGCCGGCACACGGATTTCGCCGGCGTAGGCCGCGTTGTAGGGCGTGCCGAAGGTCTGTTCGTGGTGCTCGGGCTTTTCGGCCACCACGACGCAATCGACCAGCACGCCGGGGATCTTCACCTGACGCGGGTTGAGCGTGCCGCGGTCGGCCACCCGCTCGACCTGCGCGATGACGATGCCGCCGCTGTTGTGGGCGGCCATGGCAATGGCCATCGCCTCCAGCGTCAGCGCCTCTTTTTCCATGGTCACATTGCCGTCGAGGTCGGCCGTAGTGCCACGGATGATGCCGACGTGAATCGGGAAGGCTTTGTAGAACAGGTAGTCCTCGCCGTCGATGGGCATCAGGTGCACCAGCTCTTCCCGGGTGACCGTGTTGATCTTGCCGCCGCCAAAACGCGGGTCAACAAACGTACCCAGACCAACGCGGGTCAGCGTGCCGGGCTTGCCGGCAGCGATGTCACGAAACAGGTGAGAGATCACGCCTTGCGGCAGGTTGTAGGCCTCAATCTGGTCGCTCGTGGCCAGTGCCTGAAGCTGCGGCACCAGCCCCCAGTGCCCGCCCACCACGCGCTTGACCAGCCCGCGATGGCCGAAATGGTTGAGCCCGCGCTGCTTGCCATCGCCCTGACCCGCGGCGTAGACCAGCGTAAGGTCGCGCGGATAGCCCACGCCATCGTCGCTCTCCTGGGCCTCGGCGAGGAAACGTTCCTCAAGCGCCACGGCGATGCCTTCGGCAAAACCGATGCCGACAAAGCCGCCGGTGGCCACGGTGTCGCCACTGCGCACCAGCTGCACCGCCTCGGCGGCGCTCACCACCTTGCCACGCCGACGCCGGCGCAGCTCTTCAATCATTCGTGCGGTATTGCCCCGATCCTGCATGCCCTCGCCCCCTCGCATCGCGGCCGTCGAACGGGCCGCTCAGATATGGCGCAACAATACTGCGCCACTCGGGGAAAAGGCTACCGGGTTAACCCGGCATGCCGTCGATGCGGGTGCTCACCAGCCATTTGCCGTAACGCCACAGGAAGAGCAACAGCGCACCGGCAAAACAGGCACCGGCCGCGTGGATCAGCGGTTGATACGCGGCGGGGATGAAGGCCGCCCCCAGGCGCAACACTGTCGCCAGCAGCATCAAGGCGTAGGCCGGCACCATCAGCGGCGGCAAGACCAGATTGCGCCCGGTGTGGCCAAGTGCGGTGCGGGTCATCATGCCGAGCGTCAGCACACCGACGCCACCGATGGCAATGCAGTGCACTGCCGCCGACATCAGCGCAGGCGCGACCGACAAGGCCAGCCCCACCAGTCCGATACCCAGCGCGGTCAGCGAGTAGCCCAGATACAGCACCCACAGCAGCGGATGCTGACGCATCGAGCCATGCGCATTGCGCATCAGCAGCACCAGGTTGAACACCATGCCGGCCGCACCGACGATGAGCGCCAGCACCGACGGCGCATTGGTGGCAATCAGCGCCGCCAGGATCACCGGTGACAGCAAACCGACAATGCCCGCCCAGCGCGGATGGCTGACCTGCGGCCGCTTGAGCGCGCGGTGGGTAAAGAAGGGAATCACCCGCAAGCCGATCAAGGTGATGAAGCCGGACACCAGCAACAGGCCGGTGAACAGCAGACGGCGGGCATCCATGTCCAGCACGCCGGCGACGGTCAGCAAATACAGGGCGTTGGCCAACGCGAACGCGAGCAGCAAAAAGGGCACGCCCGCATTGCGCTTGCTGCGCGCCCGCCACACCGGCAGCGCCACCGCGACGGCGGCACAGACAAAGAAACTGACCGACAGCAGGCCGGTGATCAAGGGTGCGCCGGTCTCGGTCGAGGCGGCAATACGCGCGCCCAGCCACAGCGCGGCGAGGCCGGCCAGCGGCGTGCCCGAGAAGGCCGGCTGACCGGTCCACGAACCGACGGCCGTCAGCAAAAAGCCAACGATGACCGCCCCCGCGTAGCCCCAGATCATCTCGTGACCGTGCCACATCAAGCCCGGCAGCGCATCGGTGCCGTTGAAACCGGCCACCCAGGCCAGAATGGCGACCACGCCGAACAGCGCCGCGAAAAGGTAGAAGGGGCGGAAGGCCATCGCCATGAAAGGCGACCAGCCAGCGCGGCTGGCCGGCAAGCGGGGGCGGGGTTCTTCGAGTCGGATAATGGCCATCGGGAATCTCGTGAATCGGATCAATGGGCGCGCTGGCGCCCCGGGAAAAAAGCCCGGCGTGCCGGGATGCGCTTGGGGCTGGGGGTGGACAGCTTGGGCTGCCTCGTGGTGTTCATTCTTGCGTGCTCGTGCCAGGCAATCAGGCGGCCGCCGGGGCCAGGTGACGCTCGACGGCGGGGAACATCTCCCGCTCTTCGAAACGCACATGGGCAATCAAGGCCTCGCCCGCCTCGGCGCAGCGCCGGCCGGCCTGGGCCGCGTCAAACAAGCGCATGAGCTGTTCATGCTCGGCCAGCAAGCGGCTCACCAAGGCCTGCTCGCCGCCAGTGCGCAGCACCGGCAGCAGATCGCGCTCTTCTTCGTCGAAATGCGCCTGCAGCTCCGGGCGCATCTGCGTCAGCATCGCCACGCCAGTGCCGCCGATCAGCGCACGGGCCAGTCGCAGGGCAGCATGGTGTTCGCGGGACAAGGGGACGAGACGGGGGTCGCGGCGCATGGGCACCTCCTCGGATCAATCAAACGGCTTCACGAAGAGTCATTTTAAGTGTATCTTTCAAAGAGTCAACCTGAATACATCTTTAGCCTTGAGCCCAATCGGCCGGACACCCCATGCAGATCACTCAGTACACCGACTACGCCCTGCGCGTCCTGATCTATCTGGGCGCCTGTCCGGAACGGCGCGTGACCATCAAGGAAATCGCCGAGACCTTCGATATCTCGCGCAGCCACGTGATGAAGATCGTCAATCAGCTGGTAACGCTGGGCTTTGTGGAGGGCACGCGCGGCAAGGGCGGCGGTCTGCGTCTGAATCGCGCACCGGCGGCCATCGGCGTGGGCGAAGTCGTGCGCCTGATGGAGCCCGGCTTCGATCTGGTCGACTGCTTCCGTGCCGAGCCGAACTGTCTGCTGTCGCCGAGTTGTCGGCTCAAGGGCGCCTTGCAGACCGCCTTGCAGGCATTTCTCGCCGCGCTGGACGAGGTCACCCTGGCCGATCTGATCGTCAATCAGCCCCGTCTGCGCGACATGCTCGGCGTCATCGCCCTTACCCCAGCACCGTGACCACCACCGAGCGCGTCGCGCCGTGCGTGCGGTGCTCCCACAGATAAATCCCTTGCCAGGTACCCAGCAGCAGACGCCCCCCGCCGACGGGTATGGTCACGCTCGTATCGGTCAGCACCGTGCGCACATGAGCGGCCATGTCGTCGGGGCCTTCAAGATCGTGCCGCCAGGCCGGGTCGCCATCCGGCGCGAGGCGCGCCATCACGGTCTCCAGATCGCGGCGCACATCCGGGTCGGCGTTCTCGGTGATCATCAGCGAACAACTGGTGTGCTGCACGAAGACGTGGCATAGGCCAGTGGACCTGCCGCTATCGCGCACCACCCCGGCCACCGCGTCGGTGATCTCCTGCGTTCCCCGGCCGCGCGTCGTGATGCTGAGCACCTGTTGGTGTGTGGTCATGCCGCCACCCTAAGCAAAAATGTATAGGGAAATCCCTTAAGGTCAAACGTGCATCGTCCGTTGACCCTGTCGTTCTCATCTCTTGACATCCTGATCGCACCATGCCCACAAAACGCATTATTGTCATCGACGACCTGTCCGTCATTCGTGGCTTCGTCAAAGGCGCCCTCAAGCACCTCGATGTGCGCGTCGGCGAAGCCTCGGGTGCCGAGCAGGCCTTGGCCATGCTCGAATCCATGCCGGCAGACGTCATCATCTGCGATCTGAACATGCCGGGCATGAGCGGCGAAACCTTTGTGAAAACCCTTCGCGAGCGCGGCGACCAGACCCCGATCATCATGCTCACGGTCGAGGGCGATCGGAGCGTTGTCGCCAAACTGCTGCAAGCGGGTATCCAGGGCTACATGCTCAAGCCCTTCAAGCCCGCGATCCTGGCCGAGCGGGTGCAGGAGCTGCTCGACGGCACGGCACCACCCGTCCGCCCCTACGAAGCCCCCGTCGAGACGCCAGCCACGACCGCCGAGGGCGAGGACGCTAAACCGGCCGACGCGGTCGAGGACGCTGAATCCACCGGCACAGCCGACTGAACGCTGCCTACAGGCCCCGCGCCCAGGCCGGTCGCAATCCAGCCTGCGACGGCGCCTCAAGCGCGGCGCGCACCTGCGCCAGCAAGCGCGGCTTGTCGGCGCCCAGCGTGCCTTTGAGTACCAGCCAGTTGGACGCGTGATCGGAGCGGAACACCGTCCGTTTCAAGTCCAGCTGCGACAGAAAGCCTTCCATTTCAAGCAGCAGACCGCGCAAGTCCAGCGCCTCCCACTCCGGGAAGCTGGCCCGGAAGCGCTGTTCGCCGGTCGGAAAACTCACCACCAAGGTCGCGAGATACTCCGGCTGTGTCATATTGGCCAGCCGCGCCGAGGCCTCGGCATGCTGCGCGCTGAACACCGGCCCGCCCAAGCCATTGAGGATCATCACCGAACGGGTGATGCCGGCCTCGCCGAGCGTGTCCAGCGCCTCGCGGGTGGTGTCGAAGGTCTCGCCCTTGTTCACCCGCGCCAGCACCGTGTCGTCACCCGACTCGGCGCCGACATAAACCATGCGCAAGCCGGCGGCGGCCAGCGCCTGCATGTCGGCGACCGACTTCTTGCGCAGGTTGCGCGGCAGGCAATAGCTTGAAATGCGGCGCACCGCCGGCAGATGGGTGCGAATGGCCTCGAGGATGGCGAGCAGGCGCCGGGTCGGCAGCACCAGCGCGTCGCCATCGGCCAGAAACACACGACGCACCTGATCGCCGTACATCGCCGCGACCCGGCGAATGCTGTCGATCACCTCGTCTTCAGCACGTGCGCGAAACGCCTTTTGCGGTGCGGTATACATCTCGCAGAACGTGCATTGGTTCCATGAGCAGCCGTCCGTCACCGGCAGGATCAGCGACTGCGCCTCGCTTGGCGGCCGGAACACCGGCTCGACATAGCGGATCGGAATCATCTCAGTCATGGAGCGCCAGCACGGTCTCGGCCTCGAAGACCGGCGGCGGCAACGCCCGCCCCATGCGCTCGCCCAGACGCACGCCCACCCCCGGCGCCCACGCCGGATTGAAGGCCATCATCGGCTTCGGGAAGAGCATCACCACGGTCGAGCCGAGCAGAAAGCGGCCCATCTCCTCGCCCTGCGCCAGCACGATGTCCTGATCGTCGTAACGCCATTTGGTGATGTCGGGCCGGCGCGGCGGATTGATCACGCCGTGCCACACCGTGGCCATGCTGCCGACAATGGTGGCGCCGACCAGCACCATCGCAAACGGGCCGGCCTCGGACTCGAACACGCACACCACCCGCTCGTTGCGCGCAAACAGCCCGGGCACGCCGCGTGCGGTGGTCGGGTTCACCGAAAACAGCGCACCGGGCACGTAGATCATCTCGACCAGGCGACCGTCACAGGGCATGTGGATGCGGTGGTAATCGCGCGGGCTCAGATACAGCGTGGCGAACTGGCCATCCTGGAATTGAGCGGCCAACTGCATGTCGCCGCCGAGCAGCGCGCTACAGCTATAACTGTGGCCCTTGGCCTGAAACACCTGATCGCCGCGGATCGGCCCGAACTGGCTGATCGCCCCGTCCACCGGGCAAACAAAATCGGCCTCCACCAGGGTGCGAGCGTCGTCGCGCAGCGCGCGGGTAAAGAATTCATTGAAGCTCGGGTAGGCCGCCGGGTCAGGATTGGCCGCCTCGCTCATATCCACCGCATAACGCCGGATAAACCAGCGGATCACTGCAGTGGTGAGCTTGCCGCCGCGCAGCCCGGCGAGCTTGCCGGCGAGCACGGTCAGGCCGCGTTTGGGCAGCAGATATTGGGGGATTACGGCGAGGCGATCGGACACAGGACATCCAGCATTAAGAGAGTGTGCCGCCGATTATAACGATAGCGACGGCAGCGCCGGAGGGGGCGAGCCATGCCGTCGCATCAGCATTGACGACACACCACGGCATTAAAAAATTAGACTTTTCTAATATTTTGGCTAAACTGGTAAGCAATCACTTACTTACTGCGATGCCGCCATGCCTCACACCGCCGACCGCCAGCCCACCCAGACCCGACAGGCCGAAATCGTCGCCGCCGTGCTCGCGCTGTCGGCCAGCCAGGGGCCCGGCACCATCACCACCCAGGGCATCGCCACGGCGATCGGCCTGACGCATGGCGCCTTGTTCAAGCATTTCCCGACCAAGGCCGCACTGTGGCTGGCGGTCATTGACTGGGTTGACACCCAACTGATGGCCCGGCTGCAGGCCGCCGCCGACGGTCACGACCACCCGGTGGCCGCGCTGCGGGCGGTGTTCATGGCACATACCGACTTTGTTGTCGCCCACCCGGGCGTACCGCGTTTCATCTTCAACGAATTGCAGCAACCTGAAGACTCGCCGCTCAAGCGCCGTGTCAGCGACATGCTCGCCCGCTATCGCCAGTTGCTGCTGTGGCTGCTCAAGCAATCCGCGTCGCTGGGCGCGCTGCGCCCCCGGCTCGATCTCGATGCCGCGGCCACCTTGTTCATCGGCAGTCTGCAGGGTCTGGTGATGCAGGCCATGCTGCGCGGCGACACCGCAGGCATGCGCGATGCGGCCGACACCGTCTTCGCCCTCTACCGGTCCGCCATCATTGTGGAGCTCACCTCATGAAAATCGCTACCCTGCGCCGCTGGGCCTGGCTGCCGCTGGCCGTTGCGCTACTCGCCGGTTTTGCCTACGTGGTCGCCCGCTCGGGTCCGCTGGCGCCGATCCGCGTCACTGTCGCCACCGTCGCCGAGGGCCGGGTCGCGCCGGTGCTGTTCGGCATCGGCACGGTCGACGCCCGGCGCGCCTATGCCGTCGGGCCAACGGCCCCCGGCCGCCTGCTACAGGTCGACGTCGACGTGGGCGACACGGTGCGCGCCGGCCAGGTGCTGGCACGGCTCGACCCGGTGGATCTCGACGCCCGCATGGCCGCCCTCGACGCCTCGGCCGACCGCGCGCGCAGCGCGCTGGCCGCAGCCCAGGCCCAGCAGCGGGACATGAATGCCCGCGCCGAAGTGGCCGCCATTAACGCGCGCCGCTATGTCTCGCTCGGCCAGCAACAGTTTGTCAGCGCCAGCGCGGTCGAAGCGCGTACTCAGGAACACACCTCGGCCCACGCCGCGGTCGATGCCGCCGCGGCCAGCGCCGACAGCGCGCGCGGCGATCTGGCCCGCCTGCAGGCCGAGCGCCAGGCGCTGGTCGAACAACGCGACACCCTGACGCTGGTGGCGCCGGTCGACGGCGTGGTCACCGCCCGCGAAGCCGAACCCGGCACCACGCTGGTCGCCGGCCAGGCCGCGCTGCGCCTGATCGACCCGGCCAGCCTGTGGGTGCGCACCCGCATCGATCAGGGCCGCTCGCAGGGGCTGACAGCCGGCTTGCCGGCGCAGATCGTGCTGCGCTCGCGCCCGAGCGAGCGACTCGCCGGCCAGGTCGAGCGGGTGGAGTTGATCAGCGACGCGATCACCGAAGAGCGCCTCGCCCAGGTCACTTTTGCGACGGTACCGGCGGGCACCTCGATCGGCGAGATGGCCGAGGTGACGGTGCAACTGCCGGCCGCCGCCCGCGGCCCGGTGGTGCCCAATGCCGCCCTCCAGCAGCGCAACGGTCAGACCGGCGTGTGGCAACTGGACGGCGACGCCCTGCGCTTCGCCGCCGTGCGCACCGGCGCCACCGGCCCGGACGGCCAGGTGCAGATCCTCGACGGCCTGGCCGCTGGCGACCGGATCGTGGTGCACAGCGAAGGCACGCTGAAGCCGGACGCCTCGATCAGCATCGTCGACACCCTGAGCGCGGTGCGCCAATGATCAGCCTGGCCGGCCGCGATATCCTGCATGCCTGGTCGCGCTTTGTGCTCACCGGCATGGGGCTGGGGCTGCTGATCGGCGTCACCCTGTCGATGGCCGGCATCTATCGCGGCATGGTGGACGACGCCGGCGCCCTGCTCGACAACAGCGGCGCCGACTTGTGGGTGGTGCAGAAAGACACCCAGGGCCCGTATGCCGAATCGTCCAGCCTGCGCGATGACGTGGTGCACAGCGTGCGCGGCATGCCGGGCGTGGCGCGGGCGGCCAACGTCACCTACTTCACCATGCAGGTCGCCCGCGGCGCGCGGGATGTGCGGGCCATGGTGGTCGGCTTCGAGCCCGGCCTGCCGGGCGCGCCGGGTGAGTTGATAGCCGGTCGGCGGATCACCCGCAGTCACTACGAAGCGGTGGCCGACGTGAAGACCGGCTTTGCCGTTGGCGACACCATCCGCATCCGCCGCCACGACTACACGGTGGTCGGGCTGACCCGTCGCACGGTGTCCTCCGGCGGCGATCCGATGGTATTCATCCCGCTCAAGGACGCGCAGGAAGCGCAGTTCCTCAAGGACAACGACGCCATCGTCAACGAGCGCGCCCGCAACGCCGCCAACCCGGCGCTCAACCGCCCCGGCCTGCCCGGCCTGCTCGAGGCCGTCACCGACGCACAGAGCAGCAATCACAATGTGAATGCCGTGCTGGTGCAGATCGCCCCGGGGCTGGACGCCGAGGCGGTGGCCGAGCCGATCCGCCGCTGGAAGCACCTCACGGTGTTCACCCGCGCGCAGATGGAAGAGATTCTGGTCGCCAAGCTGATCGCCACCTCGGCGCGCCAGATCGGCATGTTCCTGGTCATCCTGGCGGTGGTCAGCGCGGCCATCGTGGCCTTCATCATCTACACCATGACGCTCGGCAAGATCCGCGAAATCGCCGTGCTCAAGCTCATCGGCACACGCAATCGCACCATCGCCGGCATGATCCTGCAGCAGGCGCTCGGCCTCGGCCTGATCGGCTTCATGGTCGGCAAGACCGCCGCCACGCTGTGGGCGCCGATCTTCCCCAAATACGTGCTGCTGCTGCCCGGCGACGCCCTGCGCGGCTTCGTGGTGGTGATGGCGATCTGCGCGCTGGCCAGCCTGATGGCGATCCGCGCCGCGCTCAAGGTCGACCCGGCCGCGGCCATCGGAGGCTGACATGACACACGCCACCACCGCCGGCCACGGCATCCGCATCGAAGGCCTGCGCAAACGCTACGGCGAAGGCGACACCGCCGTCGACGCGCTCAAGGACGTGAACATGCAGGTCGCGCCGGGCGAGGTCGTCGGCCTGATCGGCCCCTCGGGTTCTGGCAAGAGCACCTTGCTCAAGTGCCTGGGCGCGGTCATCGAGCCGACGGCCGGGCGCATGATCCTGGGCGAGCAGACGATCTACGACAACGGCTGGAAAACACCCGATCTGCGCGCCCTGCGCCGCGACCACATCGGTTTCGTCTTCCAGGCGCCCTACCTCATCCCCTTTCTGAACGTGACCGACAACGTCGCGCTGCTGCCCATGCTCGCCGGCCAGAAAAACGCCATCGCCCGTGAGCGCGCACGCGAACTGCTCGCCGCACTGGATGTGGCCCACCGCGCCGAGGCCCAGCCATCGGAGCTGTCGGGCGGCGAACAGCAGCGCGTGGCCATCGCCCGCGCGCTGGCCAACCAGCCGCCGGTGATCCTCGCCGACGAGCCGACCGCGCCGCTGGACTCTGAACGCGCGCTGGCGGTGATCCGCATCCTCAACCAGATGGCCGCGCAATACCGCACCGCCATCATCGTCGTCACCCACGACGAAAAAATCATCCCCACCTTTCGCCGGATCTACCACATCCGCGACGGCAAAACCCACGAAGAAGCCGGCGAAGGGCGCGCCATCGACCTCGCGCCGGCACACGCCTGACCGAGACCGACATGCCCCACCGCCGCCTGCTTGCCCTGCTCGCCGCCCTCGCCATCGCCTTCGGCGCGCTCACCGTCGTCAACGGCGGGCGCGTGCTGTTTGGCGGCGCCGAGGCACGCGCCGCGGCCGGCCAGGCGGTCGACTTCGTGCTGTGGTTCAACTTCTTGGCCGGCTTCGCCTATGTCGCCGTTGGCCTCGGCCTGTGGCGTCGACGACGCTGGGCCGTGCACGGCGCCGCGCTGCTGGCGCTGGCCACCGCCAGCATCGCCGTACTGTTCGGCCTGCATGTGCTCAGCGGCGGCGCCTACGAGCTGCGCACCGTCGGCGCACTGACCCTGCGACTGAGCTTCTGGTCCGCGCTGGCGCTTGTCGCCCGGCGGGCCGCTCAATCCACTACCCGGTAACCCGCCGCCTCCACCGCCGCGCGAATGTCACCTTCATCGAGCATCGCGGTGTGCTCGATGACTGCCGCGCCGGTGTCGAGTGCGACCTCGGAATGCTCGATACAGGGCAAATCCTGGATGGCGTTCATCACATCGCGCAGATCGGCATCGGTCTTCAGGTCGGCAATCATGAATTCGGTTCTTGGCATAAGCACTCCATTCTCACGGCAGCGTCCGCTCAGACCCTGCCAATATTGTTCAAGACACCGCTCAGGCGTCCGTGGCACGATGGCCGCGACATGCCGAGAATACCTTCATGAACGCCATCGCTGAATACCCCCGCACCCTCCGGGCCGACGATATCGCCCTGCTCAACTGCCGCAACACACAAAGCCCGACCGCACCCACACCGCGCCAATGACCACCCTCCGCCACGCCCTCGTCGCCGGCGCCCGCGACACCATTCCGCTGATGATCGGCACCTTGCCCTTCGGCGTCATCTACGGCACCAGCGCGGTGGCGGCCGGGCTGTCGCCGCTGGCGGCGCTGGCCATGTCGGTGATCGTGTTTGCCGGCTCGGCGCAGTTCATCGCCGTCAGCCTGATCAGCGGCGGCGCGGCGCTGCCGGTAATCTGGCTGACCACCTTTGTGGTCAATCTGCGCCACGCGCTCTATAGCGCCACGCTGCACCCGGCAGCCCACGGCTGGGCGCTGCGCTGGCGAGCGCTGGTCGCCTTCTGGCTGACCGATGAAGCCTTCGCCGTCATCGAAAAACGTCTGATGGAGCGCGGCAACGAGGCCTTGCTGCCCTACGCGCTCGGCGCCGGCGGCGGCTTCTATCTGAACTGGCTGACCTGGACCGCCGTCGGCGCCTGGCTGGGCCAGCAGTTCCCCGATCTGGCCGGCTGGGGGCTGGACTTCGCCATGATCGCCACCTTCGCCGCCATGGTTGCGCCACAGCTGCGCGCCTCCACGCCGGTGGTCGTGGCGCTGGCCGCCGGCAGCACCGCCTGGCTGGCGCGCGGTCTGCCCTTCAAGCTTGGGCTGATCCTCGCCGCCTTCGCCGGGGTTGCCGCCGGGGTGTGGATGGATCATCGGCGCACAGCCCGAGCGGCCAAAACATGACCGTCGCCGCCCTGCTCGCCGGCATGTTTCTGGCCACCTATCTCACCCGCGCCAGCTTTCTGGTCTTCGGCCACCGCCTGCGCTTTCCACCCGCGCTCAAGGCGGCGCTGCATCATGTGCCGGTCGCCGTGCTCACCGCCATCATCGTCCCCGAGGCGCTTGCGCCGGGCGGGCAGGTCAACGTATCTCTTGGCAATCCGTATCTGCTCGGCACCGTGGTCGCCGCCGTGGTGGCGCGGCTCAGCGGCCATCTGCTGCTGGCGCTGACCGTGAGTTTTGCGGTCTTTGGTCTGATGCGTTGGTGGTGAACACCCTCTAAACTGCCCCCATGCCACGCCTCGCCCTTCTGGCCCTGACTACACTCCTGCTCAGCACGCCGCTCGCTGCCCGACCGCCCATCGTCGCCGTCGACGTCGGCCACACCCTGGCCGCGCCGGGCGCCACCAGCGCACGCGGGCGCAGCGAGTTCGACTTCAACCGCGACCTCGCCCGCGAAGTCGCCGCCGCACTCATCAACCGCGGCATCGCGGCCCGCCTGGTCAATGACGACGGCCGGATCGCCTCGCTGCGCGAGCGCCCCAAGACGGTGCCCGACGCCGACTTCTTCCTCTCGATCCATCACGACTCAGTCAGCGAACACGAACTCACCCCGTGGACCTGGCAAGGCGAAGCGCAAAGCTATAGCGACGCTTACGCCGGCCATTCGCTGTTCGTCTCGCAGGACAACCCCGCCCCCGAGGCCAGCCTCACTTGCGCCTCGGCCATCGGCGCCCGGCTGCAGCGCATGGGTTTCGTGCCCACCGAAAAGAATGCCCGCCGCCGCGCTTGGGCCGACCACGCCAACACCGTGCACTGGTACGACAATCTCATCGTGCTCTACCGCACGACCGTGCCCGCCGTGCTCTTTGAAGCCGGCGTGATCAAGCATCGAGATGAAGAATTGCTACTACGCGACCCGGCCCGCCAGCGCCGCATGGCCGACGGCATCGCCACCGGCGTGGCGGCCTGCCTGCAGGTGATGCCGCTCGCCGACTTAACTCGCTGAGCGCGCCCGCAGCAAGGGTAACAAGGCAATCACCCCGAGCACCGGCCCCGGCAGCAGCAGCCAGGCGACTTTCGGCCCCCAGTCCGCCACCACCGACGTGCCCCAGGCGATCGACACCATGGTCACCGCAAAGCCCAGCGCGTTCTGCAGCGCCAGCGCGCTGCCGACGATCTCGGGCGGGCAGGCCCCCGCCGACATGGCCGAAAAATGCGGCGAGTCGGCCACCACACTGGCGCCCCACACCAGCATGAAGCCTAGCAGCAGCCACGGCCCGGCATCGGCCAGCCACGGAAAGGCCGCACAACACAGCGCCGACACAGCCAGCGCCGTCGCCGCCACCGGCGCACTGCCCACCCGACGGCTGACAAATCCGCCAGCGATGCAGCCCAGCGCGCCCACGCCGATGATCGCAAAGCTCAGCCCCGACACCGGCGCCAGCGTGGTCAACGAGGTGCCCGCCACCAGCAGCGGCACCAGCGTCCACATCGCGTACAACTCCCACTGGTGGCCGAAATAGGCCAAGGCCGAGGCACGAAACGTCGGGATGCGGAAGGCCATCAACACCCGGCCGAGACGCAAGGGCGGCGCATCGTCGCGCCGCTTGAGATGCGGCCCGTCGCCAAGCCGGAAGATCATCACCGCCGCCACCAGCGCCAGCACCGAGGCGCTCAGCAACACCGCCTGCCACGGCCACTGCCCGCCGGCCAGCTTCACGCCATGGGGCAGCGCCGTGCCCAGGGTCAGCATGCCCACCAGTTGCGCCAGCGCATGGCCGGCGCGCTCGGGCACCCAGCTCACCACCAGCTTCATCCCCAACGGGTAGACGCCAGCCAGACTCAGCCCGACCGCAAAGCGCAGCACCAACCCGCTGTCCATGCCCGAGGCCAGCAAGGCAAAGGCCGCATTGGCCAGCGCACCGAGCACCGCACACACCGCAAAAATGCGACTCGCCGCAAAACGGTCCGCCAGACCGGTCAGCGCAAAGCCGAGTGTGCCCACGATAAAACCGAGTTGCACCGCATTGGTCAGCCGGCCGATATCCGCCGGCCCGATACCCCAGGCGCGGATCAGGTCGTCGGCCGCCGCATTGGCCGAAAACCACAGCGAGGTGCCAAATAGCTGGGCAATGACGATGGTAGGGACGACGGGCAGGCGCATGGCGCGAGTATAGCCGGCAGCATCCTCACCCAACGCCACGTCGAGGCCGCAGCCAGAGTGCTCGCCCCAGCCTGATCGCGGTAGACTGCAGCAGTCCCGATCGCCAGCGACTCTGCCATGCCGCGCCTCTCGCCCCACCCCCGCCATCCCGCGCCGAGCGGCCTGCAACTCAGCGTCGACGCGCGCTTGATATCCGGCAGAGGGCTGGGCCTGCGCTACGTCGTCAGCGGACCCATCGAGCAACTCCTGATCCCACCGATGCGCCTGGCGAGTCCGGCCAACAATCTGTGGCAGCACACCTGCCTCGAAGCCTTCGTGGCGCTCGGTGGTGACGCCGCCTACCGCGAGTTCAATTTCTCGCCCTCGCGCCAGTGGGCGGTGTATGACTTCGACAACTACCGGCAACGCAGCGCTACGCACTCCCCGCGCTGGTCGGCAGACATCCGCGTCGCGAACGACACCGGCACGCTGTCGGTAGACGTGCAACTCCCGGCCCGCCTGTTGCCTGCCGAAGGCACGCAGCCGCTGCAGATCGGTCTCACCGCCGTGCTCGAAGCCACAGACGGCCAGCTCTCCTACTGGGCGCAGCGCCATCCCGCTGCCCAGCCCGATTTCCATCACCGCGAAGGCTTCGCGCTGATGCTCAACGTGGAACCCACCGCATGAAATTCGGCATCGACCGCCTCATTACCGAACCCGCCCTGCGCCGCCCGCTCGCCGGCCAACGCCTCGCCCTGCTCGCCCACCCGGCCTCGGTCACCGCCGACCTGACGCACAGCCTCGACGCCCTCGCCGCGCTGCCCGACCTGAATCTCACCGCCGCCTTCGGCCCCCAGCATGGCCTGCGCGGCGACAAGCAGGACAACATGATGGAGTCGCCCGACTTCACCGACCCCGCCCACGGCATCCCCGTCTTCAGCCTCTACGGCGAAGTGCGGCGCCCCACCGACGCCATGATGGCCAGCTTCGACGTGCTGCTGGTCGACCTGCAAGACCTCGGCTGCCGCATCTACACCTTCATCACCACCCTGCGCTACGTGCTCGAAGCCGCCGCCGCGCATGACAAGGCCGTGTGGATCCTCGACCGCCCCAACCCCGCCGGCCGCCCGATCGAAGGCCTCACCCTGCGCGCCGACTGGGAAAGCTTCGTCGGCGCCGGCGCCATGCCCATGCGCCACGGCCTCACCATGGGCGAAATGGCGCGCTGGTTTGTCGCCACCCTCAAGCTCGATGTTGACTGCCAGGTCATCCCCATGACCGGCTGGCAGCCCGACGCCGCCCCCGGCTACGGCTGGCCGACCGGCGAGCGCAGTTGGGTCAACCCCAGCCCCAACGCCCCCAACCTCTCCATGGCCCGCGCCTACGCCGGCACCGTCATGCTCGAAGGCACCACCCTCTCCGAAGGTCGCGGCACCACCCGCCCCCTCGAAATCTTCGGCGCCCCCGACCTCGACGCCGCCGCCCTGCTACGCGACATGCACGGTCTCGCCCCGCAGTGGCTGCAAGGCTGCCGCCTGCGCGAATGCTGGTTCGAACCGACCTTCCACAAACACGCCGGCACGCAGTGCCATGGCGTGCAGATTCATGTCGACGACGGCGCCTACCAGCACGAGCGCTTCCAGCCGTGGCGCCTGCAGGCACTGGCCTTCAAGGCGGTGCTGCGGCAGCGGGCGGACTATCCGCTGTGGCGGGACTTTGCCTACGAATATGAATACGACCGGCTGGCGATTGACCTGATCAACGGGTCGCCCTTGTTGCGGGGGTGGGTTGAGGATGCTTCTTCTACGGCCGCCGATTT
Organism: Zoogloeaceae bacterium; assembly: GCA_024235675.1. Taxonomy (GTDB): domain Bacteria; phylum Pseudomonadota; class Gammaproteobacteria; order Burkholderiales; family Rhodocyclaceae; genus Nitrogeniibacter. The sequence goes on from JACKLZ010000005.1 coordinate 25,708, forward strand.
GGACGCGCTGACGATGCCGGATGAGGCGGCCTGGCGGGAGGCTCGGGAGGCGTTTCTGCTGTATTGAGTTCAGGCCCCGTCACCCACAATGACGACCCCGACGCGCCACACCCCCGTGTCATGCCGCAGCGTCATGGATATGATGTTGACCCAGCGATAGAGGCGGACATGGACGAAAACGACTTCAACGACATCCTGATCTACAAGGCAGAAGACGGCTCGGCTGTCACCGAGGTTCGGCTGGCTGGCGAGACGGTGTGGTTGCGTCAGGAACAGATGGCGCAGTTGTTCGGCCGGGAACGCTCGGTGATCACCCGCCATGTGGGCAACGTGTTCAAAGACGGCGAACTGGATGAAGAAAGCAATGTGCAGAATCTGCACATTGCCGGCTCGGACAAGTCGGTGAAGTTCTACAACCTGGACGTGATCATCTCGGTGGGCTACCGGGTGAAGTCACAGCAAGGCACCCGCTTTCGCCAATGGGCGACCGGCACGCTGCGCGAGCATCTGACGCAAGGTTCTACCCACGCCAAGAACTGACGCCGACGTTTGTGTTTCGTTCCGGCGTTGCCTTCGGCCGGCTTGGATTGGCCGGGTCTCGCCCCGGCGGGCGACCTACTTTCTTGCTCGTGCAAGAAAGCTAGGCAAAGAAGCACGGCCCACTTTCGCGCCCCCTGCGGGGGTTCCCGTCCTCCGGTTGGCGCGGCAGAGGGCGGAAAACTCCTACCCCATTCGGCTTTTTATGGCAGTCTGTTAGGGTTTTCTGCGAGCTAGCCAAGCACTGCCGAGCTCGATCAGCAAGAGCTTATTGGCGGCCCGAGGCGCAGAGCCACCGTTGCAGTTTCGACGGGATAGTTGAACAACGGGAGGGTGGAATGACGCTTGGACTGATATTGGGATGCGCTAATGTTCGAACTTGTTGATGATGCGGGCTGGTACCTGGTCACCGTAAGGTCTGCCGACGAAGCTTGGGAGCTTCTTGATCTGGCAACACACGGTGGGGCTATTCCAGAGAAACTCAGAATCAAATTTGAAGGTTGGCCGACCTTTACAATGAAGGTCGACGGCAAGGATTGGAAGAGCACTGTACCAACCCGCGTAATGGGGCCTTTGCTTGAGCTTCAGAAGGACTTGCATCGCAATTTCGTCTCCATATCCTATGGCACCGCGAACCTCAAGAAGCTGCGTGACGAGGATAGAGACTCGCTGGAAATCGTTGTCAAAGTCGCGGACGGATCGTCGGACTTTCTGGCAGATCTAGCAAAACAAATGACCGTGCTCGGTGAAAAGGCCTTGGACAAGATGAGTTCACGAGATGCAGTGGTTGCTGTGGTTGGAGTTGCCACTATTGTTGGCACCTCTTTGGTCGCGATGAACTGGATCGCAACCAGGCAGCACGAAATTGACGCCGAGACAAAAATAGAGCTGTCACGGCAGGAAACCGAGCGTCTCAAGATAATGAAGGATGCGGTGACTGCTCAACCGAGGCTTCAAGAGGCCCAAAAGGACCATGTACAGACAACGAACCGCCTTCTAAAAACCCTTAAGCCGAGCGATTCCGCGAGTGTGATGGGAGTTCAGATTAGCGGCCCCGAGGCAATGGAGATCACTCAACAAGACCGGGCCCGCTCCCAAGATGTAGAACTCTCTGGCGCGTTTCGCGTCCTGGCAAACGATGCTTCGAGAGGTGACGGGTTCAGGATTAAGGTAGCTCGGCTAAGCGATGGTCTGACTTTTTCTGCAGACGTTCCTTTCGAACTCCCTGCAGACCAGAAAAAGCTTATTCAGGAGGCGGAGTGGAGCAAAGGATCGGAGATCGTTGAACTTCACGTCGAAGGACTGTTGCTCAGAGGTGCCGTTCAATCGGCGAGAGTACTATCCGCGTCAATCCCTGAGTGAGCACGCGTAGAAGGGTGCAATAACCGAAGGGTATTGCACCATTTTCAACCGCTGCTCGGTGCAATACGGCTGCGCCTATTGCACCCTACGAAGTGGCGATTTCCCGCAAGGGCGATGGCGAAGCCGAGCCCGCGCGCCCTTTCCCTTCTGTACCGCCGAACGGAGGCCGCGGCCGGCGGGAATTGTCGTGTCGCTTGTCTGAGCCCGCAGGGCGAGTTTGCGACACGACCCGCCGGGCGCGGGCGGAGTGAGGGGACCGGCGAAGCCGGCGGTACAGCGGGGGCGTTTCTTTGCGTCCTTTCTTGTCGCTACAAGAAAGGATGTCGCCCGCCGGGGCGAAACCCGGCCAACGATCCATCGACAAGCCGATAACCGACCGAAAATCGATGGCCGGTTGAAACCGGCCCTACCACTCGGCCTCGGCACTCATCGACACCGCCCCGCTGTGATCCAGCGACCACAGCTCAGCCGTGCCATCCCCAACTGGGGCCCCATTGAGCGAAAACGGATCGACATCGAAGATCGGTCGTTCGACCCGGTAGTCGAAGCGCGTCAGTGGCCGCCCGCCGGTATGCCGCGCGGCAAAGTCGGCGAGCAAGGTAGCAATGAGCGGGCCGTGCACGACGAGACCGGGGTAGCCCTCTTCCTCAACGGCGTAAGTCCGGTCGTAGTGAATGCGATGCCCGTTGAAGGTCAGCGCCGAATAGCGGAACAGCAGCACCGGATCGGCGCACATCGGCTCGTGCCAGACGGCTGGCTTGTCGACGACTCGCGGCGATGGCGGCGGTGCATCGGCGGCAGGCGGGTCGCGATAGACGATGTCGTGTTCTTCGACCACGGCCAGCCCGCCCGGCCCGTCGATGCGATGTTCGACCACGACGAACACCAGCGCACCGCTGCGGCCGGTTTTCTCGCGCACGTCCTTGATCGTAGACACCCGCCGCACCGCGTCGCCCACGCGCAACGGCTGATGGAAGCGCACCCGGCCGCCGGCCCACATGCGCCGGGGCAGGTCCACCGGCGGCAGGAATCCACCGCGCCGCGCGTGGCCATCGGGGCCGATGTCTGAGGCGCGCGCTTGCGGCAGGAAGTACAGCCAGTGCGCCAGCGGCGGCAGCGCGTCGCCGGGCTGTGCCGGGCCGTCGGATTTGTCGAGCGTGGCACGCCAGCCGGTGAGCGGAGCGGCGGTGATGCAGTCGTCGGTCGTTTCCTGGCGGCCGATCCAGTCTTGCAGACGGGGCATGGCGGGGCTCCGTGGTGCCGAGAACAATCACAGTATGCGTCAGCGCGGGGCAACAGCCGAAGGGCATTACGCCATTTTCAACCGCTGCTCGGTGCAATACGGCTGCGGCTATTGCACCATACGGCACTACCCACCCCGCAGCGTTTCTCGTGAGGCGCGATGGTGGGCGGCAAGCCGACCACCAAACGGAGGGACGATTTTCCGCAAAGGCAATGGCGAAGCCGAGCCCGCGCGCCTTCCCCTTCTGTACCGCCGAACGGAGGCCGCGGCTGGCGGGAATTGTCGTGTCGCTGTTTGAGCCCGCAGGGCGAGTTTGCGACACGACCCGCCGGGCGCGGGCGTAGAGAGGGCACCGGCGAAGCCGGCGGTACAGCGGGGGCGTTTTCTTGGTGACTTCTTTGTCGCTACAAAGAAGTTACTCGCCCGCCGGGGCGAGACCCGGCCAACGTCCCGTCGAAAAATCGATACCCGACCGAAAACCGATGGCCGGTTGAAACCGGCCCTACCACTTGGCTTCGGCACTCATCGACACCGGTGATCCAGCAACCACAGCCCAACCACCCCATTCCCCACTGGTGCACCGTTGAGTGAAAACGGATCGACATCGAAAATCGGCCATTCAACCCGATAGTCGAAACGCGTCAACGGTCGACCGGCGGCGCGTCACGCGGCTGATGCCCACCCGTTTCACGCCGAGCGCGTGCGCGCTGCAATGCGACGACGAGGGCGAGCACCAGCAGGGTCGGCACGAAGATCCATTCCTTGGCGGGGCGCTCGGCGGGCAGCTCGATGTGGGTCACGGTGAAGCCCTGTTCCAGGCCGAGTTTGTCGGCGCGGCTGCCGAACTCGACCACCATGACTTGCACATTGTCGCCGAGCGCCATCACGCTCAGGCCGGATTGCTTGAGGCGCGCACGGGCGTTCCCGGCGGTTTCGCCGAGTGGAAGCAGCACCCCTTTGGAGACGTCGTCGCCCTCCAGCGTGATGCCCTCGACCCACACGCGCAGGTTGCTGTTGGCGGGCGCGGTCTCGACCAGTTCATTGAGACGCGACGCCGGCACGGCGTTGTAAGGCGGGTAGATCGTGTCCATCCAGAAGTCGGGCCGGAACAGGCTGAAGGTCACGAGCAGCAGCAGCGCGGTCTCGTGCAGGCGGCTGCGGGTGAGGAACCAGCCCTGGGTGGCGGCGGCGAAGACCAGGTTGGCGAGCACCGCGCTGGCCACGGTGAGGACAAAGGCCCACACGCTGTCGATGCCGATCAACAGCAACTGGGTGTTGAAGATGAACATGAAGGGCAGGATCGCGGTGCGGATCGAGTAGATGAAGGCCTGCACGCCGGTGGCGATGGGGTCGCAGCGCGCGATGCCGGCAGCGGCATACGAGGCGAGGCCGACCGGTGGCGTGACGTCGGCCATCAGGCCGAAATAGAAGACGAACAGGTGCACCGCGATCAGCGGCACGAGCAGGCCGCTCTGCGCGCCGAGTTCGACCACCACCGGCGCCATCAGCGTCGACACCACGATGTAGTTGGCCGTGGTCGGCAGGCCCATGCCGAGGATCAGGCAGATCACCGCGACCATGAACAGCATGGCCATCAGGTTGCCGCCCGACACCGCCTCGACAAACTCGGTCAGCACCAGGCCGATGCCGGTGAGCGTGACGGTGCCGACAATGATGCCGGCCGCCGCGGTGGCGATGCCGATGCCGATCATGTTGCGTGCGCCGATCGACAGGCCGTCGTAAAGATCGCGAAAGCCCTGATGCAGCTCGGCCAGGGTGTCGCCCTTGCCGCGCATCAGGGCGAGGAGGGGCCGCTGGGTGACGAGGATGAAGATCATGAAGCTGGTCGCCCAGAAGGCCGACAGGCCGGGCGAGAGCTCCTCGACCATCAGGTTCCAGATCAATGACACGACCGGCAGCAGGAAGTGCAGGCCGGACTTGAGCGTCGGGCCGACCTCGGGCAGTTCGGTGATCTCGTCGTTCGGGTCCTCGATGCGCAGTTCGGGCTGCTGTGCCGAAAACCACAGCAGCACCAGATAGGCCACAAACATCAGCACGGCGACGATGATGAACGAGGCGTCGCCGGTGAGCGCCTTGATCCAGCCCATGCCCCAGTAGACGATGCCGGCGAGGATGATCACGCCGCTGATCGTCATCAGGGTGCGCATCAACCGCATCTGCCAGCTGTGCGGGCTGGGGCGGCGAGGCAGACCGCGGATGTCGGCCTTCATGGCTTCGAGATGCACCAGGTAGAACAGCGCAATGTACGAAATCAGCGCCGGCAGGATGGCGTGCTTGAGCACCTGCACATAGGGGATGCCGACATACTCGACCATCAGAAAGGCGGCCGCGCCCATCACCGGCGGCATGATCTGCCCGTCCACCGAGGCGGCCACCTCGACCGCAGCGGCCTTTTTCGGCGCGTAGCCGACGCGCTTCATCAGCGGAATGGTGAAGGTGCCGGTGGTCACCACATTGGCAATCGACGAGCCGGAGATCATGCCGGTCGAGGCCGAGGCGACCACCGCCGCCTTGGCCGGCCCGCCGCGGAAGTGGCCGAGCATCGACATCGCCGACATGATGAAGTAGTTGCCCGCGCCGGCCGTCTCGAGCAGCGCGCCGAACAGCACGAAGAGGAAGATGAAGCTGGTCGACACGCCCAGCGCCACCCCGAACACCCCTTCGGTCGACAGCCACAGGTGGTTCATGCCCTTGCCGAGCGAGGCGCCGCGGTGGGCGATCACGTCCGGCATGTAGGCGCCGAGGAAGATGTACGAGATGAAGATCAGCGCCAGGATCACCATGGGCAGGCCGAGCGCGCGGCGCGCCGCTTCGAGCAGCAGCGTCAGGCCGACCACGGCGGCCACCAGGTCCAGGGTCGTCGGCAGGCCGGGGCGTTCCGACAAGGCGGCATAGAAGAGGAAAAGATAGCCGGCCACGAACGCGCCGATCAGCGCCAGCGCCCAGTCCAGCACCGGCACATGGGCGCGCGGCGAGCGTTTGAAGGCCGGGTAGGCCATGAAGCCGAGAAAGACCGCAAACGCCAGGTGGATGGCGCGGGCCTCGGTATCGTTGAGGATGCCGATTTCGAACACGAAGGGCAGCGGCGAGGCAAACCACAGCTGGAACAGCGACCACGCGATCCCCGTGGCGGCAATGATCGCGGCGGTCACGCCGGTCGGCTTGCGCCCGCCGGTGTCGGCCTCGGCAACGATCTGCTTGAGTTCCTCTTCACTGAGGTCATGGTGTCGCGCTTTTGACTTGGCCATGCGCACGCCCTCCTCATGTTCGCTTGCGCGTCCGCGACGGCGATTCGCGTTCGAACGTCGCCGGTGTGTCACGACGTGCAGGACTGCGTCCCCTCATTCTCTTTGTAGTACGCACACGGCCGCCGTGCCCGGCGCTGCGGTTTCCCGGCGGGCGCATTCCCGCAGCTCGGCCGTGCGCCTGGCAATGCGCCCCCCGACCGCCACAGCACCCCGGCCAACACCCCCGTGCCACCGGCCGGCTGCGACAACCGGCTGTCCAAGTTCGCCCCATGCCTCGGCACAGCCGATACATCGGCTTACAATGGGCGCTCTCCCCGCCCGCCCGACACGAGCCCCCCATGAACGACGCCCTGCGTATCTTTGCCGGCAACTCCAACGACCCGCTGGCCCGCGAAATCTGCAGCACGCTGGGCATTCCACTCAGCCCGCTGAAAATCGCGCGCTTCTCGAACGACAACCTGCATGTGCAGGTGATGGCCAATGTGCGCGAGCGCGATGTGTTCGTGGTGCAGTCTTTCACCGCGCCGGTGAGCGACCACATCATGGAGTTGATGATCACGCTCGACGCCTTGCGCAGCGCCTCGGCGCACCGGGTAACGGCGGTGATTCCGTACTACTCCTACGCGCGTTCCGACAAAAAGGACGCGCCGCGCATTTCGATCACCGGCCGGCTGGTGGCCGACATGCTGCGCACCGCCGGTGCCGACCGGGTGCTGACCATGGACTTGCACGCCGACCAGGTGCATGGCTTTTTCACCATGCCGGTCGACCACCTCACCGCCATCCCGACCATTGCTGAGCATTTCCGCCAGCACTACGACATCTCCAACATGGTGGCGGTGGCCACCGACGCGGGCGGTGCCAAGCGCGCAGGGCGTTTCTCGGAGCGGCTGGGCATTCCGATGGCGATCATCGACAAGCGCCGCATCAGCGACACGCAGGTCAAGCAAGGACAGGTAATCGGCGAAGTGAAGGGGCGCGACGCGGTGATTTTTGAAGACGAAATCTCTACCGGCGGCACGCTCATCACCACCATCGACACCCTGCGCGAAGCCGGTGCGCGCACCATCCACGCCGGCGCGGTGCACGGCGTGCTGTGCGGCCCGGCGATCGAGCGCCTGCGCGAGGCGCCGATCGAATCCATCGTGGTCACCAACACGGTGCACATCCCCGAGCACAAGCGCCTCGACAAGCTCACGGTGCTGACCATCGCACCGCTGCTGGCCTCAGCCATCGAGCGCATTCACAGCGGCGAGAGCGTGGGAGAACTGTTCAGGTAAGCGTCGCAGTCAGCCCGATAGACTCACCCGAGCGCGCTCGGCATCACCTCGAGCCCCGCATGGAGTCGGCTTGCGCGTCGATTTTGGGGGCTGCGCCAAGGCCGCGTCGATCGCGCCACCCCCGGCCCGAACTGCGCGCCCACCAGCGCAGCGACGCCGATTTTGCCCCCCCGTGGCGGATCCGCGGGGATGAACCTCACCACGCCGCCGATCTCATCCGGGCCGACCGTTGGCCAAGCCCCTGCAATCGCCTGTCCAATCACGGGGTGCAATGTGATTGTTTTCGGTCTAGCCTTCAAGGAAGGCTGCCGCGACGGCATGTCATAGAGCGGATCCGCGAACGGCACCACGACGGGTACAAGCTGCCGGTCCCCGATTTTGCGGCCATTGCCAGGCAGGCGGCGCACGACGACGAGGCGCGCGTGTGCATGCAAAAAACCTCCTCCGCGTGCCGCCGTCGTTGCCGTCGCTTCTCACCAGGAGTATGCGTAAATGCCCTCAGGCGAACTCATCGACGACATTGAACCAACCGCCGTTGTTGTTGCGCAGACGTCGTTGTTGATCGCGGCGCGCAGGCCGCGGCAGGCGTGCGTGTCTGACGCGGACAGGCAGGGCCGGTGAAGATGTCACGGTGCGTCGTCGCAGCGCTGGTGCTCGTCAGCTGGCTTGGCGGGTCCACGCATGCGGCAACACGCGCGTCGAGTGCCCTCCAGAACTGCCTTGCCTATGAGCATGGTGAGGGCGTGCCCAGAGACCCCGAGAAAGCCGCCGCGTGCTATTGCGCAGCGGTTCGGCGCGGAAACGCCGAGGCGATGTATGCGTTAGGCTGGATGTATGCCAACGGCAGAGGCCTGGCGCGTGACGACGCGATCGCCGGGACCTTATTCTCCATGGCGGCCAGGAAAGGCCATGACTATGCCAAACGGATGGCGCGCTATACGGGCCCGGCACAGGGAAAGAAGCCGGCGTGTTTGCAGTCGACGTGGGCCGCCAATGATCGGTTTGTTGACCAGGTAATGACGCAATTATCGCCGGCGCAAGCGGATGTGGTCGCGCTGGTCCACGAACTTGCGCCGCAGTTTGGCATCGAACCCCGCTTTGTTCTCGCGATTGCGGCCGTCGAGTCGGCCCTGGATCCCAGCGCTGTATCGCCCAAGAACGCGATGGGCGTGATGCAGCTGATCCCCGAGACGGCCGCCCGATTCAATGTCCGCAACCCCTATGACGCGCGTCAGAACATCGCCGGCGGTTTGGCGTACCTGCGCTGGCTGCTGGCGTATTTCAAGGGTGACGTTCAGATGGTGGCCGCGGCCTACAATGCCGGTGAGGGCGCGGTCGATCGCTACCGCGGCGTGCCGCCCTATCCGGAAACCCGCGGCTATGTCAGCCGCGTGACGGCTTACTATCGCAACAAGACGCATGCCTACGATCGTCGCATCGTCGAGTCCTCACCCGTGGTGGCCCCGCTCAGGTTCGGCCAGTGAGTCGCCACTGGCGCGGTGTCGGCGTCCGCCCCATGAAAGCCTCGCCGGTGGCGCCGGTCACGCGCCGGATGCCGCCCGGGCGTACAATCAGCATTTCCTGATACACGGAGGTGTCACCATGCGTACCTGGCTGATCGCGGCCCTCGCCGGCCTGAGTTTTTCCGCCGTGGCCGACACGGTCAACATCGACGACGCCACGCTTGAGCGCCTGCGCGCCGAGGGCGTGCCGGTGGTCGACATCCGCACCGCGCCCGAGTGGCAGCAGACCGGCATCGTGCCGGGCAGCCACCTGCTCACCTTCTTTGACAACCGCGGCGAGGCCGAACCCGAAGCGTGGCTGGCGCGTCTGCAAGCCATCGCCAAACCGGGCCAGCCGGTGGTGCTGATCTGCCGCAGCGGCAACCGCAGCACCGTGGTCAGCCGCTTCCTCACCGAGAACGCGGGCTACGCCAAGGTGTACAACGTCGAGTCCGGCATTCGCGGCTGGGTGAAGGCGCAGCGCCCGGTCGTCAAAGCGGTCGAAGCGGCCTCCACCTGCGAGCGCGCCAGCGCCTGCTGATGTAAGCCTCACCCCGCCTCAACGGTCTGAAGTGCACACAAGCGCATTTGAGCAGAGGCGGCACCATGGCGACAGCACACGAGACAATACCCGGCAGCGCGGTCCAGATCGTGGTCTACCGCTGGGCGGGCGCCTGGGGGCCGTTCAAGGTCACCGTCCCCTGCGGCGAATGCGCGCTCACCCGCGATGTGATTGTCGACACCCTGCCGCATGAGCTCGATGGCATTGCCGTCGAACTCGACGTGCGCGACTGGCTCAGCGAGTGGTGGCGGCCGCTGCTCAAAGGCGGCTGGCATGCGCCCATCGTGATGGTCGAGGGCAAGGTGGTCAGCCAGGGGCAGGCGCTCAACCGCGGCGTGCTCACCCAGGCCGTCATCGACGCCGCTGCGGCGCGCACCGCCGTCACCGGCAACCATATCTTCGGCAAAGCCACCTGCCCGCATTGCCAGCGCGCCAAGCAGTATCTGGAGGCCGCGCAGATGCCCTACACCTACCACGACGTGGTACGCGACCCGCGTGCGCTGTACGAGATGCTGGCGCGGGTCAAACCCATCATCGGCCCAAAAACCCCGGTGACCGTGCCACAGATCTGGCTGGACGGCGGCTACATCGGCGGCGCCGACCAGCTCTCCGAGCGGCTCCATTGCGTGGTCGAGCCCAACCCCGAGCGCGGCCGCAATTCGATGTCGCCGGCCACGTCCTGAGGCGCACGCGCCGGGCGCGGCGCAGCGCCTTGTCATCGACTGACTATACTCAAGTGAGCCCGGCCACCTGAGCGTCCATTGAATATCTTCCTGTCTTACGCCTCGGACTACCGCGAGATCGCCGACGACATGTGTTGCCGGCTGCAGGCGGCCGGGCACGAGGTGTTCTTCGACCGCGAAGACCTGCCCGCCGGCGCGAGCTTTGACGACCGCATCCGCGAGGCCATCGACGACTGCGCGCTGTTCATCTTTCTGGTCTCGCCCGCGGCGGTCGCCGACGGGCACTACACCCGCACCGAGCTGAAGATCGTCAGCCGCAAATGGCCGACGCCGGGCTGGCATGTGCTGCCGGTGATGGTCGCGCCGACCCCGCTCGACACCATCCCGGCCTATCTGCGCGCGCTCACGCTGATGCAGGCCGAGGGCAATCTCACCGCCGAGGTGGTGCTCGAGGTACAAGACCGCGTGCGCCGGCACACCGCTGCCGACGACACCCCGGCCCCGCTGCCGACTGCCGACCCCGACGGCGTGCACTACCAATCGGTGCAACTGCGCTTCAGCCGCGACGCCGCCGGCCAGTTCGCGCTGGGCGTGCCCGCCTCCCCGGCCGGCGAGCAGGCACCGGCCAGCCTGCCGCTCGACCCCGCCGCGCTCGAACACGGCCTGTGGCAGGCCGCCACGCCCATCGCCGGCTCGGCCCGCCGCGCCGTCAGCGACGCCACACTCGACGCCCTGCTGCCGGCCGGCGCCAACGCCCGCCAGATCGGGCAGCAACTCTATGCCGCGCTCTTCGATACACCGCTGCGCGCCTGTCTCGAGGAGAACCTGCGCAGCATCGACCCGCAGCGCGGCAAGGGCCTGCGCTTTGTCATCAACACCACCGACGCGCCCGAGCTCGCGCGCCTGCCCTGGGAGTTTCTGTACAGCCCGGCCAAGGACGATTTTCTGTTCTCCGACCGCATGCTGCCGGTGGTGCGCTGGCTTGATGTGGACGCCCCCACGCCGACGCTCACTGTCGCGCCGCCGCTGCGCCTGCTGATCGCCGTCGCCACCCCGACCGACCGGCCCGGCCTCGAAGTCGGCGACGAAATCGCCCATCTCGATACCGCGCTGGCCGAGCTGAGCACACGCGGCGTGATCCACACCGTACGCCTCGAGCACACCAGCCTGGAGCGCCTCGACAACGCCTTGCTCGAACACCGCCCGCATGTGCTGCACTTCATCGGCCACGGCGATTTTGTCGACGACGAAGGCGTGCTGGTGCTCGAATCGGACACCACGCCCGGCACCGCCGACACCATCGCCGGCCGGCAACTGGCGGTGCTGCTGCGCAACCACCTCACCTCGCTGCGGCTGGTCTTCCTCAACAGCTGCATGGGCGCCACCGCCTCCGCCCGCGACCCCTTTGGTGGCATGGCGCAAAGCCTGATCCGGCGTGGCATCCCGGCCGTCATCGCGATGCAGTTTCCGATTCCCGACGGCGCCGCAGTGGCCCTGGCCCGCCACTTCTACCGCTACCTGGCCGCCGGCCAGCCGGTCGACGCCGCGCTCACCTCCACCCGCGCCTTTCTGTACGCGCGCGGCTACGCAGTCGAATGGGGCGCCCCGGCGCTGCACATGCGCACGCCGGACGGGCGCCTGTTCGATCTCACCGCGCCACCGCCCGCACCCGCCACCCCGGCCGCTGCGCCCCCGCCCGAGCGCCCGGTCAGCGCGCCCGCGCCGACAGTCTCTGGCGGCAAGGGCGCACGCGCGGGCATCGTGGTCGGCGTCTTGCTGCTGCTCGGCGGCGGCGCGTGGTTTGCGCTGCAATCGGGCGACGAGGCGCTGGCCCCGGTCGCCGTCGGCCCGGCACCGACGCCAACGCCGGCGCCCACCGATCCGAAGGACTTCACCTCGCCGCCGCGACCGCCCGCGGCGGCACCCGCCCCGGCGCCGAGCGACGCCACCACCCAGGCACTCAGCCAGCTACGCGCCGGCAACGCCCTGGGCGGCGCCGCAACGCTGGCGCAGGCGCTTGCTGCTGACCCGGCCGCGCTGTCCATCGACCGCCTCGGCGCGACGCGTCACGCCGAGCTGGCCGAGGCGCTGGCCGCCAATGCCGAACTGCATTTTGCGAATGGCGATGTCGACACCGCGCAGCAGATGATGCAGGCACTCGATGCCATGGCGCCCTTCGACCCGGCCGTCGAAGCCGCGCTGTTGCGGCGCCTCGAACCCTGGCTGGCCATGGCGGCACCGGCCGCCGGCATCGAACCCGCCGCCGGGGGCAATGACAGCGCCCCCATGAGCTACACCGTGCGCGCCGGCGACACGCTGTGGGATATCGCCCGGCGCCTCACCGGCGACGGCCGGAACTGGCGCGCGCTGCTGGCCTACAACAATCGCCAGGCCACACTCGGCATGGGCGGCGAGCTGATCGCCGATCCGCAGCGCATCGTTCCGGGGCAGGCCATCACGGTGCCCGACATTCTGGTGCTGCGCGAGGCGTCCTCGGGTTTTGTCCTCAAAGGGGACAACCCGCTCGCCACCGTGCCGGAACACCTCGGGCACCTGCAGGTCGGCCGGGGGCACGCCATCGAATACCACGTCGGACGCGGCGAGTCGCTGTCCCGCATTGCCGCCCGCATCTATGGCGACCCACAGTTGTGGCAACACATCCGGCGCGACAACGCGCACATCGTCAGCGATCCGGACCGCATCTATCCGGGGCAGGTGCTTGTCCTCACGCCGCCGCCTGCGGCACGATGAGCGCCGCGGCGCGCTCGGCCTCAAGTCACGCGATTTTGCGCCGTAGAAATGACGTTGCACTTTTCTGACTGATTCGGACCGCGCCCCATGGAATCCATCGACGACACGCCGGCCGATGCGCCCGCCCTGCTCGACCCGGTCAAGATCGCCGCGCCGTGGATGGACGAGCGCGCGCACGCCATGCTCCGCGAGTTCTTCCGTGTCGGCGTCAAATCACGCTGCGTGCTGGTCGAACCCGAGCGCGCGCAGGCCATCCTGATCGATCTCGATCGCGGTGACGCCACCCGCCGGCTGCAGGATGCGCACCAGCGCTGGCCGAATGTGCCGATCATCGAATTGAGTGTGAACCACACCAACGAGGCGCTGTTCGTGCGCAAACCGATTCGCGCCAAAGGCATGGCCCGCGCGCTGCTCAGCGTGCGGCGGCGCCTGCGCCTGAGCGACGACCCGGTGGCCGAGTCGGTGTCCGCACCCGCATCCGGGGCCGCCGGTACACCCGACACCACCGCCGGCGCAGAAGACGACAGCGCCAGTTTGCTGATGGGCTCGGCCCACGATGTCGACGCCACCGACCCCGAGAGCTGGACGCGCGCCTGGTACGCCCCGCAAGACTTCCTGCAAGGCCATCTGCAAATGGCCGCCGCGCAGGCCGACACTGGCGGGCGTGCGGTGTCGATAAGCGGCGTGTGGGGCACCTGGATCATCCCGCCCGGCAACGGCGCCGTGCATGTCAACATGGCCGACCGACCGCTGCGCTCGCTGTGCGTGGTCAGCATGCGCGCCAAGGAGGTACGCCTCGCGCCGGTCGCGGCCGATGTCGACATCACCTGCGCGCCGGATTTCATCTCCCGCGACGCGCTGCTGTGGAAAGTGGCGCTGTGGACCGCCCGCGGCCGCGTGCCGCTCGGCACACCGCTCGACCAGCCGGTGTATCTCAAGCATTGGCCCGATCTCAACGCCCTCACCCCGCTGCCCCAGGCGCTGCGCATGGCCGCACTATGGCTCAACCACCCGCTGCCGCTGCTCGACATGGCCGAGCGGCTGTCGGTGCCACAGCGCAATGTGTTCAGTTTTTACACCGCCTGCGCGGCACTTGGCCTCGCCGGCCCGGCGCGCCGAGCGGCCGACACCCTCATCGACGCGCCCGAGCTCACGCCCTCGACCATGCAAAGCTTGATTGCCCGCCTGACGGGAAGGCTCGGCTTGGGGCCCGTGGCCGAATCGGCGACCTAGCGTTCGCGCCGGCCGGGCTCGCCGAGCCTCGCCACCACAGCCCGCGCAAAACCACGGACATCCCTCAGATGGCCGGCTCGCCCCCGGTCACGCCATGGATGATGAAGGCCCGCGCCTGCGCTTCGGGCAACGGCCGGCTGAAGTAGTAGCCCTGCATCACATCGCAGTCCAGGCTGTCCAGATAGCGCGCCTGCTCGGCGGTTTCGACACCCTCGGCCACCACACTCAGCCCCAGCGTATGGGCCAGTCGAATGGTCGCAGCGCAGATGGCAGCATCGTTCGGATCGGTTTCGATATCGGTCACAAAGGTGCGATCGAGCTTGAGACAGTTGATGGGCAGCAGCTTGAGGTAAGCCAGTGATGAGTAGCCGGTGCCGAAGTCGTCAATCGACACGCCGATGCCGATCGCCTTGAGCGCGCGCAGCGTCTCCACCGTGCGCTCCGGGTCTTCCATGGCCACGCTCTCGGTAATCTCCATCTCCAGCCGCGCCGACGGAACGCCGCTGTTTTCGAGCGCACGCTGTACCTGTTGCGGCAAGTCCGGGTTGCGTAGCTGACGGGCCGAGACGTTGACCGACATGCTCAGATTGCACAGGCCCTCGTCGCGCCAGCGTCGCAGCGTCTGGCAGGCGGTGTGGAGCGCCCACTCGCCAATGGCACCGATCAGACCGGTCTCTTCGGCCAGCGGGATGAAGCGCACCGGCGGGATCAATGAACCATCCGCCTGCTGCCAGCGGATCAAGGCTTCGAAACCGAGCAGGCGTCGCGTGGCCGATTCGATCTTGGGCTGGAAGTGGAGCACGAATTCGCCGCCCTTGAGCGCGCGGCGCAAATCGGCTTCCATGCGCAGACGCTCGTCGGCCGCCTGGGTCATGGCCGCATCAAAGAAGCGGTAGCCGTTGCGACCGGCATCCTTGGCCGAGTACATGGCGATGTCGGCGTGCTTCATCAACGTCACCCGGTCGTCGCCGTCGTCGGGAAAGACGGCGATGCCGACCGAGGCCGAGGGCGTCACCTGCTGCCCCTCCAGCATCAGCGGCTCTGCCAGCGATTCGAACAGTCCGGTCACCACCCGCACCGCGGCCGACACCGCCTGAATATTGGTGATCGCCAGCACGAATTCGTCGCCGCCCGGCCGCGCCACGATGTCGCTCTCGCGCGCGTTCTTGCGCAAGCGCCGGGCGATCGCGATCAGGAATTTGTCGCCGACCGCATGGCCCAGCGAGTCGTTGATCGCCTTGAAGTTGTCCATGTCGATAAACAACAGTGCCAGCTTGCTGCCACTGCGCCGCGCATCGGCAATCGACTGATCCAGGCGGGACTCCAGCGTATAGCGGTTGTCCAGGCCGGTCAGCGCGTCCTGGTGCGCCAGACGCTCAACCGCCTCCATCGCCCGTTTGTGCTCGGTCACATCGGTGTAGATGGTGATGAAGCCTTCACCCGGCAGGGGCAGCCCACGAATCTCCAGCACGGTGCCATTGGGCCGGGTGCGTTCGAACATATGAGGTACGCGCAAGGCCGCACGCGCCATCTTCTCCTGCACCTTCTCTTCGACATTGCAGGGGCCATATTCGCCACGAAGGGCGTTGTAGCGGAACAGCGACTCGAGCGTCACTGGCGTCTTCGCCATCAACCAGTCGGGAAAGTCGAGCAACTGGTGAAATTTCTCATTGGCCGCGAGCAGGTTGAAATCGCCGTCGAACAGCGACACGCCACCGGGGATGTTGTCGATCAGGGTACGGAAGACCTCATTGCGGGTGCGCAACTCCTGCTCGACCTGCATGTGATCGGTGATATCGGTATAGGTGGTGATGAAGCCGACCACCGCCCCGTCGATGGTCATCGGCTGGCCTTCGACCAGATGCGTCCGCCCGTTCGGACGGCTGCGGGTAAAGCGATGATGCTCAAAGCGCAGGGCCTGCTCCCGGCGTGCCTGCACATAGGTCTCGGGATCGCCGGGTCCGTACTCGCCGCGCGTGGCAGGCACCCGGATCAGGTCCTCGAAGGGCACATCGCTAAACACCGCCGCTTCGGGCAATTCGAGCACATCGATGAATTTGTCGTTCCAATGCTTGAGCCGCAACTGCTCGTCAAACACCGAGATGCCCTGCGGCAACTGGGCGAGCACCGCCTGCAAATAGGCACTGCGGCGCTTCAGCGCCAACTCCATCTGCCGGCGTTCGGTCACATCGGTATACACACTGACAAAACCGCCGCCGGGCAAGGGCACGCCACGGACCTCCAGCACGGTGCCGTCTGGCCGCACGCGCTCGATGGCGTGATGCGTCGGGTGTTCGGCCAGTTTGACCATCCTGGTCACCATGGCCTCGACATCCACCTCGCCGTACTCGCCATGCTCGGCGTTGTAGCGGATCACCTCGGAGAAATGCGGTTGCCTGACCGCCAGGGTCTTGGGGAAGTCGACCAACTTCAGGACTTCATCGTTGTGCAGCACCATGTTCAAGTCGGCGTCGAACACGGTGACGCCGCTGGGAATGTTATCGACCAGGGTCTGCAGCACGTCATGCTTGGCCTGCAACACTCCTTCGGCCTGCTTGCGGTCGGAGATGTCGGTGTAGCTGGCGACAAAGCCCACGGTCTTGCCGTCACGCACCATCGGCGTGCCTTCGACCAGATGGGTTCGTCCGTTGGGCCGGGTGCGCTCGAAGCGGTGCGCCTTGAACTGCAAGGCCAGCGCTTTGCGCGCCTTGACCAGTTCCGCCGGATCGCCGGGCCCGTACTCGCCTCTGAGTGCCGGGAACATGATCAGATCTTCAAACGGCACGCCTTCGTAAACGGCCGACGCCGGCAGTTCGAGCACCTCCAGCAAGACCCGATTCCAGCGACGCATCCGCAGCTGGTCATCAAAAACGGAAATACCTTGCGGCAAGTGGTCGAGGATGGTCTGCAGGTCGAAGCTCTCGCGCGCCAACGCCGCTTCGGCTTTGTGGCGCTCGGTCACGTCGGTATAGATCGTAACGAAACCGCCGTCGGGCAAGGGGGCGCCGTGCACCGCCAGCACACTGCCGTTCGGGCGAGTCCGTTCATAGCGATAGGGTTGGGGCTCCCGCACCGGCGCCATCACCCCTTCGACCGCAGCGTCCACCGGGCCGGCGCCATACTCGCCACGCTGGGCGTTGTAACGCACAAGCGCTTCGAGCGAGATCGAGCCGCGCGCGAACAGGTCGGCGGGCAGGTCCATCAATTCGAGCAGGGCGGCATTGTGCAAGGTGACGTTGAGCGAGGCGTCGACCAGGGTCACCCCGGCTGGCAAGTGATTGAGCACAGCCTCGTACTGAGCGCACTTCGCTCTCAGCGCATTCAATTCCTGCCGTCTAGCAGCCGCCCAGCCGAGCGCCACCAGGCCCAGCGCGAGGACGACCACAGCGAGCACCAAAACCGTCAAAACCACCTCCTCAATCTCATCATCGCAACGCCGCCGGTATTCGAGGGCGAACTGGATGTGGTTTCAGTGCTAACGGCGTAGATTGAAGAATCTTTTGGCTTCGCAATCAGCTTCGGACTCAATGCCTTCGCACAAGCATCGAGCTCTCCCGCGCACCGCTGCGCGGATCGACCACCGTCGCATCGATGCGGTTGCCGTCGCTTGAGATCGTAAAGCTGGCGTGCAGCTCGACACCGTTGAGCCAATACACCGTCTGGCCGCGCAGCCCGCTGACCGTGCCGTGCCCCTCAACGACACCGTCGGAGGTCATGCCGCGCACCTGAAACACGCTGCCCTGTTGCGCCACCTGCAACTCACCGCCGTCCTCATCACGCCAGAAGCCGGTCAGGTCCACCGCCGTCTGGCGCCGACGGGTGTCTGGCACCACGGGGCTCGGCGGGGGCGCCACCTCGGCCGGCACGGTGTAGGTCACATCGGGCGGTGTCGGCACCCCGCCTTGCTCCTCGGCAAACAACCCGATCAGCCCCAGCCCGATCACACCGATCACGGTCCATTTGACCCAGCCGCCCTTGGCCGGCGGCGGGGGCGGCGGCGGGGGCACAGGATCGGATTCGGGGTCGGGCGTGAGTTCGAGCACCTTGCGCAAGGTGTCGACCAGCTGCGAGACATCGTAATCCCAGCGCCGGTCGGTGAGCTCGATCGCGTTACGTCGCGCCAGCAAACCCAGATCGTCAGGCAACTCGGTGGACAAAGGCATCACCGCGCCCTCGACCAGCACCGGAATCACCCGCACACCAGTCCGATTCAATGCGGTCGCGATCTCGATGCGGGTGTAATCGTCAGGACTGTCCAGCCGGCGCTGCCCCTCGGCATCGGTCACGCTCAACCAGCGTGGCCCGATCACCGCCACCAGGACACCGCAACTGGCCAACGCGCGCTCGATCGCTTCGACAAAATCGACACCGGGCTCGATGGTCTCGACATCCCGGAAGATCGGTACGCCCGCCAAGTGATCGCGCAAATGATCACTCAGACGGCCGGCGGCACTCTGGCTGTCCTGGCGTCGGTAGCTGACGAATATCCCTTTCATGCACACCCCCTATGCATTCACGATGTTCCGGCTGTTGTTTCACCATAGCCGGATTTGCCCTGACAGGCGAGAGCGGCAGGAGCCGGTATCATGTCGATCTTTAGCGCAGCGCCTCGCCCATGACCCAACCCAGCCCGCCCCACCACCTCTACGAAGACGTGCTCGCCATCCTCATTGGCAGCATCCATGTCGCCGTCGGCGTGCTGCTGTTTCGCAGCGCCGACATTCCCATGGGCGGCACGGTCGGCGTGGCCTATCTGGCGCACTACGCCTCGGGGCTCAATTTCGGCACCCTGTTCTTCCTCATCAACCTGCCCTTCTACGTGCTTGCCTGGCGCGGCATGGGACGGGCGTTCACGATCAAGACCTTTGCCGCGGTCGCCTCGCTGTCGGTGCTGAGCGAGTGGTTGCCGACGCTGATCCATCTCGATCACATCAACGCGGTGTTTGCCGCCATCGTCGGCGGCCTGCTGGTGGGCAATGGCTTGCTGGTACTGATCCGCCACCGGGCAAGCCTGGGCGGACTCGGCGTGCTGGCCGTGTATTTGCAGGAGACCCGCGGCTGGCGCGCCGGCACCATCCAGATGCTGATGGACCTGGTCATTCTCGGTGCGGCGGCCTGGATCATCGGTCTGCAGGCGGCCGCCCTGTCGGTGCTGGCCTCGGGCGCATTGAACATGGTGATCGGGGTCAATCACCGCCGAGGGCGTTACCTGGGCTGTTGAACCGGCGCGATCGATCATGCCGGGGCCGCAGCCCCGAACCAGTCGAATCTCTGCCGCCCTAGCCGCCGACGATGACCCACGCGCCGCCGGCGGCGAGCACCACAAACAGCACAATCCACGCCAGCGCGGAGGGCAGCTTGCCCGGCGCGGCGTGGCCAAATGGCGTATCGCTGCGCGCCACATGCTGATCCACCAACGCTTTGGCTTCTTTCAGGCCCAGCCCGTGCTCGGCACGTACGATCTTGATCGCGTCGATCATGCGCCCGCCCGCCAGCGCGGCCTCGGCGGCCGATGGTATATCGTGGCTATCTGAGCGGTCCTGGGCAGGCGCAACTGCGCCCGGCGTATCCCGTTCTCGCTCGACCCAGTCCCTGGCCTCGGCCAGATCCAGGCCATGCGTCTGCCGCACGATCTTGATCGCTTCGATCAACTGCCCGGCGTCAATCGCGGCACGCGCGGCAACCGGAAACGCCCGCCCGGCCCCGCTCATGAGGAGGCTCCCCGCAGCCAGAACACCACCGCCGAAGTGCGCTCGGCAAAGCGCTCGGCGTGCTCGGTGCCGGCCGGGATGCAACACCACTGCCCCGGCCGCACCGGCTGTTCGATGCCCGCCATCGTCAGCCACAGACAGCCCTCGGTGACCAGCACATGATTGGTGGTGTCATGGCTGTGCGGCGGCACCTGCATGATCTCGCGGGTGACGACGGTCACGTCGCATGCCTCGGAGCTGATGCGACCAAGGGCGGTCAGAGCGTCGGGAGCGTGCATGTTTGTTCTCCTGTTTACAGCAGCGGGGCCAGCCAGCGGCGGGCGGTGTCCACGCTCAGCCCGGTGCGGCGCGCCCAGTCGGTCAATTGATCTTCGCCGATCTTGCTGACCGCGAAGTAGTGGCTCTCGGGATGCGAGAAGTAAAAACCGCTGACCGACGCGGCCGGCGTCATGGCCATGGATTCGGTAATACCCATGCCGGCATTGACCGGCGCGTCGAGCAACTCGAACAGTGCCGCCTTGACCGTGTGATCGGGGCAGGCGGGGTAGCCCGGCGCCGGGCGGATGCCGCGGTATTGCTCTTTGATGAGCGCGGTGTTGTCCAGCGCCTCGTCGGCGGCGTAGCCCCAGTACTCCTTGCGCACCCGCTCATGCAGCCACTCGGCGGTGGCTTCGGCGAGGCGGTCGGCCATGCTCTTGAGCATGATCGCGTGGTAGTCGTCGTGGTTGGCCTCGAACTCGGCGAGCTTGAGCTCGATGCCGATACCGGCGGTCACCGCGAAGGCGCCACACCAGTCTTTGACGCCCGAGTCTTTCGGCGCAATGAAGTCGGCCAGACACCAGTGCGGCTTGCCGCTGGGACGCTCGTGCTGCTGGCGCAGGCCGTACCAGCTCATCATCGGCGTCGTACGCGACTCATCAGTGTAAAACTCGATGTCGTCACCCACCCGGTTGGCCGGGAAGAGGCCAAACACCGCCTTGGCCTGCACCCACTCCTGGGCGATGATCATCTCGAGCATTTCCTTGGCATCGGCAAACACGCTGCGCGCGGTCTCGCCGACCACTTCGTCGTCGAGAATCTGCGGAAACTTGCCGGCCAGATCCCAGGTCTGGAAGAACGGACCCCAGTCGATGTAGTCGCGCAGATCCTCAAGATCGACATCCACCGCCATCACGCCCGTGGTGTTGGGCTCGGGCGGGGTGTAGGGCTGGTAACCGGCCTGGTGCGAATTGCTGCACGCAGCCACCGGCTCGGCCGCCCAGTCGGTGCGAAAAGCGTTCTCGCGCGCCGCCTCGAGGCTGACCAGCGTGACGCCCTTCTTGTTGGCGTGCTGGGTGCGGATCTTGTCGTAGTCGGCGGCCAGCTGGGTCTTGAAGTCTTCGGCGCCGCCTTCGGACAGCAGCGCGGTGACCACACCCACCGCGCGCGAGGCGTCGGGCACATACACCACGGGCTGCTTGTAATGCGGGGCAATCTTGATCGCGGTGTGCGCGCGGCTGGTGGTGGCACCGCCGATGAGCAGCGGCACATCAAAGCCCTGGCGCTGCATCTCGCCGGCGACATGGCTCATTTCTTCGAGCGAGGGGGTAATCAGACCGGACAGCCCGATGGCCTGCGCACCGTGTTCCTTGGCGGCATGCAGAATCTTCTCGGTGGACACCATCACGCCGAGATCGACCACCTCATAGCCATTGCAGCCGAGCACCACGCCGACGATGTTCTTGCCGATGTCGTGCACATCACCTTTGACCGTGGCCATGATGATCTTGCCCTTGCTGGCCGAGCCGGTGCGCAGCTTTTCGGCTTCGATGAAGGGCAGCAGATGGGCCACCGCCTGCTTCATCACCCGCGCCGACTTGACCACCTGCGGCAGGAACATCTTGCCCGCGCCGAACAGGTCACCAACCACATCCATGCCGGCCATCAACGGGCCTTCGATCACCGCCAGCGGCGGCTTGCCGGCGGCGGCCAGGGTGGCGCGCACCTCTTCGGTGTCGGCCACCACGAAGTCGGTGATGCCCTTGACCAGCGCGTGCTTGAGGCGCTCTTCCACCGAGCGCTCGCGCCAGCTCAGGTCCGGCCCGGTGTTCTTGGCCTTGCCTTCTTTTACCGTCACCGCAAAGTCGACCAGCGCCTCGCCGGCGCCGGGGTGTCGATTGAGCACCACATCCTCGGCCTTCTCGCGCAGCACCGGATCGAGGTCGTCGTACACGCCGAGCATGCCGGCGTTGACGATGCCCATGCTCATGCCGGCCTTGATGGCGTGGTAGAGAAACACGGTGTGGATCGCCTCGCGCACCGCGTCGTTGCCGCGGAAGCTGAAGCTCACGTTGGATACGCCGCCCGAAGTTTTGGCGTACGGCAGGTTGGCGTGAATCCAGTGCACCGCTTCGATGAAATCGACCGCGTAGTTGTCATGCTCGGCAATGCCGGTGGCGATGGCGAAGATGTTGGGGTCGAAGATGATGTCTTCGGGCGGGAAGCCGATGCCGACCAGCAAGTCATAGGCGCGCTTGCAGATCTGCGTCTTGCGCGCATAGGTGTCGGCCTGGCCCGCTTCGTCGAAAGCCATGACGATCACCGCCGCGCCGTATTGCCGGCACAGGCGCGCCTGACGCAGGAACTCCGCCTCGCCTTCCTTCATCGAGATCGAGTTCACCACGCCCTTGCCCTGGATGCACTTGAGGCCGGCCTCGATGACGCTCCACTTGGAGGAGTCGAGCATGATCGGCACCTTGGAGATGTCCGGCTCGGAGGCGATCAGCTTGAGGAATTTTTCCATGGCGGCGAGCGAATCGAGCATCGCCTCGTCCATGTTGATGTCGATCACCTGGGCGCCGTTCTCGACTTGCTGGCGGGCCACGGCGAGGGCATCGTCGAAGCGGCCTTCGAGAATCATGCGGGCGAAGGCTTTCGAGCCGGTCACGTTGGTGCGCTCGCCGACGTTCACGAAGAGCGCATCCTTGCCGACGTTGAAGGGCTCCAGGCCCGACAGGCGCAGCTTCTTCTCCAGCGTGGGCAGGGCGCGCGGCGCGGTGGCTTCGACCGCCTGGGCGATCGCCGCGATGTGCGCCGGCGTGGTGCCGCAGCAGCCGCCGATGATGTTCACCAGGCCGGACTGCGCCCATTCGGCCACGGCACCGGCCAGCGCCTCGGGGGTTTCGTCGTAGCCGGTGGGCGAGAGCGGGTTGGGCAGGCCGGCGTTGGGGTGGGCCGACACGTAGCAGTCGCAGACGGTGGACAGCTCGTCCACATACTGGCGCAGTTCGGCCGCGCCCAGCGCGCAGTTCAGGCCGAAGCTCAGCGGCTTGGCATGCGACAGCGAGTTCCAGAAGGCCTCGGCGGTCTGGCCCGACAGGGTCCGGCCGGAGGCGTCGGTGATGGTGCCGGAGATCATGACGGGCAGGCGCTGGCCGAGCTCGGCAAACACCTGCTCGACCGCAAACACTGCCGCCTTGGCATTGAGCGTATCGAAGATGGTCTCGATCAGCAGCAGATCGGCGCCGCCTTCGATCAGGCCGCGTGCGGATTTGCTGTAATCGGCCACCAGCGCATCGAAGCTGATGTTGCGAAAGCCCGGATCGTTCACGTCCGGCGAGATCGACAGGGTGCGCGAGGTCGGGCCGATCACGCCGGCACAGTAGCGCGGCTTGGCCGGGTTCTTGGCGGTGTATTCGTCGCACAGTTCGCGCACCAGACGCGCGCCGGTCACGTTGATTTCATAGGCCAGCTCGGCCAGCCCGTACTCGGCCTGCGACACCTCGTTGGCATTGAAGGTGCTGGTTTCGATGATGTCGGCGCCGGCGTCGAGATACGCGCGGTGGATGGCGGTGATCACATCCGGCCGGGTCAGCACCAGCAGGTCGTTATTGCCTTTGAGGTCACGCGGATGCTCGGCGAAGCGTGACAAATGCGGCTCGCCCCGATAGTCGGCCTCGCCCAGCTTGTATTGCTGAACCATGGTGCCCATGGCGCCATCCAGAATCAGGATGCGCTGGGCCAGCAGGGTCTGGAGTTCGGTCGTACGGTCGGCTTGCATGGGTCGGTCCTCGGAGATGCACACTCAATCATAGCCGGGGCCACCCAAAGAAAAACGGCGCGGCAAACCGGCTGAAGGTTTGCGAGCGCCGTTATTCGTTGCTGAGCCTGGCCCCGGAAACTCTACCCACGGGTCGCAGCGCTCCTCAGCAAGGAGCGGATTTTACGGGGTTTGGCTGAATGTGTCGAGGCAGGCCCGCGGCATCGGTTGCCGCGGGTCTGTTCAGAAACCGCCTCAGGCCTTGCGCTTGCGGAACGCGCCGGCCAGGGCCAGTCCTGCGCCGACCAGCAGCAGCGAGCCCGGCTCCGGTACGGTGTTGTTGCCACCGCCAATCGGCGCGAAACGATCTTCGAAGGTCCAGCTCAAGACATCGTGATTGGCGTGGGATGCGCCCGTCCCGGAGGTAAAGCCGACGAAGGCGTTGGTCGTGCCAAGGATGGCCGCCAGGTTCTGGGTCAGTGACAAGGTGGCGCCGGCCGGGCGCGTGGCTGCACGGGTCAGCCGCGCTTCGAGCAGGGTCGTGGCGCTGTTGTAGTCGATCCACACATTCCAGATATCGCCGCTGTTCATGTCGGCTTCAGTCACTTCGGCCAGCACCGCCGAGTTCATGTTGCCGTTGAGATCGATCCCGATATGGTTGCTGCTGTTGTTGTCGCCGCCACCGTTGTTCCAGGTGTCGAATTCAACGCCGACGCTGTTGGGCAGGCCAGCGTAGCCAATGCCACCACCCGAGCCGCCAACGTTGTTGCCGACGGTTTGCACCACGAACACCAGACCGTCCGCACCACACACCGTGCCGGTGTCACAGAAACCGGTATCGGGGCTGGTGAAGCGGAACTGGAAATGCGTGCTGAACGAAGCGTTGGACGCCAGCGACACCGTGTTAGTCGAAAACACGCTGCCAGACTGGCCGTCAACGGCCGAGGTCACCCGCAAGACGTTGCCGGACTGGGCGGCGTTCCCGTTCAGGGTCAGGCCAGCCACACTGGAAAAATCGGTATACGTAATGACGGCCGCGCTTGCCGACGTTGCCGCCAGCATCGCCAACGGTGCTGCCATTCGCATCAAGGTCTTGATCATCGTCTTCCCCTCTATCTCGATGTACGCGAGTTGTCCGTCTCCGCCTGACACTCAGTCCGGCGTGCGTCCCGCTTGGCATGGATGCAAGCAATAATCGCTCCTGACCCAAGCCAAGCCCGGTGCGCATATTTTTCAGTCGATTTATCAAAAGCTTGCCCTATGTCTGAAAACATGGGACGACGCCCCGCACGGCACCACCGTAAGAATTATCGACACGCCATCCACCCCGGACGGGTGATGCCTCATCCCGTCGCACCGTGCGTCCGTGATAGCCTCACTCAAGCATTGATGTCTTGAAAATCGACGGTTCGACTCGGAGAAAACCATGGCCACGCTCAGCTTTCACGGCGCCGCGCAGGAAGTCACCGGCTCCTGCCATCTGCTCGAATCGCCCGCCCTTGGGCGCGTGCTGCTCGATTGCGGCCTGCATCAGGGCGGCGACGCCGTCGAGCGCCTGCACGAAGAAACACTCCCCTTCGATCCTCACGCAATCGACGCGGTGGTGCTCTCGCATGCCCACCTCGACCACTCCGGGCGCCTGCCGCTGCTGGTCAATCGCGGCTTCGACGGACCCATCCACTGCACCGAGGCCACGGTCGATCTGCTCGAACTGATGCTCGAAGACGCCGCCGGCCTTTACTTGCGCGATCTGGAGCGCAGCAATCTGCGCCAGCGCCGTCGCGGCAAGCCGCTGCGCAAGGCCGACTACAGCCGCGCCGATGTACACAAGGCGCTCAAGCTGTGCCAACCCCATGCCTATGGCGACACCTGGTCGCTCGGGCCCGAGGCCACGGTGTGCTTTCACGACGCCGGCCATATCCTCGGTTCGGCCATCGTCGAGCTCACCCTGACCGAAAAAGCCAAACGCAAGACGCTGGTGTTTTCGGGCGACCTGGGCAAGAGCGACGCGGTGCTGATGAAGGACCCGGCGCAACTCACCCACGCCGACCTGGTGATGATGGAAGGCACCTACGGCGACCGCAACCATCGCTCGATGGACAACACGCTCGCGCAACTGGGCGAGATCCTCACCGACACCTGGGCGCGCGGCGGCAATGTGATGATCCCCTCGTTCGCGGTGGGCCGCACGCAGGAGATCCTGTTTCATCTGGGCCGCCTGCATCAGCAAGGCACGCTCGACAACTGGCAGATCTTTCTCGACAGCCCGATGGCGATCAAGGCGACACGACTGTACGACCGCTGGTTCAAGCTGCTTGATCACGACGATGTCAAACACATCCGGCGCAGCCATCACAACTCGCTGGTGGACTTCCTGCCCAACCTCAACTGCGCCGTCACCACCGATGAGTCGATGGCCATCAACCGGATCAAGTCCGGCGCCATCATCATTGCCGGCAGCGGCATGTGCACCGGCGGGCGTATTCGCCATCACTTCAAGCAGCGCATCTGGAACGCACGCAACACGCTGCTGTTCATCGGTTTTCAGGCGCGCAACACGCTCGGCCGGCTACTGGTCGATGGTGCGAAACACGTCAAACTGTTTCAGGAGGACTACGTGGTCAAGGCGCGCATCGAGACGCTGGGCGGCTTCTCGGCGCATGCGGATCAGTCGGGGCTGATGCGCTGGATCGGCCACTTTGAAGGCCGCCCACGCGTGGTGCTGGTACACGGCGAACCCAGGGCGCTGGATGCGCTGTCACAAAAACTGTGGAAGAAAAAACAGGTGGAATGCGAGATCCCGGCCGAAGGGCAGAGTCTCGTTTTTTAAGCCTGCACCATCCAGGCCTCAGGCGACCGGGCTGTCGCCCTCGGCGACACCGGCCGACACATTGCTGACGATCAGCAGTCGGTCAATCGCGTCCTGAATACGGCCGTTGGGCTGGCGCTGCATCCAGTCATTGGCAAACACCACCAGGGGCTCGATGGCGGCGCCATCGAGCGGCTCCTTGCCGAGCAGGTCGAGCAGCTCAAGCGCGGCCGTATTGACGTCCGAACCGGCTTCGGTCGCCACCTGGCAGACCATCGACAGCGCCATCAGATCGGTCAGATGCGCCTCGCAGAACCACGGCTGGCCAATCGCCTCAAGCGCAATCAGCGCCGGCAATTCGGTCGTCGTCCGCTTCTTGATCCCGAGCGGCAGGAGTTTGCGTCGCTTTTTCTTCATGGGCCGGACAACGGCAGCGCGCGGCAAAGCTTTAGCCCCTGATACACGTCTTTACTCAGTATCGGGCGCCTCTCCCGGCAAGCCGCCGCTGCGCACCAGCAAATCGTCCGTCACCGTCATGGTAAACGCCGGTTTGTTGTCAGGCGGCAGCTCGGCAATCGCGTCCACAAACAGCGCGCGGGCGGCCTTGTCGGGATACACCATGCGCGCATCGAAAGCGCGCTGCCAGGTCGCTTCGTCCGGCCACTCGGCCATGGCCACGAAACGGCCGTCGCGCTCCTGATGCAGACGCGAACCCAGCCCGCCGTAAATCTCGACGATCTGCCGCGTGCCCCGCCGCCAGGCATCGCGAAACTGCACCTCCTTGCCCGGTTTGACCCGCCACCAATAGACCACCACAAACATGGATTTTGCCCTCCCGATGTGCGCCACCGAGGCGTGCGCAAAGTGTGCGCTCACATCGCACCGGGCGACAACCGCCTAGTCGATGTCGACCAGATGCCCCTCGGCCTTGAGCGCGGCATATGCGCGACGAAGACGTTCGACCACCGCCTCGTCGGTCGACGGGCTGAAGGCCATGTACAAGTCGACCGTCAGCGCGTCGAGCGCAAGCACCGGCGTCAGCGTTGCGCAATCGATACCGAACTTGCGACACAAGCGCGCCGCATCACCACGGGGCAAGGGCACCAGATCAACCCGCCCGGCCAGCAATTTCTGGAAGTTCGCATCATTGCCCGACGACTCCACCAGATGCGCGAAGCCGTTCCGCTGCAGGTACTGCTGACGCACGTCGGAGCGCATCACGCCGACGCGGTAACGCCGCGCGGCATCGAGGCTATCGACCACGACATCCTCGCGCGCGGTGAGTTTGTAGAGATGATAGTTGATGCGCATCAGCTCACCCGCCCACTTGAAACGATCCTCCCGTTCCGGCGTGCGGGCGATCAGATAGATCAGGACATTGGGCTGGCTTTCGGCCATCGCGTAGGCGCGCGCCCAGGGATAGAGATCGATCCGCACGTCGGAAAATCCGGCCCGTGTCAGTGCGGCACGCACATGCTCCGTCGCCGGCCCACTGACGCGTCCGTGCTCCAGATACGTGTAGGCGGTGTCCTCGGTCACCGCCTGTATCGCCTGCGCCTGAACCGCCGCGGTGGCAAACACCAAGACAAGGGCAAACACAACACGCATCACGGCGCGCCCTCCCAGCATTCCACCCGGTTCCGCCCACCCGCCTTGGCGCGATACAAGGCCTGGTCCGCACAGTGATAGAACGCATCGAAACTGTCCATGTGCGCGGCGTCCAGACCGGCAACACCAACGCTGATCGTCACGCTGGGCGCCGCGTCGGACGCCGAATGGGCAATGTCCAGCGCCAGCACCGCGACGCGCAAGCGCTCGGCACATCGCGCCGCCTCGGTCACACTCAGCCCGGGCAGCAGCACCACGAACTCCTCACCCCCCACCCGCGCCACCACATCGCCGGCGCGGCGGCAGCAGTCCGCCAGCGCAACACCGACACGGCGCAGGCAATCATCCCCGGCCACATGGCCGTAGGTATCGTTGAATCGCTTGAAATAGTCGATGTCGCAGATCACCAGCGACAAGGGCTGCTGCGTACGCTGCGCGCGACGGAATTCGACTTCCTTGCACTCATCGAAGTGACGCCGGTTCGACACCCCGGTCAGCGCATCGCTGCGCGACAACTCATCCAGCTTGGAGTTGGCCGCCTCCAGCTCACGCGTGCGCTCTCCGACCAGTTCGGCCAGATTGTCACGATGGCGCGACAACTCACCTTCGTACTGCGCCTGTTGCGCCAGGTGCCCTCCGAGCCGGCGCTGAAGCTCGTTGACGCCGCCGGCCAGCTGGTCGAGCTCGTCGTTCTGGATCGTCTTGTTGCGTAAAAGGAGCTTGCGCGACAGCGTCTCCGGCGACAAGGCGTCGAGGTGTGCCGCCACATCCCGCACATAGCGGGTCACCGAGCGGTTGAACATCCACATCACGAACCCCGCCAGCAACAAGGACTGAAGCAGCTGGGTCGCAAAAATGATGGCGATCTCGCGATAGAGGCGTCGCTGCAACTCCCGCCCGTTGGCAAAGATTGCCAGTTCGCCGACCACCTCCGTCGCCTCGGCATAAGGCGAGTACACCAGGGGCTGGCGCAACGCCGGCAGCGAAGCGTCGAGCGACCAGCCGGGGCGTGTCCGGGTGTGACGCTCAGGCTCGGTGTCTGCCATGAGAATCGTCACGACGACCTCGCCGAGCGCCGGGAGCCGCGCGGCGCTGTCCATATGCACCTTGACGCTGGCGCGATCGAGCTCCCAGATTGCCTTGGCCAAGGCGGGCTGAATGATGTCCTGCACCTGCGTCAGCTCGTCCACCAGCGCATCTCGCTCATTCATGTACGCAAAGGCACCGCGCACCATCGTACTGAGCACCGAAAACACCAGGCCGGCCATTACCGTGACCAGCAGCAGTCGCACGCCGATCCGGCTTCGTCCTCCGGACGTCGCCGCCCGCTGCGCCGTGACGCCAGCGCTCACGAGCCGCCCCGGCCCGCGCGCGGCAAACGGCCGGCCCGGCGCAGGCGCTCAAACGCCTGACGACACCGCTCGACCAGCGCATCGGACGTGCCGAGGCTGAAGGCCATATACAAGCCGTTGTCGCCGATCTCCTCCAGCTTCAACTCGGCCTTGAGCTGCAGCGCGGGGTCACTCCCCGCTTCGCGCGCCAGATAGTCGGCCAGCACGCTGCTGGCAATCCACAGGTCAACCCGCCCGAGCTTGAGCTTCTCGTAGTTGTGCGCATAGCGATTGCTCGACTGGAGGTTGCGCTTCCGGTCAAAGCCCTTCTCCAGCAAATACTGCTCGCCGACATCCTGATACACCGTCGCGATGCGGTAGCGCTTGGCATCCTCAAGCGTCTTCAGGGGGACCTCTCGGCCCCGGTAGGAATACAGAAACCACTCCGACGGCGCGACCTGCCCCACCCACTTGAACATGTCTTCGCGCGCGCTCGTGCGGGCCATCGAATAAATCAGCACATTGTCGGCATGCTGCGCCAGTTCATAAGCACGCGCCCACGGCATCAGCTGGATCTGCGCGTCGAGCCCCGCTTCGGCCAGCACGGCACGCACGACGGCAGTGCTCACGCCCTCCACGACCCCGTTTTTCTCGAAATTGTAGGGCGGGTAGTCCTCAGTCACGACGCGAATCGACTGCGCGCTGGCCGGCAGCATCGTCGCGACCAGCACCAGCGCGGCCAGCAAACGGGGCCACCAGGTGCGCGTCGGGCGCGTGTGTTCCCGCCCCTCGCGAGCACGATCAGAACACGCCTTTTGCAGCCCTCTCGCTTCTACGTATTGCATGCCACTCCACCCGGTACACGCACGCCGTTGCACCCATCGACGCCGCGTCGTCTACCGGGAATTGTCGGCAGATCGCCGCGGATCTTGAGCGGCCCGTACGCCAGATCAGCTCAAACGAACGCCAACACGCCAAAGCATGCGACGATAACGCTCATCGTCCAGCAGGAACCCGAGCGTGCTGTCCGTCCTCGCCGTTACCTTTCCCTTCTTTGCCCTGGTGCTGTGCGGCTATCTGGCCGTGCGCCGCGGCGCCTTGCCCATGCCGGCGATTCCGGGTCTGAACGGTTTCGTGCTGTACTTCGCCCTGCCCTGCCTGCTCTACCGCTTCGGTGCCAGCACACCGATCGCCGAGCTGCTCGACCCCAGCGTGATCGGGGTCTATCTGCTGTGCGCACTGATCATGGTCGGCACCACCGTCGCGCTCACCCTGGGCGGGCGGATCGACTGGAACAACGCGGCCTTCGGCGCGCTCACCGCGGCCTTTCCCAACACCGGTTTCATGGGCGTGCCGCTGCTGGTGGCGCTGCTCGGGGCGCGCGCGGCGGGGCCGGTGATCGTCACCATTCTGGTCGATCTGCTGGTCACCTCCTCGCTGTGCATTGCCTTGTCACGCCTCGACGGCCACGGCGCCAGCAACGCGCGGGCGGCAGCGGGCAAGGCGCTGCGCGGTGTGGCAGGCAACCCCATGCCGTGGGCGATTGTGCTGGGCGGCATCAGCTCGGCCGCCGGCCTGACGCTCTACGGCCCGCTCGACAAAACCATCAGCCTGCTGGCCGACTCCGCCTCGCCGGTGGCGCTATTCACCATCGGCGCGGTGCTGGCACGCTCGCAGATGACCACCGCCGACCCGACGCCCTTGGTCGACTATGTGCCGGTGGCGCTCAAAAAGCTGCTCTTGCACCCGCTACTGGTGCTGATCATCGGCGGCATCGCCATCGATCTCGGCCTGCCGCTGGACCCCTTCGCGCTCACCGTCATCGTGCTGGCGGCAGCGCTGCCCAGCGCGAGCAATGTGTCGCTGCTGGCCGAACGCTTTGGTGCCGACAACGGACGCATCGCGCGGGTGATTCTGGTGTCGACGGCGGTGTCCTTCTTTACCTTCTCGGCGGCCGTCGCCCTACTGGCCTGAGGCCTCGGCCACAAAGCTGAGCACGTCATTCACAAAGCGCTCGCGCTGCCACAGATGCGGCGCGTGATCGACGTCTTCATAAATATGCAGCAAGGCGTTGGGGATGCTGTCGCGCACATAGTGGGCCACCTTGGTGCCATAGAAATTGCTCGCGCCGCCATAGACCAGCAGCGTCGGCAGCGGAATGCCGGCGAGCACGTCGCGATAGTCGGCCGCGGTCAGGCTGGCCCAGCAGTCGATCAAGGGCTGGGCGGCCACGCTGGCCAGACGCCGCCGGGCCGATTGCATCGCGTCGCCGTTTTCTTCATAACGCCGCCGCGCCGCGGCATTGTGTCCGTGCGCCACGAGGCGTAGCACCGCCTCGGCGAAGTCGGCCTGCAGCTCGCGCATGAAAGCGGCGTTGCGCGCGGTATCGAAATCACCATAGATGCCGCAACACCAGCCCGGCCCGGTCAGCAGGCGGGGCGACTGGTCGATGAACACCAGGCGCGACAGCCGCGCATGGCCGAAGTCGCGCAGGTATTGCCACAGCGTGAGCGCGCCCATCGAATGGCCGACCACGGTCGCCCCATCGAGTGCGTAGTGATCGATGACGGCCGCCAGATCCTGCGCCATGCGCTGCACGGTCGGCGCGGTGGCGCTGCGCAGCGGATGACCGCCATGGCCGCGCGCATCCCAGCGCATCACGCGGTGATGCGCCTCAAAGTCGGCCATGAACGGATTCCAGTCACGGTGCGAAGCCGTCCAGCCGTGGAGCAGGATCAGCGGCGGGCCCTCGCCCGAGATCTTCAAATGCAGGCGTTCGCCGTCATCGGCGGTGAAGTGTTCCATGACAAGTCTCGTCCGGTTGAGCGGGCAAAGTATAGAGCGCCGCTAACGCGGGGATACATTGCACTTCTGGCGTTTTGGTCGTTTCGCACATAGATTGAAATGACGCCGTACTGGCGCCAACCCCAGGAGAACCTCATGACAATAATTCGCTCACTCGTGTTTGGTCTGTGCGCCGCCGGCCTGTCATCGCTGGCCATCGCAGGCGGCAGCGTGCATTTCATCGAGCCCGTCGATGGCGCCACCGTGGCGCAGGAGTTTGCCGTCAGGATGGGCGCTGAAGGCATCAAGGTGCAGGCGTCCGGCGCGCTGATGGACGGCACCGGCCACCACCACCTGATCATCGACGGCAAGCCGATTGCCGCGGGCGTGGCCGTGCCCGCCGACGACACCCACCTGCATTTCGGCAAGGGCCAGACCGAAACCACGCTCAAACTCGCGCCGGGGCAACACACGCTGACCCTGCAATTTGCCGACGGCCTGCATCAGTCCTATGGGCCTGACCTGAGCCAGACGATCACGGTCACCGTCAAGTAAGCGCGCGCCGCTGACATGGCCAATCTCGACGGTCAGCTGCTCTTTGGCTTGCTGACCTCGCTGCTCATTGCGGCCATCGTCGCGTGGTGGCTGGCCGGACGCTATCGCACAGCCATGCTGCGGCTGATGAGCACGCCGGCACCGCAGCGCGATACGGCCGTGGCGACACCCATGACCACAATGGTGGGTGCCAGTGCGGCGCGGGCCCGCTTCGATTCGGCCATCAACCACCGCCAGAATCGCCGCCTCGCGGTGGTGCTGGCGGGCATTTCGATCCTGCTGGGGCTATCGACCAGCGCCTTCGAGCTGCTCGCCGTGCATACCGACCCCGGCTTCGGGCTGAATCGCTGGCTCATCCTCGCGGCGGTCTACACCTGGCCCGTGGTGCCGGCCCTGGGCCTGCTGTGGCGCTGGTCGGTGTGGCGCACGATCGGCGGTGTGGCGGCCTACCTGCTGTGCCTCGTGCCCATCATTCTGCTCGGCTCGAACGCCGCGCAGACGCTGACAATGGTCGTCGGTTGGCTGGCATCGACCGTCGCCCTGCCGATGGTCAGCCTGCTCGGCCTGGCCGCCTCGGGGCGCATCCGGGCGGTGGCGCCGCTGCTCTTTCCGGCCGCGGTGGTGATGGTCGGTGCCTCACTGATCGGGCTGGCCTGGGCGGCGTCGATGGTGGATGCGCCGCCCGACACGCTGCTCGCCCTGCTCGACGCCATCGGTGCGACGCCGACCATTTTTGTGTTCATCGCCGCGCCCTGGGCCGTCGGCATCTGGCCGGTGGTGGGCGTGTTGCGCGCCTTGGCGGCGGCCTACCGGCACAAGCGCTTCTCGGAGCTGGCCTATCTGTTCGGCCTGTTCTGGCTGGTGGTGCTGATCGCCATGGCCTTGCCGAGCATTCATGCGGTGGGGCTGGCCGCCTTCGGCATCGTGCTGGTGTGGCTGTGGGTGCCGATCGGCTTTGCGCTGGCGCGACCGTGGCTGGCGCCACCGGCGGCGCCGCCGACGTTGCTGGTGCTGCGGGTGTTCCGGCGCGATGCGGCGGTCGAGGCGCTGTTCGACGCCGTCACCGAGCGCTGGCGCGCCACCGGCAACACGGTGCTGATCGCCGGCACCGACCTGGTCAGCCGCACACTGGACGCCGACGATCTGTTTGTCTTCCTCAGCCGCCGACTGCGCGAGCGCTTCATCCTCCAGCCGGAAGACATCCCGCGCCGGCTTGCCGATTTCGACCTCACGCCCGATCACGACGGCCGCTATCGCATCAACGAATGCTATTGCGGCGACGCCACCTGGCAGGGCGCGCTGCAGACGCTGGTGGCGCACTCACATGCCGTGCTGATGGACTTGCGCGATTTTCGCGCCGAGAACGGTGGCTGCCGCTTCGAGCTGGGCGAGCTGTCACGCGCCCCGCATTTGCAGCAGATCGTGATCCTGTTCAACGACCACACCGACCGCGCCACCGCCGAGGCCGACCTCGGCGAGGCTGGCCGGCGAGTGCATTGGGTAGACATGACCGAGCGCCGTCGCCACACCGACCGCGCCGTGCTGGCAGCGCTGCTTCAGCCTGCGCTCAGCTCAGGCGCAGCGTCGGCGTGAGCACGTTCGGATCGAGCACCAGCTCGATCAGCGCCGCTTTGCCGGCGGCCTGTGCGCGCGCAAAGGCGGGCGCGAACTGATCGGTGTCGGTCACCCGCTCGCCGTGCGCACCGTAGGCCTCGGCCAGCGCGACAAAGTCGGGGTTCTTCAAGGTGGTAGCGGCGACGCGGCCGGGATAGTGTTTTTCCTGGTGCATGCGGATGGTGCCGTACATGCCGTTGTTCACCACGATGAAGATGATCGCCAGATCATGCTGCACGGCGGTGGCCAGCTCCTGGCCGGTCATCATGAAGCAGCCGTCGCCGCTCCAGGCGATCACCAGCCGATCCGGGTGCGCCAGCTTGGCCGCCACCGCCGCCGGCACGCCGTAGCCCATGCTGCCGCTGGTCGGCGCCAGCTGGGTATGGAAGCGGCGATACCGGAAGTAGCGATGCAGCCAGATGGTGTAGTTGCCCGCGCCGTTGGTGAGGATGGCGTCGTCCGGCAGCGTGTCGTTCAGCCAGGTCATGATCTCACCCATCTGCAACGGGCCCGGCACCGTCGGCGGGGTGCTGTAAGCGAGGTATTCGGCGCGATCATCGGCCACGCTGTCGGCCCAGGCAGACGAATCGACACGGATGTCGGCCGCCGCCTCGGCGAATGCCGCCATGCCCGAATTGATCGGCAGCTCGGCACGATAGACCTTGCCCAGCTCGTCATTACCCGCATGTACGTGCACCAGCGTCTGCTTCGGTTGCGGCACGTCGATGAGCGTATAACCGCTGCTGGTGGCCTCGCCCAGGCGCGCGCCGACCACAATCAGCAGGTCGGCCGCGTCAATGCGCTTAGCCAGCGAGGGGCGAATTCCCAGCCCGGCATCACCGATGTAGTTGGGGTGACGATGGTCGAACAGATCCTGCCAGCGAAAGGCGCAGGCCACCGGCAGGTGGTTGGCTTCAACAAAGCCGAGCATGTCGACGCAGGCGGAATTGCTCCAGCCCGCGCCGCCGAGGATCACCAGCGGTCGGTCGGCGGCGGCGAGCAGCGCCTTGAGGCGCGCCATGTCGTCGGCCGCCGGGCTGGCCTGCACCGCCCGCGCCGGCCCCACGTCACGCGCCACGCCACGGCCAAACAGCAGGTTCTCGGGCAGCGCCAGCACCACCGGCCCCGGCCGGCCCGAGATCGCCGTCTGGAAGGCGCGATGCAGGTACTCGGGGATACGGTCGATGCGATCGATCTGCGTCACCCACTTGGCCATGCTGCCAAACATGCGGCGGTAGTCGACTTCCTGAAAGGCCTCGCGATCCACGCAGTCGTCGCCGATCTGGCCGACCAGCAGAATCATTGGCGACGAATCCTGCGCGGCATTGTGAACCGCGATGCTGGCATTGCAGGCGCCCGGCCCTCGCGTCACCAGACACACCCCCGGCCGGCCGGTGAGCTTGCCCCAGGCATCGGCCATGAAACCGGCGCCGCTCTCGTGGCGGCAGGTAATCAGGCGGATCTGCTCGCGGCGCTCATACAGCCCGTCGAGCAGCGGCAAATAGCTCTCACCCGGCACGCAAAACACCGTGCTCACGCCATTGATGCGCAGCGCCTCGGCCACAATGTGTCCGCCCAACCGTGCCTCGGGTTGTTCTGCCGTCATGCTCGTCTCCGTCAATGTCGATATTCTTGTGGGCCCATTGTGATATGCCGACGCGCTTCGGGCAACGACGCGCACAGTCGGACTACAATCTGCTGCACGCCTCACAGGAAACCATCATGCTGACCATCTTCAAATCTGCCGCCGGCGCCGACGTCATCATGCTCGGCCCGACCGCCCAGGCCATGTTCAAGGCGCTGGGCAGAGACGCCGACAGCCCCAGCGGCATCGTCACCGTCGAACAACTGCCCGATGCCATCGCGCGACTCAAGCAGGCCATCGCCGCCGACCGGGCCGCGCAGGGCAAGGACGACCCCGACGCCGAAGAAGCCGCGCCGCGCGGCATGGCCGCACCGGTCAGCTTCTACCAGCGCGCCTGGCCGCTGCTGGAGCTGCTTGAACTGGCCCAAAAAGAGCGAAAACCCGTCACCTGGGGCGTTTGACCCCACCGATCGTCGCCTCAGGGCCGAGGTAAACCGACACAGAGCACTTCTAGTTCGATGGAACTATTGCCGTGCGATCCGCGTTCTGGTGCCATCAAATTCGACGTCATAATTGTTACAGGGTTTGTCTGCAGCATCCCCCGACAAGATTGGGAATTGATCCCGACAACCTAAAAGGTTAAAGTGCGGCTACGCATCAAAAAACTAATACTTTTGGATTAGCCATGCCACAGCGACATAAAGCCCAATCCCCAAGCGCCGAGCAACTGCTGGATTGGCGCAAGAAGCGCAAGCTGAGTCAGTCCGAGTTTTGGGCGCCGATCGGCGTTACCCAATCGGCCGGCAGCCGTTACGAAAGTGGACGGCCCCTTCCGATTCCGATCGCGCTCCTGCTCGACCTGGTTTACGGCCCCCCAAAGCGGTCAGAGAAACTGCTTGCGAAACTTCGCGCCACCGGTCAGTAAGCTCATCCCCCCCGACCCCATTTAAAAAAACCCGCCACAAGCGGGTTTTTTAATGGCTGGCGGCCCCGCAAAAACCTGCCACCGGCAGGCGCCAAGCGCTATCGCTCGCGAAATCCCGACAGGCTCATCAGCGCCAGCATGAGGATCGCGACCAGCACCCCGACGGTAAAGATCACCACCGATTCATACTCCTCGCAGACCGGCTTGAACAACATGAAGGCCGTGAACGCGCCGATGGCACCCGTCCAGGCCGCGCCCAGAAAGTAGCCGCGCCGGGCCGGATCGACGTGCCGTGAAAAAACGAACATCAGCGCGCTGGCCGGCACAACAACCAGAAAGATCACCCCCGACCACGCCTTGCTCAGTGGCACAAACCAGCCCGCTGGCGGGTTCAGGCAACGTCCCTCATCGGCCACACCGACGGCACTCACACGCTCGAACAGCTGCTTCAACGACCACTCCGGCGTGCCGTACTGGCCGGTCAGGCTGCTGCTGGCGTCGAACAGATTGCCAACCACCGTCAACAAGGTCAGCGCGACCGCCAGCACCAGCGAAATCGACACCGCCAGGTTCACCCGATGCAACTGGCGTTCGGTAGCGGAGGGGATGTCGAGCGCGATGATCTTCGCCAGTCGCGTCACGTCTTCGCGCCAGCGGCTGTCGCTGATGGCGATCGCGTTGAAGCGGGTCAGCCCTCTGAGCGATGCGGGCAGCTCTTCGGCGCGCGGCATCGGTGTGCCTTCGACCAGCACCGGATAGACCGGCACACCGGCCTCGAGGGCAGCGGACACTTCATGGCAAACCCAATCGTCGGCATCGTCGAGGCGCCGATGACCCCGGTCGTCGCTGGCGCTCAGCCAATCGGGCCCGATCAGCACCACCACGGCATCAGCGCTGCCCAGCGTGTGCCGGATGACCTCACCAAAATCCGCGCCGCCGGCAATGCCCTCCACATCACGAAACACGCGCGAGTCGCCAAAGTACGCCCCCAGCGAATCGCCAAGACGCCCGGCAACCCATTGCGTGTCGTCACGGCGATAGCTGATGAAGATGCGCTGCGCCCCCTCGCGCGTCGTGGAAACGGATGTCGCCATCGAGCCCTCCTGCCCTCGGTTGAACGCGATCCACGAGATCTCGACCCCTGCCGCGGATCCGCCAAGCACTTACCTTAGCGTCATTCACGTGCTTCATGTGACTTCACACCGGCATTCGACGAGCGAACCGCCCGGCGACGATCGCGTAAAACCTCCGCCGCGCCCCAAAAAAAATGGCCGCATCCACTGCGGCCATTTTTCCCATCGTATTCACAAGGCTATTCGATGTTCTGCACCTGCTCGCGCATCTGCTCGATCAGCACTTTCATTTCCATCGCCACCGCCGTCACATCCGTCGCGGCGCTCTTGGAGGCCAGGGTGTTGGCCTCGCGGTTGAGTTCCTGCATCAGGAAATCCAGGCGCTTGCCCGAGATGCCGCCCTTCTTGAGGATGCGATCGACTTCGTCAAGATGGGTGCGCAGGCGGTCGAGCTCTTCGTCGACATCGATACGCTGAGCGAACAGCGCCACTTCCTGACGGATGCGGTCTTCGTCGAGCGTGGCCACGGCTTCGCGCAGGCGTTCGGTGAGTTTTACCTGATAGGCCTCGACCAGCGCCGGCATCTGCGGCGCGGCGCGCTGCGCCAGGGCGCGCATGCCTTCCACCCGCTCATTGATGATGCTGGCCAACTTTGCGCCTTCGCGCTGGCGACTGGCGAGGAACTCGTCGATCGCCGCGCTGGCCATCTCGCGAATGACCGGCATCAGCTCATCGAAACCGACGCTGTCATCGGCCATCATGCCCGGCCAGCGCAGCAACTCGGACACCGACAGTGCCTTGGCCTGCGGAAAAACCACCTGCGCCT
Source organism: Zoogloeaceae bacterium (assembly GCA_024235675.1). Lineage (GTDB taxonomy): Bacteria > Pseudomonadota > Gammaproteobacteria > Burkholderiales > Rhodocyclaceae > Nitrogeniibacter. The sequence goes on from JACKLZ010000005.1 coordinate 64,969, forward strand.
GGGTCTGCGCAGCCTTCAGTTGTTGCAGCAAAGCGCCGTTGAGAGACATCTCGGCCGCGCTTGCGGCATCATTCTTCTGCAAATACAGGCGACATTCGACTTTGCCCCGACTCAGGCGCGCGGTGAGCATTTCGCGCAGCGCGGGTTCGGCGAGTCGGACGTCGTCGCCCAGGCGGAAGGCCAGATCGAGGAAGCGGGAATTGACACTGCGCAGTTCGATATGAAGACTGACCCTGCCCAGTTCGCGGTGTTGGACCGCAAAGCCGGTCATACTGAGTATCATCTAGGGCTCCGGTGCCCGGTGTCGATGTGCTTTACACCGCCCGCGGCACACAAGAAAATGCTGTGAAAACGGAATTTTAGCCGCCCCTTCATGCCCCCTCAAGTTAATCAGGCATTGCCTTCTGGTTTCCAGCTCGACCAGTACCGCATCGAGCGGCAACTGTCGCTGGGGGGCTTCTCCATTGTTTACCTCGCCTACGACGCCGAGGGAACACCTGTGGCGATCAAGGAATACCTCCCCAATTCGCTGGCCCTGCGCGGTGAAGGCGAGGTGGAGCCTGTGATCTCCGCCGAGAACGAGCCGGCCTTTCGCTATGGCATGAAGTGCTTTTTTGAAGAAGGGCGTGCACTGGCCAAACTGATGCACCCCAATGTGGTGCGGGTGCTCAACTTCTTCCGCGCCAACAACACGGTGTACATGGTGATGCAGTTCGAGCGCGGCCGGACACTGCACGAGTACGTGAACAAGCACCGCGACGTGCTGCGCGAGCGCTTTTTGCGCGGCGTGTTCACCCGCATGCTCAACGGTCTGCGCGAAGTGCACGCCCACAAGCTGCTGCACCTGGACATCAAACCGTCCAACATCTATCTGCGCCTGGACGGCACGCCGGTGCTGCTCGATTTTGGCGCGGCACGCCAGACCCTGATGACCGGCCAGCCGATGCTCAAGCCGATGTACACCCCCGGTTTTGCCTCGCCCGAGCAGTTCGCCGGCCGCGAGCATCTGGGCCCGTGGTCCGACATCTACAGCGTGGGCGCCAGCATGTATGCCTGCCTGGCCGGCAGCGCGCCGCCGCGCTCGGACGAGCGCAGCACCAAAGACACTTACATGCCCGCGGCCAAGGCCTTTGCCGGACGCCACACCGAGCAACTGCTCGACACCATCGACTGGTGTCTCCATCTTGATCCCCTTGCCCGCCCCCAAAGCGTCTACGCTTTACAGAAGGCACTGGTCCAGCGCGGACCCGACGAGGCCATGCCGGCCTCGTGGTTCTCCGACGTCGGGAGCCGGCTCAAAACCTTCATTGGTCGCTCATGAAATTCACCATCTACCAAGAAAGCCGCATCGGCAAGCGCGCCTCCAACCAGGACCGCATCGCCTATTGCTACTCACGTGACGCCCTGCTGATGGTCATCGCCGACGGCATGGGCGGGCATCTGCATGGCGAGGTCGCGGCGCAGATCGCAGTGCAGTTCATCACCCAGGCCTTCCAGCGCGAAGCCCAGCCCCTGGTGGCCGATCCGGTGCTGTTCCTGTCGCATGTGATGACCAATGCGCATCACGCCATCCTCGACTACGCCTTTGACAAATATCTGCCCGAAGCGCCGCGCACCACGGTGGTTGCCTGTCTGATCCAGAACGGTCAGGCCTACTGGGCGCATGCCGGCGACTCGCGCCTGTATCTGCTGCGTAAGGGCGAAGTCGAAATGCAGACCCGCGACCATTCCCGCGTGCAGCTGATGCTCGACCAGGGCCTGATCGACGCCGAAGGCGCGGCAGTGCACCCCGGGCGCAACCGCATCTACAGCTGCCTGGGCGGCAATCACTCGCCCCAGGTCGAGTTCTCGCGCCCGACCCCGCTGTTTTCAGGCGACGTGATCGCACTGTGCACCGATGGCGTCTGGGGGCCGGTGGGCACCGATGCCCTGAAGGCGCGACTGACCGACGGCAAACCGATCATGAAGAGCATTCCGAAGCTGCTCGACGAAGCCGAAGAGCGCGGCGGCGCCCATGCCGACAACCTGTCGATGATCGGTCTGCTGTGGCTGCAGGATTTTGCCGAAACCCTGCCCGACACCGTGTCGACCCAGACCATGGCGATCAGCAGCTTTACCACGCAAATGGAAAGCTTCGAGCGCACCGCCGGCACCGGCGTGCAGGACCTGACCGACGACGAAATCGAACAGGCCATCTCCGAAATCAACGTCGCCATCAAGAAATTCACCTCCGACTGAGGCCGGCGCACCCTATCGGCAGCCGGCGTGCGCGCCGCTGCCGCCGCCGGCCGCCTCATTCATTTCACACAGGATTCACCCCATGCGTCCCAGTCAGCGTCAGCCCCATCAACTCCGTGCCATCCGCATCACCCGCGGCTTCACCAAACACGCCGAAGGCTCGGTGCTGATCGAGTTCGGTGACACCCGCGTGCTGTGCACGGCCAGCGTCGAAGAGTTCGTGCCCGGCTTTTTGCGCGGCAAGGGCACCGGCTGGTTGACCGCCGAATACGGCATGCTGCCGCGCGCCACCCACACCCGCGGCGCCCGTGAGGCCGCCCGCGGCAAACAAAGCGGCCGCACCCAGGAAATCCAGCGTCTGATCGGCCGCAGCCTGCGCGCGGTGGTCGACATGGACGCCCTCGGCGAGCGTCAGGTGATCATCGACTGCGACGTGCTGCAGGCCGACGGCGGCACCCGCACCGCCGCCATCACCGGCGCCTGCGTGGCGGTGCACGAAGCGCTCGATGGCCTGGTGGCCCGCGGCCTGCTCACCGCCAACCCGATGCGCGAACTCGTCGCCGCCGTATCGGTCGGTATCGTCGACGGCGTCCCGGTACTCGACCTCGACTACCCCGAAGACTCCGCCTGCGACACCGACATGAACGTGGTGATGACCGCCAGCGGCCATTTTGTCGAAGTGCAGGGCACGGCCGAAGGCCACGCCTTCACCCGCGCCGAGCTCGACGCCCTGCTCGATCTGGCCGCCACCGGCATCGCCGAACTCAACGCGCTCCAGCGCGACGCGCTGGCACAGGATTAGCATGTTCGACACCATCGTTCTGGCCAGCGGCAACGCCGGCAAGCTGCGCGAATTCGCGGCACTGCTGGCGCCGCTGGGCATCACCGTGCGCCCGCAGTCCGACTTCGATGTGCCCGAGGCCGATGAGCCCTACGCCAGCTTCGTCGAAAACGCGCTCGGCAAAGCCCGCCACGCCGCACAGCACACCGGCCTGCCCGCGCTGGCCGACGACTCCGGCCTGTGCGTCGACGCGCTGGGCGGCGCCCCCGGCATCCACTCGGCGCGCTATGCCGGCGAGCCCAAATCGGATGAACGCAACATCGCGCAGCTGCTGACCAAACTGACCGACCAGGACGATCGACGCGCCCGTTTCGTGTGCGTGCTGGCCCTGATGCGCAGCGCCGACGACCCCCAACCGATCATCGCCGAGGGCGAATGGCACGGCCGCATTCTCGACGCACCACGCGGCACCCACGGCTTTGGCTACGACCCGGTGTTCTGGCTTGAAGACCTGCAGCAAAGCGCCGCCGAGCTCGACGCCGCCCTGAAGAACATGCTCAGCCACCGCGGTAACGCCTGCCGACACCTGCTCGAACGCGTTCAGGCATTGCAGGCGCAGCCGTGAGCGAACGCCGCGTCATCCCGCTGCGACCGCAGCGCCCCACGGCGCCGGCCACGCCGCAGCTGAGTGCTCCGCCGCCGCTGTCGCTGTACATCCATTTCCCGTGGTGCGTGCGCAAGTGCCCGTACTGCGACTTCAACTCGCACGCGGTGCATCAGGACGGCATCCCCGAGGCGGCCTATGTCGACGCCCTCATCGCCGACCTCGAAGCCGCGCTGCCGGACGTGTGGGGCCGGCGTGTGCTGAGCATCTTCATCGGCGGCGGCACGCCCAGCCTGATCAGCGCCGAGGGCCTCGACCGCCTGCTCACCGCCGTGCGCATGCTGCTGCCGCTCGACCCGATGGCCGAGATCACGCTCGAAGCCAACCCCGGCACGGTCGAGGCCGAGCGCTTCGCCGGCTACCGCGCAGCCGGCGTCAATCGGCTGTCGCTGGGCATCCAGAGCTTTGAAGACCGCTATCTGCGCGCACTCGGCCGCATCCATGCCGGCGCCGAAGCGCACAAGGCCGCCGAGCTGGCGCTGACCCACTTCGAATCGGTCAACTTCGACCTGATGTACGCCCTGCCCGGCCAGAGCATGGCCCACCTCGCCGCCGACCTGCGCACCGCCATCGCGCTCAGCCCGCAGCACCTGTCCTGCTACCACCTGACGCTCGAACCGAACACACCCTTCCACCACAACCCGCCGGCCAGACTGCCCGACGGCGACGTCGCGGCCGACATGCAGCAGATGGTCGAGACCCTGCTCGCCGACGCCGGCTACCAGCACTACGAAACCTCCGCCTTCGCCCAACCCGGAAAGCGCTGCCGTCACAACCTCAACTACTGGACCTTCGGCGACTACCTCGGCATCGGCGCGGGCGCGCACAGCAAGCTCTCCAGCCACACCGGCATCGTGCGCCAGATGCGCCACAAGCATCCGGGCGCCTATCTGGCGGCTCACGGCCATGGCGACTTCGTGCAGACCGAGCAAGGCCTCAGCGTGGCCGACCTGCCCTTTGAATTCATGATGAACGGCCTGCGCCTGATCGACGGCATCCCGGCCGACCTGATGGAAGCGCGCACCGGCATCGCGCTCGACGTCATCGAGGCCAAAGTGATCGCCGCGCGCGACCGCGGCCTGCTCGAAGTCGCTGGCGACACACTGCGCCCGACCCTGCAAGGCCAGCGCTTTCTCAACGATCTGCTGGAAATGTTTCTCGACTGAAGCGCGCCCGTCTCACGCGCCAACGCAAAACGGCCCGCGCGAGCGGGCCGTTTCTGTGTACCGCCACGCCGGATCAGGCCGGCTTGCAGTCACTCGCCAGCGGCTTGCCCTTGCGGTCGTCGAGCAGCACGCTCTTCCACGGCAGATCGATCCACACCAGCTCGCTGCTCGCGCTCTCGTAGCGCGGCAGACCAGAGGCCGAGGGGTTGCGCGCGAGGGCAACCAGCTCGCCATGCCAGCCAACGTTGATGCGGTTGCGGTCTTCGGTGCTGCGGAAGACATCGACACTCTGGCCGGCATCACAGTGATAACGGCCACTGCTCAGCGCAAACTCCATCTGCCCCGGTTCGCCGGTGACCGGATCGGCCGGCGGCGCTTTCACCACCGACGCCGGCGGCGCAGAGCTACACGCTGCCAGCCACACAGGTAAACACACGATCGCCAACCACTTCCCTGCCATTACCCAACCCCTTTGTCGTCATATCGGTGTTCAGGGTACCCCTTGAACACCCGGCAAACTGCAACAAAACGCTTCACGGTGCGAGCGGCGCGCACTGGCAATGCGCATACAGGTGATCGGGGTCGTTCCAGCTCAGCATCTCAAGCGCATCACGACGAAGCTGCGAGAGCCACTGAGCACCCACCCCGGGTGCGGCCTGAGACAGCTCGGGCACCAGGTGTTGCAGCAGCTGAAGACGCAGGGGCAGCGGCATGCTCGCCTCAACCCGGTGATAGCTGCCCAGCCCGGCGAGCCGCGCCGCGGCGGCCACCGCCTGATCCAGCCCGCCGAGCTGGTCGACCAGACCCCGCGCCTTGGCTTCCTGCCCCGTCCATACCCGGCCCTGCGCCACCGCATCGGCGGCATCGACGCTGATGTTGCGGGCCTCGGCCACGCGTTGCAAAAAGCGGTCGTAGGTGTGATCAACACCCATCTGCAGCGCGGCACTGGCGTCTTCCGACAGCGGACGGCGCGGATCGAGCGCACCGGCCAAGGGCGCGGTGGCCACACCGTCTACATCCAGCCCGAGGCGTTGCAGCGGTGCCGACACATCGGGGAACAGACCAAACACGCCGATCGAGCCGGTGAGCGTCATCGGTGCCGCCCAGATTTCATCGGCGCCGGTGGCGATCCAGTAGCCGCCGGAGGCGGCGACCGAGCTCATCGAAGCCACCACCGGTTTGCCGGCATCGCGCAGCGACTGCAGGGCGAGGCGAATCTGTTCGGAGGCGAAGGCACTGCCGCCGGGGCTGTCGATGCGCACCACCACGGCACGCACCCGGGGGTCGTCACGCAAGGCCTGAAGCATGGCAACGGTGGGGTCGCCGCCAACGGTTCCCGGCGGGCCGTCGCCGTCGACGATGGCCCCCTGCGCGGTGATCACCGCGATGGCTTCGCCGTCCGTCGGCGTCCAGCCCTCGGTGGCCGCGAGATAGCCGTCGACCTCCACCCGCGCACTCAGCGCCAGGGCGGGATCGAGACCGAGCTCGGCCTGCTGAAAACGCGCCCAGGCGTTGTCATCCATCAAGTCATCGACCAGCCCCTGAGCTTTCGCCATCTGTGCGGTATCGCCCTCGGCAGCGGCCAGCAGAGCACGGTAGTTGATCACATAATCGTCCACCACCGCCGGCGCGATCTTGCGCGTGGTCGCCACATCGCTGCGCAACTGAGCCCACACCGCATCGAGCAGCTCGCGGGTCACGGCCCGGTCTTCGGGCGACATGTCGCTACGGGTGTAGGGCTCGACAAAAGACTTGTATTTGCCGGCGCGGAACACCTGCACTTTCACGCCGAGCTGGTCGAGCGCGCGCTTGTAGTAGGTGCCATAGCGCGCCAGGCCCTGCATCAGCACATAGCCGTCGGGGGCGAGAATGACGCGGTCGGCGGCCGTGGCCAGGTAGTACTGCGCCTGGTTGTAGCGGCGGGCGCGGGCGATGACCGGCTTGCCGCTGGCCTTGAAGGCGGCGATTTCGTCGCGGATGGCGGCCAGCTTGGTGATCGGCGCCGGGCCGAGACGATCGGTCTCGATCACCAGCGCGCGAATGCGCGAATCGGTCGAAGCACGGCGGATGGCGGTCAGCACATCGTCGAGCACCACTTCACCGACACCGCGCCCGCCTTGCAGCAGATCGGTCGGCGCAGGGGGGGTCGCGGCCTCAACGAGCCGGCCTTCGGGCGCCAGAAAGAGCACGCTGCCGTCGGCAACATCGGGGCCCCGGCTCAGCCACCAGCCCAGTGCGATGACGGTGACCAACAGGAGCAACAGCAGATTGGCCAAAGCCCGGCGCAGGCCGTCGATCAAACGCCAGAGGCCGCGAAACGGAGCAGTCAGAAAACGCCACATATGTGCTTATCCTCGGTGTCGGCCGGCATCAGCGGCGCCGGAAGACAAGATCCCATACCCCATGGCCCAGCCGCAGGCCGCGTTGTTCGAACTTGGTCAGCGGCCTGTAATCGGGCCGCGGTGCGTAGTCGGGGGCGGTGTTGGCCAGCGAGGGCTCGGCCGACAGCACCTCGAGCATCTGGATAGCATACGCTTCCCAATCGGTCGCGCAGTGGATGTAGCCGCCAGGCTTGAGCCGGCTGGCCAGCAGCGCGACGAACGCCGGCTGGATCAGGCGGCGTTTGTGATGGCGCTTTTTCGGCCAGGGATCGGGGAAGAACACATGCACGCCGTCCAGCGAATCGGGCGCGATCATGGCCTGCAACACCTCGACCGCATCGTGCTGGATGATGCGCAGATTGGGGATGTTGTCGGTGTCGATCAGCTTGCACAGGTTACCCACGCCGGGGCCGTGCACCTCGATGCCGACAAAGTCGGTATCCGGCAGCGCCTGGGCGATCCGGGCGGTTGCGTCGCCCATGCCGAAACCGATCTCCACCACCTGCCGGGCCTGCCGGCCAAACACTTCCGCGAGGTCGATCCGCGCGTTGCGGTAGGCAATGCCGACCTCCGGCATCTTGGCCTCAAGGAAACGGGTCTGGGCGTCGGACATGCGGCCCTGGCGCAGCACAAAGCTGCGAATCGCGCGATGCGACATGCGGCCATCGGCCTCGGGCGTATCCGGTGTGTCGTGGGTGTCGGTCATGGCAATGTCAGCTGGCCCGACGCCAGAGCGCCGGGCATGGGGCGGAGTCAGCCGCCGATCAGGCCGCCGGTGGGCGAGCTGGGGCTGGCAGCATAGGTCTTGCGGGGCATGCGCCCGGCCAGGAAGGCGTCACGGCCGGCCTCGACACCCTTTTTCATGGCGCTGGCCATCAGGATCGGATTTTGCGCCTTGGCAATCGCGGTGTTCATCAGCACGCCGTCGCAGCCCAGTTCCATGGCAATGGCTGCATCCGAGGCCGTGCCCACGCCGGCGTCGACCAGCACCGGCACCCGGCTCTGCTCGATGATCAGGCGCAGATTCCACGGGTTGAGAATGCCCATGCCGGAACCGATCAGGCTGGCCAGCGGCATCACCGCGACGCAGCCGATGTCTTCGAGCATTTTGGCCTGGATGGGGTCGTCCGAGCAGTACACCATCACGTCAAAACCCTCCTTGACCAGCGTCTCGGCGGCCTTGAGCGTTTCGGGCATGTTCGGAAACAGCGTATCCGGATCGCCCAGCACCTCAAGCTTGACCAGGGTGTGCCCGTCGAGCAGCTCGCGCGCCAGACGCAACGTGCGCACCGCGTCGTCGGCGGTATAGCAGCCGGCGGTATTGGGCAGCAGGGTGAAGCGATCGGGCGGCAGGAAATCGAGCAGATTCGGCTCGCCAGCGTTCTGGCCGATATTGGTGCGGCGAATCGCAACGGTGACAATGTCGGCCCCGCTGGCATCGATCGCCGTGCGGGTTTCGTCGAAATCCTTGTACTTGCCGGTACCCACCAACAGGCGGGAGGCATAGGTCTTGCCAGCGATGACGAGTGCGTCGTTCATGGGAGGGCTACCGAATGAGATTCAGGAAAGGAGGCCAGACAATCAGCCGCCACCAACAGCGACGACGATCTCCAGCGTATCGCCATCGGCCAGCGCCGTGTCGGCATGCGCGCCACGCGGCACGATCTGGCCATTGCGCTCGACCGCCAGCCGCTTGCCGGCCAGGCCCTTGCTCTGCAGCAAGTCGGCAACGGATAGCGGCGTATTCAGCGTTTCGGGCTGACCATTGATATGCACTGAAATCATGGCAATGACGGGGCTTGGCGAGGCGAAAAGAAGCCGAAATTGTAGCACGCACCCCCGCCCCGGCCGGCGCGGGCAAATTGCCAAAGCGCCAGCGGCAAGGCTACAATCCGCGCTGTCGCGTTCGCGGCCATCCCAAGCGTGCGGGTGTAGTTCAATGGTAGAACGGCAGCTTCCCAAGCTGCATACGAGGGTTCGATTCCCTTCACCCGCTCCACGCCGCTTTTCCCCGCTTTTTCAGATCCCATCGCCTCGGTCATAAACCGTGGACGCTGGCGCATGGTGTGAACACCCCGCGCCTCCTAGATTAAAGGTGTCCGCCGACAGGTCGTCGCCTGTCGGCCCGCTCATCCATCAAAGGAGACACCGACATGCGCCCTACGATGCGCCTCACTACCTTGCTCGCCCTCAGCGGCGCCGCGCTGCTGGCCGCACCGGCGGCTCAGGCCGCGCTCATCAAGATCAAGATCGAAAACCTGGCCCCGACCAATGGCACGCTGTTTACGCCGCTGTGGGTTGGCGTGCACGACGGCAGTTTTGATTTGTTCGATGCGGGCGCGCCCGCCAGTGCCCAACTGGAACGCCTGGCCGAGGATGGCAATCCCGGTCCGCTCGGCACGCTGTTTTCCAGCGGCATGCAGGGCGTGATCTTCGGGCCGGGTATCGGCGCCGGCTCCCCGCCGATCTTCGGCCCCGGCGGCAGCGGCGAGATCGTGCTGGATCTGGGCACGGGCGCCACCGATCTGTATCTGAGCTTTGCCTCGATGTTGCTGCCCAGCAACGACGCCTTCTTTGGCAACGGCAACCCGACCGCCTACAAAGTGCGCGACGGCAGCAATGTGAGCGCGCAGAGCATCGTGATTCTCGGCTCGCAAATCTACGACGCGGGCACCGAGGTCAATACCGAAGCGGCGGCCGACACCCCGGTACTCGGGCAGATGGTGGCGGATACCGGCACGGCAGAGGGCGGCGTGGTGGCGCTGCACGGCGGCTTCATACCCGGCGGGCCGATCCTGACCGCGTTCCCCAATGCCGACTTCACCGCCAACGGCTATCAGGTGGCACGCATCACCGTCACCGAAGTGCCCGAACCCGGCACGCTGGCGCTGCTGGCGGGCGGGCTCGGCATGGCGGGCTGGATGCGCCGCAAGCGGAAAGTCTCGGCGCCGATGTAAGCCATCGCAATCTGGTCGGGTCTTCTGCGATGACAACGCGATGCCAGTCGCGGGTCAGCCAGGAGACCCACCATGGATTCCCTTCAACCCGAACGCCCCGACACCCCGATCGACGCCTTGCTCCGGCGGCTTGCGCCGCGGGTCGAGGTGTCGTTTCGCGGCCAAGTGTGCAAACAGTGGCATATCGACACCTCGGGCCAGGGCCGGATGAGCTTCCACATCGTCGGCCACGGCAGCACCTGGCTGCACCTGCCCGAGGCGGCGCCGCGCGCGCTTGGCCAGGGCGACATTCTGGTGTTGCCGTGGGATAGCCCGCATGTGCTGGCCCAGCGCGCCGACATCACACCGCGCTTCGGCCACACTGAGGTAAGCGGCACGGCCCCGCTGGCCGCGCCGGCTGATGGCACGGCGCTGATCTGTGGTTATCTGGATGTCGACCGCGCCACCTGCCGGCTGCTGCGCGGCGCGCTGCCCAATGCGCTGGTGATCCGGGCCGACGACGAACCGCTGGCCAGCCTGACCCAGTTGCTGTTTCAGGAGGCGGCCCGCGACACCCCCAACACCGATCCCTTGCTGATCCGACTGGCCGCCACCCTGCTACTGTATGTGCTGCGCGAGGGCATGACGCGCCACCCCACGCCGGCCACCGGATTGTCGGCCGCGCTCACGCATCCACGCCTGCATCCTGCGCTGGACGCGATGCTGGCCGAGCCGGAATATCCGTGGACGGTGGCCGAACTGGCCGAGAAGGCGCACCTGTCGCGCTCGGGCTTTGCCCAGCGTTTTCGCGAAGCACTGGGCCGCGGGCCGATCGACCTGCTGACCGAGTGGCGCATGCTGCACGCCCGCCACTTGCTCAATGAGGAGCGCATCTGCGTGCCCGAGGTGGCCGAGCGCTGCGGCTATCGGTCTGAAGCCGCCTTTGCCCGCGCCTTCAAGCGCATCATGGGTTACGGGCCGGGCGAGGCCAGACGGCGGGATTAGGACGCGCTCACACCCGTATCGTGACCCCGTGCGCGGCCGTCACCGCGATGAGTTGCTCGGGCGCGGACTCGCCCGCTGACGCCAATTGGTCGAGCGCGGTAAACATGGTCACCGCCTGACTGCGCGGGCCAGTCACTTCCAGCATCTCGCCGCCACCCGGACCGTAGCTGAACGCATGCACCACACCCGCGGGCACATGAACCAGCGTGCCGGCCCTACACAGCGTGGTGGTATCGCCAAACGCGAAATTGACCTGGCCGCGGATGACGTAAAAGGCTTCGTCCCAGTCGTGATCATGCGGCGGCGGGCCCGCGCCTTCCTCGCCGTTTTGCAGCGTGATCTTGAGGTCGGCCCGCTCGGCCGAGAGCACGGACACCTGCGTGCCGACCACGCTCAAGGCGGCGCGCCGGTCGTCGGGCGTCATGATCAAGGGGGTGGCTGTCATCGCATGGCGCTCCAGAGAGGCGGCATTCATGCCCTACTTCATCTTGGTCGACGCACGCGGCATATCCAAGTCCGCAACCGCGGTGAGGTCATCACCGCGCCTTGCTCAAACGTTCAGGGCGCGAGGCGGCGGTACTGGCCACCAAAATAGATGAGCGGGTCGTGCGGGTTGCGGTCGTGACGGACCACTTCGCTCAAAAAGAGCACATGGTCGCCGCCTTCGTGGCGGGTGGTGTTGCGGCATTCGAACCAGGCGCTGCAACCGTCGAGCAGCGGTGCGCCACCCAGACCGTCGCGGCAGTTGAGGCCGGCAAACTTGTCGATGTCACGGGTGGCGAAGCGCTGCGACAGATCCTGCTGGTCATGCGCCAACACGTTGATGGCGTAGTACTCGCAGTCGACAAAGATATCGGCACTGGGCAGATGGCGGGCCAGCGACCAGACGATCAGCGCGGGGTCGAGCGACACCGAATTGAAGGAATTGACGGTCAGGCCGAAGGGCGTACCATCGGGGGCGCGCGCCGTCACCACCGTGATGCCGGTCGCAAACATGCCCAGAGAATCACGCAGGGCGCGGTCGTCCTGTGCGTTGTTGGATTGACTCATTCAGCTCACCAGAAGTCGGGGAATCCGGCAATTGCCGGCTGTTTTTAGTATATGCGGCTAATTATCGCCCGCCTGTTCGCCGCCGTCGACCTTGACGCCCCATATGACCGACTCCATTGCCACCTTCGCCCCTCGTCTGCTCGCCTGGCATCGCCAGTGCGGCCGCCATGATCTGCCCTGGCAGAACACCCGCGACGCCTATCGCATCTGGCTGTCGGAGATCATGCTGCAGCAGACGCAGGTGGACACCGTCATCCCCTACTACGCCCGCTTTCTGGCGGCGTTTCCTGACATCGCCTCGCTTGCCGCCGCACCGGTCGACGCGGTGATGGGTTTGTGGAGCGGGCTGGGCTACTACGCCCGGGCGCGCAATCTGCACGCCTGCGCGCAGCGGGTTGTCAGCGAACATGGCGGCGTGTTTCCGGCCACCGCCGAGCAGATCGCCACGCTGCCGGGTATCGGTCGCTCGACGGCGGCGGCCATCGCGGCGTTTTCCCAGGGCGAGCGGGTGGCGATTCTCGACGGCAATGTCAAACGCGTGCTGTGCCGGGCCTTCGGTGTCGAGGGCTTCCCCGGCAGCGCGCCGGTCGAGAAGCAATTGTGGGCGCTGGCCGAGGCCTTGCTGCCAGAGGCGCAGATCGGCAATTACATTCAGGCGCAGATGGATCTGGGCGCCACGGTGTGCACCCGCGGCACGCCAAAGTGCGCCGCCTGCCCCCTTGCCGAGGACTGCGTCGCCCGCCTCAGTGACCGGATTGCGTCGCTGCCCATGCCGCGCCCGCGCAAGCGGCCGCCGCTGCGGCAAGCTCGCCTGGCGATCATTCGGCGTGGCGATGAGGTGCTGCTGGAGCGACGCCCGCCCAAGGGTATCTGGGGCGGCTTGCTGGTTCTGCCGGAGATCGGCGAGGCGGCAACGGCCGACTGGCTGGCCGCACAGTTCGATACCCCGGCACTGTCGATCAGCACGGGCGAGGTCTTGCGCCATACCTTCACGCATTTTGTGCTGGACATCACCCCCGAGCACATCGCGCTCGCCGCCGAGGCCAGACCGCAGCTTTCCGACGCGCAGCAGTGGTTGCCGCTGTCGGACATTGCCGACGCGGCCTTGCCGGCGCCGGTGCGCAGCCTGCTGTCGCGATGATCAGACCAGCAGATTTCGCTGATTGAGGTATTGCTGGATGATCTCCAGCCGGCTGACCACGTCGTCGAGCTCAAGCAGCTTCTGGCGCGCCAGCAGCGAGATCGGCAGCACTTCGGCGTAGCGCGCGCCGACCCACTCGGCGTCTTCAAACAGGTGCGGCGGCGGCACACGCTCGCCCAGATCCTTGACGATGCGCTCAAGCAGGGGCACCAGATTGGCCTGCGCCTCAGGCAGCGGTGTGACCGGCAGGGGCGGCAGCCAGGTCACCTCGCCGGTGAGCAGCTGCATGCCATCGACGCTATGGTCGGTGATGCGAAACCGGCGCTCGCCGGCGACCACGATATTCACTTCATTGACCGTGTCGGCGTCGGCCGACACGACCCGCGCCTCGGTACCAACCAGGTAGGGCATGGCGGCCTCGCCGGTCTCGCCGCCGGCGGCGATCAGGCAGATGCCGAAAGTCGACTTCACGCGCAGACACTCGGCAATCATGTCCATGTAGCGCGGCTCGAAAATGCGCAGCGGCAGATGCCCGCCGGGAAACAGCACGGCTTGCAGGGGGAACAGCGGGAGTGTCGTGGTTTGGCTCATGAAGACGGGTCGGTCGTATCTGGGCCGACAACTGCCGGGCTTTAAATGACAGCGGGCGCCCCGGTTTGACCCGGGGCGCCCGCCAGCGGATGGAGGCATTCTAGCAAGACCGGCGCCGCCGCGCCGGGCACGCTCAGTGGCCGATGATCTGGCTGAGGAAGAGCTGTGTACGCTCGTTTTGCGGGTTGTTGAAGAACTCCTCGGGCGGGTTGCTTTCGACGATCTGACCACGGTCCATGAAGATCACCTTGTCGGCCACCGTCTTGGCGAAACCCATTTCGTGCGTGACGCACATCATGGTCATGCCGGATTCGGCCAGCTCGATCATGACGTCCAGCACTTCCTTGATCATCTCGGGGTCAAGCGCGGAGGTCGGCTCATCGAACAGCATGATGCGCGGGTTCATGCACAGGCTGCGGGCAATCGCCACGCGTTGCTGCTGACCCCCGGAGAGCTGACCGGGATACTTCTTGGCCTGGTCGGGAATCTTCACCCGCTCAAGGTATTGCATGCCGATGGCTTCGGCTTCCTTGCGCGGCATCTTGCGCACCCACATCGGCGCCAGCGCCAGGTTCTCGAGCACCGTGAGGTGGGGGAACAGGTTGAAGTGCTGGAACACCATGCCAACTTCCTTGCGGATCTGTTCGATCTGACGCAGGTCGGAGGTCAGCTCGGTGCCGTCGACGATGATCTGCCCCTTCTGGTGTTCTTCCAGGCGGTTGATGCAGCGGATCATGGTCGATTTGCCCGAGCCCGAGGGGCCGCACACCACGATGCGCTCGCCCTTGGCCACTTGCAGGTTGATGTCTTTCAAGACATGGAATTTGTCATACCACTTGTTCACGCCGCGAAGCTCGATCATCACTTCGTTTTCTACGGCGGTATTCGGAACGGCAGCTGTCATGGCCATCTCCAGTGTTTATTCGATAACGGGCGCGACCTTGTGGGTCAGCGCTTGTGTCCGGTGTGCAGCTTGCGTTCCAGCGACTGGCTGTAACGCGACATGCTGAAGCAGAAGATCCAGAACACGAAGGCGGTAAACACATAGCCTTCGGTGGAGTAGCCCAACCAGTTCGGGTCATTCAGGGCGTTCTGAACCATACCCAGCACATCCAGCAAGCCGACGATGATGACCAGCGTGGTGTCCTTGAACAGCGCGATGAAGGTGTTCACGATGCCCGGGATGACGATCTTCATCGCCTGCGGCAACACGATCAGACCCATCTTCTTCCAGTAGCTCAGGCCCAGCGCATCGGCCGCCTCGTACTGCCCCTTCGGAATCGCCTGCAAGCCACCGCGCACCACTTCGGCGATGTAGGCCGACTGGAACAGGGTGATGCCGATCAGCGCCCGCAAGAGCTTGTCGAAGCTGACCCCTTCGGGCAGGAACAGCGGCAGCATCACCGAGGACATGAACAGCACGGTAATGAGCGGCACACCGCGCCAGAACTCGATGAACAGCACGCACATCGACTTCACGGCCGGCATGTTAGTGGCCTGACGCCCGAGTGCCAGCATGATGCCCAGGGGCAAGGCGGCCACACAGCCCACTGACGCCAGCAGCAGGGTCAGCGTAAGACCGCCCCATTGCGACGTCTCGGTCTGTTCAAGGCCGAACACGCCGCCGAACAACAGGATGAAGCCAAAGATCGGGAAGACGAAGATAACGAACAGGCCCAGCTTCACCTTGTGCCGGAAGCCCTCGATGAACAACGGCACCATGCAGGCGATCAGCGCGATGAAGATCAGGTTGATCCGCCAGGTTTCGTTGTCCGGGAAGAAGCCGTACATGAAGGTGGAGAAACGGGCGCTGACAAACACCCAGCACGCGCCGCCGGAAGTACACGCGTCACGGCTGTCGCCGATCCAGTCCGCCTTGAAGAACAACCAGTTGAACAAGGGCGGCAGCAGCGTCGACAGCAGATAGATGGCGAACAGCGTCAGCGCCGAGTTGATGGTGTTCGAGAACAGGTTGCGACGCAGCCAGCCGATGACGCCGACGGTTGTTCCCGGGGGCGGCAGATCGGGCAGAGGAGCAAAGTCATGGCTCATGATCAACGCTCCCTCAACGCCATCTTGGCGTTGTACCAGTTCATGAAGATCGAAATGACCAGGCTGAGCACCAGATACACGCTCATCGTGATGGCAATGATTTCAACCGCCTGCCCGGTCTGGTTCAGCGTGGTACCGGCAAACACCGCGACCAGGTCGGGGTAGCCGATAGCGGCTGCCAGCGACGAGTTTTTGGTGAGGTTCAGGTACTGGCTGGTCAGCGGCGGGATGATCACCCGCATGGCCTGCGGAATCACCACCAGACGCAAGGTCCAGCTCGGACGCAGGCCCAGCGCGCTCGCCGCTTCGGTCTGCCCGTGCGACACCGCCTGGATGCCACTTCGCACCGTTTCGGCAATAAAGGCCGCGGTGTAGATCGACAAGGCCAGCACCAGCGCAAACAGTTCGGGGATGACCACCACGCCACCCTGGAAGTTGAAGCCTTGCAGCGAGGGGTAGTCGAGGTGCATGGGCGAGCCAGAGGCAAAAAACACCAGCGCCGGCACCAAAATCAGGATCGCCAGTGAGGCATACACGGTATGAAACAGCTGTCCGGTCGCCTCAAATCGCTTGCGCGCCCAGCGCGCCAGAAAGATCACGGCCACGATAGACCCGATGATCGCCAGACCGGTCGCCATGAAGCCCGACTCGAACACCGGTGCCGGCAGATACAGGCCGCGATTGCTGAGAAACAGCGATTCGCCGACCGACATCGCCTGGCGCGGCCCCGGCAGATTGAAGCCGATGGCGTAATACCAGAAGAAGATCTGCAGCAGCAGCGGGATATTGCGGAAAATTTCGATGTAGGTCGCCGCCAGCTTGCTGATCAACCAGTTCGACGACAGGCGCAGCACGCCCATGATGAAACCGATGATCGTGGCAAAGAACACACCGAGCACCGACACCAGAATAGTGTTGAGCAGGCCAACCACGAAGGTGCGGCCGTAGGTCGAAGTTTCGTTGTATTCGATCAGCGACTGAAGAATGCCGAAACCGGAAACACGGTCGAGAAAACCGAAACCGGTCGAGATGCCGCGCGACTCCATGTTGTGGAGCGTATTGCGCACGATAAAGAAGATGAACGCCGCGACGGTAATGCTGGCGATTATCTGGAAAACCAGTGCTCTGAACTTGGGATCGGACAGAAGCCGTGGCTTGGCGGGGGTCTCCCGCTCGGAGCTTGCATCAGCCATGGTATGCCTCAGACGGTTTGAGAAAGAGCGCGGCCCGACGCATCTTGAAGAAGCGCCGGGCCGCTGGCCGCCTTAGCGAATCGGCGGTGCGTACTGAATGCCGCCCTTGTTCCACAACGCGTTCTGACCACGCGCGATCTTCAGCGCGCTGCCCTGACCGACGTTGCGTTCAAACATCTCGCCGTAGTTACCCACTTGCTTGACGATGTTGTAGGCCCACTTGTCATCGACACCAAGAAACTCGCCCTTCACGCCCTCAACACCGAGAATGCGTCGGATGTTGGGGTCGGCGCTCTTCATCATGTCGTCGACGTTCTTCATGGTCACGCCGGCTTCTTCGGCGTTGATCTGGGCGAACAGCGACCAGCGCACCAGGTTGAACCACTCGTCGTCACCCTGACGCACGACCGGGCCCAGCGGCTCTTTCGAAATCACTTCCGGCAGCACCATGGCGCTGTTCGGGTCCGTCAGCTTGATCCGCAGCGCATACAGCTGCGACTGATCGGAGGTCAGCATGTCGCAACGACCGGCCTCGAATGCCTTGACGGTTTCGTCCGAGCTATCGTAGGTGATGGCCTTGTATTCCATCTTGTTGGCACGGAAGTAGTCCGCCAGGTTCAGTTCGGTGGTCGTACCGGCCTGAATACACACGGACGCACCGGACAACTCCTTGGCGCTCTTCACACCCAGCTTCTTGGACACCATGAAGCCCTGACCGTCGTAGTAGTTCACGCCGGCAAAGTTCAGACCCAGGCTGGTGTCACGGGTGAAGGTCCAGGTGGTGTTGCGCGACAGCACGTCGACTTCACCCGACTGCAATGCCGTGAAACGCTCCTTGGCGTTGAGCGGGGTGTACTTCACCTTGTCGGCATCGCCAAACATCGCGGCTGCAACAGCACGGCAGACGTCAACGTCGATGCCCTTCCAGTTGCCCTTGTCGTCAGTGGCCGAGAAGCCGGGCAGACCCGTACTGACACCGCACTTCACGAAACCGTTCTTTTTGACCGAGTCAAAGGTCGTGCCTGCATGCGCCGCACCGGCAATCATCAGGCCGGCCGTGGCGGCCGCAGTCAATACGGAAATCCGCTTCAAGTTCATGAAAATCTCCTCCAGTTCTTGATCTGGTTAGCGTGGGAGCCAGGCTTTTGGATAGGCCTGGTCGGTCCACTGTCATGCCGGCTCGTAGCCGGGCATATCTCTATTAAAACAACTGTTCGGCAGCAATACAACGTAGCGACGATGCGGAAAACCCTTATAAACAGTGGCACTCAGCGCCGTCACCGATCATATTGCTGGGCCGCAGCAATGCTGGATATGTAACCAGCAGCCGTTGCTGCATCGCAGTATTTTTCTACAAGCAGAATTGATGCCAATCAATATACGCAAGCGTTATTTGAAATGCGGCGCCACACAAAAGCACTGAAAATTCAATCGGTTTCGCCCCAGCGCGGCATCAGCGAATGCTCAATCCCGAGCTGATCAAGGATGCGTGCAGCAATGAAATCAATCACGTCCTGCACCGACGTGGGGCGCGTGTAGAAGCCCGGATTCGCCGGAAGGATGCACACCCCGAGCCGCGAAAGCTTGAGCATGTTCTCGAGATGAATGGCCGAAAACGGGGTTTCGCGAGGCACCAGAACCAGTTTTCGGCCCTCTTTGATGACCACATCGGCCGCCCGCTCGATCAAGTCCTGACTCATGCCATTGGCAATCGCGGCGAGCCGTCCCATGGTGCAGGGGCACACCACCATCGCGTCCGGCGGGTTGGAGCCCGAGGCCGGTGGCGCAAACCAGGCTTCGCGACCAAACACCCGCAGCTGGCCCGGCGCCGCACCGAAGCGCGCCGACAACTCGGCCTCAACCTCCGCCGCGCGAGACGGCAGATGCCAGTCCATCTCCTGCTGCGCCACGATCTGCGCCACCTGGCTATACAGCAGCCAGACCGTGTGGCCGCTGCCGAGCAGACATTCGATCAGGCGCAGCCCGTAGGCCATGCCAGAGGCGCCGGTCAGCGCGACGGTGACGGTGAGGGGTTTTGTCATGGCTGTGCGCTCACTGCAGATAGTCGCTGATCAAGGCCCAGCGCCCGTTCTCGATACGCGCCAGGCGCCCGACGCGGTTGCCGAGATGGTCGGTTTTCGAGAAGCGGTATTCCGGGCTGCCGAAGAAGTCGCGCGTGGTGTGCACGCTTTCCATGCCGTCAACAAAACGCTGCGCGGTCAGATCCGGCCCCGCCGCTTCAAGCCCCTGAATGAACACATCGGCCACGTTGTAGCCCATGGCGCTCCAGATGTTCGGCGCCGCACCAAAGCGCTGTTTGTAGCGCCCGATCCAGTCGGCCAGCGCGCTGTTGGCGCCGTCGGCGTAGGGCAGCGGCATCACGCTCACGCCGTACAGGCCTTCGACGGCCGCGCCGCCGAGCTCATGGGTTTGCGCCGAATAGCCCGAGGCGGTGACCAGCATGTCGACCGGCCAGCCGGTCTTGCGCGCCTCGGTGACCGAGGCTACGGTCTCGCGCACCACGGTGGCCAGCACCACCAGGTCGCAATCGGCCGCGCGCAGGCGGGCGATCTGGCTGGCGAAGTCGGTCGCGCCGCGCTTGTAGCCTACGGCCTCGACCAGCGTCATGCCGCGCTGCGCGAGACCGGCCTCGACGCCTTTTTTGACCTCATGACCGTAGTCGTCGTCCTGAAACAACAAGCCCACCCGCTGGTAGCCGCCGCGCGTCAGCATCTCGCGCACCGCCGCATTCATGTAGTCCTGATAAGGCGCAAAGAGCTGGAACTTGAGCGGATGCAGCGGCGCGTAGGTGGCCTGATGCGGCGAGAACGGAAACAGATGCGGCCGGCCGGCCTCCAGCGCCAGCGGCATCGAGGCCATCACCACCGGCGTGCCGAGGTTGCCGACAAAGGCAAACACCTCGTCGCGCGTGAGCAGTTTGCGGGTTGCCAGCACCGCCCGCTTCGGGTCGTAGCCGCTGTCTTCGGAATGCAATTCCAACTTGCGCCCGTGCACACCGCCGCGCGCGTTGGCTTCTTCAAAACGCAGCAACATGCCGTCGCGAATCGGCGCGCCGAGCATGGCGATCGGGCCCGACAGATCCTGAATGGTGCCGACCCGAATGGTGCTCGCACTCACCCCCGGCTCGGCCTGCGCCACACCGCTGGCAAACACACTTGCCACCATGGCCATCAAGAATCGTCGCAGCATGCCGTCCTCGCTTTTGTTGTTTTCCGAAAGGCCATTATCACGCCAAACCGGCATCGCCATTCAAGCCCTCAGCCCGTCACACAGCCCGCTTATGATGCCGTTATACTCGCCGGCTGCCGCACGCCCGACGTGCCCAAACACCGCCACCACAGGATTTACCCGCAATGAAGAAGACCTGGCTCGCCCTGCTTGCCGCTCCCGTCGTCGCCTATCCGGCCGCCGCCTGGTACCTCGGCTCACAAGTCGAATCCACGCTCAACGCGCAATACAAGCAGGTCGAAACCCTGCCCTACATGAAGCTCGTCGAGCGTACGTATGAGCGCGGCGTGTTCAGTGCCACCGAGTCGGTCACCGTCGAAGCCTTCGGTGCAATGATGCATGCCATGCAGCAGGCCACGCCCGACGCCCCACCGGCCGAGCCGCTGCGCATCCGCTTCAACTCGCAGATCCAGCACGGCCCCTTTGCCGGCGGCACACTGGCTGCGGCCGTGGTCGATAGCGAACTCGTGCTCGACGCCGCCACCCAGGCCGAAGTCGCCAAGCTGTTTGGCAACAACACGCCGCTCACCAGCCACACCGTCTTCAAGCTCGACGGCAGCGGCACCTCCAAAGTGCTGAGCCCGGCCTTCGCCTCGCAGTTTCCCAACCCCGAAACCGGCGAGCCGGTGAGCATCGCCTGGGAAGGCATCAGCGCCACGGTCGACTTCGCCCCCGGCATGAGCCGCTACACCATGACCGGCGAGGCACCCAAGCTGGAGGTCAAAGACCCTGCCGGCGCCCATATGGTCATGACCGGCATGCGTTTCACCGGTGAGCAGCAGCGCCTGTTCGACGATGAGCCGCTGCTCTTCTCGGGCAAGCAGCGCGTGACCATCGACGCCGTGCAGATGAACATTCCTGAACAAGACGGCGGCCAGGTCAGCTTCGAGCAGATCACCTACGACGTCGACATGCCGGTACAAGGCGACTACATCGACATGGTCGCCAAGATGGGCGCCGAGACCGTCGACATCGGCGGCACAAACTACGGCCCCGCCCATTACGACCTGTCGCTCAAGCACC
This sequence comes from Zoogloeaceae bacterium, assembly GCA_024235675.1. Lineage (GTDB taxonomy): Bacteria > Pseudomonadota > Gammaproteobacteria > Burkholderiales > Rhodocyclaceae > Nitrogeniibacter. Next base: position 86,439 of record JACKLZ010000005.1, read on the forward strand.
TGCACGCACGCACCGTCGCCAAGCTCTATCGCGTGCTACTCGAGGCCTACTCCAACCCGGCCATGATGGGCCCCGACGCCGACCCGCAAATGGCCCTGGCACCGCTCGCCGAGCCGGCCATGGCGCTGCTCGGCCACAACCCCAGCTTCGCGCTCGACCGCCTGAGCTTCACCTCCCCGCACGGCAACGCTCACCTCGACCTGCGCGCCGCCGCGCCCGGCATCACGGCCGACGCCATGGCCAACCCCGGCCTGATCATGGCCGTGCTCAACGCCGCCGCCAATGTCGCCGTGCCCGAAGCGCTCGTCTTCAATCTGCTCAAGGAAAACGCCGCCGCAGCGATGGCCGCGCAAAGCGAAACGGGCACCGTCTCCGACGAAGACATGCAGATGATCGCCGCGCAATTCGAAGGCAAACTGCAAGAGCTGAGCGGCCAGGGCTTCATCACCCGCGACAGCGGCGTGGTCAAATCCACCGTCGCCTTCAAAGCCGGCCAACTCACCGTCAACGGCAAGCCCTTCAACCCGATGGCCATGCAGTAAAAAAACAACGGCGGGCCGGGGCAATCGACCACTCCCGCTCCGCCGTAGGGTGGGTGGCTTGCCACCCACCCTACGGCGGAGCCGCCCACGCAACCCACATCAAACCGCTTCGAACCTAACGCACCAGCCCCGCCGGCCGCCACAGCACCACCGCCACCAGCACCAGACCAAACGCCACCAACTCCAGCCCGGCCATATTGGCCACACCGTCTGGCAGCGTGTCGCGCAGCAGCGCAATCGCCTGCGGCAGGGCCACGATCACCACCGCGCCCCACACCGCGCCCATCAAGCGACTGGCGCCGCCGACAAACACCAGCATCAGCAATTCAAACGACAGATGCAGGCCGAACTGCTCCGGGCTGAGATAGCCCAGCCAGTGCGCGTACAGCGCGCCAGCCAGCGCACCCAGCGCGCCACCCACCGCGAACGCCAGCAACTTGGCATGGCCGGCGTCGACCCCGCTCGCGCTCGCCGCGCCTTCATCGTCGCGCACCGCCCGCCACGCCCGTCCAAGCCGTGAATTCAGCAAGCGCCGGCAGGCGATCAAGGCCAGCGCCAGCACCGCCGCGCTCACCGCAAACTGATGCAGCGGATCAACCACCGCCCAGCCCGCCACCGTCATGGGCGGCACACTCAGGCCCGACGCCCCGCCGGTGAGGCCGCCGAAACGCACCAGCGCTTCTTCAACAATCAGCGCCACCGCCAGCGTGCTCATGCCAAACGCCAGACCACCCAGCCGCCGCCCCGGCAAACTCGCCAGCGCACCGAGCAGCGCGCCACCGGCCAGCGCCACCGCGAGGCCGAGCAGCGCCGGCCCGCCCATCGCCACCCAGCCCGCCTGCAGGTAAGCCCCCACTGCCAGAAACGCGCCATGCCCCAGCGAGATCTGGCCGCTCTGCCCGAGAATGATCACCAGCCCCAAGCCCGCTACCGCCCAGGTCGCCACAAAGGCCAGCTGCCCCAGGCCGTAATCGAGGCCGAGCGCCAGCACCGTAAGCACCACAAGGCCTATCAATGTGAGCGCCGACCTCATGTCGCGCGCCCCGCAAACAGCCCACGCGGAAAGCACAGCAACGCCACCAGCATCAACACATAGGCCGTCACATGATTGGCGCCTTCGGGCAGATAGCGCCCGGCCAGCGCCTCGGCCACGCCAATGAACACACCGCCCGCCAGCGCGCCGGACAGGCTGTGCATGCCGCCAATCACCGCCGCCGGAAAGGCCTTGAGCGCCACCACGCCCATGGCCGGATGCACAAAAGTGACCGGCGCCATCAAGATGCCTGCCAGCGCCGCGAGCGCCGCACCGAGCGCCCAGGCCAGGGTATGCATGCCGGACGTCGACACGCCCATCATCGCCGCAATACGCGGGTTTTCAGAGCAGGCCCGCAAGGCCAGACCGGCCCGCGAGAAGCGAAAGAAGGCCGCCAGGGCCGCGCACGACAACACGGTGGCAGCGATCACCCCGAGGTGCGCCAGGCTCACCGTCAGCGTGCCGACCTCGACCTGCCCCATCAGGCCCGGCAGCGGCAACTGATGCGCGCTATGCGTCGCCGCCGGCACGGTCGTCACGCCACCGCGCAGCATCAAGCCGAGACCAAAGGTGAGCAGCACCGCCGTCAAATGCGGCTGACCCATCGCCCGGCGCAGCGCCAGCCGCTCCACCAACGCCCCCGCCAAAGCCATACCCACCACCGCCACAGCCACCGCCAACCACACCGGCCAACCTGCCGCCGCCGTTAGCGCCACCGCGGCAAACGCCCCCACCATCAGCAGCTCGCCCTGCATGAAGCTCACCGCCTCGGTGGCCTTGTAGACCAGCACAAACGACAGTGCCACCAAGCCGTAGATACAGCCGGTGGCAATGCCGCTGAGGAGAATCTGCAGAATCATGGCGCAGAGAATACCTGCTCGGCGCACGCTTGCCGATCAGCAGGCGGCCGGGGCAAGACGCCCGCCAATGGGAGCACGCGGCGTCAAAGACGATGAAGCGCACCGCCTTTTGCTTGATCGTCCAAGCGTGCCACGCGACCGAATCAGGCAAAATAGCCGCTCTCGACCCCGAGCGATCATCTGCCGTAACTTGGGTTGAGCGCAGCGAAGCCCGGCAAACCGAGGTGCAGGCTGAAACGGATGGTGTTGCTCTTCCTACGTTGGTTCAATTGAGATTCGCTTGTTAGCGATGTGAAAGTCGCTTCTTTTCGAGGCGAGTTAAAAAATTTCCCTTTACTTGCGCTTTCCGCCGGCCCCGAGTTTCGCCAATGACGTATGTAAGAGCTTCCGCCATTACTCCTTTAACCTTATGCTCTTCATGACCACTAAGGCGTCCGAGCATTGATATTTGGAATAACTTCGAAAATACCAGCTCGCATACAAATCGATTCTTGTGAAAGTCATTCAGGAGCGAAGCGATTCGCTGAGTCCAGTCTGGAGATCTAAGGTCTGCCATAATAAAGCAATCAAAAACACGTTGAACTGTCGACTTCGAAGCCTGATTGTGCTTTTCAACTATCGACTGAAGCTTCGCAGTTCCTATTGACTCAAGAGCCAAAGAAATAATTACATTCGGAATAACAAGTTTTTTTAAATATAGTGCCATTCCAGGCTGGTCGGAAGGAAGCATTCCTTCAAGAAACCGCACAACGGGATCTCGCCTCTTTTCATCTAGAGTTTGTAGGACTTCATCATCATTCTCACTTTCAAGAAGTTCCATTACGCTAATTAGAATTCGACACCAGCCGCTAGCAAGCTCGTCATAGGCGGTCTCTTTAAGAGCGACATTGCGTACTAGTTCCGAGTTGCGCAAAATGGCAGACGCCACTTGAAGAGCTGCAAGATATCGACCAATGGCGGAGTTGGCGTACGCACGGAAATCGGCTGCGGATTCACACCTGATTTGCTCGTCCACTGATTCGAGAATTGCGTTTCTTTGATCCGAAGTGGGCGGATGCAACGTTGCGCTATGCAACTTCCGCTGGCTATCAGCGTCAATAACTGGCGCGCGGCCAATTCTAATTCTATCAAAATCCGCAAGATGAAAATCCAGACTCGCATCAGAGAGTAGTTCGCCAACGATAGCAAGGGCACCGCGGAGCACATGATCTTGGTCCCGATGTCGACCCGTGTAATAATCCAGCTCTTCCCCGAACTCAAGGAAGTGCTCTTTCGAAAGTGCTATCTTAAGTAGCTCGTCGTTTTCGTGAAGCCGAGTTGATAAGAAGAACGCTCTTATCGCTTCGAACATAAAGACAACTTCGCGTCCTGTCTCGAGTAGAATGCCTTTCCCTTTTAGCTCGGTTAGGAACGGCCCAGTCGACGCCGGAAGTCCTCGCGATTCGAAATAATCAACCGTAAAGCGCTCCAACTCAAGAACAGGAATTCTCTTGACCCCGGTACCGTGAAGGTGTTCCGCAAGCGCAGCGAGATAGTGACGTTTAATCGTGGAGTCAATTCGCGAGCGGTCTTTCGTCTCGGACAATTTCTCCATTACCCCGTCAATCAATGCGTCGAGAATCTCTGCCTGATTAACGGGCGCGAACTGGGTACCCTTTTCCTGAATCCATAGGAGTGCGGATATTAGGAACGGCGATCTCGGAACGTTAAGCCTTCCCAAAAGAGAGAGGATATCATCTACTCTCTTAGCGCACTCATCAGAGGATTCACAGAACCAGTTTTGAGTCAATAGGCGTGTTTCTTTTCGGCCAAACGGATGAAAGTAGAAAACTTCGGCGTCCGGAGACGGTCTTGGAACTTGAGATGCCGACAATGAGTAGTCAACATCTTCAAGCATCGTGAAGTAGTATCGGCACCGAGGGTAGATCGAGCAAAAATCTTTTACTGCCCCAAACTGCTTTATATTGGATTGATCTACATTGTCAAAGCAGACCGCCATCTCCCCTCTCTCAAGAAGAGGAAGAATTTCACTCTTCCGGTATGCCCCTCCGCCAAATGATACAACGGCTTCGACCAACGCGGCCCGAGTGACACCAGCGACATCTAGATTGATATACGCACCAAATGGCGGCATATCTCCGACGCAAAGCTCTAGACTTAGTTGGCAGATTCGATGCAGCAGCGTCGTCTTTCCAATATCCCGATTTCCAAGAAAGATTACCGCCCGGTGTGTACTCAGTATCTTAGCGAGTGGAATGAATAGGTCTGTGTTCCCATTTTTTCCCGCGGCGTCAAGTTTTCGCTGCGATACTTTGCTCAAAAGCGGCTCAACAAACAATGACTTCAATTTCTTCGGAGCTACATCAGATACATGTGCAGATAGCAACCTTGAGTTGAAAGTTTCGTTAGCGTAGTCAATGTATTCGTCGGACGGCAATGTCACGAGGTTGCCCGAATTGCTGTTGAGAGTCCTAGTGAATGTAGCTTCTCCATTCTTAGCAAACCGGGGAGCGATGTCGAACTCTTGGCGCGCCTCGTAATACTCACGCGCGCTTATCAGCCAGCTCCTGTCTAGGGTGTTGTAGGCAATTGAGCAATAGCCGTTGAAATAATCGCGATGTTCATACATGCATCCTGCATTTGAGACAAAATGCATGCTGGAGCTACCTACGGATGCTTGAGCACACGGCTCATGGTTGTGGCCGTGAAAAAAACCATCAAAATGAATGTGGAGTTGTCGCTGCACGCACTGCGAGTCTTTCGGCGTCAGCCAGGCAATTGGGTGATGAACGAGCGCAAGCTTTATGTCAGCGTTCGCAATTGCGCCTACAACTTCGTCGAGTTGTTTGCGTCCAATCCGTAACTTTCCGTAATCGCCGTCGGATGGAGCCCCTGTGGCATTCCACGAAGAATTGAGCGCTGCAATTCCTACTGACATTCCATCTAGGCGAAAAATGTAGGCACGATAGTGATTGTTTTCCAATACGATCGATGCGTTTATTCCGATTTGACCAACAATTTCGTTGAATCCTTCCAGGCCCGTCGCAAGAGACGATGTCGTGGCCTCATTCAAATATTGAGCCACTTGCTCATCCGAAGCCAGCGACGTGCGCGCTTGCGCCAACAAACCAGACTGAGAGCTCAAGTTAACATCATGATTTCCGGGTACAAGTATCAGTCTGTCCGGCGAAATTCCAGTACATTCAATGAGAGGAAGAAGAAAACTGGATACCACTGCTCTCTTGTTAGCCTCATTATAAGTCCCCTTCAAAATTAGATCGCCAGTAAAGAATACAAAATCATATTTACCATGCTTGTCAACAGACCGCTTTATGTCTCGGAACAGAGCATCAAGCACAATAGTTTGATCGCGTAGTTGGTCTATATGTAGGTGTAAGTCTGACAGATGGAGTATCCGGAGCATGGGCGGCTTTGGCGTCATTTTTTTTGGGTAGAAGTGAAGAATATCCTAAACTGCAAGCTACCCAAAATGATTTGGCATGCATAGAGCTTTTTCGCAAACCTCGGCCCGCGGATAGGCGAAGCCTCATCCGCTGCATGAAGGGGTTGGAGCGGAGGCATTTGTCGGAAGACGCTTTGATGATCCGATCTACATACGACCGCCCCTGGCCGATTGCGGCCCCTATCCCGATCATCAATCGCGTGACACGACGGTGGGCAACAAGTTGCCCACCCTACGACGGATGCACGCCGCAATGACAGCGCCACCCCGCATCGGCCTTCGTTCAACTCAAACCGGCAAACCGCGCCTCAGCGTCGCCTGCTATCCTCCGCCCCATGCAAGGCATTGAACCTCTCATCTATGGCCTCGGACTCGCCGGGGCGGCGGTTAACGCGGCCTCTGGCGTGCTCGAGGCGGGCCGCAAACCTTTTGACCTGTTCGGCATGATCGTTGTTGCCTTGGCGGCGGCGCTGGGCGGGGGGTCTTTGCGGGACATGTTGCTGGACCGGACGGTGTTCTGGATTGCGGACCAGGCGTATCTGATTACGGCGCTGGTGGCGGGGGTGGCGACCTTTTTGCTGGCGCGGCGGGTGCGTTTGCCGGCGCAGTTGTTTTTGTTGCCGGATGCGATCGGGCTGTCGCTGTTCACGGTAGTGGGCACCTCGGTGGCGCTGGCACATGACGCGCCCTGGTTGGTGGCCAGCTTGATGGGTGTGGTGACCGGGGTGTTTGGCGGGATCTTGCGCGATGTGTTGTGCAACGAGGCGCCGGTGGTGTTTGGCGGGGAGTTGTATGGCAGCGCGGCCTGGCTGGGGGCGCTGGTGCTGATCGGACTGCCCGAGCTGGGCGTAGGCCACGACGTGTCGGCGCTATCGGCCGGGGCGGTGATCTGCACGATCCGGTTGCTGTCGATCCGCTTCAAGTGGCATTTGCCGATCTATTCGGCGCGGCGGTAGCGGTGCCGGCCGCTTGAAACAGGCCCTACGGGAGGTTAAGGCGCAGGCGGGTATTGTGCGCTTCGATGCCTTGCATGCGCAGGCGGCCCACTTGCAGGTCGAGCCGTAGCGGCCAGTCTCGCCAGGCGTCGAGCGGCAGGGCTTCGGCTTTGCGGGGGCCGGGGGCTTGCCAGCGGTCGAGGTTGAGGCGATCGACCTGGGCGTCGAGCGCCAGCCAGTGCGGCTGCTCCAGTGCAATCTGCCATTGGCCCTTGAGTCGACTGTCTTCCACTGTTGCGTCCACCGTGCCCGCACCGCTGCGCTCGGCCAGTTGCCAGTGCCCGGTGAGTGCGGCGTCGACGGTGATTTGCGCGCCGGGTTTGGCGGGGTCAGCCAGCGTGGCGTTGAGCTTTGGCAGGCGGGCGTCGATACGGCCGGTGGCGAGTTCAGCGATGAGTTGAAAGTCTTCCACTGTAGCCGCTACCGGATCGGCGGCGAGCGTGGTGGCGAACTGAGCCTTGCCGCTGGCGGTGAGTTGCTGGCCGGCGAGGGCGAGATCCACGCCAGTGAATGTCGCAGTGGCTGATTCGGACGGGCCGGCCGGCGTGAGCATGGCGGTGGCCTGCAGACCGAGGACTTGTGCGCCACCGTCGGCGTAGCGGCCGGTGTCGGCGGTGCCGCTGAGCGTGAGCTGGCGCGCACCGTCGGTTGCACGAAGCTCGGCGGTGAGTCCGGCGAGCTGCCACGCGCCGTCGGCAGCCGGCGCGACGGTGGCCAGACTTAGCGCCAGCGATTCGATGCGCGCGGGGCCCATCTGGCCGGCGAGTGTAATGGTGAGATCGGCGAGCCGCGGGCCGGCCGTGGCGAGTTCAATGGTGGTGTCGAGCTTGCCGTCGATGGCCGCGCCTGCGCGCGTCGCACCCGCGGTGGCGTGCGCCTGCCAGCCGCTTGGCGATTCGAGGAGTTTCAGTTCGGCCAGGCGCAACGTGGCGGGCGCGCCGCCGCCGATGATGTCGAGCGTGGCGTCGGTCACCGTCAGGGCGGCGAGTTTGACGGGCGCATCGTCAGTGCCCGCATCGGCCGTGGAAAGCGGAGTGGGCAGTTGCCATTGGCCGTCGGCTTGCTGACGCAGCTCGCCGCGTACGCCACGAATGACAACACTGAGCGGGCGCGCGGCGCCGTCGGCGCTCCAGTCGCTGCTGACATCGAGGTGCTCGATCCGCATGCTGCCGGGCGTGGCGCCGGGGCCTTGCCAGGCGAGGCCGGAAAGGCTGAGTCGGGGCGGAAACACTTGCAGCGACACCGTGCCGTCGATACTGACCTGGCCGGCGACGCGGGCGTTGATTTGCTCGGCCAGCGTGGCACCCAGCCAGCGGTCGCTGAATTGCCAGACGAGGAGGCCGGAGACGAGGACGGCAATCGCCGTCAGCCACAAGATGAAACGGCCAGCGCGACGACGGCGTACGGTGGGCATGATGACGGCTAGCGCAGCGCCGGCAAATGCAGGGTAAAGGTGGTGCCCTCACCCGAATCGCTCTTGACCGAGGCGCGGCCGCCGTGTCGCTCGGCCACCGTTTTGACGATCATCAGCCCGAGGCCGATGCCGGCCTCGCGGCGGCTGGCAGCGGTGGGCAGGCGGCCGAAGCGCTGGAACAGGCGGGGCAGCAGGTCTTGCCGGATGCCTTCGCCGTGGTCGCGCACCGACACGGCCCAGCCGTCGTTTTCGCGCTGGAGCGTCAGCTCGACGGTGCTGTCGGGCGCGCCGTACTTCACCGCGTTGCCGAGCAGATTGACCAGCGCCCGGCGCAGCAGGTCGCGGTCGCCGCGCACATAGCCGTCATCATGGCCGCGGTTGTCGATGTTCACCGCAACGGTGACGCCGCGCGCCTTGGCCAGCGCCCAGATTTCGTCGGCGGCGTCCTGCATGACGGCGGCGAGGCTGATCTCCTTGAACTGGCTGGCGTCGATGGCGTCGGCGCGCACCAGGCGGAACAGGTCGTCAGCCAGTTTGAGCGCGGAGCGCGCATAGCGGGTGAGCTGGTTGAGCAGGGCGTGACCACTGGCGCTGGCGTCGCCAGCGAGCTGCTCGGCTTCGATCAGGGTAAGGATGGAGGCGATCGGCGAGCGCATGTCGTGCGAGAGGTAATGCATGGTCTCTTCGCGGCTGCGCTGGGCGTCATGGATGCGGGTGATGTCGGCCAGGCCAAACACCGAGCCGAGCGGCCGGCCGGCCGAATCGGCGAGACCGGCTACCGACACCAGCAGGCGGGCGCCGTTGGGGGCGTCGAGCTCGACGGTGCGGACACTGCCCGCGCCTTCGTGCAGGGGCACGCCGCCTTCAGTGGCCACGCCCGGCGGCCACTCCAGCGAGCGGATCGCCCGCGCCACGGTGAGCGGCTCGGAGGCTTCAAGCAGGCGCATGGCTTCCTGGTTACACAGCATGACCTGGTGGGCCGGGTTGGTCACCACCGCGCCGACCGGCAGGTGGTCGAGCGTGTCGACCACAAAGCGATGCAGATCGCGCTGACGCTGGACGGCCTGATCGACGCGGCGAATGCGCAGCTGGAGCGGGTCGAGCCCATGGGCCCGGGGCAGCTCGATCTGCATGGCCGGAAACAGCTTGGCGGCGTCGCGGTCGAGCACTTCGAGCTGGTCGTCCAGATGCCGTTGCGCGGCCTCCAGCCGCCGCCAGCTCCACAACGGGTAACACAGCAGGCAGCCGAGCACGGCCCCGGCGGGCGGGAACCACCACATGGCCGAATGCAGCGCCACCCAACTGAGCAGCAAACAGCCCGCCGAGGCACCAAACGCGATGAGCAAGGCGTTGCGGGGCGCAGCGCGCAGCATCAGGCCCATCAGCAACACGACAATGCCGCCGGCGATGCTGGCGGCCAGCGGCGCGGGCATCAGCCGCACGGCTTCGCCGCGTTTGAGGGCGGCATAGACGTTGGCGTTAACCTCGACGCCCGGCATCGGCCGATTGAAGCCCGAGGTGGGCGTGGGCACGCTGTCGGCCATGCCGACAGAGGTGGCGCCAACAAACACCACTTTGTCGCGCAGCACGGCCTCGTCGACATCGCCGCGCAACACATCGGCGTAGGAGATGTAACGGAAACTGCCCGGCGGCCCGACAAAGGGGATGCGCAGCCAATCGGCGCGATGCCAGCCGGCGCCCACGCCAGCGGGCGGCGCGACATAGCGGGCAGCGCGCTCGGGCTCGGCATGCTGAAGCGCAGCAAGGCCGAGCTGCGGATGCCGCGCCGCGCCGTCACCCTCCCACAAGTAGATGCTGCGGGCGATGCCGTCCGGGTCGAACTCGACATGAATATGGCCGACGCCGGCTGCTGCGGCAGCAAAAAGGGGAGCGGGCGGGGCTTCGCCAACAATCGCGTTGCCGCGCGTCGCCTGCACCAGCGGGAGAATGACCCGACCACTGGCGCCGATGGCCTCGGCAAGCTGGGCGTCAGCCTCGGGGTCGGCCGAATTGGGCTCGCTGAGGATGACGTCCATCACGATGCTGCGCACGCCGGCACGGCTGAGCCGTTCGATGAGCGCGGCATGCACCGAACGCCGCCATGGCCAGCGGCCGATCTCGGTCAGGCTCGGGTCATCAATGGCCACCACCACCACTTGCGCGTCGGCATCGGGTCGCGCCACCGACATGGCGGCGTCGTAGGCGACCTGGTCAAAGCGCCACAACCAGCCTGCCCAGGTGGCGGCCACCGCCACCGCAACGCACAGGACGGAAACAATCAGCCACTCGAAAAATCCGCGTTCAGTCACAAGTGCGAGCCCTCGACGATCAAAGGAAGATCAGCAAGGGCGCAAGCAGCATCCACACCGGCAACTCGGCCGGCACAATCACCTGCTGGCCTGCGGAATAGCCCCCCACGAAGCCGTCGGCGTCGATCGCGCGGATGCGCAAAAAGTAAGCCCCGGCACCGGGCTTGGGCAGCACCAGCTCGGGCGCCGTCACCTGTCCGCTGGCGACCAGACGGGTGAACTCGGCGTCATCGGCAAACTGGTAGTCGAATTTCTGACCCGGCTCGCCGCCCCAGGCGAAGAGCATGTTGTCTTCATCGAAGGCCGGTGCCGGCACCTCGGCCATGGGCGGGCGCACGGTGAGACCCACCGGGTCGCCCCAGGGGCCGCGGTCGCCATCGGCGCGGGTGCTGGCCAGGCGCCAGTGGTATTCGCCGGCTTCAAGCGGCACGGCGGCGGCGCTGTCGGCGAGGGCGTGGTCGCGGGTGACGATGTCGGTAAAGCCGGCATCGCGCGCAATCTCGAATCGGTAGCTGGCAGCGCCTTCGACCTGTGCCCAGGCGAATTTCACCTCGCCGGCGCCGGCCTTGCCGTTGGGTCGCGGGGCGTTGATGAAGGGCGGCTCGGGCCGCGCCTTGAGACGCACCGCCAGATCGGCGTCGCGCCCCTCGAGCCCGCGCGAATCGACAGCGCGCACACGCAGGAAATACTGGCCATCGGGCAGACCTGCAATCTTGAGATCGGGCCCGCTGGCCTTGGCTTCGGCGACGATACGGGTAAAGTCGGCATCCTGCGCGACCTGCCCGCGATAGCCCACCGCGCCGGCCACTGGCGGCAGTTGAATGCGCATGTCCGGGCGCTCGTACAGCGTGGCCATGTCAGCCACCTTGGGCGAGGGCAACAGCGGCACCGGCGCCTCGACCGCCTGGCCGGCACGGGCGACCAGCCCGAAACCTTGCTTGAGCGCGATCTCGCGGCCCGGCTTGTCGCCGCGTACGGCGACGGTGCCGCTGCGCATTTCGGCGCGGCTCTGGTCGGCTTCGCTGGCAACTCGGAAACTGGTGCCGCGCACGCCGATCACCGCGGTCGGGGTGTGGATGCGATAGCGCGCGGCCGGCCCGGCCTGTGGCTTGACCTCGGTTTCGATTCGACCCTGACGTACGTCGAAGGTGGCACGCTGAACATCGTCCACGCCCTTGAACCCGTGCAGCGCGTCGATGCGCACATCGCTTTGCGGCTGCAAGGTCAAACGGGAGCCATCGGGCAGTTCAAGCGTCATGAAACCTTCCGCCGGCGTCACCAGGCGGGCACCCACCGAGACTTTCTGGTCGACGGCGAGCGGCTGGCCATCGGCGCTGGCGCCACCGCTCACGTGCACCACGCGCGCCTCGCGGGGCTCCTTGCGCAGCATCGTGACCGGGATGCGCAGATTGCGCCCGACAGGCATCCGATAGGGGTCGGCCACGGCGTTGAGGCGCTGAATGGTCGGCCAGCGCTCGGGGTTCTGGAGAAGTGTTTGACCCAGCCCGATCAGGGTATCGCCCGATTGCACCACGTAGTGCACCGCATCCTCGGCAGCGCGCGCGGCACTGGCACCCATCAGAGCAAAAGCCGCCAGACCGACGGCCAACACACGGCGGATTGTGACTTTCGGTTGCATCGGGCGTCCCTTCGTAAGTAAGCGTTTCATCATACGTGTGATGGCTGTTTTCGCCGTGAAAAACAGTGATACTTATTCTCACGGACGACAAATCCATCTAACGTCGTCATTTGGACAGCATAGTTCACCGGTGTCGCAAAAGCCGTCAAATCCGGCACACGGGCAATCGACCGCCGGCAGTGGCCCCCAGACAGGAGTTCAACAGATGAGTTTTATTTCGGAGTTCAAGGAGTTTGCCGTCAAGGGCAACGTGATGGACATGGCCGTCGGCGTGATCATCGGCGCAGCCTTCGGCAAGATCGTCAATTCAGCCGTCAACGACATCGTGATGCCGGTGGTCGGCAAGCTGGTGGGCGGGGTCGATTTCTCCAACCTCTATGTCAATCTGGGCGAGGGCGCATTCGCGTCGCTGGCCGAGGCGGAAAAAGCCGGCGCGCCGCTGGTCAAGTACGGGGTGTTCATCAATACCGCGCTGGACTTCGTGATCGTGGCCTTCGCGATCTTCATGGCCATCAAGGCGATCAACAAGCTCAAGCGCGAAGCGCCGCCCGAGCCGGAAGCGCCCAAGGCCGACCCGGAAGACATTGTGCTGCTGCGTGAGATTCGCGATTCGCTGAAGCGCAACTGAAGCCACTGCCCGGTGAGGCCGTCGATCAGTCGGCGGCGTCCTCGGCGGTTTCGATTTGCTCGAGCCGGTAGCCGTAGTTATAGGTCGGCGTCAGACGAAAGCCGTTTTCGGGTCGCAGGCCGAGCTTGCTGCGCACGCGGCTGATATGGGTGTCGACGGTGCGCGTGGCAAGGTTGGGATTGCGCCCCCACACGGCTTCGAGCATGTGACCACGCGAGAGCAATCGGCCGAGGTTCTTGAACAGGAAGGCGGCGAGGTCGAATTCCTTGTCGGTCAGCTCGACGGGCTCGCCATCGAGCGTAACCCGCTTGGACTGCACATCGAAGCAGAAGGGCGGCACCTCGACAATATTGTCGGACGCCTGCGGGCGGGCGCGACGCATGACCGCATCAATCCGCGAGAGCAGCTCGAAGCGACGCAGCGGCTTGACGAGATAGTCGTCCGCGCCGGCGCCAAGTGCGGTGACAATGTCTTCTTCGGCGTCGCGCGCGGTGATGAAAATGACCGGGGTGTCATTGGCGCGGTCTTCGCGCAGCCAGTGCAGCACTTCGGTGCCGGTCATCTCCGGCAGCATCCAGTCGATCAGGCACAGATCGAAGCTTTCTCGCCCAGCGACACGAACGAAATCGCGCGACTGCGAGAAAACATGCACGTCATGTCCGGCCTGGCGCAACCAATCGGCCAGCGTATCGCTCTGGAGCGTGTCGTCTTCAAGAATGGCCAATCGCACGGCGGCGTCCTCGCTCTATCACAAGTTCAATTGATCCTGAGCAAACATCCTACCGCAAATCGCCACAACCATCCGGTAGCGTATTCAACGGCCATCGCCCACATAGGGATTGTTTGCGCGTTCAGCGCCGAAGGTCGACTGCGGGCCATGGCCGGGGATGAATCTGACATCGTCCCCCAGCGGCCACAGCTTGTCGCGGATGGCTGCCACCAGGGTCGCATGATCACCCCGCGGAAAATCGGTGCGGCCAATCGAACCGGCAAACAGCACGTCGCCCACCACGGCCAGGCGCGATCCGGTATCGAAAAACACCACATGGCCCGGCGTATGGCCCGGCGTATGAAGCACTTGAAGCTGATTGTTCCCGATCTCGACCGTGTCGCCGTCTTCGAGCCAGCGATCGGGCTCGAAGGACTCGACCGGCGGAAAGCCGAACATCTTGCTCTGCTTTTCCAACGCGTCGAGCCAGAAGCGCTCTTCGCGTTGCGGGCCGATGATCGGCACATCCAGCGTACGTGCTAGTTCGGCGGTCGCGCCGGCATGATCAATATGACCGTGTGTCAGCAAGATCTTGTCGACCTCAACCCCGGCTGCTGCAATCGCAGCCACGATGCGCGGAATATCGCCACCGGGGTCGACGACAGCGGCCTTGCGCGTGTCGGAACACCAGAGCAAGGAACAATTCTGGGCGAAGGGCGTAACGGGAATGATGCGATATTCGAGCATGGTCACCTGGTATGACCGCCGAAACCGACAGGTGGGGCATGGCGCGCCTGGCTGGAATCGAACCAGCGGCCCCTGGCTTCGGAGGCCAGTACTCTATCCACTGAGCTACAGGCGCGCAGAGGGCGTGAGAATAGCCCTTTTTGCAAAAAGCGTCCACGTCGGCGTTTTCCAAACCGCCTCATGCCCCGCTATAATCGCCGCTTTATGATTGTTGCACCCGCACAGAGGAAAAGAGCATGACCCAAACACGCCTCCTGAGCCTTCTCGCCGTCCTCGCCCTGCCGCTGGCCGGCTGTGGTGATAACAAAAGCATTGATGGTGAGATGTCTGCCCAACTGACCCAGCCCGTTGCACGCGTCGAACTCGCCGTCGCCAAAGTGGCCCCGGGTAGCCGCACCGGCGAACAGATCTACACCAGCGTCTGCTCCGCCTGTCATGGCTCCGGCGTGCTCGAAGCGCCCAAAACAGGCGACAAGGCCGCCTGGGCTCCGCGTCTCGCGATGGGCCTCGATGGCCTCGTAGCCAGCGCCGATGCGGGCAAGGGCGCCATGCCGCCCAAGGGTGGCGCGAGCGATCTGACCGACAAGGAACTCGTACGGGCCGTCGCGTACCTGGCCAACCAGTCCGGCGCAAGCTTTACCGAGCCGCCGGTCGAGGGCAACTGAGCCTGCTGAACGACGAGAAAAAGCCCCGGGGATGCGGGGCTTTTTTTTGGTCTATGGACGGCGCCCGCCATCAGATCGGCAGCGCGGTTTCATTCTTGATCTCACGCAGCGTCACGCTCGTGCGCACCACATCAACCTCCTGCATCTTCAGCAAAAAGCTGTGCATGAAAGCGGTGTAGGCATCCATATCGGGCAGGTAGACCTTCATCAGGTAGTCGCTCTCACCTGTCAGCTCGTAGCACTCGACCACTTCGGGCCGCGTTGCCACCATGGTCTCGAACTGCTCGGCAATCAATGCGCTGTGCTTCTTGAGGCGCACCTGACACCACAGGCAAGCGTCCAGTCCGAGCTTCTTTCGGTCGAGCAGAGCCACATAGGCGCGGATCAGCCCGCCCTCTTCCAGCTCACGCACCCGGCGCCAGCACGGCGACACCGACAAGCCGACCCGGTCAGCCAGCTCCTGGTTGCTGATACGGGAGTTCTTTTGCAGTTCGGCAAGGATCTGGCGCTGAATACGATCAATCTTCATGGTGGTGTCGGCAAGGCATCGAAATCAGAAAGTTTTTTCTCTGCACGGCAGGCGAGAGAAATATTTTGCCAATTCTAGGCCAAGTCTCGGCGCAAAGAAATGCGTCGACGCGCGAGCCGAAAGAATGTTGAGTCATGGCGCATCACACGCACAGCGAACCAATCGCCTTGCACCGCAAACCCGGTAGCCCCTGTCGCTTTCATCCCCACTGACGACTGGCGGTGCGGTCATCGGCCGGCACCCATGCGTCGCTCCGGCCCGGGCGTGAGCGCCGCACGATTGGCGGAGCGCCCCTTGTTTTGACTGATCGGTTTAGATTGTCTATAGTCTAGATCGTTCGGTTCAGACACGCGGCAATTCGTGACCACGCCCTTGTTTTTACCGAGCCATCCGCCGTCATCGGCGCGTCCTGATTCAGTGATCGGCACCGGCGACTTACGACGACGCGTCTTTCTCCACGCACTCACTCAGGAACACCCAATGATCGAATTTCAACTTCACACCGAAGCCACCGCCCCGGAAGCCAGCCAGCCGCTGCTCGCCAAGTCCAGAAAAGCCTACGGAATGATTCCGGGCCTGCACGCCGTCATGGCCGAAGCGCCGGGCCTGCTGGAGGCCTATCAACGGGCGCATGAACTCTTCATGGGCTCCAGCTTCAACAAGGATGAACTGACCGTGATCTGGCAATCGATCAATGTCGAGCACGCCTGCCACTACTGCGTGCCGGCGCACACCGGCATCGCCAAGGGCATGAAGGTTGACGACGCCATCACCGACGCGCTGCGCAACGAAACCGCCTTGCCGAGCGCCCGCCTGGAGGCGCTGCGCACCTTCACCCTGAGTGTCGTGCGCCAGCGCGGCGATGTGGATGCATCGGCCGTGCAGGCGTTTTTGGACGCGGGTTTCACCCAGCGCCAGATCCTTGAGGTGGTGCTGGGCGTGTCCCAAAAGGTGATGTCGAACTACACCAATCATCTGGCCGACACCCCGGTGGACGACATGTTCCGTCCGTTCGAATGGCACAAGGCTGGCTGAAGCCGCGCGGTACGGGAGCGGTCGAGCGACAGCCCCCCCGTGACGCCCTGCTACACGACACCGGTCCGCTCGCAGCGCCTGAAAATCTGACACACTGAATCACGCCACGCAGAATCTCCCGAGGAGGACGCCCATGCCCCGCAACACGCCCGCGATGATCCTTGTTTTCGACGTCAATGAAACGCTGCTTGACATCACCACGCTCGAACCGCTGTTTGAACGCGTTTTCGGCGACCCGGGGGTGCTCAGAGAGTGGTTTGCTCAGCTCATTCTGTATTCACAAACGCTGACGCTCTCGGGGCTTTACACACCCTTCGGCGAACTCGGCGTCGGCACGCTGCGCATGGTGGCGTCGACGCGCGGCGTCACCATGACCGACGACGACATCAATGAACTGAAAACGCGCATGAACACCATGCCCGCACATCCCGACGTCGTGCCTGCACTCACGCGCTTGCGTGATGCGGGCTTCCGGATGGTGACACTGACCAATTCGGCCAGCACCGCCTCGCCCACGCCGATGGAGCGCGCTGGGCTCAGCGATTTCTTCGAACACAGCTTCAGCGTCGAAGCCGTCCAGAAATTCAAGCCCGCGCCCGAAACCTACCGCCACGTGGCACAGGCGCTCGGTGTCGACACCGCCAGGCTGTGTCTCGTCGCCTGCCATCTGTGGGATACGGTGGGCGCCCAGGCGGCGGGCTGCCGCGGTGCGCTGGTGACCCGCCCCCACAACGCCGTTCTACCGGCGGCGAACGTGCCGCCACCCGACCTCAGCGCCGCGGACCTGACCCATCTCGCCGATCAGATCGTGCAAGGCTGGCAAGCGGGCTGACGCCACCGCCCCGAAGCACACCACGCCGGCCAGGCCTGGCGACCAGATCAGCACTCGCTGCTGCCGCGCTTCGCGTCGGCACGGGCCGGAATGGTTTCCATCGTATCCCTAGGCTCGACGATCAAGCCTCGCTCACGGCGACTCGGCCATGCGGTAAAACACCGCCCCCGCCGCCGCGGCGCCGAGCACCAGATAGATCACCATCCCCAGACTCAAGCTCTGAACACTTCCCCACAGCAAGGGCGCCGTCACCGCCGCCGTCAGCGCATTGACCGCCATCTGCATGAAACTCTGGCAGCTCGAGGCCAGGCCCCGGCGCAGCGGAAACAGATCCAGCGCCATCAGCGTCAGGTTCGGCATGGTCAGCGACATGCCCAGGGTGTAGAGCGCGATCGGCGCGACCGACTGCGGCAAGCCGGGCGTCATCGCCGTCGACACCACAACGTTGGCCAGTGCCGCAAGAATCATCACCGCGTAACCGGTGGCCACGCTGCGCCGCGGCGACCAGCGCCCGGCGACCCGGCCGGAGAGCCAGGAGCCGACCAGCAAGCCGCCCATGGCCGGTACGAACAGCCAGGCAAAGGCTTGCGGCGAGCGGCCGAGGTGGTCGACCAGAAAGGTCGGCGCCGACAGCACATAGATGAAGAAACCGTTGAAGTTCAGCGCCAGCGCACCGGTCAGCAGCAAGAAGGCCGGCTTGCGCAGCACCTGGCCATAGGCCCGCGCCAGATCACCCAAGTGCAGGGGCTGGCGCTTGTCGGGGGGCAGGGTTTCGGGCAAGACCCGATGGCAGACCACGGTCATCACCAGACCGTACAGCGCAAGAAAGGCAAAAATCGCGCGCCAGTCGGTGATCAACAGAATCCAGCCACCGATGATGGGCGCCACCGCAGGCGCCACCGCAAACATCATCACCACATGCGACATCAGGCGCTGCGCATCGGGGCCATCGAGCACATCGCGCACAATGGCGCGTCCGATGACCATGCCGGCGCCGGCGCTCATGCCTTGCAAAGCGCGGCCGACCCAGATCCACTCGATGCTCGGCGCCACAGCGCACAACACCGAGGCCAGCGTAAACATGGCCATCGCCACCACCAGCACCCGGCGCCGGCCAAAACCGTCGGACAGCGCGCCGTGCCACAAGACCATCACGGCAAACATCACCATATACAGCGTGAGCGTCTGCTGCACGGCGTAGCGCGTCGTGCCCAGGTCGACTTCCATGGCGTGGAAGGCGGGCAGGTAGGTATCAATCGAGAACGGGCCAATTGCGGCCAGCGCCGCCAGGATGATGGCCAGTTGCGTGTAGGAGCGGTGCATTCGGGGTCGCTAAAGAAAACGGCGACCGGCCAAAGGCGCGATCGCGAAGCGCCCCAGTGTACTGCTTATCGTGCGGAGACGCCGAGCCCGCGCCGGTACTGGATGGCTTCGGCCACATGCGCGGCGGCCACGCCGTCGGCGCCCGCCAGATCAGCAATCGTACGCGCCACACGCAAGATGCGGTCGTGGCTGCGGGCCGACAGGCCGAGCGACTCGACCGCGCGTGCCAGCACCTGTCGCCCGCGATCATCCGGCCGGCAATGGCGCACCACGGCGGCGGCGTCGAGCGCCGCGTTGTTGTCGCCTTGGCGCGCCTGCTGACGTTGCCGCGCGGCGAGCACGCGGGTGAGCACGGTGGCGCTGTCCTCGCCGGGCACCGCGCGTTCGAGTTCGGCAGCGTTCAGGCTGCCGACTTCCAGGGTCAGGTCGATGCGATCGAGCAAGGGGCCGGAGAGCTTGCCGCGATAGCGCGCCACCTGATCCGGCGTGCAGCGGCAACGCCCCCGTGCGTCACCCAGGTAGCCACAGGGGCAGGGGTTCATCGCCGCCACCAACTGAAAGCGCGCCGGGAACCGCGCCCGACGGCGCGCCCGCGCCACCTCGACATGCCCGCTTTCGAGCGGCTCGCGCAGGGCTTCGAGCACGCGGCGGTCGAACTCCGGCAGCTCGTCGAGGAACAACACGCCATGATGCGCGAGACTGATTTCGCCCGGCCCCGGAATCGCCCCGCCGCCAACAATCGCCGGCGCGGACGCGGAGTGATGCGGCGAACGAAACGCCCGCCGCCCCCAGGTGGCCGGATCGAAGCGACCGGCCAGCGACTGCACCGCCGCCGCTTCGAGCGCCGCCGCCTCGTCCAGCGGCGGCAAAATGCCGGCCAGGCGCTGAGCGAGCATGGACTTGCCGGTGCCCGGCGGGCCGTACATCAATAATGAATGAGACCCAGCCGCCGCCACCTCCAGCGCCCGACGGGCTTCGAGCTGGCCTTTGACATCGGCGAGGTCGGGCATGGCCTGCAGCGGCGCCGACTCAAGCGGCGGCGGGGCGTCGGGCAGCAGCGTCTGGCCATTGAGATGCGCACACACGGCAAGCAAGCTGTCGGCCGGGCGCACCGACACATCACGCACCCGGCCGGCTTCCTGCGCGCTGGCGGTGGGCAAAATCAGCGTGCGGCCGGCGGCCCGCGTCTGCAGCGCCATGGCCAGCGCGCCGCGAATCGGCCGCAGCTCGCCCGACAGTGACAGCTCCCCGGCGAACTCGTGGCTGGCCAGGGTCGCGGCGTTCAGCTGCCCCGAGGCGGCGAGAATGCCGACCGCGATCGGCAGGTCGAAACGGCCGCCCTCCTTGGGCAGATCGGCCGGCGCCAGATTGACGGTAATACGCCGCTGCGGGAACTCGAAGTTGCCGGTTTGCAGCGCGGCGCGCACCCGCTCGCGGGCTTCGCGCACTTCGGTGTCTGGCAGGCCGACCAGATTGAAGGCGGGCAGGCCGTTGGCGAGGTGAACTTCGACCACGACGGGCGGCGCGTCCATGCCATCGAGGGCACGGGTATGAACGAGAGCGAGTGACATGGGGCCCGAGTGTAGCGGGCCGGCGATGCGATTGGAATATGCCGTGTCAATGCCGCTCAGGCAGCGCGGCGCTGCTCCACGGCATTGGCCGCGTCGATCAGCAGGCGCGGATCGTTGGCGCGCAGCAGATTGGGGTCAGACAGCATGCGTCGCCATTGCCGCGCGCCCGGCATGCCGTGATACAGACCGAGCACATGACGCGTCATGGTTTTGAGCGGCACGCCCTCGGCAATCTGCGCGGCCATGAAGCTGACCATCGCGTCGACCACTTCAAGCCGCGAGGGCGTGGCCTGGGTGTCGCCCCAGCCGCGCGCGTCGGCTTCGACCAGCAGCCAGGGGTTGTGATAGGCCTCGCGGCCGACCATCACGCCATCGACCGCCGGCCACTGCGCGGCAATCGCATCCCAGTCGGTGAAGCCGCCGTTGATGAGGATCTCCAGCGCCGGGAAGTCGCGCTTGAGCTGGTGCACGTAGTCGTACTTGAGCGGCGGGATGTCGCGGTTCTCTTTAGGCGACAGGCCTTTGAGGATCGCATTACGCGCATGCACGATAAACACCGTGCAGCCGCTGGCCGCATGCACCTGGCCGACGAAATCGCGCAGGTAGCTGTAGTCCTCGACGCTGTCGATGCCGATGCGGTGTTTGACGGTGACGGCGCGGTCGGTCACATCCTGCATGGCTTTGAGGCAATCGGCCACCAGCTGCGGTTCGGCCATCAGGCAGGCGCCAAAAGCGCCCGACTGCACCCGCTCGGACGGACAGCCCACGTTGAGGTTGATCTCGTCGTAGCCCCACTCGGTGGCCAGACGGGCACAGCGCGCGAGATCAACCGGATCACTGCCACCGAGCTGCAGCGCCAGCGGATGCTCGCGCTCGTCAAAACGCAGAAAGCGGCTGGCATCGCCGTGAATCAACGCGCCAGTGGTGACCATCTCGGTATACAGCCAGGTACGACGCGTGATCTGCCGCGCAAAGTAGCGGTAGAAACGGTCGGTCCAGTCGAGCATGGGCGCGATGGCCAGACGGCGGGGGCGCAGCGCAGCGGGGGAGGACAAAACAGACATGGGCGCAACATCAATACGGGGCGCCAATTCTATCATCCTGAAAACGCCAGTTGACCGCTCATTGGTGTTGGCAAGTTATTGTAGATACTGACAATTTGGCCTTCGGCAAGCTTCACCCAATGGGCGAACGCGCTACACGCCCGATTGCACAGCTGGCGGGCCGCCTGCCCGCGTTTCTCGTCCTAGCAGGGGCCGCTCCTGCGTCCTCCTCGCGCCTTGCCAGACAACCCGCCAGCCGCACACTTGGGCGCGTCCAACTGCCGTCTTCAGGATCATCGGCCCCACCGAGCCAAGTCAGCCCTCGGTCGGCCGGTGCCAGGGCGGCTGGGTAAAGGCCTCGGCGAGAAAGTCGACCAGCACCCGCACTTTCACCGACAAATGCCTGCGCGAGGGGTAGACCACATACACGCCGATCTCAGGCAATCGACAGTCGGGCAGCACTTCGACCAGCCGGCCCACGGCCAGATCATCGCCGATCAGAAAGTCCGGCTGCAGCACGATGCCCTGATGCGCCAGCGCCACCGCCCGGCAGGTGTCGCCGTTATTGGTGCGCATGCGCGGCGAGGTTTGCACCTCTTGCGGGCCGTCGGGCGTATCGAAGCGCCACGTGTCACCGGCGGGCGAGTAGCTGTATGCGATCACCGCGTGCGCGGCCAGATCGGCGACCTGCCGGGGCGTGCCGTGCGCCGCCAGATACTCAGGCGTGGCGGTGACCATGACCCGCGTTGAGGCCAGGCGCCGATGCACCAGGGTGGAGTCCTGCATGCGGCTGATGCGGATCACCGCGTCGTAGCCCTCTTCGACCACGTCGATCAGACGGTCAGCCAGATCCACCTCCAGCGACACATCGGGGTAGCGCGCCATGAACGGCCCCCACAGCGGCGACAGATGCAGCACACCGAAGGACAGCGGCGCGTTGATGCGCAAGCTGCCCACCGGGTGGCCGGTGACCTCGCCCACCGCACTCTCAGCCTCTTCGAGCTCGTCGAGAATCTGTTTGCAGCGGCCGTAGTAGGCACGCCCCGCCTCGGTAATCGACAGGCGCCGGGTGGTGCGCTGGAGCAGGCGCGCGCCGAGCCGGGTCTCCAGATCGATCACGCTGCGCGACACCGCCGCCTTCGACAGGCGCAGCTGATCGGCGGCGGCAACAAAGCTGCCGGCTTCGATCACGGCAACAAAGCACTGCATTTCGCGGAATCTATCCATGCGCTGATTGTCTCTTATTTATTGACAATCAATCAATATGGGCGCTGTTTATCAAAGTGTTGGCAAACAATAAGATGCACTCAAGCTTCGCATTTACGCGTGGTGTGCCATCAAGGAATCAAGGATGTCTCTGCCCAGCCTCTTTATCTCGCACGGTTCGCCAATGTTCGCGGTCGAACCCGGCCGCCTCGGCCCGGCGCTGACCGCGCTCGGCAAGACGCTGCCCCGACCGCGGGCGGTGCTTGCCGTGTCGCCGCACTGGATGAGCCCCACGCTTGAAGTCTCTGCCGGCACCACGGGCGAAACCATTCACGATTTTGGCGGCTTTCCCCGTGCGCTGTATTCGCTGGACTACCCGGCCCCGGGCGCGGCCGATGTGGCCGGGATGGTCGTCGCCGCGCTCACCCACCAAGGACTGAAGGCCCGACGCAACGACGATCGCGGACGCGACCACGGCGCCTGGGTGCCGATGATGCATCTTTATCCAGATGCAGACATTCCGCTGATCCAGGTCTCACAGCCGAGCGCGCCCTCGCCGCTGGCGCTGCTCGAATTGGGCCAGGCTTTGGCACCCCTGCGTGAAGCCGGCGTGCTGATGATCGGCTCGGGCAGCCTGACGCACAACCTGCGCGAGTTCTTCGCCAACACGCCCACCGAACCCTACGCCACCGAGTTTGCCGACTGGGTGTGGGCGCAGCTGCACACTGGCGATCTGGACGCGCTGCTCAACTACCGCAGCCGGGCGCCTCACGCCCTGCACGCCCACCCCACGGACGAGCACTTTCTCCCCCTGTTCTTCGCGATCGGCGCGGCCGGCTGCGACTGGTCGCAAGCGCGCCGGATCGACGGCGGCGTGCTCGCCGGCGAACTGAGCATGGACAGCTTTGTTTTTGCCGATACGAACACACAAACCACCCTCGCGGCCTGACTTCCTCGGATTGACCATGACACCACGTTACACACCCACCGCCATCGCCCTGCACTGGCTCATTGCCTTCGGGATCCTCGCCAGCTTCAGCCTCGGTCTTTACATGACCGATCTGTCGCTGTCACCGACCAAGCTCAAGCTCTACTCCTGGCATAAATGGGCCGGCGTCACGCTGTTCGCGCTGATCGTGTTCCGGCTCGGCTGGCGGCTCACTCACCCCGCGCCGGCCCTGCCCGACACCATGTCGCCGGTGCTGCGTCGGGCCGCCAACGCCGCGCACTGGTTGCTCTACGGTCTGATGATCGCCATTCCGGTCAGTGGCTGGCTGATGAGCTCGGCCAAGGGTTTTCAGACCGTGTGGTTCGGCCTCGTGCCGCTGCCCGACCTGCTGGCCAAGGACGCCGCGTTGGGCGACACCCTAAAGGACGTGCATGAATTTCTGAACTTCACTTTGCTCGGGCTGGTCGCAATCCACTCGGCCGCCGCGCTCAAGCACCACTTTATCGACCGGGACACCGTGCTCACCCGCATGCTGCCCCGCGCCCTGAAATCCTGATTCGGCACGACCGAAGGAGACATTGATGCGCACCACCTCACTCACCCGACTGACGCTCACCGCCGCGCTGGCGCTCGGCCTGACCGGCACGGCGCACGCCGTCGAGTACGGCACGCTGGACACCGCCGCCAGTAAAGTCGGCTTCCGATACAGCCAGATGGGCGTCACGCTCGACGGCGAGTTCAAACAGTTTTCAGCCGAGCTGCACTTCGACCCGGCCCGCCCCGAGGCGGCCTCGACCACCTTCAACGTGCCGCTCGCCGGCATCGACACCGGCTCGCCCGAGGGCAACGACGAGGTCAAGGCCAAGACCTGGTTCGACACCGCCACACACCCGGTGGCGCGCTTTGTCTCCAGCACCGTCAAGCCGCTGGGCGGCAACCGCTTCGAGGTCGCCGGCCAGCTCAGCATCAAGGGCAAGACCCGCCCGGTGAGCTTTCCGGTCACCTACACGCCGGGTACGCCGACCGCAAGCTTTGACGGCATGCTGCCCCTGCAGCGTGGCGACTTCGCCATCGGCGAGGGCGAGTGGTCGGCCTTCGACATCGTGGCCAACAAGGTCGAGGTGGTTTTCCACCTCGTCGCCAAACCGCTTGCACAATAAACACACCCCAAACCCCAACCCGAAACTCGGAGTTCTTTCATGAAAAATACCCTCATCACCGCCGTTCTCGCCACCCTCATCGCCGCCCCGGCCCTGGCCGAATCGGTGACCTACACCGTTGAAGGCACCCACACCTACCCGCGCTTCTCGTACAGCCATTTCGGCATGTCGAAGCAGATCTCGCGCTTCAACAAGACCACCGGCACGGTCACCCTGGACGCCGCCGCCCGCACCGCATCGGTCGACATGACCATCGACACCACCTCGGTGGACACCGGCTACGACACCTTCGACGGCCACATCCAGGGCGCGGACTTCCTCGACACCGCCAATCACCCGACAGCCACTTTCAAGTCGACCAAGGTCACCTTCGACGGCGACACCCCGGCCACCATCGAAGGCAATCTGACCCTCAAGGGCGTGACCCGTCCGGTGACCCTGACCGTGACCTCGTTCAAGGCCATGGCGCACCCGATGCTCAAGAAGCCGGCCATCGGTGCCAATGCCACCACGGTGATCAAGCGCAGCGAGTTCAACGCAAGCAAATACGCGCCCAATGTCAGCGACGAGGTCACGCTGGACATCGCGCTCGAAGCCATCCAGATGTAATCGTCCGAGACGTACAGGCAACAAAAAAGCGGCCGCGAATGGCCGCTTTCTTTTGTGCATCTACCGAATCAGCCGGCAGTCTTCTTCGCCAATTCGGCCTCCAGTGTCGCCACACGCGCTTCCAGTGCAGCCAGCTGCACGCTGGTCCGTTCCAGCAAGGCGCACTGCACATCAAATTCCTCGCGGGTCACCAGATCGAGCCGGGCGAAGGCGCTGGCCGCCAATGCGCGCACGTTCTTCTCAATATCCTTGACCGGCGAGTTGGCCGCGGCTTCGGCGAATTTTCCGGCGAGTTGATCAAGCAACTGGGGTGGGTTCATTGCGGGGTCCTGGAGTCAAAGGCAAAAACGCGGATATTGTCGCGCGAATCCGCCCGAGATGCACCCATCCACGCCCCACAGACACATCAAACAGGCACCACGCCGGTGCGCACCAACATGGTGCGCCATTCTGGTGCATTGGATTTTCTCGGTGCGCTGCGACGCAGCATTTCGACTGGCGCGATCGCAAGCTATTGTTTTTAAGCATGAAAAAAACTGGCACAGTTCCTGCCATAGGGTCATCACCCAACTGACCCGGAGCTTTTCATCATGCTTAAACGTTCACTCTGTGCGGCTATTGCGCTCGCCGGCCTGACCGGCGCGGCCTTCGCTGAAGACAGCCCGATTTCCGCCAACGTCGGCTTCGTCTCCGACTACCAGTACCGTGGCTACTCCCAGACCAAGGAAAACATGGCCTTGCAGGGCGGCTTTGACTACGCCCACGCCAGCGGCTTCTATGCCGGCGTGTGGGGCTCGAACGTCGACTGGCTCGACACCGGCAGCCTGGAAGTCGATGTCTATGGCGGTTTCAAGAAGTCTCTCGGTGACTTCGGCTATGACGTCGGCGTGCTGCAGTACGTCTATCCAGGCGGCAAGATCGGGGGCGACAGCGCCGATACGACCGAAGGCTACGTCGGGGTGAGCTGGAAGTTCATCAGCTTCAAGTATTCCTACGCCTTCACCGATCTGTTCGGCGCAAGCAACTCCGACGGCAGCCAGTACTTCGACCTGTCGGCCAGCCATGACGTCGGCGCCGGCTTCACTCTCGGCGCCCACGTCGGTCGTCAGAAGATCGAGAACGGCACCAGCTACAACGACTGGAAAGTCGGTGTGAGCAAGGACTACGCCGGCTTCAGCTTCGGCCTCAACTATGTCGACACCGATGTGGACAACGACGACAACGCCGACGCACGCGTGATCTTCTCCGTCTCCAAGTCCTTCTAAACCCGTCGCCGGGCGGAGCGGTTTTCCGGCCCGGCGGACTCACCACAGGGAACTGTCATGAAATATCTCGTTGCCATCATCAAGCCCTTCAAGCTGGACGAAGTGCGCGAAGCGCTCTCCGCCATCGGCGTGCAAGGCATCACCGTGACCGAGGTCAAAGGCTTCGGTCGTCAGAAAGGCCACACCGAGCTGTATCGCGGCGCCGAGTATGTGGTCGATTTTCTGCCCAAGGTAAAGATCGAAGCGGCCATCTCCGCGACCTTGCTGGATCAGGCCATTGAAGCCATCGAGAAGGCCGGCAACACCGGCAAGATCGGTGACGGCAAGATCTTTGTGTTCGATCTGGTCCAGGCCATCCGCATCCGCACCGGTGAAACCGGTAACGACGCCCTGTAAGGAGACCCCACATGAAAGCGATTCTCTCTCTCATGCTGGCCACACTGGTCGGCCTGGCGGTACCCGCTCACGCGGCCGACGCGGCCGTGGTGGTCGAAAAGGGCGACGTGGCCTGGCTGATGACCGCGACGCTGCTCGTGGTCTTCATGGCCGTACCCGGTCTGGCGCTGTTCTACGGCGGCATGGTGCGCGCCAAGAACATGTTGTCGGTGCTGATGCAGGTCATGGTGGTGTTCAGCCTCGGCATTGTGCTGTGGGCGCTCTACGGTTACAGCGTGGCCTTTACCGAAGCCGGCCCCTTCATCGGCGGCTTCAGCAAGGTCTTCCTCTCCGGTGTGACCATCAACACCCTGGCCGACACCTTCACCGACAACGTGAAGCTGCCGGAACTGGTCTTCGTCGCCTTCCAGGCCACCTTTGCCGGCATCACCTGCGCGCTGGTCGTCGGCTCCTTTGCCGAACGCATCAAGTTCTCCGCCGTGCTGTTGTTCACGGTGATCTGGTTCAGCTTCAGCTATCTGCCGATCTGCCACATGGTGTGGGGTCCGGGCGGCTACCTGCTTGGTGACGGCGCGCTCGACTTCGCGGGCGGCACCGTGGTGCATATCAACGCCGGTGTGGCCGGTCTGGTGGGCTCCTACCTGGTGGGCAAGCGGATCGGCTACGGCCGTGAAGCCATGGCACCGCACTCGCTGACCATGACCATGATCGGTGCGTCGATGCTGTGGGTGGGCTGGTTCGGCTTCAACGCCGGCTCCAATCTGGAAGCCACCTCGGGCGCGGCGCTGGCCTTCGTCAACACCCTGGCCGCCACCGCTGCTGCCACGCTGTCCTGGATCGCCGGTGAGGCCATCTTCAAGGGCAAGCCCTCGATGCTGGGTGCCGCCTCCGGCGCCGTCGCCGGCCTGGTCGCCATCACCCCGGCCTGCGGTTCGGTCGGCCCGATGGGCGCCATCGTGATCGGTCTGCTCTCCGGTGTGGTCTGCCTGTGGGGCGTCAATGGCCTCAAGCGCATGCTCGGTGCCGACGATTCGCTCGACGTGTTCGGCGTGCATGGTGTGGGCGGCATCCTGGGTGCCATCCTGACCGGTGTCTTTACCGCCCCGTCGCTGGGCGGCACGGGTGGCGAGGACTTCTCGATCGCCAGCCAGACCTGGATCCAGACCTACTCGGTGCTGGTGACCATCGGCTGGTCCGGCGTGGTCTCGCTGGTCGCCTTCAAGCTGGTCGACATGCTGGTCGGTCTGCGGGTTGCCGAAGACGAGGAGCGCGAAGGTCTCGACATCGCCGCCCACGGCGAATCGGCCTACAAGTTCTGATGGCCTGACCCTCCGGCGCGGCTTCAGGCGCCGGACACGAAAAACCGGCACGACCCATCGGGCGTGCCGGTTTTTCGTTGACGCCCCGCGATCGACCCGCGCTTAACGGAAGACGACGGTCTTGTTGCCATGCACCAGCACCCGGTCTTCGAGGTGATAGCGCAGGCCGCGGGCCAGCACGGTTTTTTCGATGTCGCGCCCGTAGCGCACCATGTCTTCGACCGCATCGGTGTGGTCGATGCGGATCACGTCCTGCTCGATGATCGGGCCCTGGTCGAGATCGGCGGTTACGTAGTGGCAGGTGGCGCCAATCAGCTTGACGCCCTTTTCGTAAGCCTGGTGATAGGGCTTGGCGCCGACAAAGCTGGGCAGAAAACTGTGGTGAATATTGATGATGCGGCCCGGATAGGCGGCGCACAGCTCGGGCGAGAGGATTTGCATGTAGCGCGCCAGTACCATGGTGTCGCCGTGAACTTCTTCGAACAATCTCTGCACCTCGGCGTAGGCCGCGGCCTTGTTGTCGGCGGTGACCGGCACATGGTGGAAAGTGATGCCATGCCACTCGACGAAGCCGCGCAGGTCATTATGGTTGGAGATGACGCAGGGGATCTCGACGTCCAGCTCCTTGCTCTTCCAGCGCGCCAGCAGGTCGTAGAGGCAGTGCTCCTGCTTGGACACCAGCAACACCAGCCGCTTCTTGACCGCCGAGTCGGTGATCTTCCAGCTCAAATCCAGCTCGCCCGCCAGCGGGGCAAAGCGTTCGCGAAACTCGCTGAGCATGAAGGGCAGCGAATCGGCACGAATCTCGATGCGCATGAAGTAGCGGCCGACCGCTTCCCCCTCGCGCGGCGGCTCGGCATGCAGCGCGGTTTCGAGAATCCAGCCCTGATGCTCGGCAATGAAGGTGGACACGCGCGCGACGATGCCGACACGGTCGGGGCAAGAGGCTGAGAGGGTAAAGAAACGTTGTCGGTGCATGGGACTCGCAATATCAGGAAGGAGGGCGGAAGCGCTGCAGCACCTCGCTGGGTTCGCCGCGCATCACTTTCAGCAATTCCTTGCGCGCCTCACCGACCGCCAGGCCCCGGTCGGTCAGGTAGGTCAGCAACTCACCAAAGTGCGCACGGCGCCGCTCGCCGGCCTCGGTATCGTCACGGCGATCATTGAAAAAATCCAGCAATGTCGAACCACACGCACAATTGCGAAACAGCTCAACAATGGTTGATCCGTCGTCATCTTCGCTGCTCTTGAGCCCGCTGGTGGCGGCCGAAATCGGCAGCGTCTCGTTCAGATACGCCGCTTCGTCGGGGTAGACCCGTCCGCAGTTGACGCAGCGCTTGGGAAACGCCGATGCCGCCAGCGCCTTGAGGCCCGCCAGCAGCTCGGCATCCCACGCATCGGCATTCATGACAGCGGTGCGGATCAGATCCCGATACGTGCGCTGGCGGAGAGAATCTCGCTCATCAGCGCATCGTAGTCGCGAACCACCGGATACTGCGGGAACTCCCGAATCACGTTATCCGGCGGGCAGAACAGGATGCCGGCATTGGCCTCGCCGAGCATGGTGGTGTCGTTGTACGAATCCCCTGCGGCGATGGTCTTGAAGTTCAGCTCCTTGAAGCGGCGCACCGCCTCCTGCTTCTGGTTGGGCATGCGCAGGTGGTAGTTCACCAGGAAGCCGTTCGCGTCGGCCTCAAGCCGGTGGCAGAACAAGGTCGGCCGGCCGAGCTGATCCATCATCGGCTTGGCAAAATCGTAGAAGGTGTCGGAGAGGATTACCACCTGGAATGTGTCACGCAAGGCATCCAGGAAATCCTTGGCGCCGGGCATCGGCCCCATGTCGGCAATGACCGCCTGGATATCGGGCAGGCCGAGCTTGTGCTCGCGCAGGATGTCGAGCCGATAACGCATCAGTACGTCGTAGTCCGGCTCGTCACGGGTGGTGCGACGCAGCGCATCGATACCGGTACGGGCGGCGAACTCGACCCAGATTTCAGGAATCAGCACACCTTCGAGGTCAAGACAGACGATCTGCACGGCAAAACCCTTGTCAGTAGTGGACAACCGGCGCATTTTAGCAGGCCAATCCCATGCCAAGTGTGGTGTTTTTGCCGTTAATCAATGCGCAGGTGGCATACGGTGTCGTACGGTTGCTTGATCCCGTGAAGGGGAGCGGCCACAATGCTGGCAGCTCAAAACAAAACACTTAGAGGAGAACCGCCATGTCACAGCAAGTGCTCGTCTCGTTCGGCCCGGCACAAGAATACGAAATCGTCGTCCACCCCGCCGACCTCGAAGGCATGGACAAGAGCGCTGCCCGCGCCTGGTTCGCACAGGAGTTCGAAGACCTGGAGTGCACTCCGAGCAACCCGATGGGCAAAGTGCTGGTGCTCGACATGATTCTCAATGTCGCCAAGTACGGCGGTGAGGCCCGCTTCAAGGAAGGCGGCGAGTGGGCGAAGAAATTCGGCGCAGCCGTTGCCGTGTCGCTGGGTCGCCCGGTGATGAAAGTGGATGTGAAGCTCTTCACCGTCGGCTGAACCTTCCGGCCAACCCGAAACACGTATCACGCACAAACGCCGGTCAGACCGGCAATGCCGTTCACTTAGGTGAGCGGCATTTTTCATTCCTGGGCTGGTGAACAGTTCGGCAGGCTGTTAACGTGGCGCGCGATGTTGTCCAGCCCACTCACCACCGCGACAGAGGTCATGCCGACGATCGGATTCGGTCATCTGGCGGCGCATTTGCCGTTGGAGTGGATAGCTGAGGCGCCCAACGTGATGGGGTTGCCCGTGTGCGCCGTCGTCGTCGTTTGCCGGCTGAACAAGTGGTTTGGCGGGCTATTGTGCTGGCGCTGTTTCACCGCCAGACGACGGAAGAAGTGCTCAGCACCCTGGATCTGGCGCTACCCGATACGCGGATCAAAGCGGTGTGCAAAGGCGCCATCACGCGCGCGCGGACTCGCCTTGGTCAAGCCCCGCTGCATGGCTGTTCGAGCAAACGGCCAAAGCCTGGTGCGCACAGCAGAAGGTGGCCAATCAGAAAATCCGGGACGCCTTGATTGCCGACTATCTGGTCAGACTTGAAATCGCCAAGGCGGCAATTGAAGTGCACGTTGCGCCGACCGGCTTGAGCTTTCTGCGCGCACTGCACATTATTCAGCACGAACTGATTTGGGCGGCAGGGATGAGCCCGGGGAAGCTGCCCGCTCATCTGGCGCGCTTGTGCTTAAAACTGCAAACGGCCGTCGTGGAAAAACGACGGGGGCGAAAATGCCCCCGTGTCGTCAAAGCCAAACCGGCTCGGTACCCAGCTCGTCACCTCAAAGAGCTTTAACTGAACTGCTTTTTCTTCTGGGGGGCTTTTCAGCCTATCGCTCACGCAGACTTCCACTGGCATGCTGCATCAGCGATGACAGGAAATACTCGATCACCCGCCGTTTTCCTGTATTGATCACCACTGACACGACCATCGCCGGATTCCTTTCGTCAAAGGGTACGGTGTCCGTGAAATGGAGGCAACGTCACTATGCCTACAAGGGGTGATTCAGGCTAACTTCGGTGGATTGGGTGACTACTGCCCGGCTCAGCAAGCGGATGTCGGTAAGGCCGCACAGCGCCATGGTCGTATCCAGTTCCTGGCGGATGATGGTCAAGCTCTGCAGCACTCCTTCCCGCCCGTCCGCGGCCAGGCCATAGAGAAAGGCGCGTCCGATAAAAACCCCGCGAGCGCCCAGCGCCAGCGCTTTAAGCACATCCTGGCCGGAGGAAACACCCCCGTCCATATGGATTTCGAGCTGATGCCCGACCGCATCGACGATGCGCTCCAGCACCGATATCGTCGAAGGCGCGCCATCGAGCTGACGGCCGCCGTGGTTGGAAACCACGATGGCATCCACGCCGGCCGCTGCAGCCAGCCGGGCATCGCCCACATCCATGATGCCCTTGAGGACGAGCTTGCCCTGCCAGCGCTGCCTGAGCCAGGCTACATCGTGCCAGCCGAGCGTCGGATCGAACTGCCTTGCGTTCCATTCCGCCAGCGAAGCCGTGTCGTACACGCCAGCGGCGTGCCCGACGATGTTGCCAAAACTGCGACGGCGCGTGCCCAGCATGCGGCAGCACCAGGCTGGCCGCGTCATCAGGTTGAGCCAGTTGGCCAGCGTCGGCCTGGGCGGTGCGCTCAGGCCATTCTTCAGGTCCTTGTGACGCTGCCCCATGATCTGCAGATCGACGGTCAGCACCAGCGCCGAACAGCGGGCAGCGTGGGCGCGATCAATCAGGCGCACCATGAACTCCCTGTCCCGCATCATGTAAAGCTGGAACCAGAACGGCTTGCCAGTATGGCTGGCCACGTCCTCAATCGAGCAGATGCTCATGGTGGAAAGCGTGAACGGCACGCCGAAACGCTCGGCGGCCTGAGCGGCCAGGATTTCGCCATCGGCGCGCAACATGCCGCTCAGGCCGATCGGCGCCAGCGCCACCGGCATGGACACCGCTTCGCCCAGCATGGTCGACTGTAGTCGGCGATGCTCGATGTCCACCAGCACGCGTTGCCGTAGCCGCAGCGCCGCCAGGTCGTCGCGGTTGGCGCGATAGGTGGATTCGGTCCACGAACCGGCGTCAACATAATCGTAAAACATCCGGGGAATACGCCGCCGGGCCAGTTGCCGCAGGTCTTCGATACAAGTGACGACGCCCATGCTCAGCGCGTGATCCAGCGCAGGCAGTCGTCGGCCCAGTACAGCCCTTCGTCGCGCGCCAGGCCCAGCGCATGGGCACCCTTCTGGTAGAGATGCAGTTCGCACGGCACCCCGGCATCGTTCAGCCGGCGCGCGAACAGCCACGAATGCTCGGCCGCCACCTCGGTGTCCTCGGCGGTATGCCAGACAAAGGCACGCGGGCAGCCGTCATGCACGGCGTCGATCGGCGAGAACGCCTGCCGGATCGCCGCGTCCTCCTGCCAGCCGCCCAGAAAATTAGATCGCGTCTCACGATGCGCCAGCGGTTCGGTGAGCGTCAGCACGCCGTAGCAGAACACGCCGAAATCCGGCCGCTGCGCGATGTCCGCCACCTCGCCGACCCCTTCCTGCAACAGCAGCGACCGCCCCGCGCCGGTACACATCACACCCGCCAGATGGCCACCGGCCGAGGTACCGATCACGCCGATGCGTTGCCGGTCCAGCCCCCATTCGGGCGCCTGGACCCGCACCAGCGCAAGCGCCGTGTAGGCGTCAGCGCACTTGGCGCGGAGATCGTAGCCGCGCGAGCCCAGCCGGAATTTCACTACGAACACGGCAATGCCGCGCGCGGCGAACCATTCGCCGTACTGTCGTCCCGACTTTTCGGACAGGAAAGAATAGCCGCCGCCCGGAAAGGCCAGCATGCCATGGCCGGTACTGACGCCCGGCGCGGGCAAGTAGGCCTCGATCACCGGCACGTCATCGGCGTGCGGGCCTGCGGCAAACGGTGGCCGGCCTGGCCACAGCGGCAGTTCTAGTCTTTGCATGAGAATCACCCGTGGAAGAGCGGGCCGCCGGCGTCGCGGCCGGCGGCCCGGATCATCAGACGACGGCCGCCTGCTTGTCGTGCATCTGCACCACCTGGCCGCGCGCCTGGTCGATCACGAACTCGCTGCCCTGCCAGACCGCAGCTGGATCGACCCGCGGCCGAGCCTCCCTGAGTGCGTTGCGGCCCTGCTCCATGCCCTCGAACAGCCAGGCGTAGTGCGCCTCGTCGACGCCATGCGCGGCGAAGAACGCAGCAAGGGTACGCCGGTAGAAATGCATGATTTCGGGATAGGCATCCATAATCAGCGCCTCGGCCAGTTCCTCGGCGTGATCGCGCTTGGCATCGAGCGGCAACGCACGCAACCGGGCCAGCGCGGCCTCGGGCAGGACCTCCGCCTGCAAAACTTCGAAGCGCTCGGCGCCGAGCATGGGCAGCAGCAATTGCTGCTCGATTTGCTCGCGCAGCGCCGCGTCGTCATCGGCGTAGGCGCACAGGGCATTCTGCAGCAGCCAGCGCAGCGGGAAAACCACGCGCTCCGGGAAGGCGATGTCGCGGAAGAAGGCATCCGGGTAGTCGCGGATTTCCTGCTCCACCTTGCCCTGGATGCGCGTCATGTGCAGATAGAGCCCGCTGGCGCGGTCCAGCCCGCGTGACCGGGTTTCGCCGTAGAACACGCTCTGCTCATTGGAGAAATTGCGCACCATCTTGGCCAGGCGATCGACCTCGGTTTCCGCCCAGGCATCAGCGGTGCCGAGCACCGTGAGGCAGCCCACCGACTGAAGCACCCGGCCGGACTGGTAGTCAGTGCCGGTGACGATCTTGAGGCCGGGCCGCGACAACTGGTGCTGTCCGCCGATGGCAAAGGCCCAGCAGCGAAACATCTTCAAGGCATCGCTGGTATCCGGCGCGACGATTTCCTCGGGCACGCCGCCTTGCTGGAACATCCATAGCAGGAACAGGTCGTGACCGATCGCAGTGTGCCACTTCCATTGTTCGTCCCGGCCCACCCCCTGGTTTTCCAGGAAGACCAGCGCGGCATCGAAACCCGATACTGGCGCCTGGTGCAGCACGAGGTAACGGTCCTCGAACACGAAGGCCAGCGCCCCTTCTGCATCGCTCAGCACACCGAAACGACGGCCATCGGGCGCGACGCAGGTCAGCGGCACGCGCACGCTGCCGCCGTCGACATGCTGCAACAGCACCGCCTCGCCGTCGCGGCACCGGCCAGCGCGCGGATAGCAGCGTTGCGCATCGGCGTTCGACAGCCGCTCGTTCACGGTCACCGGCTCGACCGCGCGGGCCTGTTCGGCCAACGCCTGCTCGTCGGGCGCCTGGTAATCACGGAAGAAGCGCAGCGCGGCCGTCAGCTTGTAGATCAGGAAGGGCATCACGCCATCGACGCCCGGCTCGTGGTCGAACAACTCGCACAGCGCGTGGACGACTTCGTGGTGATACACGGTATCACCGTCGGTGACGGCCAGCCGCGCCGACTGCAGTCGGCGCCAGTCCTGGTCTAGTTGGCACATCCGATATAGCGTGGCCATGGTTCGGTCGGTGCCATAGCGCGCCGCGCTGCCTCCACCTGGCACCGACTGGTTCAAATAGATCACCCTGGCCCTGGATGGGATTTCGGCGATGGTCTGCTGAATGATCCGATCCGATCCGTCGGTCGAGTTGTTGTCCACTGCGACGATGACGACCCGCCCGAGATCCACCCGGGTCTGGGTCAGCAACGAGGCCAGCGTGGCGCGGATATGCGGTGCCTCGTCCATGAACTTGATGATCAGGAAGGTATCGCGCCCTTCTGCGACCAACTCGGTGGCCTCATCGAACGGCTGGACCTGCTCCGCGCCGTAAAACTCGGCCCGCGCCGTCAGATGACGCTCGACGATGCAGCGCTGCAGGGCGATCACCTCGTCCCAGCCTGTATCCGGTGTTTCGGAACCCGCAGCGATCAGCGCCTCGCGCAAGGCGAGTACGCGCTGCGCCTCGGCCAGTTGCTGCGGTGGAATCTTGTTCACGTTGGAACTGTGCATCAGTTCCAACAGGCGGCTATTCAGTGCCTCCTCGGGCGTCTGCTTGCGGTTCACCAGCGCGGGCAGGCGGTTCCAGATTGATCGACGGTCGTGGCTCATGGTGCTCTCTTGAAGGGTAGGAGTGAGGAAGCAGGAAACGGTCAGGCAGGTGTCTTGCGTTCCAACACATGGAACACCAGCACGCCGGCGACGATGGCCCAGAAGGCGGCGCCGACGCCCAGCACGGTGATGCCGCTCGCGGCGATCACGAACACCACCAGCGGCGCCAGCGATCCGTTGTTGCCAGCGAAGGCCGATTCGAAGGACGAAGCGATCGCGGACAGCAGCGCCAGCCCGGCCAGGGCCGCCACCGCCTCGCGAGACAAGCTGACGAACAGACTGACGAAGGTGGAGGCGAAGGTGCCGAACACAATGTAGATCACGCCGGCGCACACCGCGGCCACGTAGCGGCGTGTCTTGTCCGGATGTGCCTCGGGGCCGGCGACGATGGCAGCGATCATTGACGAGGGGTTGATGTTGTGGCAGCCGAACGGCGCCACCAGGATGGAACCGGTGCCGCACAACGTCACCACCTTGTCCACCGGCGGCTCGTAGCCCGCAGTCTTGAGCACGGCAAAACCGGGCAGGTACTGGCCGGTCAGCACCAGCACCGTCAGCGGGATGGCGATGTTGACCGTGGCATGCCAGGTAAAGGCGGGCCAGGTCCATACCGGGCTGGCCACCGATACCGACAGCGCGGCGAGGTCGAGCTGCCCCAGCATCAGGCACAACACGGTACCGACCACCAGCACTGCGGCGACCGCCCAGCGCGGCGAAAAGCGCCGAACCACGAAGAAGGCCAGGACCATGCCAGCCACCAGCAGCGGCTGCCGCTGCAGCGAACTGACGACGCCAAGCGCGAACGCCACGAGAATCCCGCCGTTCAAGGCGGACGCCACCGGCAGCGGAATCCAGCGCACCAGCCGCTGCAGCAGACCGAAGGCGCCGATCAGTGTGACCAGCACGTTGGAGACAATAAAGGCACCGATGGCTTCAGGCAGCGGCACGCCCACCATCGCCGTCATCAAAAAGGCGATACCCGGCGTAGACCAGGCGGTGATCAGCGGCATCCGGTACCACAGGCTGGCCACGATGGTGGTGAGGCCAGCGGCGATGGAATAGGCCCACAGCCACGAAACGATCTGCGCGTTGGCAAGGTGGGCGCTCTCGGCGACCTGGAACACGAGGACGGTCGGGCCTGCGTAGCCGACGATGACCGCGACCAGGCCCGCCATCACCGACTGCCAGGAAAAATCCTTCTTCAACTGGTCGAGCGTGAAAAAGGTACGCAGACTTATGGTTGCGTCGTTGCTCATATCAGCCTTTGCGAAGTGCGGCGGAAGGTTCAGCCTGGCTACGTGCGACCAGGCTCAGGGAAAGGGGAGCCACGCCAGTCGAGGCCGACAGCGGCCCGCCCTGGCCGGCCAGGATTCGACCCTGCCGGAACACCGTGACCTCGCGCCGGTGGCCGACGATGCCGACGCAGATCGCTGGCGACAGCAACGACATGAAATAGGCTGTGGAAAAACGGCTACCCCGCCCGGCAAACGATACCCGCGGCGCTTCGTCCGAAATGCGCGGCGCGAGATAGCAAGCGACCTTGAGAAACTCGAAGTTCGATGTCAGCAGGTGGAAACCGTCATGGTAGGGGCTTTCGCCATGCGCCATCGCCAGCAGGTTGTCGACGAGGCTGGCCCCGGCGCTCACCGGCCAGCCCTCGGTCATGGCGCAATACGGCAGGCCATCGAGCGCGCGGCAGATCACCACACTGGTGCCGGTGAAATGGCGGTCGCCCCGGCAGGCCACCTCGTCCAGGATGCGTGCAAGTTGCACCGCCAGTCGGTGTTCAGCCATGCCGCTCATGCCGGAATCCGCAGCATCCAGCCAAACTCATCCACCGCCGTTCCGTGCTGGATGGCGGTCAGTTGGCGATACAGCCGGGTAGCCATGCTGTCCGGCGCCGGCACGAATGGATGGCGGCGGCCGCGAAAGCCGATCTCTTTCACCGGCGCCACGATGGTGGCCGTGCCTGTCAGGAAGATTTCCAACACCTGGCCCCCATCGATGCCGGCCAACAGCGCCTCGATGGCAATTTCCCGTTCGTCGACTTGCTCGCCCTGGCTGCGCAGCAGCCGGATCACGCTGTCGCGGGTGATGCCGGGCAAGATGCGTCCGCTCAGGGGCGGCGTCACGACCTTGTCTCCATAGCGGACGAACACGTTGGTAATGCCGACTTCCTCGATGTAGCGGTGCTCGGCCGCATCCAGCCACAGCAGATTGTCATAGCCGGCGGCCCTCGCGCCTTCCAGCGCGACGATGGTCTGGCCATAGTTGGCCGACGTCTTGGCATCGCCGCAACCGCCCTGTGCCGTGCGCGCGCAATCCTCGCGCGCCAGCAGCTTGAGCGGCGGGTCACCGGGCTGGAAGTACGGTGGAACCGGGCACAGCATGATGCAGAACTGGTAGCTGGCGGAACGCCTAACCCCCAGTACCGGCTCGCAGGCGAACATGATGGGCCTGGCGTAGAGCGCGGCACCCTGGGTCGCGGGCACCCAGGCGTCCTCCAGCGCGATCAATCGCTTCAAGCCCTCGATGAACAAGGCCCCTGGCAGGGCCGGCATCGCCATCCGCTGACACGATGCATTGAGCCGCGCGGCATTGGACTCGGGACGAAACAGCGCGATTCCCCCGTCCGCCTGGCGATAGGCCTTCAGCCCTTCGAACACGCTCTGGCCGTAGTGCAGAACCAGCGCCCGCGGATCGAGCTGGAACTGGCCGTAGGGCTGCACCCGGGGCGAGTGCCAGCCCCGGCCGGCCTCGTACTCGGCCAGGAACATGTGATCGGAAACATGGGAACCGAATTGCACCTCGTCCATGGCCGGCTGGATCCGGCGTGCTTCGGCAATCTGGATATCGATGTTCATGGCGCTTTCCGCTGGCTGGTGATCGGGGACGGGCAGGACGGATTTCACAATACGGGGAACCGTGAGAGTTTCGCGCCGAATTCTGCGCGCTTCTGTCATATTTTTCAATGCCAATGTCCTGTTTTTTTACCTTTAACCCAATACGGTCATGCGCTTGAAGTTTCACGCTATGTATCCGTACCAAATAACTCTTGATGTTGATGTAGCCGCCCAACATAGGAAATATGGAAACGACAGCCAAAGAAATCCGATCGCTGGAGCAGCGCTACGCCTTACGCAAGCAGGCAGTACGGCTGCATCTGAAGGGGGTGTGGGTGATGCAGGAGGGAGCGGCCACAATGCAGGCAGCTCAAAACAAAACACTTAGAGGAGAACCGCCATGTCACAGCAAGTGCTCGTCTCGTTCGGCCCTGCACAAGAATACGAAATCGTTGTTCATGAAGCAGATCTCGAAGGCATGGACAAGAGCGCGGCCCGCGCCTGGTTCGCGCAGGAATTCGAAGATCTGGAGTGCACGCCAAGCAATCCGATGGGCAAGGTGCTGGTGCTCGACATGATTCTCAATGTCGCCAAATACGGCGGCGAGGCCCGCTTCAAGGAAGGCGGCGAGTGGGCGAAGAAGTTCGGCGCCGCCGTAGCCGTATCGCTGGGTCGCCCGGTGATGAAGGTCGACGTAAAGCTTTTCTCGGTCGGCTGATCGCTGCCGCGTCGAACAGCAGAAAAAGCCCGCGCGTCGCGCGGGCTTTTTTTTGTCGACTGCCGCCCTCAGTGCTCGCGGCCGAGCCGGAACAGCCCCACGCTGGCGAGAAAGTTCGGCTCTTCCCGCACGCGCACGCCTTCGTCGAAGCCAATCGCATCGCGGATCACGATGCTGTTCATGGCGCACAAGTCCTCGAAATCGGCAATGGTGAAGAAGCGCACGTTGGGCGTGTTGTACCACTGGTGAGGCAGGTTCTCGGAGACCGGCATATGACCGTTGAGAATCGCCTGACGGTGGCGCCAGTAGGCAAAGTTCGGGAAGCTCACCACCGCCTCGTGCCCGACCCGCAGCATCTCGGTGAGAATGCCGATGGTGTTGTGGATGGCCTGCAGCGAAAAGCTCATGACCACATGATCGAAGAAGCCATCTTCAAAACCGGCCAGGCCGCGCTCAAGGTCGATCTGCAAGACATTGATGCCGTTGCGGATACTGGCTTTGACGTTCTCCGGATCGGCCTCGACGCCATAGCCGAGGACGCCGCGGGTATCGGCCAGATGGCGCAGCAGGCTGCCATCGCCACAGCCGAGATCTAGCACGGTTTCACCCTCACCGATCCACTCGGCGATGGCGTGAAAATCGTAGCGGAGTTTAGACATGGGCGGTCACCTTGATGCGGTCGAAATAGGCCGACAACACGCCGTGGTAGATCGCGTCGTTGAGCAGAAAGGAATCGTGGCCGGCGGCCGAGTCGATCTCGGCATAGCTCACGCTGCGTCGGTTGTGCAGCAGGGCCTGGACGATGTCATGGCTGCGCTCGGGCGGAAAGCGCCAGTCGGTGGAGAAGGACACCACCAGAAAATCGGCCTGGGCGCGTGACAGCGCCGCGGGCAGGTTGCCGCCATACTCGAAGGCCGGGTCGAAATAGTCGAGCGCCTTGGTGGTCAGCAAATAGGTGTTGGCGTCGAAGTAGCCGGCAAATTTCTTGCCCTGATAGCGCAGGTAGGACTCGATCTCGAACTCGGCTTCGTAGCTGAACACCTGCTTGCCGTGACGCAGGCTGCGGCCGAACTTCTCGGCCATCGCGTCGTCCGACAGATAAGTGATGTGCCCGACCATACGCGCCAGGCGCAACCCGCGCTCGGGCACCACGCCGTGGGCGGTGTAATCACCGTCGTGATAATCCGGGTCGGTCAGAATCGCCTGACGGGCCACCTCGTTGAAAGCAATGTTCTCGGCCGACAGCTTGGGCGCCGCGGCGATCACCGCTGCATTGGCAACACGGTTCGGATACTGCAGCGTCCAGGACAAGGCCTGCATGCCGCCCAGCGAACCGCCGACCACGGCCGCGAAGCGCTGGATGCCCAGTTCGTCTGCCAGGCGGGCCTGCGACGCAACCCAGTCTTCGACGGTCACGAAGGGGAAGCTCGCGCCATAGGATGTTCCGGTCGCCGGGTCGATGGAGGTGGGCCCGGTGCTGCCGTAGCAGCCACCGAGATTGTTCACACCGATCACAAAGAATTTGCGCGTATCGAGGGGCTTGCCGGGGCCGACGAGGTTGTCCCACCAGCCGATATTGTCGGGCGCATCGGCGTAGTAACCGGCCACATGGTGCGAGCCGGACAGCGCATGGCACACCAGCACCGCATTGCTGCGGTCGGCATTGAGCTCGCCGTAGGTCTCATAGACCAGTTCATATTCTTCGAGACGACCGCCGCTGGTGAGCAGGAGCGGCTCGGTGAAGCGCTGCGTTTTCGGTGTGACGACACCGACGGATTGAGGCTGCGTCATGGTGATCCTGAAAACAAAAAACCCGGTCGGCCGTGAGGCGCAAACCAGGTTGCCCTCGCTTTAGCCGAACTTATTGAGCGCCCGCAAGCTGATTGTCAAATCGGCGCTATGAGCCTGAAAGTTAGCGCCCGACCAGAAAAAAGTCAAACCGCCGCCGCGCTCAGCTGCGCAGACGCTCGACGGCTTCATGCACACGCTCCTGCTCATCCATCTTGAGAATGCGCTGCACTTTGGGCGCCAGGTCGACCAGATCGGCGCGCAGGATTTCCTGTTTGACACTGAGCATCTGGGTCGCCTGCATCGAAAACTGACGCAGCCCCATGCCGAGCAGCAAACGGGTGTAGGCCACGTCACCGGCCATCTCGCCGCACACCGACACCGGCACACCGTAACGCAGGCCGGTCTGGATGGTGCCGCCGATGAGCTTGAGCACCGCCGGATGCAGCGGGTCGTACAGATGGGCCACCGCCTCGTCGGTGCGGTCGATGGCCAGCGCGTACTGGATGAGGTCATTGGTGCCGATCGACAGAAACTGCAATCGGCGGATGAACATGCCCAGCGACAACGCCGCGGCCGGCACCTCGATCATGCCGCCAACCTCGACCCGCGGGTCGAACTTCTGCTTGCGCTCGATCAGCTGCGTCTTGGCGTGCGCGATCAGCGCCAGCGACTGATCCATTTCATGGGCGTGGGCCAGCATCGGCAGGAGGATCTTGAGCTTGCCGTAGTGCGATGCGCGCAGCAGCGCCCGTAACTGGGTGAGGAAGACCTTGGGTTCGGACAGCGAATAGCGGATCGCCCGCATGCCCAGCGCCGGGTTCGCTTCGGTTGAGCGCTTGCCGATGCTCTCGAGCGCCTTGTCGGCACCGACATCCAGCGTACGAATGGTGACGGGTGCATCGCCCATTTTTTTGAGCACACGACGATAGGCTTCGAATTGCTCGTCTTCGTCGGGCAAGGCGTCTCGGCTGAGAAACAGGAATTCGGTGCGGAACAGCCCGACCCCGTCGGCGCCGACGGCTCGTGCCGCCAGGGCATCCTTGGGCAATTCGATATTGGCCAGCAGCTTGACCACTTCGCCGTCCAGCGTGGTGGCGCGCGTGTCCTTGAGCCGCTGCAGCTTGGACTGCACCAGCGCCAGCTCGGTCTGGCGCAACGTGTACTCTTCGACGATGCGATCGTCGGGGTCGATGATCACCACACCTCGGGTGCCATCGATGATGATCAGCTCATTGTCGTGCACCAGGTGGCGCACATTGTGCAGCGCCACCACCGCCGGAATGCCCTGACTGCGCGCGACGATGGCGGTATGACTGGTCGGGCCGCCCACGTCGGTGACAAAACCGGCAATGTCGTGATCGCGAAAACCGATGGTATCGGCTGGCGACAGGTCGTGGGCCACCACGATGGTGGCCATGTCGCTCTTGCGTTTCTTGGGCAGACGACCGGGATGGCCGAGCAACACCTTGACCAGACGCTCGACCAGTTGCACCACGTCGGCCTTGCGCTCGCGCAGGTAGGCGTCTTCGATCTGGTCGAACTGCTCGACCAGCAGTTCCATCTGCTGCACCAGCGCCCACTCGGCATTGCAGCGCCGGGCTTCGATCAGCTGGCGGGCCGCGTCGATCAGCATCGGATCGTCGAGGAACATCAGGTGCAGGTCCACCAGCGCACCCACTTCACCATGACCCGGCTGCTGGTCGGCGGTGGCTTTCAGCTCACCGAGATCGGCGCGCACCATGTCGACCGCAGCGCCAAGCCGGGCGACCTCGTCGGCCAGACGGCGAGGCGGCACCTGGTAGTGGCTGACCTCCAGCAAGGCGTGCGACACCAGGTGAACATGGCCAATGGCGATGCCCTGGGACACCGCGAGACCGTGCAGGGTGAAAGGCATGATCCCCCTTTTCGGGCAGGCCCCCGTGGGCCGTCGTACCCGCTCAAGTCATTCCGTCAAAACCCGGCGCACCGGGCCCGCTTCCCGCCCGGCTATTCGTCTTCGCCGAATCGGCCCTTGATCAAATCCAGCAGTGCCTGCATCGCGTCATCGGCGTGCTCACCCTCGGTATCGATCGTGATGGTCGCGCCCTGGGCGGCTGCCAGCATCATAACGCCCATGATGCTTTTGGCATTCACGCGACGACCATTTCGCTCCAGCGAGACCTCACAGGGAAAACTGCTGGCGGTCTGGGTCAGCTTGGCCGAGGCCCGGGCATGCAGACCCAGGCGATTGATGATTTCCACATCGGTACGGGGCATAAATCGTGTCTTCAGTCAGTTCGAATCGGATGGATGTGAAGCACCCCGTCACACGCACCCGAGATCGCGCGTTTGACCACGACCTCGAGGGGGTACTCCCGATAATTCAACACGCGCAGCAACATGGGCAGATTGGCGCCGGCGATGGCCTCGACCTGTCCTGGCTTGACCAGCGCCGTCGCCAGGTTGGACGGCGTCGCACCGTACAGATCCGTCAACACCAGCACCCCGTCGCCCTGATCGAGCTTGCCGAGCATGTCTTGCGCCATCGGCTGCAGATCCCGCGGATCATCCTGCGCCATCACCCCGAGTTGCAGCAGCTGCGGTGGACGCCGGTTGAGCACATGACAGGCGCATTGAATCATGGCTTCGCCTAGATTCGCATGCGTGATGAGAAGAATGCCGATCATCTGCGACCCACACCGGGGATGTGCGGCCATTGTAGCCGAGCACTGCGCCGGCCGGGCGGCGCTCAGTCGACGACCTGATCGATCTTGATGTCACCAAAGGGTTTCAAGCGCGCGCGCAGCGCACGGGTCACCGCGATGCGGCCCTCGGCGTCCACTCGCAGCGCCATCTCCACGCCGTAGCGATGCGCCATCTCGCGCCAGGTGTCACCCGCCAGAAACACCGGTTTGCTGACCACATCGGACAACACCCCGGCGCCCGCCTGCGGCGTGACCAGCACGGTCACCGCCTGCGTCCCCGAGGCCGGCTGACCACTGCGCGGGTCGATCAGATGGCTGAAGCGCCGACCGTCGAGCTCGAAATAGCGCTGGTAGTCACCCGAGGTGCCAATGGCCTCACCATCGTAGAGCGCCAGCACGGCGATCGGCTGTGGCGCGCGCGGATGCTGGATGCCCACCTGCCAGGGGTGGTCGCCCTTGCGCCCCAGCGCCATCACATTGCCACCAATATTGATCAGCGCGTTCTCGATGCCCTCGGCGCGCAAAATGGCTGCCGCGCGATCGAGCGCATAGCCCTTGGCA
Organism: Zoogloeaceae bacterium; assembly: GCA_024235675.1. Classification (GTDB taxonomy): domain Bacteria; phylum Pseudomonadota; class Gammaproteobacteria; order Burkholderiales; family Rhodocyclaceae; genus Nitrogeniibacter. Next base: position 130,919 of record JACKLZ010000005.1, read on the forward strand.
TAGCCACCCAGATCAAACTGCACATCGCGGTTGTCGCTGGTAACACCGTCGGCGTCGATGTGCACATCGCCCATGCTCGGCGCGCTATCGACCAACGCCTGCAGCGCCACCGGGTCCGGACGACGCGGGCTGAACTGGTCGCCATGAAACCCCCACAAGGCCACCAGTTGTCCCAGCGCCGGGTTGAACAGCTGATCGCCGGTCGCCGCCAAGGCTTTGGCATCGCCCAGCATCGTCGCCAGTTCGGCCGACACCTGTGCGCGCAACCCCGCCGCCAGCATGCGATTGAGCGCCGTCAGCTCAGAGGGCTTCCAGGCATGGTAAGCCTTGTGCAGCCGGTCAAACTCGCGCAACACGGCGCCCATCGCCTGCTGCGCGCGCTCGGCGTCATCGCCCCACACCAGCACTTCCACACGGGTGCCGAAAACAAAGGCTTCTTGCTGATGCACGGTACTGCGGCTACAGCCCGCCAGACTCAGTGCCAAGCAAAGCAGGACAATCCTCAAGAACATGGTCGGGGCATCCGCCAAGAAAACGAGCGGCCGATTGTACCGGCATGCGCGCTCACGGGTCCGCCCGGGTCAAACGCGCGATGCGCTCGGCCGTCGCCGGATGGCTGGACAGGTAATCACCCAGACCGCCGCCCGCGGGCTCGCTTGCCGCTGCATCCGTCGCGCGGTGGGCACGCTCCAGGCGTTTGAGCATGGTCGCCAGCAGCACCGGCGAGCGGCCGTTGCGGGTCAGCAGCTCGGCCCCCCAGGCGTCGGCCTCGAACTCGAAATCGCGCGAGTAGGCCGAGCCGAGCACGACGGTGGCGCCAGCCGTGGCCAGCGCGCTGAAGTCGCCCGTCCACACCCCGATCACCGCCGCCAGCACCGAGGCCTGGATAAGGTTGCGCAGGCCGTGGCGGTGGGCGACATGCCCCAGTTCGTGCGCCACCACCGCCGCCACATGCGCGTCGGTGGGCGCCAGGGCGACCAGTGCGTCGGTGACCACGATGTCGCCCCCGGGCAAGGCAAAGGCATTGGCCCCGATGGCCGGCGCCTTGCGAAAATGCAGGCGCACCGGATCATCGCTGCCACGCCCGGCAATGAGTGGCGCCACCTCGATTTCAATGGCCGCGATACGGCTCCGTGCGAGCTCGGACGGTGCCAGCAGGTTGCTGGCATCGAGTGTCTTCAGAAGTTGCACATCGATCGCCTGCACCGCCGCCACCGGCAAGGCCTGCGCCACCGCACGGGCCACCAGCGGCAAGCCCCAGCGATAACCGGCGAGGCCGACCGCCAGAATCAGCGCGACCGCCAAGGCAACGCGCGCGCCGCTGCGCTGCCAGCGGGTGATGCCTGCCTCCTGATGACCGAGCGCGCGCAAGAAGGCATCGAGCGCCGGGCCGCAGGCCACCTCGCAATGTCGCCCGCCGGGCAGATCGACCCGCCGTGTCGCGCGACCCAGCGGCTCGTGCCAGCGCAGCGCGCTCAGTGCGAAGCGCTCGCGCGGGGCCGAGCCGTCGCTCGCCTCGAGCGCCACGCCGCCGGCCACCGCGCTCAAGCGCACCGCCACGGCGCGACTGGTTTGGCCGTCAAACAGGCGGGCGTCCAGCGTGCTCACGCTCAGAAGCCCAGATCGACGTCGAGCATATCGGCCGCTTCTTCGCCGATGACCCGCACCTCGTCGGCCTGCACGGCGACGAAATCATCGAGCGTGCCGGCCGGCAACAGCGCCAGATGCTCGACCCGGTAACGCCACAGACGCACCACCGCAAAGGGCCGATACAGCCCCAGCGTGAGTGCCGTCAGCAACCAGTTGGTGAGCACGATAGACACATAGCGCCCGGCCACCATGTCGCTGAAAAAACCATGGTTCTCCAGATTGGCCTGGTTGAAACTCAGATTGGCCATGCGCGCGCTGACATAGGGCGCAATCAGCGCAAAGCCGACATACAGCGCCAGCATGGCGAGCATGACGTAGAGTCCGAACACCTCGCCCCCGCCGCGCTGGGCCATGTCGCCGGCGGCAAACAGCCCGAGCGGGCCGCCCAGCACAAAACCCAGGGCGACCAGCACCGCCACATAGACCAGTGCCAGCAAGCCAACGCGGCCAAAGATGCGATACACCGGCCCGAGCGGCAGATCGATCTCGAACGGCGCCTGACCGAAACGCAAATGAGTGAACAGGTAGCGCCGTTGATTGGCCAGCGCGATCGGAAACAGCAGGCCGAGACTCAGCACGCCGGCGATCGGCCACAACACCCAGGCCTTGGCGGCGTCCCAGGTGAGCCCGTCGAAGCCGAAACGCAGGCCGCGCCAGCTCGTGTTGTACGCGCGAAAGCGCAGTGCGCGCGAGATCATCCATGGCACGAGCACCACAAACACCAGCGTCGCAGCGAGGTTGAGCAGGGGATTGAATTCGGCCGCGATGTTGGCCACCACGATGACCGCCATCACCAGCAGCCGGCCTTTGAGGATCTTGACCGGGTCGGCGAGATACTCGAAGGGCGAGCCGTCGAGCAGCGTATTGCCCAGAAAATAGCGCTCGCGCCGTACCTTGGCCCAGGCCGAATACAGGCCAAGCGTGAGAATGCTCAGCAGCAGATTGACGATCCAGATCTTGAAATACTCGCCGCCGCTGCCGGCAAACGCCAGGCGCAATTCATCCGGGGTGGCGGCCGGCGCGTCGAAGGCCGGCAGGGTCGCGGGTGCGTTCATGCGTTTTGCATCATGTCGATTGGGAGAAAGGCGACAGTAGCACGGTCACCCGCCGGCCGGCTGCCCAAGCGGTCACGCTGCCGACACACGCGATGCTCAGCGCGCCGGACGGGCCTCGGCTTCGATGGCCTCGATGACGCGGGTGGCGACGTCGAAACCCTGCTGTTCGTGGATCTCGACCATGCAGGTGGGGCTGGTGACGTTCACTTCGGTGAGGTGCCCGCCGATCACGTCGAGGCCGACGATCAGCAGACCGCGCGCCCACAGCGTCGGCGCCAGCGCCTCGGCAATCTCGCGCTCGCGTGCGGTCAGCGCCATCGCCACGCCACGCCCGCCGGCGGCCAGGTTGCCGCGCGTCTCGCCCGCCTTGGGAATGCGCGCGAGGCTAAAGGGCACGACTTCGCCGCCGATGATCAGCACGCGCTTGTCGCCCTCGGCGATCTGCGGCAGGTAGCGCTGCGCCATGATGGTCTGGCGGCCGAGGTCGGTCAGCGTCTCGACGATGGCGTTGCGGTTCGGGTCATCGGCGCGCACGCGGAAGATGCCGGTGCCCCCCATGCCGTCGAGCGGCTTGAGGATGGTGTCGCCCATGTCGTCGATGAAGGCATTGAGGTCACCCGCGTCGCGCGCCACCAGCGTGGGCGCGGTGAACTCGGCGAACTCGGTGATGGCGATCTTTTCGGAATGATCACGCACCGCCCGCGGGTCGTTGTAGACGCGCGCGCCGGCCTGCACCGCACGTTCGAGCAACCAGGTGGCGGTGAGGTATTCAAAATCAAAGGGCGGGTCCTGACGCATCAGCACGGCGTCAAACTCGGTCAGCGCCACGGTGGTCACCTCGCCCGGCACGTACCAGGCGGCGTTGTCGGCGGTCGGCGTGAGCGCCAGCGCGCGGGCCCGCACCTGGCCGTCCAGCCAATGCAGATCAGGCCGCTGGATGCTGAACACCTGATGCCCCCGCGCGGCAGCGGCGCGCATCATGGCAACGCTTGAGTCCTTGTAGGCTTTGAGGTGCTCAATGGGGTCGAGGATGAAGGCCAGGCGCATCATGGGTTTCCGTCTTCAGGGGGTTCTTCATACAGCGGCGGGCGGACGGTGTGATACACCCGCCGCGCCACATACACACTGGCGGCCAGGACGATCAGCCCGACTGGCAGCACCACGATGGCGCTGGCCACCGACAGCATGTGCTGCTCGGTGGTGGCCGAGGTGATCGACAGCACGCCGATCAGCAGCACCAGCCCGGTCACCGCGCCGCCGATCGCAGCAATCACGCCTGCGACCGGCGCCGGCACACGCCTCATGCCGCAGCTTCTTCCAGCATTGCCGGCGCGGTTTCTTCGATCTCCACCGCGGCCGCCAGCAGCGCCAGACGCGCCACCACGCCATACGCGTAGAAGCGGTTGGGCGGCGCATCGGGCCCTTGCTGGACATCGGGCAGGGTGCAGCAGGTTTCAAAGGCCAGCGGCTTGAAGTGCGCGCCCGGCGCGTTGAGGTTTTCGTCGCGACCGCGCTCGGTGTGCACCCGGTAGAAACCGCCCACCACGTAGTGATCCATCATGTACACCACCGGCTCGGCGACGGCGTCATCGACGGTCTCGAAGGTGTGCACGCCTTCCTGGATGATCACCTCGTGCACCTGCAGGCCTTCCTTGATGACGCTCATCTTGTTGCGCTGCTTGCGGTTGAGGCCTTTCACCTCGGCCGCGTCCTTGACCATCATGATGCCCATGCCATAGGTGCCGGCGTCGGCCTTGACCACCACAAAGGGCTCGTCGTTAACGCCATATTCCTTGTACTTGCTGCGGATGCGGGTCAGCAGGGAGTCGACCTGACTGGCCAGACACGCCTCGCCGGTGCGCTCCTTGAAGTCGATCTGGCCGCACACGCCAAATTCAGGGTTGATGCGCCACGGGTCGATGCCGATATGGGTGGCGAAGTCCTTGGCCACACGATCGTAGGCATGGGCGTGGTTGGACTTGCGGCGGCTGTGCCAGCCGGCATGCAACGGCGGAATCAGCCACTGACCGTCCAGGCCCTGCAGCGGCGCGGGAATACCCGCCGACAGATCGTTGTTGAGCAAGACCGCGCAGGGGTCGAAGTTTTTCACGCCGAGCCGGTTGCCGCGACGCTCCAGCGGTTCGAGCAGCAGCGTGGCGCCATTGGCCAGTTCGAGCGTGGTCGGCTCGGTGACTTCGGCCAGCAGCGAGCCGATGCGCACGTTCAGGCCGGTGAGCTTGAGAATCGACACCAGCTTGGCCACGTTCTGCAGATAGAACTGGTTGCGGGTGTGGTTCTCGGGAATCAGCAGCACATTGCGCGCATCGGGGCAAATGCGCTCGATGGCCGACTGCGCGGCCTGCACGCACAGCGGCAGGAACACGTCATTGAGGTTGTTGAAGCCACCCGGAAACAGATTCAGGTCCACCGGCGCGAGCTTGAAACCCGAGTTGCGCAGGTCGGTCGAGCCATAGAACAGGGGCGTGGTCTCAAGCCACTGGCTGCGAAACCATTGTTCGATCTCGGTCTGGTTGTCGAGGAACTGGCGCTCCAGTTCGAGCAAGGGGCCGGTCAGGGCGGTGGTCAGATGGGGGACCATGCAAACGTGCTCCAGACGCCTGATCGTGTCAGGCGAGGTCAGTCGGGTTATCGGCGCATCTTACTACGAAGGCCACGCACCGCCGGTGAACGCCACCGGCGGTGCGTGGCTTCTGACCCCCGGCAGGCTCACATTCTTACAGCACGCGGGCCATTTGTCCGCAGAGCGCGTGCTGGCCCGTTTATCGGGCGCGGGTGTCGACTGGTTTTACACCTCAAGCCACGCCGCTTCTCGAGACCGCGCCGAATCCCTGACCGATCGGTCAATTTTTGTTTTTGGCACAAAAAATGCTGCGCTTAAGGCGTCCGGGACGACACGAAACAAGGAGGAAACACCATGCGCACACATCTCTTCCATCCGCTGGCCGCAGCCACCCTTGCGGCCACCCTTGCAGCATCGAGCGCCCACGGCTACACCATCACGGCCGAATGCGGCGGAAACGGCACCACACTGACCGACACCTCAAGCACAACTACCTCCGTCTCCTGCCTGAACTCGGCCAAGGTGCTCGGCGGTGATCGTTCAACAGCAAGCGTCGATCTGGGCACACACAGCCTGACGGCGCTCGCCGATGCAAAATCCGTCAGCTATGGCTCCGCCTACATCAACGAAACCGTCACCATCCAGGGTGCTTGGACCGGGCAAACCCGGGTCGAACTGACGCTTTTTCTGACCGGCGGTTTCAGTGGCGTTGGCTCGACTCAGCAAGCAGCAAGCGGCTCGCTGAGCGTCGCCAGCGGCCCGCAAGGGGTCGCGAGCTACTACTACGACGGCACCAACTACACGCTGACGCCCAGCGGCCTGAACAACAACGGCAGCTTTGCGGTCACGGATTACTCAAGCGCCGCCAGCGACATCCAGACCGCAGTGACTGTCGCCTTCGACGTGGACAGCTCAAGCCCGAGCTTCAATCTGATGGCAAACCTCGTCGCATGGGCGTGGGGTGATGGCAGCAATTCGATGCGTTCGGATTTCTCCAACACCGGACGGATTTTCGTCGATCTGGCCTCCGGCCTGAGCGCGATGACGGATTCGGGCTTCCTGATTCCGCTCGCCGACAACGGCCCACCGACCGGATCGATACCGGAGCCCGCCGCCTTGTTGCTTATGGCTGCCCCCCTGCTGTGGTTGGCGCGCCGCGTACATCACCGCTGACCTCGGTTGCCGCGTGCAATCGCGCGCGGCATTGAGCAACAGCGATGCCGCATGTTGCAGCACCAGATCGCCGGCCTGATGGCCGTATTGGTCATTGATTCGCTTGAAGTGGTCGATATCGAGCATCATCACCGCGTAGGCGTGGCCGCCCGATGTGCGAGCCAGGCGGTTTTTTTGCACCAGAATGACGTCGAGAAAGCAGCGATTCAAGAGCTGGGTCAGCACTTCGCCGTATTTGACAATGATCCGCGTGGTGAACCGCCGTGCGCCGCGGGCGACGAACTCGACCGGCACGCCGGTGCGCGCGTGGACTTCGCCGACGTGGCGCTGCAAGGCAAACAAGGCGTCGATATCGGCCTCGGGCGAAGCATTGAAGATGCGCTTGAGCCACAACTCCTTCGACGGTTTGAGACATTCCTCAACCTGCTTGCGTGACAGAGAGAAACCGGTGCCCGGGTCGGTCAGCGTCTGGCGATAGAAATATTTGGCCAGCTCCCCCGGCGTGACCCTCGATGAAGGCGGAGAGGCGCTCGCTTACCGGGAATGGTGTCTCATCGTGCAGCGCCTGCCACTCGCCAATCAATACATCCGACATTGCGCTCTCAATTGCAGCGCTGCAGCCCCCGGGCCGCGCTGCCCGCCTAGCATAGGCAAGCCCATTCCACGACCAATCAACAACCCACCTAAGCCCCCTGTGCGAGGCACGCAAGCGAGCGCATACTCCGCATCCCATGCCCGACTTGCATTGACCGCCGCCATGAACCCCGTCTTCACCAGCATCGGCCTGCTCATCTGCAGTAACGTCTTCATGACCTTCGCCTGGTATGCCCATCTGAAGGAACTCAATGGCAAACCGTGGCTGATTGCCGCGCTGGTGAGCTGGGGCATCGCGCTTTTCGAGTACCTGCTGCAGGTGCCGGCCAACCGGATCGGCTACACCGTGATGAGCGTCGGCCAGCTCAAGATTCTGCAAGAAGTGATCACCCTCTCGGTATTCGTGCCCTTTTCGGTGTTCTACCTCAAAGAACCACTCAAGCAGGATTACCTGTGGGCCGGCCTGTGCCTGCTGGGGGCGGTGTATTTCATGTTTCGCGGCAAGGGGGGCTGAGCGGGTCGCGCGGCACGAGTCAGTCGCCTCGAGACGCCCAGGCCAGCGCATCTTCCAGTCGGTCATTGCCCCAGAACATCTCGCCACCGACGAGAAAGGTCGGCGCACCAAAGATGCCCAGTGTGGCGGCCTGCTCGGTCTGCCCGCGCAGGGCGAGTTTGTTGTCTGGCGTCTGCGCCGCGTCAATCAACTCGGCCGCCGGAAGGCCAAGCGCCTCGAGAATTTCGGCAATGACCTCGCGCTGACCGATATCGCGGTCTTCACCAAAGTTGGCCCGCATGGCCGCGCGGGCGAAGTCGGCGATCCATGGCTGGTTTTGCCCGAGCATGGCCACGCGCGCGGCGAGCAGCCCGTTGCGCGGAAACTGGCTGGGCAGGCGGAAGGGAATGTCGTACTTGGCCGCCAGCCGCGCCATGTCGCGCCACATGTAGCGGCCCTTGGGCGGGTAGATATTGAAAGGCGAATCATTCCAGCCCAGGCTCAGAAACACCGGCCCCAGCAAAAAGGGACGCCAGTGCAGGCTCACGCCGACCTCGCGCGCGGCGGCCTCGACACGCATCACCGCAAGATAGGAGTAAGAGCTGGCGAATTCGAACCAGATCTCGACAGGCTGCGCTCTGGTCATGGGGCGAGGACCTCCTTGAAGATGTCGCGTCGCGCGGCGATCGCCTCGGCCGAACTGGCTTGGGGCACGGCGGGCTGCGCACTTGTATCAGCATAGCCTCGCCCGGCTGTTGTTATGGCAAAACCGCGTCGGACGGCGCTTGGCTCTGCACACAGTACCTGCGTTGCGCGGTCGCGGCGCGCCGATGGTGCCGCGCGACACGCGCACCAGCGGCCGTGCCCTGCCGCCGTGTCGGGCGACTCTGGCACGGGCGACCCGGTATTAGTGATGCGGCAGTGCCCGCATATACTGGCGAACGGCACAGCTGGCACGACCGCTCCAGCGCGGATCAAACAAACCAACCAGCCACCGGCCAATCGAGGGGCGGGCGACGGGCGACGCGCGACGGGTAATCAGCACCTCGGCGCCGTCGCTGGCGGTCATCACCGTAGCGGTCGGCAAATTCAGCACCACGGACTGTCCCCGCGTGAGCATCACGTCGCGGTGATCGCCGTATTGGGTAATCCACACACCGCCGCTGCGGCAGCTCACTTCGGCGTAGGCCATCTGCGCCAGCACCAGGGTGGTGCGCGGGGTCAGGGTGATGGGCTCGAATGCAATTATCTCGGCCATGATGGCATCCTCCAGATATCCCCCGCATCCGTGGATACGGCGCGGGTTGATTGAAGTATCGCCACACGCTAGCCTGTCGACAAACGGTCAATTTGCATTGTATGGATGCGTAAAACGCATGGATAGCGCACTCCTCCGCTTGCCGCCGCTCGATCCGCTGCGCGGCTTTCTCGCCGCGGCACGTCATCTGTCCTTTACCCAGGCGGCGGCCGAACTGTGCCTCAGTCAATCGGCCATCAGCCGGCAGGTACAAGCGCTGGAGACGGCGCTGGGCACGCCCTTGTTCATCCGCGGCGTACGCAGCCTCAGCCTCACCGAAGCCGGCACCCGGCTGGCCGACGCCGCCGAGCAGTGGCTGACAGAGTACGGCCGCCTCGCCGCCCGGCTGCGCGCGCCAGAGCGCCCCACCGTCACCATTTCTGCCGGTGTTGGCATTTCGGCCCTGTGGCTGGTGCCGCAGCTGTCCGACTTCCAGGCCGCACACCCCGACATCGAAGTACGCATTTCAACCTCCAACCGCGTGGTGGATCTGCTCCACGAAGACATCGACCTCGCGCTGCGCTATTGCATCGACCGCGACGCGCCCGACGGCGCCTGGCGACTGTTCAGCGACACGCTGGTGCCGGTCGCCCACCCTTCGGTCGGCACCGGCCTGGTGCTCGACCGCAACACACTGCCGCAGCAAGTCCTGCTCGACTTCGATGACGCGCGTTTTCCGTGGCTCAGCTGGTCACCCTGGCTCAGCGCCAACGGGCTGGACGACATACGCCCACGCGGTCGCATTCGCTTCAACCACTACGACCAGCTCATTCATGCCGCCGCCTCGGGGCAAGGCCTGGCCATTGGCCGCAAGGAGATGATGGGTCCGCTGTTTCGCGAGGGGCGCCTGATGCCGCTCGGCGGCGACAATCGACCCATGACCGGACGCGGTTTCTGGCTGGTGCCCTCCCCGGGCCCCCTGCGTACGGAGGCCGACGTCTTTGCGACCTGGATTCGCGCCGTGGCCAGTCGATGCCCATCGCCGGAATCCACCTGAGCGCCAAGCCGTCACACCGACGGTGGCCGACGCCGCACGCCTCGGTTAGCATCAGCACTCGTACCGTCGCGGCCGAGGGCCAAGCCTTGATGACAGCACTCCGACGCCTCCTGCCCGCGCTGCTCGCCATGTTCTGCCTGCTGGGCAGCGCACCGCTGCTCGCTCAGGCGTCGGTGCGCATCAAGCATCTGAGCTATTCGGTAGACCTCGCGGACACCACCGACCTGAACGACGCACTCAGCGACGCCTCGCCCATCCGCGTGCATGGCACGGTGATTCATGGCTACACCCGCTGGTTCGTGCGCTGGCGCAGCTTCTGGCGCGCCGACGACGGCCTGTGCCGCATGCTGCGTGTCAGCACCGAGGTGGATATCGAATTCACCCTGCCGAACGCCACCCGCCTGCCCCGCGATCGCGCCGCACGACAGCGCTACACCACTTACCTGAATGCCCTGCGCGCCCACGAGCAAGGCCATGCCGACTTCGCCACACTAGCCGCCCGACAGATCGAGCAAGCGCTCATGACCGTGCCCCCGCAGGCGGACTGCGAGCAGCTTTCGGCGGCCGCCAATGCGCGCGGCCATGCCATCATTGAGAACACCCGGGCGCTCGAACGCGCCTACGACGACCGCACCGGCCACGGCCGCACTCAGGGCGCCTTCCTCGACTAGCGCCCGCCCAAGGACCGACCCATGACCCCCTGGATTCACGACGCCCTGCGCAAGATCGACGCCGACTACCAGCGCTCGGCCGACACCCACCTGATCCCGCTCGCGCTGCCGGCCATCGCGCCGATTCAGCTCTACCTCAAGGATGAGTCCACCCACCCGACCGGCAGCCTCAAGCACCGCCTGGCACGCTCGCTGTTTCTGTACGGCCTGTGCAATGGCTGGATCCGCGAAGGCACCACGATTGTCGAGGCCTCCTCGGGCAGCACCGCGGTGTCCGAAGCCTACTTCGCCCGCCTGCTCGGCCTGCCCTTCATCGCCGTCATGCCGGCCACCACCTCGCAGAAAAAGATCGACCAGATCACTTTCTACGGCGGCCAGTGTCATCTGGTCACCACCCGCGACATCTACGCCGAAGCCACCCAGCTCGCCGCCGCCAGGGGCGGGCACTACATGGACCAGTTCACCTACGCCGAGCGGGTCACCGACTGGCGCGGCAACAACAACATCGCCGAATCCATGTTTGCCCAGATGGCCGCCGAGCCCGACCCCATCCCGCGCTGGGTGGTGGTCAGCGCCGGCACCGGCGGCACCTCCGCCACCATCGGCCGCTTCCTGCGCTACAAGCGCTTTCATACCGAGCTGTGCGTGGCGGACCCCGAGAACTCGGTGTTCTACGACCACTTCCTCGACCCCAGCCGCTCGCCCACGCTCGACACCAGCTCGCGCATCGAAGGCATCGGTCGGCCACGTGTCGAGCCGTCTTTTGTGCCCTCGGTGGTCGACCTGATGATCAAGGTGCCCGACGCCGCCAGCCTCGCCACGGTCCATCTGCTCGAGACCCTGCTCCAGCGCAAGGCCGGCGGCTCGACCGGCACCAATCTCTACGCCGCCTTTCAGCTGTGCGCACGCATGAAAGCGGCGGGCGAGACCGGCAGCGTGGTCACCATGCTGTGCGACTCGGGCGAGCGCTACCTCGACACCTATTACAACCCCGAGTGGATCGCCCGCCAGGGCCTGGATCTGGCGCCCTACACGGCGCAACTGGCCCGTTTCATGGCCACTGGCGAGCTGGCCTAGGCCTTTGCGGCCGGCTTCCTGAGCACCGCCAAGGCCAAGCCGCCCAACACCAGCCCCCAGAAAGCCGAGCCGATGCCAAACAAGCTCATGCCCGAGGCCGTTGCCAGAAACGTCACCAGGGCCGCCTCGCGGGTGTCGTCGGCTTTCACCGCGATCGACAGCGCATTGCCGATGGTACCCAGCAGCGCCAACCCGGCCACGGCAAACACCAACTCGCGCGGAAAGGCCGCAAACAGCGCACCGATGGTGGCGCCAAACACCCCCAGCAGCACCGCAAAACCGCCCGAGAATATCGCCGCCACGTAGCGCTTCGCCGGGTCCTCATCCGCCTCAGGCCCCATGCAGATCGCCGCGGTGATGGCGGCCAGATTGATCGCGAAGCCGCCAAAAGGCGCCAGCACCAAGGTGGCGATGCCGGTGGTGGTAATCAACGGCGAGATCGGCGGGTGATAGCCGGCCGCGCGCATCACCGCCACACCCGGGATGTTCTGCGAGGCCATGGTCACGATGAACAAAGGCAGGCCGACCCCGATCAGCGTCTGCCAGTTAAAGGCCGGCGTCACCCACACCGGCGTGCTCACCGACAGCTGCACGGCATCCAGATGCAGCGCGCCGGTGGCGGCAGCGATGGCCGTGCCGATCGCCAACACCATCAGAATCACATAGCGCGGCCACAATCGCTTGAACACCAGATAGGCGACAAACATTGCCATCACCAGCCAGAAGCGCGTCGTCAGCGACACAAACACGTCCATGCCAAAGCGCAGCAGCACCCCCGCCAGCATCGCAGCCGCCAGCGAGATCGGCAGACGATGCATGGCCCGCTCGAACCAGCCGGTGACACCAAACACGGTAATCAGCACCCCACAGAACACGAACGCACCGATTGCCTCGGCCATGGGCACGCCGCTCAGGCTGCCGACCAGCAAGGCCGCGCCCGGCGTGGACCAGGCGGTCACCACCGGCACCCGGTAGCGCCACGACAGCATGATCGTGGTCAGCCCCATGCCGATCGCCAAGGCGCCGATCCACGACGACACCTGTGCCGGGCTGGCGCCCGCCTGCTCGGCCGCCTGAAAGATCAGCACCGCCGAACTGGTAAAACCGATCAGCACGGTCACGAAACCGGTCACCATGGCCGACAAGGGAAAAAACGGGCGTACGGATGTACTCATAAAACCTTCCTGGAAGCGTCACCGCCAGCATACGACAGCGCCCGACGCCGACACAGGACACTTCGCTCGCCGACCGCCGGGCCGCAGCGCCCCCCGAAACCGCGGGGGAGGCTAAAATTCGGCCACGCTACGCCGTAAACTTCTGTCATGCCCTCTTGCCACGCCCCGATCGCGCCCCGTGCTCACCGATGCCTGCCACCCACGGCGCGCGCGCCCCGGTCGCTAATGACGCTCATCGCCGTGCTCACGCTCAGCGGCTGCGCCACGCTCCAGGACGCGGTCGACACGGTCAAAGCCAAACTCCCGACCCCCACTGAATCCACGGCCGACACCGTCGAGACCGACACCCCGGCCGCCGAGCCCAAACCGGCCAAAGCCGTCGCCAAACCCGTGCGCAAACCGGTCGCCGCGCCTACCGCGGAGCCAAAGCCCGCCCCACCGCCACCCCCCAAACCCGTGGTACGCAGCGCACCCACACCCAAGATCGCCGGCCCCGCCTGGCTCGCCCAATGCGCCGACGTACAAAGCGCCGGCGGCGCCGTTCGCTGTGATGCCGACAGCCTGCTCGCCCGCCCCTCGGCCACGGTGCAGGTGTTCACCCGCGATCCGGCACTGGCGGTCAAAGGCAATGGCGGCGACATCACCCTGCGCCCCGGCCTGCCGCGCCGCTACCGCTTTTTCGTCCTGCCCTGAACGCGCCGGCGCTTCGGCGAGGCGACCATCCGGGCTAGAATGGCGTTTTTGAATTCACGCCTGCAGCGGAGCTCTGCCATGACTTACAAGGTATTCATCGACGGCCGTCACGGCACCACCGGACTGAAGATCGACGAGCGGCTCGCCCTGCGTGACGACGTCGAGATCCTCACCATCCCCGATGCCCAGCGCAAGGACGCCACGGTCAAGGCCGAGTACATCAATAGCGCCGATGTGGTCTTCCTGTGCCTGCCCGACGCGGCCTCCAAAGAATCGGTGTCGCTGCTCAAGCCCGACAACACCCGCACCCGCTTCCTCGACGCCAGTACCGCCCACCGCACCAACCCCGACTGGGTCTACGGCTTGCCGGAGCTGAACCCCGGCCATCGCGAGCGCGTGCGCACGGCGCAGAAAGTCGCCGTGCCCGGTTGCCACGCCAGCGGCTTCATCATGCTCATGCACCCCTTGGTCGCGGCCGGCATCGTGCCCGCCGACTACCCGGCCACCACGTATTCCATCACCGGCTACAGCGGCGGCGGCAAGGAAATGATCGCCAGCTACGAAGACGCCGGCGAACTGGGCGACGCCATGCGCAGCCCGCGCTTCTACGCCCTCGGTCTCGCCCACAAGCACCTGCCCGAAATGCAGACCCTCACCGGGCTGGCCAACAAGCCGCTGTTCACACCGATCGTCGGCAACTTCGCGCAGGGCATGGTCGTCGCCGTCCCGCTGCTGCCGCGCCTGCTCACCAGGCCGGTGGCCGCCGCCGACCTGCAGCACTATTTTGCGGAGTACTACGCGGGCGAGACCTTCATCAAGGTCATGCCGGCCGATGCCACGCCCCTGCTCGACAACGGCTTTTTGCCGGCCACCGAGTGCAACGACACCAACCGCGCCGAGATTTTCGTGTTCGGCCACGGCGACCAGATTCTGCTCGCCGCACGCTTCGACAACCTCGGCAAGGGCGCCTCGGGCGCCGCCATCCAGTGCATGAACCTGATGCTCGGCGTGGACGAGGCGACCGGGCTGACGGTCTGAGCGGACCGCCCCCCGCCAACGAACCCGGCCAGCGTGCCGGGTTTTTTTCGCGCGCGGCCGGCGCTCAGTCCTTGTTGCTGCGCCGGATCGACAGCAACAACCACACGCCACCGATGACCGCGCCGAGAAAGCCAAGCAGGGCGTAGGTCGACAGCCCCGCCATCAAGCCTTCGCCGGCCATGCTCATGACGATCGAGGTGCCGATGATCAGCGCCGCGGTGACGATGCCGATAGTCAGCCGGCTCACCGCGCGGTCGATGCGATCGCCGAAATGCTTGAGCGGCAGCACCTCGACCTCCACCCGCAGCTTGCCGCGCTTGGCCGCGCGCAACAACTGGCTGAGGTCTTGCGGCAGGCCGGCGATCAGGTCGGCCGCGCCGCGCGCCGCGCGCCAGCCGCGTCGGGCCAGCGCCGCCGGCGACTGGTGGGCAATCATGGTGCGTTCGAGGTAGGGCGCCGCTTCGCTCGCCATGTCGAAGTCCGGGTCGAGCTGCCGGCCCATGCCTTCGAGCGAGATGAAGGCCTTGATCAGCAGCGCCAGATCGGCCGGCAGCGTCAGTCGGTTATCGCGCAGGATGGCCACCAGATCGGCCAGCATGCCGCTGAGGCTGAGGCGCTTGAGCGGCACGCCCTTGTACTGATCGACAAAGGTGTCGATCTCGTTGTGCAGTCGCGCCGGGTCGGTGTCGGCGCCGAGGTCCTCGCCATCGCGCCAGTCGAGCAGGATGTTGGCGACGGTCTCCGAGTCGCCGGAGACCAGGCCGTGCATCAAGCTCGCCACCTCGTAGCGACGCGACTCCGACAGCCGCCCGACCATGCCGAAGTCGATGAAGGCAATGCGGTTGCCCGGCAGGTAGAAGACGTTGCCCGGATGCGGATCGGCATGGAAAAAGCCATCCTCCAGCGTCATCTTCAGCACCGCGTCGGCGCCACGCCGGGCGAGCTGCCGGCGGTCCAGCCCGGTGGCGTCGACCGCGGCCAGGTTGCGCCCCGGAATACCGGCGATGTAGTCCTGCACATTGAGCCGCTCGCCGCTCCACTGCCAGTGGATGGCCGGGATCACGATGTCGTCGTGACCGGCAAAGTGCGCCCGGATGCGCTCGGCGCTGCGGCCCTCGGCGGCGAAGTCGAGCTCGCGACGCAGCGACACGGCAAACTCGCGCACCACCGCCTGCGGGTGGTAGCGGTGCAGCTCGGGCATGTCGGCGTCGATGGTCTCGGCCAGCCGGGTCAGCAGCCGCAGGTCGGCCTCGACGGTCGGGCGGATGCCCGGGCGGCGCACCTTGAGCACCACCTCACGGCCATCGTGCAAGGTGGCGCGATACACCTGGGCCAGCGAGGCGGCGGCCAGCGGCTGGGTGTTGAGCGTGGCAAAGGCGGCCTCGGGCGTCTCGCCCAGATCCTCGGTGAGCTGGGCGCGCACCGCCTCGAAAGGCACGGCGGGGGCGGCGTCCTGCAGCTTGCTCAGTTCGTCGATCCACTCCGGGGCAAACAGGTCCACCCTGGTGGCGAGGATCTGGCCGAGCTTGACGAAGGTCGGGCCGAGGTCTTCGAGCGCGCGGCGGGCCCGCGCCGGTGGCTCGAGGCGGGCCAGTTCGTCCGGCACCTGCCAGTGCAAGACCTTGCCGGCCTTGCTCAGCGCGTCGGCCATGCCGAGCCGGCGCACCATGTCGCCAAAGCCGTAGCGGATCAGCACGCCGGCTATGTCCTGGGCGCGCGACAAGTCGCGCGCCGCGCCCACCGCTTGCCAGAACATCAGGCGTCGCGGTCCGGCGTATCGGACGCTTGCAGCCGGTCGGCCACGCCTTTCAGGAAGCCGGCCGCAATGCCCGCCAGCAGCGCGCCCTGCTGGCGCAAGGTGTGGGCGCCGGCCTGCATCTGTTCCTGGGTCATGTCGGTCATCGCCTGGGCCAATTGCGACACCGCCCCCTGCACCCGGCCGCCCACGGCGGTGCCGCTGTTGCGGGCATGCTCGGCGAGGCCGTGCAGTGTGTCGCGCGCATGACCGGTGGAATGCCGGGCGGCCTCGCCGAGCGTCTCGATGAACAGCTTCTCGAGCGAACCCAGATCGTCCAGGGACTGCTTGAGACTCTGCTTTGAGAACTCGCTGCTACGGCTGGCCGCCTCCTGCACCGCAAGGCCGGTCGCCTCGGCCGCCGAGGCCAACGCATCATCCAGACCGCGCATTGCCTCGCGCAGCGCCTCGGCATTGCTCGGGTCCGGGCGCTCGACGCCCTTTTTCGCACCGGCGACCACCGCATCCATCACCGATTTGAGCGCCGCGCCGTCGAGCTGGCCTTCCGAGAGCACCTTGAGCGTGATCTGGCGCACCCGCGCCGACACGCCGGCCACATCGTCAGCAACGGCGTCTTCCACCTCGCGTGCAATTCTGTCCGTGTCCTGCGTCATGACGTCCCCTCCACTGGTCAAAATGCGTGATCGCTACAGCCGCGCCGGCCCACCGCCGGCCAAATAATAAGCATATCAGCGGATGCCAATCGTCGGCGCGCGAGCCCGTCAAACGGCGCAACTCCGCTATAGCGCCGCCAGGCGAGGCATCAGAAACGCGCGCAATTGCTGGACCACCGGGCTCAACTGGCGGCGGTCGGCACAGAGCAGATTGAGCGGCGTCGGCTCACCCTGCCAGTTCTCGCACACCGCCACCAGACGACCGGCACGAAGATCGGCCTGCACATCAATATAGGATTTATACGCCACGCCAAGCCCCGCCAAGGCCCAACGCCGCACCACCTCGCCATCGTCCGACACGCGATCACCCCGCACCCGCTGAGAGGTCTCCTGTCCATCGCGATAGAAGCGCCAGCGGTCGTGCACCGCCTCGCCCAGCATGAAACACAGACAATTGTGCCCCGTCAGTTCCGCCGGCGTCTGCGGCGTGCCGGCACGGGCGAGGTAGCCGGGCGATGCGCACAGCACGCGCCGGTTGCCCGGCAGCAGCGGCAGAGCGACCAGCGACGAGTCGGGCAGGCTTCCGTAGCGGATGGCCAGGTCCACCGGCTGGCGGTACACATCCGCAATGCGGTCCGACAATTGCAGACGCAGCTCGAGCTGCGGATGCCCGGCCTGAAATTCGTCCAGCCAGGGCAGCAAGACATTGCGCCCCAGGTCGGACGGCAGCGACAGCTGCAGCACACCACGCACCACACTGCGCCCCGAAGCCACCGCCTCGCGTCCGCTGGCGAGCAGGTCCAGCGCTTGGCGGCAGTGCAGCAAAAACACCTCGCCCTCGGCGGTCAGCCGCTGGCTGCGCGTCGAGCGCACAAACAGCGGCGCCTGCAAGCTTGCCTCCAGGCGCTTGAGCGCCGCGCTGGCCGCGGCCGGTGTGAGATCCAGCCTGCGCGCTGCCGCCGACAGGCTGCCAAGATCCGCAGCGCGAACGAAGATCTCCAGATCCTGCAGCCCCTTCATTTTCAAAATTTCCTTTCAAGTGGCGATAGCAAAAGCCGGTTTTTCAATTTTTGATTTTGATTGATGATAGCGGCACTGTGAAGCTCACGGATCAGCGCTGCACCGACATACGCAGGACACGCAAGCTGAGCGCCATGCTGTTTGCCCACCAAAGCACCGCAGCGATGTTGGCGGCCACCTGGCCGAACATCGCCCGACGACGACTCAACGGAGCCCCGCTCATGAAAGCCATTGCCTATCAAAAGTCCCTGCCCATCGACCACGCCGACGCGCTGCAAGACATCCGCCTGCCGGACCCGATCGCCACCGGTCGTGACCTGCTGGTCGAGATCAAGGCGGTATCTGTCAACCCGGTCGATACCAAGATCCGCGCCAACGTGGCGCCCGCCGAGGGCGACTGGAAAGTGCTGGGCTGGGATGCGGCCGGTGTGGTGCGCGCCGTCGGGCCGGACGTGACGCTCTTCAAAGTGGGCGACCGGGTGTGGTACGCCGGCGACCTGACCCGCCCCGGCACCAACGCCGAACTGCATCTGGTGGACGAGCGCATCGTCGGTCGCATGCCGGCCAGCCTGGACTTTGCCCAGGCCGCCGCCCTGCCGCTGACCGCGATCACTGCCTGGGAGATGCTGTTTGACCGCCTGCAACTGGTGCCGGGCAAGCAGGCCACCCCCGCGCAGCTGCTGATCATCGGCGCCGCCGGCGGTGTGGGCTCGATCATGACCCAGCTCGCCCGTCAGCTCACCGACGTCACCGTCATCGGCACCGCCTCACGGCCCGAAACGCAGGACTGGGTGCGCGAACTCGGCGCCCATCACGTCATCGACCACAGCCAGCCGCTGGCCGAAGAAGTCGCCCGTCTCGGCCTTGGCTCGTTCACCCACGTGGTGAGCCTCAACCAGACCGAGCAGCACTTCGCGCAGGTGGCCGAGCTGATCGCGCCGCAGGGCCGCTTCGGCCTGATCGACGATCCGGTCACGCTCGACATCAAGCTCCTCAAGCGCAAGAGCGTGTCGCTGCACTGGGAGTTCATGTACACCCGCTCGATGTTCCAGACGGCCGACATGATTGCCCAGCACCGCTTGCTGAGCGAGATGGCCACGCTGGTCGACGACGGCCGCCTGCGCAGCACGGTGGGCGAGCACTTCGGCACCATCAATGCCGCCAACCTCAAGCGCGCACATGCCTTGCTGGAGACCAACAAAGCGCGCGGCAAAATCATTCTCGAAGGCTTCTGAACGCAAGAACGCCCGCGACAGATGCGCTGGCGCGGACGTTCTTTTCGCATGCGCCCCCGATCGGGGGCGCATCAGCGCATCGCTTCTGCGCCGAACGGCCTTAGCGTCGAACCGGCTTTCTCGCCTTGAGTCGCTGAGCGCGCAAACCCGGGTGCTGATAACGAATCACCCCCAGCGCCAACAAGGCCACGGCCAGCAGCGCCAAGCCGTCGGGCTCGGGTACCGGCAACGTGCGCAGCTGAAGATTGCCGCGAATCTCGCCGCCCGGGAAGGTCGAGGTGTGCACATTGATGTATACCTGACCGCTCGCCAAAGCCGCGACCAGCGCCGCTTCAGACCCAGCCACCGTGCCGCCCCCCGGGCCGTTGAGGAAGTCTGGCGCAAAGACACTTGAATTGGTGAGATCGAACAAGCCGCTGTAGGTCGCCCCGGTCACGCCGCTCACAAAGCCGGCCAAACCCACGGCGACACCAGCATTGGTGCCGGGCACGGCGCAACAGTGCAGATGCGCCGCGGTGGTGTTCCCGGTCAGCGCAGCAAAGCTCAGATCCACCGACAGGGTATTGGCGCTCGCGTCATAGCCCACGGTAATCACACCCGTAGCAGGCGATAGATTGGCAGGGGACTCGTTCGTGCCAGCCAGGGTCGCCGTGTAATACACCGGGTCGGCCCAAGCGCTACCGATGCACAGCGACAGGAGCGCTATCAGTCGTAAACCAAAACGCTTCATCGCAGCCACCTCGCCAAACGCCCCCTCGTGAAGATCACGAAGGCTCTTGCTATCCCAAGCATAAGCAGCGCCAGATCAGCTATCCAATTGATTTTCAATCTCTTTCAATTTCCTGTGCGCCCAGACAAGTCCGGCGCTGTAAAGCCATCCGACACCGTGACCACAAGGACGCACCCTAAAGTCGACTTGCGCGCCGGCGCCGGCTTCGATTGAATCGCAGGTCCGTCAGCTGCCAATGTCATGACCCATACCCACCTCGACCCCCGCGCCGCCGCCCTCATGATTCTGCTGTGCACCATCTGGGGGCTGCAGCAGGTGGCGATCAAACTCGCCACACCCGACATGGCGCCGGTGCTGCAATCAGCCATCCGCTCGATCGGTGCGGTGGGCCTGGTGTGGCTGTGGGCGCGGCATCGCGGCATCAATCTGCGCCTGAACGACGGCACGCTGCGACCGGGCCTGCTGGCGGGGGTGCTGTTTGCCGGGGAATTTGCCCTGCTGTACTGGGCACTGCTCTACACCTCGGCCTCGCGCGGCGTCATCTTTCTGTACACCGCGCCCTTCATCGTCTCGCTGGCGGTGGTCTGGCGCCTGCCCAACGAACACATGCGGCCGACCCAATGGGCCGGACTCGCGCTGGCCTTTGCCGGCGTGCTCGCCTTGTTCGGCGAAGGCTTGCTCAAGCCGGCCGGCACCACCTGGATCGGCGACATGATGATGCTCGGCGCCGCCGTGCTGTGGGCCGGCACCACGCTGACCATCAAATTTTCGCGTCTGGCCACCGCCGCGCCGGAAAAGACCCTGCTCTACCAGCTGGCGGTATCGGCGGCCGTGCTGTCGGCCCTCGCCCTGGCCCTGGGCGAAACCCGCGTGGGCGCCATCACCCCCACCTTGCTCCTCAGCCTGGGCTTTCAGATCGTCATCGTCGCGGCGATCAGTTACGCCGCCTGGTTCTGGCTGATCCGCCACTACCCGGCCACGCGCCTGTCGGCCTTCTCGTTTCTGACGCCCGTGATGGGGGTGCTCGCCGGCGTGGTGTTTCTCGACGAGCCGCTGACGCCGCCAATCATGATCGCCATGACGCTGGTCGGCGTCGGCATCTGGCTGGCCAACCGGCGGCCACGTCTGACTACCCCCAGGTAGCATCCACACCAGCCTCAGAACCTTCTCGCACCCAGGCGTCTAAAGTTAAGGACTTGAGCGCAGGCCATGCTGCTGCGCGGTTTCGTGACGAGGAGAGCTACGATGCAATGGCGGCGACGCCTTGACAGATGGCTGTTTGCCGTGGCGCTATGCGCGTCGGGCGCCGCCATGGCGCTCGACTGCGGTCCGACGCCGCAACCGGCCATGGTCGAACTGGGCCGCTACCTGTTCTACGACACCTTGCTCTCCGGACCGGGCTATATAGCCTGCGCCTCGTGCCACCAAGCAGCACGCGCCTTCACCGACGGCCGGCCGGTGGCCATCGGCATCACCGGGCAGCGACATCCGCGCAATACCCCCAGCCTCGCCAACGTGGCCTGTCTCAGCGTGCTGACCTGGGCCGACCCGACTCAGCGCAGCCTGGTGGCGCAGTCGTCCATCCCGCTGTTTTCACGCCACCCGGTCGAGATGGCATCGGCCGGACGCGAAGCCGAAATCCTCGCACGCCTGCAGGTCAACATCGCCTATCAAACGCGCTTCGCCGCTGCCTTTCCACACACCGGCGGGCACATCGACTGGCCATCTATCCAGAGCGCGCTGGCGGCCTTTCAACGCACATTGATATCTGCCGACGCCGACTACGATCGCGGCCCGCGCGCGCTCAGCGCTCAGGCGCAACAGGGGCTGGCGCTCTTCAGCAGCGCGCGACTGGGCTGCGCCAGTTGTCATCGGCCACCGCTGTTCACCGACGCCGACCGACACGCGCCAGCCCACTCGGCACAGCCGTATCACAACACCGGGCTCTACAACCTCGATGGCCAGGGCAGCTTGCCGGCCGGCCCACAGGGCTTGATCGAGTACACGGCCAAGGCCGCCGATCGCGGTCGCTTCCGCACACCCTCGCTGCGCAATGTGGCGCTTACCGCGCCATACATGCACGACGGCTCCATCCCCACACTGGCCGCCGTCATCGACCACTATGCCGCCGGTGGCCGCGCCGCACTGAGCGGTGCGCGCTCACCGCTGACCGACCCACGCATCCGCGGCTTCACGCTGAGCACCGCCGAACGGGCGCAGCTACTCGCCTTTCTTGAGGCGCTGACCGACCACGGCTTTGTCACCGACCCTCGCCTTCAGACACCGTTTCGATATATCGCCAACCCCGAGTAAGTGCCCCCGCTAGTCGCAACGATCGCCCACACAGCGCACCACGAGTGGCGCGCCTGTCACGCGGCGCATCACCAGCATCACCGCCGCAATCCCCAGCAGCATCGACACGAACGCACCCAGCGCCACCGGCGATAGAGACGGTATCGCCACCAGCAGCAAGGTATCGTTTCCGCCGGGAATGAGCGCTCCGCCGAGGCCCATCAGCAGTCCGCCACCAAAGCGCCGGGCGAGCTCAATCGGCGCGCCCAGTCGTACGCGGAAACTGCCGCGCTGAAGCGCAGACAAGACCATGCCGCCGAGCAAGGCCAGCAAGAGCAAACCATGCCCGGCCGCCGGCGGCATGCTCGCGCCCAGCCAGGAGCCGGCCTCGGTACGCAGAAAATTGGTGTAGGTCCACGCGCCGTAGCCACCGAACAAGATCCCGCCAGACACGCCCATCAACAGCGCGGCGGTCGACAAGCGATAGGCCGGCGCGACCAGGCGTTGCCGCCAGCGCGGGGGCGTATCGTCGCCCACACGCAGCACCCGGATCAGCTCCCAAATCCCCGCGCACGCCAACGCCGCGATGAGCACGCCGGCCCAGACCGAGGGCTCGGCCCAGAAGCTGGGCAAGGGGGTCACGCGGGAAATCGCCATCTGCATATCGACACTATCCCAGCCCGCCACACTGATGACGAAGCCAAGCAGGGTCAGCCCCATGGCGAGTTCACCGTCGGCCAGATGCTGCAGCGTGGACAACGAGCAACCGCCATTGATCGCCGCGCCCACGCCAAACACGAAACCGCCCATCAGTACCAGCGCAGCCGGCTCACGGGCCAGACCGGGCGTGGCGAGTCCGCCGGTGGCGAAAATCAGGATGCCGGACACCAGGCACGCCCACAGCGCCGCCTTGCCGAAGCTGGCCAGCATGTAGGCGGTGCGCGAGCTCATCACCTCGGCCACGGCTCTGACCGAGCACAGGCTGGCGCGATGGCTGGCAAAGCCGATGATCGCAACCAGGACGATGGCAAAGATGAGATGAAGCGACATGGCGTGTCTTGGGGCAATGAACTCCGGCACCCATCAACATTGAGGGGCATCTTTATAGACTAGTCCGCCCCAAGCGACGGTTTCTTACACGTCGCCGGCCCCTGCGCTCAGACGGCGCCCGCCACGTGCAAATGCCCGGTCTTCACCCAGATCACCGTCTCCACCTCCACAAAGGGATGGTGCGCGCTCAAGTGCGGGCTGCGCAGCCAGGTGCCGGCGGGGTAGCGGCCGTGCTCGTCGATGAACTCGCCGCTGAGCACAAAAATCTCCTCACCCCCCCAATGCCGGTGCGGCACAAAACGCTCGCCGGCCGGCCACTTCACCAGCGCCACGTGCTCGCCTTCAAATTCATGCAACGGCATCACCTGCAAGCCACCCTGTCCCGGCAGCCACGCGGTTTTGGCGGTGTCGATGCGTACGCTGGCGGTATCGCCCGGCGCAAACTGGTGCAGCTTCACAAACAGCGTGCAGCCCCCCTCGCTGAAGGGCGCATGGCCGCTGCCCGGCGGGTTGCGAAAATAGGTGCCGGGGCCGAAATCGCCGTGCTCATCGGAGAACACCCCGTCGAGCACCAGAATCTCTTCCCCGCCGGGATGTTCATGCCGGCTGAAGCGCGCCCCGGCCTCGTAGCGCACCACGCTGGTGGCGTGGCCGCGCTCGGCATCTTCGCGCGCCAGCGGCTTGCGCCACACCCCCGGCATCGGGCTGGGCTGCCAGGGCGCGGCCGCCGTGTCGATAATCACCTGTCGGGTGAAATCCATGTTGAGCATGTCGCAGTGTTCCTCGATTGCGTCAGCAGAAGCGAAACCCGTCAGTTGTACCGCAATTCGCGTCTGACTTCAGTTGTAGGCCCTGACGCTGCGTACTGGTAGGATATTCTCCGACACTGCCCGTCAATCGGTCACACTCCCGATGCCGCGCAGTTCCTTCTAATCTGCCGCCGACAAGACAAACTACCGAGTACCCTGCGCAGCGCTGCGAGGCTGCGCCTTTCGATGAAAAAGACGCTGTTACGCTTCGCCCGTTCGGCACTCGGCCCACTGGTCCACTGGCTCCCCGCCAGCTGGCGCTTTGCCGCCTATAGCCGGGCCATCCGCTGCGAAACGAAACTGCCGGAAAAAATCGTCTTCAAGCTGGCCGAAACCCGCGAAGAGCTCGAAGCCTGTTTTCATTTGCTCCACGAAGCCTACGTCGACGCCGGCTTCATGAAACCCGACGCCTCCGGCCTGCGCGCCACCGTCTATCACGCCCTGCCCACCACCTCGACGCTGCTGTGCCGCTCCGGCGACCGGGTCGTAGCCACCGTGTCGCTGGTTCGCGAAAGTGCAATGGGCTTTCCGATGCAGCGCATTTTCGACATCACCGCCATCCGCGAGACCGGCGGCAATATCGCCGAAGTGTCCGCGCTCGCCATCGACCGTCGCTTCCGTTCGGCCAGCGGGCGCATCTTGCTGCCCCTGCTCAAGTTCATGTACGAGTACGCCACGCGGCAGTTCGATGCGCGCCATCTGGTCATTGCCGTCAATCCGCGTCATATCGGTTTTTACGAGGCCATCCTGTGCTTCCGGCGCCTCAAGCAAAGCACCGTGGCTCACTACGATTTCGTGAATGGCGCGCCCGCGGTGGGCGCCCATCTCGACCTGGGCTCGGCGCCAACGGTTTTCCGCCGGCGCTATCAGGGCCAGCCGCCCGAAAAAAACCTGCACCACTACTTCACCAGCGCCAGCCTGCCCAACACCCAGTGGCCAACCAAACGCTTCTACACCACCACAGACCCGGTCATGACCCCGGCCCTGATCGACTACTTCTTCAACGAACGCACCCAGGCCTTCGCCACCCTGCGCCTGCGCGAGCTGATGCTGCTGCACTCGATCTACGACCTGCAAGCCTACAAGAGCGTGCTGCCGCCGGTGCCCGAAGACGCCCCCCGCTCGGAGATGCGTCGCCGAACCCACCGGCGTTTCTCCGTCCGCTGCCCCGGCGAGTTCTCCACCCGCCAACTCGGCATCCGGCGAAACTTCGAACTGACGGTATTCGAATGCTCCGCCACCGGCTTTCGCGCTCACAGCACCAACCGGCTGCCCGCCGGCAGCAGCGGCACGGTCATCCTCGAGCTGGGCGCCGCCGACTGGAGCGTGATGCGTGTCACCGTCTTGCGGCTCGGCTCACAAGACCGCCACATCGCGCTCATCCGCATCGACCACGATGACCTGGCCTGGCGCAAATTCGTCGGCGCGCTCGGCAAGGCCAGCACGCACGGGGATCTGGAGGAAGCGACGCGGTTTGTGTAGCCCGGACGCTGGCGCGACATGCCGGCCCACACAGCATGGGGCGGCACGTCGGCCTGCGCGTCAGGCGTTCAGTGCGGTCTCGATTTCGGAAAAGGTCTGCGCGATCGTTCCGGATGGCATGGAGATCCCGAGCTGCCGGGCAAGCTGAGTGGCAGAGAACAAGCCGCGCACCGAGACCGTGCCGGAACTGTCGCGCTCGACGACCAGCAGGTGGTGCCGGCCCGAGCGTTGCAGCGTCGCCGCGATGTGGCCAACATGAGAGCGTCGGACATCGTCCATATCGACCGCCTCAACCCGCTCAGCCGCCACCATGAGGTCCCGCGCGGTCAGCTCCAGCGGCGTGGCGCCGCGCTCGGCAGCCAGTTTGACCGGGGCTTCACCAAGAATCTGGTCAGCGCACAGCAAGCCGAGCATGGCGTCGCTGTCGTCCACCACAAACAAGGAGCGCACGCCGCGCTTGATCATGGACTGCGTGGCGTCGGGCAGGGCCACTTCGGGACTGATCGTGGCGGGCTCGACCCGGGTCAGGTCCGTCATGACCTCGACGGCCGGTGATTCGGCAGAAACCGCGCGAGTGAAATCGGCGGCCCTGAAGCGGCAGCTCTCGCCAGACAAAGACACCAGTGTGAGCGGTGCGAAATGGGTACGTTGCATCATGCACTCCCTGAATGAGATTGCAATCGCCGAATCGGCGATCGGGTTATAGCGAAAATCGGGGCGCCCAAACGCCACAGCGCACCCAACTTTCACCGATGCTCCCGTACGTCTGCCCTCTGTCATGCGCTCATGAATGAGCTCACCGAGGCAGTTCGCCTTTGATTATCGCAACGTACCGACCCCCAATGACCACGACGTTCAGCCTGTTACGCCGTCGCGGCCACGCATTGTCCTTGTCTTTGCTGCTACGTTGACGCGACTGATTCTTTCACACTTGATGGTGCTTTGAAAACCACGCCAGACTGGCGTCGCACCCGGTCAGCAGCCATGATGAAACAGGCACATCGCCCTCATCATCCAAGGCCGCACCCATGTCTTCAGCCCTGTTCCAGGATCTGCGCCATCCCACCGGGCAATCCCGATCCGCAAGAACCGTCGAAGTCTTCGGCTGGATCCTGCTCGCCGAAGCACCACTGATTCTGTTTGCGCCGCATTGGGTGGCGGGCGTGTTGCAGCTGCCCGAACTGAGCGATCAGGCCGCGAACTACTTTCGCCTGGTCGGGCTCTTGGTGGGGGGCTTGGGGATGCTGTACGTGGTGAGCGGCCGGCTGAATGCGCGCGGCTTTGTGTTTGCCTCGCTGCTCGACCGACCGCTGGTGCCCTTCATCATGGCCGCACTGTGGTGGTTCGGCATTGTGCCGGGACCGCTGGCGCTGTTCTTTGCGGTGTCTGATGGCGCGAGTTTTCTGTGGACGCTGTCGGCATGGCGGGCGGAACAGAATGCGGCCGCTCAGACCGTCAGTGCCGCGTAGTCGTTCTCGGTCGGCAGGCCTTGCGCGGCCCAGAAGCGGCCGGTGGCCGGTTGCATGATGGCGGCGCCGCAGGTTTCCATGTCGAGCGGCGGGGTGGCGCGCACACAGATGACGGGGTCGCGCGTCAGCGCCATGAGCGCCTGCGGGGTGAGGCCGCCGGCGCTGAGCTGGGATTGGCCGCAGGCGAGGCGGGCTTCGCTGGACGCTTGCGAGGCAGGCGCACGCGGGCGGCAGCGACGCAGGGTGTCGGGCGCCAGGCAGTGGTTGCTGTGCACCAGGGCGTCGGCACCGCTGCGGGTGACATGACAATAGCCGGGCATGGCTTCAACGTTGACGCCCTTGCCGTGTTTGTCGAAAAGCTGAAAGTTGTGCGCGCCCATGAGTGTGGCCTCGGTAATGCAGGCCAGCGCGGCGTCGAGTTCGGTCTGCTGCAGCGCTTTGCGCACCACAAACGGCCAGCTGACGCCGATCTGCCCTTCGGCGCCGAGCAGATTGTTGATGCCGATGGCGATGCCGGCCTCGTTCATGCCGATCATGCCGACGCAGCCGGTGAGGCTGAAGGCCATGAAGGCGGGCGCGTGATCCGGCCGGCCGTGCAGCAGCACCACATAGGGCTTGGAGCCGGCGTGCATGTCCCAGGTCTGGCCGAAGTAGCCCTTGCCGTCGACGCTGAGCCGGTCGGGGATGATGAAGGCGGTGCAGTCGTCTTCGACTTTGTCGGTGGTGCCATGACTGCCGCCACGGGCGTAGACGAGGTCGATGAAGTCGGTGAAGCCATTGGTGACGATCAGCTCGGCCATGCTCAAGCCGGTGGCCTCGGCGATGCCGGCCACTTCGTCCGCCAGGTCCGGCGCGTAGGCGACATGTTCCGCCACGCAGGCGTCGGCCAGCGCCAACACCGCGCGGCGGTCCATGGCGTGGCCGGTCCACACCTCGCTGCCCGCCAGGGCGACGCGTTCGGCGGTGTAACGGCGGATGTCGTCGCCAAAGGCCTGGCCGTGGACGAGCCCCATCTGGCGCGGCGAACCGCTCAACTCAAGCACACGCGGCGCGCTCACTGGACGCCCCTCCTGTCGCAATCGCTTCGGAGGGCCGGCTTTGCACAGCCGGCCCGTTTCGCAAGCGCGGTGCAATGCTCCACGAAACCCTTGCTCCACCCTTCCCGGGGGAGGAACGCGCGCCCTTCGGGCGACCGTGCGGGCGCGCTCGTTGAACGGCCCTCCTGTCGCTGAACGCGACGTCCTCCCCGAGGGAGGAACGCGCGCCCTTCGGGCGGCCGTGCGGGCGCGCTCATGTGAGACTCGCTTTGGCCGCGACGATGCCCTCGGCAAGCACGGCCATGCCTTCGTCGATCTGTTCATCCGTGATGTTGAGCGCGGGCAAAAAACGCAGGCAATTGGCGTGCAGGCCGGCGCGCAGCGTGATGAGGCCGCGCTTGAGGTTTTCGGCGTTGATGGCGTTGGTCAGATCCGGGTCGGGCGTGCGGTGCGTGGTGCTCTTGACCAGCTCCACGGCGAGCATGGGGCCGAGGCCGCGCACCTCGCCGATGATGTCGGGGAAGGTCGATTGCAGGCCCTCCAGATGCGCACGCAGGCGCTGGCCGACCTGCACTGCGCGACGCTGAAAGGCGTCGGAAGTGAGCGTATCGAGCGCGACCAAGGCCGCCGCGCAGGCGACCGGGTTGCCGCTGTAGGTGCCGCCCAGGCCGCCGGGGTGGGGGGCGTCCATGATCTCGGCGCGGCCGGTCACCGCCGCCAGCGGCATGCCGGCGGCGATCGATTTGCCGCAGACCAGCAGATCGGGCACCAGATCGTAGTGCTCAACCGCAAACAGCTTGCCGGTGCGGCCCATGCCGGCCTGCACCTCGTCGGCGACATAGAGCATGCCGTGCTCGGTGCAGCGCGCGCGCAGATGCGCGGCAAAGCGCGGCGGCAGGGGCAAGAAACCGCTCTCGCCCTGCACGGTTTCGACCACCACGGCGGCCACGGCGTGCGGCGCCACCTGGGCGATCAGCGCATGGTCGAACTGTTCGATGCAGTGGTCGATGTAAACCTCTTCGCTCATCCCGGCGGGGCGGCGGTAGAGGTTGGGAAAGGGAAGACGGTAGATCTCGGCCGGGAAGGGGCCGAAGCCGCTCTTGAACAGCGCATATTTGCTGGTCATGCCGAGGGTCATGTTGCTGCGCCCGTGATAGGCGCCCTCGAACACAATGAGCGCCTGCCGGCCGGTGTAGGCGCGGGCGATCTTCACCGCCGCCTCGACCGCTTCGGCGCCGCTGTTGAGCAGCGCGGTTTTCTTGGCAAAATCGCCGGGCACCAGCGCATTCAGGCGCTCGCACACCTCAACGTAGGGCGCATAGGTGGCGACGATGGCGCACATGTGAATGAGCTGTTCGGCCTGTGCCCGGATGGCATCCACCACCTCGCCAGGGCAGTGGCCGACTGCCAGCGTGCCGATGCCGCCGGCAAAGTCGATATAGGTGTTGCCATCCACATCGGTGACGGTCGCGCCCTCGCCGCTGGCCACGGCAATGCCGGTGAGGCGGGCGGCGCCGCGCGAGACGGCGGCGTCGCGACGGGCGACGATGGCCTGGCTGTTGGGGCCGGGGATTTCGGTTTTCAGCACAATCGATGACATGAATCTCTCTCGGTTTCAAACCAGCGGACTAACTGTGATCTCTCTGTAGGTTGTTCATTCGGGACGTACCCGTCAGATTGGAGGTGCCAACCAAACCAGTCCTCCGAGGTTCCCGAATGAACACCCATAAAAATGCCCGATTAACCATCCACGGTCGAGAGCTTCTTGTGAAGCGAGTCATCGAGCATGGCCTGCGCGTGGAAGAAGCAGCGCAGGCGGCAGGGGTGAGCGCCCGCACCGCATACAAGTGGCTCCAGCGCTACCGAGAAGAAGGGGTGAGCGGCTTGCACAACCGCTCGTCACGCCCCAAGCGCTGCCCCCATGCCATTGGCACCGAACGCCGGCAGAAGGTGATCGAGCGACGCAAGGAGCGACACTCTTACCATCAAATCAGCCGGGATCTGGGCGTCGGGCGCAGCACGGTGGGGCGTATCCTGTGCCGCGCAGGGCTCCACCGCCTGGCGAACCTTGAGCCGGCCAAGCCGGTGCGGCGCTATGAGTACCCGGCCCCTGGCGGCATGTTGCACCTGGACATCAAGAAACTCGGGCGTTTTCGTCGCCCCGGGCACCGGGTAACTGGCGATCGTCGGCAAGACTCACCCGGGGCCGGTTGGGAGTACGTTCATGTGGCGATCGATGATCATTCGCGTATCGCTTTCAGCACCATCTGCCCTGACGAGAGCGGCCGCAGCGCCTGCATCGCGCTGCTTCGAACAGTGCGCTATTACGCCAGCCTTGGCATCCGTTTCCAGCGCGTACTGACCGACAACGGTGCATGCTACAAGTCCCGAAAGTTCAAGCGCTTATGCCGACGCCTTCGGCTCAGGCACATGCGCACCAAGCCATACACGCCACGGACCAACGGGAAAGCCGAACGCTTCATCCAGACAGCCCTGCGCGAATGGGCCTACGCCCGCTCCTACGAATCCTCGCAGCAGCGTGCCGCCCACTTGCCGATCTGGTTGCATCAGTACAACTGGCACCGACCACACGCCAGCTTGAAATATCTACCGCCGATCAGCCGGCTACCGAATGCGAACAACCTAGTGGGTTTACACAACTAACCCGCCAGCCAGCAGTCGCACTCCGTGCAGAGTACGCGGAGGGGCGGGGGCGGCGTCAAGCGCAGAATGCCGCGTCGCGCTGTTTACATAGTGTCGGGAAATCTCGACGCCTCCGGCTGCCAGGAGGCGCCGGTCGGAATCGGCGCCTGACCATCGACGTCCACCCGGTTGCGGCCATTGCGTTTGGCACGGTAGAGCGACGCGTCGGCACGGGCCATCAACGGCCGGGACGGCGCAGGGTTGAGGGGCTTTGACGCCGATTTTTCAAAATCCGGGCTCCGTGTCACACCACCCGAACCGGGCACCTTCACGCTCGCAGCGCTGCCTGTGGCCACCACAATGATGTCCACTTTCGTCCTGATATGGTCCGGATCACCCATATTCATTGACGCCCGGACTGATCAACAATGTCGGCATGCTCACCCGCTGGAGACGTTCACATGCCACACCCCGCCAAACGCAGCGCCCTGATCCTGATTGATGTTCAGGAATCCTTCCGCCAGATGCCCTTCTGGTCGGACACCGATGTGCCGGCCTTCCGTGATGCGGTCCTCGCCCTCGACGCGGGCTGCCGCGCACGCGGCGTGCCGGTGGTCCACATTTTTCATGTCGGTGCGGCTGGCCCGTTTACCGAGGCCTCGGGCCATGTGCGCGGCCTCGACTGGCTGCCCGATGCACCAGACGCCACTTTTCACAAGCACACCCACAACGCCTTCTCCGACACCGGCCTTGACCTGTGGCTGCGCCGGCGCGACATCAATCACCTGATCATCGCCGGCATCCGCACCGAGCAGTGCTGCGAGACCACCACCCGCTACGGCGCCGACATCGGCTACTCGGTGGACTATGTCACCGAGGCCACGCTCACCTTCCCGATGACCCACGCCGGCAGCGGCCGCACCTACTCGCCGGATGAAATCAAGGCGCACACCGAGCTGGTGCTGGCCGGGCGCTTTGCGCGCATCGCTACCGCCAGCGACGCACTCGCCGCGCTGGACTGAGCCATGCGCACCGTCGGCATCTATCTCTACGACCAGGTCGAGGTGCTCGATTTTGCCGGGCCCTTCGAGGTGTTCACCACGGCCAGCCGGGTCGCCCAGCGCCAGCAGGCCGACGCCACACAGCCGTTTCGCGTGGTGACGATCGCCCGTCAAAGCGGTCCGGTCACCGCCCGCGCCGGCCTGAGCGTGCTGCCGACGCATACGCTGGCCGATCACCCGCCGCTCGACGTGCTCATCGTCCCCGGCGGTGACGAGCGGGCCGAACGCGGGCAGGCCGACCTGATCGCCTGGCTGCACACCCAGGCGGCGCGCATCGAACTGCTGGCCTCGGTGTGCACCGGCGCCTTCCTGCTGGCCGGCGCCGGTCTGCTCGACGGGCGCACCGTGACCACCCACTGGGAAGACGTGACCGAGCTGGCCGACGCCTTTCCAAAGCTGTCAGTCGTCGACACCGGCCGCTGGATTGACGACGGCCACATCCTCACTTCGGCGGGCATGTCGGCCGGCATCGACATGAGCCTGCATCTGGTGGCCCGGTTGGCCGGCAACAAACTGGCCATGGCGACTGCGCGACAAATGGACTATCACTGGCAGGACAGCCCCAGCGAGTCACCCTCATGAGTATCGAAAGCGCCCTGACCTTCTTTGTCGCCATTTTCATCTTCGCCATCACACCGGGGCCGGGCGTGTTCGCCTTGCTCGCACGGGCGCTGGTCAGCGGTGCGCGCGACTGCGTTTCGCTGGCGCTGGGCATGACGATCAGCGACATCCTGTATCTGATCTTCGCCTGCCTCGGCCTGGCCGCCATCGCCAAGAACTGGGGCGAGCTGTTCACCGTCATCCGCTTTACCGGCGCGGCCTATCTCATCTACCTCGGCGTCGTCATGTGGCGCACGCCGGTGGATGACGGCTTTACGCCGCAGGTGGTCAAGCGGGTCAGCCTGCTCGGCAGCTTCGTGCAGGGCTTTCTGATCTCGGCGTCCAACCCCAAGGTGATTCTGTTCTACATCGCCTTCCTGCCCACCTTCATGGATCTGAGCGTGCTCACCGGGCGCGACATCGCGCTCGCGGCGGTACTGACACTGAGCGCGCTCATGCTCGGCCTGATGCTGATCGCCACCACGGCCTCGCGGGCGCGGCGCTATTTCCGCTCGGCCAGCGCCATGCGCCGGCTCAACCGCAGCGCCGGGTCGATCATGATCGGCGCCGGCGGCTTTCTGGCGATCAAGTCATGAACGTGGTGATGAAGCCGGTCGACATCGCGCTCGCCCTGCTGGTAGTGCTGGTGTGGGGCGTCAATTTCGTGGTCATCAAGGTCGGCGTGGCCGAGGTGCCGCCGCTGCTCTTGGGCGCGCTGCGCTTTCTGGCGGCGGCGCTGCCGGCGGTGTTTTTCTTCCGCGCGCCCAAGCTGCCGCTACGCACCTATCTGGCCTACGGCCTGACCATCGCCTTCGGCCAGTTCGCCTTTCTGTTTACCGCCATCCAGGTCGGCATGCCGACCGGGCTGGCCTCGCTGGTGCTGCAGTCGCAGGCCTTCTTCACCATGCTGTTTGCCGCAGTGTGGCTCAAGGAAAGCTGGCGGCCCAGTCAGCTGGCCGGGCTGGTGCTGGCTGCGGGCGGGCTGGGCCTGATCGGCACTTCGCACGGCCTGAGCATGCCACTGGCGGGCTTCATGCTCACCGTCGCCGCCGCCAGCAGCTGGGCGGCGGGCAACATCGTCAGCCGCACCCTGACCCGCAATGGCCCGATCAATCTGCTGGCCTTTGTGGTGTGGGCCAGCCTGGTGCCGCCGCTGCCCTTTCTGGCCATGTCGCTGTTCATTGACGGGCCAACGGCCATCGTCACCGCGCTCAGCCACTTCAGCCTGCGCTCGGCCGGCGCGGTGATGTATCTGGGCTGGGTCGCCACCTTGCTTGGCTATGGCCTGTGGGCCCGACTGATGTCGCGCTACCCGGCCAACCAGGTGGCGGCCTTTCCGCTGCTGGTGCCGGTGGTCGGACTGAGCGCCGGCTGGCTGGTGTATGGCGAGGCGCTGCAGCCGGTGCACTGGATGGGCGGCGCCTTGCTGATGCTGGGCCTGGGTGTGAACCTCTTCGGCACGCGTCTGATGAACCGGCTGCGGGGGGCGATGTGACGCTGGCGGTCTATTTTGTCGTCACGCCAAATGTGCTGCTGCTCGACTACGCCGGGCCGGCCGAGACCCTGCGCATGGCCGCCGACACCGGCGCCGACCTGAGTGTCACCACCTGCGCGCCCGCGCCCGAGCTGCCCACCTCGATGGGCATCACGCTGTCCGGCCTGTCGCCGCTGCCGGCGAACGTGCCCGACGGGGCACTGGTGATCGTCGCCGGCAACGCACAGGAAGAGCTCGACTACGCCCGAGCCGAGGCGCTCACCGTCATCGACTGGCTGGCCGCACTGCGCGGGCGCGACATCCGCGTCGCCAGCATTTGCTCGGGCGCGCTGCTGCTGGCCCGCGCCGGCTGGCTGGACGCCCGCCCCTGCACCACCCACCACGCCCTGCTCGACATGCTGCGCCAGAGCGCCCCGAGCGCACGGGTGATGGAAGACCGGGTCTTCGTCGACGACGGCCAGGTGGTGACCAGCGCCGGTATCACCACCGGCATCGATCTGGCGCTGTACCTGGTCGAGCAGCATTTCGGCGCCGAGCTGGCCGCCCGTGTCGCGCGGCGTCTGGTGATGTACGCGCGACGCGGGCCGAACGACCCGCAACTGTCGCCCTGGCTGGCGCATCGCAACCATCTGCATCCGGTCGTCCACAAGGTGCAGGACGCCATCACCCGCGACCCCGCGCGACGCTGGACGCTCGAAGAGCTGGCCGAACTGGCCCATGTCGGCCCGCGCCATCTCACCCGGCTGTTCAGCCGGCATGCGGGCATCGGCGTGGTCGCCTACCAGCAGCAACTGCGCATCGCCCGCGCCCGCCAACTGCTCGCCGACCCGACACTGTCGATGGAGCGGGTCGCAGAGCAATGCGGCTTTGCCTCGGCACGCGACTTCCGCCGCGTGTGGGCCTTGCATGTGGACGACTCGCCGCGCGCGCATCGCGCATCACACTAAAACACGAATTGCGCTGCACCTGAGCCGCCCCGGGGTTTAGCATTCAGGACAAGACCTGAACAAAGGACCGGCCGCGTGGACGGCATTTTTGCGCTGACCTTCATTGCTGTGGTGATCGTGCTGGTGTTTGACTACACCAACGGCTTCCACGACGCCGCCAACGTGGTCGCCACCGTCATTGCCTCGCGCGCCATGACGCCGGGGCAGGCGGTGGTGGTGGTCGGCGTCTTCGAGTTCCTCGGCCCGCTGCTCGGCGGCACGGCGGTGGCCAACACCATCGGCGGCTTTGTCGACCTCAGCAATCTGGCGGCCAGCCACGCGATCGTGGTGGTGCTGGCCGGACTGATCGGCGCGATTGCCTGGAACCTGCTCACCTGGTGGCGCGGCCTGCCGTCCTCGTCTTCCCACGCGCTGGTCGGCGGGCTGATCGGCGCCACCGTACTGGCGGCGGGCGCCGAACATGTGGTGTGGGGCATGGATGCCTGGCGCAGTGACGGCCACCTGACCGGCGTCTTGAAGGTGCTCGCGGCACTCATTCTCTCGCCCCTGATCGGGCTGGTCGCCGGCTTCGCCATTCACCGTCTGGCCATGCTGCTGCTGCGCGCATCCCACCCGCGCATCAACACCCGCCTGCGCCGCCTGCAGTTCGTCACCACCGCGGCGCTGGCCTTCTCGCACGGCGCCAACGATGCGCAAAAGAGCATGGGCATCATCACCCTGCTACTGGTGCTGGGCGGCTACCTGCCGGCGTTTTCGGTGCCGGTCTGGGCCATGCTGGCCTGCGCCATGGCGCTGACGCTGGGCATTCTCACCGGTGGATGGCGCATCGTCCGGACGCTGGGCTTCTCGGTCTACAAGGTGCGCCCGCTGCATGCGCTCGACTCGCAACTGACCTCGGCCAGCGTGATCTTCACCGCCGCACTCATCGGCGCGCCGGTGTCCACCAGCCACGTGGTGGCCAGCTCGATCATGGGCATCGGCGCGGCCGAGCGGCCCAAAGCGGTGCGCTGGGGCAAGGCACGCGAGATCGGCCACACTTGGCTGCTCACCCTGCCGGCCTCGGCCGCCGCCGGTGCGCTCGCGCTGCTGGCATTACTTCCTTTTCTCTCCGGGCCAACCGCATGAACCCCGACACCCCTGGCCGCTTCTCGCTGTCTTCCCTGTTCCACCGGCTCATCGACAAGATGGTGCCCAAGGCGCCGGACTTCTACGGTCTGCTGCATGAGCAGGCCATTCATGTGCAGCACACCACGCATCTGCTGGTGCGCTTCATGAAGAGTGGCGACGCGGCGCTGGCCAAGGAGATCAAACGCGACGAGCACACCGCCGACACCATCAAGATCCGCAATCTGCACATACTCAACGAAGCCTTTTCCACCCCGTGCGACCGCGAGGACATCTATCGCGCCATCATGACGCTCGACGATGTGGTCAATTACTGCAAGACCACGGTCAATGAAATGTCGGTGCTGGACGTGGGCCCCGACGAATTCATGCACCACATGGCCATTCAACTCGACGCCGGCGCCCAGGCGCTGATCAAAGGCTACGCCAGGCTGGCCACCACGCCGGCCGGCGCCGAAGACGATGCGGCGGCCGGCCGGAAAGCCGAACGCCGGGTCGAAAAGCTTTACCGCAAGGCCTTGTCCACCTTGTTTGTCGGTGACGACTATCTGAACATGTTCAAGCGCCGCGAAATCTATCGTCACCTGTCCAACGCCGCCGACCGCATGGCCGCCTGCGCCAACACCCTCCACGATATTGTTGTAAAGATCACCTGATCCGGCCCGTTAGCCTTTCGTAGCAGGCGCGGTTTCGGCGCCCAACAGGTTGTCGCTCATGACTCTGGAAGACCAGCAAACCATTCTCGATGAAGCCGGCGTCGGCACCTGGTCTTACGATTGCGTCACCGATCGTTTCACCTGGAGCGCCTACATTGCCACCATGCTCGGCGTGCCGCCCGAGGCCTTGCCGCCCGACAGCGCCGAATGGTTTGCCACGCTGCATCCGGACGACCGCAGCCCGGCGCGAAACACCACCATGGCCGCCTGGCAACAAGACCGCGCGATGGAACTCAAGGTCCGGGTTCGGCGCCATGATGGCGACTGGTGCTGGGTGCGGTATCGCGGCCGGGTGGTCAAGCGGCGCGCGGACGGATGGGCGCTGCAGGCGACCGGCGTGGTGATGGACATCACCGAATGGCAGGACACTGAAACTGCCCTCCAGGAAGAACGCGCCCACCTGCGCACGCTGATCGACACCATCCCCGACCTGATCTGGCTGAAAGACCCGGACGGCGTCTTCCTGAGTTGCAACAGCCGGTTCTCGGATTGCTTCGGCGCACCCGAATCCGACATCGTCGGCAAGACCGACTACGATTTCGTGGATCGCGAACTGGCCGATTTCTTCCGGGCCAATGACCGCGCCGCCATGGATGCCGGTCAGCCCTGCACCAACGAAGAATGGGTCACCTTTGCGGTCGATCAGCGCCGGGCACTGCTCAAGACGACAAAGACGCCGATGTTCGCCCAGGGGCGCCTCGTGGGTGTCCTCGGCGTGGCCCGCGACATCACCGCCGAGCATGAGGCCCGCCAGCGCCTCGACAAGGCGCGGCAGATGTTTGCCATCGCCTTTGAGTCGAGCCCGCTGGCCATCAGTATCTCCGACCTCGAAACCGGTCGCTATCGTGAGGTCAACAAGACCTACCGCAGGGTCTTCGGCTACGGCCCCGAAGATATCCGCGGCCGCACCTCGCTGGAGATCGGCTTATGGCCCGACGCCGCCGCGCGCAACGCCTGGCGCGACGAACTGGTGAGGTATGGCGGCTGTATGGACTACCGTACCGTGCTGTGTGCCCGCGACGGTCAAGCGAAGCGCTGCAGCCTGTCGGCAGGCGTCATCGAGATCGAAGGGCGGGCGCATGTGGTGACCTATCTCACCGACGTCACCGCCGAAGAGCAAGCGGCCGAAGAATTGCAACAACGCGACCGCTATCAGCGCGCCTTGCTCGACAACTTCCCCTTCATGGTCTGGCTGAAAGACCAGGGCAGTCGATTCCTGGCTGTGAACGCCCCCTTCGCCAAGGCCTGTGGCGCCGGCTCGCCCGACGCCCTCGTCGGCAAAACGGATCTCGACATCTGGCCTCAGGATCTGGCTGAGCGCTACCGATCCGATGACCTCGCCATCCTGAGCGCAAATCGAAGCATCTGCGTCGAAGAATCGATGGAAATCGATGGCCAGCGCCGCTGGATCGAGACCTGCAAATCCCCCGTGATCGTCAATGGTGAGTCGGTTGGCACGGTCGGCTTTGCGCGCGACATTACCGAAAAGCGCAACACCGCCATCGAACTGGAGATGCACCGCCACCATCTGGAAGAGCGGGTCGCCGAACGCACGGCCGAACTGGAAGCGGCCAACCGCGCCAAAAGCACCTTTCTGGCCAACATGAGCCATGAAATCCGCACACCGCTCAACGCCATCATCGGACTCACCCAACTGATGCTGCGCAGCTCGCCGGACGAAGGCAGCACCGAGCGCCTGGAGAGCGTTGTCGGCGCCGGGAAGCACCTGCTGGCAATCATCAACGACCTGCTGGACATCTCGAAAATCGAAGCCGATCGCATGCTGCTGGACATTTCCCGTTTCAGTGTCAGCGAGGTGATCGGCAAGACCGTCGAGCTCATTCGGGACGAGGCGCACAACAAGGCCTTGACGCTGCAGTGCGACATCGACCCGGGCATTCCGCTCTGCGTCGCCGGCGACGCCACACGCGCCGGACAGATTCTGTTCAACTTCGCCGGCAACGCCCTCAAGTTTACCGAGCGCGGCGGCATCAGCATCCGCGCACGCCTGCTCGAACACGACGGCGCCAGTGTCACGCTGCGTTTCGAGGTGATCGACACCGGCATCGGCATCGACCCAGCCATCCAGCCCCGCCTGTTTACCGCCTTTGAACAAGGCGACCCAAGTACGACACGGCGCTATGGCGGCACCGGCCTCGGCTTGGCCATCAGCCGCCGGCTGGCCGAGCTGATGGGCGGCAGCGTAGGCGTTCACAGCGTCCCCGCGGCGGGCAGCACCTTCTGGTTCACCGCCCGCTTCGCGGTCGTCGACGGCGCAGAAGACGCCACGTCGGTCGCACAGGACGAGAGCGATGCCAGCGTCCTCGCCCGCGATTTTGGCAGCGCCCGCCTGCTGCTGGTCGAAGACAACGAAGTGAATCAATATGTCGCCCAGGAACTGCTGGCCGACGCCGGCCTCGCCGCCGACGTGGCCGAAGATGGCCAGCAAGCGCTCGAGCTGTTTACCCGCCAGCCCTACGACCTGATCCTGATGGACATGCAGATGCCGGTGATGGATGGCCTGGCGGCGACCCGCGCCATCCGCGCGCTGCCCAATGGCGGCGAGGTGCCGATCCTGGCCATGACCGCCAACGCCTTTGCCGAAGACCGTCAGCGCTGCACCGAGGCGGGCATGAATGACTACCTCTCCAAACCCTTCGAGCCCGAGCAGCTCTACGCCGTGCTGCGTCGCTGGCTGGAGCCGGGACGCGAGTCAGAGACGCATCGCACTCCGTGATACAAAAACGGCCACCGGAGACGGTGGCCGTTTTTTATTGCGTCAGCGCCGCTTACTTGGCTGCTGCACGGGCCGCATCCAGCCAGCCGTCGTAGGTCGCGCGGTGGGCCGCGATCCAGCCCGCCACATGCCGTGCAATATCGGCCGGCTTGTTCTCGCCATCACGCATGCGCAAATTCTGCGAGGAGATGTCGTTGGCCGAGAGTTTCATCACCTCGAACAGTTTGGCCGCCGCCGGGTTGGCGTCGGTAAAGGCGCGATTGGCGACGATGCGCTGGTTGTTGGCCTGGAAGCCATAGTTGGAGCCGTCGGGCAGGGCGGTATTCACTTCCTTGCGCTCACCCGGCAGTGCCGAAAACGGCACCTGCAGCCACACCACATCCTCGCCTGGCACCAGCACGCCGCTCACCCAGTAAGGCGTCCAGGTGTAATAGAACACGGCCTGGCCCTGCTGCTGACGCGCGATGGTGTCGGCGATGATCGCCGAGTAGGCACCCTGCTTGTGGGTCACGTTGTCGCGCAGGCCATAGGCATCGAGGTGATGCTCGATGACTTTTTCGCAGCCCCAGCCCGGATTGCAACCGGCCAGATCGGCCTTGCCATCGCCGTCGGTGTCGAACAGCTTGGCGATTTTCGGGTCCTTGAGCTGATCAATCGACTTGATGCCGTACTTGTCGGCCGTTTTCTTGTCGATGAGATAGCCCTGCAGCGCACCCGGCGAATACACGCCCTCGCGGAACAGCTTGGTGTCACCGCCGGCCCGTTCATAGAAATCGATGTGCAGCGGGTCCCAATGGTCGGCCATGAAGGTGGCGTCGCCGTTGCCCAGCGCGATGTGGCCGGCGGCGTATTCGATTTCCTTGATGGCGCCAACCTCGAAGCCCAGATCCTTCAGGCCTTGCATCACCAGTTCGGTCTGGAAGGTTTCTTCGGCGATGGAGCTCTTGATCGGCAGGACCTTGACGCCCTTGCCGGGCATGTCGGCAGCAAACGCGCTGAACGAGAAGGTGGCGGCCAATGCAACGGCGGCGCCGCGCATGAGGTGGTTCAAGTGGGAAAGTCGCATTGTGTGC
Organism: Zoogloeaceae bacterium; assembly: GCA_024235675.1. Classification (GTDB taxonomy): domain Bacteria; phylum Pseudomonadota; class Gammaproteobacteria; order Burkholderiales; family Rhodocyclaceae; genus Nitrogeniibacter. The sequence goes on from JACKLZ010000005.1 coordinate 171,343, forward strand.
GTCTCCTTGAGAGGGTGGGTAGTGGTCAGGCGGCGGCGGTCTTGCCGAGCAGACGGCGCGCTGCGCCGATCGGTCCGGTGTCGTACCAGCGGCCCGGCGAAGTCTTGCCGCCGGCCATGGCCTGGGTAATGCGGTCGAGCATGATCGCGAGAATCACGATACCCAGACCGCCAATGGTGGCCAGACCCATGTCGAGCCGGCCGATGCCGCGAAGCACCATCTGGCCGAGGCCGCCGACGGCGATCATCGAGGCGATGACGACCATCGACAGGCCGAGCATCAGGGTCTGGTTGATACCGGCCATGATGGTCGGCATGGCCAGCGGCAGTTGCACACGGGTGAGCAATTGCCAGGGTGAGGCGCCGAAGGCGCGCGAGGCTTCGATCAGGTCGGGTCGCACCTGACGGATGCCCAGATTGGTGAGCCGGATCAGCGGCGGCAGGGCGAAGACGATGGTAACCACCACGCCCGGCACGTTGCCGATGCCGAAGAGCATCACCACCGGCACCAGATAGACGAAGGCCGGCGTGGTCTGCATGGCGTCGAGCACCGGTCGGGCAATGCCTTCGAGCTTGTCGTTACGCGCCATGATGATGCCGGTTGGCAAGCCGATGACCATACAAAAGAACACCGAGGTGAGCACCAGCGAGAGGGTCACCATGGCTTCGTCCCAGGCGCCGATCAGACCGATGACGATCAGCGACAACACCGAGCCAATGGCCAGACGCCGACCGCTGACCTGCCAGGCGATGAGGCCGAACAGCAGGATCATCAAGAACGCCGGCACGGCCAGCAGGGCCTGTTCGATGCCGGTGAGCGTGGCATCGATGGGCAGGCGCACGGCCTGGAAGAAGGGGCGGAAGTTGTCCACCGTCCAGTTCAGGCCGTGGTCAACCCAGGTGTCGAGCGGAATGACCGAATCGTTGAAGGGATGCACCCAATCGAAGGGAACGTCGACCGGCGTGGCCGGCGGCGCGCCCAGCCAGTCGCCATTGGCCGCCGCCGGGGCGTCAGCCGGGGCCGGTGCGGCGCCACCCCACGGGTTGGCGGCGGTGTCGGCTGCGGGGGCAGCCGGCGCTGCCGGCGCGTCGCTGGCGGGCGCGGCCCAGGGATTGGCTTCGGCCGCGGCGGGCGGGGTGGCGGGGGTCTGAGCAGCCCAGGGGTTGTTCGCAGTTTGATCGCTCATGCCGCGTCCTCCGTATTCTGTGCATGCAGGAATTCGAGCATGGTGTTGCGGGTGATCGCCCCACGGTATCGGCCTTTCTCATCCACCACCGGCAGGCCATAGGGGTACTGGGTCAGTGGCTCGTACAGATCGCTGATCGGGGTGTCCGGGGTGAGCACATGCGGCTCGGGCAGGAAGGCTTCGCGCAGCTTGGCGTCGGGACTCGCCTTGGCGGCCCTCTGCAAGCTGTCGAGCGAGACAACGCCCATCAGCTTCTGGTCGGGGCTGACCACGTAGCCGTACTCGCGGTCGTGCGAGCGCAGGCGCTCGATGGCACTGCGCACGCCCATGCCCTGGTGGTCGATGATGTTGACCTGGGTCTTGCGGGCCAGATCAGCCGCCGAGAGGATGCTGGTGGCGTCCACGCCCTTGAAGAAGGACTTCACGTAGTCGTTGGCCGGGTTGCGCAAGATCTCTTCGGCCGTGCCCACCTGTACCACCACGCCGCCTTCCATGATGGCAATGCGATCGCCGATGCGGATGGCTTCGTCAAGGTCGTGCGAGATGAAGATGATGGTGCGCTTGTCCACCGCCTGCAGCTTGACCAGCTCGTCCTGCATCTCGGTGCGGATCAGCGGGTCGAGCGCCGAGAAGGCCTCGTCCATGAGCAGCACCTGCGGGTCGTTGGCCAGCGCGCGAGCCAGGCCGACACGCTGCTGCATGCCGCCGGAGAGTTCGTCCGGATAACTGTGGGCGCGCTCGGCCAGACCGACCTGCTCCAGCGCGACCATGGCACGGGCGTGGCGCTCGGCTTCGGGCATGCCGGCCAGCTCCAGCCCGAAGGCGGTGTTGTCGATGACCGACAGATGCGGCATCAGTGCGAAAGACTGGAAAACCATGCTGATTTCGCTACGGCGCAGATCGCGCAGTTCGATATCGTTCATCTTGGCGATGTCGCGGCCGTTGATCAGCACTTGCCCGGCGGTGGGTTCGATCAGCCGGTTGAGCAAGCGCACGAGCGTCGATTTGCCTGAGCCTGAGAGGCCCATGATGACGAAGATTTCGCCCTCATTAACGCTGAAGCTGGCGTCGATGACGCCGAGGGTCTGCCCGGTGCGGGCGAAGATGGTGGCCTTGTCCTGGCCCTGTTCGACGAGTTTCATCGCCTCGCGGGGCCGGTCTCCGAAGACCTTGTAGAGATTTTTGACGACGAGTTTTTCCGACATGCGTCCTTGCGACAATCTTCGTGTCGGATTGAGCACATCCAAAAGGCCAAGATGCCGGCAGAAACGAAACTGCCTGACGATGACGGGGGATAGATATCCTCAAAATGGCGACGATGTCGCCCGACGCGAAGTCATTGATTGTAATGAGTAGCTAGCAAGTCTAACACACGATAGTTTTGTGCAAAACCATTTGGCCGGGCGCGCGTCCTAGCGGATCGCGATGCGCCCGGCCTTCTCGGGGGCATACGCGGCAATGCCGGCGTAGCCTGCCCGAATGGCTTCGAGGTCGGCCTCGACGTCATCGGTCGGTTGCACATAGGCTGCAATTCCCACACAGCGCCGCTCCCAATCAATGTAGCCCAGCGCGATCGGTACATTTGCCTGCCGCGCGATCCGGTGGAAGCCGCTCTTCCAGGCCTCGACATAGGCGCGCGTGCCTTCCGGCGCAATGCACACGATGGCGTGATCATCGGTATTGATCTGCGCCACCACATCATCGATGAAGCCGCCCGGCCGGGACCGATTGATGGAAATCCCGCCCAGCCAGCGAAAGAAGCGGCCGAAGGGCGCGCGGAAGATGGTGTGTTTACCCACCCAGCGTATCGGCCAGCCGCAGGTAAAGCGGGCCATCAGGCCGACGATGAAGTCCCAGTTGGAGGTGTGCGGATAGGCCAGCAAGATCATCTTCGGCCCCGGCGGCGTTTTCATGTCCACGCGCCAGCCCAGGCGCCTGAACAAAAATGCGGCCCAGGCTTTGGGGGCGACAGGGAAAGGAAGGGGTTCGGCCACGGGCGCGCCCAAATCGATGGAGGTCGCGCATTGTGGCTTAAAAGTGCGCCGAACTCAGCGTGCAGTGCGCAATGCCAAATGGCTACAATCCGGGCGAAATGCCATGCTCATTTTCTGAGCACGGCCAATGCAGGCGACCCTTATGCGCCTTCCTGCGCGCCATCGGGTGGCATCGCGGGCGCGTCCTCGGACAGCGTGGAGGTATCGGGCGTGCGCGGATCCATCTCCATCGCCATCACCGAGGTCCGGTGCACCGGCAGGAACTCGGTCAGATCGGCGTCGGCCACCGGGGCCTCGCAACGGATACGCCAGGCGGTAAACAGCGCCAGCACGACCAGCATCCCGGCCAGCACCAGCGGGAACGACCGGGCGCCAAGCGCCGACATCACCGCGCCGGCCAGCACCGGCCCGATCACGGCGCCGGAGCCGTGCAGTACCAGCAAGGCTTTGGTGGCCTCCAGCGCTTCGGACGAATGAAAGCGGTCATGCGTCTGGGCCACGGCCAGACTGTAAATGGTGAAGGCGAAGCCGCCATACAAACCTGTCGCGATGACGAGCGCCATGACCGACATGTCGGCAACACCGAACATCGCCACCGCACACACCGCCGCCAGCACACAGACGCCCACCAGCACCACGCGCCGATCCCGGTGCTCGGAGGCATGGCCGACCGGCCACTGCATGAAAGCCCCGCCAAAAATGGCGGCCGCCGTAAAGATGGCGACGTTGAAATCATCCAGGCCCTGCGCCGCGGCGAAGGCCGCCGACAAGCCCCAGAAGGCGCCCGACACCAGGCCGGACATCAAGCCGCCGGCGAAGCCGACGGGCGATACCTTGTAAAGGCGGGCAAGCGGCAGGTGTGGCGTCTGGATGGGCGTCGGCTGACTCACTGGCGTGAGTGCAATCGGCACCAGCCCGAGGCTGTAGAAAATGGCCACCAGCGCAAACGAGCCCATATGCTCGGCGCCGTAGATGGCGATCATGAACTGGCCCAGGCCGAGCGCGACGAAGCTGACCATCATGTAGGCGGCAAAGATCTTGCCGCGCTTGTCGTGCATCTGCTCGTTGAGCCAGCTCTCGATGATCATGTAGATGGCGACCATGGTCACCCCGTGAATCACCCGCAACACCCACCACACCCAGGGATTGACGATCATGCCGTAGAGCAGCGAGACCACCGCCGCCAGCGCGGCCATGGCGGTAAAGGCGCGGATGTGACCAATGCGCCGGATCAAGGGCGGACACGCGAAGGCGCCGATGATGTAGCCGGCGAAGAAACCCGACATGATCAGGCCCAGCGACAGGCCGGTGAAGCCCTCGACACTGGCGCGCAGACCGAGCAGGGTACCGATCAAACCGGAACCCGCCAGCAAGATGGCCATGCCCAGCAAGAGGCTGGAGACGGGGAGGATGGCGGTGATCATGGCGTGTGCATCTCGTGTAAGTCATCGACAGGGTCTCACGGATAGCGAGCCTGCCAAAACATAATGCCGGCCCCGCGATAGCCGGGCCGGCATTTTCAGCAATAACAGACGGGCCGTCTCAGTCGATGCCCTGGCTGCTCAGATACTCTTCGTAGGTGCCGCGGTAGTCGATCACTTCGCCGTTCTGGCGCATGTCGATCACGCGGGTGGCCAGGGAGGAGACGAACTCGCGGTCATGCGAGATGAACAGGAAGGTGCCGCTGAATTTCTCCAGCCCCGAGTTCAGGGACTCGATCGATTCCATGTCGAGGTGGTTGGTCGGCTCGTCCATCAGCAGCACGTTCTTGCTCTGCAGCATGAGCTTGCCGAACAGCATGCGGCCTTGCTCACCGCCGGAGATCACGCGCACCGGCTTCTTCACTTCGTCGCCCGAGAACAGCAGCCGGCCGAGCGTGCCGCGGATCAGGGTTTCCATGTCCTCGCCCTCGAAGCCGCCGTCGCGCACATGCTCGGAGATCCAGTCGGTCAGCGACACGTCGGACTTGAACTCGGCCGAGTGGTCCTGTGCGTAATAGCCCAGCTTGGCCTTCTCGGCCCACTTGATCGTGCCTTTCTGCGGCGTCAGCTCGCCCATCAGCAGACGCATCAGGGTGGTCTTACCGACGCCGTTCTCGCCGATGATGGCCACCTTGTCACCGGCATCAATGGCCAGCGACAGGGATTTGATCAGCGGCTTGTCCATGCCCTCGTAGGCGAAGCTCACATTGTCGAGCTCTACCGCCTGACGGTGCAGCTTGTCCTTGGCGTCCACATCGAAGCGGATCCACGGGTACTGACGGCTGGACGGCTTGACGTCTTCGGGCCTGAGCTTGTCGATCAGCTTCATGCGGCTGGTGGCCTGCTTGGCCTTGGACTTGTTGGCCGAGAAGCGGCGCACGAACTGCTGCAGCTCGGCGATCTTGTCCTTGGCCCGGGCGTTGGCGCTGGCCTGACGCTGGCGCGCGAGGGTGGACGCTTCCATGTAGTCGTCGTAGGTGCCCGGATAGACCTTGATGGTGCCGTAGTCCAGGTCGGCCATGTGGGTGCACACCTGGTTCAGGAAGTGCCGGTCGTGCGAGATGATGACCATGGTGGAGTTACGCTCGTTGAGCGTGTCTTCCAGCCAGCGGATGGTGTTGATGTCGAGGTTGTTGGTCGGCTCATCGAGCAGCAGGATCTCGGGGTTGGCGAACAGCGCCTGACACAGCAGCACACGCAGCTTCCAGCCCGGCGCCACCTGGCTCATCGGGCCGTTGTGCTGGTCGGTCGGGATACCCACACCCAGCAGCAATTCGCCGGCGCGCGCCTCGGCGGTGTAGCCGTCGTATTCGGCAAACACGCCTTCGAGTTCGGCGGCGCGCATGTAGTCGTCTTCGGTCGCCTCGGGGTTGGCGTAGATCGCATCCTTCTCGCGCATGCAGGCCCACATCTCGGTGTGGCCCATCATCACCACATCGAGCACCCGCGTGTCTTCATAGCCGAACTGATCCTGGCGCAGATAGGCCATGCGCTCATTGGCTTCCTTGGTCACGTTGCCGGCCGACTGCTCCAGCTCGCCACACAGGATCTTCATGAAGGTGGACTTGCCAGCCCCGTTGGCCCCGATCAGACCGTAGCGGTTGCCGTCTCCGAACTTGACCGAGACATTGTCGAACAGGGGCTTGGCCCCGAACTGCATGGTGATGTTGTTGGCGATGAGCACAGCGCGAATCCTGAATCCGTAAAAAGCAAAGCGCCGGCAGCGGGCCGACGCACAATCGCGGCGAATTCTATCAGAAATTCAATGACCTGAACCCGGTGCGCGACGGCCGGAAGCCCGCCTGCCCGCCCCCTCCGACGAGCACCGCGTCGACCGACAACGACGCACTTTCTTGATCTTTGTCGCAGCCGCACAAGGATTGCGCCCTTAGCATCGCCGGTTCATCATCGCGCCGTGCCCATGCTTCCCACCTTGCGCTTCGCCTTCTTCGCCGCCTTGCTCGGACTGCTGCCGCTTGCCACAGCGTCCGCGGCGCCGCTGCAACCGCTGATCGACGCGGCGCAGGCGAGCACCGGCATCCTGCGTCTGGCGCCGGGCACCTACGAAGGGCCGGTCAAGATCACCGGCCGGCTGCTCCTCGATGGCGGCGGCAAAGCCATCATCCAGGGCGACCACCGCAGCTCGGTCATCACCCTGCTGGGCAGCGACTCGGTGCTGCGCGGGTTGATCGTGCGCGGCAGTGGCGACTCGCACGACCAGATCCACTCAGGCATCTACGTCGAGGGCCACAACAACCGCATCGAGGACAACATGCTCGATGACGTGCTGTTCGGCATCGTCCTGCAAAAATCCAACCACAATCTGGTGCGCGGCAACCGGGTGCGCTCGCGCGGCGAAGACACCGCCGACCGCGGCGACGGCCTGCGCCTGTGGTACGCGATGGACAACCGCATCGAAGACAATGTGTTCGAACACATGCGCGACCTGACCTTCTCCAACTCGCCGCGCAACCGCATCATCGGCAACACCATCCGCGACAGCCGGCGGGCGATGAACTTCCTGTTCTCGACGCGCACGCTGGTCGAGGCCAACCTGGCCACCGACAACGCCACCGGCATCGTGGTGATCAATTCCAATGGTTTCATCCTGCGCAACAACCGGGTCATGCACGCCATGCATGTGTCGGGGGCGGGCATCGCCATCAAGGAAAGCACCGCCGTGCTGATCGAAGGCAATGAGCTGATCCACTGCGCGGTCGGCCTGATGGCCGACTCCTCATCCGACCCGCTGAGCCGGCTGGTGCTGGTGAACAACCGCCTCGCCCACAACGTCACCGGCATCAACTTCTACGGCGAGCGCGGCGGGCGCATCCTCATCAACAACCGCTTCGAGCACAACCTGTGGCAGGTCACCGCCACCAATGCCGGCGACGTCAATGCCGAGCACTGGGCGGGCAACTACTGGGACACCTACCAGGGCTTCGATCTGGACCAGGACGGGGTCGGCGACCAGCCGCACGAGCTGTACCTGTTTGCCGACCGCATCTGGATGGAAACACCCGAGGCGAGCTTCTTCCGCAATTCACCGCTGATGGAAATGATTGATTTTCTCGAGCGACTGGCGCCCTTCAGCAATCCGGCGCTGGTGCTGCGTGACCGTTCACCGGTGATGCGCGCGGCGCCGTGGACGCCCTCGGTCAGCTTCAACCGACCCGCCGGCCAGATTGGTGCGGCGCCCGATTCAGCCGCGCCAGACGCTCACTGATTGCCGGGCAGCGGCAGCAGCGGCACCGGGGTTGGCTTGGCGCGGCGCGCCTCGGCTTCTTTGAGCCGGGCTTCCATGGCCTTGATACGCTCACCCCGGTCAATCCGGTTGGCCCGGGCCTCAAGCTTGCGCGCGGTCTGCATCTGCGCGGTGCGATCTTCGTGCGCAGCATCGAGACAGGCATTGACCTGAAAACGGTCGTAACAGCCCGATTCGCGCTGCGCAAAACCGGCCTCTGCCGCCTTTCGAATCGACTTGGCCTGCGCGCGCAGATTCTCGCTGCTGTCGGTGTCATCCGCCGCATGAGCCACCCCTGCGCCGACGGCAGTGAGCAGGCAGGCAAAGAGCAGCGCGGACAAACGGAGCGGGCGGGTCATGGCGTGAGGATGAGCAGGTAGCAAACGAGCCCGTACAATACCGTTTTTTTGCCCCGATTGCCCACGTGATCCAGTTCCGCAAGCTGCGCCTCAACCGGGGCGCCAAAGTCCTCATCGAAGACGCCACCGTCCAGCTGCATCCGGGCTGGAAAGTCGGCCTCACCGGCGCCAACGGCTGTGGCAAGTCCAGCCTGTTCGCCTTACTGCGCGGCCAGCTCCACCCCGACCAGGGCGACTGCGAGCTGCCACCGCAGTGGGTGGTCGCCCATGTGGCGCAAGAGACCCCGGCGCTGGCGCGCAGTGCGCTCGACTACGCGCTCGATGGCGATGTGGAACTGCGCCGCGTCGAAGCCGAGCTGGCGGCCGCCGAAGCCGAACACGACGGCGAGCGCATCGGTCTGCTCCATGGCCGGCTGCAGGAGATCGAGGGCTACAGCGCCGGCGCCCGTGCCGCCACACTGCTCGACGGCCTGGGCTTCGCGCGCACCGACCTCACCCGGCCGGTGTCCGACTTCTCGGGCGGCTGGCGGGTGCGACTCAATCTGGCACAGGCGCTGATGTGCCGCTCCGACCTGCTGCTGCTCGACGAGCCGACCAACCACCTCGATCTCGACGCCGTCATCTGGCTCGAACAATGGCTGCGCGACTACCGCGGCACGCTGCTGCTGATCTCCCACGACCGCGTCTTCCTCGACGCCGTGGTCGGCCACATCGCGCACATCGAACAGCAGCGCCTCACGCTCTACAGCGGCGGCTACTCCGAGTTCGAGCGCCAGCGCGGCGAACGCCTCGCCCAGCAGCAGGCGCTGTTCGACAAGCAGCAGCGCGAGCGTGCCCACCTGCACAAGTTTGTCGACCGCTTCCGCGCCAAGGCCACCAAGGCGCGCCAGGCGCAGAGCCGCATCAAGGCGCTCGAACGCATGGAGCTGATCTCGGCCGCGCATGTGGATACGCCCTTCCACTTCGGCTTCCGCCCCGCGCCGCCGGCCCCCGATCCGCTGCTCGACGTCGATGAAGGCGCGGTCGGCTACGGCGACACGCCGGTGCTGTCGGCGCTCACGCTCACCCTGCGCCCCGGCGAGCGCATTGGTCTGCTCGGGCGTAACGGCGCGGGCAAGTCCACGCTGATCAAGCTGCTCGCCGGTCAGCTCACCCTGCAAACCGGCCAGCGCACCGACGGCAAGGGCCTGGCGATCGGCTACTTCGCCCAGCACCAGCTCGACACCCTGCGCCTGGACGAGTCGCCCCTGCAGCACATGACCCGCCTCGACCCCACCGCTCGCGAGCAGGATCTGCGCAACTACCTGGGCGGCTTCGACTTCCGCGGCGAAAAAGACGGCGTCGGCAGCGGCGCCTGTGTCACCAGCGCCTGCGGGCCGTTTTCGGGCGGCGAGAAGTCGCGCCTCGCCCTGGCCTTGCTGATCTGGCGCCAGCCCAATCTGTTGCTGCTCGACGAGCCGACCAACCACCTCGACCTCGAAATGCGCCATGCGCTGACCCTGGCGCTGCAGGACTTCGACGGCGGCATGGTGCTGGTCTCGCATGACCGGGCACTGCTGGCCGCCACCTGCGACCGTTTCCTGCTGGTCCACGGCGGTCGACTCCAGGCCTTCGATGGCGACCTGGACGACTACCGCGACTGGCTGGCCACGCAGCGCGCCGCCGAACAGGCCGCGCAGGCCTGCCCGGACCAGGCCGCCGACAAAGCCGCCCGCAAGGCCGAGCGAACGCAATCGGCCGAAGAACGCAAAGCCCGGCTGGCCACACGGCGGCCGCTGCTCAAGGAAGCCGAGCAACTCGAACGCAAGCTGGCGAACTGGCAGAAGGAAAAATCCCTGCTCGACACCCGGCTCGCCGACCCCGGCCTGTATGCCGGGCAGGACACCGCGCTATTGCAGGATCTGCTCAAACACCAGGCGCGGCTCACCGACGACATCGAAGCGGCCGAGCTGCGCTGGCTGGAAGTGCACGAAGCACTGGAGGCGCTTGACGATACGGACTGATCAGTCCGCGCCGGCGCTCGCTGGCTCAAGGGCAGCGACGCCCGTCGGCTTGCCCCCCTGCTGCAGCGCAGCTTGCGCCCACTCCCGCCGCCTATGACAATTGCCCAGATCAGGCGCCCCGGCCACAAGCCTCGCCGCGCCCCCCCGCCCCCGGAGACCCCGCATGCCATCGCCCCTGCCGCTCGATCTGAGTGCACTCATCGCCGCGCGCCAACGCATCAACGACGCCATCATCCGCACCGTCCAGTGGCACAACGACCCACTCTCCGAGGCCGTCGGCGCACCGCTGCAACTGAAGCTCGAAAACCTCCAGCGCACCGGCTCCTTCAAGCTGCGCGGCGCCACCCACAAGATCGACCGACTGCTGGCCGGCGGCGACCGGCCTGCCGGGGTGATTGCCGCCTCAGCCGGCAACCACGCACAAGGCGTCGCCCGCGCGGCGTCGCTCGCCGGACTGAGAGCCGTGGTGGTGATGCCCGGCACCGCGCCGCTGACCAAGATCCAGGCCTGCCGCGCGCTGGGCGCCGAGGTGGTGCTGGAGGGCGACACCCTCGAACAGGCCGCTGACGAAGCCCGTCGCCGCGCCACCGCCGAGCACCTCGCCTTTCTCCATCCCTACGACGACTGGGACGTGATCGCCGGCCAGGCCAGCTGCGGCCTGGAGATGCTCGAAGACGCGCCCGACATGACCGTGGCCGTGGTGCCGCTGGGCGGCGGCGGGCTGATCGCCGGCATCGCGATGGCGCTCAAGTTGCAGCGCCCCGACATCCGGGTCATTGGCGTGCAGACCGAGACCGTCGCGCCCTACCGCAATTTCCTCATCGACGGCACGCTCGAAACCGTGCCGGCGGGCGCCCACACCATCGCCGACGGCATCAAGGTGAAACGCCCCGGCGAGCGCAACCGGCAAGTCATCGCCGCGCTGGTCGATGAGATCGTGACCGTCGACGACAACGCCATCGCCGAGGCCATCGTCACCCTGGTCGAGCGCACCCGCACCATGGGTGAGGGCGCCGGCGTGGTCGGGCTGGCCGCGCTGATGCAGGGCAAGATCCGGCTCGCGCCGACCGACCGCGCGGTCTGCGTGATCTCGGGCGGCAATGTGGACATGACCCTGGTCGGGCGCTCGATCGACTACGGTCTGGCCTCCAGCGGCCGGCTCATGAGCGTGGCGGTGACCACCTCCGATGCGCCGGGTCAGTTGCTGACCATGATTCAGCGCGTCGCCGCCCTGGGCATCAACATCCGCCACGTCGAACACCGCCGCGGCGAACTGCATGTGCCGGTCGGCATGACCGAAGTGATCTTGCAGATGGAAACCCGCGACTTCGACCACCAGCGCGAGCTGCTGGCCGACTTCACCAGCCAGGGTCTTATCGCGCGCAATCTGCTTCAGCTATGACTGGGGCGAATGGACCAGGCTGAAGCCACCCAAGCCCTGAACCGTTTCAGCGAATCCTTACCGACACGCCTGCCTCGCCCCAGCCATGCACCAGATCGTGCGCCACCACACGCACCTGCTCGACCCCCGGCGGGATCGCCACGCCACTGAGCGAGCGGGTAAACGGCTGCTCGGTTTCATGCGGATGGAGCAGCACCCGCCGCCCGAGCACCGCGCCATCCGGCGCACGCACTTCCCAGGCATCGGCGTAGTGGTCCCAGCCGGTGTCGGCATGGCGCACCGTCACCGTAAAACGACACACCCGTCGCGCGTCGCAATCGGCCACCGCATCGAGCACCTCGGCCTCGCCCGCCCACACAAGGCCCGGCACGCACAGCGCGAGCAGGCCCAGCGCGCGCCACATCAGGCCACCGCCTGCGGCGCAAAACGCACGGCAAAACCGTCGGGCACGCGCGTCACCTTGCTCGCGGCGTAATCAAAAAACAGGATGCCGGTCTTGCCCCGCGCCACTTCGCGCCCGGACTCGGCCTCGCGCATCTGCCACACCAGATCGCAGCCATACTTGTTGAAATCGCAGGCGGCCATGCTCACTCGCATCACTTCGCCATGATGGGCTTCGGAACGATACTGCAAGGCGGCATCACACACGATGATGCCCACGCCCTCCACGTCCAGCTCGGTGTAGCCCATCGACTTCAGAAAGCGCAGGCGCGCCTCCGACACCACCGTCAGCAACATCGCGTTGTCGAGGTGATTGCCGTAATTGATATGGCTGAGATAGAGCGTGATGTCGGTCGAAAAATCGAAAGCGTCGGGCAGATTGATCTGAATGCGGGCCATGGTGAGTACACTGCAGTGAATGAGGTGAGCCTTGATTGAACCACACATCAGCGCGCGTCGATTTGCATCCAGCCGCCGGCCTGACTATCGTGCCGGTTTTACCACCGGTTGCCGATGTGACACACAAGGCCGTCCCCCTGCGCCGCTTCTGGGATCGCGCCCGCCAGATCGCCTTGTTCGAGGCCGGCGGCCTGCTGCTCATCACGCCGCCCTTTGCCTGGGCCAGCGGCGTGCCCCTGACCGACTCGCTAGGTATGCTGGCATTGATCGCGCTGATCGCCGCACTGTGGAATGCCGCCTACAACATCGGCTTCGACTGGGTCGAAGGCCGCCTCACCGGCCGCACCGCCGACCGTCGCCCCTGGCCGCTGCGCATCGCGCATGCCCTCGGCTTCGAAACCGGCCTGCTGATCATGACCCTGCCCATCGTCATGGCCTGGACCGGCATGGACTGGCTCACCGCCCTCATCGCCGATCTGGCCCTCGCCGTGGCCTACACGGTGTACGCCTTCGTCTTCAATCTGGCCTACGATCGGCTTTTCCCCATCCGCGTCCGCGCCACCGAATGAGCTCTGAACAAACCCGCGTCCCGCTCGACGCCTTCAATACCTTCGGCCTGCCCGCCACCGCCGCACGCTACCGGCGCATCGACACTATCGACAGCCTGATCACCCTGGCCCGCGAAGGCAAGCTGCGCGGCCCGCGCCTGGTGCTCGGCGGTGGCAGCAACGTGGTGTTCACCGGCGATGTCGACGCGCTGGTACTGCATGTGGCGCTGCGCGGGCGCGAGCGCCTGGCCGATGCCGACGACGCCTGGCGTGTCGCCGCCGCCGGCGGCGAGCCCTGGCACGATTTCGTGCGCTGGACGCTGGACGAAGACCTGCCCGGCCTGGAAAACCTCTCGCTCATCCCCGGCACCGTCGGCGCCGCGCCCATCCAGAACATCGGCGCCTACGGTCTGGAGATGGCCGAACGCTTCGAATCGCTGGAAGCGGTCGAGCTCGACACCGGCGCACTTCGCCAGTTCAGCGCCGCCGACTGCCGCTTCGGCTACCGCGACAGCGTGTTCAAGCAGGCCGAAGCCGGTCGCTGGCTGATCACCCGCGTCATCTTCCGCCTGCCCCGCCCCTGGCCACCGCTCACCGGCTACGCCGACCTGCAACGCCACCTGGCCGAGCAAGGCATCGTCACCCCCACCGCGCGGCAGATCTCCGACGCCGTCATCGCCGTGCGTCAGGCCAAACTGCCCGACCCCGCCGTGCTCGGCAACGCCGGCAGCTTCTTCAAGAATCCCATCGTCGACGCCAGCGTCGCCGAACGCCTGCTCGCCGACCACCCCGGCGCACCGCACTACCCGCAAGCCGACGGTCGCATCAAGCTGGCCGCCGGCTGGCTCATCGACCAGTGCGGCTGGAAAGGCAAACGCCTCGGCCCGGTCGGCTGCCACGCCCGCCAGGCGCTGGTCATCGTCAATCATGGCGGCGCCACCGGCGCCGATGTGCGCCAACTCGCCGACGCCATCGCCGCCGATGTACACACGCGCTTCGGCATCAGGCTCGAGGCAGAGCCCAACTTTGTATAGGGCGGGCGGCGAGGGGCCACCCATCGTGCCTCACGACAAACGCTGCGTGGTGGGCAGCAAAGCTGACCACCCTACGAAACTCGCGACCGACTGGATCTTCACAAATGCGCACCGCACGCCTATCGACTTGGGCATAAGCTTTCAGCGCGGCACTGATTTTGTAGGGTGGGCGGCTTGCCGCCCACCATCGTGAATCACCCAACGCCCCGTTACGGCGCCATGTCGAACACCAGCAGCTCGGCGCCGTCCCCGTCACTCAGACGCAACTGCGTCTCGTCCGCCAAGGCCACGCCATCGCCTTCGGCCAGCGCCACGCCGTTGAGCGTCACCGCCCCCCGCGCCACCTGCACCCAGCCGAGTCGGCCCGGTACCAGCGTCAGCGTTGCGGTATCGGCACCATCGAGCGTGACGGCGTAGAGGTCGGCGTCCTGGCCGATGTGCACCGAGCCGTCTCGCCCGTCACCGCTGGCGATCAGACGCAGACCGTTGTTGACCGGCAGGGCGTCGATGCGCTGTTGCCCATAGCCCGGCGGCTGCCCGCGTTTGGCGGGCAAGACCCAGATCTGCAGCAGGCGCAGCGGCTCGCTGTCGGAGGGGTTGAACTCACTGTGGCGAATGCCGGTGCCGGCGCGCATGTACTGGATCTCGCCGGGGCGGATGGTCGAGCCATTGCCCAGGCTGTCCTTGTGCGCCAGCGCGCCGTCGATCACATAGGTGAGAATCTCCATGTCGGCATGCGGATGCGTCGGGAAACCGCCGCCGGGGGCGATGCGGTCGTCGTTGATCACCCGCAGCGGACCAAAGCCCATGTGCGCCGGATCGCGGTACTCGCCGAAGGAAAAGGTGTGCCGTGCGTTCAGCCAGCCGAAGTTGGCGTGGCCGCGCTCATCGGCCTTGCGGATCGTCATGCTCATGTCCGTACTCCTGAATGGGTTGCGATGGATTCATGATGGGACAGACGCGAATCAAAGACAATCCGGCAAGTTGCTGAATAACTGTTCACCAATTCGCAACAATAGAACCCGACGCACGCCGCGACTGCCAGCACCGACGGCTGGCTTGGAGCGCGCAGCAAACAATGGCATCCTCTGGGTCTGCCGGCGGCCCTTGCGGTCGCCTTTTCCCGAGATTGCAACCGGAGCGAACCGTGCCTGGCCTGTTACCCAATATCGACCCTGATGGGTTGCTCGAATACTCCGTGGTCTATACCGACCGCGCGCTCAACCACATGTCGGCCCGCTTTCAGGGCGTGATGCGCGACATCTCACGTGTGCTCAAGACGGTCTACAAGGCCGACGCGGCCGCCATCGTGCCGGGTAGCGGCACCTTCGGCATGGAATCGGTCGCCCGTCAGTTCGCCGCCGGCAAGCACTGCCTGGTGATCCGCAACGGCTTCTTCAGCTTCCGCTGGACGCAGATTTTCGAGATGGGCGCCATCCCGAGCAGCCACACCGTGCTCAAGGCCCGCAAGGCCGACGACGGCGCCCAGTCGCCCTTCGCCCCCGCGCCCATCGACGAGGTGGTCGCCACCATCCGCGCCGAAAAGCCGGCCGTGGTGTTTGCCCCGCATGTCGAGACCGCCTCCGGCATGATGCTGCCCGACGACTACCTGCGCGCCGTCTCCGACGCGGTGCATGAGGTCGGCGGCCTGTTCGTGCTCGACTGCATCGCCTCCGGCACCGTGTGGGTCGACATGGCGGCCACCGGCGTGGACGTGCTGATCAGCGCGCCGCAAAAAGGCTGGAGCGGCTCGCCGTGCTGTGCCATGGTGATGATGAGCCAGCGCGCCCTGGCGGTGCTCGACACCACCACCAGCACCAGCTTCGCGGCCGACCTCAAGAAGTGGCTGCAGATCATGCAGGCCTACGAAGGCGGCGGCCACGCCTACCACGCCACCATGCCCACCGACGCGCTCACCGTGATGCGCGACATCATGCTCGAGACCGAAGCCTATGGTTTTGACAAGGTGCGCGACGAGCAACTCGAACTCGGCCGTCAGGCGCGCGCCGCGCTCGAAGCCAAGGGCTACAAGAGCGTTGCCGCGGCCGGCTTCCAGGCGCCCGGCGTGGTGGTGAGCTACACCACCGATGCCGATGTGCAAACCGGCAAGAAATTTCTCGCCCAAGGCCTGCAAGTGGCCGCCGGCGTGCCGCTGCAATGCGATGAACCGGCCGACTACCGCAGCTTCCGCGTGGGCCTGTTCGGCCTCGACAAGCTGCACAACGTCGAACGCACCGTCGCCAACCTGAAAAAGGCACTCGACGCGGTCGGCTAAGCACCGCCATCCGGCCGGGCAAAAGGGGCGTGCCAGCGCCCCGCGCCCGGCCGGAGTCGCACCAGGCAATACCCGAAGCGTCGCATTCGGCCACATCAAAACCATCGCTTGGCGCACGGCCAGACACTGCGCAACATGCGCCCATGTCTCACCACATGGAGTCATGTCATGGCAGCCCTTAGCCCCCAATCGTCAGTTGCTCACCCCACGCAAGCGCGGCACCACCGCCGCTCGCCGCTGAAAACACTGCACCGTCTTCTGCTCGCCGTCGTGCTCGCCTGCAGCCTGAGCACCACGGCCAGCGCCGGCGATAGCGCGCCTCAGGCCAGCGCGGGCTCGAGTTTGGCCGTGTCCTTGCCGGTCGCCGCCTCCGTCACCGCTGCGGGCGTCCTCTTTACCGCCGGTGCCGAGCTCACGCTTACCGCCGTCGAAGCCTCGGCCACGGGCACGGTCTGGGTGCTCGAGCGCGCGGCCGATGGCATCAGCACCACGATCGAGTTCAGCAGCGAGGCGATTGCCGGATCGGCCGTGGCGGTCGGCACCGCAATGACGGTCACCGCGGTATCCGCAGGCTGGCTGCTGTCGGCGGCCGGCGAAGCCCTGTGCCTGATTCCCAATGCACTGGGCGAGTCCTTGCTCTACGACGAGCGGATCACCCTATGAACGCCCGAGCCCTCTTCGCCGCGCTGTGCCTTCTGCCGCTGCTCGCCCAGGCCGGGCAGAACTGCGAAGCGCGCAAACTCACGGTCGACGAACTGCGCCAGAGCCTCGCGCTGGCCGCGAGCACGGCGCGCGCACTCGACCAATCCGGCGCGAAAGTGGTGGTGCTGGCCCGCGCGGGGCAGGATCTATCCGACTACCGGCTGCGTTACTCGCACCTCGGCTTTGCCTATCGGGACGGTGAGGTGTGGCGGGTGGCGCACAAACTCAACCAGTGCGGCAGCGACAGGGGCGATCTGTATCGCCAGGGGCTGGCGCAGTTTTTCAGCGACGGCCTGCATCGCTACGAAGCCGGCCTTGTGGTGCTCTCGCCCGCCGTACAGTCGGCACTGCTGCCCGCGCTCAAGGACAATGCCCAACTCAGCCAGCTGCACGAGACACGCTACAACATGCTCGCCTACCCATGGAACACGGCGTATCAACAGAGCAACCAGTGGGCCATCGAAACCCTCGCCATGCGACTGGCCCCCTCCGCCGACTCGCGCCCACGTGCGCAGGCCTGGCTGCGCCAGCACGGCTACCGCCCCACCACGCTGGAAATCTCCGCCATGAAACGCTTCGGCGCGCGGGTGGGCACGGCACACATCGACTTTGACGACCATCCCTTCGGCCGGCGCATGGCCGGGCACATCGACACCGTGACAGTCGACTCCGTCTTCGACTGGCTCACGCGCAGCGGCCTGGGCACTGCGGCGCAGGTCATTACGCCCGACGAAGCGCCGCGCCAGCACGCTCGCCTCGGCACCTAAGCCGCAAGCCAAGGCCACCCCAAAACACAACAGGCGGGGATCGCTCCCCGCCTGTTGTCGCCCTGCGCATCACGGCACGCGGCTTACTCCGCCTTCAACACCCCCCGCCGCAGCTGGTCGCGCTCCATCGACTCGAACAGCGCCTTGAAGTTGCCCTCGCCAAAGCCATCATCGCCCTTGCGCTGGATGAACTCGAAAAACACCGGGCCAAGCTGGCATTCCGAAAAAATCTGCAGCAGCAGGCGCGGCTGGCCGCCTTCAGTGCTGCCATCGAGCAGGATGCCGCGCGTCTGCAGCTCGCTCACATTCTCGCCATGCGCGGGCAGGCGGGTTGCCAGCATCTCGTAGTAGGTCGCGGGCGGCGCCGTCATCAGCGGCACGCCGGCCGCACGCAACTTGTCGACCGAGGCAAACAAATCGTCGGTGATCAGCGCCACGTGCTGAATGCCTTCGCCGTTGAACTTCATCAAAAACTCTTCGATCTGCCCGCTGCCCTTGGACGACTCCTCGTTGAGCGGGATGCGGATCTTGCCGTCCGGCGCGGTCATCGCCTTGGAGGTGAGGCCGGTGTACTCGCCCTTGATGTCGAAGTAACGCAGCTCGCGGAAGTTGAAGATGCGCTCGTAGAACGCCGCCCAATGCGCCATACGACCGCGATACACGTTGTGCGTGAGGTGATCGACCAGCTTGAAACCATAGCCGACCGGATGGCGATCCACGCCCTCGACCCAGTCGAAATCGATGTCGTAAATCGAGGTGCCATCCTCGAAACGGTCAATCAGATACAGCGGCGCGCCGCCAATGCCCTTGATCGCCGGCAGCCGCAACTCCATCGGCCCGGTGGGGATGTCCACCGGCTGCGCACCCAGCTCCAGCGCCCGGTTGTAGGCCTTGTGGGCGTCGCGCACGCGAAACGCCAAACCGCAGGCGGCCGGACCGTGCTCCGCGGCGAAATAATGCGCCACGCTCTTCTTCTCGTTATTGATGATGAAGTTGATGTCGCCCTGGCGATACAGCACCACGTCTTTCGAGCGGTGAGTCGCCACTTTGCTAAAGCCCAGCTTCTCAAACAGCGGCTCGAGGACATTGGGGGTGGAGGAGGCGAACTCGACGAACTCAAAGCCCATCAGCCCCATCGGATTGTCAAAAAGGTCAGCCATGTCAAAAACTCCTGAAAGATCCTGAATGCCGTGACAAAACACGGCCATGAAGGTTTGGATCCATCAGGCGGCAGGAGGTGCCCCGGGCACGCCGCGCACACTGCGCGCCAGGTGCTCACCACGGCACAGCGCCGAGCGGCGCAAGGACGCGCCAAATGAACAGCGCACACGCGAAGACAGCACCAGCACACAGCCCCGCCGGCGCGAATGGGAACACCCGCAGCGACACGCACCGGGCAGACAGGCACGCAAAGGCCGCCCCGGTCGTGTGGCCGGCGGCACCGAATGCCCTGCGTGATTCGCACTCGCCATGCTGTCTCCTGTTGAGTATTCTGCTCTAGCGGCAGATGCTCCCAGTGTAGAACCGAGGTCGCGCAATGTTCTGCCAATTTGCAGGGCAGAGGCGGGATGCATTCCCTGCGTATCGCCAGAAAACCACCCCATGGACGCAATAAACCGATGAAGCGCCCCCTCCTGATCGCCACCCACGCCCTTGCCATCGCGATTGGCTTCATCGGGGCCGTCTACCTGCTCCCCATTCTCATTGCTCCAGAACCCCCCAGCGTCGAGCAGCTGCGCGAACGCGTGGGCGCCACCCTGTTTACCGGTCAGATGCGCCGCGATCTCAAAGACAGCGACGCGCTCCACTGGGGCGAAGGCACACTGCTCGTCAGCGCCAAAGCCATCGCCCTCGAAGGCAGCATCGCCCCCGGCCCGGACTACCGCCTCTACCTCTCGCCCGACTTCATCGAAACCGAAGCCGACTTCAAACGCCTCAAGCCCACGCTGGTGCAAGTCGGCAGAATCCACGGCTTCGACAACTTCATCGTCGACATCCCGCCCCACATCGACCCCGAGCGCTACACCACCGCCATCGTCTGGTGCGAAAGCTTCGGCCAGTTCATCACCGCCGCCAAATACCGCTGACCCCCATGAAACTCAAACAACTCCCCCTCGGCGCCCGCTTCGAATACGAAGGCAAGATCCTCACCAAAACCGGCCCCATGACCGGCGCCACCGAAAAAGGCGGCTCGGTGTTCATCCCCAAGTTTGCGGTGCTCAAAGCCGTCGATGGCGAAGCCCCACCACCGCCATCCGAGGCCTCACGCACGATCGACGCCACCACCGTACTGGCCGCTTTCGAGGCCTATCACGGCACAGCCATGCGGCTGGTGGATGAATCGGGTCGGATGGCGCTGGCGGCGGCGCGGGCGCGGTTTATCGCTGCGATGGGCTGAAGCGGCACTGGCCGGCGCCGTTGATTGCGGCATTGCGCACTCACGTTGAAGGAGTGCTGCAATCGTCTAACGGTGGCGCACTTCCCAGCTACGGCCGGCAGCAAGTCGGCCTGAGCCGCCATTGGTCACGGGCCTGTGGGGGCGCGGGCTTAGGACCCTGAAGAGACATTCAGGTTGCCAAGTCGTAGTTCAGTGATGCAGCGGGAGCAGTCGATCGCAACCAAATTTCGGGCGACGGGTTTGGAGGGGAAAGCAGTTCGTCGCGAAGAGCCCGCCGAGTCCTTTCGACTAATTGCGCCGCGCTCTGATCGGGCTCTCCGAAGCCGCTCAACGGCTCTACGACCAGCGCCAGAGAAGCGTTGAGCGTTGCATAGGAGAGGTGGCAGATGGGGTACATGACCGGGCATTGGAGTACCTCTCAGCGCGTTGTGCAGAGCGTCCCTAACTGTGTAGGCCCAGGATCGACTCCGCGACGCGTCCGGCACCTGCGATGGGGTTGTTCAAGCTGATCGTCGCGGGAAGATCCACGCGGAAGGTGAGCGACTGGGCGTCCACATGCTGGTGGGCGACCACGTCATCGCGCCGCAGCACCTCGACGGCCGGGTCTGCCATGTTGTAGCCCCGGACGAAGGTCACGCTGAACGGGGTTGTGAACGGAGCCTCGTTGACCATCGTGGCATGCTCGTATCCGATACCCGACTCCGAGCCGTACATGGCTACGCGTTTAAGAAACTCGTCGACCAAACCGCTAGCTCCGCTCGCGGTGAGTCGCGCGACGATGCTCTTCACCAGGGATGGGATCGACAAGGCAGGCACGTTGGGATCTGCCTGTCGCAGACCGATGCTTACGAGGAGCAGGCGCGATTCCCCGGGGCCGTCATCAGTGGTAGCGGCAGGCTCGATCTGGTGCACGCCATGGACGGCGTGACTTGAGGTAGTGCGAGTTGTGGTTTTTATCTCCACGCCCGTACCCTCCCATGTGAGGTCCCTTGCTGATCGGCGCCAGCCATCCCAAGCCTGGACGACCGGCCCGACGTACATATCATCTGCGCAGCGGCAGAGAGCGTCGAGAAGGAGCAGTTCCCCGACAAGTCCGAGGATGGCGTTCTCGGATACCTCCAGACGCTTGATGGCGAGTTCGATCAGGGGCTCGGTGACGGCGAAAGCGCGCTCCAGATTGGCGTCAGCTTTCTCGCGCAATAGTTCGGCGGCAATGAATGCACCAACCTGATCGAAGTGCCCCAGAGCAGGTAATAGGATGCGGTTTGCGCTCAGTGGCGGCTGGGTGTCACGGTGCCACGAGTGGTAGTGAATCGCTGACTTCACCGTTCTGGTCCGGGGCTTGAGTTGCTCGCCTGCAAGGAACAGTTCCAGGTGGCCGCGACTGTTCCGGGCGATACCGACCACCTGTGCGTCGGTCAACCAATTGATGGTTCGGTCATTTCCGATGAGACCCGCCGGCACGGCGTTGATCTGCTCGAGAACTTCTTCGTAGCTAGTCATGGAAGGCTCCTTGTCGCGGTGACCGCCCCAGCACGGGTAGCTGCGAACTGCTCGGGACCCCCCGCAGGCAGGCAAACTCCGACTGCGACCGTGGGGTACAGGTCGCCCGGATGTTGATTGACGTAGAAGAGGATCTGACCGTCGGAGCCGCTGGGTCGCCACGCTGTGTTGCTGCTCGACGGCACAGCAGCGTGGTGGTGGTAGTAGTCAAAGTAGACATCACCGCGATACTGGCCTGGGCCGGCGTTGGGGTCGCTCGCTCCCCAAGTCGTCTTGAGTTCGCCTCCGACCACTCTCTTTTCGGTGGCGCGAATCTTGAAAGGGAGTTGCGCCAGCGGACCATTGGACACTTCGGCACCATCTCCGCAGCGAATGCCGACCCAGAATCGCGGCTGCTCAGCCGTCTTGCGACCAAGGTCGGCGTAGGACCACAAATCGCCGGGGCGCCCGGTAACAAACAGTCCCGTGATCGAGCGAGCTAGGCTGGCCGACCAGAGTCGAAGGTAGGCGGCGATGGCATAAGGGCAGGCGCGCCGGGTCAAGTCCCCCTCACCGTGCCTTACTGGCGGTCGGTAGAACGGGCGGTCTGGAAGTGGGCTGACCGCGTGTGCTCGGGCTTCGATCCGACTCCAGAAGTCCGCGTGGAAACCCACGCGCCCGGGTCGGTACTGGGCAAAAGTCAGGCGGTCCAAAAGGTCGGCGGCCTCTGTAAGTTTGAGCGGCACGTCCAGGATCCGGCCTCGCTGCACGTCGGCCACAGTGAGATCGCTGGAGGGTCGCGCAAAGAGTTCCGCCACGACATCTGCATTGGGATCTGTCTGCTGACCGTCATTGATGACTGTGACAAAGGGGCGAGGACCTGGAGACAGGGGAAGGTTGCCGACACCCGCGATCTTGCCAGTGCCTTTGAAGTTTAAGCCTTGCAGGACAGTCGGTTCGGGGGCACCGTTCATCATGCGCTCGGTGATTGCGGTGCGAACTGCTTCGTCCGTATCGTGGTAGGCGCGGAAGAGGTCAAGTTGGTCGCTGGAGGCAAAGACGCGGCATAATTCAATGAAGGCCCCACGGTACCCGAACCATCGCTGCATCTGCATTTGGGTATCAGCCAGCGGGCTCGCCGATGAACGCTGAAATAACGCCGTGGTCATCCCTTCAAGCGTTAGTCCACGGGCCATGACGTTACCTGAGACGAAGATCGTGCTGAGGTCGCGGGCGGCGCTCCACTTGCCAGTTTCCGGGTCCTGGCTCGGTGTGTAGGCAGGGCGGTCGTCAGCGCTGGGGTCGCTGTTGACCACGGCGACCCTAGTCCCCGGGATCACCTCTTCGATGAGCAGGGTTTCGATGGTCTGCCAGTCTGGGAAGGTCTTCGGCGGTAGAACGTCGAACTCGCCCTCGATTGCTCTGTCGGAGGCAAGGTACTTGTCGAGCCATTGCGCCCACGGGGCGGGATCTGCCTGCAGGTCGCTCACCAAGGTGTCCGGGAGCCTGGCGTCGCCTGCGTCGAGCAGATTCCGCGCTGCCTCCCGGTCCTGGACCCCCGCCCAGAGCAGGATGTCTTCAGCGCCCCGGAAGTGATCCATGATCGCCGCGGATGGGTGGTAGAGCATCGAGTGCGGCGGAGCCACACAGTCTAGGGCTTCCTGCTCGATGTCGAACTGGGCTGTGAGAGCGGATACCGGACCGAGCTTGCCAGAGCGGTGCAGTCGTATAGCCCCAGCCACGAGGAATGCTCGGACCGCGTCGCCCAGGTCCTGTTGCGCTGAGTTAGTCGTGGGCACGCAGAGGTTAGCGGTCTCCGCACGGCGGTAGAAGACCTCACCGCCGGTGTAGTAGGAACGAATTCCGACCGGCTCTGGGTAGGTCGATGAACGGGGAGCGTTAAGGCTGCCAGGGTCTGTCGTGTCTACCGGATGCCCCATGTCGAGCGGAGTGCGAAGAGAGATCATGAAATCGCGCGGCGCCAGGGGGTTGTGGCCCTCCTGAAGGAGGTTGGCTTGGGGTGTCGCCGTGTAGGCGATGTAGGTCGAGAACAGGTTCTCAGGGGAACCTCGTGGCGAGTCCCAGAGGTTAGCGATTGCGCGTGGGATCTGTTTTAGGTTGCCATAGACCGGGTCCTCGGAGGCCTCGACAACCGCATCGAGGATCGAGCCGTCGTCAGCTTCGTCATCGAGCACCAGCATATGCACAGGACGATCGAGTTCCCTCACTGCTCTGAAGAGGTTATTACGCAGGCTCTCGCCGAGCGCCCGCAAGTGGTGCGTCTGCTTCATGGCGACCAGAATGATGGGGCGCCTCTGGGATAGTCGCTGCTTTACGGTGGCCCGCACGAGACCATAGATCCGAGCCAGAGGTACGTTCGCCTCGGAGAGCGCGAATGTCGCAGCGGGACAAAGAATGCGCCGCGCCCGCTTCGCGGCGTCGTCTGGCCCCGAGTCGAGTTGCTCTAGCACCCGGTTGTAGGTCTGTCGCCACAGTGAAAGCCGGGTGCCCGCGAGCACGACCACGATGTCGACACCTCGGTCCATCGACAGCGCGGAGACGCCGAGCATCGAGGCCGTCTTGCCGGACTGGACCGAGCCCATGACCAGGCCTGTACGAACCCGGCCCGCGGGCCAAACCTGGGGGCCGGGTTCGCCGGCGCCAAAAATGCCACGCTCGAGGATATAGCGGCTGTCGGCCTCCACCGCAATCCGAGCAGTGGCGCTGAGGCCTTGCATCTGGTTGGCATAGCGAGACCACCACGAGTCCGCCGCGGACTGGACGGGCGGGTTGAAGTAAACGTGCTCGGTCAAGGGAGGTGCAACCACGGGACTAACGATCCTCCTCCGGAAGGATCGTACCCTCAAGAGACTCGTAGCCCGACGATCCGAAGCGATCCCGGACAGCGTCTGATGCCTGGCTGGGATCAAGATCCAGCAGTGTGAGTACGCCCTTGGCAATTCGAGCGATGTAGTCCCACTGGGTCTTGGTCTGCGCTTTGCCGATCCGCTCCCAGGCTTTGCTGCCTGTTGCGGCCAAGATGTCGTCGGCCTTCTGCTCGATCCGATCCTCGACGTCGTCGGGTGACGCCGCGAGGGCGAACGCCACGCCGACTATGGAGCCGACGAGTTGGAGTTCTTGCCACTTGGCACCCTTGCCTCCGTCCATGAACTTCTCCGACCACACCTCGGGGTGACGGGCGTGGAGGTCGAAGGCCTCGGTCAGCCAGGCGAACAGGTCCGTCAGGACCTGCCTGCTGCGCAGCGGGTGCTGCTTGTCATCCTGAACCTTGGTCAGGAACTCGTCGATATGCCGAGCTGTACTCTTGACCTTCTGGCCCTCGGTGTCGAGCAGCAGCACTGACAGGATCCAAGAGAGGATTTTCGTGCGGCGGTATCGGAAGCGCCCGATGCCGTAGCCCTCCAAGGACTCTCCAATCGTCCTGAACTCGGGCACATTGGCCAGCGATGGGGCAAAGTCCGCCGCGTCAACGCGCGGGTCGGAATCGCCGGCCGCTGTCAGGATCGCCGGGGTGAGTTCAATCTCGTGGAAGGCGGCGTTGCGGATCTCCTCAGCGTTCAGGTGGACGCCCTGCTTGTTGTACAGCTTAAAGACGTCGTGGATCTGGCGCGGGTCAGCCTGCGTATAGCGGATCACCGGCACCTTGTAGGCAGTGGTCTTGGTGAACAGCTTTTCCACGGTCATCTCGGCCCCTGCAACCTTAATGACGTTCTTGAGTATCTGCGTGTAATACCTTCCTTGTAGCGCCTCAAGGGCGGGACCCTTCAGTCCACCACTGTCGTTATTGCGCAGCTTGAAGGGGAAGTAGTAGTCATTCTCCAGCGCAGCCGTCAGGTTCTCGCCCTCCAGCGATTTCCATGCTCTCTTGAACCGCGGGTAGTCCTCCTTGAAGGTTTTCATCAGGTCGGTACCGGGATGACGTGTATCTGCCGCTTTCACCTTTTCGAGAGCCGCGGGATGACTGCCAACGAAGCGCAGCAGCGCGGTCAGGCGCTGCTTACCATCGACGACCTCCTGTGGATCGGACGGACCGACCTCGCGCAAAATGATCGATGGGAGCGGAATGCCTCTGAGCACCGACTCGATGAGGGCCTGCCGGTCGTTCGTACTCCAGACGTCACCACGCTGGTAAGAGGGCGTCAGGTTCATGTCCGACGTGGTGAGCTCGTTAATAGAGACCACGTCCGCAGTGGCGGTGACAGGCTCGGTGCTCAGTTGGTGGGATCCCGGGTCAGACTCCTCCCACGCACTCGTCCAGTTACTCGTGGCCGAGGCGCGCGTTACGCCGTCGGACTCCATCTCCTCTGCGAACGCCTGCTGCTGGCGCACCGCGAACTCAATGCGCTGGCTGAGGCGCTCCAGGGCGAGCGGCGTGAGTTGGCTCGGGGACACCGAGGTATCAAGAGCCTCAGCGCTGTCGAGCTCGAGTCCGGAGATGAGCCCGGCAAGGAAGGCATCGCGTCCGACATCAGGGAGCCTTTGCGAGGGACCGAAATTGAGCCAGTCCTGAACCTGGGCGAGTTGTGGCATCCACGAATCGGACGTCATATCAACGTCGTCGCGGCGGATAGGGGAGGACGCTGTCCTGACTCCAGTTGGGGCGTCAGTTGCATCCGAAAGGGTAGCGATCGAGTTGGAAATACCCTCCCACAGCTGAGCGCGCGGGTCCTCTTCGTCAAAGTCGTCGTCTTCGTGTTCGATGCGGTCGGTCACGCGGTAGCCCTCAACGGTTTGAGGTCAGAAATGATGCTCGAGGTGGGCCGGATGAGCCCAGACAACAATCGTTCGGCGATCGCTTTGACGACGCGGGCGTTAACCGCATTGCCCAACGCCTTGTAGGCGTCGAGGTCAGACTCGGGCAACTGGATGTCGCCGAGGCACTGAAGTTCAGCACACTCGGCTGGAGTCATGTATCGACGTTCGCCGGTCAGGTTAGCGCCGAGGATGGGCACCTGGGTCTGCGTGAAGGCGATGAGACTTGGGGAGGTCGTGGGACGCTTGACCCGCAGCCCAGACGCACGCACCTGTAGCACGAAGTTGTCGATGTCGCGGTCTTCACCTTGCGCGTTCCACTCCATCTTCTGGAAACTAGAGTGGAAGCCTTGTGGGCCCCATTGTGCGATCCAGGGATCGATCCAGGAGCGGTTGGCTTGGTAGAACTCGCGGTTCTGCCTGATAAAAGTCCGCTTCCACTGTGGGAAATGGAAGTCGCCCGCGCGGTTGGCATGGCTCGGTATCCTCGTGATTTGATCGTCGATCGTGCACTCGAGGGATTGGCCGAAGCTGCCCTTGAAGCCCATCTCGCGAAGACCCCACACGGGTCTGCGAGCCCAAACCCCTGACGGAGTTTCGTCTTCGTAGGGGTAGGTCGCCCCGAACTCCATCGCCCAGATCGGGAAGGAAGGCAGCTTCAGCGCAGCCGGCGAGCGGCGCAGGAAGTCGCCCCACATGTCGATGGCTCGCAGCGTCTGCTCCGGGATGGCGCGACTCGAACGTGCGTCGTGGCGAAGCACCCGGTGAATCTCGGTGGGTTCCTTGTGCTTGGCCGGCCACTCGAAATGATCGAGACCCTCGAGTGAACCAACGAAGTAGGCGCGGTCTCGCACCTGTGGAATGCCGAACTCGTGGGGCGAGAAGTGCTCTACGTCGACGGAGTAGCCAAGCTCCTCCAGCAAGCGGATGATCGTGGTTCTGGTGCGGCCGCCGTCGTGCTTGAGGATGTTGGGCACGTTCTCCAAGATGAAGTGTTGCGGCCGCTTGACGCGCAGGATGTCGTGCACCTTGAAGAAGAGATTGCCCTGACTTGTGTCCTTGAAGCCCAGTTGGTCTCCTGCTTTCGAGAAGGGTTGGCACGGGAAACCTGCGGTAAGGACGTGGTGATCGGGCACGCTCTGGGCGATGATTTCGTCGCTGTTCAGGTCGTTAAGGTCACCCCAAGCGTCGATACCGAAGTTGACCTTGTAGAGGGCCCTCAGCGTGGGCTCCCACTCAGCAGCGAACACGCCACGTCCCTCCAACTCGTCGAGAGCGACGTGGAAGCCACCCAGCCCAGCGAAGAGGTCGACGAAACGGAAGGCCTCACTACTAGTTCCCATCACTTCGGTCCCGTCCGTCCCCGCCTGATCGGGCGGGATTTCTCATGGTTTGTTTAAAGACTCGCATTGTGTCACTTCTTGCTGTGCGTGGAAACAAGGCAGGGCCATGATGGCCGCCTTAGTGAAAAGCCGCTGTAGGACCTACAGCGGCTATAGAGCGGCTACACGGGACTGGCTGCTCTCAGCCTTGAACGCACATCCACTGTTGCGGGCCGAATGACTCTTGATGGCCGGAAGTGTGAATTCAGTGGCGGCAACCCGGCAGGCTGCTCCGGCCGAACTACGGTCACCAACAGCTGCTGCGTTTCATTTCATCCTCGGCGACACAAACGGCCGGACGGTTTGGCTGAGTCCTTGGCGCAGGTGATTCCCGACAACATCACACATCAATATTCCGCGCATACAGCGCGTTGTTTTCGATGAACTGGTGGCGGGGTTCGACATGGTCGCCCATCAGGGTAGTGAAGCTCTCGTCGGCGGCGATGGCGTCGTTGATCTGCACTTTGAGCATGCGGCGGACGGGGGCATGGTGGCTTCCCAGAGCAACTCGGGGTTCATTTCGCCGAGGCCCTTATTGCGCTGCTTGCCGAGGTTGCGCTCTACGTTGGAGCGTTCGTCTCGCTGCTCAGCATGGGCCTCGAGTCGCGAGCAATTGCCTTATTGGCGGACACTGGACAAAAAGCCACCCTATCGCAACTCGTACCAAACGCCCCGGCCTGCGCCGTGCTGATCAAGGTGGCGCTGCTCCACCAATGCCCGTAAATGCTGCTTGAGGGTGTTGCGATTGCTGCCGGTGAGGCGGATCGCGTCGCCCATGGTGATGCGGCCGTGCTCGCGGACGAACTCGACGATTTGAAGTGACAACTCGGGTAGCGAAGCCAGTACGAGTTTTTCGCGCTCGACCTTGCGGTTGAGGCGACGAACTTGCTCGGCCAAAGCTCGCAGGAAGAAGTTCAACCACGGCTGCCAATTGGGCGCGCTGCTGCGGATCGTGCCTTGGGTTTGCCGCAGGGCGAGGTAGTAGGGCTCCTTGCTTTGCTCGATGATGCTTTCCAGCGAACTGTACGGCACGTAGGCGTAGCCGGCTTGCAAAAGCAACAGTGTGGTGAGGACACGACTGAGTCGTCCGTTGCCGTCCTGAAACGGATGGATCTCGAGAAAGACAACGACCCAGATGCCGATCAACAGCAGCGGGTGAAATCGCGCCGAATCGCTTTCATCATTGAACCAAGTGATCAACTCGGTCATCAGGGCCGGCGTATCGAATGGCGTCGCGGTAGCGAAGACGACACCCAACTGCTTGCCATCTTCGTCGAAGGCCACCACGCTGTTGGTGGAGGTCTTGTAGTTGCCCCGGTGCCAGGCATCCTTCTCGCTGTAGGCCAGGAGGTCGCGGTGAAGTTGCTTGATGTGGTTTTCGGTCAGTGTGATGTCCTGCCAGGACGAAAACACCAGTTCCATGACTTCGGCGTAGCCGGCCACTTCTTGTTCGTCCCGGGTCGCGAAAGACTTGATCTGCAGCTTCGACAGCAGTCGCTCGACGTCGCGATCGGAGAGCCGGCTGCCCTCGATGCGTGTGGAAGAACCGATGCTCTCAATGGTGGCAACCCGTCGCAATGCGGATAGCCGGTCGGGCGCGAGCGTACCAAGCGCACGCCACGCGCCCTTGAACTCATCGATACCGGCGATGAGACTCAGGATCTCTGGCGTTATCTGAACGGCATTCGAGGGAATCATGGGTGCCAATACTACACCCATTAACACCCATTTAAACAGCGCCCTGGAATGCCCCGACGCTCAAGGGCGCTGCCGGGCAGCAGACGAAGTATCCAACGCAGAAAAGCTCCCGGAGGAGCTTTTCTGCGTTTCATTTCATCGATCTGTAGCGCAAATGGCCGGACGGTTTGGCACAGTCCTTAGCGCAGGTGATTCTCGACAGCATCACACATCGATATTCCGCGCATACAGCGCGTTGTTTTCGATGAACTGGCGGCGCGGTTCGACGTGGTCGCCCATCAATGTAGTGAAAATTTCGTCGGCGGCGATGGCGTCGTCGATTTGCACTTTGAGCAGGCGGCGGACGGTGGGGTCCATGGTGGTTTCCCAGAGCTGCTCGGGGTTCATTTCGCCGAGGCCTTTGTAACGCTGCTTGCCGAGGTTGCGTTCGACTTCGGCGAGCAGCCAGCGGATGGCTTTGCCGAAGCTGACGGCGGGTTGTTGCTTGTCACCGCGCTCGATGATGGCGCCGGTGGTGATGAGACCGGCGATGGCTTCGGCGGCGGTGCGGATCTGGGTGTAGTCGCCGGAGATGAGGAAGTCTTCTTCGAGCGTGGCGTGCTTGAGGTTGCCGTGGTACATGCGCTCGATGGCGAGGCGCCAGGCTTCGGCTTCTTCGTTGTATTCGGCGCGCACGGTGACGGCGCCGGACAGGTGCGGCGTGAGCGCTGCGGCGCTGGCCTTGGCGGCGGCTTCGTCGGAGAGGCTGACGGCGACGTTGCGCTCAAGCATGGCGTGCAGCACGTCGGGCTCGATGTAGCCGGCCAGACGGTTGATGACGGCTTCGGCGAGCAGGTAGTTGCGGGCGAGTTCGGCCAGGGCGTTGCCGCTGATCGGGTCGGCGCCTTCGGCCGGGATGAGCGCGGCACCGTCGAGGGCGAGCTTGAGCAGGTGGGCGTTGAGCTCAGTGTCGTCCTTGATGTAGCGCTCGTTCTTGCCGTGCTTGATTTTGTAGAGCGGCGGCTGGGCGATGTAGATGTGGCCGCGCTCGACCAGTTCGGGCATCTGGCGATAGAAGAAGGTGAGCAGCAGGGTGCGGATGTGGGCGCCGTCAACGTCGGCGTCGGTCATGATGATGATGCGGTGGTAGCGCAGCTTTTCGGGCTTGAATTCTTCCTTGCCGATGCCGGTGCCAAGCGCGGTGATGAGCGTGGCGATCTGTTCGGAGGAGATGAGCTTGTCGAAGCGGGCTTTTTCGACGTTGAGCACCTTGCCGCGCAGCGGCAGGATGGCCTGGAATTTACGGTCGCGACCTTGCTTGGCGGAGCCGCCGGCGGAGTCGCCCTCGACGATGTAGATTTCGCACTTGGCGGGGTCTTTTTCCTGGCAGTCGGCGAGCTTGCCGGGCATGCCGACGCCGTCGAGCAGGCCTTTGCGGCGAGTCATTTCGCGGGCCTTGCGGGCGGCGTCACGGGCGCGGGCGGCTTCGACGATCTTGCCGCAGATGGTCTTGGCGTCGATGGGGTTTTCGAGCAGGTAGTCGCCGAGCTTCTGGGCGACGACTTCTTCGACCGCGGGGCGCGCTTCGGAGGAGACCAGTTTCATCTTGGTCTGCGAGGCGAACTTGGGGTCGGGCATCTTGACCGACAGCACGCAGGCGAGGCCTTCGCGCATGTCGTCACCGGAGATGACGACTTTGGCCTTTCTGGCGATGTCGTTTTCTTCGATGTATTTGTTGATGACGCGGGTCATGGCCGCGCGCAGGCCGGTGAGGTGGGTGCCACCGTCGGACTGCGGGATGTTGTTGGTGAAGCACAGCACCTGTTCGGCGTAGCTGTCGTTCCACTGCATGGCGACTTCGACGGAGACTTCGATGTCGTGGTCGGTGCCGTTGGAGGTCTTGGCCGTGCCTTCGGAGTAGAACACGGTGGGGTGCAGCACGGTTTTGGACCGGTTGATGTAGTCCACAAAGCCGCGCACGCCGCCGGCAAAGGCGAAGTCTTCTTCTTTGTTGATGCGCTGGTCGATCAGGCGGATACGCACGCCGTTGTTGAGGAAGGACAGCTCGCGCAGGCGCTTGGCGATGATCTCGTAGTGGAATTCGACCACGCCGAAGATTTCTTCGTCGGCCATGAAGTGCAGTTCGGTGCCGTTTTTGGCGGACTCGCCGATCACCTTGAGCGGCGACACTTCGATGCCATTGACCACTTCAACGATGCGGTCGGCGGCCTTGCCGCGCTGGAATTCCATGAAGTGCTTTTTGCCGTCGCGACGGATGGTCAGGCGCAGCCAGCGGGACAGGGCATTCACGCAGGACACGCCCACGCCGTGCAGACCGCCGGAGACCTTGTAGCTGTTCTGGTTGAACTTGCCGCCGGCGTGCAGCACGCACATGACGATCTCGGCCGCCGAGCGCTTGGGCTCGTGCTTGTCGTCGAGTTTGACGCCAACCGGAATGCCGCGGCCGTTGTCGGTGACGGAGATGGAGTTGTCGGTGTGGATGGTGACGAGGATGTCGTCGCAGTAGCCGGCGAGGGCTTCGTCAATGGCGTTGTCGACCACTTCGAAGACCATGTGGTGCAAACCGGTGCCGTCGGAGGTGTCACCGATGTACATGCCGGGGCGCTTGCGCACCGCCTCCAGACCTTCGAGCTGCTGGATGCTGGATTCGTCGTAGCCGCCCTGCGGCGTATTCTGCGATTCGGACATAGGATTCTCTTCACTCCGGGGCACCCGGGGCGCCCCTCAATACTCATCAGACTGCTAGGTGCGCCCGGTGGAGCGCCAAGCCATTGAGCGAGGCCGGCGGCCCCGCAATGGCAGACAGACCGACTGACGCGCCGCTTGTGCCGGCGCGCCAGCGTCCGTCAGATTCTCATCGGCATCACGACGTATTTGAAGGCGTCGTTGCCCGGCAAGGAAATGAGTGCGCTGGAATTGCCGTCGTTAAGACGGATCAGCACGTCGTCGCTCGAGACGTTGTTGAGCACATCGAGCAGGTAGGTGACGTTGAAGCCGATATCGAGACCATCGCCTTCGTAGTCGATTTCGAGCTCTTCCTGGGCCTCTTCCTGCTCGGCGTTGGTGCTGAGGATCTTCAGGCTGCCGCTCGACAGAACAACGCGCACGCCGCGGAATTTATCGTTGGTGAGAATGGCCACGCGCGACAAGGCGGCGTGCAGCGGCTGGCGGGCCAGGCGAAGCTCTTTGGGGTGGTTTTGCGGAATCACGCGCTCGTAGTCGGGGAACTTGCCGTCGACCAGCTTGGAGATCAGCTCGATATCGCCGAAGCGGAAGACAATCTGATTGCCGGCGATGATGACTTCGAGCGGCTCGTCGCTGTCGGCGAGCTGGCGGGCCAGCTCGAGCACCGTTTTGCGCGGCAGGATCACGTCGGTGCGCGGGTAGTTGCCTTCGATTTCGCTCTCGATGTAGGCGAGGCGGTGACCATCGGTGGCGACCATGCGCAGCGTGCTGCCGTCGACCATGGTGAGCAGGCCGTTGAGGTAGTAGCGGATGTCCTGCTGGGCCATGGCGTACTGCACCAGCGCCAGCTGCTTCTTGAAAGCACGCTGCGGGATGCTGAAACGCACGCCTTCGTCCTCGGCCACGGTGAGGCGCGGGTAGTCGGCTGCGGGCAGGGTCTGCAGCTGGAAGCGGCTGCGGCCGGCCTTGACGGTCATGCGGCTGTCGTCGAGCGACAGGGCGATGTCGTTGTCGCCGGGCAGGGCGCGCAAGATATCCTGCAGCTTGCGCGCGGCCACGGTGATGTTCAGGTCGTCCGGCCCGCCGGTGACGATGGCGGTGGTGCGGATCTGGATCTCGATGTCGGTGGCCAGCAGGGTCAGGCGGTCACCGTGCTTTTCGATCAGCACATTGGACAGGATCGGCAGGGTGTGGCGCTTCTCCACAATGCCGGACACCGACTGGAGTGGGCCAAGCAGAGCATCCCGGGTGGTGGTCAGCAGTTGCATCGTCGTTCAATCTCCGTGAATCGAGTTCTTGTTATATCGCATCGGCATTTTAGCCGCGCAAGACCTGCGTCAGCACGTGCAGGTCGTGGTTGAGTTGGGTGTCGCCCCGGCGCAATTCTGCGATGGTACGACAGGCATGTAACACGGTTGTGTGATCACGCCCGCCGAAGGCATCGCCAATGGCCGGCAGGCTCATCGGGGTCAGATCCTTGGCCAGCGCCATGGCCACCTGGCGCGGCCGGGCGATGACCCGGGTGCGCTTCTTGGAGTGCATGTCGGCGACCTTGATCTTGAAGTAGTCGGCCACGGTCTTCTGGATGTGCTCGATGGTCAGCTGCCGGTTGTGGGCGTTGAGCAAGTCCTTGAGCGCTTCCTTGGCCACATCGAGCGTGATCTGCTTGCTGTGGAAACGGGCGAAGGCCACCACCTTGGTGAGCGCGCCTTCGAGCTCTCGTACGTTGGCGCGCAGGTTCTTGGCAATCAGGAAGGCGACGTCGTCACACAGGGTAATGCTGTGGCTCTCGGCCTTTTTCTTGAGAATGGCCACGCGCATTTCCAGCTCGGGCGGCTCGATCTGCACGGTCAGACCCCAGTCGAAGCGCGAGATCAGGCGATCTTCCAGGCCCTGGATGTCCTTGGGGTAGGTGTCGCAGGTGATGATGATCTGCTTCTTCGCCTCGGTGAGCGCATTGAAGGCGTGGAAGAACTCTTCCTGCGTGCGGTTCTTGTTATTGAAGAACTGGATGTCGTCGATCATCAGCACGTCGAGCGAGCGGTAGTAGCGCTTGAAGACGTCGAAGCTCTTCTGCTGGTACGCCCGCACCACGTCGGCGTAGTAGTCCTCGGCGTGCACATAGCGAATGATCGACTTGGGGTTGCGCCGGAACACCTCGTTGCCGAGCGCATGGATCAAGTGGGTTTTACCCAGGCCCACGCCGCCATACACAAACAGCGGGTTGTAGGACACGCCGGGGTTGT
The DNA here is from genome assembly GCA_024235675.1 of Zoogloeaceae bacterium. Lineage (GTDB taxonomy): Bacteria > Pseudomonadota > Gammaproteobacteria > Burkholderiales > Rhodocyclaceae > Nitrogeniibacter. Next base: position 205,842 of record JACKLZ010000005.1, read on the forward strand.
CGGCCACCTGCATGGCCGCTGCGCGCGCCAGGTCGTTGGCGCGGCCAGTGACCAGGGTGTCGAAGGTGAAATCGGCATTCAGCCGGCTCTTGTCGTAGGCGCTGGTCGCCGCGGTCGGCGCCCGACGCGATGGCTCCACCTTGGGCGCCTCGGCCGCGGATGCCGCGCTGGCGGCCACGGCGGCCGTTGAGCTGACCGGGGCAGGGGTGGGCAACGCCTTGGCCGCTGACGCGCTCACCGGCCGACGTGGCGCCTCGCCATTGACGGGCAGCGTCAGCGCGACTTCGGTGGGGGCGCCGAAGAACTCTTCGCCCAGCTCGCCAATGCGTCGCACATAGCGCTCACGTACCCACTGCAACACAAACCGATTGGGTGCCACCAGATGAACTGCGGGCGCAGCCGTGTCCGTCCCTGCGCCTTCATCGGCACGCAGAGCCTTGATCCAGGTGGTGAATTGCTGAGGTGGCAACTCACCCTGAAGGCGGGTCAAACAGAAGGTCCAGAAATCTTGCGTCACAGGCTTTGGCGGGTCACATCGATTGGGAACATGGTCCGTGGACGACCGGCAACACCGGAACACCACGGCCGTTCTCTGTTTTTGGGAATGCCGCCGCCGGTTTCTGACGAACCGATTGCGAGGAAGGCTCGGCGGGCAAAAGACGATTCTACCCCGCTCCGCCCGACTTATCCACAAGCCCCTCCAAAAAGAATCGTTGACAAAACAAGGCGATTAGGTTGAAATTCTCCGTTTGACTTAACACTTGGCTAGTCAACATGAAACGTACCTACCAACCCTCCGTTATCAAGCGCAAGCGCACCCATGGCTTTCTCGTTCGTATGCGTACCCGCGGTGGTCGCGCCGTGATCCGTGCCCGTCGGGCCAAAGGTCGTCACCGCCTCGCCGTCTAAGGTGGGCGACCAGTCGCCGGATGTCGATCAGGCTGATCACCATTTCCGCGACGCTTACCGATTGCGAAAAACGGATGAGTATTCATCCGTTTTTGCATTTAAGCGCGCGATAAAAGGTCGTTACCTGATTGTGCATTTCCGCCCCAATGGCGGAGATACCGCCCGCCTTGGCGTGGTGGTGGCAAAGAAGCTTGCCCGGCGTGCGGTCGAACGTAACCGCATCAAGCGCGTCGTTCGCGAGGGTTTTCGCTTGCAACGTGGCACACTACCGGCGCTGGACATGATCGTTCGGCTACACCGGCCACTGACAGACACCACGCGCACCAGCGTGCACGAGGATCTGTCTGGCCTGCTGAGGCGACTACCGGGATGAAATCACTGTTGCTGGCCCTGCTCAAGGTCTATCGCTACGCGATCAGCCCGATGCTGGGCAGCAATTGTCGATTCGTTCCCAGTTGCTCGGAATACGCGGTCGAAGCCATCAACCGCTACGGCGCCTTGCGCGGTAGCTGGCTGGCGACCAAGCGGGTATCGCGCTGCCACCCCTGGTGCAACGGCGGTCACGACCCTGTTCCCTAACCTGCTAACTACGGTCTCGTTTCGATGGACAATCGTCGCCTCATCCTGCTTACGATCTTCGCCTTCTCCATTTTCATGCTGTGGGAGGGCTGGGGAAAATACACCAATCCACCGGTCGCCCAGGTCGCCAGCACACAAGCCGGCAGCACCACCGCCAGCGCTGATACGAGCATTCCGAAAGCGAGCACCCAACTCAGCGCCGATGGCAGCGTACCGGTCGACACGGTCAGCAGCGGCGGCTCCGCCCCGACGCTTACGGTACGGACCGACTCCGTGGTGGCGCAAATCTCCGCCGACGGCGGCGACATCGTGCGCCTGGAACTGACCCGTCACAAAGCCACCGCCGACAAGACCAAGAACTATGTCCTGCTCGACAACGGCACACGGCACATCTACGCCGCCCAGTCGGGTCTGACCGGTCCGGGCCTGCCCAACCACAAAACCCGCTTTGCTTTGCCCGAGGGCGAGCAAGTCATGGCCGCCGACGCACAATCGCTCACCGTGCGCCTAGACGCTCCGACCGAGAACGGCGTCAGCGTCAGCAAACTGCTGACCTTCCATCGCAACAGCTACGTCATTGACGTGGCCTACGAGATCCGCAACGGCAGCGACGCGCCGTTGCGCACCGACGCCTACTTCCAGTTCCAGCGCGACGGCGAAGCCGCCGAGACGACCGAAGCCATGGGCGTGAGCACCTTCACCGGCCCGGCCTTCTTCACCGACGCGGCAAAGTTCCAGAAAGTCAGCTTCGACGACATCGCCGACGGTAGCGCCAAGTTCACCAAAAAGGACGATAACGGCTGGGTCGCGATGATCCAGCACTACTTCGTGAGCGCCTTCCTGCCCGAACAAGGCGTGCCGCGCGAATACTTCGCACGCAAGATCAATGACAAGCTCTACACCGCCGGCACCATCCTGCCAGTCGACGAGATCGCACCGGGTGCCACCGCCGCAGTAAGTGCGCGCCTCTACGCCGGTCCGCAGGAGCAGAAAAATCTGGAATCCATCGCACCGGGTCTCAATCTGGTGGTGGACTACGGCTGGCTCACCGTCGTGGCCGCGCCGCTGTTCTGGGTGCTGCAGTGGTTTCACAACCTGACCGGTAACTGGGGCTGGGCCATCATCCTGGTCACGTGCTGCCTGAAAGCCCTCTTCTTCCCGCTCTCAGCCGCATCCTACAAGTCGATGGCCAAGATGCGCACGCTCGGGCCCCGTCTGCAGCGCCTCAAGGAGCAGCACGGCGACGACAAGGTGCGCATGCAGAAGGAGATGATGGAGATCTACAAGCGGGAGAAGATCAATCCGCTGGGCGGCTGCCTGCCGATGGTTGTGCAGATTCCGGTCTTCATTGCGCTGTACTGGGTGCTGCTCGGCAGCGTCGAAATGCGCCAGGCCCCGTGGCTGGGCTGGATCACCGACCTGTCCGTAAAAGATCCGTTCTTCATCCTGCCGGTCATCATGGGCGCCACCATGCTGATCCAGATGCGCCTCAACCCGACGCCGCCGGACCCCATGCAGGCCAAAGTCATGATGGCCATGCCCATCGTGTTCACCTTCATGTTCCTGTTCTTCCCCGCCGGTCTGGTGCTGTACTGGGTGGTCAACAACACCCTGTCGATTGCCCAGCAGTGGAAGATCACCAAGATGATCGAAAGTGGGCAGAAAGCCTGACGTCATCACCGCCGTTGCCACCGCACCTGGACGCGGTGGCGTCGGCATTGTTCGCCTCTCCGGCCCCGACCTCAGCGCCCAGGCCGCGATCCTCGGCAACGGCAAGCCCCCACCACCCCGCCACGCCATCTTCAGCGCATTTCATGACAGCGACGGCCGTCTGATCGACGAAGGCTTGCTGCTGTACTTCCCCGCGCCGCACTCCTTTACCGGAGAAGACGTCATCGAGATGCAAGGCCATGGCGGCCCCGTGGTGATGCAACTGCTGCTCGAACGCGCCCTGTCGCTTGGCGCCCGATTGGCCGAGCCGGGCGAATTCACCCAGCGCGCCTTTCTCAACAACAAGATGGATCTGGCGCAAGCCGAGGCGGTGGCCGACCTCATCGAAGCCTCGACCGTCGCAGCGGCAAGATCGGCCGTGCGCTCGCTCAGCGGGGCGTTTTCAGACGCGATATCAAGCGTGCGCGACCAGCTGATCGACCTGCGCATGCTGGTCGAAGCGACCCTCGATTTCCCGGAAGAGGAGATCGATTTTCTGGCCGCCGCACGGGCCGTCGAACGCATGCTGGCCATCGCGGCCGCCTTGCGTGACATCCTCGACCGTGCCGAGCAAGGTGCGCTACTCAGGCAGGGCCTGCACGTTGTACTGGTCGGCCAGCCCAACGTCGGCAAGTCCAGCCTGCTCAACCAACTGGCCGGACACGAACGCGCCATTGTCACCGACATCGCCGGCACCACGCGCGACGCCCTGAAAGAGACGATCCAGCTCGCCGGGATTCCACTGCACATTATCGACACCGCCGGTTTGCGCGACACCGGCGACACGGTCGAACGGATCGGCATCGCGCGCACCTGGAAAGAGATTGATGATGCCGATGTCATCGTCCGCATTGTTGACGCACGGCACGGCATCACGCCCGAAGACGAAGACATCGATACGCGCCTGCCCGCCGGCGTGCCGCGCATCACCGTCGAAAACAAATGTGACCTCGCCAGGCTCGACACGCAACTGACCGAAGCCAACCTGATCACCCGCATTCGCCTTTCAGCCAAAACGGGCGATGGCATTGCATTGCTGCGAGAGCACCTGCTCAAGCTTGCCGGCTGGCACCCCCACAGCGAAGATGTATTTTTCGCGCGAAAGCGACATCTCAACGCACTGGGTTCAGCGCTTGCCCATGTTGAAGACGCCCTGCAACAAACTGACGCGCTTGAGTTGATGGCCGAAGAGTTGCGACAGAGTCACGACGCGCTGGGCGAAATCACCGGCGAGTTCACTCCAGACGATTTGCTCGGCGAAATCTTCTCCCGCTTTTGCATCGGCAAGTAGCACGCGCTGCATCCTCACACCCTCTCGGTTCCACGTGAAACAAGTCGACTGACATGACCGATGCCCTCTGGCTACTCCTTGGTGCAGGCGCCTTCGTTGCAGGTTTTGTCGACGCTGTCGTCGGCGGCGGCGGACTGATCCAGATACCGCTGCTCTTCTCGAGCTTGCCGCAATACGCGCCGGCCACCCTGTTCGGCACCAACAAGATCGCCAGCATTGTCGGCACTGCCAGCGCGGCCGTACAGTACGCGCGGCGCGTGCGCATCGACTTTCGCATCGTCCTGCCCGGCGCTGTGGCTGCGTTGCTCGGTGCATGGTTTGGCGCCAAGTCGGTCGCATTGCTCGACCCGACACTTGTTCGCCCGCTGGTCCTTTCGTTACTTATCGCCGTCGCGCTCTACACCTACCTGCGTCCCAACTTTGGTACGGACGCCGGAACGCCCCTGCCACTCAACACCACACGCCTGCGCATCATCATTATCGGCATCACCATTGGTTTCTACGATGGCTTCTTCGGGCCGGGCACCGGAAGCTTTTTCATCTTTCTCTTCATTCGCGCCTTGCACATGGATTTCCTGCACGCCTCCGCGTCTGCGAAGATTCTCAACTTCTCGACCAACCTGGCAGCCATCAGCTTTTTCGCCGGCACCGGCGCCATCCTTTGGAAAGTCGGTCTGCTGATGGCGGCGTGCAATCTCGCGGGTGCGATCACCGGGAGCACTATGGCGCTGAAGCATGGCTCGCGTTTCGTTCGGCGCTTTTTCCTGGTCGTCGTCAGTGCACTGATTGCGAAAATGGCCTGGGACATGCTGAGCTGAAACATCCGAATGACACGCATCACGTCGCTTGTTTCACGTGGAACGACGCCGGACCGAGCACCCCTAAGGTGTTAAAATAGCAGGCTTTTCTAATCTATTGGATGGGGATGCCATGCAAGGTCTTCATCTCATTGCCGATCTGTATCACTGCGACTGCGACCCGGCTGTCCTGCTCGATCGGAATGTGCTCGAAACGCGCTGCGTCAACTTCTGCAAAGATGCCGGCCTCACGCCGCTTGGCGCCTATTTCTACCAGTTCACCCACGACGATGGCGAGAAAGCCGGCGTCACCGGAACGGTCGTTCTGGCCGAATCCCATGTTGCCATTCACACATGGCCAGAAACCCACGCAGTTACGCTCGATGTCTATGTGTGCAATTTCTCGCGAGACAACAGCGACCGCGCACGCGCCGTCTACCAAAACCTGGTCGATATGCTGCAGCCCGGTGAAATGATCGAGAAAGACGTGATGCGCGGCGAACTGCCCGTATCGGTCTGACCGGGGAGTCCTTGCCGCCATGTCACCTGACAACGATCACCTGACAGAAGCCCTGAACGATAACGCCGGGCACTACCTCAAAAAGGGGCGATTGATCGAAGCGGGTGACACGCCGTTTCAGTTCTACGAAGTCTGGGATACCCCGCAGTTCGGTCGCCTGTTCCGGCTGGACGGCTATTTCATGACCTCCGAAGGCGATGAGTTCTTCTACCACGAGAATCTCATCCATGTGCCGAGCATCACCCAGATCGCCCCGCGACGCGCACTGATCATCGGCGGTGGCGACGGTGGGTCGGCCGACGAACTGTTCAAACACCCGAGCATGGAAAAGGTGACGCTGGTCGAGCTCGACGAGAAGGTTGTCGACATCGCTCGCCGTTACCTCCCCAAGGTTCACAACGGCGCGCTCGACGACCCACGGCTCGACCTTCAGATTGCCGACGGTTTGACCTACGTTCGCGCGACCGCAGCGGCGGCCGGCGAGCGATTCGATCTGATCGTGCTCGATCTCACCGACCCGATCGGCCCCGCGGAAGCGCTCTATACCGAAGCCTTCTTTGCCGATTGCAAACGCCTGCTTACCGGCCAGGGCGCGCTGTCACTGCATCTGGGCGCCCCCGTATTTCAAGGTGCGCGGGTCGGCATGCTGTTCAAACGGCTCGGAAAAGTCTTCAACACAGTCCGGCCGCACTTTCATTACATTCCCCTCTACGGCAGCTTGTGGAGCATGGCGTGTGCATCGGACCACATCGATCCGCTGGCGCTTGAGCCTGCCGAGGTCGACGCCCGGATTCAGGCCAGGGGCATTGGGTCACTCCAGTACTACAACGGCGACACCCACCGGGCCGCATTTGCCCAACCCAACTACATTCGACAATGCCTCACACCATGACCTCATTCGACCGCAAGCCCCGATGCGCCCCCATGCCTCCACCGCCGCCGCTGGCCGTGGACAGTCTCGCCTTTGCGATCGATCAGTCCGCCGGCCTCATCGAAGGCGTCATCGATGGCAAAGCCCTCACCGACATGATGACGCAGGCACGGCTTACCGACCTGCCGCGGCCGGTCCGCGGCGCCATACTCGATCTCACCTACAGCACCCTGCGCGAGTACGGCCGAGGCGACTCCGTGCTGAACCGGCTGCTGTCCAAACCGCTGCCCACCCGACTCCATGCCATTCTTCTGGTCGCGATCCATCGGCTGGCGGCACGCCCTGATACCGCGCACACCGTCGTCGACCAGGCCGTCACCGCCATTGGTGCCATCGCGCCCGGGCTTCGTCCGGTTGCCAACGGGGTGCTGAGAAACTATTTGCGCCAGGGTCAAACACTCGAACACGCACAAGCCGCCCATGCGCCCAGTCGCTATCAACACCCGGACTGGTGGATTCAAAAACTCAAAAAGGCCCTGCCTGAACAATGGGTCGCTGTGCTGGCCGCGGGCAATCAACATCCGCCCATGTCGCTGCGCGCCAACCTGCGTCAGGCTACGCTGGACGACGCCTCGGAACAGCTACGCGCCGCCGGTATCGCGCACCGCGTCCTCGATAACGGTGCCTTGTTGCTCGACACGCCGGTCCCTGTCGACCAGATCCCCGATTTCTACGAAGGGCGCTTTTCCGTCCAGGACGCCGGTGCCCAATGGGCCGCCCAGTGGCTGGCACCGCGCCCCGGTGATCGCGTCCTTGACGCCTGCGCCGCGCCGGGCGGCAAGAGCGCTCATCTGCTCGAATCGGCCGACATCTCCCTGACCGCGCTCGAACTCGACCCCATCCGTGCCCGTCGGATCGACGACACCCTCGAACGACTCGGCCTGAAGGCCGACGTGCTCATCGGCGACAGCCGCGACCCCGACGCCTGGTGGGATGGTCGCCCCTTTGACCGAATCCTCGCCGACGTGCCGTGCTCCGCCTCCGGTGTCGCCCGTCGTCATCCCGACATCAAGTGGCTACGACGCGCCACTGATATTGCCGGCTTTGCCGCCCAACAAGCCGACATCCTGCATGCGCTGTGGCGCACCCTCGCCCCCGGTGGCACAATGCTCTACGTGACCTGCTCGGTGTTCGACGAGGAAAACAGCGACCAGATCGCCCGATTCTGCGCTCGCCACACCGATGCCAGACGGGTCGCCATCCAAGGTCAAATGGAGCAAAAGCTGCTGCCCGATGCTGAACACGACGGCTTCTACTACGCCTTGCTCGAAAAGGCGCACTGACCTTCCCTTGCTGCTACTGCGCGCAGTCGGCCTGGTACTGTGCCTGCTCGTCATGCCGGCACAGGCCAGCGAGGTGCCAAGCATCACCTACGGCGACATTCAGCTCGAGAACGCTGACTATGTCATCAACGCCGACATTGATCTGACGCTCAACGCCCGTGTCGAAGACGCCATTCGACATGGCATCGCGGTGTATTTCGTGCTCGAGGCCGTCATTGAGTCACCGCGCTGGTACTGGCTCGACAAAACCCTGGTCAGTGAAAACCTCAGCTATCGCATCACCTACCACGCGCTGACCCGCAGTTTCAGACTCGCCATCGGCAATTTCCATCAAAGCTTCGACACCCTCAATGCCGCCGTTCGCACCATGACCCGTGTGCGCCGATGGCGTGTCGCCGATGTCAGTGCGCTCGAGCCCGGCCAGTCCTACAAGGTCGCGCTCCGCTTCCGCCTCGACACCGATCTGCTGCCGCGTCCATTCAAAGTCTCGGCGCTGGGCAGCCGCGACTGGTCCATCGACACCGAGGAAATGAGCTGGATGTTCCTGACCGCCGGCCGAGCCGCGCCATGAAGCGCATCGCCTTCACCATCGCGGCTGCGATCGCGGCCATCTCGCTGTTTCTGCTCGCCAGCGCCACGGCAAACACCGACATGTTCGCCGACAGCTACCCCTATCTGCTGGCACTCAACGGCTTCATCGCCGTTGCGCTGGCCGGTCTGGTCACGGTGCAGGTTCGCCAGCTGCTGGCCGACCGTCGTGCCAAGGTGTTCGGCTCGCAGCTCAAGCTTCGGCTGCTCACCTTCTTTGCGCTGATGGCCATCGTACCGGGCGTGATGATCTACACCGTATCGCTGCAGTTCGTTGTGCGCAGTATCGAGACCTGGTTCGACGTACGTGTCGATGCGGCACTCGAAGGCGGCATCGCCCTCGGTCAGACCTCGCTCGACTATCTGGGCCGCCAGCTTCAGGGCCACGCCAGCGACATGGCGCTAAGCCTGTCTGACTCCCCCGCGCTGGCCGCCTCACGCCTCAACCGCTTGCGCGAGCAAGCCGGTGTCGACAGCGCAACCTTGTTCTCGGGCGGCGGCCGGATTCAGGCCACCGCCTCCAACTCGGTCACCACCTTGCTGCCCACCCTGCCCAATAACGACCAGATGCGGCAGGCCCGGGCCGGCCAGCGCTCGCTGTTTGTCGATGCAGATCCCGACGGTGGTATCGAGCTGCGGGTCATCGTGCCGATCCCCAATCGAAGCATCACCGATGAACCGACCTACCTGCAGCTCATCCAGCCGGTGCCCGAATCCATCAGCCGCCACGCCAATGCCGTGCAAACCGCGTATCGCGACTACCAGCAACTCTCGCTCGGCCGCGCCGGCCTCAAGCGCATCTACAGCCTGACCCTCACCCTGGCACTGCTGCTGGCGCTACTCGCCGCTATCGCCATCGCTTTCGTCCTTGCGCGCAAACTCTCCAAGCCACTCATCATTCTTGCGCAAGGCACCGAAGCGGTCGCCCAGGGCGACTTCAGCCCGCGCCGCGCCTTGCCCGCACATGACGAGCTCGGTGTGCTCACCCAGTCCTTCAACCAGATGACCCGCCAGCTCGACGAAGCCCGCGCACTGGCGGAGCGTAACCGCGCCGCCGTTGAAGCCGCACGCAGCTATCTCGAAAGCGTGCTGGCCAACCTGTCCGCCGGCGTGCTCGCCTTCTCGCCCGACGGCACGCTGCGTGCGGCCAACCGGGGGGCGACCGAAATCCTCGATGACCCGCTCAACGGTTACGAAGACATCACCATTGCCGATTGGCCGAAACACACTGAACTTCGCGATACCCTCGTCGCGGCGCTGGCCGGCACCGAGGGCGACTGGCAGCAGCAGATCGAAATGCGCTCGCCCGACGGCGGCGAGCAGACACTCCTCATTCATGGCACGGCACTGCCGCAGGCGGCAGGCGGCGGTACGGTGGTGGTGTTCGACGACATCTCGCACCTCATTGCGGTCGAGCGCACCGCGGCCTGGGCCGAAGTGGCCCGTCGTCTGGCCCACGAAATCAAGAACCCGCTCACGCCCATCCAGCTCTCCGCTGAACGCCTCGCCATGAAGCTGGCACCGCGCCTCGACGACGACGGCCGTCATATGCTCGAGCGCGCCACGGGCACCATCGTCAGCCAGGTCGAAGCGATGAAGAACCTGGTCAACGCCTTCCGCGACTACGCGCGGCTCCCCGCGCCGGTGCTCTCGCCGCTGGATCTGAACGCCCTTGTCCGTGAAGTGCTCGGCCTCTACGATGGCGCACCGGTGCGCATCGAGCCCGACCTCCAAGCCGATCTGCCGGCCGTGCTGGGCGACGCGGCCCAGTTGCGGCAGGTGATCCATAATTTGCTGCAAAATGCTGAAGACGCGCTGGCCGAGCAGGCCGACGCGCACATCGTGATTTGCTCAAGCCTGCGCGACAACGGTCGCATTCGGCTGAGTGTGCGCGATAATGGCCCAGGGTTTCCCGGTGATATGCTCAGCCGTGCGTTCGAACCCTATTTCACCACCAAGGCCCGCGGTACCGGGCTGGGGCTGGCCATCGTCAAAAAGATCATCGACGAACACGGCGGCGAAATCCGCCTGATCAACCACGAAGACAGCGGCGCCGAAGTGCGAGTTCACCTGCGCCCCGCCATCACGGAAAAACGCTGACACCATGCCATCCATCCTGATCGTCGACGACGAAGTCGGCATCCGCGAACTGCTCTCCGAAATTCTGCGAGACGAGGGCTACACCGTTCGACTGGCCGAGAACGCCGCCACCGCCCGCGCCGCGCGCCACGCCAGTCGGCCCGACCTCGTGCTTCTGGACATCTGGATGCCAGATGCCGACGGCATTTCCTTGCTCAAGGAATGGTCGGCCAACGGCCAGCTCAACATGCCCGTCATCATGATGTCCGGCCACGGCACCATCGACACCGCCGTTGAAGCCACCCGTATCGGCGCCATCGACTATCTCGAGAAACCCATCGGCCTGCAAAAACTGCTCGCCGCCATCAAACGGGCGCTGACCGCGCAGCCCGGCGGTGGCATCAAGACCATCACCCCGCTGACGCTAGACGCCTTTCCGCGCTCAACAGTCCTGCGCGACCTCAAGAAGCAACTCGAGCAAATCACCGCGCGCTCGCGTCACTTGCTGCTACGGGTCGGTAGCGGCTCCCTGGCGGAACTGGCCGCACGCAGCCTGCCCGGCCGGCGCAATGACGCATGGCTCGATCTGAGCGCCATCAGCGGCCCGCTGGATGTCGAGCTATTGCAGAAGCACCAGGGCGGGGCGGTTTACGTTCCTGAGTTGTCGCGCCTGTCCAAGCCGCAGCAAAAGAACCTCGCCTTCGCGCTCGACCGGCTCGAACGCTATGATTTGCGCCTGGTGGCCGCCACGGATCAAAGCGCCGACAGCCTCGAAGCGGCCGGATGGGACGCAACGCTGCTGCATCGGCTGTTCGAAATCGGCCTGCCAGTTCCGTCCGTGGCGGATGTCCGCGACGACATTCCCGATCTGGCGCAACAACTGCTGGTGCATCTGGTCGAAGCCGGCGAAGTACCCAACCGCAAGCTCAGCACCGCCGCGCTGAACGTCCTGCGTACACACGCCTGGCCATCCGGGTATAGCGAATTACGCGCGGCGGTCCGCTCGCTGGCGCTCGGCACGCTCGAAGAAAATATCGAACATCAGGACGTACATCGCCTGCTCGACCCGCAACCCGCTGCCGCCGGCCTGCATCTCGACCTGCCGCTGCGCGAAGCGCGAGAAGCTTTCGAGCGCATCTATTTCGACTACCACCTGCGCCTCGAGAACGGCAACATGACGCGCCTGGCCGAAAAAACCGGTCTGGAACGCACCCACCTCTACCGCAAGCTCAAGCAACTTGGCATACAAACCGGGCGGCGAAACGAAAACACATGACTCCGCGTCCATTGTGCGCCGCACAAAAAACTGGCCACCCCTCAGACAAAGTGCGTAGAATCGGCTCCACTCTCGCACTGGCTCAGCGACTCGACACGTGAAAATCATTCTTCTCGGCGCAGGACAGGTCGGCGCTTCGGTGGCCGAAAATCTGGTCTCGGAAGCCAACGACATCACCATGGTCGACACCGATGCCGACCATCTGGCCACCTTGCGCGACCGCCTCGATCTGCGCACCGTCTGCGGCAACGCCGCCTCGCCCTCGGTGCTCAAGGAAGCCGGCGCCGACGATGCCGATCTGTTGATCGCCGTCACCCAGTCCGACCAGACCAATCTGTGCGCCTGCCGGATTGCCCGCACCCTGTTCAACCTGCCGACCCGCATCGCCCGACTGCGCTCGTCCGACTTCGTCGACCACCCCGAACTGCTCAGCCCGGACAACTTCGCGGTCGATTTTTCGATCTGCCCCGAGCAGATCGTCACCGACTACATCCGGCGACTGATCGAATTCCCCGAAGCGCTGCAAGTGGTCGACTTCGCCGACGGCGCGCTGAGCCTGATCGCCGTGCGTGCCTTTGAAGGCGGCCCGCTGGTCGGCCACCCGATCAAGGCGCTGCGCTATCACATGCCCAACATCGAAGTCCGGGTGTCGGCGATCTACCGTGACGGCGAACCGATCATTCCCGAGGGCGACACCTTCATCAAACCGGGCGACGAAGTCTTCTGCCTGGCCGCGTCGGCAAACATCCGCCGGGTCATGCGCGAACTCACGCATGTCGACCGCCCGATGCGACGCATCATGATCGCCGGTGGCGGCAACATCGGCCTGCGTCTGGCCCGCGCCATCGAGAAAGACTACGAAGTCAAAGTGCTCGAGTACGACAAGCGCCGCGCCGAAGCCATCGCCATCGAACTGAACGACACCCTGGTGTTGCGCGGGGACTCGACCGACGAGAACCTGCTCGAAAACGAAAACATCGACGAAATGGACATGTTCGTCGCGCTGACCAACGACGAGGAAGACAACATCATGTCCGCCTCGCTGGCCAAGCGCATGGGCGCGCGCCGCACCCTGGCGCTGATCAACCGCAAATCCTATGTGGACCTGGTGCAGGGCGGGCATATCGACATCGCCATCTCCCCCGCCCAGACCTCCATCGGCTCGCTGCTGGCCCACGTCCGCCGTGGCGACGTGGTGGCGGTCCACAGCCTGCGCCGCGGCGCCGCCGAAGCGCTCGAGATCATCGCCCATGGCGACGAGAAGAACTCCAAAGTGGTCGGCCGCAGCATCGAAGACATCCGCCTGCCGCGCGGCGCCACCATTGGCGCGGTCGTCCGCCTGGAAGGCGCCACCGAAGACTCGCCCGGTCGCCCGGCCGTGCTGATGGCCCACCACGACACCGTGATCGAACCCGAAGATCATCTGATCGTTTTCTGTACGTCCAAGAAGCTGGTGCGGCAAGTCGAGAAGCTGTTCCAGGTGGACTTCTCGTTCTTCTGAGCGATGCGCCGTCTCGTGATGTCACCCGTGTTCCTTCCCCGCCCGACACGACCGGCTCGCCGCTAAGATGCAGCGCTACTTCCCGGTACTCAATCCGCTCGGCCTGATCATCCTGATCTTCAGCCTGCTGATGGGCATTCCGCTGTCGGTGTCCTGGCTGCACGCGGACAACGCGCTGACCGCCTACGACGAATCCATCTTCATCACCTTTGCATTCGGACTGCTGCTGTGGGCCGCCACGCGCAACCGCAAGCGTGACCTGCGGGTCCGCGACGGCTTTCTGCTGGTCGTCCTGACCTGGGTTGCGCTGCCCGTGTTCGCCGCGCTGCCCTTGTGGCTCTACATGCCCGACATGTCCTTCACCGACGCGTACTTCGAAGCGACTTCCGGGCTCACTGCCACCGGCGCGACCGTCATGTCGGGGCTCGACAGCCTGCCGATCTCAATCAACTTCTGGCGCACCTTTCTCCACTGGATTGGCGGCATGGGGGTGATCGTGCTGGCGGTGGCCATCCTGCCGCTGCTCGGCATTGGTGGCCGGCAGATGTTCAAGGCGGAGAACCCGGGGCCGATGAAGGAATCCAGCCTCACACCGCGCATTGCAGAGACCGCCAAAGGTCTGTGGGTCGTCTATGTGCTGCTCACCGTCGCCTGCACAGCCAGCCTGACAGCCGTCGGCATGGAGTTCTGGGATGCGATGATGCACGCCTTCTCGATCATGGGGCTGGGCGGTTTTTCAACCAAGGACGCCAGCCTGGGGCATTTCAACAGCGTACCGATCGAGCTGGTGGCGATGGGCTTTGCCCTGCTCTCGGGCATCAACTACGCCACCCATTTCATGGCCTTGCGCCAGCGCTCAACCAAGGCCTACCTCAACGACCCGGAACTGCCGTTCTACTTTGGCGTCCTCGCGGTCAGCATCCTTGCGCTCAGCCTGTATCTGAGCACTTTCAACGTCTACGACGGCTTCGCCAACACGGTGCGCTACGTCGCCTTCCATACCATTTCGCTGTCCACCTCGCTCGGTTTCGCCACCTCGGACTACACCTTCTGGCCGATGTTCGCGCAACTGTGGATCCTGTTTCTCGGCAGCTTCATTGCCTGCTCCGGCTCCACCGGCGGCGGCATCAAACTGATGCGCGCGATCATTCTGTACAAGCAGGTGTTCCGCGAGGTGGTGCGCGCCATTCACCCCAGCGCCATCAAGCCGGTGCGGCTCGGCAAGGCACAGATCAGCGACAAGATCCTGCACGCGGTGCTGGCCTTCAGCTTCATCTACATGGTCACCATCGTGACGCTCACCCTGGTGCTCTCTGCCACCGGGCTGGAGCTGATCACCGCCTTCTCGGCCGTGATTGCCTGCCTCAACAACACCGGCCCCGGACTCAACGCCGTCGGCCCCGCCAGCACCTACGCCGTACTCACCGACTTCCAGACCTGGGTGTGTGCCTTCGCCATGTTGCTCGGCCGTCTCGAGCTATTCACCCTGATCGTCGTCCTGACGCCGGCCTTCTGGCGCAAATAAGGCCGGTAACGCCATCATGACCAACCGAAGCTACGCCCCGGTCATTGGTGCTTTCGGCCTGATCACCATGATCTTCGGTCTGATGATGGGTTTCCCGCTGGCGGTCTCGTTCTTCCTGCACGACGGCGCCACCACCGCTTACGACGAATCGATCCTGATCACCTTCGGCGTCGGTCTGGTGCTGTGGTACAGCGCGCGCAACGCACAGCGAGACTTGCGCACCCGGGACGGATTTCTGCTGGTCAGCGCCACCTGGCTGATTCTGCCGGTCTTCGCCATGCTGCCGCTGATCCTGTACCTCCCGGAACTGTCATTTACCGACGGCTACTTCGAAGCCGCCTCCGGGCTGACCACCACTGGCGCCACCGTGCTGTCCGGCCTTGATCAACTTCCCCTCTCCATCAATCTGTGGCGCTGCTTCCTGCACTGGATTGGCGGCATGGGCGTGATCGTGCTGGTGGTGGCGATTCTGCCGCTGCTGGGCATCGGCGGCCGACAGATGTTCAGCGCCGAGGCGCCCGGGCCCATGAAAGAGTCCAGCCTCACCCCGCGCATCACCGAAACCGCCAAAGCCCTGTGGGTCACCTACGTCATCCTCACCCTCGCCTGCGGCATCGCCCTGTGGCTGGCCGGCATGCCCGGCTGGGAGGCCTTGATCCACGCCTTCTCGGTCATGGGCCTGGGCGGGTTCTCGTCCTGGGACAACTCCATCGCGCACTACGACAGCGCACTGATCGAAGGGGTCATCATCGTTTTTGCCTGTGCCGCCGGCCTCAACTTTGCCACCCACTATCGGGCGCTGCACAAACGCTCTCTGGCTCCTTATCGAGAAGACACCGAGATCGGTTTTTTCGCACTGGTGGTAATCGGCAGCATCCTCATGCTGACCGCCTTCCTGATGGCGCAACCCGAGCCCATGACCCTGCCCACCACGCTGCGCCATGTGGCCTTTCAGGTGGTGTCGATCTCCACCTCGCTCGGCCTGGCCAGCACCGACTACGGCAGCTGGCCGATCTTCAGTCAGCTATGGCTGCTGTTTCTGTGCAGCTTCGTCACCTGCTCGGGCTCGACCGGCGGCGGCATCAAGATGGTGCGCGCGATCATTCTCTACAAGCAGGTGTTTCGTGAAATCACCCTCGCCCTGCATCCGCTCGCCGTGCGTCCGGTCAAACTCGGGCGTGCGGTCGTCCCCAACACCATCCTGCATGCCGTGCTGGCTTTCGGCTTCATCTACATGGTCAGCATCATCATCCTGACCCTGCTGCTCGGCGGCAGTGGCCTGGAGATGGTCACCGCCTTCTCGGCGGTCATCGCCTGCATCAACAACACCGGCCCCGGCATGAACGCCATCGGCCCGGCCGGCAACTACGCGGTGCTCACCGACTTCCAGACCTGGGTGTGCGCCATCGCCATGATCATCGGCCGGCTTGAAGTGTTCACCTTGCTGGTGGTGCTCACGCCGGCCTTCTGGCGCAAGTAATCGGCACGAATTTGACGCCATCGGTGTGCGTCCGACGACAAAAACCGGATAATCGCCTATTGACCGATTCAAGACGAACAAGGACACCTTCGTGAGCCCCTTGCGCAACGACACTTTCCTGCGCGCGCTGCTGCGCCAACCCACCGATTACACACCGCTGTGGCTGATGCGTCAGGCCGGCCGCTACCTGCCCGAGTACTGCGAAACCCGCAAGCGCGCCGGCAGCTTCCTGCAGTTGTGCAAGAGCCCGACCATGGCCTGCGAAGTCACGCTGCAGCCGCTGGAACGCTTCCCGCTCGACGCCGCCATTCTGTTCTCGGACATCCTGACTGTCCCCGATGCGATGGGCCTCGGTCTGTACTTCGCCGAAGGCGAAGGCCCGCGCTTTGAGCGCCCCCTGCGTGACGAAGCCGCCATCCGCGCGCTGCACGCCCCCGACCCGCACGGTGAGCTGCGTTATGTGGTCGACGCGGTGTCCGAAATCCGCCGCGCCCTCGACGGCCGGGTGCCGCTGATCGGCTTCTCCGGCAGCCCCTGGACCCTCGCCTGCTACATGGTCGAAGGCGCCTCCTCGCGCGATTACCAGCACATCAAGACGCTGGCCTACACCCGCCCGGATCTGCTGCACCACATCCTCGACATCACCACCGAAGCGGTCATCGCCTATCTCAACGCCCAGATCGCCGCCGGCGCTCAGGCCGTGATGATCTTCGATTCCTGGGGTGGGGTGCTCTCACACGCCGCCTATAAAGAGTTCTCGCTGCAATACATGGCGCGCATCGTCGCCGGCCTCACCAAAGAAGCTGACGGCCGTCGTGTGCCCAATATCGTGTTCACCAAGGGCGGTGGCCTGTGGCTGGAGTCCATCGCGGCCATCGGCTGCGACGGCGTCGGCCTCGACTGGACCATCGACATCGGCGAAGCCCGCCAGCGCGTCGGCGACAAGGTCGCGCTGCAGGGCAATATCGACCCGTCGATCCTGTTCGGCACCCCCGACACCATCGCCTTCGAAGCCCGTCGCGTGCTCGATTCCTTCGGCCCGCACGCCGGCCATGTGTTCAACCTCGGCCACGGCATTTCGCAATTCACGCCACCCGAGAACGTCAGCGTGCTGGTCGACACGGTCCACCAGCACAGCCGGAAGATTCGGCAATCGGTCTGACGCCACGCGCCCTGGCCGGCTACCGGCGGGGCGCGTAATTTCAGGAAAAATCCTCTGACGTCAACCCGAAAAAACGGCTTTTCGGGGTTGACTTATGCACAAGATCGGCACTTTGCCGCACAAGCATGACTCTTGGTAGATGGCATTTGCATTACAACGCAAGCCTTTGTTTTATAATGTTTTTTGCCTTTTTTTTATTCAAACGACTGATTTCACGCCTTGGCGAATCAAGGGCTTAACCAGCATTTCCCCGTATTGCTCACAAAGTTATCCACAGGTTTTGTGAGCAATACGCGAATGCGGTTCCTTGGCAAAGGCTTAGTCGTCTTTTCCAGACTGATTCTCGAAAACATCACGCAACTCGTTGTTTTAATTGAATTACGTTAAAACGGGTATCGCTTTTCATGAGCATCGTTCGCGTTGCGATCCCTGTCCCGGTTCCGCAACTCTTTGATTACACATGTGATAGTGCCGTCCCGACAGATGTCGGCCGTTGCGTTCGCGTGCGTTTTGGCCGCCGGATCGAAACCGGAGTCGTGGTCGAATTGCCGGGCACCAGCGACATCGCGCCGGCCCGTTTGAGGCCCGTTGAACAGATCCTGCGTGACACCCCGGCGATGAGCGCCGATTGGCTGGCCCTGACCCGCTTCGTGGCCCGCTACTACCATGCCCCGGTCGGCGAAGTCATGGCACTGGCCCTGCCGCCGGAGCTGCGCCGCGCCACGACGGTCGACATCCGTGACGACGACCCGTTGCTGGCACTCACCCCCGCCGGCCACACCGCCCTGAACGAAGGTGGCCGCCCCTCCAAGGCCCGGCGTCATCTCGCCGCGCTGGCCGAGGCCGGCCCGACCCGCAAATCCGTGGCCCGCCAATGGCCCGACGGCGACGCCACCGCCGATCTCCTGCGCCGGCAATGGGTCTATCCCGCCGCGCCCGCCAACCCGGCCCTGACGCTCCCCAAGCTGCCCACGCTCACCGACGAACAAAGCGCGGTGCTCGACGCCATCACCACCGCCAAACCGGGCTTTCTGCCGGTCTTGCTGCAAGGCGTGACCGGCGCCGGCAAGACCGAGGTCTATCTGCGCCTGGCCGAGCGCAGCCTGGCCCAGGGCAAGACGGTGCTGATGATGGTGCCGGAGATCGCGCTCACGCCGCAGTTCGAGTCACGCATCGTCGAACGCTTCCCGCACGCCCGTATCGTCGCGCTGCATTCCGGCGCCGGTGACATGGCACGCTCACGCGGCTTTTTGCGCGCACTCGAAGGCGACGCCGACATCGTGCTCGGCACCCGGCTGTCGGTGTTCACGCCGCTGCCCCGGCTCGGCCTGATCATCGTCGACGAAGAACACGACCCGTCCTACAAGCAGCAGGAAGGCGTGCGCTACTCGGCGCGCGATGTCGCCGTATGGCGCGCCCATCATCAAGGCGTACCCATCGTGCTCGGCACCGCCACGCCCTCGCTCGAGAGCTGGCGCCATGCCACCGACGGCCGCTATCGCCACCTGCGCCTCACCCGCCGCGCCGTGGCCGCCCAGATGCCCACCGTGCGCCTCATCGACACTCGCCGCGCCAAGCTCGACGGCGGGCTGTCCAAACCGCTGATCGAGGCCATCGGCCAGCGCCTGGCGCGCAAGGAACAGAGCCTGATCTTTCTCAACCGGCGCGGCTTCGCGCCGGTGCTGGCCTGCCCCTCCTGCGAGTGGGTCAGCGCCTGCCCGCATTGCGCGGCCAACCGGGTGGTGCACCTCAAGGACAGGCGCCTGCGATGCCATCACTGCGGCTTCGACAGCCCCATCCCCATCGCCTGTCCGGACTGCGGCGAGCAGGATCTGCAGCCGCTCGGCCGTGGCACGCAAAAGCTTGAAGTCCATCTGACCGAGCGCTTTCCGGAAGCGCGCGTACTGCGGGTCGATCGTGACGTGGCCCGCACGCGCAGCGACTGGCTGGCGCTGCTGGCCAGAATCCATGCTGGCGAGGCCGACATCCTGGTCGGCACCCAAATGATGGCCAAGGGGCACGACTTTGAACGCCTGACACTGGTCGGCGTGGTCGGTGCGGACGCCGCGCTCTACGCCTCGGATTTTCGCGCACCGGAGCGTCTGTTCCAGCAGCTGATGCAGGTCGGCGGGCGGGCCGGGCGCAGCCACCTCGCCGGCGAAGTGCTGATCCAGACCGAGTTCGGCGACCACCCGCTGTTTCAATGTCTCAAGCGCCAGGACGCCGACGCCTTCGCCCGCCTCGCGCTCGACGAGCGGCGTCAGGCGGGCTTTCCGCCCTTCACCTTCCAGGCCATGCTCGGCGCCGATGCCCCGCAGCTTGAAGACGCCATTGCCTTCTTGCAGCGCGCCCGCGATGACGCCATGACCGATCTGCCCGCCGCGTTGATGCTCTACGACCCGGTGCCCATGCGCATGCATCGGCTGGCCCGGCGCGAGCGCGCGCAGCTGCTGGTCGAGTCGACCGAGCGCGCCGCCTTGCAGCAGTTTCTGAATGTGTGGGTGCCGCGGCTCTATCGCCTGCCGTCTGGCCGTGAGCTGCGCTGGCGGGTCGATGTGGACCCGCTGGACGTTTAAAGCGCGTCAGGACACTGGCATAGTCAAACCAGGGTGTGCATAATGCTGACTCGCTCAACGACGTTGGCATTTCCATGAACATTTTCACCTCCGACACCCGCCTGTTCGCGCTCAGCTGGCGCGACGCCGCTTTCGACTTCCCCGTCGAAGCCTGGTGGGGCACCGAGGCCGTGTCGGCGGGCTTCGAGCTATGTGTCGATCTGCTCTCGACCGACGCCTTCATCGAACTCAAGGCCTTGCTCGGACAAGCGGTGACGCTGCACAGCACGCTCACCGACGGCAGCCGAAATTCGCGCTCGGGCTTGGTGCGTGCGGCCCTCAAGCTCGGCGCCGACGGCGGCTTCTGCCGCTACCGGATCACGGTGGTGCCATGGACCTGGTTGCTGTCGCGGGGGCGTCACAACCGCGTCTTTCAGGATAAGACCGTGGTGCAGATCGTCGAAGCGGTGTTTGCCGACTACGCCGATCAGGCCGCCTGGCACTGGAGCGAGGAGGTGGCGGAGTTTCTGAGCTCGGCGCGCGCACGCAGCTATTGCGTTCAATATCAGGAGTCGGATTTCGCCTTCGTCGCCCGCCTGCTGGCCGAAGAGGGCATCGGCTGGTGCATCGACGAAGACACCGCCGCCCCGGCCGGGCACCGCATGCGTCTGTTTGCCGACAGCCCGCGCTGGCCGGAGGATGCGTCCTCCGAGCACGCCAACGGCGGGCGGGGCATCCGCTTTCATCGGGCCGATTCGCAAGAAGACCAGGACGCCATCGTCGCCTTTGGCGCGCACCGACGCTTTGGCGCGGGCATGACGACAGTGCTCAGCTACGACTACAAGACCCGGCGCTCGGTGGCCAGCCGCGTGCCCACCGTGCTGGCCCTCGGCGGCGAGCGCGCCCCGACGCTTGAGATGTACGACGACGCGGGCCAGTACGCCTTTGCCGACACCCGCGAGGCCGAGCGCTACGCCCGCCTGAACATGGAGGCGCTCGAAGCGCGCCACACCACCTTTGTCGGGCGCGGCACGGTGCGCAGCTTCCGACCCGGCCACGCCTTCGATCTGCTCGGCGCCCCGCACGAGGCGGTCACCGGCAGTTCGCAGGCCGCGGCAAAGGCGCCCGCCGACCCCGCCGACCCCGCCCCGCGCTACGCGCTGCGCGAGCTCACCCATATCGGCATCAACAACCTGGGCGGCGAGCCAATGGCCGCCATCGCCCGGCGCCTGGGCGAGGTGCTGATCCATGACGATGCGCTCGACGCCATCGACGCCCCCATCCGCGCCCCCGAGCAACTCGACCCACACACCCTCGCCCTGGCCGCCGAGCGCGGTTACGCCAACAGCTTCGAGGCACTGCCCGGCCATCTGCCCTGGCGCCCCCAACTCACCGACGACACCGGCGCCCGCCTGAATCCGCGCCCCACCGTGGGCGGGCCGATGAGCGCCATCGTCGTCGGCCCCGAGGGCGAAACCCGCCCCAATGGCGCCGACGAGATCTGGTGCGATGCACTCGGCCGGGTCAAGATCCGCTTTCACTGGCAACAGGGCCACACCCCCGACGACCGCAGCAGTTGCTGGGTGCGTGTCGTCACCCGTCAGGCCGGCCCCGGCATGGGCTGGCATATGCTCCCGCGCATCGGCCAGGAGGTCTTCGTCACCTTCCTCGGTTACGACATCGACCGCCCGCTGGTGCTCGGTGCGCTCTACAACGGCCGGGGAGAGGGTGGTATTGTCCCCACGCCCGGCGGCGCCGAGGCCACGCCCGCCGATCGCTCAGTGTTCGACCAGGCGACCGACCACACACCGGCCGCCCAGGGCAATCTGGCCGGCGGCAACAGCCCCGCCTGGCACGGCGCGGCCGCCAACGAACACCATCACGCCGCCGCGCTCAGCGGCTTCAAGAGCAAGGAATTCGGCGCCCATGGCCGCTTCGCCGGCCACAACCAGCTCGTCTTCGACGACACCGACAATCAGCAACGCGCCGCCTTGCACAGCACCCAGTACGCCTCGCAGCTCAACCTCGGCCACCTCATCCACCAGGCCGACAACTACCGTGGCAGTTTCCGCGGCACCGGCGCCGAGCTGCGCACCGACGCCTGGGGCGCGCTACGCGCCGCGCGCGGCATCACGCTGAGTACCTGGGCGCAGCACACCGACGGCGAGCCGGCCGGTGACATGGCCCCCGCCGCCGCGCTGCTCGGGCAGGCCGACGCGCTGACGCAGACCCTCTCCAAGGCCGCCGCCACGCATCAAACCGTCCAGCTCGCCGCCGCCATCGGCAGCATCGGCCCCAATCAAAGCACCCTCGACCCGACCGCCGCCCCGCTCAAAGCCCTGCACACCGTCGCGCGCGGCATGGTCGATGGCGCCGACTTCGACGCCGCGCTGGCCGACGCAAGCCAGAAGAACACCACCACCGCCGGAAAAGTCCCCCACCTGCTCGAGCCCGCCATCATCCAGGCCGCCAAGGCCGGCCTCGGCTTCGTCGCTGGCGGACACATTCAACTGAGTAATGGCGAAACCATCAGCCTCATCAGCGGCGAAGACACCAACCTCGCCGTCGCCGGCAAGAGCCGCATCCACACCGGCCAGGCCATCGGCCTGCTCGCCGGCGCCATCCGCCCCGGCGCAAACAACACCGGCATCAGCCTGATCGCCGCCAAAGACGACATCGAGATGCAGGCGCAAAGCGACGAGATGGCCTTCCAGGCCAAGGACGATCTCAACCTCGTCTCGATCATGGAACACATCGACTTCGCCGCCGGCAAACGCATCGTGCTCGCCACCGAGGGCGGGGCGAGCATCACGATTGATGGGGGGATTACCGTCGAGTGCCCGGGGACGATTACGGTGCATGCGAGCAAGAAGAGTTTTGCGGGGCCGACGCGCGGCGACTACGGACTGCCGGCCTTCCCGCAAACCGTCTGCAAGGAGTGTCTGCTGGCGGCGATGAAAGCCGGTTCGCCCTTTGCCGCACCGCAATAAGGACGGGCAAGATCATGACCCGATTTCTCCAGAACGCTCATCATGCCGAGCTCGCCGCACACTTGACGCACTGGCTCGAACACTGCGCCGGTACCGCGTATCAACCCTATGCGCTGATCGATATGAGCCAGCTCGACGACACGGCACGCCGCGGGCTGATGCGTGCCAGCTGGACGTCGACCGCCATGCTCGACGGCAGTCGCTATGCAGCCTACGACGAACTCGGACCACGTCTGTTTCCCTTGGCGAACGCAGACGCTGTCTGCGTTGCCCGATTGCTGAGCGTCACGGATCGTCGCCCCGCGCTGTCTGTCATCGAACTACCCGTCAGGAACGGCAGCGCTGAGCTCGGCACGCTGCACTGGTTGGCCGATGCGCAAACGGCGGACGGCACCCGGCTCTACTGCCGCTTTACAGACACCCGCATCCTGCCCGAGGTGCTCGGCATCCTTGATCCAGCCCAAAAGACACGCCTCGCCCGTGCGGCGCGCCGCTGGGCCTGGGTGGCTCGCGACGGAACCCTTCAGACGACGAATATCGCCCCAGCCGACACCGCCGAACCATCCGACGACGAAACAAGCATCCACTTCAACGACGCGCAATTCGCCGCCCTCATGCAAGCCACCGAAGCCGATACGCTGTTCGACATACTGAACGACAACGCCCCCAAGACCATCCCCACCGCCGAGCCCGCCGAACTGTGGCACCGTCTCAATGTACTGCTCGGCATAGCCCGCACCCACGGCATTACCGACGCCCCCGATCAAGGCCAGTTCATTTTCCTCGCCTGGCACGTATCCGAACACTTCCATACGCTCCCGGCCCTTGCCCCAAGCTTCGACGCGATCCGTCGCGGCACATTGCGATTTCCCGACGCCGTGGCACATTGGGATAGTGACATCTGGAATCAACTCGAAGCCATGGCGGATCGCCCTGGCATCGCCCCAGCAGCGGAGCCGCAATGATTCACTCCCTCATCCACCCCGCCCGCTGGCTCGCCACATTCTGCGCACTATTCGCACTGCTGATACTGAGCGGCTGCGATGTGACCAACGACGACCGCCCCGACCCGAACATGACGGCCAGTTCGCTATCGCGCTACAACTTCAGCGCCGAGGGAATTCAGGAGTTCTATGTCGACGGCGTCTGGGGCAGTGGTGTCGGCATCGGCAGCGGCGGCGGCTCGGTGTGCTGCGTGATGATTCCGAGCAAGTGGCATGAGGGGCTGCAGGTGACGGTCGAGTGGCGGCGCAGCGATTGTGGCGGCGTCAATGAAAACAACCACAGTAAATGCGCAGGGATGAAAGGGGACTGGCCCATGAAAATCCTCAAAAAAACCGTGCCCATCGAGCCGTACGATGTACTCGACGAAACCCAGGTGTTCTTCCTACCCAACGACGAAATCAAGATTTATGTCACCAACAAGAGCCCCTGGCACGCCGACCACCCATCGAAGCTGCTTTCCAAGCTCGGCGACATCGATCAGCAACCATTCACTGACGCTGAAATGAAGAGGTTCATGGAACCATGAGTGCCACGACACCCCCGGCAAACCTCCCCGGCCTGCGCCCGCTCTCCGCGCGCGAGCTTTGCCAGCGGCTCGGCGCCAGCGGCAGCCTCATCGATACGAAGCGCCCTCATTGCCGGCAGGCGATCTGGGTCGGCATGTTTTTCGACGGCACGAACAACAACAAGCACCGTGACCAGGCGCCGATCACGGCCCCCAATGCACGCAGCCACTCAGCCCAGGAGCCGCAATGACCCGCCCCTTCACCCACCCCTCCCGCTGGCTCGCCACACTCTGCGCATTGTTGGCACTGCTGATACTGACCGCCTGCGATGTCACCAACGACGACCGCCCCGACCCGAACATGTCGGCCAGTTCGCTGGGTGCATATAACTTCAGCGCCGAGGGGATTCAGGAATTCTTTGTCGACGGCGTCTGGGGCAGTGGCGTCGGCATCGGCAACGGCGGCGGTTCGGTGTGCTGCGTGATGATTCCGCGCAAGTGGCATGAGGGACTGCAGGTGACGGTCGAGTGGCGGCGCAGCGATTGTGGCGTACCTAAATCGCCAGACTGCTCACTTGAGAACGTCGGCAACTGGCCAAAAAAGACTATCAAGAAAACCGTGCCCATCGAGCCGTATGAGGAGCCAGGCGTGACTCAGGTGTTCTTCCTGCCACACGACGAAATCAGAATCTACGTATCCGAATATGGCGCTCACAGTCCACACCATCCCGCTGGTCTGGGTGGCGCACGCCCGCTGGCCGAAGACGAATTCAACCGATATCTGAACCGATGACTGCCATCACGCCCGACACCTCCCTCCCCGGCCTGCGACCGCTCTCCGCACGCGAGTTGTGCCAGCGGCTCGGCGCCAGCGGCAGCATCATCAATACGAAGCGCCCTCATTGCCGGCAAGCGATCTGGGTCGGCATGTTCTTCGACGGCACGAACAACAACAAGCATCGCGACCAGGAGTTGATTCCCAACCCCAATGGACGGAGTCACTCCAACATCGTTGTTTTACATGATGCGTTCCGACGCGAAGACGAGAATGGCTACTTTCCGTTCTACGTCCCCGGCGTCGGCACCCCATTTCCGAAAATCGGTGAAATGACCGAGTCGTCCAGCGGCAAATCCATGGCCACCGGCGGCGAAGCCCGCCTGTACTGGGCGATGATCCAGCTCTACAACGCGGTCAACCGCGCGGTTCATGTCCGCAACCTGATCGCCGACAACGAAGCCCTCTCCGCCATCCGCAACCCCGATGTCCTCAAGAACGGCTGGACGGTGTTCTCGGGCAAGCGGCGCGCCTACTTCGAACAGGCGGAACGTCGACTGCGGCAATCAATCGCCCACCAGCGGCCGGAGATCGCGCAGATCAATGTGTCGATCTTTGGCTTTTCGCGCGGTGCGGCGCAGGCACGTGCCTGGGCGAACTGGGTGCTGGCGTGCTGCAAGCCCGAGGGCGGCGGCTACACCTTTTGCGGCATCCCGATCCGCTTCCAGTTCATGGGGCTGTTCGATACGGTGGCCTCGGTGGGGCTGGCCGATTCGTCGCCGATCGGCGGCGATGGCTTGATGGACTGGGCGGACGGGTCGATGGCGATTTCGCCGGCCATCGAACGCTGTGTGCACTATGTGGCGGCGCACGAGATTCGCAAGTCTTTCCCGCTGAGCACGGCGCGCGATGGCGCGAGCTACCCGGCCAATTGCGAGGAGGTGGTGTACCCGGGCGCGCATTCGGACGTGGGCGGCGGCTATGCGCCGGGCGAACAGGGCAAGGCCGTTGGCCGCCGCGCCTTGCTCGCCTCGCAGGTGCCGCTGGTCAATATGTACCAGGCGGCGCGCACGTATGGGGTGCCGCTGCTTGATACCAGCAAGCTGATCGAAGAAAACAAAGATGAGGTCGTTGATGATCTAAAAATCGACCCCATCCTCGCCGCCCGCTTCCGCGACTACGCCGTCTGGTCCGCCGGGTCGGCGGCGCGGGTCGAAGAGCTGTTGTTCAAGCACATGCGTTTGTACTGGCGCTGGCGCCTGCGCGTGGCGCCGCGCTTCGCGGCGCTGGCGAGCTACCAGCACGCCAATGCGCAGGACCGCGAGGACCTGGCAGCGAGCGAGGGCGACTTCCAGCGTGACATGGCGCGGGTGATGCAGCGCAAGCGCTTGAAGGACGATATCGACCGCCGCCGCGCGGCGCGCCCCCTGCCGGCGCACCACCCCCTGTCGGTGCCGCTGTCGCCGCTGTATCAGGCGGCACTCGACGAGGCGGGACGCACCGGCGAGGTACCCGAGGCGGTGCATGCCTTCTTCGATGAGCATGTGCACGACTCGCATGCGTCGTTCTACCTGGCCGGCCCGATAAGCGCCTACGACAAGGCGGAGAAACGGCAGCTGGCCCGAGACAAGCAGCGCCGTGGCAAACCGCTCACCGGTTTCGAGAAGCGCATTCTGGCGGCCGGGGCGAAGGACGCGGAGGCGTTCCCGCTCATGCGCGATGCCGATATCGAAGACTTGCTGGACATGGAGGACGGGGCCACCGAGCTGACGGTCAAGCTGATGACCGACACCCGCCGCGAGAGCGACGGCCATGTGCGCCAGCGGGTGGTGTTTGATCGGAGCTGAGGCGACCATGGTTTTTTGAAGCGGCGCCGCACTGGCCGAACGGCGGGTTGAATTCTTCGACAACGAAGACGCCTGGCTCGCCCCGGACTGACCATGAACATCCGCCCATTCATCACACTGCTGCTATGCGTCTGCCTCACGGCTTGCCAAGCAAGGACCCCTGACATGAATGCCAACAAGATCGACTGACAGTCACTCGACTTCACCTGCACGCACGAACAGCCCCCGCCTTTCGACCCGGAGGCGGGCAGCCAGTACCGCACCGCGCGCAATCTGAAGAAAAGGGATGAGGAGGCATTCGCCACCGAGATCGTCGCCTTGTATCGCCAGGCCATCGACAAGAACCACTACAACGCCATGCACCGGCTGGCGTTGCTGCACATCGAAGGGATGTCGGTCGGGCGCGGGTGGCGAGGCCGGTCACATGACTAATCGGGGTAGCGGAGTGAACTTGAGCGCGCGATCTGTAGTGAGGGATGTGCTTTCTGCCATGTGGGCCACGCAAATACCTTATCCACTACGCGTTTTCATCAGAATCGTGAATTTCGTGGTGTCGCTGTTTCTCGCCGTTCTGGTGACGGACGAGCTGACATCATTACGTGGCGTTGGAGTCATCGCGGGACTCTTTGTTTTGCTGCAGATCATTGTTGGTCTGTGTTACTGGTTTGTCCTTGCCCATGCCCGGCGAGCCGCAGCCGCATATGACGCCTTCGGAAAAACGCTGCTGACGAAGGTTCTTCAGCCTTGGGACGACGCAATCAAGGCCCGCATGAGCATGAGGTTTTGTATCGGAGTGATTGTTGCGTCGCTATCAATCATTGTCGGGTTTTTCTGGTTACGGTTCGGCGAGTGGGGGTTCTGGTCAAGCGCCGGGGTACTCATGGCATTGCTTGCCTTTGGCGTAGCATTGGCGATAGGCATTTTCATTCGGTTGTGGCCGGCGCTCAATTCGGTGCCCATCCATTTCCTCATTTTCGGCGTGTTTCTGCCTTTCTCGGGCTGGCATGGCGCCACCGAGTCACGAGAGCAGATTCACACGCTGTTCAAGGCATCCTGGGAGATGTTCCCGAGCACGTTTACGATTGGTCTGTGGCTGGCGGCGCTGATCTGGATCGCGTTGTTCATGGCCATGGCGGCCATAATCTATGAGATCGTCGTCGTCCTTTTTCTTGTTGTCGATTGGCAGGGGAAAGCAAAAAAAAGATCTCAAGTTGGCCCTCTACTGGTACCACAAAAACCGCGCACCGATCTTACGATATATGTCATTCGGTTGCTTTCTGGAGTCACAAGTTTCTTTGTGATTCTTGTCTGCGCACAAGTTCATTCCTGGCTATCGAACCAGAAGCACGCTCGCGTGCTGATGACACAGGTGGCCTGGTGGGGAGATTTGAGCGAGGCGCCGGATCATTGCCGATACAAGGAAAAAAAGAATCCCAGAGGCGCTACCGATGACGAACGCATTGCACTCCGTCTCCCGCAGTTCGACACCACGATAGCCATGCGCATCGACAAGGCACTACCCGACAAACCAGTGTGGCGTTTCGACATGCATGAACTGGAACGCTTTGGTACAGCGGATATTCGCTCCATCCACTGCGATTTTAGTCGGACGCGTCAGCCCTCACTCAAAGAAGCGGAAGTGCATCAGGAACACACGCGCCATTTGTGGGGAATTGCACCGATTGGCCGAGTCAAACTGGCGCCGGAGGCCGATCCGGCACCTACAGCCCGCTAGGTTTCAGGCGACATGGCGTGCCGCCTCGGCGCCAATCAAGGCTGGCTACTGACCCACCAGGTCGTCCAGCACATCGTAGGTCTTGGCAAAAATCGCCGCGTCGCAGGGGTACATCTCCCCATCAATACCGGTGATCAGCCAGTCGCCCGCCTTGCCCTGCATGCGCCCTTCCATGGTCTCGACCACAAAGGCCTCGGGCATGCGACGCACGTCGAGCGGGATGGGCTTCTTGACCGCGCGCACCGCATCGGGAAGCGCGGTGGCGCATTCATGGCTGCCATCGGGCAGGCGTTTGATCTCAATCATTCGAGTCTCCGTTCGTCCCGTCCGCTTGCCGCTCCAGCCAGTCGGCACGCTGACTCAGTTTTTTTGCCCAACCGGCCGACAAGCCCACCGCCTGCGACAGCGCGCGCACTTCGTCCACATTGGGCCGATGCGCGGTTTCAACCGCCCATAGCCGCGCCAGCGTGATGTCCGGATTCGGTCGCTCGAGCAACAACATGCGCGCATTCGGTTCGATCAGGCCTTCGACCCGCACCCGAAAATACCAACCGGTGATGCCCTCGTCGGCCACCCGGCGCGAGGCGCCGCTGACGCCCAGCCGATGGTCGATCTTCCAGCACGGGCGGCGCGATTGGGTAATCTGTAACTGGCAGTCGCCCAGGGCAAACACATCGCCCAGACAGACCTGTGTCTCATCGATCCCGGCGACCGACAGATTCTCACCCAGGGTGCCCGGGCCGACTTCGCCGGCCAGCGCCGGAAACGCCGCGACCAGCCGCGCGTAGTGGTCTGCGGGGTAGAGATGCACGGCCTTGTCCGGCCCGCCGTGATAGCGCCGATCGGCTTGTACATCCCCCACCAGACCCTCGCGGAGACACATCACCGGGGCGTCGAGACGCGTCTTGAACATGCCCGTCATCTGCCCTTCCGGGGGCAGCGGCCGGAGCCCGCCCGCAAACACCGTCACCGGCCCGCCCAGTATTTCGTTCACTCACCATCCTCCATCGGCCACAACCACGCGGCGCCGCGCACACCGGAGCTGTCGCCGTGCAGGGGCGGCAGCAGTCGGGTGGACACCTGATCCGAAAACACGTGCCGGCCCCAACGCGCCGGCACCTCGGTGTACAAGCGGGCCATTGAAGACAGGCCGCCACCGAGCACAATCACCTCAGGATCCACGATATTGATGACACTTGCCAGCGCGCGCGACAAGCGATCAGCATAGCGCTGAAAGCTCGCCTCGCAGGCCACATCGCCGGCCTCGGCGCGCGCCGAGATCGTGGCCGCGTCGATGGCCTCGCCGCCGTGGCGACGATGATCCGCCGCCATGCCCGGACCCGACAGCCAGGTCTCGACGCAACCGGTGCGCCCGCAATAGCACGGCGACCCCGGTTCCTCGTCGGCAAGCGGGTTGTGCCCCCATTCGCCGGCAATCGCGTTCGCGCCACTGAGCACACGGCCATGGATGACCAGACCGCCGCCGACCCCGGTGCCCAGAATGACCCCGAACACCGTCCCGGCGCCGCGCGCCGAGCCATCGGTCGCCTCCGACACGGCAAAGCAATTGGCGTCATTGGCCAGACGGATTTCTCGGCGCAGCACAGACTGCAGATCGCGCAGCAGCGGTCGGCCATTGAGGCAGGTGGAATTGGCGTTCTTGATGCAGCCTGTCACCGCGGAGAGTGCCCCCGGCGTACCGACGCCGACGCGTGCCCGGTCACCCAGCGACTGTTCAATGCGCTCGACCAGACCGGCCACTGCCATCACCGTGGCCATGTAATCGTTCTGCGGGGTGGCGATGCGTTCGCGCGCCAACACGCAACCAGCCCCATCGAGCGCAATGGCTTCGATCTTGGTGCCGCCGAGATCGACCCCGATCCGCAGCATCTCAGTCGCCCCACACCCCGAGCGCCTGCATCTGACGCGTTGCCGCCTCGCTCCAGCCGCGATTGGCCGCAGGGCTGGCCGGGCTGGGGTGCAGCACCCGGCCGATCTTCACCGGCAAGCCGGCAGCGACCTTGGCCGCGCGCTGCTCCGCCCAGGCACCAACGCCGATCACCCATTCGGGCGACAGCGCCTCGATCAGCGTGCGCAAATGGGCATCACAGGCCGCCATCACCGGCGCCATCTCGGTGGCCGGGAGCTTGTCGGGCGTGAGATTGCGCCCGCCATCAAAGAAGGCCAGCGGGCAGTAATTGGCCACGAAATGCTCGGCAAAGAAGGCCTCTGCGGTGCCGAAACGCGCCTGAAACAGCCCCCACAGGCGCCGACCGCTGACCTCGGAGCGCGTACACCCAAAGCCTTCAACCGGGCGCTTCGGGTTCTCGATGGCCGGCTGTCCGATCTCGCCGGACAGCCCCATCCAGTCACGCACCATGGCCACTTCACCGAAGGGCACACCGGTCTGCACCATGCCGAAGGGGCCGGGGTTCATGCCCATCAGCACCACTTTTTTTCGACCGCTGCCATAGCGACGCAGATAGGCTTCATGCACCGCCCAGGCATAGTCGAGCGGGTTGTACACATGGGAGACCGGCGGTGAAAACTGCAGGGCATCGACCTGCGCCGACAAGATCCTTGCGGCCATGACCAGAGGATGGGTGACGCTCACGGCTTGGTCCCCAACGCGGCTTCGGGCCCCGCATGCCATGGCGCAACCTTGAACAACAGCAGCATGCCGGGGACTGCCAGCACAAAGCACAGCAAGAAGAAGTTCAGCCAGCCCATGCCCTCGACCAGCCAGCCCGCCGAGGCATTGATGAAGGTGCGCGGCACCGCCATCAGACTGGTGAACAAGGCCAGTTGGGTGGCCGAGTAGGCCGGGTGAGTGGTACGCGCCATGAAGGCGACAAAGGCTGTGGTGCCCAGGCCAGCACCGACCGCCTCCCCGGCGATCACAGTGGCCAGCACCACCAGCCGAGACGCATCCGAGGGCGCCGGGCCCAGCCAGGCCAGCCACACAAAGCCCAGAATGGTGACGATCTGCACCACCCCAAACAGCCACAGCGCCCGGTTGATACCGATCTTGACCATCCAGATGCCGCCGAGGATGCCGCCGATCACCATCGGCCACAAGCCAGCATTCTTGGCGATGACACCGATCTCGGTCTTGCTGTAGCCCATATCGAGATAGAAGGGCGTCGCCAGCGCGGTACACAGCGAATCGCCGAGCTTGTACAGAAAGATAAAGGCCAGCACCCACAGCGCCGAGCGCACGCCATGGCGGCTGAAAAATTCATGAAACGGCTCGACGACGGCATCACGCAAGGTCCGTGGCCGACCAATGGCCGACATCGGTTCGCGCACCATCACGGTCATGATCATGCCGGGCAGCATGAAGGCGGCGGTGATCAGAAAGACCTGCGACCAGGGCAGGTGATCAGCCAGAATCAAGGACAGCGAACCGGGCACCAGGCCCGAAATACGATAGGCATTCACATGGATGGCATTGCCCAGACCGAGCTCTTCATCGGCGAGGATGTCACGGCGAAAGGCGTCCAGCGCGATATCGAGCGTGGCAGAGCACAACGCGATCACGGCGGTGAGGGCAACCACCAAGGTGAGTTGTTCAGTCGGTGACAAGCGCCCCAGCCAGGCGATCGAGGCCAGCAGCCCGAACTGCGTCACCAGCATCCAGCTGCGTCGCCGACCCAGAAAGGGCAGGATGCCGAAACGATCGAGCAAGGGCGCCCAGAGAAATTTCCAGGTGTAGGGAAACTGGATCAGCGCGAAGGCGCCGATGGCTTTGAGCGACAGGCCTTCCGTCTTCAGCCAGGCCGGGATCAGGTTGAGCAGCAGGTAAAGCGGCAAACCGGACGCAAAGCCGGTGAAGATGCATACCAGCATGCGCCGATTGAGCAGCACATCGCGCCAGTGGAGGCGCTCGGTGCCGGGGGGCGCGACGTCAGCGGTTTTTGTCACGGTCAGGCGGGATCCTACTCGGCGGTATTGCCAGGAACATCTGCGGGACGATCATCGCGAATCGCCTCGACCACATCCTTGCCCGCCGCCTTGACCTTGGCTGCCGCCTTGCGGGTGGCGTCAAGGAAACGCGCAGCCGCTTCCGACGTCGCGGCGCCAGAATCGCGAATCTCCTCGATGGGGCCATCGCCGGCCAGATCGATCGGCACCAGGCTACGGTCTTCAACCGGCGCGGCAGGCTGCTCCATCACCGGGGGCGCCGGAGTGACTTCATCGGCTGTACCGGTGGCCACTTCTCCCAATCTTTTCAGCGCTTCGCCGGCTTTTTCGAGGGCCTCTCGTGCCGCCACACCGGCATCCCGCAAGGTGGGGTCTGTCTGCTCTTCGACCGGCGCAGAGGCGGGCTCGGTCGTCGGTGCCGGGTCACACCCGACCAACACACTTCCACTCAACAACACATACAGCAGGGGCACCCGGCCCATCACTTGTCTCCAGCCCGTCGACTTGAATTGGTCGATCAATACATGGATTGTCCCACAGCTCGCCCCGGACGAACGGCCAGCCATGACCGCCGACACCTTTTGAAATCAATCCAGCCCTGAAATGACACGAGGCCCTCGCGGGCCTCGTCGTTCATTACCTGTCCGCGCTTACTTGACGCGGTTTTTGTACTCGTCGGTGCGGGTATCGATTTCGATCTTGTCACCGATCTCGACAAAGGCCGGCACCATCAGCTCGAAGCCCGTCGCGATCGTGGCCGGCTTGAGCACCTTGCCCGAGGTATCGCCCTTGACGGCGGGTTCGGTGTAGGTGACTTCACGCACCACCGAGTTGGGCAGATCCACCGAGATCGCCTTGCCGTTATAAAACACCACTTCGCAGGCCAGGCCATCTTCGAGGTACTTGAGCGCGTCAGTCATGTTGTCGGCTTCGACTTCGTACTGCTCGTAGTCGGCGTCCATGAACACGTACATCGGATCGGCAAAGTAGGAGTAGGTCACTTCCTTGCGCTCGAGCTGAACGACTTCGAACTTGTCGTCGGCTTTGTACACCGACTCCGAAGGCGCTGCGGTCAGCAGATTCTTCAGTTTCATTTTCACGACCGCAGAGTTGCGGCCAGACTTGTTGTATTCGGTTTTTTGCACGACGAGCGCGTTGCCGCCCACCATGATCACGTTACCGGAGCGCAGTTCCTGAGCAGTTTTCATCGCGTATACCTGAGGGTCTTCGGACAGCAGCGAGGCTGCTCGTCATTTAAAACCAGCTATTTTACGTCGGGTTGAACCATTTTCACCAGCCTGTCGACCAGACCGTCCGTCGCCGCGAGCTGATCACACCATTGCCGCGCATGTCGGCGAAGCACTGGTAGCGCGTTCTGGAAACCCACCCAGGCGTCTTCCTGCGTGCCCGCACCATTCCAGTCTCGCCACATCGCCTCGACAACAGCTGCCGTCGCTGCATCTGCTGTTTGCAGATAGCGACGCAAGAACGCGTTCATTTTCTCCACATGCACCGCATCGGCTTGTGGATAGGCCTGCCAGACAAACGGCCGTGCGGCCCATTGCGCGCGAACAAAGGAGTCCTCACCGCGCACGAAATTCACATCGCACACGGCCAGCAGTCGATCGTAGTCATCCATGGGCAAGAACGGCAAGGCACTCACCGTCAGCGCACCGTACTGCTGACAATGCCCCTCGGCCAGAGACGCCCCAAGCCAATGCGCCAGGCCACGCCAAGCCGTGCCTTCCGGCACCCACAACACGATAGGCGTATCGCTGACTTGCCAATCCCTCAAACGATGAGCCAGCTGCGGATTGTCGTAGGCAAACAAGGACATCCACTGTGCCGATGCCGACACCTCCGCACAGCCATAATCTGCCAGCCAGTTGCGCCGTCCGTCCGGCTCTTGTGCCGCATCGCGCCGCGCCAACACCTCGGGCTCGCGAATCAATCCACCGCTGCGCGCCGTAAAACCCGGAAAAAAGAAGATTTTCGGCAAGCCGGTGGCCGGATCAGGCGAGGGCAGACCATGACACTCTTCGATCCAGTCTTCCGCACTCAGGTACTCAAGATTGATCCACACCGGTGGTGGTGTCGACGCACGCATGGCAGCTAAACAGGCGGGTGGCAACTCGCAGGCAAACGCCTCGATCACGCAGGCAGCGACGCTTGGCGAACGCTCCGCAAGCACCCAAGGCTGCACCTCAACCCCCGATACGACGAACGGCGCCGGCGCCGCTGGCACGCTCGGCAGCAGTCGGCGTAAGGTCTCCCAATCGTCCACAAACAGCCGCACACCTTGTTGAGAATGTAGTGCCAAGGCGCGCGCCAGGCGCCATGAAACACCGATATCCCCAAAGTTATCCACAACCCGGCAAAAAATATCCCACTGCATTTCGTGATGCTCCGAACGATCAAGCAAATGTACACAAGTGGCCTGACAGCCATGGGATGAATTGTGGACAAGCCAAGGTTTCAGCGCCGATCCAAAAACCATGAACAATCCGCCCACACTGCAGAGGCAGGCTTATCACCAGCTTTATCATTGATGCAAGTCACTGAAATAAATGACAAAAAAACACCTTTCCACAGAAAAGTGCCGAGCGTATACATTATTGTTATTTATATTAATAAAACAGTTAACACCCCTGTAGACAAAAGCCGGGGCCAAAAAAACGGGGGCTTTTTTTTGATTTGCAAAGCTCACAATCCCTCCCGTTTTTCCGATAGGATGGCGCCTCGATCCAAGGGCGAAGACTCAGACAGACCCATCTCAGCACGCAATCATTCACAGGCCATGAATGACAACGAAGCTGAAAGGGTTTCTGGCTAGCAGGAAAACAACGGCGGCGCTTGCAGCGGGGGAGTGATGGGGCAATCAGGACGATTGCCCGGAACGATCAGCTGATCAGCCGAAATCGGGAAAGTCGGCCAAAGCCGCGATATGGGTCTCGGTGAGCCAGGCCCAATCGCCCGGCTCCAGCACGGTGGGTAGATCAAAACCGCCGATTCGATCGCGATGCAAGGCCTCGACCCGGTTTCCCGCCGCCGCGACCATGCGTTTGACCTGGTGATATTTGCCCTGGGTGATGGTCATCCAGATCGTGTGGGCATCAATGGCTTCGACGGAAACAGCGGCGACCAGCTCACCGGGTTCATCGACCAGCTCGACCCCGGCGCGCAGCGCGGCCAGCAGTTCCGGCGTGTGGGCATGCTTGAGCGTTACCCGGTAGCGCTTTGGGGTTTGCTTTTTACCCGAGCTCCACACATGGATGAACTGCCCGTCGTCCGACAGCAGGATCAGCCCGGTGGTGTCCTGGTCGAGCCGGCCAATGGTCTGTACGCCGCGCTCGCCCAGTTGGGGCGGCAGCAGGTTGAATACCGAGGGGTGGTGCTTGGGCACCCGGCTGCACTCAAAGCCTTCGGGCTTGTAGAGCATCAGGTAGGCCTTCTCGTGGTAGGCCCATTCTTCGTCCTCCACGGTGAATACCAGACCGGCCGGATCGACCTCGGCATTGGGGTTTTTGATGAGCGCACCATTGACGGTGACCAGGCCGGCGCTGACCAGCAGGCGACAGTCTTTGCGACTGCCGAAGCCCTGGGTTTGAAGGAGGCGAGCGATTTGCATGGCGACAGTTTACCGAATCGCTCAGCGCTTTACGCTACACTCCCGCCTCAACCGATTGGAGCTGGTGTTTTGGAGTTCGAACATCTGGTCGAGGTCAATCTCCTCGACGACCCTGCCGTCCCGGATCTGAGCCGTGAAGAAGTGTGGTTCGGCCTGTTGTGCCGGGCCGAAGATCCGCGTCCTTTCCTGCCGGGTCTGGATACCTGCGAGGTGCTGACCCGCAGCGACACGGCACTGACGCGTCGCCTGAGTTTCGGCAAGCTGCAGATTTTCGATGCGGTGCGCTGGCAGGCGATGGACTGGATCTGCTTCGAATCGGCCGCCACGGCCGAGCACCCCGGCGGCCGCCTGACCATTACCGTTGAACAACCCGAGCCCGATGGCGCAGCGCTGTTTTTGCGTTTTACCTACCGGACCGGCCTGTCGGAAACCGCTGGCGAAGACGCCAGGTACGCTGACTATATGCGTTCTGCCTATCACCAGTCCGATATCGACACGGTCAAGGTGGTGCGCATGATTGCCGAGTCCACCCGAACCGAATAGTTTCAGAAGAGAATCCTGCCTCATGTGGTTTCGTAACCTGCAGTTGTATCGTCTGCCGGTGCGCTGGGATATGCGCATCGACCAACTCGAAGACCAGCTCGCCCGACGCGCCTTCACGCCCTGCGGCTCGCAAGATCCGGAATCCCGCGGCTGGTTGCCGCCGGTGGCCGATGGCCCGCTGGTGCATGCCGTGGGTGGCCAGTGGCTGATCGCGCTGGGCATTGAGCACCGTTTGCTGCCCTCCTCGGTGGTCAAGCAGGAAGCCGAAGAACGCGCCGCGCGCATCGAGCTTGAGCAAGGCTTCAAGCCCGGTCGCAAGCAGATGAAGGACTTGCGCGATCAGGTAACCCAGGAGTTCATGCCGCGCGCTTTCACCCGTCGTCGCAAGGTCTATGCGTGGATCGACCCGCAAGATGGCTGGCTGGCCGTGGATGTGGCCAGTGTGGCCCGCGCCGAAGACATTCTCGAAGCGCTGCGCCAGAGTCTCGACAGCTTCCCATTGACGCTGGTGCGCACCGAGTTGAGCCCGGTATCGGCAATGAGCGACTGGCTCGCCGGTGGCGACGTGCCGGGCAATTTCACCATCGACATGGACTGCGAGCTCAAGTCGATCACCGAAGACAAGGCCGCGGTGCGCTATGTGCGCCACAGCCTCGATGGCGATGACATCAAAACCCACTTGCAGGAAGGCAAACTGCCGACCAAGCTGGCGCTGACCTGGAATGACCGGGTGTCCTTGCTGCTGACCGACAAGGGCGAAATCAAGCGCCTGCAGTTTCTCGACGTCGTGCAGGAAGAAGCCAGTGCCGGCAGCGAAGATGCGGCCGAGCTGTTCGATGCGCACTTTGCGCAGATGACCGGCGAGCTGCGCCAGCTTATCCCAGCCGTGATCGGTATCCTGGGCGGCGAACTGGCCACACCGGCGGTCTGATCGCAGCATGACACCGGCGGTCTTGCGGCTCGTGTTCTGGGCGGCGCTGGTGGCCGTGCTGGTGTTGTCGCTGGCGCCGG
The DNA here is from genome assembly GCA_024235675.1 of Zoogloeaceae bacterium. Lineage (GTDB taxonomy): Bacteria > Pseudomonadota > Gammaproteobacteria > Burkholderiales > Rhodocyclaceae > Nitrogeniibacter. Next base: position 243,991 of record JACKLZ010000005.1, read on the forward strand.
TGCCTGCCGGACACATGATGTTTTCCTGGCAGGACAAGCTCGAGCATGTGTTGGCCTTTTTTGCGCTGGGCGTGCTGGCCAGGCTGGGCTGGCCGGGGCGAACGGCGATGCTGGTGATCGGTCTGCTGGCCTATGGCGGACTGATCGAAGTGGCGCAGTCCTTTACCACCTATCGCATGGGCGATGCCGCCGACTGGCTGGCCGATGCCTTGGGTATCGGTCTGGCCATGTTGTTTGGCGCATGGCGATGGCGGCGCGCCTGAGCGATTGTTCCGGGTTCAGCGGCCGTTTATGCTGTCGCAATCGACGCATTCCCGAGATTCTGGCCTAGCGTGTCTCTCATCGGATTCTTTCAGCGCAAACGTACGCCGCGATCGACACCGCGTCGTATCAGTCGCAGCCGTGTACTGGACCGTATCCGGAGCCGTATTGTGGCGGCGGGATTGCTGTTGCTGCTGTTGCTGCTGATCGGTACCGTCGGGTTTCTGGTCATCGGTGGTGAATCAACAAGCTGGTCAGATGCCGTCTACATGACACTGATCACGCTATCGACCGTGGGTTACAACGAAGTTGTGCCAATCGTCGGCGAGTGGGACCGGATGTTTACCGGGGTCATTTCCCTGATCGGTTTCGGCGCGGTGACCTTCATGTTCACCACCTTGTCGGTGTTCTTTCTCGAAGGCGATCTGGACGTAACGCTGCGGAGACGACGCATGGAAAAGAAAATCAGCAAGCTCAAGGCGCATTACCTGATCTGCGGGTTTGGTCGCGTCGGCCGCAATATTGCTGAAGAACTCGACGCCACGCACCGTTCGTATGTCGCCATCGACATGGATGAAGAGCGATTGATGGCAGCGCGCGAGCGCCAGTCAGATCTGCTGTATCTGGTGGGTGATGCCAGCGATGATGACATCGTGCTCGCTGCCGATATCAAGAACGCTGCCGGTGTGTTTGCGGTGACCGATGACGACAGCCGCAACATGATGATCGCGCTCACCGCCAAGCAGCTTAATCCGTCCGTCAGGGTGGTGGCGCGCTGCATGGAGGTGCGCAACAGCCTCAAATTGCGCAAGGCGGGGGCTGACGTGGTGATCTCGCCTGATTTTACTGGCGGGCTGCGTATCGCCTCGGCCATGCTGCGGCCCGGCGCACTCCGGCTTATGGACGATATGCTGCGCTCAGACGCCGTGCATCGACTCGAAGATATCGCCTTGCCGGCAGGTTTTGCGTCTACGACAGTTCGAGAACTTGATCTGGCCGGATTTGACGTCGTGTTGCTGGGCGTGCGTGATCACGGACGATTCGACTTCAATCCGGGACCGGACGCGGTGTTGTCGGCGGGCGATGTTTTGGTCGTGATGTGCGCGCCCGAAGCGCGCAAGGCGCTGGAGCGGGCGATTTACGGCTGAGGTGCTTCAGGGTGCGCCCAGACCGTCGATCAAGGTATCGGCGTTATGCCGCATCAAGCCCAGGTAGGTGCTGGCCGGACCGGCTTTTGCCAGGGCGTCGGCATAGAGCAGGCCGCCTCGGCGGGCGCCGGTGGCCTGGCGAATACGTTCGATCAGACGTTCGTCTGCAAAAGACTCGAAAAACACCACCGGCACTTTCAATTGGCGTAGCTGGTCGATCAGCATTGCCAGGCTTGCAGCCGACGGCGATGCCTCGTTTGACAGCCCGGCCGGGGCAACAAAGTGCAAGTCGTACGCATGGGCAAAATAGCCGAAGGCGTCATGTGGGGTGACTACCGTGCGTCGATGCGCTGGAAGTGCGGCAAAACGGGCGCGCAGATCAGCGTCGAGTGCATCGAGCTGAGCAATGTAGGTGAACGAGCGACGTGCGTAGTGCGCGGCGCCCGCCGGATCAATATCAGCAAGCGCGGCAGCAATCGCCCGAACATAGTGTCTGGCATGACCAATATCGAGCCAGGCATGGGGGTCGGCTGCGCCGTCGGTGGCATGCGCATGCGGTGCCGAGCGCTGCTCATCATGAACATCATGTGCGTCGGCCATCAGCGGCGTAATGCCGTCCGATACCGTCAGCATGCGTCCTTTGTAACGGGCAGCCGCCACCATACGGGCGATCCACGGGTCAAAGCCGAGACCATTGGCAAGCACCAGATCGGTCTGACTCATCCGCCGGATATCCGAAGCCCTCGGGTCGAAGCCGTGAGCATCCTGATCGGGCCCGACGAGACTCGTCACCACCACCCGATCACCACCGACTTCATGGGCCAGATCGGCCAGAATACTGAAAGTGGCGAGTACGCGGACAGGTGTTTGGTCAGCCAGTGCGTTCCCGGTAAGCAGACACAGCAGGCTCATCATAAGCAGGCGGCGCATCATCCCGTGGTTTCTCCCGTGTGCCAGTGGCGACGTGGCAGCAGTGCGCTGGTCAACAGTACCAGCAAGTAAATGAAGCCCAGCGACATGACCACCGATGGGCCGGCTGGCACATCACCGTGATAGCTCAAGAGCAGGCCGCCCAGACTGCCAGCCAGTGCAAAGGCGACGGCCAGCGCAAGCATGGTGTCCAGCCGGTCGGAAATGAGGCGGGCGGCGGCAGCCGGCAAGACCATGATGCCGACGGCCATCAAGGTGCCGAGCGCGTGAAAGCCCGCCACGAGGTTCAGCACCGCCAGCAGCAGGAAGCCCATGTGCGCGACGGCACCGGGGCCGCCCGCCTGCCTCAGAAAGGCGGGATCGGCACATTCGATGACCAGCGGTCGGTACAACAGCGCCAGACCGAAGAGCGACACCGTGGCGATGCCGGCGATCAGCATCAGCGTATCTGCATCGAGCGAGAGCACCGAGCCGAACAGCACATGTAGCAAGTCCACATTGCGGCTGCGCAGCGACACCAGCAACACCCCAATGGCCAGCGAGATCAGGTAGAACGCCGCCAGGCTGGCGTCCTCGCGCAAGGCCGAGCGGCGGGCTACGGCGCCCGCGGCCAGCGCGACCGCCACCCCGGCGACGATGCCGCCCAGCGTCATGGCACCGAGCGACATGCCCGCCACCAGATACCCGATGGCCGCGCCGGGCAAGATGGCGTGCGAAATGGCATCGCCCATCAGGCTCATCCGCCGCAGCAGCATGAATACGCCGATCGGCGCCGCGCCCAGCGACAAGGCCACGCAGGCGGCCAGCGCGCCGCGCATGAATTCAAATTCAAAGGGGTCGATCAGCCAGTTCATGCGCGCAGGGCGTTTCGCAGAAAGTCATGGCGTGTGCCATTGCCGCCGGCCGAGGTGGGTCGCAAGGTCAGCAGTTCGACGGTGGGGGTGAGTTGCGCGTGGCCGTCATCGACCGTCAGGCACAGCTCGAAGCGCTGGCGCACCAGCTCGACGTCGTGCAGCACCACCAGCGTGGTGCGGCCCTCGGCGTGCCAGCCGTCGACGAGCTGCATCAGTGCTTCACGCGTCGGGCGGTCGACGCCGGCGAAAGGCTCGTCGAGCAGCAACATGGCCGCGTCTTGCAGAATGAGCCGGGCGAAACGTGCGCGCTGCAACTGGCCGCCGGAGAGCTCACCGATAGGGCGTCGCGAGAGGGCGGTCAGACCGGTGCGTTCGAGCGCATTGGCAATCGACTGGCGCACCGATGGGCTCATGCGGCGAAACACGCCCAGGCGCTGCCAGGCACCCATCGCGACGAATTCATACACGCTGATCGGAAAACGCCGGTCCACGGTCGCCGCTTGTGGCAGATAGCCCATGCGTGCGCAGGTTTCGCAGCGCCGCATCTGGCCGGCCATCAAGGGCAGTTCGCCGGCGATGGTGCGCAGCAGGGTCGATTTGCCGGCGCCGTTGGCACCGATGACCGCCACGCGCGCGCCGGCCGGTACGGCCAGCGAGATGTCGGAAACGGTGGACTGGCCGCCATAGCCGGCGCTTACGCCGGTGAGGGTCAGGGCGGCAGCGCTCACAGCAAAGCCCAGGCCATGGCGACCCAAAGCACGGCCGCCGCGGTCGCCGCAATGGCGAGACGGGCGCCGACACCGAGGGTCAGCAGGGAATGAAAGGGGCGTGCGTGCGAAGGCATGAATGCAATCGATTCCATTAAATTAGCGGTAATTTTGCAACACTGTTGCGTTTAAATCAAGCGAGCGCCGGGGACGTTCAGGCGCCCTTGCCACAGGTCGGGCAGGCGCCATGCAACACCAGTTCGGCGCGATCGAGCTGATAACCGCCGGGCAGATTCACCGCCACCGCAGGTTGCAAGCCCTCCAGGCACACCACCTTTCCGCAGCGATCGCAGTGAAAATGCGCGTGCTCATGCGGTCCCGAGGCGGCGACGCCAAAGCGCCGCGCCCGGTCGTCGCCGGCCATCTTGTGGGCGACGCCTGATTCAACCAGCCAGTCGAGTGTGCGGTAGAGCGTGACACGGTCGTGCTTGATGCCTTTGTCGTCCAGAGCCACGCCGATTTCATCGTGCGTCAGCGACTGTTCGGCGGCAAGCAGGATATCGAGCACCGCGACACGGGTGCGGGTGATGCGTCCACCCTGGGCGGCGATCAGCGATTCGGCAGGGCTGGGATGGGTGTGATCCGACATAGGTGTGCAAGTCAGTTGCAGGTGGTTTTGCAACATAGTAGCATTTGCGCCAGTCAAAGGCACGCCTCGCGGGGCGCCAAGTCTGATCAACAACGCATTCAATGGATGAACGCTTCGAATGAAAACACGGCAGCTCATGGGTGGTCTGTGTCTGGCAGGATTTTCTGTTCTTGCAAGCGCCGGCAGTACGGCGCATGAACACGGTGTCGCGGGTCTGAGCCTGGTGCAGGAGGGCACGACGATCACGCTCGGTTTCGAGAGCCCGCTCGACAGCCTCGTCGGCTTTGAACATGCACCGCGCACCGATGCGCAGAAGCAGGCCTTGCAGAAAGCGCGTGCGGCGCTGGAGAACGCTGCCACGGCCGTGGCGCTGCCGGCCGCCGCCGCTTGTGTCGCCCGTGCGGTGACGGTGGAAATGCCCTTCGGTAGCAAGGCCCACGCCGGGCACGACGACCATGACAAGCACGCCGATGCGGAGGCGGAATATGTTTTCGAATGTGCACAGCCCGCTGCGCTGGGCACGGTGACGGTCGGCCTGTTCAAGGCCTTCCCGCGGCTGCAGCGCATCGACGCCGAAGCGGCCACGGCCGCCGGCCAGGGCAAGGCGGTGTTGCGCCCGGCACAGGCGACATGGTCGCTGCCAGCCGCACGGTGAGCGATGCGGCCGTCGCGCTGCGCGGGCTGCGCTTTTACTGGCCGGGCGCGAAGCAGGCCTGTGTCGACATTGCCGAGTTCACGCTGGCGGCCGGCGAGCGCCTGTTTCTGCATGGCCCCAGCGGCAGCGGCAAGACCACGCTGTTGTCGCTGATCGGGGGCGTATTGCGTGCCGACGCGGGCTCACTGCGGGTGCTGGGCACCGAGCTGGCAGCGCTGTCCGGGCCGCGGCGCGACCGCTTCCGAGCCGACCACATCGGCTTCATCTTCCAGCAGTTCAACCTGATTCCCTATCTGTCGGCGGCCGACAATATTGCCCTGCCCTGCCGCTTCTCGCCGTTGCGGGCGCAGCGCGCCGGCGATATCGGCGCGGCGGTGGCGCGCCTGGCCGGGCATCTCGATTTGCCGTCCGAGCTGCTGGCGCGGCCGGCGGCCGAGCTGAGCGTTGGCCAGCAGCAGCGCGTGGCCGCGGCGCGGGCCTTGATCGGCGCCCCGGCGCTGGTGGTGGCCGACGAACCGACCTCGGCGCTGGACGCCGCCCGGCAGGATGCCTTCCTCGATCTGCTGCTGGGCGAGTGCGCGGCGGCCGGTGCGAGCCTGCTGTTTGTCAGCCATGACCTGCGTCTGGCCGGGCGCTTCGATCGATGCGTGGCACTGAGCGACTTCAACGCCGCGGCGGAGGCCACGGCATGAGGCTGCCGCTGTGGCATCTGACCCTCGCCAGCGTGCGCAACCGCGGTCTGGCCACGGTGCTGACGCTGGTGGCCATCGCCCTCAGCGTGACCCTGTTGCTGGGCGTCGAGCGTCTGCGCAATGACGCCCGCAGCAGCTTCGCCAACACCTTGTCGGGCACCGACCTGATCGTCGGCGCGCGCAGCGGCGCGGTGCAGTTGCTGCTGTACTCGGTCTTCCACATTGGCGACGCCACCCATGATGTGAGCTGGTCGCGCATCGACGCGCTGCGCACGCACAAGGACGTGGCCTGGTTGGTGCCGCTGTCGCTGGGTGATTCGCACCGTGGTTTCCGCGTGGTCGGCACCACGGCCGATTTCTTCGCCCATGTGCAGACCGGCAACCGCCAGCCGCTGCGCTTTGCCGCCGGGCGGGCCTTCGAGGGTGTGTTCGATGCCGTGGTGGGCGCCGAAGTGGCGGCTCGCCTGGGTTACGCGCCGGGTGCGAAGATCGTGCTCAGCCATGGCGCGGGTGAGTTTGCCGCCGCCGAGCATGCTGACAAACCTTTCACCGTTACCGGTGTGCTGGCGCGCACCGGCACGCCGGTGGACCGCTCGGTGCTGGTCGGTCTGGCGGCGATTGAGGCCATCCACCTCGACTGGCAGGGCGGCAGCCGCATCCCGGGCGTGGAGATTCCGGCCCAGTTCGTAGCCAAGTTCGACCTCAGCCCCAAGCGCGTCACCGCCGCGCTGATCGGGCTGGAGCGGCGGACCACGGTGTTCCGCGTGCAGCGCGAGATCAACACCGCCGCCGGCGAGCCGCTGCTGGCGATTTTGCCCGGCGTGACCCTGGACGAGCTGTGGCGCGTGGTCGGCGTGGTCGAGCGGGTGCTGCTGGCGGTGTCGGCCTTCGTGGTCGCGGTCGGGCTGGCCGGGCTGGTGGCGACGCTGGTCAGCAGCCTGTCGGCGCGACGGCGCGAGCTGGCCATCCTGCGCGCCCTGGGCGCGGGGCCGGGCGATGTGTTCGTGCTGCTGATGACCGAGAGCGTGTTGCTGGCGGTGGCCGGTTGTGCGCTGGGGGTGGCGTGCCTGTGGGCGCTCAGTGCCGGCATTGCGCCATGGCTGATGGCCGAGCATGGTGTGCAACTTGTGCCCCGTTTCGTGGATCAGAGCGAACTGGTGTGGCTGGCCGGTGTGGTGGCCGCCGCACTGCTGGCCAGCGTGATCCCCGCCTGGCGCGCCTATCGTTATTCCCTCGCGGACGGCATGACCGTGCGCATGTGAGACTGTCATGACTCGACGTATTTTCCTCGCCCTGTTTCTCCTTCCCCTGGTCGCCGTCTCGGTGTGGTTTGGCGTGTCGACCGCCGATGCACAAAACACAGCCAAAAAGGACTACGCCGTCGGCGACCGCCTCGCCAAGCCGGCTGCCAAGGCTGCCGGTGGTTTCCGCAGCATCACTTTCGATGACCTGATGCCGGCCGACTGGGACCCCAACGCCATCTTCAAGCAGCTCGACATGGAGAGCCTGCAGGACAATGACCCGCGCGCCATGGAGGTGATGGCCAAGATCAAGCAGGCCTGGGAGCAGGCGCCGGTGGTGCCGGCGCTCAACGGCCAGAAGATCCGCATGGCCGGCTTTCTGGTGCGCCTCGAAGGCGACGAAAAGCACATCCGCGAGTTTCTGCTGGTGCCCTATTTCGGCGCCTGTGTGCACGTGCCGCCGCCGCCGGCCAACCAGGTGGTGCATGTGATTCCCGAGCAGCCGGTGCCGGTCGGCCCCGACATGGGCGCAGTGTGGGTCAGCGGCACGCTCAGCCTCGCTGCGGCCAAGACCGACCTGGGTGATGCGGGCTACCGCATTGCGGCGGTCAAGGTCGAGCCCTACACCGAGCCATCCCGCTGACACCCTGCTGTCAGCAGCCATGGTGTCGACGACGCGAACTTTTCGGTCACTCCGGTATCCTCTCTAGCTTGCCTTTGCCAGAACGCGAGCCCCCATGCCGGACCCGAAACGCGCCGACGTCATCCGTATTGTTGGTGCCACCCAGAACAATCTGAAAAACCTCGATCTGGACATCCCGCTGGGACAGCTCGTGGTGTTCACCGGGCCGTCCGGCTCGGGCAAGTCGTCGCTGGTCTTCGATACGCTCTATGCCGAAGGCCAGCGCCGCTATGTCGAGACCTTCTCGCCCTACGCGCGGCAGTTTCTCGATCGCATGGACAAGCCGCATGTGACCCGCATCGAAGGCGTGCCGCCGGCGATCGCCATCGACCAGACCAACCCGGTGCGCACTTCGCGCTCGACGGTCGGCACCATGACCGAGCTGACCGACCACTTCAAGCTGCTCTTCGCCCGCACTGCGCATCTGCATTGCCGGGGCTGTGGCGCGGCGGTGCAGCGCGATACGCCGCAAAGCATCGCGGCCGCGCTGGCCGAGCGCACGGCGGCGGCGGGCGACCCGCGCCTGCTGGTGACCTTCCCGGTCGAGGTGCCGGCCAACTTCACCGAGGAGGAGATCCGCGGCTATCTCGAGCAGCAGGGCTATACCCGCATCCATGGTCGCGAGGGCGATCGGCTGTGGGTGGTGCAGGATCGCTTCCGCTTCGGCAACACCGAGGCGGCGCGCGTGGGCGAGGCCATCGAGGCCGCGCTGCGCACCGGTCAGGGCCGGCTGGCGGTGCGGGCGGTGGATGGCGAGGGCGCCGAGACCGCGGTGTGGCGTTTCTCGGACGACTTCCATTGCGCCGACTGCGACATCCACTACGGCGAGCCGCTGCCCAGCCTGTTCTCCTTCAACTCGCCGCTCGGCGCCTGCGAAACCTGCCGCGGTTTCGGCCGGGTGATCGGCATTGATCACGGCCTGGTGGTGCCCGATGAGAGCAAGACGCTGGCGCAGGGCGCGGTCAAACCCTGGCAGACGGCGAGCTATTCCGAATGTCAGGACGACATGGAGAAGATGGCCGCCAAGGCCGGCATCCCGCTCGGCGTGCCCTGGCGCGACCTGACCGACGAACAACGCCACTGGGTGCTCGAAGGCGAGCCGCAGTGGAAGAACTGGAGCCGCTCCTGGCCAGGCGTGTGGTACGGCGTGCGGCGCTTTTTCGACTGGCTGGAGAGCAAGGCCTACAAGATGCACATCCGCGTGCTGCTGTCGAAATACCGCAGCTACACGGAGTGCCCGGCCTGTCAGGGTTCGCGTCTCAAGCCGGAATCACTCCTCTGGCGGGTTGGCGACACGGCCGCCGCCGACGCAGTGATGCCATCGGCCGCGCGCTTCCTGCCGCCGGGCCTGAACGGTGGCCGCGAACGCCTCGCCGCGCTGCCGGGCCTGACCTTGCACGACCTGATGCAGCTGTCCATCGACCGGCTGGCCAGCTTCGTGGATCGCATCGAAGCCACCGGCACGTCAGCCGAAGACGAAGCCACGCGCATGGTCTGCGAGGAGATCCGCGCCCGCCTGCGCTATCTCACCGAGGTCGGCCTCGGCTATCTCACGCTCGACCGTCAGAGTCGCACGCTGTCGGGCGGCGAGGTGCAGCGCATCAACCTCACCACCGCGCTGGGCACCTCGCTGGTGAACACGCTGTTCGTGCTCGACGAGCCGTCCATCGGCCTGCATCCGCGCGACATGGACCGCATCGTGCAGGTCATGCGCCGCTTGCGCGATGCCGGCAATTCGCTGGTGGTGGTCGAGCACGACCCGGCGGTGATGCTGGCCGCCGACCACATCTTCGACATCGGCCCAGGCCCCGGCGAGCGCGGCGGGCAGATCGTCTTTTCCGGCTCGCCCGCCGCTTTGCGCGCCGAGGGCACGACGCTCACCGCCGACTATCTGTCCGGTCGCAAGCATGTGGACGCCGGCACGGCGCAGCGGCCGGTGGATGCCGACACCCCGCGTCTCACCATTCGCGAAGCGCGCGATCACAACCTGCAAGGCATCGACGTCGCCCTGCCCTTGAACCGCATGCTGGTGATCACCGGCGTGTCCGGATCGGGCAAGTCGACGCTGGTGCAGGACGTGCTCTACCCCGCCCTGCGCAAGCATTTCGGCCAGCCCACCGAGACCCCCGGCGCGCATGCCGGCATCGACGGTATCGAACACATCAGCGACGTGGTGATGGTCGATCAGTCACCCATCGGCAAGAGCTCGCGCTCCAATCCGGTGAGCTACGTCGGCGCCTGGGACGCCATCCGCAGCCGTTTCGCCACCCTGCCCGCCGCCAAGCAACGCGGCTACACGCCCGGCACCTTCAGCTTCAACGCCGGCCAGGGCCGCTGCCCGACCTGCACCGGCTCGGGCTTCGAGCATGTGGAGATGCAGTTCCTCTCCGACGTGTATCTGCGCTGCCCGGACTGCGACGGCAAGCGCTACCGACCCGAAGTGCTGGAGCTGGAGATCGACGGCCGCAACGTAGCCGATGTGCTGGAGATGACGGTGTCCGAGGCGCTGGCTTTCTTCGACGGTGACAAGGCCATCGCCACCGCGCTGCAGCCCATCATCGATGTCGGCCTCGACTATGTGCGCCTCGGCCAGCCGGTGCCCACGCTGTCCGGCGGCGAGGCGCAGCGCCTCAAGCTGGCCGGGCATCTGGCGAAATTTACCGCGAAGGCGGGCAAGCGCAAGAAGACCACCGAGCCGAAGACGGCCGGTGGCACGCTGTTTTTGTTTGATGAGCCAACCACCGGCCTGCATTTCGACGACGTCGCGCGCCTGCTCGGCGCTTTCCGCAAGCTGGTCGATGCCGGTCATTCGCTGCTGGTGATCGAACACAATCTCGACGTCATCCGCGCTGCCGACTGGCTGGTCGATCTCGGCCCCGAGGGCGGCGAAGGCGGCGGTGCGCTGGTGGCCGAAGGCACGCCGGCCATGGTGGCCAAACACAAAACCTCGCACACCGGTCGCACGCTGGCCGAGTACGAAGCGGCCTTGTCCGCCCCGACGGTGCGCCTCGCCGCCGAGCCGGCCGTGGCCTACCGGGCGCGCGGCGACGGGGCGATCAGCATCCACCATGCGCGCGAGCACAATCTGAAGAATGTGGACGTGAAGATCCCGCGCAGCGGCTTCACGGTGATCACCGGCGTGTCCGGCTCGGGCAAGTCCACGCTGGCCTTCGATATCTTGTTTGGCGAGGGCCAGCGGCGCTATCTCGAATCGCTCAACGCCTATGCGCGCCAGTTCGTGCAGCCAGCCTCGCGGCCGGATGTGGATGCCATTTACGGCATTCCGCCGACGGTCGCCATCGAGCAGCGCACCAGCCGCGGCGGGCGCAAGAGTACGGTGGCCACGCTGACCGAGCTGTATCACTTTCTGCGCCTGCTCTATGTGAAGCTCGGCACGCAGTATTGCCCCGACTGCCAGGTGCCGGTGGCGCCGCAAAGCTTCGAGGCCATCATTGCGCGCCTCAGCGCCGAGCATCGCGGCGAGTCGGTCGAGCTGCTGGCGCCGCTGGTGAACAACCGCAAGGGCTTGTACACCGATCTGGCCAAGTGGGCGCGCGGCAAGGGCTACGAACAGCTGCGTGTCGACGGCGAGTATCTGCCGACGCGCAAATGGCCGCGTCTCGACCGCTATAAAGAGCACACGCTGGAGCTGCCTGTCGGCATGGTCAAGGTCGCGCCCGAGCACGAAGCGCTGCTGCGCGAGCAAGTGCGCGAGGCGCTGGAGCTGGGCAAGGGGGTGTTGCGTGTGTTGCGCCTGGGTACATTGGGTGCGACGCCGGAGACCTTCTCCATCCACCGCGCGTGTTCGTGCTGCGGCAAGAGTTTTCCGGAGCTGGACCCGCGCCTGTTCTCCTTCAACAGCAAGCACGGCTGGTGCGGCGCGTGTTTTGGCACTGGTCTGGTGGTCGGCAAGGTGAAGGCCGAGGACGTGCACGAACTCGATTTCGCCAGTTTTGACGAAGAGCCGAGTACGCCCTGCCCGAGTTGCGATGGCACGCGCCTGAACCCCATCGCGCGCAATGTGCGCTACCGCGCGCAGCCGATCTCGGCGCTGACGGCCGGCTCGGTCGATGCCGTCGCCGGCTTCTTCAGCGACCTGCCGATGGCCGGCCGCGAGGCCGAGATCGCGCGCGACATCGTCGCCGAACTCGGCAGCCGGCTCGGTTTTTTGCAGCAAGTCGGCCTCGGCTATCTGGCGCTCGACCGCGCCGCGCCGACGCTCTCTGGTGGCGAGGCGCAGCGCATCCGGCTGGCGGCGCAACTCGGCTCCAGCCTGACCGGCGTGTGCTACATCCTCGACGAGCCGACCATCGGCCTGCATCCGCGCGATAACCAGGTGTTGCTCGACACCCTGGCGCGGCTGGAGGCCAAGGGCAACACGCTGGTGGTGGTTGAGCATGACGAAGACACCATCCGCCGCGCCGATCATGTGATCGACCTCGGGCCGGGCGCCGGCAGCCGCGGCGGGCACATCGTCGCCGAGGGCAATACCGCGGCGCTGATGGCCGCGCCCGAGTCGGTGACCGGCCGCCATCTGCGCACGCCGCTGCAGCACCCGCTGGCGCCGCCACGGCCGGTCAAAAAAGACACCGACAGCCTGTGGCTGCGCGGCGCCAGCCTGCACAACCTGAAGGCCGTGGATGTGCGCGTGCCGCTGGCGCGATTGAGCGTGATCACCGGCGTCTCCGGTTCCGGCAAGTCCACGCTGGCGCGCGACGTGCTGCTCGACAGCCTTAAGCTGCTGGTGGCCGGCGGTGCGCCGGTCGGCTGCGCGGCCGTCGAAGGCTGGGAGCAGATTGGCCGGGTGCTGGAGGTGGACCAGACCCCCATCGGCAAGACGCCGCGCTCCTGCCCGGCGACCTATGTCGGCTTCTGGGACCTGATCCGCAAGTGCTTTGCCGACACCAACGAGTCGCGCATGCGCGGCTGGACCGCGGCGCGCTTCTCCTTCAACACCGGCGCCGGCCGCTGCCCGACCTGCGAGGGCCAGGGCCAGCAGCGCATCGAGATGAGCTTTTTGCCGGACGTGAAAGTGCCCTGCGAGACCTGCGCGGGCAAGCGCTTCAACCGCGAGACCTTGTCGGTGCGCTGGCGCGAGAAGAACATCGGCGAGGTGCTGGCGATGGATGTGGATACGGCGGTGGATTTCTTTGCCGCCCATCCGCGTATTCACCACACGCTGTCGCTGTTGCAGGACGTGGGCCTTGGCTATCTCACGCTCGGCCAGGCCAGTCCGACGCTGTCCGGCGGCGAGGCGCAGCGCATCAAGCTGGTCACCGAACTGGCCAAGGCGCGCACACCGACCCGGCCGGGGCGCGGTGGCGGCGGCGCCAACACGCTGTATGTGCTGGATGAGCCGACGGTCGGGCTGCACATGGCGGATGTGGAAAAACTGATTCATGTGCTGCACCGCCTGGTCGAGGCGGGCAACACCGTGGTGGTGATCGAACACGATCTGGATGTGATGGCCGAGGCCGACTGGCTGGTCGATCTGGGGCCGGAAGGCGGTGAGGGCGGCGGCAGCGTGGTGGGTTGCGGTGCGGTCGAGGCGGTGCTGAAAGCGGGCGCAGGGCACACGGCGCGGCTGCTGGGTGAGTTCCTGCGGGTGCGCCGCTCGCGCGCGGAGGTTGTGTCATGAATGGGACGGCGAAATGCGCAAGCCGATCTATCTGACTGCCGGCGCACTCGCCCTGGTTCTCGGCTTTGTCGGCATCTTCCTGCCGCTGCTGCCGACTACGCCATTCGTCTTGCTCGCTGCGTTCTGTTTTGCGCGCGGCAACCCGGCCTGGGAGGCGCGTCTGCTGAACGACCCACGCTTCGGGCCATCGATCCGGGCCTGGCGGGAGCGTGGCGCGATTCCCGCGCAGGGCAAACGCCTTGCGGTGCTGATGATGCTGATCAGTGCGCTGGGGGGCTGGTTTCTGCTGCCGCCCGGTTGGCACATGGTGCCGGCGGCGTTTTGTGCCGTGGTGGGTGCCTGGGTGCTGAGTCGGCCGTCGGCCTGAGCGCGCTCAGAAGCGCATGTCGAGCCCAAGATAGATTTGGCGTGATACGCGGTTGACGGGCTCACTATTGTTCAGTTGCTGCGCCGGGTTGGCCACTTCCTGGTGGCGGGGGCCCAGATTGAGCGCTGTCAGGGTCAGCCGGGCGGATTGCCCCACCAGCCGGACGGGCCGGGACAGGGCGACATCCAGCGAGGTGTAGGCGCGCACCACATAGGGTTGGCCGGCGAGGTAGCTGTCGCCGCTGGCGACCGGGCCGACGCGGGTGAGGTGCATCATGCTGCTCCAGCGCTGCGGCCAGCGCTGCATCCACATCAGGCTGGCGGTGTAGGGGGCGATCCCCGCTTCTACCTGGGCGTCGCCGGCGTCGCGCTGCAGCATGCTCCAGGCCAGGCGGACATCGCCGCCTCGCCACGGGTGCGCCTCCCATTGAAGCTCAATGCCCTGGACAGTGAGATCATTGTCGAAATTTTCTTCGCGGGTGCTGGGGATTTGTGTCGCCAGCAGCGGTGTGGGCGGCGGCGGGGTGATCTGCTGACGGATGACCATGTCGCGCAGACGCTCGCGGAAAATGCGGATTTCAGCGGTACTGCGCGCCCAGTGCAGTTGCCGGATGTAGCCGAGCTCGAAGGTGTCGGCGCGGGTTTGACGCAGATCCGGGTTGGGGATGAACGGTCGCGCCAGCAGGGCACCGCTGACCGGGTGATAGATGCGCGTGTCGCTGTGTTGCTCGAAGGGGCTGGTGGTTCGCCAGGCGCGGGCGACCCCGATCCGCAGTGTGTCAGCCGGCGTCAGGCGGTGGTTGGCGTACAGGCGCGGACTGAATCGCCAGCCATCGTCGTTGCTGCGCTCCAGCGCGAGGCCCAGATTGAGCTGGGTCGGCTCGGTGGCTTGCCATTCGATGTTGCTGAACAGGCGATAGATCGGGACTTTGACCGCTTCGTTGCTGGAGAAACTGAAGGGCGAGCGCGTCTGTGTCAGTGTGGCTTCGGCGCCCCAGACGCCGCGAACCGTTTTCGACCAGCGATCGCGCTGCTGGAACTCGATGCTGCTGCGCAAGTCCCGGCGGTCGCGCGACAGCGGGACGTCCGGGATGCTTGGAATGCCTCCCAGCCAGTTGTCGCGGTAGTCGAGCTGATGGTGATAGGCGCTCAGCGACCATTCGCTGTCGATGCCGTCGACATGCTGCCAGCGCAGGTGAATCAGATGTGAGGTGTCTTCGCCGTCGCGCAGCGCGTTGTTGCCAAAGGGCGAGTCCGGGTAGCCGCGACCGGTGGTTTCGTGTGTGCTGCCGATGCGGAAACTGAAGGTGTTTTCAGGGTTGATTTGCGCATCGCCGCGCAGACTGACTCGTTGCGTGCGACGGTGATCATGCAGGCCGCGAAAGCCGTTGTCGGTGTGTTCGCCGGCCGTGATGCGCAAGGCCATCGGCGAGCTACCGCCGGCCCAGCCCATTTCGATATCGCGTATCGACGGATCACCGATGGCGAGCTGTACATGGCTGCCGGGGTCTTCCGCCGCCGGACGGGTAATCAGGTTCACCGCGCCTTGCAGCGCACTGGCGCCATAGCTGTTGCCACTGGCGCCGCGCACCACCTCGATGCGTTCGATTTCGCTGAGGAAGACCGGCAGGCCGCTCCATGCGGTGGTGCCAAAGCTGACCGGCACGTAGGTGGGCGCCCCGTCGATCAGCACCTGAAGCTCGCCCGGGATGGATTGCCCGAGGCCGTGATAGCTGACCCAGCTGGCGTTGCCCCGTTCCTGGCCGACCAGCATGCCTGGCACCAGCCGCAGCAGCCGCGCCAGATCGCGATAGCCGCTGCGCTCGATGATGCTGCGGTCGATGACGGTCATGGCGCCGGGGGCGTCTTGCAGCGATTGGGGCAGTCGGGAGGCGGTCAGAACGACCGGCATGTGCTCGAAGTAGGCGTTTTCGCCCTCGTCGAGGACCGGCGAGGCCATGGCGAGCGCAGGCAGGATCAGCAACAGGGAGACCGCTGACCATTGCCGGACGCGCTCTCCGACGGCAGCAGTCATCGCATCAGTCATTATCTATGCAGCGATCGGACAAACTCGCAGACTATACCGTAAGGGCGTACAAAGTTTGTGCGAAATGACCGCAGTGCAATGCTTTAGTGATACGGCATGAGCGGACGGCCGCGGGCCATGAGAGGCGGCCGTCCGGACGGGGAGCTACTTCAATCGGACGCCAAGGTAGAGCCGTCCATCACCGCGCTGTACCAGGAGCGCGAAGCGGTCGCCGGCCTGTTCGAGCAGTTTGCGGAAGCCCGCCACGTCCTTGACGGGTGTGTTGTTCAGCGCCAGCACCACGTCGCCCTTCTGGATACCCGCGCGTGCGGCCGGGCCATCGACGTCTTCGACCACCAGGCCGCCGGGCACCTTGAGCTGCTCGGCTTCAGCCGTGCTCAGGGGGCGGGCCGACAGGCCCAGCTTGCCGCCGGCATTGTGTTGACCGCCGCCACGCGCCTGAAGGCGCTCGCTGTCTTGACCGCCCAGCGTGGCTTCGATGTTGCGGGCCTTTTTGTCGCGCCAGATTTCGAGGCGGATCGTGGTGCCCGGGGGCAATTCGCCGATGATGCGCGGCAGATCGGCAGAGTCGGCGACGCGGTCGCCGTTAACACCGAGGATCACGTCGCCCGGCTGGAGCTTGGCCTTGGCGGCGGCCGAACCGGGTTCGACGCTGGAGACCAGCGCACCTTTCGGATCGTCCAGCCCGAAGGAGTCGGCCAACTCCTTGTCCAGCCCCTGGATGATGACGCCCAGGCGACCGCGGCGCACCACGCCGTAGGCCTGGAGCTGATCCTTGACCTTCATGGCCACATCGATGGGGATGGCGAAGGAGATGCCCATGAAGCCACCGGAGCGCGAATAGATCTGCGAGTTGATGCCGACCACTTCACCGTCCAGATTGAACAGCGGTCCGCCCGAGTTGCCTGGGTTGATCGCCACGTCGGTCTGGATGAAGGGCACATAGGTTTCGTCCGGCAGGCGGCGGGCCTTGGCCGAGATGATGCCGGCGGTGACGGTGTTGTCGAAGCCGAAGGGCGAGCCGACCGCCACCACCCATTCGCCAACCCGCGTCGCTTCCGGGTCGCCGATGCGGACGGTGGGCAGGTCTTTCGCGTCGATCTTGAGCAGGGCCACATCAGTGCGCTTGTCCACGCCTTCGACCTTGGCCTTGAATTCGCGCTTGTCGGTCAGGCGTACGGTCACCTCGGTGGCATCGTCGACCACATGCGCGTTGGTCAGTACATAGCCGTCGGCACTGACGATGAAGCCCGAGCCCACACCGCGGGCAATCTGCCGCCCGCCCTGACCCGGGACGCCCGGAATGTTGGGGCCGCCCGGCATGCCGGGGACCGGGACGCCGAAGCGGCGCAGGAAATCGTAGAAGGGGTCTTCGGGATTGCCCATCGGGCTGGCGACTTGTTGCACCACGCTGATGTTGACGACGGCCGGGCCCACGCGGGATACCAGCTCGGCAAAGTCCGGCAGGGTCTGACGGGTGGCCGGCATCGCGGCGACCGGCGCGGCAACCGTGGCGTGGGCCTCGGTGAGGCCGGGCGAGAGGTTCAGCCAGGCGACCAGGGCCAGTCCGGTGGCGCCGGCCAGCGCGGTGAGGCGGGGGGTGATTCGGTTCATGCGTCCTCCTGTGTCATCGGGGTGTCGACCTCGCCGCGCAAGCCGGCGTGTCGCCATCTCCGGCATCCTGCCATATCTGGGACACCGGGGCCTGTTTTGAAACGTCGCGCCGGTTGCATGCGAATGCCGATTGGAACCCGGACTGTCCGGCTGCGTCATAGCCTGTGATAATCATGATGAAGCAGACCATGGAATGGCCAAACTGTTCCTGAAGAGGAAAAAACATGACGCTGACCGATCTGAAGTACATCGTGGCACTGGCGCGGGAGTGCCATTTCGGCCGGGCGGCCGAACGCTGCCATGTCAGCCAGCCGACGCTGTCAGTGGCGATCAAGAAGGTCGAAGAACAACTGGGTGTGATGCTGTTCGAGCGCGGCACCAGCGACGTCAAGGTTACGCAGCTGGGGCTGCGGATTGTCGAGCAGGCGCAACGGGTGCTGGTCGAGGCCGGGCAGATCAAGGAGATTGCCCAGGCCGGCAAGGACCCGCTGGGCGGCCCCTTGCGGGTCGGCGCGATCTACACCATCGGGCCGTATCTGTTGCCGCGTCTGATTCCGCAGGTCAAGACACTGGCGCCGCGCATGCCCTTGATTCTTGAGGAGAACTACACCACCAGCCTGGCCGAATCGCTTAAGCGCGGGGATCTGGACGTGGCCATTCTGGCGCTGCCCTTCGAGCAGTCGGGTCTGGTGGTCCAGCCCATCTATCAAGAGCCGTTCCGTGTGCTCATGCCCAGCAACCACCCCTGGGCGCAGCAAACGGCGATCGGTGCCCACCAGCTGGCCGAAGACCAGCTGCTGCTGCTGGGTGCGGGCAACTGCTTCCGCGACCAGGTGCTGGAGGTCTGTCCTGAATGCAGCGGCGTGGGTGGCCTGCAGCGGACCTTGCAGGGCAGTTCGCTCGAAACCATCCGGTTGATGGTGGCCAGCGGCATTGGCGTGACGGTGCTGCCGGCGACAGCGGCGGATGATCTGCCCGAACGCAACAGCCTGCTTGCGACCCGTCCTTTCGAGGCGCCCGAGCCCTCGCGCACGATTGCGCTGGCCTGGCGGGTCACCTACCCGCGCAGCGGGGCGATCGACGTGATCCGCAAAGCCATTCTGGCCTGCGCCCTGCCCGGCGTGCAGCCGCTGGAGGCGGCCTGTCAGGATGTCACCGTATAGACAAGATCAATTGATGAGATATAGAAAATCGATTGGCTTCAGCTATGGCCGGCGCGTAGGCTGAACCCATCACGAATCACTTATCTCAGCACAGGGAGTCGCATCATGGATATCGATATCGGCATCAGCAAGAAAGACCGTACGGCGATCGCACACGGTTTGTCGCGCTTGCTGGCGGACAGCTACACGCTCTATCTCACCACCCACAATTTCCACTGGAACGTGACTGGCCCGATGTTCAACACCTTGCACCAGATGTTCGAGGTGCAATACACCGAGCTGGCGCTGGCGGTGGACGCCATCGCCGAGCGGATTCGCGCCCTGGGTGAGCCGGCACCGGGCACCTACAGTGCCTTTGCCGAGCTGACCCGGCTGGAAGAGCCGCAGGGCGTTCCCAGCGCCGAAGAGATGATTCGTCATCTGGTGAAGGGGCAGGAAGCGGTGGTGCGCACGGCCCGCGAGATCATGCCGGTGGTCGATGACGCCGACGATGAGCCGACCGCCGACCTGCTGACGCAGCGCATGCAGGTGCACGAAAAGACCGCGTGGATGCTGCGCAGCATGCTGTCGAACTGATCTTGGCGGCGACGGATACACACCGGCCGGGACATCCCGGCCGTTCTTGATTCAGGAGTCCGAATTCAGAACCCGGCGCCGGGCGTGGCGAGGAAGGCTTCCTCGGCTGCCGTGCTGGAGCGACCAAGAATCGCATTTCGGTGCGGAAAACGACCGAACCGGGTGATGACCGCCTGATGGCGCAGAGCGTAATCGTAAGTGTTGTCGAAGCCGGGGTGGGCGTTCTTGAGTGCAGTAAAGAGCGCGATGGAGCGCGCCTGCTCGCCGGCATCTTCGGCATGTTCGAACGGCAGGTAGGCGAACACCCGCTCGACGGGCAGCAGTTGCGCATCGCGGCCTTGATCGACCAGGGCTTTGGCGGCGCGCAGGGCGAGCGCATCGCCGGCGAAAGCCTGCGGTGTGTTGCGATGGATGTTGCGGGTGAATTGGTCGAGCAGCAGGATGCGCCCGAGCGTGCCGTGGGCCGTGCTGTCCCAGTCGGTCAGTGCGCCGGCCAGCGCCTGATCGACCAGCGCGCCGAAGCGCTTGGTAATCGCGGCGTCGGTGGCGTCACGCTTTTCGAACCACAGGGGCCGGTGGGTGCCATAGTCGGCGCTGCCCGGCGCACCAAACCAGAAGTCGAGGACCTGGCGGGCGGTGTCGGGCAGCGTCGGCATGGTCGGCTTACTCGTCGCCCTTGGCGGCTTTCTTGGTGGTTTTCTTCGCGGCCGCCGGCTTTTTGGGGGCGCGCGGTTCAAACTCGAAGCCCACGCCACCGTCCGGCTTGCGCACCAGGAAGGCCGAGAACTTGCGCTTGGTCTTGTTCGACACAAAGCCCTTGAGCAGGTCGGTCTTGCCGTCGGTGAGCAGCTTGCTCATCTGTTCGCGCTCGATCGGCTGTTGCAGGATGATCTTGCCCGAGCGGAAGTCACAGGACTTCTCAGGCCCGACCGACTTCTCGCAGACATAGGCCATGCCGTGTTCGTACACCTTGGCCTGGCATTTCGGGCAGGTGCCCAGCGTGGTTTGTTCGGAGAAGTCCACCGGCTCGGCGTTTTCGTCGTCACGTGGCTGGCCGAAGTCGAAGGTGGGCATCAACTCGTCATTGAGCTTGATGTCGGCATTGAACAGCCGGCCCATCTTGTTGCGGAAGCCCATCAGCGGGCCGACGTGGCCATCACGCAGCAAGGCTTCGATCTCGGGGATCTCGAACTGGCGACCGGCGACGATCTTCCAGGTGCTCCAGTCGCAGGCCTGGCAGGCGAATTTTTTGTAGTTCTCTTTCACCACCCCGCCGCACTTCGGGCAGGGCGTTGCGAGCGTGGTGAAGTCGCCCGGCACGGTGTCGGATTCATACTGCTTGGCGCGCTCGACCATGTCACGCGCCATGGTGGCGATCTCTTCCATGAAGGCGTCGCGGGTCAGTCCGCCGCGCTCCATCTGCGACAGTTTGTGCTCCCACTCGCCGGTCAGCTCAGGCGAGGTCAGTGCCGACACGCCCAGGCCCTTGAGCAGGGTGATCAGCGAGAAGGCTTTGGCGGTAGGGATCAGCTCCTTGCCATCGCGGTGCATGTACTGCTCGCCGATCAGGTTCTCGATGATCTGCGCACGCGTCGCTGGCGTGCCGAGGCCGCGGCCGGCCATGGCGGCGCGCAATTCTTCGTCATCCACCATCTTGCCGGCGCCTTCCATGGCCGACAGCAAGGTCGCTTCGTTGAAGCGCGCGGGCGGTCGGGTCTGCTGGGCCTTGACCTCGATTTCGTCGGTGCTGACCTTTTCGCCCTGGGCCACCGGGGCCAGGGTTTCGGCGTCGTCGCTGGGCTTGTCGCGACCGACCACCACCAGCCAGCCCGGTTTGACCATGACCTTGCCCTCGGTCTTGAAGGCTTCGCCTTCGACCCGGGTGATGCGGGTGGTGACGCGGAATTCGGCCGCCGGGTAGAACACCGACAGGAAGCGCCGGGTGACCAGGTCGTAGATCTTCTGTTCCGGCTCGGACAGCGTCTTGGGCGCGGTGCCGGTGGGGATGATCGCGAAGTGATCGGAAATCTTGCTGTTGTTGTAGATGCGCTTGTTCGGGCCGGCCCAGCCTTCGCGTTTGATTTCGTTGGCGAATTTGGCGTATTCGGCGGGCAGGTTGCCGAGCACCTCCTTGACCGTATCGACATAGTCTTCGGGCAGGGCGCGGGCGTCGGTACGCGGATAGGTCAGCACCTTGTGGCGCTCGTACAGCGCCTGGGCGACCTGCAGCGTGGCGCGGGCTGAAAAGCCGAAGCGGCCGTTGGCCTCGCGCTGCAGGCTGGTCAGGTCGAACAGCAGCGGCGAGAGCTGGGTGGAGGGCTTGGATTCTTCTTCGACCGTGCCGGGCTTGCCGTCGCACTTGGCACGGATCGCCTCGGCGCGGGCGACATCCCACAGCCGCTCGGCGCGGGCGTGCTCGTCCTCGTTTTTCTTGAAGCCTTCGTCAAACCAGCGGCCGGCATAGCTGCCTTCGGCACAGCCGAAGCTGGCGTGCAGTTCCCAGTAGTCGCGGGCCTTGAATTCGCGGATGCGCTGCTCACGTTCGACCACCAGCGCCAGGGTCGGGGTCTGTACCCGGCCGACGGTGGTCAGGTGGAAACCGCCAGTCTTGGAGTTGAAGGCGGTCATTGCCCGCGTGCCGTTGATGCCGATCAGCCAGTCGCTTTCGGCCCGTGACACCGCCGCCTGACGCAGGCCGTCAACTTCGTCGGCTGAGCGCAGATGGGAGAAACCGTCGCGAATCGCGCCGGTGGTCATCGACTGCAGCCACAGGCGCTGCACCGGTTTTTTGGTTTTGGCGTGTTCGGCGATGAAGTTGAAGATCAGCTCGCCCTCACGCCCCGCGTCGCAGGCGTTGATCAGGCCTTCGACATCTTTGCGCTTGATCAGCCGGGTCAGCAGCTTGAGGCGGTCTTCACTCTTGGCGATGGGCTGCAGCGCAAAGCGCGAGGGCACCACCGGCAGGTTGGCGAATGACCACTTGCCGCGCTTGACCTCTTCGTCTGGCGGCACGGTCAGTTCGAGCAGATGGCCCACGGCCGATGCCAGCACGTAGTCGTCTGACTCGAAATAGTCTTTCTGGCGGGTGAAGCCGCCCAGTGAACGGGCGATGTCCTGCGCGACGGACGGTTTCTCGGCGATGATCAGTTGTTTGCTCATGGCATGCGGAAGTACCGGCGGGGCCGGTCACGGTTCCCGAAAAATCAGGTGATTAAGCGCGGCATCATAAAGGAAGCCGCAGCGATACGTGCAAGTGGCCGATGCCGCCGCACGCTTCAGTGGAGGATCGGCGAGATGTCGTCGTCCTCGCTCAGCAATTCGTCGAGCACCAGCGAATCCATCGGATATGCCTGTTTCCACAGCACGATCAGCACGATGACTTTCAGTCGCGAGACCGACACATGGCTGTCTGGCAGCGCCATCAGGCGATCGAGGATGAGTTCGCGGTTGGCGCCATCGAGCACGCCGGAGTCCTCAAGAAACAGCAGGAATCCGATACCTTCGCGCCCCAGCTTGGCGGTTTCTTCAGCCGAATACAAGCGCATTGCGCCGGAGCTTGGTGCGCTGAAAGCGGTGTACTCATTGGCCGTCTGGTTCAGGTCCGACAGCCATTCAAGGGCGTCGCTGATCTCGTCTTCTTCAAAACCCGCGGCGCTCAGCCGGCGTGCCAGTTGCTCCGGCGCGGGGCAGGCTTCAGCGTGGATATAGGTTTCGAAGAGATAAACGAGAACATCAAACATGAATAAGTGGGGACTCTATATGCGTCGCTGGAAGCGGCCGCCGGGCAGGCGTGCCAGATGACCGTCCAGTTCCAGTGAAAGCAGAATGGCGTACAGCGCATCGGCCGTCAAGCCGGTACGGGCCGCGAGTGTATCAAGGCTCACGGGATCATGGCCGAGCGCCGCCAGAAGGTCGTCGCTTGATCTGTCGCTGTCGGGGGCCGTATCGGTCGGGGCGTCGGCCGCCGGTGAAATTACATTGGCGTAGCCCGAAAAGACGGCTTCTTCAAGGATGTCTTCGGCCGTTTCAACCAGTTTTGCGCCGTCCCGGATCAGTCGGTGACAGCCTTTGGACTGCGGCGAATGAATCGACCCGGGGATGGCGAAGACCTCGCGACCTTGTTCGGTTGCCAACCGTGCGGTGATCAGTGAACCGCTGTTCAGCGCGGCCTCGACCACCAGCACGCCTTGGGCCAGACCCGAGATGATGCGGTTGCGTCGCGGGAAGTTGTGCGCCGCGACCTGGGTGCCCAGCGGGAACTCGGTGACGATGGCGCCACGCTCGAGGATGCGCCGTGCCAAGGCCTGGTTGCGTGCCGGATACATGCGGTCAGCACCGGTGCCAATGACGGCGATGGTGGCGCCGTCGGCGTCGAGTGCGCCCGCATGGGCGGCCGCGTCGATGCCCAGCGCCAGACCGCTGATGATGTTAAGCCCCGAACGTGCCAGCGCCTCGGCAAAGGCGGCAGCATTGGATTCGCCCTGAGGCGTGGCGCTGCGGGCACCGACGATGGCCAGTCCCGGACGGTTCAGCAGGCTGGTATCGCCTTTGACGTAGAGCAGCGTGGGGGGGTCGGGCAGCTCCAGCAGGCGCGGCGGGTAGTCGGCGTCGGCGAGGGTCAGCAGGGTGTTGCCGGGCTGCTCGGCCCAGGCCAGCGTGGCGGCGATGGCCTCGCTGGCATCGTGATCGTGCAGCGCTCGCGCGAGCTTGTCGCCGATGAGTTCGGCGAGTGCGCTCTGGCGGGCCGCAAAAATCGCTTCCGGTAGCCCGAAGGCCTTGAGTAAACGGCGCTGACGCTCACCACCGATACCGGGGATGAGCGTCAGGCGTAGCCAGTCGGCCAGTTCGTGGGATGACAACCCGCGGGTCAGGGGGTGCGCACCGTATCGCTGACCTTGACCGGTGCCGTGGCGTCGACCACCAGGCCGTAGGACACGCGGTCAAACACGCGGAACAGGAACACGAGACCGTAGCGGTGCTCGGGCAACTCGAAGTGTTCCTTCTTGTTGGTGTCTTCGTCCTTGTATTCCACCGAACCACGATGGCGGTAGAGCGCCAGGACGTGACCGACCTCGACGCCGTCCTGCTGGCCGACGCCGAGAGTGATGACCCCCTGGCGGCCGGTTTCGCTGACGCCGCCGTAGATGGCGATGACGCGGCCTTCGATGCTGTCAGTCGGTGCATGCGGCACGTAGGACAGCAGTTCGGGGCGGTCAGCCGGCAGCATCAGCTCGCCGGTGCCGATTTCCTGGCGCGCCATGGTGATTTCGAGCGCGGCCGGCTCACCCGGCTGGGTGACGTCGGCGGTGCCCAGATGTACGGCTTCATAGCCGAGAATCTTTTTGGTCAGCGGATCGGTCAGCGGCTTGGCCGGGCGGTAAATGTGCCAGGTGTTCACGCCGGCATCGACATTCTTGGCAAACACCGTGTCGCCCTGACCGGTGTAGAGCCGGTTTTCCTGGGTAGCGACGATGGTGGCCGAATTCATGATGCGCTTCTCGTCCACCACCAGCGGGTGGGTCAGGAAGGGGGCGATTTCGTTTTGCGGGATGCTGGGAATCGCCTGATCGGTCGCTTCCGAGTAGATCTGCGGCTGCAACTTGCCGTCGCCGACCCGGCGGCCCAGGCGCAGGTAGGGGCCGCTGCGGTCGAGGACGATGATCTGACCCGGGTAGATCAGATGCGGGTTGTGGATCTGGTCCTTGTTGAGTTGCCACACTTCGGGCCAGCGCCAGGGCTCACGCAGGAACTTGCCGGAGATGCCCCACAAGGTGTCGCCTTTGCGCACCGTATGGCTGTCTGGCGCGTTCTGCGCCAGCTCGACCGGCGAGGCGGCCAGGGCCGGTTGGATGAGGGCGGCGACGCCAATGACTAGAGAGAATATAATGCGGATCATCACTCGCTTCCGTTTCGATGCAGGCGGCATTCCGACGCCCTGCCGGGAATTCGTACCATCAATGACGGTCATATATCCCGGAAGTTGAGCGTTCCGATGACAAACGTGCATCATCGGGGATGGCAAATTACTTGAAATTCTGCACGTAATCCCATAACGCGGCAAGCTTTTATGGCACTACTCCCAATACTACATTTTCCTGATCCAAGACTTCACACCAAGGCCGTCCCGGTGGCCAAGGTGGATGATCGCATTCGCACGCTGATCCGCGACATGGCTGAAACCATGTATGAGGCACCGGGTATTGGCCTGGCGGCGACACAGGTTAACGTCCATGAGCGCGTGGTGGTCATCGATGTCAGCGAAGACCAATCCAGCCTCCAGGCCTTCATCAACCCCGAGATCCTCGAGCGTTCCGGCGAACAGGTGGGCGAAGAAGGCTGCCTGTCCGTGCCTGGCGTTTACGACAAGGTGGTGCGCGCCGAGCGCGTGAAAGTCCGCGCGCTGAACGAGAAAGGCGAGTCCTTCGAGCTCGAGGCCGACGGCTTGCTGGCGGTGTGCATCCAGCACGAGCTGGACCATCTCGACGGCAAGGTGTTTGTCGAGTACCTGTCGCTGCTCAAGCAAGGCCGCATCAAGAACAAACTGGCCAAGCGCGCGCGCATTACCGCCTGAGGGCGAGGCGGATCACCCCATGAGAATTGCGTTTGCCGGTACGCCGGCGTTTGCGGCGACGGCGCTCAAAGCCCTGATCGACGGCGGGTTCGAGGTCGTGCTGGTGCTGACCCAACCGGACCGCCCCGCCGGGCGCGGCATGAAGCTGCAGCCCAGCGCCGTCAAGCAGGTGGCGCTGGCGCACGGCATACCGGTCGATCAGCCGGAGAAGCTGCGCAGCCCCGAGCAACAGGCGGCCTTGCGGGCTGCCGCGCCCGATGTGCTGGTGGTCGCGGCTTACGGCCTGATTCTGCCGCAGGATGTGCTCGACATTCCGCGCATCGGTTGTCTCAACATCCACGCCTCGCTCCTGCCGCGCTGGCGTGGGGCGGCGCCGATTCACCGCGCGATTGAAGCGGGCGACACTGAAACCGGCATCACCATCATGAAGATGGATGCGGGCCTCGACACCGGCGACATGTTGCTGCGCCAGGCGGTGCCGATTCCGCCGGATGCCACCACCGCCAGCCTGCATGACACCCTGGCCGCGCTTGGCGGCGAGATGATTGTCGATGCGATTTGCCGGCTCGCCATCAAGTCGCTGGAGGGCGAGCGTCAGCCGACGCAGGGCGTGACCTACGCGCACAAGATTGCCAAATCCGAGGCGCGGCTCGATTGGCGCCGGCCGGCGATTGCACTGGCGCGGCAAGTGCGCGCCTTTGATCCCTTCCCCGGCGCGGTCGCCGAGTTGGAAGGCCGACTGATCAAGCTTTGGCAAGCCTGCGCCACGGACGATGCCGGCGTGCCTGGCACGGTGCTCAGGGCGGATGCGGATGGCGTGCTCATCGCCTGCGGCGAGGGCGCGCTGTGCGTCACGGTGTTGCAGCAGCCGGGCGGACGCCGGGTGTCGGCGGCCGAGTTTCTGCAGGCCACCCCGCTGAGGGTCGGCGCGCAACTGGCCCTCGCGCCGACGCATTGAATCTTTCTGTCTGACCCCCATCTAAGTGTGCGCGGAGGTGTGCTCCGCGTTTGATGACGAGGAATTTCAATGTTCGGTAACTGGATCAAAACCTCCATGCTGATGGCAGGCATCGTCGCCTTGTTCGGCGTGATCGGCGGCATGATCGGCGGCCAGCAAGGCATGCTGCTGGCGCTGCTGTTCGGCGGCGGGATGAACGTCTGGGCCTACTGGTTTTCGGACAAGATGGTGCTCAAGATGTACAAGGCGCGCGAAGTCGACGCCAGCACCTCGCCCTACCTATACAACATGGTGCGCGAACTGGCCGGTCGGGCCGAGTTGCCGATGCCCAAGGTGTACATCATCGACGAGGCTCAGCCCAACGCCTTCGCCACCGGCCGCAACCCTGAGCACGCCGCCGTGGCGGCGACCACCGGCATCATCCGCATGCTCTCCGAGCGCGAACTGCGGGGTGTGATGGCGCACGAACTGGCGCACGTGAAGAACCGCGACATCCTGATCTCGACCATTTCGGCCACCGTGGCCGGTGCCATCTCGGCGCTGGCGCAGTTCGGCATGTTCTTTGGCGGGCGTGGTGAAGACCGGCCGAACCCGATCGTCTCGATCATCATCATGATTCTCGCGCCGATCGCCGGCATGCTCATCCAGATGGCCATTTCGCGCACCCGAGAGTTCGGCGCCGACCGTGGCGGTGCCGAGATCTCCGGCGACCCGGCCGCGCTGGCCGATGCCCTGGCCAAGATCGACGCCTACGCCCGCGGCATCCCCATGCACACGGCGGATGCCCACCCGGAAACGGCGCAGATGATGATCATGAATCCGCTCTCGGGCGGCGCTCTGAAGGGCTTGTTCTCGACCCACCCGGCGACTGAAGAGCGCATTGCCCGGCTGCGCGCCATGCGTTGATTTTTGCGCCGTCGTCACCGTCTTGGCGTGCGCGACCTTCGGGTCGCGCATTTTTTTTGAATCCGCCGCATGCTCTAATCGGGCTCTTCGTACTGAGGAATAAGGGCATGGGCGCAGAACAGCACATCGACAAATCCACCGAGACACGTTCGGCGTGGTCCGATTACGCGGTGCTGGTGGTCGATGACGAAGCCGGCATGCGCAGCTTTTTGCAGCGCGCGCTCAGCGCGCGGGGCTGCGCCGTGGAAGTCGCCGACAGCGCGGAATCGGCGGCCGTGTTGCTGGCGGATGCCCATTTTGACGTGATCGTCCTCGACATCGCCCTGCCCGGCAAGGCCGGCATCGCCTGGCTGCGCGAACTGCGCGCCGGCGCGTTTTCGGGTGATGTGGTGCTGATCACGGCCTTCGCCGACATGGAAACCGCCATCGACGCGCTGCGCGCCGGGGCGGCGGACTTCATTCTCAAACCCTTCCGGGTCGACCAGATCATCAATTCGCTGACCCGTTGCTTCGAACGCGGCCGGCTGACCCGCGAGAACTACGTGCTGCGCCGCGAAGTCGCCGGGCTGGCCGGTGGCACCGAAGGTCTGGTCAGCCAGTCGCAAGCCTTGCGGCAGGTGTGGAGCCTGATCAAGCGGGTGGCGCCCACGCCTAGCACCGTGCTGATTCAGGGCGAATCGGGTGTCGGCAAAGAGCTCGCCGCGCGCGCCCTGCACCAGATGAGCGCACGCGCCGAACGGCCTTTTGTGCCGGTGAACTGCGCCGCCGTGTCGGCCGAGCTGATCGAAAGCGAGCTTTTTGGTCATGTGAAAGGCGCGTTTACCGGCGCCAGCGACAGCCGCAGCGGCTTGTTTACCTACGCCAATGGCGGCACGCTGTTTCTCGACGAGATTGGCGAACTGCCGCTGGCACTGCAGACCAAGCTCTTGCGTGCGCTCGAAGAGCAGCGGGTGCGGCCGGTGGGCTCGACCAAGGAGATTCCGGTCGATGTGCGCGTGGTCGCCGCCACCAACCGCGACCTGCGGGTCGAAGTGGCGGCCGGGCGCTTCCGGCAGGATCTGTATTACCGCCTCGAAGTGCTCACCGTCATCATCCCGCCGCTGCGTCGTCGCACCGACGATATTGTGCCGCTGGCCGAGCACTTCAATGCCCAGCTGGCCGCCCGTCTGGGTCTGCCGCCTTTGCCGATGACGCCCGAAGTGGCGGCACGGCTGGTGGGCTACGCCTGGCCCGGCAATGCACGGGAGTTGCGTAATTTCATCGAGCGGGCGCTGATTCTCGGGCATTTTCCGGTCGAGGCGCCGGCCGCCCAGGGGGGCGAGGCCTTGCCGCTGACGCTGGCCGAGGTCGAGCGTCGCCATATGGAAGCCGTGCTGCGCCAGTGTGGCGGCAACAAGACCCAGGCGGCCGAGCTGCTGGGCGTGTCGCGCAAGACGCTGGAGCGCAAGTGCACCGAGTGGGCGACTGACGCCGAGTGATGAATCCGTTCTCTGCACTGCGCGCGCGCTTCTCGGCATCGGTCAGGGCCAAGTTGCTGGCCTTGGTGCTGGCGCCTTTGCTGATTGGCGTGCCGGTGCTGCTGACATTGGTGTGGACCTGGGGTAACGACGCCTATGAGCGCTTGCTCACGGCCAAGGTGCAGGCCGATCTGGTGATTGCCCACGAGTATTTTGATCGGGTGCAGCAAGGTGTCGGCCGCGACCTTCAGGCCCTGGCGGCGTCCAGCCGTCTGGCGGTCGACTTTCCCGGCGGCACGCCTCAAGCGATGACCGAGCTGCTGGCCAGCATGAGCGTGCGCTACGGCCTGGACTTTCTGCACCTGCTCGACACCCAGGGGCGGCCGGTGGCGTCGGCGCGGGGGCCGCTGGGCCCGCTGCCCGAGCGCACCGCCCGATCCGCGGTGGCCGCAGCGGTGTCGGGCGCGGCGCACACCACGATCGAGGTGTTCGGACCGGCAGAGCTGGAGGCGATTGACCCGGCGCTGCGGCGTCGTGCACATATCAAGCTGGTGCCCACCCCCGCCGCCCGGCCCGATGACCGCAGCAGCGAGGAGCGTGGCTTGGTGCTCCATGCAGCGGTGCCGATCTACGACATCAACGGCATGATGATCGGCGTGCTCGAAGGTGGCGTGCTGCTCAATGGCAATCTCGGCATGGTCGACCGCATCAACGCCATCGTCTATCGCGACGGCTCCTTGCCGCTGGGTAGCCGGGGCACGGCCACCTTGTTTCTCAATGACACCCGCGTGGCCACCAATGTGCACCTGTTTGAAGGCGTTCGGGCGCTGGGCACGCGGGTGTCCGATGCAGTGCGCACACAGGTGCTCGACACCGGGCGGGAGTGGCTGGACACCGCCTTCGTGGTGAATGATTTCTACGTCTCGGGTTACGAACCTTTTATTGATGGCCGGGGCGAGCGGGTCGGCATGTTGTATGTCGGCTTTCTCGAGACCCCTTACCGCGAAGCCAAAGAAACGGTGATGGGCGTGCTGTTTGCCATCTTCCTGGCCATTTCAGTGATTGGCAGCCTGGTGTCGCTGCGCTGGGCGCGCAGCATCTTCCGCCCCATCGAACGCATGAATGCCGTGATTCAACGCGTCGAGCAAGGCGATGCCGCGGCGCGGGTCGGGCCGCTGACCAGCCGCGACGAACTCGGCCGGCTGGCGCTGGAGTTCGACCACCTGCTCGACACCCTGGCCAGCAAGCGCGAGGAACTGCAGCGCTGGGCCGACGAGCTGGACCGCAAGGTCGCCGCGCGAACCGCCGAGCTGGCCGAGGCCAACGCCACGTTGCGCAAGGCGCAAGAGCACCTGGTGATGAGCGAAAAGCTGGCCGCGGTGGGCGAACTCACCGCCGGCGTGGCGCACGAAATCAACAACCCGGTGGCGGTCATCCAGGGCAACCTCGACGTGCTCACCGACATCCTCGGCGCGTCGGCGGCGCCGGTGCGCGAGGAGATCCGCCTGATCCACCAGCAGACCGACCGCATCCGCCAGATCGTCACCAAGCTGCTTCAGTTTGCCCGGCCAGGCGAGTTTGCCGGCTACACCGAGCGGGTGAACGTGGCCACGCTGATCGCCGACTCCCTGGTGCTGGCGCGTCATACCTTCGACAAGCGCGGCATCGACGTGCAGCGCCACGATGCCGCCACACTGGATGTCGAGATCAACCGCAGCGAGCTGCAGCAGGTGCTGATCAACCTGATCGTCAATGCCGTGCAGGCCATGGGCGAGGGCGGGCAGCTCACGCTGAGCAGTGAGGACTGGGTCGAGGGCGACATCGGCGTGGGTGTGTGCCTGCGCGTGGCCGATACCGGTATCGGCATTCGCGAAACCGATTTGCAGCACATCTTCGACCCCTTCTTCACTACCAAAAAAGGCCATGGCACCGGGCTCGGGCTGTCGATCAGCCAGACGCTGGTGCAGCGTTACGGCGGGCGGATCACCGTCGACAGCCGGCCGGGGCGCGGCACCACCTTCTGCATCTGGCTGCGCAGCACGCCGGAATACGATGAGAGCCCCAATGCACCGGGCTTCCGGGCGCGCTGGTATCGTCCGGCCGAGTGAGACATTTTGTCCATGGTGTCGGTGGGGTCGGGACAAAATGTACCACTTGCTGCGTTGCGCTAAATCGCTAAGCCATTCGATTGAAAGGGTTTTTGCCTTTGGCACGGAAACTGCCTTAAATCTTCTCAAATGACGGCATCACAGCCGGCCTGACACGCACCTAGCGTTATCCGCCGGACTGCATAACGCCATAAGGGGACAAGGTGAGTTTCAAGACAAGCAAGGGCGCGCCCGCCGCGGCCGACTGCGAGACCGTGTTGTGCCGTTGTCAGGGTCGGGTGGCCGATGCGGCAATTGGTGGCGCCGGTACCGACGAGCGGATCGCGATCACCGAGGGCCTGTGCCGCAACGGCGGCGCGGCCAGCCTGCCGGCCTCGGTGCGCCAGATCGGCTGCACCCGTGAAGCCCCGCTGATCGAAGCCGCGCTGCCGGCCGATCGCGCGCTGCGTTTCTTCCCCGCCCGTGAATACGCCAGCGGCGGCGTGGCCGACGCGCCGCGTCTGGCCGCGCTGATCGCCATGGCCCGCCTGCCCGAGCCGCCGCCGGTCGACTCAGTCGCCTACACCAGCGCCGGCCGGCTCGCCATTGTCGGCAACGGCCCGCTCGCCATGAATTGGGCGCAACGCCTGCATGGCAAGGCCGACGGCCAGTTGCAGGTCACCGTGTTTGCCGATGACGAGCAGCCCCTGCCTGCCGCCAGCCCGCGCCGGGTGCCGGTGCATCGCGCACGCAAGATCAGCGTCGAAGGCTGGCTGGGCGAGTTCCAGATTGGCTGGACGCCGGGCAACGCGGTCGATGCGTCGGTCTGCACCGGTTGCGGCGCCTGTCTCACCGCTTGCAGCTCCGACGCCATCGTGCGCGACGGTGTGGCCGCCTATGTCGATGCCGCGCGCTGCAACGACAAGCGCCGCTGCATCGAGGTCTGCGAGGTCGGTGCCATCGACTTCAGCTTCACGCCGCGCACCGCCAACTTCGACTTGGTGCTCGACCTGTCCGACGCCCCGCGCCTGGCCATGCCGCATCTGCCGCAGGGCTATTTCGCGCCCGGCAGCGACGCGCTGGCCCAGGCCGACGCCGCGCTGGCATTGACCGAGATGGTCGGCGAGTTCGACAAGCCGCGTTTCTTCGAGTACGACCGCGCCAAGTGCGCCCATTCGCGCAACCGCATCGACGCCTGTTCGCGCTGCATCGACAGCTGTTCCACCTCAGCCATCCGCGCCGACGGCAACGGCGTGTTCGTCGAGCCGCACCTGTGCATGGGCTGTGGCGCCTGCGCCAGCGTCTGCCCGAGCGGTGCGATGCGTTACAACTACCCCTCGGTGGTCGAGATCGGTCAGCAGATTCGCGCTGCGCTGGCGGCGTGGTCGCAGGCCGGGGGCGCCGCGCCGACCCTGCTCTTGCATGGCCGCGATCAAGCCAGCGCGCTCAAGGCCTGGACCGAAACCGAATCGCTCGCTGCCTCCGTGCTGCCGCTGGCGGTGCATGACGCTGCCAGCGTCGGCCCCGATCTGCTGCTCTACGCGCTGTGCGCCGGCGCCGGTCGCGTGGTGATCTGGCAGGGTGCCGACGCCCCCGCCACCTACCAGGCCTCGGCCGGGCGCGCCGTGCGCTTTGCCGACGCCGTGGGGGCCGGGCTGGGCCTGACCGATTCCGGCGACCGCTTTGCCGCCGTGGCCGCCGAGGCCGACGCTCTGATGGCCGCGCTGAGCGCCACCGCGCCGGCCATTGGTGCCCCGGCCCGCTTCCATCCGCAGCTCGACAAGCGCGCCACGCTCGAGCTGTGTTTCGCCCATCTGGCCACGCTGGCCGCACCCGAGGCGCTCGTCGAGCCACTCCCCGTGCCGGCCGGCAGCGCCTACGGCACGGTCGCCGTGGACGGCGACAAATGCACGCTGTGCCTGTCTTGCGCCAGCGCCTGTCCGGCGCAGGCCTTGATGGACGACACCGAAGCGCCGCGTCTGCGCATCCGCGAAGCCAGCTGTGTGCAGTGCGGCTTGTGCGTCGCCACCTGTCCGGAAGACGCGATCACCCTGGTGCCGCGCCTGAACCTGAGCGCCGCAGCCAAGCAACCCGTCGTGCTGCACGAAGACACGCCCTGTACCTGTCTGCGCTGTGGCAAGGCCTTTGGTTCCAGCGCCACCGTACGCACCCTGATGGACCGCCTCATCGGCAACCCCCACTTCGCCGCCCCCGAGCAGCGTCGCCGTCTGCAGATGTGTGGCGACTGCCGCGTCATCGACATGATGTCGCCGTCCGGCGGTCAGCGCGAAACCACGATTCAGGATCTGTCATGAGCGCTGCTGCCTTGCTTGCCGAACCGCCCGAGCTGTCGCCCGAAGACGCCGACCGCGCCGGGTTCTATGGCGTGCTGGCCAATTTGATGGCGGCGCCGCCCAGCGATGCCTTGTTGGCTGCGCTGGCCGGTGCGGATCGCTTGCAGGCCGACCCCGCCGTGCCCGAAGGCGAGGCGCTGGCCACTGCCTGGGCGCAGCTATGCGATGCCGCCGGCCAGTGCGAGGGCGAGCGGGTGCGCAGCGAGTGGAATGCCTTGTTCTGTGGCACCGGCCGACCGCTGGTGCTGCCCTACGCGTCGTTTTACGAAACCGGTTTTCTGATGGAAAAGCCGCTGGCCCGTGTGCGCGATGATCTGGCCGCGCTTGGCCTGGCCCGCGAGGCCGGTTGCGGTGAGCCCGAAGACCACCTGGCCGCGCTGTGCGATGCCATGCGCGCGCTGATCAGCGAAGGCCGCGGTATCGATGTGCAGAACCCGTTTTTCAAACGCCACCTTCAGCCGTGGATCGGTCCTTGCTGTACCGACCTGATGGCGGCAACCGACGCGCAGTTCTACCGCGCGGTCGGTGCATTTACCGCAGCGTTCTTCGCCGTCGAGGCGCGGGCGCTGAGTTTCGAGACCTGAACCAAGAGCCATGCGCGCGCCAAGCGCCAATCGGGGAGATATCAAGATGAGTGAGACACGCGAAACGCCCACCCGCGAACCGGAGAGCGCGCCATCGAGCTTTGGCCGCCGGAGCTTTCTGTTTGCCGCGGCTGGCACCGGCGCGGCCGGTGTGGCTGTGGTCACTGGCATGGGCAAGAGCACGCCTGCACCGGTCGAAGCGCTCAGCGAACCCGATGGCGCCGCCTCGGGCTACCGCGAGACGGCGCATGTGACCCGTTATTACCGCTCCACCCGTCTGTAAGGGAGACGACCATGCTGGTTAAAAAATCCAATCGGGCCGCAACGCCCGCAGGCAGCGGTCTGAATGAAGCGCTCAGCGGTCGTGCCACGCCGAAGCGTCTCGACCGACGCAGCTTTCTCAAGCGTTCCGGCCTCACGGCGGGGGCCGGTGCCATCGGCGCCAGTCTGCCCTTCGCCATGGTCAAGCCTGCCGAGGCCGCCAAGTCGGCCGGCGCGGGCGAGATCGAGGTCAAGCGCACCGTCTGTACCCACTGTTCGGTCGGCTGTGCCATCGATGCCGAAGTGAAGAACGGCGTGTGGGTCGGCCAGGAGCCGGTCTTCGACAGCCCGATCAACCTCGGCGCGCACTGCGCCAAGGGCGCCTCGGTGCGTGAGCACGGCCATGGTGAGCACCGCCTGCGCACGCCGATGAAGCTGTCGGGCGGCAAGTGGGTGCGCATGAGCTGGGAAGACGCGATCACCGAGGTGGGCGACAAGCTGCTGGCGATCCGCGAAAAGCACGGCGCCGACGCGACCCACTGGATCGGCTCGTCCAAGCACTCCAACGAGCAGAGCTATCTGTTCCGCAAGTTCGTCAGCATGTTTGGCACCAACAACATGGATCACCAGGCGCGCGTCTGCCACTCCACCACGGTGGCGGGGGTGGCGAACACCTGGGGCTATGGTGCGATGACCAACTCCTATAACGACATGCAGAATTCGAAGGCGATCTTCTTCATCGGCTCCAACGCCGCCGAAGCGCACCCGGTGTCGATGCTGCACATCCTGCATGCCAAGGAAGGCGGCACCAAGGTGATCGTGGCCGACCCGCGCTACACGCGTACGGCGGCCAAATCGGACCAGTATGTGCGGCTGCGTTCGGGCTCGGACATTGCGCTGATCTACGGTGTCATGCGGCATATTTTCGAGAACGGCTGGGAAGACACCAAGTACATCGAAGACCGGGTGTACGGCATGGACCAGATCCGCGCCGAGGCCATGGAATGGACCGCCGACAAGGTATTGGACGCGACCGGCGTGCCTGATGCCGAGGTGCGTCAGATTGCCGAGACCATGGCCATGAACCGCCCCTCGACGGTGGTGTGGTGCATGGGCCAGACCCAGCACACGGTCGGCAACGCCATTACCCGCATGATGTGCGTGCTGCAACTGATTCTGGGCAACGTCGGTGTTGCCGGTGGCGGCACCAACATCTTCCGTGGTCAC
This sequence comes from Zoogloeaceae bacterium, assembly GCA_024235675.1. Lineage (GTDB taxonomy): Bacteria > Pseudomonadota > Gammaproteobacteria > Burkholderiales > Rhodocyclaceae > Nitrogeniibacter. The sequence continues at coordinate 279,619 of JACKLZ010000005.1, forward strand.
GACAACGTGCAAGGCGCCACCGACGTCGGCCCCAACCCCGATTCGCTGCCCGGCTACTACGGCATCGCCACCGGCTCCTGGAAGCACTGGGCCGCGGTGTGGGGTGTCGACTACGAGTGGCTCAAGGGGCGTTTCGTCAGCCAGGCGATGATGGAGAAGCCGGGCATCACGGTGTCGCGCTGGATCGACGGCGTGACCGAAAACCCCGAGCTGATCGATCAGGCCACCAATATCAAGGCCCAGGTGTTCTGGGGCATGGCGCCCAACTCGCAGAGTCGTGGCAAGGACATGCTCGAAGCCATGAAGGCACTCGAGATGCTGGTGGTGGTCGACCCCTACCCCTCGGCCACGGCGGCCATGGCCGCCTCGGTGCGTACCGATGGTGTGTACCTGCTGCCGGCGGCGACACAGTTCGAGACGGTCGGTTCGGTGACTGCCTCCAACCGCTCGCTGCAGTGGCGCGAGAAGGTGATCGAGCCGTTGTTCGAGTCCAAGCCCGACCACACCATCATGTACGCCTTCGCCAAGAAGTTCGGCTTCGCGGACGAGTTCTGCAAGAACATCAAGATCGCCAAGGACGCCAAGGGCTGGGACGAGCCGGACGTTGAGGACACCCTGCGCGAGATCAACCTCGGCACCTGGACCATCGGTTACAGCGGCCAGTCGCCCGAGCGGCTCAAGCTGCACATGGCGAACATGAGCACTTTCAACCCGCGCACGCTCAAGGCCGAAGGCGGCCCCTGCGATGGCGACTACTTCGGCCTGCCGTGGCCGTGCTGGGGCAACCCCGAGCTCAAGCACCCGGGCTCGCCCAACCTCTACGACACCACCCGCCACGTAATGAACGGCGGCGGCAACTTCCGCGCGCGTTTCGGCGTGGAAAAAGACGGCGTGTCCCTGCTCGCGGGCGACGGTTCCTCCTCGCTCGATGCCGACCTGAAGATGGGCTACCCCGAGTTCGACCATGTGCTGATGAAGAAGCTCGGCTGGTGGGACGAACTCACCGAGGCAGAAAAAACCGCCGCCGAAGGCAAGAACTGGAAGACCGACCTCTCTGGCGGCATGATCCGCGTGATCATGAAGAACCACGGCTGCATGCCCTACGGCAACGCCAAGGCACGTGCGGTGGTATGGAACTTCCCTGATGCGGTGCCCAAGCATCGGGAGCCGCTGTATTCGACCCGCCCGGATCTGGTTGACAAGTATCCGACCCACGAAGACAAGAAGCTGCACTGGCGCCTGCCCACGCTGTTCAAGTCAGTGCAGGACAAGTACCACGACGTGGGCAAGGACTTCCCGCTGATCATGACCTCCGGCCGACTGGTCGAGTACGAGGGCGGTGGCGAAGAGACCCGCTCCAACCCCTGGCTGGCCGAGTTGCAGCAAGACATGTTTGTCGAGCTCAACCCGCGTGCCGCGGCCGACCGTGGCATCGTCGATCAGGACTGGGTGTGGGTGAAGTCGCCGACCGGCGCACAGCTCAAGGTGCGTGCGCTGGTGACGCCGCGGGTCGGCCCGGACACGGTGTTCCTGCCCTTCCACTTCTCCGGTCGCTGGATGGGCGAGGACATGCTCAAGTACTACCCGGAGGGCGCGGCGCCGATCGTGCGTGGCGAGGCGGTCAACACCGCCACCACCTACGGTTACGACGTGGTGACGATGATGCAAGAGACCAAGAGCACGGTGTGCCAGGTCATGAAGGCCTAAAGGGGAGACGAACATGGCACGAATGAAATTCCTGTGCGACACCGAGCGCTGCATCGAATGCAACGGCTGCGTGACCGCCTGTAAAAACGAGCACGAAGTCCCCTGGGGCATCCAGCGGCGCCGCGTGGTGACGATCAATGACGGGGTGGTCGGCCAGGAGAAATCCATGTCGGTCGCCTGCATGCACTGCTCCGACGCGCCGTGCATGGCGGTGTGCCCGGTCGATGTGTTCTACCGCACCGAAGACGGCGTGGTGCTGCACGACAAGGACGCCTGTATCGGCTGCGGCTACTGCTTCTACGCCTGCCCCTTCGGCGCGCCGCAGTTCCCGCAGACCGGCACCTTTGGCCAGCGCGGCAAGATGGACAAATGCACCTTCTGCGCCGGTGGCCCCGAAGCCGACGGCTCGGACGCCGAGTTCGAGAAGTACGGCAAGAACCGCCTCGCCGAAGGCAAGCTGCCGATGTGCGCCGAGATGTGCTCGACCAAGGCGCTGCTCGGTGGCGACGGCACGGCGCTGGCCGACATCTTCCGCGAGCGGGTGGTCCGCCGCGGTGGCAGCGGTGCCGAGATGATTGGCTGGAACACAGCCTACGGTAGCGGCGAACAGAAGCGTGAGCGGACCCGCGGAGGTGACAAATGAACACCATGAAAACCGTGCTCCTGATCGGCGCCGCGATGGCTCTGGCTGCCTGCAGCGAAGTGCCGCAGGTGACCCACTACGAGGCTGGCAGCTACTCCGGCAAGCCCGACACCCGTCCCTGGGAGTCAGCGACCTATGGCGGCGACAAGGCCCTGTGGGAGAGCGATATGCGCGCCCGCGCCCGCAAGCAGACCGAAATCGGCCGCATGCCCCCGGGCTGAGGAGGACACCATGTGCGCACACCTCATCGTGACTTTGCGGGCCGTGCTGCTGGCGGCCGTCCTCGGTCTGGGCTGGATCGCTGCGCCGGCGATGGCCGTACCGCCGGACAATAACGCCGACGTTTACCGCGCCGTGCGCGACGGCACGGCCCAGTCCATCACCTTCACCGCGCCGGCCGATCGCATGCTGATCCAGTCCGAAGGGCAGACCTGGCGGCAGTGGCGCAACGGCCCGATCACCCAGATCGGCGGCTGGCTGCTGGCCGGCGTGTTCATCGCGCTGGTGCTGTTCCGTCTGGTTCGCGGCAAGATCATGCTGGAGGGGCCGCCGACCGGGCGACTGATCCAGCGCTTCTCAACCGTCGAGCGCATGACCCACTGGACGGTGGCACTGAGCTTCGTGCTGCTGGCGATCACCGGCCTGACCTTGCTGTTCGGCAAGCATGTGATCATTCCGGTCATCGGTTACAGCGCGTTTTCGTGGATCGCGGCGCTGGGCAAGAACGTACACAACTTTGTCGGCCCGCTGTTTTTCGCTTCAACCCTGGTGATGGTGGCCTTGTTTGCCCGTGACAACGTGTGGCAGGCCATCGACGCGCTGTGGATTCGCAAGGCCGGCGGCCTGCTGTCGGGCGAGCATGTGCCCTCGTGGCGCTTCAACTTCGGCGAGAAGACCTGGTTCTGGATCGGTGTGGTCATTCTTGGCTTGTTGGTCGGCATTACCGGGCTGGTACTCGACTTCCCGGGCAATGGCCAGATCCGCCAGGATATGCAGCTGGCGCACATCATCCATACCAGCGGCGCGATGATATTCATCGCCTTGTCGCTGGGCCATATCTACATCGGCAGCGTCGGCATGGAAGGCTCGCTGGCGTCGATGAAGACTGGTTATGTGGACGAGACCTGGGCCAGGGAACACCACGAGTACTGGTATCGCGAGGCCAAGAGCAGCAGCGGTGCGGCACCGGTGGCACCGGGGTCGGCGCGACCATCGACCGCGCATTGAGTGTCCGGCCGACCGTAGTGGCGCGGCGCGCGCCACGGTCGGTCGATCAGACGGTGGCTTGGCCGTGCCGTGCCAGTTCGTCAGCGGTGTTGATATTGGCGAAGGCTTCCGGGCAGTCGTCAAAATCGACCACCACGTGTTTCTGGGTGAATACCCAGCGGTCGATCTTGCGTTCGCCTGCAGCCAGGTAGGCTTTCAGCGCCGGTGCGGTGCGGGTGTGGGCGAGGAGAAACACTGGCTGCAACTGGTCGTCCGAGCGGACAATCGCCACGTCGGCGTCGGCCGCTTCGGCGGCATCGAGCAGCCGGGCGACCAGATCGCGCGGCACAAAGGGCGAGTCGCAGGGGCAGGTCACTATCCAGCCCTCGGTGTTGCCGAGGTGGGCGAGGCCGGCATCCAGCCCGGCCAGCGGGCCAACAAAGCCGCTGTGGCGGTCGGCCAGAACGGGGATGCGGAAGCGGGAATAGACTTCCGTGTTGCGATTGGCGTTGATCAGCAGGGCATCGACTTGCGGGTGCAGACGCGCCAGCACATGGTCGATCATCGGGCGGCCATCGAGCATGACCAGCCCCTTGTCGGCACCGCCCATGCGGCGGCCGAGTCCGCCGGCCAGGACCAGGCCGGAAATACGTGGGTGACTCATTCAGGGGTTCTCGTGATGCGGTGCGGATGAGTGTAGACCAGATGACGACCAACACGCGCCCGACAGATCAAGGTCACGCCCATTTCCTGGGCCAGTGCGAGGGCCATCTGGGTCAATCCCGAGCGCGACACCAGGAAGGGAACGCGCATCTGGACGGCCTTCATGACCATTTCGGAGGTCAGCCGGCCGGTGGTGTAAAAAATTTTACCAATGCCGGATTCTTCGTCCAGCCACATGAAGCCGGTGATGGCATCGACCGCGTTGTGCCGGCCGACGTCCTCGACGTGATAGAGCAGCGGCGCCTCGGGTGTGTTGTGCAGCAGCGCGCAGCCGTGCACCGAGCCGGAGCGCTTGTAGATGGTGTCGAGTGCGAGGATGCGGGCCAGTGCCGCATCGAGCGTGGCGATCGGCAAGGTGGCGTCGGTGTCGAGCGGGCGCAATTCGTCCAGCCAGTTGCCAAACATCGTCCCCTGACCGCAGCCGGTGGTCACCGTCCGTTTGGCCATGCGCTCGGTCGGCGGGCGCTGGCTTCGGGTGGTGACTGCGCAGGCGCCGGTCGTCCAGTCCACATGCACCGAGCACAGATCGGTCAGCGATTCGACCAGACCCTGGTTGCGCAGATAGCCCATGATCAAGGCCTCGGGCGCCTGGCCGAGTGTCATCAGGGTGACCACCTCGTGCTTGTCGAGATACACCGTGAGCGCATGCTCGCCTGGCACCTCGACCTCGCGCGGCAGGCCTTCGTGGTCAATCACCTGCGCCGTGGCCGTGGCCGGACGGCGTGCGCGGGTAATCGACAGGCGTGGCGCATCGGCTCCGTTGCCGAGCGGAATGTCGATGGGGGTGTCGGTGTCGATGCGTGGTGTCTCCGTCATCTCGGGGGCGCCCTGGCGCAACGGGGCAGTCTCGGTTTATGTTTGAAGCGGTATTTTAGGGCTTGTTCACCGTGAACAGGCTGTCGGGAGAAGCAATCGTGTCAGACCTACCCAACCCAGGGGTTGAAGCGCTCACCGGCGCCGACCAGCTTGCCGTGTGTTTCGCCCGCCAAACGGTGGATGGCAATCCATGGATTGATCATCGATGGGCGCTGGTGGGCCTGGCCTTTGGCGAGGTGCCACAACCCGATGGCCCCGACCAGGTGGTGGTCTCCGGGCTCAGGCTCGAGCTGCATGGCGATGAGGCCGAGGGCTATCACATGAACACCTGTGCCGACGAACCCTCCTTGTTTTTCATGCTGCGGCCCGCCAATGAAGATCAGCCCGACGGGCCGCCCACGGTCGCCGCGGTGAGCGCCAACTTCTACGAAGCCGCCCGCTGGATGGATGCCGGCGAGAGCGTCGAGCGCCTGCCCTTGCCCGATGGCTGGTGCGAGATCATCGACGCCTTCGCGCGCGCTCATTGGCGTGAGCCCGAGAAAAAGCGTGGCAAGCGACGCTATGCCGCCACAGGAGACAACCGTGACCGACCGGGACACTAAGCCCCCCGCGCCGACAGCGCCCGTCGAAGACGCCGGCTTCCTGCGTCGCTGGTCGCAGCGCAAGCAGGCCGTGGCGCGCGGTGAGGCCCTGGCCGAACCGGTTGTCGCGCCCGCGCCCGTCACGCCGCCGCCAGCCGATCCGCGCGATGAGGTGCCCCTGCCCGACCCCGCCTCGCTGACGCTGGCCGACGACTTCAGCGCCTTCCTGCGGCCAAAAGTACCCGCCGCCCTCAAGCGCCAGGCCATGGCGCAGCTCTTCTCGCACGCGCATTTCAATCAGGTCGACGGGCTGGACGTCTATATGGACGACTACAACCTGATCCCCGACATGGACGACGCCGACCGCAGCCTGCTGCGCCACGCCCGTTCAGTGCTCGACCCCGCGCCGGCCAAAACGCTCGCCGAGATGGAAGAAGAAGTGATCGCCGCCGCGCAAACAGCGCCTGACGATGCGGCTGCGAGTGAGGCCGAGCCGATTGTCGAGGCCGAACCGGATACCGAGCCGACGGACGGCACGCCGAGCGCCGACCCCGCCGGGCCGGATGAGCCGCCGATATCGAACAGGGTTTAGGCCGTGGCCCGCGTCGAGGCGAGCAACTGATTGCTGATCGTCGTTTGTTGTTGGCCGTGAAGCGCGCTGTTTTCCGGGGCCTGGCCGCCCACGGTCGGCGAGGCGTTACGCGCCCGCGGTGCGTATCGAGATGTAACACATTCTCATATTGGTGATTGACGAGCGATGCGGTCGGCATGCTAGTCTTGTCAAACAATCAGACCGATGGCATGTTGCGCCGCGCTTGGCGACGCATGACGTGTGAGCGCCGTACCAAGGTCGCAAGTCGCCGGATGTGTTGCGTGCCAACCCCTTCAATGACATTTTCAGGATAACTCTCGCATGAACTCTTCTACGCAATCGCGTGGGCGCCTGTCGCGGCTCACTCACCTGATGCTCAGCAGTGGTTTCGTCGCCGGCTGCCTGGCCTTCGGCGGCAGCGCCAATGCCGCGATCAGTTTTACTTTTGATTATTCGGACAACACGCCGGGGTTGGGTTTTCTGGATGCCACCTATGGCACCGACCGACAGAACGCGCTGGTGACCGCGGGCAATGCCTTTTCCAGCCTGTTCGGGCAGTACTTTACAAACTCCGCCAACATCGTTTTGAAAGTGACGTCGTCGGACGATTCGCAGTCAAGCAATCTGGCGTCTGCCGGATCCGTGGCGATCTGGGATGGCAGCACCAACGGCTTTACCTATCAGGAAGTGGTGCGCAACAAGCTGCTGACCGGTACCGACCTGAACGACGGCGCGGCCGACGGCGACGTTAACGTCAACTGGGGTCAGCAGTGGCATCTTGATCTGAACAGTGAGGCGCCCTACGGCAAGTACGACTTCTACTCCACCGTGTTTCATGAGTTCACGCATGCCATCGGCTTTTCGTCGAGCATCAACCAGAACGGCACCTCACCGTTTGCGCCTGACAATGTGTGGAGCGCTTTTGACGAGTTCCTGGGCGACAAGAATGGGAATCGGGTGATCAAGTCTGACTATTCGCTCGACGCGGCTGCGTGGGCGGCGAGCACCGGTGGCGCAAGTCCGGCAGAGGGCATGTTCTTCTATGGCGCCTACGCCATGGCCGCCAACGGTGGCAACCCGGTGGGCCTCTACAGCCCGACCACCTGGAAAAACGGCTCCAGCGTGTCCCACCTCGACACCGACAACCCCGTACTCGAAGCGATGATGATGACGCATGCCGGCCCGGATGGTCCGTCGCCGCGTGTGTTTACGGCCATCGAAGTCGGCGTTCTGCGTGACCTGGGTTACACCGCCGTCACCCCCGTGCCGGAACCGGAAACCTACGCCATGATGCTGGCCGGCCTCGGCTTGGTCGGTTGGCAGGTTCGCCGTCGTCGCGCCGCTTGATGACGCTACTCGGCAAGGCAACCAGCTCCTCTCACGGGGGGCTGGTTTTTCGCGTTGGACGCCGGCTGGCTGGGGCGGTCGTGGTGCTGGCAAGTTGTGCTGCAGGTCCGGCCATGGCCGCTGAAGCCACATTGGGGCCTAAGGGTCCGCCGCTGCACTATCCGGTCGACAGCGTCAGTGTCAGCGTGCGTCACTCACCCGGGCCTGCCCTGGGTGCGCAGACGCGCGAGTTGGTGCTGACCGGCGCCGGAAGTGCAAAGCTCACTCGCGGCGACGCGGCGGTGTCGTTTGACTATGCCGCGGCCGATCTGGTCGGTGTGCTCAACGGCCTCTATGGTTTGAACTACTTCGACCTGCCGGCGGATCTGGTGCGGCGCTACTCGGTCTTTCTGAAAGACGATGGCAGTGTGGGCACCAGTCAGTTGCGTCTGCTTGATCGGGCCAGCACCGAAGTGTGTGTGCGCATGGCGAGCTACGAAAAATGCGTTCGCTATGCCGATGATGAACCGGCAGCGCTGGCGGCGCTGGTGCGTCAGCTCGACGCCGAGGCAGATCAACGGGTGCTTGCTGCAACACCGAAGTAAGTCGTTTCAGGCCTCGCCTCTCCGAGGCTGGCTGGGACGCGCAAAACGCGCACGGGCGTGTCTTTAAAAGGCACGCCCGTTTTGTTTGGTGGCTGCCGGACGAGAGAAAACATCTTGTTGCAAACGATATCGCCAGCGTCGGGCGCCGCGATCAATGCATCCGTTCGGAATGTTTTGCGACCCTGGTGCGTGCAAACCGTCACGCTATCTGTCGGATAAATAGACACATTCATCATCGCCTTGCCTGTGCGTGACAAAAAGTTCTTTGGCATAACGATCTGCCGGCTGCGACGACACTGTCGGGCGTCGGCTACAAATTTCTGCCGGCTCAGGTTGCATTCGAATGGCATCGTTTCTAGATTAAAAAGGCATTGAATCACCCGTTCGGCCCACATCGACGCCACACAAGGCCGTCGATGTTTCGGGGCAGGACGTCACCGTGATCCGGCCGCGTCGATCCACGCGCCGTCGCGGCAACCGTTGTCGTCTAGCTTCGTTTGGGAAACCGTCCGAGTGGCGTCGCGTGGCCCTGGCCTCCGCGAGCCCGCCGGGCTGATAGAGAACCGGGCCGGCATGTTGTCGCAGTGGCGCATGCCGGCTTCTCAGCACTGAGGAGTCACGACCATGCCGTCTGCCTTGACCTATCCCGGCGTCTATGTGGAAGAAGTGCCCAGCGGGGTGCGCACCATCACCGGGGTTGCCACGTCCATTACCGCCTTCATCGGGCGCGCCTTGCGCGGCCCGGTTAACTCGCCGGTGCGGGTGCAGAGTTTTGCCGAGTACTCGCGACTGTTTGGCGGGCTGTGGCAACCCAGCACGCTCAGTTATGCAGTCAATCAGTTCTTTCAGCACGGCGGCAGTGATGCCCTGATCGTGCGGGTGTTCAATGGCACGGTGTCGACCAGCACCGCGACCCTCACGCTGGCCACCGCCGGTGGCTCCCTGGTGCTCGAAGCGGCCAGCCCCGGCACCTGGGGCAGCGCGCTGCGCGCCACGGTGGACCACGCCACGCGTGACACCGCCGACACGCTGCTGTTCAACCTGCTCATCGAAGAACTCGACCGCCCCGGCGGCACGCGGGCGATCGCCTCCGAGCAGTTCCGCAATGTGTCGGTCGATCCGACCAGCCAGCGTTTCGTCAATACGGTGCTCAACGAGCAGTCGGCCCTGGTCAACGTGCGCACCTCGGCGCCGGCCACCGAGAGTCCCGCCAATGCCACGGTGACAGTGGCCAACCCGGACGGCACCGCGACCGCGGCCGGCTCGCTCGGCTCCGATGGCAACCCCATTACCGACGCGCAGATCACCGGCGACCAGAATGCCCGCACCGGCATCTTCGCGCTGGAGTCGGCCGACCTGTTCAACCTGCTGTGCATCCCGCCGCGCACGCCCACCAACGATCTCGCCAACGCGACCTGGGCGGCCGCTGCCGCCTATTGCCAGACCCGGCGCGCGATGCTGATTGTCGACCCGCCGGCCGCCTGGACGGCCAATCCGAGCACGGCGATTGCCACCGCGGTCTCTGGCGTCAACACCTTGCGCGGGGCGATTGGCAATGACGCGGCGATCAATGCCACGGCCTACTTCCCGCGACTGCGCATGCCCGACCCGCTGTCCGAAAACCGCCTCGCCGATTTCGCACCCTGCGGTGCGGTGGCCGGCATCATCTCGCGCACCGACGTGCAGCGCGGGGTGTGGAAAGCACCGGCCGGGCTGGCCGCCAGCTTCTCCGGTGCGCAGGGCCTGACCTACACCATGACCGACCCGCAGAATGGCCAGCTCAACCCCATCGGCCTCAACTGCCTGCGCAGCTTCCCGGTCACCGGGCATCTGGTGTGGGGCGCGCGCACCTTGGCCGGCGCCGATCTGCTGGCCTCCGAGTGGAAATACCTGCCGGTGCGCCGGCTGGCGCTGTTCCTCGAAGAGAGCCTGTTCCGCGGCACGCAGTGGGTGGTGTTCGAGCCCAACGACGAGCCGCTGTGGGCGCAGATCCGGCTCAACATCGGCGCCTTCATGCAGACCCTGTTCCGACAGGGTGCCTTTCAGGGCAGCAGCCCGCGCGAGGCCTACTTCGTGAAGTGCGATCGCGAGACCACCACCCAGAACGATATCGACCGCGGGGTGGTGAACATCCTCGTCGGCTTCGCGCCGCTCAAGCCGGCAGAGTTCGTGGTCCTGAAAATCCAGCAGATGGCCGGCCAGATCGAGGCCTGATCAAGGAGAACGCAGATGGCACAGTTCAGCGTCAACACGCAGCGCTTCGACCCGTACAAGAACTTCAAATTCCGGGTCAAGTGGGACGGCCGCTACGTGGCCGGCATCAGCAAGGTGGGCGCGCTCAAGCGGTCCACTGAACTGGTCGAACACCGCGAAGGCGGCGACCCGAGCACCTCGCGCAAGTCGCCCGGGCGCACCAAGTTCGAGGCTATCACGCTCGAGCGCGGCGTCACCCATGACGTCGAGTTCGAGCAGTGGGCCAACAAGGTGTGGAACTTCGGCTCCGGCCTGGGTGCCGAGGTCTCGCTCAAGGACTTCCGCAAGGATCTCATCATCGAGGTCTACAACGAGGCCGGCCAGCTGGTGCTGGCCTACAAGGTGTATCGCTGCTGGGTGTCAGAGTATCAAGCCCTGCCCGACCTCGATGCCAACGCCAACGCCGTCGCCATCCAGACCCTCAAGCTGGAGAACGAGGGCTGGGAGCGCGACTACGACGTCACCGAGCCGAGCGAGCCGAGCTTTACCGAACCGGCCTGATCATCATGGCCGTCATCAGCCCGGAACGTCTCCTGTCGGTCTGGGAGCAGGGCGCGCGCCGCCATCCGATTGATCGCGCGCTGCTGCTCTACGCCGTCGCTGCGCCCGACCTGCCGGTCGAGCAACTGGCCGACGCGCCCCTCGGCGCGCGCAATGCCGCGCTGATGGCATTGCGTCGCGCCAGCTTCGGCGCGCAGCTGGCGTCCTGGGTGGATTGCCCGGCCTGCGGCGAGCGCATGGAGTTTGCCCTCGACGCCGCCGATCTGCCGCCGGCGCCGCCTGCCAGCACCGAGCCCATCGTGGTCGGCGGCCACCGCTTCCATCGCCCGAGCAGCCGCCATCTGGCCGCCCTGGTCAATGCCGATGATCCCGAATCGGCCGCGCGCCAGTTGCTGCGCGACTGTGCCGAATCGGCCGAAGCCTTGCCGCAGGATGACACCGCGCTGGCCGAGCTGCTCGATGCCGCCGAAGCCGCCATCGAAGCCGCCGACCCCTGGGCCGACCTTGCGCTGGCCGTCGCCTGCCCGGCCTGCGCGCACCAGACCGAAGCCAGCTTCGACATCGCCAGCTACCTGTGGGAAGAGCTCGACAGCCACGCCCGCCGCCTGCTCGACGAGGTCCACGCGCTGGCCGCCGCCTATGGCTGGACCGAGCCCGAGATCCTCGCGCTCAGCGAGGCCCGTCGCACCGCCTACCTCGCCCGGGTGCGCGCATGAGCGGCCTGTTCCGACGCCTCGCCCGGCACGCCAGCGGCCTGCCGCAAGCCACGGTGCATGCCATGGCCCGGCTGCCCTTCCAGGCGCCGCCCGAACTGCTGCCGACGGATGAGGGCAGCGCGCCGATCTTGCCGCTTGAGCACGGCGCCGCCCAGACGCCGGCGTCCGAACCCACGGCGCCGCCGCGCCGGGCGGGTGAGTTCGTATCGGACGCGCAATCGCAGGCGCCAAGCCGCCAGTCTGCAACCGAGCATCCGGCCCCGCGCCGCGGCGAATCGCAGGCGCTGTCGCCCGCACCGTTGGTAGCAACGACGGAGCGTGAGAACGCGTCTGAGGCGTCCGCGGAGGAGGGCAAGCACGCCCCGGCCGAATCGACCCGCCCGGCCGTCCGCAATCATGCGCACGCCAGTGAAGCCGCCTCGGCCGCCAGTGTCCTGGCGCGTGTCGTGCCGGCGACGACGCTCGCCTCGCCACTCGCCTCATCGGTGCGCCCCGGCCGCGCCGAGCCTGCGACGGTAACGGGTTATCGCGCTGTCCCCGAGGCCTTGCTGCCGGCACAAGCCGAGCGCGCCACGGCGCGCGCCGCCGACGCAGCGCGGCCCGCAACCGCGGCCGCCGCCGAACCCACCGAAGTTCACGTCCACATCGGTCGCATCGAAGTCACCGCCGTGCAGGCGCCCGCGCCACCCAAGCGCCCGGCCCGCAGCGGCCAGGCGCCGATGTCGCTGGACGCCTATCTGGCCAAGCGCCAGCGGAGCCCCTCATGAGTACCGCACTGGCCATTGCCGGCGTCACTGCCGTGCTGCGCGACCGGCTCAACGACGGGCTGGTCAATCACAATGTGGCCGGCGTCACTGGCAGCACGGTGACGGTCACCGTCTTGTCGCCCGACCGCGTGGTCGCCAGCGGCGGCACCGAGGCCAGCGGGCTCAACCTGTTTCTGTATCAGGTCACGCCCAACACCGGCTGGCGCAACGAAGGCCTGCCCTCGCGCGACCCCTCCGGCCGCCACCGGCTGACCAATGCGCCGTTGGCGCTCGATCTGCACTACCTCATCTCAGCTTATAGCGGCGACGACCTCCACGCCGAGATCCTGCTCGGCTATGCCATGCAACTGATGCACGAGTTTCCGGTGATCACCCGCGAGATGATCCAGACCGCGCTCAACCCCTCGCCCGATGTCGGCATCGATCTGCCGCCAACCCTGCGTGCGCTGGCCGAGTGCGGCCTGGCCGATCAGCTCGAACTGCTCAAGCTCACCCCGCAGTTTCTCAACATCGAAGAGATGTCCAAGCTGTGGACCGCCACCCAGTCCAACTACCGGCCGTCAATCGCCTACCAGGTGTCGGTGGTGCTGATCGAAGCCACCCGCCCGACACGCCCGACCTTGCCGGTGCTCAGCCGCGGCGAGGTCGATCCGGTCTCGGGCCGCGAGCGCGGCGTGGTCGTCACCCCCAGCCTGATCCCGCCGCTGCCCATGCTCGAAGCCGTGGTGCCGGCCGGCAATCAGCCGGTGGTGCGCCTCGGCGAATCGACCAGCCTCGAAGGCCATCACCTCGACGGCACGGCGCGCGAGGTGCACCTGCGCAACGAACGCTTCGGGGTGGATGAACTCATCGCCGCCACCGGCCCCAACGCCGCCGACCGCATGGTGCTGGTCATTCCCGTCTCGCGCGCGGCAGACTTCCCGGTCGGCGTGTACGACGTCACCGGCCATGTCGTCCGCCCGGGCGACACCCACGCCCGCGAAACCAACCGCCTCGCCGCCATCGTCGCGCCCAACATCACCAACCTGCCGCAGGCCGTGGCCCGCGACGGCGCCGGCGACGCCCACATCACGCTCACCTTCACCCCCGCGCTGCGCCCCGGGCAGACCGTGTCGCTGCTCATCGGTCAGGTCGAAGTCGGCCCCGAGAGCTTCGTCGCGCCCACCACCACGCTCGACTTCATCGTCGAAGACGCCGACCCCGGCGCCCCGCTGGCGCGCTTGCGCATCGACGGCATCGAAAGCCCCGTGGCCGACCGCAGCACCACGCCGCCCACCTTCTTCAACCACCGCATCACCATCACATGAACGCCCCACGCGAGCTCGACTGGACCACCGCCAACCAGCACCTGCTGGTGGCCGAGTTCGCCCGCCTGCGGGCGCGGCTGGGTGAGGGCGAGGTGGCCGAGGCCGAGCAACAGGTCGACTCTGCCGCGCAGTGCCTGCCCGGCCCGTCGGCCATCGACACCCTGGTGACGCTGTTCGAACTCAGCGACTTCGAGCGCGACGTGCTCTTGCTGGCCGCCGGCGCAGAAATGGACGCCCGCCTGGCGGCGCTGTGCGGCGAGGCCACCGGCCAGTCGCAACGCCCGTGGGCCACATTTGGCCTCGCGCTGGCGGTGCTGCCCGACCCGCACTGGAGCGCGCTCACCCCGGTCGCACCGTTGCGGCGGTGGCGCTTGATCGAGGTCGACGAGTCCACCGGCCTCACCGCGGCGCGGCTCAAGCTCGACGAGCGCGTGCTGCACTTCATTGCTGGTCTCAATTACCTCGACCACCGCCTCGCCGCGCTGCTCGAGCCGGTGCCGCCGGCCAGCCTGATGGCCGACGCCCACCGCCACATCGCCGAACGCGCCGCCGATCAACTCGCGGAACAGGCCGGCCGCCTGCCGACCGTGATGCTCTCTGGCGACGACCCCGATGGCCAGCGTGATGTCGCCGCCACGCTGGCGCAGACCCTCGGCGTGGCGCTGTTCGCGCTGCGCGCCGCCGACATCCCGGCCGCCGCTCACGAGCAGGCCTCGTTGATCAGCCTGTGGCAGCGCGAAGCCGCCCTGCTCGGCGCGGGTTTGCTGATCGTGCAGGGCGACGATGCCGCCCCCGGCGCGCTCAGCCGCTTCATCCCGCAGATTGACGGGCTGCTCATCGTCAGCGGCACACACGCCCCGTGCATCGACGGCGACAGCCTGCATTTCACGGTCAGCAAACTCGACGCCCCCGGCCAGCGCCTGCTCTGGCAAAGCGCGCTCGGTGACGCGGCCGACACGCTCGCCGACACGCTCGACAGCCTCGCCAGCCAGTACCGCCTCGGCGCCCGGCGCATTGCCGCCTGCGTGCGTCAGGTCGACGCTGCCGATCCGGCCCAGGCCGCCGCCTCGCTGCACCGACTCAGCCGCGGCGACGGCACGGCGCTGAGCGACATGGCGCAGCACATCGTGCCCTGCGCCACCTGGGACGACCTGATCCTGCCCGAGGCCCAGCGTCGCACCCTGCAACAGCTCGCCGTGCATGCGCGTCACCGCATCACCGTGCATCACGACTGGGGCTTTGCCGGCAAGGGCGCGCGCGGGCTCGGCATCGCTACCTTGTTCAGCGGCGAGAGCGGCACCGGCAAAACCCTGGCCGCCGAAGTGCTGGCCGGCGAACTCGGCCTGGCGCTGTATCGCATCGACCTGTCGGCCGTCATCAGCAAATACATCGGTGAGACCGAAAAGAACCTGCGCAAGGTCTTCGACGCCGCCGAAGACATCGGCGCGCTGCTGCTCTTCGACGAGGCCGACGCGCTGTTCGGCAAGCGCAGCGAGGTCAAGGACAGCCACGACCGCTACGCCAACATCGAAGTCAGCTACCTGCTCCAGCGCATGGAGGCCTATCGCGGGCTGGCCATTCTCACCACCAACCACAAGACCGCGCTCGACGCCGCCTTCCAGCGCCGGCTGCGCTTCGTGGTGCACTTCCCCTATCCCGACGCCGTCCAGCGCGAAGCCATCTGGCGCAGCATCTTCCCCGCCGCCACGCCGCTGGCCGCGCTCGACTACGCCAAGCTCGCCCGCCTCAACGCCACCGGCGGCAACATCCGCAACATCGCCCTGTCGGCCGCCTTCCTCGCCGCCGAGGCCGGCACGCCGGTGGGCATGGCGCAGCTGCTGCGCGCCGCCCACCTCGAAGCCGGCAAGCGCGAAAAATCGCCCACCGACGCCGAAACGCGGGGGTGGGTATGACGCGCATCGTGGTGCACATCGACAAGCTCGTTCTCACCGGTATCGACCGCAAGGACGCGGCGGCCGTGTCTGCCGGCGTGCAGGCCGAGTTGCAGCGCCTGCTCGCCCAGCCCGGCGCGGTGGCGTCCTTGGCCGCGGGCGGCGATCGCGCCCGGCTCCACACTGCGGTGGGGCCGGTGGCGCAGGGCGCAGTTGGTCAGGGCATTGGCCGCGCCATCGCCGGTGGCATCGTCCCGGGAGGCAAGTCATGAGCCCGACGGTGCAGTTCGCGCCCGCTGCCGCGCTTACGACCGAGGCCGTCTCGGGTGTGCTCCAGCGCAAGTGCGCCTGCGGCAAGCCCGCCTCGGCAATGGGCGAGGTGTGCGAAGACTGTCAGCGCCAGAGTGGCCTCGGTCTGCAGCGCAAATTGCGTATCGGTCGTGAGGACGACCCACTCGAAGCTGACGCCGATCGGGTGGCGGATGCGGTCATGCGTGCACCGGTATCCGGCGGGCCACAGCGCAGGCCGGGGCATGAGCGCCCGGCCCGTGCGCAGCGGGCCGATCACGGCGGGGTGCAGCCACGTGTTCAGCGGCGAGCCACGGCACGCAGCGGCGCCGCCGAGGTGCCGCCAGCGGTGCACGCGGTGCTGAACACGTCGGGCCGCCCGCTCGATCCGTCTGCGCGGCGTTTTTTCGAGCCACGCTTTGGTCGCGATTTTGGCGACGTGCGCATTCATACGGATGCTCGGGCTGAGGCGTCGGCGCAGGCGGTCAGTGCGCGTGCCTACACGGTCGGCCGCGACGTCGCCTTCGCCGGCGGTCAATACGCCCCCGATACCGCTGCCGGGCAACGGCTGCTGGCCCATGAGTTGGCCCATGTCGTTCAGCAAAATGGCGCCTCGCTGCGCCGTGCGCCGGCACCGGCGCCTGTGCCGGGCGGCGCACCGGGAGTGCCCGGCGGCGCCTTGCCACTGCCCCCCGGTCGCATCCCCGGCATGCCGCCCACAGCAGCGCCGACCGCGCCGCCGGTGCCGGCCAGCGCCGTGTGCCCGGCCTGCGCCTGCAACGCCGATCAGGTGACCCGCATCGACGCCGGCCGCAGCAAGGCCAAAAGCGTGTTCGACCGCGCGGCCGCCTTGTTGGCGAGTCCGGCGCCGGCCATCGAACGGCAGTTCGAAAACACCTTCGGCGCGGGCAGCAATACCCCGAAAACCTTGGCTGAAACCGCGGATCGCTACCGCGCGGCGGCGCAGTTCCTGGGCCAGAGCACGGTCTCCGATCCGCCCGGTTCGGGCACGGTGCATTGCGACTCGACCAGAAGCACCGACCTGTGCAACACCGGCGCCACCGCCCACTACGGCCAGGGGCATATCGTGGTGTGCACCGGCAGTCCGGCGGCCAGTCAGATGCTCGATCCGCCACGCGTGCCCACGGTCTATCGCGTCGAGGGCGAGGCGGGCAGCACCGAAGGCATTCGCCAGGTGCCGGACGCCGCCGCTACCGAGGCCAGTCAGGCCGCCTCCGATGCGGGCTTTGCCACGCGCGTCACCGCGGTGATGGCGCACGAGGCGATCCATCATGTGGTGCAGCCGGGCATCGTCGACGTCTATACCAATGAGCGCCTGTTCCAGTTTCTCGGCGCCGGCTCGAAAAAGCTCGATGTCGACCTCTCGCCGCTGGCGCTGCAGAACCCCGACAGCCTGGTGCAGTTCGCGTTTCGCGGCGTCGTCGCCGAAGATGGCAGCAACGCGTTGCCGGGGGCCGAGGCGGCGCTGGAGGGCTCCGAAAAGTTCTCTGGCAAGCTCGCCGTCCGGCCGGTGCTCGGCCGCCGCCGGGCACAGCTGAGCGTGGCGCTGGCCGAAGAGGCCATCGCCCAGGCCGGCGAGCGCCTCGGCGTGCTGCTGACGCAAGTGCAGTCGGTGCAGGGCGCGCCAAGCCAGTGGTCAGTTTTTCCGGCGCTGTCGCAGCAGGTGGTCACTGCGCTGACCACGCTCGGCAAGGAGACCGACTTCGGCCAGCCCGACGCCGTCGCCCTGGCGCGGCTGCAAATCCTCGTCGCTGCCTTCACCCACTTGAGCACCGGCATCCAGGACAAGAAGGTGGTGCTCGGGCGGCGCTTCGTGCTCGACAAGCCGGACAAGCGCATCGAGGTGGCGATTCCCGACTGGCGCGGCTTCAGGAAGCAGCCGGTCAGCGCGCAGTTGCCCATTGTGCTCGGCGCATTGCTCGACGAGGAACCGGACATTGCCGCGCTCGACGCTTTCGTGCTCGATCTGGCCAGAACACGGGGAGGCATGGGACAGCTATGAGTGCACCGGTGTCCACCATGAAGATGGCACAGGCCGCGCCGAGGCCAACATCGGCGCCCTTCCTCCAGCGCAAGTGCGCTTGCGGCAATACTGCGAGTGCGGCGGACGGGGAATGTGAGGCCTGCAAGCGGCGCGATGCGCTCGGCTTGCAGGCGCGCCTGAGTATCGGCGCCAGCAATGACCCGCTGGAGCACGAAGCCGATCGCGCGGCCGATCAGGTGATGCGTATGGGCACGGTCGACGGCGCCCTGTCGCGCAGCGTCACGCCCCGGCTTACCCGGCGTGGCCCGTCGGTAAATGCACGTGCGGGAGAGGTTCCCGCCAGTGTGGATCGCACGCTCAGTCGCGGCGGCGAGCCGCTGGCGAGCAGCGCCCGTGCCTTTTTCGAGCCGCGCTTCGCCCATGACTTCAGCCGTGTGCGTGTGCATCGCGACGCCGCGTCCGCCGCTTCGGCGCGTGATGTCTCTGCCCATGCCTATACGGTCGGCCACCATCTGGTGTTTGCCGCCGGGCGCTATGCGCCTGGCACCGCCGCCGGCCTGAGCCTGCTGGCGCATGAGTTGGCCCATGTGGTGCAGCAGAATGCCTCGCCCGCCCTGGCCCGGGTCCAGCGCAGCACCAAGGACGACGAGCCGTCCACCGAGCCACATCACTGCGGCGGTTGGACCTGCGCCGCGGGCGGCGCCTGCGACAAGCCGGACAACCGCGCCGCGCCGAGCACGGATGAATCAAAAAACTGGTCGCTGACGGCGAACCTGGATCTGGACGTGCCTACGGCCACCGACGTCACCGGGGGCGACGACGTCGGTCACGCCTTCGTCGAATTCGAGGAATCCAATGGCGACCGCTACAGCTACGGCCATTACCACAACAAGACCCGGAGCATTGACGGTTTCATGACCACGGAGGCGCCGGGCTGCGCGGCCCACCCGGACAGCACCCACAGCCGCTGCGTGGACATGAAGATCCGCTTCGACCTCAAAAAGGCGGAATACGACAAGGCCCTCGGCTTCGCGCAGACCTGGTGCAAAGCGCCCCCGAAGTACAAGCTGTATGACCAGAACTGCACCACTTTTGTCGACATGGTGGCCAAACAGGCCGGCAAAACCCTGCCCAGTTCGCGCGGCAAGGTCGGCTATGGCTCGCTCAGCGCCGAGGCGGACAACCCCTACACCCTGTTCGACAAGCATCTGCCGGCCGCCGACAAGACCACCTGGCGCGAGCGTGTGAGTGGCGATTTCACCGGCTACTACGACACCGGCAGCACGCCGACGCCGTTTTCCAAATTCAAACTGATCACCGACGAAACCCTGGTCGTTGGCGGCAAGTACGCGTTCACCGGCACCAGCGGCAATCTGGTGGATGGGAGCATCGATGGGCAACTGGTGTTCAACATCGATGGGCCGACAAAGTCGGTCGCCCCCTTCGTGAAGTTTGCCTGGACGGAACCGGGCGGCAGTGGCCACGGGCGATGGGCGGTCGGAACGGGCGGTAAGCTCAAGGGCGGCTGGGGGCGGGGCAGTGCCAGTTCGGGGAGTGGCAAGTGGGAGCTCACAAAGATATGAGCACGAGCTTCGCATCCGTCCGCGCCACACCGGACCGCCTGACGACATCGGGCGCCTGGCAAGGCCTGTCCCTGCAGCGCAAGTGTGCCTGTGGCAAGGCGGCCGGTGCCGGCGATGATCACGAAGGCTGCCTGCGGGCGGCTGCGTTCGATCCCCCGGTGCCACTGGCTATCGGTAGAATCGACGATCCGCTGGAGCGGGACGCGGACCAGGCCGCAGCGCGGGTGATGAACCGGGCCGAGGGCGATACCGCTTCGGGCACGGCGGCGCCACCGGTGATTCGCCGTCGCGCACACGGCACCGCGCGCGACGGCGGCGCTCCGGCCAGTGTCGCGCATACCCTTGGTGCCCCGGGCCGGCCCCTGCCAGCCCGTACACGCGCCTTCTTCGAACCGCGCTTCGGCCACGACTTCAGTCGGGTGCGTGTCCACGATGACGCGCAGGCGGCCGCGTCGGCGCGCGATGTCTCGGCCCATGCCTACACCGTCGGTGCCGATGTGGTGTTCGGCCAGGGTCGCTTTGCGCCGGAGACGGGATCCGGCCGCGCGTTGTTGGCGCACGAGTTAGCCCATGTGGTGCAGCAATCGGACGGCGGCACGCGACGGGTTTCCCGCCAGCCGGACCCGGACGCATCGACCAGTGACGATGCCTCCTTTGAAGCCTCGATGGCCGAGGCGAGTTGCGACATTGGCGCGCTGTGCCGACTCAGCCGGCGCGCGCCCGAGGTGGTCAGCCAGGCGCGGCTGATGCGCATCTTCCGCGCCTGTCATCCCGGCGTGAGCACCGCCGCGCTGGTCGGTGGCAACCCCTGCCTGACACCCAATTTTGGCGCCAGGGCTCGGCCTCGACCGGGGCCGGTGGCGCCCGGTCCGCGCCGCTCGCCCGGCACCACGCCGGCAACGGGCGGGGCGCCGGCGCCGGCCGCTGGCGGCGGACTGTCGCTGCCCTCGACCACCATCGCCTTCAGTCTCGGCGCCGCAGCCGTCACCATCGACCTGCCGGCCTCGTTGGCGGTGCGTCTGCCGGTGCCCTTCCGTGGCGCCGAGCGAGTGGTGTTCGCGCTCAATGCCAGCCCGAGCGAGTTTTCCTTCAGCGTCACCGTCAATGCCGTGCCGCATGTGCGCATCATCGCCCGCGCCAGCATGACGACCGAGGGGCGGGGCGCGGCCGGGCTGACGGTGCAGACCACGCGCAGGGTATGCCGGGCGGTCGACCCGGCCGCCGCGCGCTCGGCGCTGCAGGCGGCCGGCACGCGGCTGCGCGACGCGATCCAGGCGGTGCAGACCCCGCCGGCGCCCGACCCCGAGGCCAGCGAGGTGTCCCGCACGCTCGCACCGCAAATGCGCTTTGCCGAGGTGATCGCCGCCATGGCCAATGTGCATTCCGAGATCGAGCGCGTCGGCGCGCCCTGCCGCGAGGTGCCGGTGGCCGAGTTTGAGTTTGGCGCGCAAGGGCAACTGACCACGCCCGACACCCCATCCACACCGGGCACGCTGCCGCCGGCCAGTTTTATCGGCGGCTCACTCCGGTTTCGCTTTTAGGACATGCTCATGCACAGCGACCACCTATCCCCTCCCATCGTCAAAGGCTGCATCGCTTTGGTTGGCGCCGTGCGGGGCGGGGCGCGGGATTACCGCTGGCCTGAGGGAGAGACGTCATGACGTATACCTATCGCGGTGGCAAGAAGCTCGAACTGGCCAAGCGTCCCGACGCCTTTGTGGCGCGGGCGCTGCCCGAGGCACTGCAGCGTGCCGGCATTGCCGACGATGCCGAGCAGGTGTCTTCGGCCTCGTCACGGGTGCGTGCGCGGGCGCAGGATCTCGATGCGATGATGGCGCGCTCGCGCTCACTGGGGCCGACGCATCACGCCTATCAGATGGCGGATACGGGTGAGGATTTCCTGATCACCGACCGCGTCTTTGTCACCTTCAAGTCGGTGTTGACGAATGATCAGGTGGCCGAGTTTGCGGGGCGCTACGGCTTGTTGCTGCGCGAGCGCTACACCGAGCGCGACTATCTTTTTCAGCTCACCGAGCACACCGGCCAGAACCCGGTGAAGCTGGTGGTCGAGCTGACCGAAAACGACCCGCGCGTCGAGCTGGCCGAGAACGACCTCAACTATCTGGTCACCAAGTACGAGCTGTCGCCGCCGAGCGATCCGGACTACGCCAGCCAGTGGCATCTGCACGGCCATGTCTTTCATCCCGAGGTCGACCCGCGCGCCAATGCGCGCTGCGAGGCGGCGTGGCAGCTGCTCGACAGCTTCGGCAGCCCGGAGGTGGTGGTGGGGGTGACCGACGACGGCTGCAAGCTCGATCATCCCGACTTCGATTCGCCCGGCAAGTTTGCTGCCTGGGGCTATTTCAGTGGCACCCGCCTGGTGACCAGCCGCGATGTCGACGCCCAGCCTGCCGGGATGTACCAGGCTGGCGCCAACCACGGCACCTCCTGCGCCGGTGTCATCGCGGGCGAGGCAGACGCGGTGCTTACGGTGGGCGCAGCACCCGCATGCCGGCTGCTGCCGATCAAGTGGGAGTCGCAAGGCCCGTCGCTGCTGATCAATGATTCGAAGATGCTCACCGCGCTCGGTTTTGTTGCCGACAAGGTGGACGTGTTGTCCAATTCCTGGGGCAGCGTGCCGCGCTTCCTGTTTGCCACCGCAGTCATCAACCGCCTGTCGCAACTGGCGGTCAGCGGTGGGCGGAACGGGCGCGGCATCCTGTTTCTGTGGGCGGCGGGCAATGAGAACTGCCCGATCCTGCACGAGGCGGATGTCGATGTGCCCTATACCCACGGCTGGGAGTTTGCCAACGGCGCATGGCGCTGGGCCGGGCCGGCCAGGACGCGCCGCTTCGTCAACAACATGGTCGATGTGCCCGGCCTGATGCATGTGGCGGCGCTGGCCAGCACCGCGCAGCGCAGCCACTATTCCAACTACGGCACCGGCATCGAGATCTGCGCGCCGTCGAGCAATAGCCACGCCTATTTCCGCATGCAGGTGGCGGGCCGGGGCGTGACCACGGCCACCGGCGAGGCGGGTTTGCTCACACATGACTTTGGCGGCACCTCCAGCGCCACACCGCTGGTGGCCGGCATTGCCGCGCTGGTGCTGTCGGCTCATCCGGCGCTGAGCGCGATGGAGCTGGGTTCGGTGCTGCGGCGCACGGCGGCCAAGGATCTCGACACCACGCCCTACCCGCGCACGCCGGCAGCCAACTTCGACCCGACCCCGAGCTGGGATGTGTCGCCCATCGCGCCTTTTGCGAGCGGTGATTTCACCGACATCGGCCATGCCGATGGCAGCTGGAGCCCGTGGTTCGGCCATGGTCGGGTCGATGCCGAACAGGCGGTGGCCCTGGCACTGCAACTGCGCGGCGGCGGCGAGGCCCCGGCGCCGGCGCCCGACAATCGCTGGACGTCGCGCCCCGGCGTTGCCATCCCCGACAACCGCCCCGGCGGCATCGTCGATGTGGTGCAGGTGGACACGGCTGGCCAGGTCAGTTTCGTGCGCGTGTCGGTGGATATCCGCCACTCCTACATCGGCGATCTGGTGGTGTCGCTGAGTGCGCCCTCGGGGCATGAGGTGGTGTTGCATGATCGTGCCGGCGGCGGCCGCGACGATCTGGCCGTGACCTGGGAGGCGCTCTCGCTGCCGGCCTTGCGCGGCTTTGAAGGCGAGGAGGCGGCCGGGCCATGGACGCTGTCGGTGCGCGACGAGGCGGCGGTGGACACCGGCCGGCTCGAAGAATGGTCGCTCGAACTCGGTGTGCTCGTGCCGCCGCGCACCGTTTTTGTCGAAGACGCGCCGGGCGCGTCGATTCCCGACAACCGCGTGGCCGGCATCACGCGCACCCTGGCAGTGACCGAGGTGGGGCAGATCGCGGCCATCGAGGTGGCGGTCGATATCACCCACACCTATATCGGCGATTTGCGCGTCACCCTGCACTCGCCGGGCGGCACCGCGGTGGTGCTGCACAACCGCAGCGGCGGCGGTACTGACAACTTGCGCGCGCAGTTTGTTTCGGCCGATGTGGCCGTGCTGCAGGCGCTGGCCGGCGAGCCCTGCGCGGGCAAATGGAAGTTGCAGGTGCAGGATCTGGCGGCGCGCGATGTCGGCAAGCTCAATCGCTGGTCGCTCGACATCACTTTGCAGGCCGCCGCGCCCGCCACGGCGCGGCCAAAGAAGAAGGCTGCCAGCAAGGCCAAGGCGCCGGCCAGGGCATCCACCGCTCGCGCCAAGGCGGCCAAGCCGAAGCGCGCCAAGGCGAAGGCCAAATAGGAACCCATCATGAGCGGCTATAGCCAGTCCCCCCGTATCGTCAAAGGCGGCATCGTGCTGATCGACCCGGCCTCGGCGCAGGTGCGCCGGGTGATCGCGCTGCAGTACAACCCCGAAAAACTCTCGCGTAGCCTGCAGGTGCAAGGCGCCGGCGAGGGGGCGGATCGCTCCGAGGCGCTGCGGCTGAAGGGGCCGGCGATCGAGACCTTCCGGCTGGAGGCCGACATCGACGCGGCCGATCAGCTCGAATTCCCCGACCAGCACGCCAACGTGGTCGCCGCCGGCATCGCGCCGCAGCTGGCGGTGCTCGAGTCGCTGGTCAATCCGAGCGCGACGGCCCTGCTCGCCGGCAAGGCGCTGGCGGCGGCGGGCACGCTGGAGATCGCACCCATGGAGTCGGCGCTGGCGCTGTTTGTGTGGGGCGCGCAGCGCATCGCGCCGGTGCGGGTGACCGAGTTTTCCATTTCTGAAGAAGCCTTCGACCCCGCGCTCAACCCGATCAACGCCAAGGTCAATCTGAGCCTGCGTGTGCTGTCCATCGACGATCTGGGCTTCGATCACAAGGGCGGCGGGCTGTTCATGGCCTATCTGCAATCGCGCGAAAAACTGGCGGCGAAGGCGGCGACTTTCGGCTTTGACGCGCTGGGCATCGGAGGTTTGCCATGACAGATCCGCTCAAGGCCTTCATGCAGGCCAACGCCCTCACCGCGCCGGCCTTTGCGCCCGACAGCCGCTACCACGGCCTCGACACCGCGCAATGGACGCGGCCCGACGGCGAGGCGGTGACCTATGTGCGCCGTCGCTTCATTCCGCCGCCCGACAACTTCGCGACCTTGCAGGAGCACCGCGTGGAGAGCGGCGACCGGCTCGATAACCTCGCCGCCAAATACGTCGGCGACCCGCAGCAATACTGGCGCCTGTGCGACGGCAACGGCGCGGTGCGCCCGGCCGACCTGACCGACACCGTCGGCCGTCGCCTGCGCATCACGCTGCCCGAAGGCGTGCCGGGAGGTGATGGTGAGTAGCAGCGCCGTTCATCTCTCCTTGCTGATCGGCCCGGTGATCCCGATCCCGGTGCCGGCGATGATGATCGACGCGCTCGAGTCGGTCACCGCCACCACCTCGGCTGGCGCGGCCAGCGGCTTTCAGTTGCGCTTCAAGGTCAACAGCAAGTCGGAGCTGAACACCATTTTCCTGATCGCCGTGGGGCAGAACACCTCGGCCGGCACGCCGCCGTTGCGCGTGGTGCTGATCGTCACCCTGGGCGGGCGGCCACAGCCGCTGTTCGACGGCGTGGTCACCAATGTCGAGGTACAGGCCGGCTCGCAAGGCCAGCCGGGCAGCATTACCGTGACAGGCGAGGATCTGTCCAAGGTGATGGACATGATCGACTTCTCCGGTCTGCCCTATCCGGCCATGCCGCTGGAGGCGCGATTTGCACTCATCTGCGCCAAATATGCCGCCTTCGGCATCATTCCGCTGCCAATCCCGGCCTTTTTTCCCGATGTGCCGATTCCCATTCAGCGCATTCCGGCGCAGCAGGGCACCGACCTGGCCTACATCCAGCAGATGGCCGAGGAGGTCGGCCATGTGTTCTACATCGAGCCGGGCGAGGTGCCGCTGACCAACATCGCCTACTTCGGGCCGGAGATCAAAGTCGGCCCGCCGCAGCCGGCGCTCAACATCGACATGGACGCCCATACCAATGTCGAGTCGCTCAATTTCAGCTTCGACCCGACCAAGGGCGTGTTGCCCATCGTCTTCATCCAGAACCAGATGACGCGGGTGCCCATCCCGATCCCGATTCCCAACCTCAACCCGCTGCAACCGCCGCTGGGTCTGCTGAGCACGCCGCTGGCCAACATCAAGATGATGAAGGACACCGCCAGCATGAACCCCATGCAGGCCATCTCGCGCGGGCTGGCCGAGGCCAAGAAATCGCAGGATTCGGTGAGCGGCTCCGGCTCGCTCGACGTGTTGCGCTACGGCCGCATGCTCAAGGCCCGCAAGCTGGTCGGCGTGCGCGGCGCCGGCATCGCCTACGACGGGCTGTACTACGTGAGCAGCGTCACCAGCACGCTCAAGCGCGGCGAGTTCAAGCAGAGCTTCAACCTGACGCGTAACGGCCTCATTTCCATCACACCGACGGTGCCGGCATGAGATACGACCGCTTCCCGTTTTCGCGTAGCCCGGATGCAGGCCGCAGGCCGGAATCCGGGGCCGGTGTGGCGATCGGGAAGGCTTTTGGGATGCGGGGCGGTGTGCCCGATCGGGCCGATGCCCCCGGATTCCGCTGCGCTGCATCCGGGCTACGTCTGCCGACCCAACACGCATTGCCGACGAGGAGGGCACATGACTGAAAAGTTTTTCGGTAAATATCGCGGCCGCGTCGTGACCAATATCGACCCCATGCAGGAGGGGCGGCTCTTCGTCGAGGTGCTCGACATCAATGGTGTGATCCCCTCCGCCTGGGCCATGCCCTGCGTGCCGGTGGCCGGCACCCAGAACGGCATGTTCGCGTTGCCGGAGCCGAATTCGGGCGTATGGATCGAGTTTGAGCAGGGCAATCCCGAGAAGCCGATCTGGGTCGGGTGCTACTGGGGCAGCGCCGCCGAGGTGCCCGCGCTCGCCCGCGCGACCCTGCCGCCTTTCCAGGCCATCACCTTTCAGACGCTCGCGCAGAACGGTCTGACCATCTCCGATACGCCCGGCCCCACCGGCGGCATCATGCTCAAGAGCGCCACCGGCGCCACGCTGATCGTGAACGACACCGGCATCTACATCCAGAACGGCAAGGGCGCGATGATCACGCTGGTCGGCCCGACCGTGACGATCAACAACGGCGCGTTGACGGTGGTGTGATGAATATTCTGGCCCCCATACCCGTTTGGCTCGTCGTCCCCCGAGGAGGCGAATCCTTTCTTGGCGCGGATCACGTAGGCTGGGTTGAGCGTAGCGAAGCCCAACAAGCAATGTGCCAGTCCGATACGCCGGATGTTGGGCTTCCTTCGTCAGCCCAACCTACGCTTCACAGGGGCATTCCGCCCGCCCGCCGGGCCGCCCCAAGGGCGGGCAGCCCCCTCGGGGGGCAGCGAGCAAAGCGAGCGTGGGGGCCTTCCCCTCTCCGCCGGGCCGCCCCAAGGGCGGGCGCGGCCCCCTCGGGGGGCAGCGAACGAAGTGAGCGTGGGGGCCCTTAAGATGCCCGGCCCCCTCCTCCATGTCGGTGCCACGGTGCTGTGCGCCCACGGCGGCAGCGCGACGCCGACGGCGCCGAATCCGCGGGTGCTGGTCAGTGGTCAGCCGACGGTGCTGATGACCGCGCCTTACGTGGTAGCCGGCTGCCCCTTCAATGTCTCCGGCAGCCCGGTGCCCTGCGTGACCGGGCAGTGGGTGGTTGCCGCGACACGCGTGATGTCCAACGGCCAGCCGCTGGTTCTGATGGACAGCCAGGCGGTGTGTGCGCCCAACGGTACGCCGCTGCTGCCGGTGGCGGCGCAGACGCGGGTGATCGGGAGTTGATGATGACGAGAACGATCCTTCTCGACGCAGAGCGCGGCATCAAAGGCGGGCGCGGTTTTGTAGGTTGGGCTGACGCAGGAAGCCCAACATCCGGCGTATCGGACTGGCACATCGCTTGTTGGGCTTCGCTGCGCTCAACCCAACCTACGCCCGCTACCCCGGTTCGACGGCCGCGCGCGATCCACCGCAGGGCGGGATTCATCCCGCCGCGACGGTCGTGGCCGGTTGAAACCGGCCCTACGTTCGACGAACAGGCTCAGGGGGATATCCCATGACCACCCGACTCCACTTCCCCTACCAGTTCGACGGCCGTGGCCGCACGCGGGACGACGACGAAGCGGCCTGGATTCGCGGCCTGATCGAGCAGGTGGTATTCACCGCACCGGGCGAGCGGGTGATGCGGCCGGACTTCGGCAGCGGCTTGCGCGAGCTGGTGTTTGCACCCAACAGCCCCGAGCTGGCGGCGACCACGCAATTTCTGGTGCAGGGCGCCTTGCAACAGTGGCTGGCCGATCTGATCACCGTCGAAGCGGTTGAGGTCGAGTCCGTCGATGCGCGCTTGTCGGTGACGGTGCAATACCTCATCCGGCGCACCGAAAGCCGCCAGCGCGACAGCTTTGTGCAAGGAGCGGCAACATGAGCACCTACACCTGCTGCGAAGAAAACCGCCGCGCGGCGGTGGACGCGCACCCCACACTCAACGGCATCGACTATCTTGAGGTGCTCGATCTCGACGCGCCCGCCGGCAGCCCGCGGCAGCGCACGCTGATGCTGCGCCTGCTCAAGCCGGTGCCGGCCGGCCTCACGGTCGAGAATGTGCGCGTCACTGGCGGCGAGCGTATCCGCCGCGTCGGCATCGAATGGATCGGCATCGCCAGCGCGCCGCCGGCTGTCGCCACGCCGGCCGAACAGGCCTACTTCACCGCGCTGCCCGAGGCGGATCATGTGCTGCTGGTACGTACCGACACCGCCGGCGACTTCTCGACCTACCGCCTGCAACTGGTGCAAGGCCTGGGCAATGACGCGCCACTGCCGGGCTTCGATCCGCGCCTGTCGGCCATCGACTTCGCCTTCAAGGTCGAATGCCCCAGCGATTTCGACTGCGCGCCGACGCACGACTGCCCGCAAGACCCACCGCCCGCGCCGGACATCAACTACCTCGCGCGCGACTACGCTAGCCTGCGCCGGCTGGTCATCGACCGGCTCACCCGCCAGATGCCCGGCTGGCGTGACCGCAGCCCGGCCGACATGGCCACCACGCTGGCCGAGCTGATCGCCTATGTGGGCGACCTGCAGCACTACCAGCTCGACGCCATCGCCACCGAGGCCTACCTGCACACCGCGCGCAAGCGCAGCAGCCTGCGCCGCCACGCGCTGCTGGTGGACTACGCCATGCACGAGGGCTGCAATGCCCGTAGCTGGCTGCATGTCGAGGTTAATGGCGCGCCTTTTCCGCTGCCTGCCGGCCTGCGTTTTTACACTCGCGTGCCCGGTGTGCCGGCGCGCATCACCCCCGATTCGCCCGACGAGCGCGCTGCGCTGCGGGCCGCGCCGCTGGTGTTCGAGCCCATGCACACCGCCACGCTGCGCATCGAGCACAACGACTTCGCCTTCTACACCTGGGGCGACGCGCGCTGCTGCCTGGCCGCGGGCGCCACCGCCGCCACGCTGCGCGGCCACTGGCCCGATCTGGCGGTGGGCGATGTGCTGATCTTTCAGGAAGTGCTCGGCCCGCTCAGTGGCGTGGCCGAAGACGCCGACCCGGCACGTCGCCACGCCGTGCGCCTCGTTGCCGTGCGTGCGCTCGACGGCCCCAGCCCGCTGGCCGACCCGCTCGACGGCAC
This sequence comes from Zoogloeaceae bacterium, assembly GCA_024235675.1. Taxonomy (GTDB): domain Bacteria; phylum Pseudomonadota; class Gammaproteobacteria; order Burkholderiales; family Rhodocyclaceae; genus Nitrogeniibacter. Next base: position 308,772 of record JACKLZ010000005.1, read on the forward strand.
GCAGATCACCGAGATCCGCTGGCACGCCGACGACGCACTGCCCTTCCCGCTGTGCCTGTCGGCCGAGACCGACGAAGCTCACGGCAGCGTGCTGGTCGAGGATGTGAGCATCGCGCTGGGCAATAACATCCTGGTCGATCACGGCCGCAGCATTGCCGATGAAGCCCTCGGCAGCGTGCCGGCCGCCCGCCTGCAGTTCCCGCCCGCCGCCGGCAATGCCTGCGACCGCGCCGCCCCAGAGCCGCTGCCGCCGCGCTTTGCGCCCACGCTGGCCGAGGCGCCGGTCACGCGCCAGGGCACGGTGCTCAAGACCACCGTCGAACACGGCCTGCGCCGCAGCGAACGCCTGCGCTTCGACCCCGAGGCCTCGGCCAGCGCCGCGCTCGCCTGGCGCACCGCCGACGCGATTCCGGCCATCACGCTCGAAAGCACCTTCGGCAGCAGCGTCGAGACCTGGACCGCCCGCCGCGACCTGCTGGTCAGCCGCGCCACCGACACCCATTTCGTGCTCGAAACCGAGGACGACGGCAGCGCCCATCCGCGCTTTGGCGACGACCGCCACGGCCGCCGGCCCGACACCGGCACCGCCTTCAGCGCCAGCTACCGCATCGGCAACGGGCCCGAGGGCAATGTCGGCGCCGATGCCCTCGCCCATGTGGTGACGACCGAAGGGCGCATCGTGGCGGTCACCAACCCGCTGCCGGCCAGCGGTGGCGTCGCCCCCGAAACCGGCGCCGAGGTGCGCCGCCATGCGCCGCAAGCCTTCCGTACGCTGGAGCGCGCCGTCACCCCGGCCGATTACGCCGAGGTCACCGAACGCCTCGCCGGTGTGCAGCGCGCCGCCGCCGGCCTGCGCTGGACCGGCAGCTGGCACACCGTGTTTGTCACCGTCGACCGCGAGGGCGGCGAGCCGGTGGATGCCGCCTTTGCCACCACCGCCGTCGAGCACCTCGACCGCTACCGCATGGCCGGGCACGACCTGCACATCACCGACCCCATCCATGTCTCGCTCGAAATCGACCTGTTGGTGTGCGTGCAGCCCGACGCCTTCCGCAGCAATGTGCGCCGCGCCCTGCTCGATGTGCTCGGCAGCCGGGTGCGCGCCGACGGCACGCGCGGGCTGTTCCACCCCGACAACTTCAGCTTCGGCCAAACGGTGTTCCTCAGCCCGCTGTATGCCGCCGCGCGCACCGTGGCCGGCGTGGCCTCGGTGCAGGTCACCCGCTTCCAGCGCCAGGGCCAGCCCGACCCGACGCCGCTGGCCGACGGCTTCATGCCGCTGGGCCGGCTGGAGATCGCGCGGCTCGACAACGACCCGAACTTTCCCGAGCACGGCGTGCTGCGCCTTGAACTGCACGGAGGCAAATGATGAGCACCGCCCGCGTGTCCCCGAAAACCGATTGTGATTGCTGCGCCGGCATCGACGCCGTCACCCCGGCGCGCATCAGCAACCCGCCGGGCCTGTCGCAGATCGCCTACCGCATCGGCCGGCATGGCGACTTCGTCGAATCCATGCGCGCCCGCCTCTCCAGCGCCGACCGCCCCGCGCTGGCCGCGCTCACCACGCGCGAGGCCAGCGACTTCACGCTCGCCATCACCGACGCGCTGGCCACCTCGCTCGACGTGCTCAGCTTCTACACCGAGCGCTTCGCCAACGAGCACTACCTGCGCACCGCCACCGAGCGCCTGTCGGTGCGCGAGATGGCGCGGCTGATCGGCTACGAGCTGGCCCCCGGCGTGGCCGCCGGCACGCATCTGGCCTTCACGCTGCAGACCATTCCCGGCGCGCCGGCCGAGCCCATCGTGATTCCGGTCGGCACCCGCGTGCAAAGCGTGCCGGGGCAGGACGAGCAGGCCCAGAGCTTCGAGACCGTCGCGCCGACGCCCGCCCGCGCCGAGTGGAACGCCATTCCGGTGCAGACCCGGGTGCGCTGGTTGCCCAAATCCGGCGACACCGAGTTGTGGCTGGACGGCCTGGCCACCGGCTTGCAGCCGGGCGATGCGATCCTCATCGTCGGCAGCGAGCGCATGAGCGACCCCGGCAGCGAGCGCTGGGATGTGCGCGTGCTCGCCAGCGTCACGCCCGACAACGCCAACGGCCGCACCCGCGTGCGCTGGGACCACCCGCTGGGCAGCGCCTTTCCGGCCATGAGCCCGAGCAGCCTCGGCGTGCAGGTGCACGCCCTGCGCCAGCGCACCGCGCTGTTCGGTCACAACGCGCCCGACCCCAATCTGATGGGCAATGACGACTCCAACGTCGCCAGCCTGATCGACACCAGCGGCAGCACCTGGCAGTGGAACAACTTCGCCCTCGACACCTCAGCGCTCGATCTGGACACCGACAACGCCAAGATCACCGCCGGCAGCTGGATTGCCTTGGTTTCCAACGAACCGAGCCTGGGCAGCCCCGCCTTGCCCGGCTACACCGAGCTCTACCGTGCGAGCAAAGTCATCCATCGCAGCCGCAACGCCTTTGCCATTTCCAGCAAGGTCACTCGCGTCACGCCCGACACCACCGAAAACCTCACCGCCAGCCGCTTCCCGCTGCGCCGTACGCTGGTGCTGGCGCAAAGCGAGCAGCTCGCCACGGTCGACACGCCTGTTTTCCATCCGGTGTACGGCGAGGCGATCACGCTCGGCCAGCGGATCGCCGACTTGCTGCCCGGTCAGCCGATTGCGCTCTCCGGCCCGCGTCAGCGCATCGCCATCGCACCGCGCGCGGCGGGGCTGTCGCTGAGTGTGGATGGCGGCGGCAGCGTGGCGCTGGCCGAGGGCGACGAGTTGTTCATGCGCGCGCCGGCGGTGCGCCTGTTTGGCAGTACGCCGGTGGCGCTCAGCGCCGAGAACTTTGCCGCGCAACTGGGCAAGGCCAGCGTGGTGCTGCGCCTCGCGCTCGAAGACCGCGACGGGCGCACCGGCATGCTCACCGCCAAGGGCAGCGAACTGCGCCTGGCCGACAGTCGCAAGGACGACGCGCCGGTGAGCGAGATCGCCTTCATCGGCACCATCAATGACCCGATCATTCTCGACCGCGACCACACCCACCTCAAGCTCAAGGCGCCGCTGCAACAGGTGTATGAGCGCGCCGCGCTGCGCATCAACGCCAACGTTGCGCCGGCCACGCATGGCGAAACGGTGGAGGCCATTCTCGGCAGCGGCGATGGCCGTGTGGCCAACCAGCGCTTTGCGCTCGGTCAGGCGCCGCTCACCTTTGTGAGCGCCAACACCACCAGCGGCCGGGCCAGCACGCTGGAGCTGCGGGTCAACGATGTGCTGTGGTCCGAGGTGCCGACCCTGCACGCCGCCGCGCCCGATGCGCGGGTGTTCGAAACCACGCAAGACGACGACGCACGCACCACGGTGTTGTTCGGCGACGGCGCCGAGGGCGCCCGCCTGCCCAGCGGCAGCACCAATCTGCGGGTGCGCTATCGCAAGGGCCTGGGCGCGGCGGGCAACCTCGCCGCCGGCAAGCTCACCACCCTGCTCAGCCGGCCGCTGGGCGTCACCGGCGCGGTCAACCCCTCGCCGGCCACCGGCGGCGAAGACGCCGAAACCCTGGCCCGCGCCCGCGACAACGCCCCGCTCACGGTGCTCACGCTCGATCGCGCGGTGTCCATCGACGACTACGCCAACTTTGCCCGCGCCTTCGCCGGCATCGACAAGGCCCACGCGCTGTGGATTCCGGCCGGGCCGGCGCGCGGGGTGTTTCTGAGCATCGCCGGTATCGGCGGCGCCGTGGTGCCCGAGGACAGCGACACCTACGAGAATCTGCGTGACGCGCTGGTCACTTATGGCGACCCGCTGGTGCCGCTGCGCCTGCTCAACTACCGCGATGCGCGCTTCCGCTGCCGGCTGTCGGTCAAGCGCGACAAGGCCTTCGAGCTCGACGCCGTGCTGGCGGCGGTCGAGGCGGCGCTGCGCGAGGCCTTCAGCTTTGCCCGCCGCGCCTTCGGCCAGACCGTGTCGGTCGACGAGGTGGCGGCCGTGGCGCAAGGCGTGGCCGGCGTCGTCGCGGTGCATGTGACCCGCCTCTACCGTGTCGGCCAGAGCCCGACCGTAGTGGTGCCGCGCCTGTTTGCCGCGCTGCCGGTGGCCTCGCTCACCGGCGTGCCGCAGGCGGCCGAGCTGCTCACCCTGGCCACCGACCCGATCGAACTGGAGGTGCTGCCATGAGTGCCGACGCGCAAAAACTGTTCGAGCTGCTGCCGGCCATCCACCGCATCCGCGACGCCGAGCTGGCCGCTGCCGAGGGGCTGGATCGCGGCCCGCTGGAAGAGCTCATCGGCGTGCTCGCCGAGCAGCTGGCCGTGGCCGACGAGAGCCTGGAACAGCTCTACGACGATCTGTTCATCGAGACCTGCGCCGAGTGGGCGGTGCCCTACATCGGCGACCTCATCGGCTACCGCAGCCTGCACCAGGCCGCGCCCGAGGCCGCCAGCGCGCGCGCCGAAGTGGCGCACACCATTGCCCTGCGCCGACGCAAGGGCACGGCGCTGGTGCTCGAACAACTGGCGCGCGATGTCACCGGCTGGGACGCCCGCGCGGTCGAATACTTCCAGCGCCTGTGCACCACGCAGTACATGAACCACCTGCGCCCGGCCAATCTGCACACCCCCGACCTGCGCCGCGCCGAGCCGCTCGAATGGATCGGCACCGCCTTCGAAACCGCCAACCGCACGGTGGATGTGCGTCACATCGAGTCCGGCCGTGGCCGGCACAACATCCCCAATGTCGGCCTGCACCTGTGGCGCATCCAGGCCTACCCGCACCGCGAGTCGCCCGCCGCCCGCGCCGGCGTGCGCCGTTACCGCGCCAGCCCCTTGAATCACGACCTGCCGCTCTACAACCGCCCGCTGGCCGAAGACGACATCACCCATCTGGCCGAGCCGGACAACGTACCCTGGCCGCTGTCGCGCCGTCGCCTCGCCACGCATCTGGCCCGCCACTACGGCGAGCGCGCCAGCGCCGGCGCGCCGCTGGACAACCCCGACCCGGCGCTGATTCTGCAGGTGGACGGCACCGTCATCGAGCGCGACCACATCCACATCTGCCACCTCGGCGACGAGGCCGGCAGCTGGGCCCACACCCCGCCGCCGAATGGCATCTACGCGATTGACCCGGTGCTCGGCCGCATTGCCCTGCCCGCCGACGCGCCCGACCCGGCCGATGTGCGCCTCACTTGGCGCGAGGGCTTCTCGGCCGACATCGGCGGCGGCGAATACGAGCGCGGCGCCACGCTGCCGCTGCCGCCAGCCAGTGTCACGCTGGTACGCGTGCCCGACGACCACCCCACGCTGGCCGCCGCGCTCACCGCGATTGCCGGCGACGGCGTGGTCGAGATCACCGACAGCAGCCGCTACAGCGAAACCCTGAACATCAACGTGATAGCCGATGGTGCGGTCGAGATTCGCGCCGCCAACGGCCGCCGACCGGTGCTCGATCTGGGCGGGCTGAGCGTGTCCGGCGCCGCCAACGCCGCCTGCACGCTCAACGGCCTGCTCATCACCGGCGCGCCGCTGGAAGTGCCCGACGCCGCCGGCAACGCACTGGCGCGGCTGAACCTCATCCACTGCACCCTGGTGCCCGGCATTGCCCTCAACCCCGACGGCAGCCCCACCCAGCCGGCCGCGCCCAGTGTGGAACTGGCGATCGCCGGGCTGGAAACCGAGATCGACCGCTGCATTCTCGGCGGCATCCGCAGCCATGAACGCAGCAGCCTGAGCGCCACCGACAGCCTCATCGACGCCACCGCGCGCGAGGGCGTGGCCTTTGCCGCCATGGATGGCGCCGCCCCCGGCGCCGCGCTGTCGCTGGTCGCCTGCACTGTGGTCGGCACCATTCACACCGCCGAGGTGGGGCTGATCTCCAACAGCATCCTGCTCGCCGTGGCCGCCCCCGGCGTCGCGCCAGTGCGCGCGGCGCGCAAGCAGGTCGGCTGCGTGCGTTTTTCGTGGCTGCCCTTCGCCTCCATCGTGCCGGCCCGCCATCGCTGCCAGCCCGATTCGGCCCAGGCCGCCCGCCACATCGCGCCCCGCTTTACGTCCTTGCACTACGGCACGCCGGCCTACGGCCAGCTCACCACCGCCACGCCGGTCGAGATTCGCCGTGGCGCCGACGACGAGAGCGAAATGGGCGTGTTCCATCACCTTTACGGTGCCCAGCGCGAAACCAACCTACGGATCCGCCTCGCGGAATACCTGCGGGTCGGCCTGCGCGCCGGCATCTTTTACGAATCTTGAGGGAGTCCACATCATGAGTTTCGATCTGAGCCGTATCCGCTTCGACGCCCGCAAGGACTTTTTCGGATTGGTCGTGCAACAGGGCCGCATCCAGCTCGATGCCGAGTGGAACGAATGGGTCGCCCAGCTCGGGCGGCGCCTGCAAGCCGGCACGCTGGATACCTTCAATGGCAACGTGGTGCCGCGCATCACGCCGGATGGCTTCCGCATCCAGGCCAGCGGCGGGGCGCTCAGCATCGGCCCGGGTCGCATCTATGTGGACGGCCTGCTCGCCGAAAACCACGGCGGCACGCCCGACGCCTGGGACCCGCGTCTGGCCGAGCTGACCGGCACCACGCCGCTGGCCTACACCGCCCAGCCCTACTACCCCAACCCGCCGGCGCTGCCGACCAGCGGCGCGGCGCTGGTGTATGTGGACGTGTGGCAGCGCGACATCAGCGCCATCAACGACCCCGGCCTCATCGAACCCGCCGTGGGCGTGGACACCACCGGCCGGCTGCAGACCGTGTGGCAGGTGAAGGTGCTGCCCAACGTCGGCAATGCCACCTGCGCCACCGAGGATGAAGACATCGCCGGCTGGCAGGCCGCCACCGCGCCCTCCGCCGGCCGGCTGAGCACCGACACCGGCGACCCCGCCTTTGACCCCAACCCTTGCCAGGTGCCGCCCGCCGCCGGCTATCGCGGGCTGGAGAACCAGACTTATCGCGTGGAGGTGCACACCGGCGGGCCGATTGGCACGGCCACCTTCAAGTGGTCGCGCGACAACGCCACGGTGGCCTCGCGGGTAAGCCACATCAACCCGGCGCGCGACCGCATCACGGTCGATTCGGTCGGCCGTGACGACGTGCTGCGCTTTCATGACGGCGACTGGGTGGAGGTGACCGACGACCACCGCGAGCTGCACGGCCTGCCCGGCGAGCTGCGCCGCATCCGCGTGGCCGGCGGGGTGGACGACACCGCGCGCACGCTGAGCTTCGACGTGGCCTTGCCGGCCGGCGCCTTCCCCACCGATGCGCAGCAGGCCACGCAGGCCGCGCGCAACACCCGCGTGCGCCGCTGGGACCAGTCCGGCCAGGTGCGGCGCGAGAACGGCACCGTGGCCACCAACCTCGACAACGCCGGCAGCACGGGCGCGATCCCCATCCCCGGCGGCACCACGCGGCTGTTTCTGGAGCACGGCATTCTGGTCGACTTCAGCCTCGACCCGGCCGGCGGCGAGTTCAAGACAGGCGATCACTGGGTGTTTGCTGCGCGCAGCGTCGACGCCAGCGTCGAGATTCTCAACAACGCGCCGCCGCTGGGCATCCACCACCACTATGCGCGCTTGGCGATCGTCAATTTTCCGGACGGCGAAACCGACTGCCGCACCCTGTGGCCGCCCATTGCCGAGGGCGAGGGCTGCGATTGCACGGTGTGCGTCAGCGCCGAGAACCATAACAACGGCACGGCCACCATCCAGCAGGCCATCGACAGCATCAAGGATGTGGGCGGCACGATTTGTCTGGGCATTGGCAACTACAGCATCGGCGCGCCGTTGGTGGTCGATGGCGCGCGATCGCTGCGTTTTCGCGGCCAGGGCTGGGCGACGCTGCTGGTCGGCGCCGAGCCGGGCGGCATCTTCGAGATCCAGAACAGCACCGGCGTGGCGCTGGCAAACCTGACCGTGATCGGCTCGACCGGCACCTCGGGCACCACCGCCATGATCGCCGCGCGCGGCGTCACTGACCTGCGCGCCGAGCACATCAACGTGCTCGGCCTGGCGGTGGGCGACGGCACCAGCGTCGGGCTGGGTCTGGCCGGCAACATGCTCGGCGTGAGCATCACCGACTGCGCCATCGTCGCCGAGCGCGGCGTAGCAGCGGTGTCGGGTGGCGACAGCAATTACCTGCTCACCGGCGAGCTGCGCATGGCCCGCAACCTGTGCTTCTGCAGCCAGCGCGCAGTCAGCTTCGACGGCACCAGCATGCATTACGGCAACACCCGCATCGACGGCAACTTCATGCTGGTCGGCATTCAGGCGGCGGTGGTGGCCACCGGCGCGGTGCTGGCGGGTTCGAGCTTTGCGGTGGCCGACAACGTGATCTACACCGCCGGCGACGGCGTGCGTGCGGGGGTCGATGGCCTCGCCATCGAGCGCAACGAGATCACCGGCATTGGCGAGCGCAGCGGCCAGGGCATCGTGCTCGAAGAAGGGCTGGACCCGGTCGCCATCGACCGCGTGCGCATTGCCGCCAACCGCCTGCTCGGCCTGCGCGGCAACGCCATGCTCATCACCCAGCAGGTGGACGAGGCGATCATCACCGACAACCAGATCGACAGCATCGGCCTGGGCGCACTGCTCATGGGCGAGGGCGCCGGCGCCGGCCTGCTGCGCTTTGCCGGCAACCAGTGCCAGCAGCTCGGCCAGGTGCTGGGCAACGACAACGCCGCCTTCGTGGCTGTGCAGCTCATCCGGGTCGAGCGCGGCGATGTGCTCGACAATGTCATCGCCCAGGTCGCCCGCTCGGCGCTCACCAGCCCGGGCATCGACGCCCTGCGCTGCGCCGCCGTGGGGCAGATGCGCATTGCCGGCAACCGCTTCTTCGGCATCGGGCCCGACCGCCTCAGCGCGCCGGTCGCCGCCATCCGCGTGCTGCCCCCCTTCGACCGCACGGCCATCGACGACAACAGCGTCGAGCGCATCGGCGAGGCCGGGCAAAACCCCATCGTGATCGAATGGCGGGCCATCAATATCGTCCCCGAACCGGCCGGCGCGGTGCCGGGTTTTGTGGCGGCCGGCTATTTCGCGGTCGCCGAATCGGCCTACCTGCTCACCGCCGCGCGCGCCTTTGCCGTGGCGCTGCGACCGGCCGCCGTGTCGATCCGCGGCAACCAGCTGCGTGGCCACGCCACCGGTGTGCCGCTCAACCAGTGCGGCGGGGTCGATAGCATCCTGTTTGCCGACAATCACTGCCAGACGGTGGGCGATGGCGGCAAGGAACCGCTGCTCGGCGAATTCGGCGGGCGCACGCTCAACGTCAGCAACAACCGGCTCATCGCACTCGGCGATCTCGACACCCTGCACCTGCACCCGCAGCAAAAGCTCGCCATCGTCATGGGCAACACCAGCACCGGCAACATCCGCGTGCAAAGCGGCGCGCCCGTGCCGGCCGACATGAGCCTGACCAACATCATCGGAATGTGAGGAGAGCCCCCATGCCCATCGCAACCTTTCGCGGCGAAAAATCCGTGTCCGCCATCGCCGACAAGCTCTTCGTCAAACTCACGCCAAAACAGCGCGAAAAAGCCGAAGCCGCGCTGATCAAGGAGAACCCGCAACTGCGCGAACTGGGCACTGTGCCCCAGGGCGCCATCCTGCGCGTGCCCGAGCTGCCCGAACTGCGCGCCAAGACCAACCGCAGCCTCGAAAATCCCGACACCCAGATCGCCCGCAACCTGGCCGACGCGATCTCGGCCTACGGCAACCACCTCGGCGAGCGCTTCAAGACCGTGCAGAAAGAAGGCAAGGAACAACTGGCCGTGCTTAAAAGCGGCGACATGCGTAAAGCCATGGCCGAAGCCCCCGCGCTCAAGGCCCTGGCCGACGAAGCCGGCAAGGCACTCGAAGCCCGCGCCGCCGGGCTGGGTGACCGTCAGAAAGCGGCCGATGCTGCGATCAAACAGGCGATTGCAGCCTTGGATGTGGGCAAGCGTTGAGGCAGGTGGCAATGAGCTTGGGCGGATGGGAGTGACTGACGCTTTTCGACCTTGGGCTGCCTGATGATATTCGCGAGCACGATGGCGGCATTTCAATCAGCAAGCTGCCTGCCACCGAAATCTGCTTCTGCGACCAAGTTGGCCAGGAACGGTAAAGAGTAAGACACATGAAATTTCCGGGAACGGCGGCGTTGAAGTAATGAATGGCTCGTCGCAAGCGGCTTCGCGAAATCCACGGATCAAAGAAGTGCGGCTTCCAACCGTAGCTTGCGTTTTTCCCAGTCGGGCATCACCTGACCGAGTAGCTTGAAGAACTGCGTGTTGTGGTCACGGTGCTTGATGTGGCACAGCTCGTGGGTCACAACGTACTCGATGCAAGGACGGGTGGCGCGCACCAGATTCACGTTCAATGTCATGGTGCCGGCGTGTGAAAGGCTGCCCCAGCGCGATTGCATGGCGCGCACGATCAGACGCGGGTGCTCAATGCCCTTGAAGTGGAGCAGGCTGGTGTCGAGTACCTCGCTGAACACAGCGCGGGCGCGGTCGAGGTACCAGCGGTGTAGCAAAGCCTTGACACGTTCCGGATCAGGGTCGCTTGGCAGACTGACCAGCAGTTGACCACGTGCGAGTTTCACGCCAGCCGTGTCACCCGGCATCAGCTTCAACCGGTATTGCCGGCCAAGGTAGAGATGTGATTCGCCGCTGACGTACTGCCGTGCCGGGGTGCGGGGGCGGTAGCGAGCGAACTCAGCCAGTTGCCGACTGATCCAGCCGGCGCGCTTTTGCACCCGCTTGGCGATCATGCCTTCAGGGCAACCGACTGGTGCTCGCACCAGCACGCGGCTGTCGGGGTGCACCTCGATGGCCAGTGTCCGCCGCGATGCCAGGAAGCACACCTCGTAGCGGATCGTCTCACGGCCGTAGCTCAGGGTGCCGACCACGACCGTCACTCTGCCATCCGGTGACGAGCGAGCTGCATAGTCTTCTCGATGATCTCGTCCATCTCATCGGTAGACAGCGCGATGCCCCGTGAGCCCTTCACCTCGTCATAGAGGTAGTCATCGATCTCGTTCATGGTGCGGCGCTGGGCGTCGAGGTCGTCCCAGTAGCCTACTTTGCGATTGCGCCGGAAGATGTCCCACACCGCCATGGCGGCTTCGGCCGCGGTCGTTCGGGCCTGCCCGGCGTCGTTCAGGTGGTTCGCCACAAAGGGACACAACAGGCCAAAGACCGCGGCCGCATCGGCGTCACCGTTCAGCGCGAGCGGCAGGTCGTCGCTCTTGCGCGAGACCACGGCATCCTTGATCTCGGTGACGCGCTGCAGGTACTCGAGATCGGACAGGCGCCTGGCGCGGTATTCGTCGATGGCCTGCTGGATAAGCCTGGAGAACTTCTCGTAGAAGGACGGGTCCTGATCCAGCCGTTCGTGGATGGCGCGTTTGGTGGCGTGGGCGATCATGTCGGCCTTGGAGCCGAGGTTCCTTTCGCTGCTGACGCCTTGCTCATCCACTACCTTCTGGAATGCGGCTTCGTCGAATATATTCACCGGCGCGTTCAACTGCACCACCTCGGAGGCCGAGATGTGTGTGTCCAGCAACTTCTGGATGCGCGGCTCAAAGTCGCGGTAGTCCACGGATTCGGCATAGCGCAGCTTCACCGACGCCTTGAGATTGACGAAGCGCTTCAGGTCGTTCTTATAAGCGCGCAGCTTCTGCTCGGGCATTTCGGTGATGAAACGTTCGCTGGACAGCGCAATGGCCAGCGTCTTGGCGTAGGCCGACAGCCGTTCGTAGAAATTGGCGCGCAGCTTCTCGTCGGCCAGCAACAGCTCGAAGGCTTCCTCGTCGTGGCGACTCGATACCGTCTTGAAGATGTCCCACAGCTCGGCATGACGCTGCGGCAGCGCGCGGCTTACCTCGTGAATCGAGCTCAGCGCGCCTTCGAGATCCGCCGCCTCGAAACCTTCCAGTGCGCTATAGGTGCTCAGCGCCTGGTCCAGCTCGCCGAGGATGCCTACATAGTCGATGACGTAGCCGAAGTCCTTGGTGCGGCTGCCGCCAGCTTCACTATCGTCCTCGTACAGACGATTCACGCGGGCAATGGCCTGCAGCAGGGTGTGGTCCTTGAGTCGGCGGGCCAGGTAGAGCACCGTGTTGCGTGGTGCGTCGAAGCCGGTCAGCAGCTTGTCCACCACGATCAGGATTTCCGGCTCGTCGCCGAACTTGAAGGCGTTGACGATCTGCTTGTTGTAATCCTCCTCCGAGCCGTAGCGCTTCATCATGCGCTGCCAGAAGGCCACCACCGCATCGGTGGATTCCTCGGCGTCGATCTCGTCGAAACCCTCACGCTCGTCGGGCGGCGAGATGATCACTTCGTTGCTGACCGTGCCCAGTTCGTCGAGGAAAGCCTTATAGCGCAGCGCCGCTGCCTTGTTGGGCGCCACCAGCTGCGCCTTGAAACCGGTGCCCTGCCAGTTCTGGCGGTAATGCTCGCTGATGTCGAATGCGCGCATGTAGATCACCTGCTCGGCCCTGTTCAACATCTCGGCGCGGGCGTACTTCCTTTTCAGATCCGCCTTCTGCTCGGTGCTCAAGCTCTGGGTGTGGCGCTCGAACCAGATGTCGATGGCCGCCTGGTTCTGCTCCAGCTCCACCATGCGCCCTTCGTAGAGCAGCGGCACAATGGCGCCGTCGGCCACCGCCTGATCGATGGCATAGGTGTGGATCACACCGCCGAACTTGGCCACGTCGCTCTTCTCACGGGTCAGCAGCGGGGTGCCGGTGAAGCCGATGTAGCAGGCGTTGGGGAACATCTGGCGCATGCGCGCCGAGTAGCTGCCCAGCTGGGTGCGCTGGGTCTCGTCCACCAGCACGAAGATGTCCGGCGAGGCGTCGCTGAACTTCTTGTAGGCCAGCGCCTTGTCGAACTTGTGCACCAAGGTGGTGACGATGTGCGCCTTGCCGTCGGCCACCAGCTCCACCAAGTGGCGGCCGCTCTCGGCCCGGTCGGGCGACAGGCCGCAGGCGGCGAAAGTGTTGCCGAGCTGCTTGTCCAGATCCACCCGGTCGGTCACCAGCACGATGCGTGGGTTGCGGATGGACGGCTCCAGCGCCAAGGCGCGGGCCAGCATGACCATGGTCAGTGACTTGCCCGAGCCCTGGGTGTGCCAGACGATGCCGCCCCGGCGCTTGCCACTATCGTCCGTCAGACGTACCCGCCGCAACACCTCCTGAATGGCGAACACCTGCTGGTAGCGTGCGATCTTGCGCACGCCGCCGTCGAACACGGTAAACGCCCAGGCCATCTCCAGCAGGCGTTCCGGCCGGCACAGGGCGTAGAGCGTCCGGTCCTGCTCGGTCACCTGGCGGCCCACCAGATAGGGCGCCGCTTCTTCGCGTACGCCCAGGCCATCGAAGGCCAGATCGAACAATGAGGCCTTTACCGATTCCGTCAGCGGACGCGCCAGCAGCGGCAATAATTCCGCGTCCGCCACATCCTCCTTCCACTTCGACCAGAACTTGGCCGGCGTGCCGGTGGTGGCATAGCGAGCCTCGTTCTTGTTCAGCCCCAGCACCATCTGGATATAGGTGAACAGGCGCGGGATGTACTCGTCGCGCTGGTTTCGGATCGTCTGCGAGATGGCCTGGGTCACCTCGACCCTGGGCGACTTGCACTCGATCACTGCGAAAGGAATGCCGTTGACGAACAGCACGATGTCCGGCCGGCAGGTCTCGACACTGCGCGTGCGCTCCACCGCGAACTCGGCAGCCACGTGATAGACGTTGTTGGCCGGGTCGCGCCAGTCCACGTAGTTGAGTGTGAAGCTCTTCTGATCGCCCTCAATGGACTGCTCCAGCGCCACGCCCAGGGTCAGCAGGTCGTACACCGTCTCGTTGGTCTTGAGCAGGCCGTCGTACTTCACGTTCTTCAGCCGCTGGATGGCGCTCTGGATATTCTCCTCGCTGAAGAGATAGCTGCCGCCCTTGTGCTGGATGCGGTTCAGCTTCTTGAGCTGCTCGCGCAGGATCTCTTCCAGCAGCACATTGCCGGCACGGCCAGCCCGTGCGACCAGCGCCTCGGCGGGGGTCAGGTATTGGTAGCCTAGGTTGATCAGTACCTGCAGGGCCGGGATCTGGGAGAGGGTCTTTTCGTCGAAGCGGAAAGCCCGATCAGGAATTTCGCTGGCGTCTGGGTTGTTCATCGGCTAGACTCGCTCTCAAAGGTCCCCCCCCGATGACAAGAGCCCAAGGGGCTCTCTCCGCAAGGAGTAGTCGGGGGGGTCATTCTTTTGGGGGCCTCAGTAGTAATGGGTCGTCCCCGTCCGGAAGATGTCGAACTCGCTGCGCAGCGCCGGCCGGATGCGATCGTAGAACTCGACATCGCCCCGCTGCCATTTCCTGAACACCGCCCAGTTGCAGTAATCTACGACTTGCAGTCCGTAGTGCGAACGCGAAGCGTGATGCAGGATGCGATAGCGCATCCCGGCCGGCAGCATCGCCGCGAGTACCGTCTTGATGGCCTTCTCCACGGCCTTGCGCTTCTTCTGCACCGGAATGGTGTCGGTGATTACGATCACCTCCTCGACGCCATTGACCGCTTCGCGCTCGACCACGTAGCGCAGCAGGTAACCGAGCATCTTCGGATAGAAGGCCTCATCGGCCCGCAGCGCCGGGCCGGTCTTGGCCTTTTCCACGATCAGGCTGTCGATGCGCAGCGAATCCAGATGCCCTGCGATCAGCTCGAACACCTTGCGCCGCACATGGGGGTTGTCGTCGGCGCAGTGGAAGTACTCTGTGTCCAGGCCGTACTCCAGACAATCGTGCTTGAACTCGTCCAGCGGTCCGTGTGCCGGAAACGGGCGGCGCATGGCCACGCTGCTCATCACGAAATAGCGCGTGCCCGTGGGGCTGAAATCGAAGTTTCCGCCTTCGTCGAGGAAGAGGTAGGCGCATTGCGTCATGCCGAGGCTGCCTCATCTTTCACGGGCACCCGCCATTGGCCGGTGAGTAGGCTCTGCATTAGGCCGCGCTTCTGGGTCTTGAGCGCCGCAACTGATTGGCCGAGCAGGCTGATTTCCTCGCGCAGGGCGTTGAGGTAGCGGGCGATGGCAGCTTGGGTGGCAAGATCGGGTAGTACGACCGGGAAGCCTTCGATGTCCGATTTCTGGATGTTCGGCAATCCAGACCCAACGCGCAGCATCATCACGCGAGCTTGTTTGCCCTTCAGGTAGTGAAACAGGTAATGGGCGTCAACGTCATACGCCAGCTTTTTGAGGGCGTAGCAGTGTCCGCCGCACCAGAAACGCTCGCGGTTATAAGACACGAACCCGCACGAGTTACCACCCTCACTGATCGTGACCGTGTCTGCTTCGCAGTTCCATTCCGTGGTGCGGCCGGATGGTTTGATGCCGCCATTGAGAGCGTAGTAGGCACCGTCCTGGACCATGGCATCCTTGTTGAGTTGCTGGCCCTTCCACACGGTGGCGATGTCGGAAAGCGGCCCTGTTCGCCATTTACCACCGCGATTGCTGGCGGAGGCTTCCTGGACAAAGGCGCCGACATGGGCGCGCGGGTGCTGGCTCCGGCTGATCAGGCGCGATAGTTCGTGGCTGTAATGGCGCTCCTTCGCCGCGATCAGTTGCTCGGCTTTCTGGGCGGCGGTGTCCCAGGTCGAGAGCTGTTCTGCTATTTCTCCTTGGCACTTCAGCGGAGGAAGGAAGACCTTGAGCTTGCGCAGGTCGCCAAGGTGTAGATGCTTGACCGCGAGTCCTGTCGTTATTCCGTGAAAGTGTCTAGCCGCCTCGGGCGAGCGGATATACTGATACAGGTAGTTCGAGTCAACAAGGTCTCTCCGTGGCTTAAGGAGCGCCAGACTTTCGAAGATGCTGAACTCGAAATCGAGTGTTGGAATTATGGCCACGTCACCGAGCGACCCGCTCTTGGTTAGCAATAGATCGCCCGGGGTTGGTTTGGCGCTTTTGGTGAGATACTCGTGCTCTTCGCGGGTGATGTACTTCCTATCGGCGAAATCGAGCTGGCCGTCCTTGATGTTCTTCGCTGATATGAAAATCACTCCCTGATCTTGGTAGTTGGGAGTTTGGTGGGTGCCGTCCGTGATCCGCGTGCAGATCTGCCCAAGGAATCGAAAGCTGGAGGATCCTGGCGTCATTTCTTCCTCCCCCGCCCCTTTTTTTCCTGGTGCCACTCGGTCTGTTCGAGTGCCGCAAGATCCTCGGTATCCGCCGCCTCGCGTCGGGCGGCATCGAAGCGCTCGTAGCGTTCCAGCGCCAGCTTCTCAGCCACGTCGGCGTGAAGCTTGCCGGCATGGGTCAGCACGTCGCGTTCGTTGAATTGCTGGAAGGCGTCGAGCTTGTCTTCCCAATTGCGCGCGCTCAGAGCGAATGTGGTCATGACTTTTTCCTCCGTCCCTTCGATGGCACGGCGGGTTTCGCAAGTGCCTTGCCGGCCTTCACCACGCGGTCGAAGTCGGATTCGAATTGCCGGTCCTGGGTGATTCGGTAGGTTTCGAACTCGCTCTCGGCATGCAGCCTCGCCGCCTCGGCGCTGATGCGCCCGGCATTTTGCAGAATGCCGCGCTCGGTGAGTTCCAGGAAGCGGTCGAGCTGTTTGGCCCAGTCCTCCATGGTCATCGGCATCTGCCGCTGGGCGCGGTCTTCGGCGAGGTCCAGATAAGCGTTGACGATGCGGCCCAGCGCCTGCAACTCGTCGTTGGTCAGGTAATTCTTGGCAATGGCGACATCGGTCTTGAGGATCCGGCCTTCGGGCGCAGCTTCCCAAGTGGTGAGGCCCATATGCGGCTGGTCATTGCGGGCGCGCTCGACGATCAGCTCGGCGGCGGTGTGGCCGTGGATGGCGTAGTGCAGCTTGTTCTGCACCTTGGCGAAGAATGCGCGGGTGGTCGGGGCATTTGAGTTGTAGTCGATGGCGGTGGCGTATATGTCGGTGATCTTCTGGTAGAAGCGACGCTCGCTGAGCCGGATCTCACGGATCTCTTCGAGCAGGCGCTCGTAGTAGTCCTCACCCAAAAAGGTGCCGTTCTCCAGGCGCTTTTTGTCCAGCACGTAGCCCTTGATGGCGAATTCGCGCAAGACTTGCGTCGCCCACTGGCGGAACTGGGTGGCGCGTACCGAGTTGACGCGGTAGCCGACCGAGATGATGGCATCGAGATTGTAGTGCTGGGTCTGATAGGCCTTGCCGTCGGCGGCAGTTGTTCGGAATTTCCGAATAGCTGCCGCCGGGTCGAGTTCCCCGGACTGGAAGATGTTGGCCAGATGCTCGTTGATAGTCGGCACGCTCACGTCAAACAGTGCTGCCAGCAGCTTCTGCGTGAGCCAGATGGTGTCGTCCTTGTAGCGAACATGTATCCCGGAGTCGCCCGCCTGCTGGGTGAAGATCAGGAACTCGGCGGTGCTGTTGCGGATGGTCAGGCGGGCTGGCTTCTTTTCGCTCATACCCCCAGCTCCTTCAAGTATTGCTTCATCCGCGTGCGCACTTCGGCCAGCTCCCGCTCGAGCTGCTCGATTTCCAGCTCCACGGCGGCCACGTCGATCTCTTCCTCTTCCTCGAAGGTATCCACGTAGCGCGGGATGTTGAGGTTGAAGTCGTTATCGGCGATCTCCTGCAGGCTGCCGACATGGGCGTACTTGTCCACCGGCGCGCGGGCGTGGAAGGTGGCGAGCACCTTGGCCATGTGCGTATCGAGCAGGGCGTTCTGGTTCTTGCCGGACTGATAGTCGCGGCTGGCGTCGACGAACAGAACGTCCTGGCAGTTCTCGCGGGCGCCGCCCTTTTCGCGGGCGCGGTCGAACACAAGGATGGCGACCGGGATGGAGGTGGTGGGGAAGAGGTTGCCCGGCAGGCCGATAACGGCGTCGAGCAGGTTTTCCTCGATCAAGGCGCGGCGGATGCGGCCTTCGGCGCCGCCCCGGAACAGCACGCCATGAGGCACCACTACGGCCACGCGCCCTTCCTGCGGCAGGGCGGTTTCAATCATGTGGGTAACGAAGGCGTAGTCGCCTTTGGACTTGGGCGGCAGCCCGCGCCAGAAGCGGTTGTAGCGGTCTGTCTGGGCCTCGGTAGCACCCCACTTGTCGAGGCTGAAGGGCGGGTTGGCCACCACCACGTTGAAACGCATCAGGCGGTCGGCTTCCACCAGCGCCGGGCTGTTGAGGGTGTCGCCCCATTCAATGCGGGCGGCGTCCTTGCTGTGCAGGAACATGTTCATGCGCGCCAGCGCCCAAGTGCTGCCGTTGACCTCCTGGCCGAACAGGGCGAAATCGTGGCTGCCTTGCTGCTCTACCAGCGCGGCAGCTTCGATCAAGAGGCCGCCGGCGCCGCAAGTGGGGTCGCAAATGCGGTCGCCGGGCTTGGGCGCGGCCAGTTGCGCCAGCAGCTTCGAGACCTGCTTGGGCGTGTAGAACTCGCCGGCCTTCTTGCCGGCGTCGGAGGCGAACCGCTCGATCAGGTAAATGTAGGTGTCACCGATGACGTCCTCGGAGACGCGCGAGGGGCGCAGGTCGAGCTTGGCGAAATCTCCCAGCAGGTTCTCCAGGCGGCGGTTGCGGTCCTTGGTCTTGCCGAGATTGGCCTCGGAGTTGAAATCGATATTGCGGAACACGCCTTCGAGCTTGGCCTTGTTGGCCTCCTCAATGTGGTCGAGCACGATGTTAATCAACTCGCCGAGATTGGCCGCCTTGCGCCGTTCGAAAAGGGCATGGAAGTCGGCCAGGAAACGCTCTGTGACTTCGCCGGTTTTCTCGTTCTTGAACTCAACGTAGGGCAGGATGAAGCGCTCGCGCTCCAGCTTGCGGCGGATGCGCTCCTCGTTGTTGCCGTATTCCTTGCGGTACTCCGCATAGTGGCCGGCCCACTGGTCGCTGATGTACTTGAGGAACAGCATCACCAGGATGTAGTCCTTGTACTGCGCCGGATCGATGACGCCGCGAAAGGTGTCGCAGGCGGCCCAAGCGGTGTTGTTGACGTCTTGTTGAGTGAGTTGGTCTGTCATGTTGGTTGCTTGATTTTGATCGTAAGGTTCAGGAGTTGACGGCAAGCGCTGCACTGGTAAACACGTCCAGCGGAATTTTATGAATAGCGACGCAGCCGTTTGTGCCTGTTTCACGCGCGCTGAGCACCTTGGTTACCTTGACTGCATCGCTATGCGAGCGAGCGCCTTTATGTGGATTGCTTTTCTTCACATGCCCAAGCGCCTTTTGCTTGGCTGCTTGAACATTGCTTGCCGATACGACCAACTCCTGCACCGCGGGGTCATCTTGGGTGTGAAGGTAGACCTTGTAGAGTTTGCTGGCGGGGGCTGTAGCGCCCGCGCTTTGGCCAAATACGTTGATACTGTTGTCTTGATTTGCCATAATTGAACCTCATTTCGTAGGTAGTGCCACTGCTTATGATCGGCGACAAGGGTGTTCCCGCACTCTTGTCGCCACCTGCCCCGCTCTTCAGCGGGAATTTCTTGCGTACTGCGTCAAAACCCCCTCGACCAGTTGCCTGCGCCGATTTGCAATATCCGCCATTAACGTCTGTTCTCTTTGAGTCAAGGCCGCAAGCTCAACAATTCTGTGCTGCTCTTCAATGCTCGGAACTGGCAGCTCCAATGACACGAGTGCATCCTTGCTGATCATCTGAACGGCGGTGCCAGACGCCATCGCCCCCAGAACGGCCTGTGTCTGTGGCAGATTGATGTACCAGCGAAGGTATGCAGGCAGTACCGCTGCGCGAGTACGAATCAGAAGCATAGGCGCCGCCAGCACAGCCTCGCCGAGGTCTTCAGTCACTTGCGCGACGGTATAGCTGCGGCCACGCGACCGGAACAGCAGATCGCCAGATTGCAGTTGGTGGTGCCCTTTGCTGTTAGGAAGCGTGACCTTGGCTGCGCCCTCCAGATGTAAGAGGTTGGAGTCGTCGATATCTCGCATCTGAATTACCGTGACGAGCCCGAACAGGTCGTGTTCCAGCCTAGACCGGAAGGGGTAACCCATACGAACATCTGCAACATCGCCAAGATTTTTCATGGTCGTAATCCGATTTCTGTAAAAACAGCGCAAGCGAAGATTAGATCTGGCTCTCGATACTGTCAAGTGCAGTAACGCGGTTTCTATTATTTATCTGGTGGATAGTCCATGGATCTGTCGATCGCCCCTCAATAAGGCTGGAGGAGGGCCGTTCGGCGGGTAAGCTGCGTCGGCAAGCTCAGACGCAACCAACTAAAATCTGGACCGCCTAAAAGCGGTCACTCAGGACGGCGATGCTGTGAGCGTCCGGTTGTTATTACACGGCAGTCGTTGAAGCGCTGAGCTGCCAACTTTGGCTAAGGCCGAGTTGCCCGCGTTGGCTGTGCAGCAAATTTCGGATCAGAGCGGCCATTTAGATGGCCGAATCCCCGACACGTTGAATTTCTGCTTCTGTCCGATTGCCGCCCGCAACCACCGCGAATTGACGGCGTGAGGATGTTTCTGAGCTGTTGACCAACAGCTTGGGGAGGCGCCGGACCCGACGCACCATTTGTGACACCTGAAAGCAATGCATCGCCCACGATGCGGCCCGACGCCTCTCGGCGCCGGGCCGTCGCAGATCAGAACTTCACATTCACGCCCGCGTACAGCGAGCGACCTGCGCCCGGCACGGCGATGCCGTAGGGAATGCTGTTGATGCCCATGGTGGTGCCCTGGCCGGTGTAGGTGCCGCCGGTGGGCGAGTCGTAGTACTTGTCGAACAGGTTTTCGACGCCGAAGTCGAGACGCACCTGCTTCCAGGCATAGCCGCCGCGCAGGTTGACCAGGCTGTAGCCGCCGGTGCCGATTTCATTGCGCACGTCCGACACATCATCCTTCTTGCTCACCATCACCAGCTCGATCCGGTTGTCCCAGCCGCCCAGGGTGTGGGTGAGCGTGGCGGTGGCGTTGAGCGGCATGGTGTTGTAGAGGGCGTCGCCGGTGTCGAGGTTCTTGCTCCGGGTGTAGCTCAGCAGGCCTTCCACGCCCCAGTGACCCCAGGCGTTGGTGGCCAGCGGCATCTTGCCGGACAGCTCAAGGCCATACAGGCGGGCGGCCTGGTTGCGGTACTTGAGCACGGTGAAGGTGTCGTCGGCATTGCTGGTGGCGGCGGTGTTGGTGGCGCTGTTCCACTGCACCGCGTCGATGTAGTCGCTCACCCGGGTGTAGAAGGGCGTGGCCTTGAACTCCCACGCCCGGTCGGCAGCGTGCCAGTCAAAGGTGGCGGACAGCGTGGTGGCTTTTTCGGGCTCGAGGTTCACATCACCCACATAGCCGTTGCCGTCGCCCACAGTGTTGTTCATGACGGCGGCCATGGTCCAGGTGGACCAGGTGTAGCGCTCGTACACGTTGGGCGAGCGCACCTTGCGGGCGAGGCCGAACTCGATGTCCATTTCGGCGTCGACGGTGTACTTGGCCAGCGCGGTCACGTCCCAGTTGTTGTCGGTTTTTTCGTGGTCTTGCGCGTTGAAGGCGGTGGCATCGCGCAGCTGGTTGCTGCCCATCATATTGGTGGCGGCGTAGCCGTTGGCGTCGCCGGCGTCCATGCTGACGCGCTCGTAGCGCACGCCGAGCAGGGTGGTCCATTCCGGGTTGAGGCGGGCTTCCCATTCGGTGAACACGGCGAGGCGGTCGCGCTGGCCGTCGTTGATGTTCATGAAGGTGCCGGGGCCCATCATGCCGGTGCCCGAGGCCGGCCACCAGTCGTCCAGCCGGTAGGCCTGGTAGTCACCGCCGACGCGCAGCAGGTCTTGCGCGCTGAGGTCGATGGTGGCCTTGAGGCTGGCGCCGGTGGTCTCGCCTTCGGAGTACATCGGCATGCCGTTCACGGCGGTGCCGTAGACCAGCTGCTTGTCGTCACCGAAGTTCATGTAGTGATCGACCTTCTCGTGATAGACGCGCGCTTCGAGCGTGCCCCAGCCGAGCTGGCCGAGGTAGCGCAGGTTGATGCGCTTGGCGTCGTTCTCGAGCATGTCCATGCGCTGGTTGGGGTAGAGCTGGTAGGGCACGCCCTGCACGCCCACGGTGCCTTCAAACAGGTGGTTCTCGTTGCGGAAGGCGAGGCCGAGGGACTGGTTGTAGGTTTTGTAGGCCGAGGAGCCGACTTCGTCACGGTCCACCGACTCGCCCGTGCGGCCGGTGGCGGTGAAGGACTTGAAGTCACGCGCGGCCCGGTAGTTGTTCGAACTGGCGGTGCCGGCCTTGTAGGTGGCGCTGAAGGTCTCGGTGGCGGCGGTGGCGCCCAGGTTGGCGCTGAAGGCGTCGCCGTTGCTGCGATACGAGGTGCCGATCTCGCCCTGGACCAGGGTGCCCTGTCCGGGCTCGGCAAACACCGGCGCGGCCGATTCGGCCACGATGCTGCCGCCAATGCTGTCGCCGCCCACGCTGACCGGCGAGATGCCGGCGTACACACGCAGGCTGCCCAGCGCGGTCGGGTCGATGTAGGACAGGGCCGGGTTCATGTGGTTGGGGCAGGAGGCGATCAGGTCCATGCCGTCGACCTTGATGCGCAGGCGGTCGTCGGCCAGGCCGCGGATGGACGGCAGCCCGGACACGCCGCCGGCGGCATTGACGCTGGCGCCGGGCACGGCGCGCAGTAGGCTGGCGGTGTCGCTGGTGGCCGAGGACTGACGCTTGAGGGTGTCTTGCGAGACGGCGGTGCTGGCACCCACCTCTTCGCGGCTGTCGGAGACGGTCACGGCGGGCAGTTGCGGGTCGCCCGCGAAGGCCATCATCGGTAAGGCTGCGATGGCGGATGCCAGGGCTGCGCGTTTGAAGCTCATGCCGTTCTCCTGAAAAGTGGCGCTACGAAATTGGCCGGTAGACTACGGATCAGGCCGCGGGCACGGATGTGACACGTTGTCGCGGCGCGCCCGCGGCGGCAATCCTGATGTGGGACAAGACCCCGGTCGTCGGCTTGCGCTAGCGTTGATTCATGGGAAGCGGCTGCGGCGCCGTTCAGCCGCATGGAGCGTGTATGAAACCCGAAGCCCCGTTCGTCCCCAGCCCGGCGCCGCAGTGGCACGCCGCGCCGGCCGGCCAGGTGCAGCAATGGCTCGAGGTGGATGCCACCTGCGGGCTGAGCGATGCGCAGGCGAGCGCGCGTCTGGCGCAATACGGCGCCAACTGCTTGCCGGTGGCCCGTCCGCGCAGTGCATGGCTGCGGCTGGCGCTGCAATTCCATAACCCGCTGATCTACGTGCTGCTGGTCGCGGGGGTCATTACCTTTTTGCTCGAAGACTATGTGGACGCCGGCGTGATCGTCGGCGTGGTGTTGATCAATGCCTTGATCGGTTTTGTGCAGGAGGGCAAGGCCGAGAAGGCGCTGGAGGCGGTGCGGGCCATGCTGGCCAGTCATGCCACGGTGCTGCGCGGTGGCGAGCGGCATGAGATTGACGCCGCCGACCTGGTGCCGGGCGACATCGTGCTGCTCGAATCCGGCGCCAAGGTGCCGGCCGACCTGCGCCTGCTGCGCGTCAAGAACCTGCGCGTGAGCGAAGCGGCGCTGACCGGCGAATCGCTGCCGGTGGACAAGCACACCGAGCCGGTGGCCGACACCGCCGCCATCGGCGATCGCCGCTGCATGGCCTATTCGGGCACGGTGGTGGGCTTTGGCCAGGCGCGCGGTGTGGTGGTGGCGACCGGGCAGGCCACCGAGATTGGCCGCATCGGCGCGCTGGTGGGCGGGGTGCAGACGCTGGCCACGCCGCTCACCCGTCGGCTCGACCAGTTCGCCCGGCAGATCACCGTGTTCATCCTCGCCGTCGGCGCGCTTACCTTTGCCTACGGCCACCTCGTGCGCGAGATGCCGCCGCTGGAGATCTTCCTGGCCGTGGTGGGGCTGGCGGTGGCGGCCATTCCCGAGGGGCTGCCGGCCATCGTCACCATTGTGCTGGCCATCGGCACGCGGGTCATGGCGCAGAACCGCGCAATCATCCGCCGCCTGCCGGCGGTCGAGACGCTGGGCTCGGTGACCGTCATCTGCTCCGACAAGACCGGCACGCTGACCAAGAACGAGATGACCGCCGTGCGCATCATGCTG
This sequence comes from Zoogloeaceae bacterium, assembly GCA_024235675.1. Classification (GTDB taxonomy): domain Bacteria; phylum Pseudomonadota; class Gammaproteobacteria; order Burkholderiales; family Rhodocyclaceae; genus Nitrogeniibacter. The sequence goes on from JACKLZ010000005.1 coordinate 332,776, forward strand.
CCGGCGTGCACGCTGGAGGTGAGCGGTGCCGGCTATGTGCCCGAGGGCGGCTTCCAGTGCGCTGGCGCGGCGGTCGAGGGCGGACGGGATGCCGCCTTGCAGGCGCTGGCGCAGGCGGCGCTGCTGTGCAACGACGCGCGCCTCAAACACGAGGCCGGCGGCTGGCAGCTGGTGGGCGACCCGACCGAAGGGGCGCTGCTGACGCTGGCGCTCAAGGCCGGGCTCGACCCGCTTGAGTTGGCCGCCACCACGCCACGGGTTGATGAAATCCCCTTCGAGTCCGAACACCGCTTCATGGCCACCTTGCATCACGACCATGCCGGCCACGCCTTCGTGCTGCTCAAGGGCGCGCCGGAGCGGGTGCTGGCGCTGTGTGTCGATGGCGGCGACGGCCAGCCCTTTGACGCCGCTGCCTGGCAGGCGCGTGTGGAAGAGGCGGCGAGCGCCGGCCAGCGCGTGTTGGCGCTTGCGCGCTGCGACATGCCGGCGGGCACCATCGCGCTGGCCATGGCCGACATCACGGCGCGCTTTACCCTGCTCGGCCTGGTCGGCCTGATCGACCCGCCGCGCGAGGCCGCCATCGATGCCGTGGCCCAATGCCAGCGCGCCGGGCTGCGGGTGAAGATGATCACCGGCGACCACGCCGTGACCGCGGCTGCGATTGGCCGGCAGCTGGGCCTGGTGGCCGAGGCGCCGCTGACCGGCGAGGCCATCGAGGCGCTCGATGAGGCCGCCCTGCGCCGGCAGGTGCAGCACACCGACGTGTTCGCCCGCGCCAGCCCTGAGCACAAACTGCGATTGGTGGCCGCGCTGCAGGCCGAGGGCGAGCTGGTGGCGATGACCGGCGACGGCGTGAACGACGCGCCCGCGCTCAAGGCCGCCGACATTGGCGTGGCCATGGGCAACAAGGGCACCGACGCCGCGCGTGAGGCCGCCGATCTGGTGCTCACCGACGACAACTTCGCCACCATTGCCCGCGCCGTGCGCGAAGGCCGGGTGGTGTTCGACAACATCAAGAAGTCGCTGCTGTTCATTCTGCCCACCAATGGCGGCGAGGCGGGCGTGATTCTGCTCGCCGTGTTTGCGGGGCTGGCGCTGCCGGTGACCGCCGGGCAGATTCTGTGGGTGAATCTGGTCACCACCATCACCCTTGCGTTGGCGCTGGCCTTCGAGCCGGGCGAGGCCGGGGTCATGCGTCGGCCACCGCGCTCGCCTGGCGAGCCGCTCATTACGCGTTTGCTGGGCGGTCGCATCGCCTATGTCACCGTGCTGATGATGGCCGCGACCTTTGCCGTGTTCGAATGGGTGCTGGCGCGCGGTGCCGGGATCGATGCCGCGCGCACGGCAGCGGTCAACATGCTGGTGATGGGCGAGCTGGTGTACCTTTTCAATGTGCGCCACTTCACCGCGACTGCCTTCCACCGGCGCATTCTCACGGGCAACCCCGTGGCCTTGTGGATGGTCGGGCTGCTGGTCGGGCTGCAATTGGTGTTTACTTACACTCCGCCGATGCAGCAGATCTTCCACACGGTGGCGCTCGATGCGGCGACCTGGGGCGTGATCATTGCCTTGGGCGCGGCCAAGTTTCTGGCGGTGGAAGCCGAAAAAGCCGTCTTGCGGCGGCTGAACATACGGAGCATGTGAATGGGGTTTGTGCGGCGCTTGCGCGAGAAAGTACCCACCCGCGAGCAGATTCAGTCGAATCGCTGGCTGGGTTGGCTCGCGCCCTGGCTGGGGCACACCCGGCTGTGGCACTGGTCGCGGCGTGGCGTGGCCATGGGCGTGGCGCTGGGCGTGTTCTTCGGCCTGCTCATCCCGATTGCGCAGATCCCGCTGTCGGTGGGTGCGGCCGTGTTGCTGCGCGCCAACGTGCCGGCCGCCGCTGCCAGCACGCTGGTGACCAACCCGATTACCTTTGGCCCGGTGTATTTCGCGGCTTACCGGCTGGGCACCTGGGTGACCGGCGAGCGTCTGCCCGAGCACGCCGCCGACCCCGCCACCGCGCAGGATATCAATGCTGACGCGGGTATATGGGAGCGTCTGCAGGCCATGGGCAAGCCGCTGATGATCGGGCTGGCGATGCTCGCCACGCTGATCGGACTGCTCACCTATGGGGTGATTACGCTGGTGTGGCGCTGGCGCACCCTGGCGCGACGCCGCAATGGCGCCCGCTGGCGCCGCGCCGGCAAGAAGGCCGCACCCCCCGGGGAGGGCTGATCGTGCACGAACCCTTTGCCGAGCTGGCGCTGCTGCTGCTGATTGCCGCGGCCGTGGGCGCCGTGGCGGTGCGCCTGCGTCAGCCGGTGCTGATCGCTTACATCGTGGTGGGCATTGCGGTGGGGCCGGCGGGCCTGGCGCTGGTCAAATCGCATGACCAGATCGACTTGCTCGCCCAGATCGGCATTGCGGTGCTCTTGTTTCTGGTCGGCCTCAAGCTCGACCTGCAGCATGTGCGCCACATCGGTCCGGTCGCGCTGGCCACCGGGCTGGGGCAACTGGCCTTCACCATCGCCATCGGTTTCGTGCTGGTGCTGGCCATGGGGCGCGACTGGCTCACGGCGCTGTATGTGGCGGTGGCGCTGACCTTCTCGAGCACCATCATCATCATCAAGCTGCTGTCCGACAAGCGTGAGCTCGACTCATTGCATGGGCGCATCGCGGTGGGCTTCCTGATCGTGCAGGACATCGCCGTGGTGTTCGCCATGATGGCGATGAGCGCCCTGCGCGCCAGTGGCGACGGCGAGGCGGTGTGGTGGATGGTGGCGGGCTCCATTGTGGGCCGGGTGCTGATCGCCGCCGCGCTGCTGTATGTGTTGATGCGCTACGTGTTGCCGCCGGTGATGCGCACCATGGCGCGCTCGCAGGAGTTGCTGCTGATCTTTGCCATTGCCTGGGGTACGGCGTTGGCGGCTTTTGGCGAGTGGGCCGGGTTCTCGAAAGAGGCGGGTGCGTTTCTGGCGGGCTTTTCGCTGGCCTCGACCCATTTTCGCGACGCTATCGGCGCGCGCCTCACGGGCATACGCGATTTTCTGCTGCTGTTCTTTTTTATCGATCTAGGCGCCAAGCTCGACTTCTCCGCCCTGGGCGGCGAGCTGTGGCCGGCGCTGGTGCTGTCGCTCTTTGTGCTGATCGGCAACCCGCTGATCGTCATGGCGATCATGGGCTTCATGGGCTATCGCGCGCGCACCGGCTTCATGGCCGGGCTGACAGTGGCGCAGATCAGCGAGTTTTCGATCATCTTTGTGGCCATGGGCATCACCCTCGGCCATGTGGGAAATGACGCGCTCGGGCTGACCACGCTGGTGGGCATCGTCACCATCGCCTTGTCGACCTACATGATTCTCTACTCGCAACCGCTGTTCGAGCGGATCGGGCCGTGGCTGGGCATTTTCGAGCGCCGCCGCCCGCATCGCGAGCTGGCCGTCGAGCGGCAGCGCCCGCCGGAGTCACCGCCGCAAGTCATCATCTTCGGGCTTGGGCGCTATGGCGCGCACCTGCTGGCGCGGCTGCACCACCTCGGCGTGCCGGTGATGGGGGTCGATTTTGACCCCGAAACCGTACGCCGCCTGCGCCACCGCGGCTTTGCCGTGCGCTTTGGCGATAGTGAAGACCCGGCCTTTGTCGACACGCTGCCCGTCGCCACGGCGCAATGGATCGTCACCACGCTGCCCACCTGGGAATCGAACCGCGGCCTGCTCCATGCACTCAAAGCCATGGCGGTGCCCGGCGTGATCACCGGCGTGGTCGGCGATGAAGTGCATCGCCAGGCATTGCACGCGGCCGGCGCAAGCCGGATCATCAACCCCTTCCTCGACTCGGCCGATCACACCGCGCAACTCATGGTCGAAGCGCTAAAACCTCAGGAGGCCACCCAATGACCCGCCTGCACACCGTGCTTGCCACCACCGACCTGTCGGCGCCGGCGCGCCACGCCGCCCAGCGCGCTGCCATGCTGGCGAGTGAAACCGGCGCGCGCCTCGAACTGCTGCATGTGCTCGAAAAGAGCGCGCTCGACGAATTGCAGCAGGTCTTTATTGATCAGGATGCTGCACTGTCCGAACGGATTCGCGAGATGGCACGCGACGCGCTCAGTCAGCTGGCGACCGACATCGGCGAGCCGCTGGGTGTCACGGCCGGGCTGCATCTTGACGAAGGCGCGGTGCTCGAAGCCATCGCCGCCGAGGCCGACCGCCTCGATGCCAGCCTGCTGGTGCTGGGCGCGCGCGGCACCGACTACATGCGTCAGTGGTTGCTCGGCGCCACGGCCGAGCGCTTGCTGCGCAAGGTGCGTCGGCCGATTCTGGCCGTCAAGCAGCCTCCGCGCGAACATTACCGGAACGTACTCGTGCCGGTTGATTTCTCGCCCTGGTCGGCCGGCGCCGTGCGCCTGGCCCGCGCCGTTGCCCCCCAGGCCGAGCTGACACTCATGCACACCTTCGAACTGCCCTACGAAGGCAAGCTGCGCCTCGCTTTCGTCGAAGAAGACGTGATCCTCGGCCACCGCATCAAGGCGCGAAAAGACGCGGTCGCCCGATTGCACCAGTTTGCCTCGGATGCCGGTTTGACGGGCACCGCCTGGCGAACCGCGGTCATCCATGGCGACACCTCGCTGCGTGTGCTGGAACAGGAAGAAGAACTGGGTGCCGATCTGATCGTCCTCGGCAAACACGGCGCCAACATGACAGAAGAGCTCCTGCTCGGCAGCGTCACCAAGCATGTGCTCGCGCACGCGCGATGCGATGTGCTTGCCGCCTATCGATAGTTCGACGGCATATGCGATAGTGTGGCTGCTGCACAAACCGGCCTGACACGCTCGCACTTGCCCGACCACCCTTCGCTCCGGACTCGCCATGCCACTCGATATCGCCCTCAATCGCCCGGTCAAGGGCAATGAAGTTCTGGCCTTGTATCGCGCCAACAAATGGTCGGCCGCCGACAAACCCGAGGCGCTGGTGGCGGGGCTGCGCGCGTCGCACAGTCTGGTGACCGCACGGGTCGACGGCCGGCTGGTCGGCCTCGGCAATGCGATTTCCGATGGGCATCTGGTGGTCTATTTTCCGCATCTGCTGGTGCATCCTGACTTCCGGCGCCAGGGCCTGGGCCGGCAGATGATGGCCGCGCTGCTCAAGCGCTATGCCGGTTTTCACCAACAGATGCTCACCGCCGATCACGAGGCGGTGGCGTTCTATCAGGCCATGGGCTTCGAGCGCGCCGGCAAGACCGAACCGATGTGGATCTACGCCGGCACCGAGCACTGAGGGGCGACGTGCCGGCTCGCTTTATTGTTGTGCTCGGAGATCACTGATTTCTGTCGATCCGCCGCAGGCAACGCAGGGCAAGCAAGGCGCTGGCAATCAATGCCAGCGCGCCGGGTTCGGTCACTGGCTGCCCGGTGTCCGCACTGAATTGCGCCATAAAGGCGCCGACGTGCATCTCGAGCGGTGCGCCGGCCGCGCCGCGCACGATGAAGTGCTCGACATAGCCGCCCTGGCCATCCGACCGCCAGCCGTTGCGCAGTTGATGGCAGCGATTGAAATCGGTCTGGTCGGCGCCGTAGTAGGGCTCGAAGCTGCTGCCGACCCGGGCGAAGTAGCTGCCGTCGTTTGGCGGGCATTGCACTGATGCCTGTTGATAGTCGCCGGCGAGGCCTGCGTACTGGCTGCGGCGCAGCGCGGCGTTGGCGACGGCGCTGAGGTCCTGGTCGCCATAGAGATCGAGCACCGGCACGCCGATGAAGCTGAGGTTGGTGTGTGTGTCGAGAACGTTGAAATCACCAATGACCAGCGGCGCGGCCAGTGTGGGCGCGCTGCCATCGAGCGCGCCGTACATGCCCACGCCGATCAGCGCCAGCAGGTTCAGCCCGCTCGCGTGCGAGTAGACGCCGTGCTCCCAGGCGGCCGTCGCGGCCGTCATGAAGCGTGAGCCCAGGCTGAAACCGGCCAGCACCACGCGCTGAACCGCCAGACCGTCCAGCGTTGCCAGGGCGGCATCGAGCCGGCCGAAGACTTCGTCGTCGATGGCGCTTTCCTGTGCGGCGTAGTTGGCGAAGTCGGTGCCGCCGACAGGCTGCGGGTTGTCGAGCGCCAGCGTGGTGTGGCCCAGGGCATTGAGCTGCGTGCGCAACTGGCGCACGACGTCGCCGTCGGGCGACTGGCCTCGTCCATGGAAAAACACCACGCCGATGTCGCTGGTGCCGACCAGTAACTCGGCGCCAAAACTGCCGCCATTTGCGTTGAGCGTGATGGGGCCGGCCTGTGTGGCGAATGCCGTGCTGGCCAGCGCACACAGCAGTGCCGACTTGATCGAACGGATGCCTGCCATGGTCACCTCCAGCGTCGTGCGCTCTCTAGATGTAGTTCGGACACGGGCCGTCGGCAAGGGCGAACTTCATTCCCCGGGCGGTGCGGTCGGGTGCATTGGTTTTTGTAAAAAACGGGCGGCGCTCGACCATGCCTGCGCCGACTCGGGACGCCGCCACGCCTGTCCGCCGGTCGCACAAGGGTGTGATTAAATGCTGCGGTGCGGTATGTTGGGCGGTGATATTCCCTGACAAAATTCGACTTTATGACAAAAAACAATACTGTTCCGGCCGAAAAGGCCGGGTTTCATCCGCCGGTTTTCTATCCGGCCTCACTGATCATTATTCTGCTGGTGGCCTTTGCCGCCCTGGCGCCCGATACCGCCAACGAAACCTTCAAATCGCTGCAGGCAACCATCGTCGCCAATGGCAGCTGGTTCTACGTGCTGACCGTCGCCATCATTCTGATGGCCGTCAGTTTTCTTGGCTTGTCGCGCTACGGCGAGATCAAGCTCGGCCCCGATCATTCCACGCCCGATTACTCCAACCTCACCTGGTTTGCCATGCTGTTTTCGGCCGGTATGGGCATTGGCTTGATGTTCTTCGGCGTGGCCGAGCCGGTCATGCACTTCCTGTCGCCGCCGGTGGGCGAAGCCGGCACGGTCGAAGCGGCCCGTGCGGCGATGAAGATCACCTTCTTCCACTGGGGTCTGCACGCCTGGGCGATTTACGCCATCGTGGCGCTGATCCTCGCCTTCTTCAGCTACCGCCACGGCCTGCCGCTCACGCTGCGCTCGGCGCTGTATCCGATGATTGGCGAGCGCATCTACGGCCCCATCGGCCATGCGGTCGACATTTTTGCCGTCATCGGCACGGTGTTTGGCGTGGCCACCTCGCTGGGCTACGGCGTCATGCAGGTCAATGCCGGCCTCAATCATCTGTTCGACATTCCGGTCAGCACCATGGTGCAGATCGTGCTCATCATCGGTGTGACCGGGCTGGCCATGCTGTCGGTGGCCACCGGTCTCGACAAGGGCATCAAGATCCTGTCTGAGCTGAACATGGGTCTGGCGGTGATTCTGCTCATCGTCATGCTGGTGCTCGGCCCGACGGTGTTCTTGCTGCAAGCCTTTGTGCAGAACACCGGCGCCTACGCCGCCGACATCGTCAGCAACACCTTCAACCTGTTCGCCTATCAGAAGACCGACTGGATCGGCGGCTGGACGATTCTGTACTGGGGCTGGTGGATGTCCTGGGCGCCCTTCGTGGGCTTGTTCATTGCCCGCGTGTCGCGTGGCCGAACCATCCGCGAATTCACCATGGGCGTGCTGTTTGTGCCCACCGGCTTCACGCTGCTGTGGATGACCGTGTTCGGCAACTCGGCCATCGAGCTGATTCTCAACCAGGGCAAAGTCGCGCTGGGCGAGGCGGTGTCGGCCGACGTGGCACTGGCGCTGTTCGCCTTTCTGGAAAACTTCCCCTTCTCGGGCGTGCTCTCCATTCTCGCCATGGTCATGGTGGTGGTGTTCTTTGTGACCTCATCCGACTCGGGCTCCATGGTGGTCGACATGCTGTGCTCGCGCGGCCATGACAACACCCCGCTGTGGCAGCGCATTTACTGGGCTGGCGGTGAGGGCGTGGTCGCCATCGTGCTGCTGCTGGCCGGTGGTCTGGGCGCATTGCAGACCATGACGATTGCCAGCGCGCTGCCTTTTGCGGTGGTGCTGCTGGTGGCCACCTACGGTCTCATCAAGGCGCTACGCATCGACCTCTACAAGCGCGAGAGCCTGCAGATGAACATGGCGCCCGTTGGCCCGCCGGTGGTGAGCGGCTCGTGGAAGGACCGCCTGCACAACATCGTCGACTACCCCACGCGTGAGGTGGTGCAGCGCTTCATCGCCCAGATCGGCAGGCCGGCGTGTGACGAAGTGGCCGCCGAACTCAAGCTCAAGGGCATTGATGCCACGGTAACCAGCACCGACGCTGACCACGTGGTGCTCAGCGTCGCTCATGGCGAGGAGATCGATTTCCTCTACCAGGTGCGCGCCCGTGCCCATATCAAACCGGCTTTCCTCAGCCCCGATGTGGCCGAAAACGAGGTGTCCGAAGAGCAGAAGTACTACCGTGCCGAAATCCACCTGCGCGAAGGCGGGCAGGACTACGACATCATGGGCTGGTCAAAAGAAGGCGTGATCAGCGACATCATCGACCAGTACCACAAGCACATGCATTTCCTGCATCTGGTGCGCTGAGTCACACGCGACGGCGCGTCGGCTGCCGTCGCGCTTGCAGTATTGGATGGGCAGCTTCGGCTGCCCATTTTTATTCGCCCGCCGGCGCCAGCACCCGTAACACCTTGCCCACCACATGTCGCGCCGGCACAAAGCCCCACGCCCTGCTGTCGCTGCTGTTGTCGCGATTGTCACCCATCACGTAGTACTGCCCCGTCGGTACCTCGCATTCGATGCCCTCGGCGTCGATGCGGCAGTTATCCCGCAGTGGAAAATCCTCGATCGCTTGAAAATAGGGCCGATCGGCCGGCTCATGGATAACCCGGTAAGGCGTGGCCGACAGCTGCTCCTCAAACTGCCGCATCGTCACCGGCGGCTCGCCGCTCACAAAATCCGCCACCGGCGCACGCTTTACCGCCAGGCCATTGATGCGCAACTGCCCGCGCCGATACGCCACCGTGTCACCTGGCAAGCCCACCACCCGCTTCGCGTAGCGAATCAGCGGCTCCACCGGATACGCGAACACGATCACATCCCCGTGCCGAATTTGCGCCGACACCGGCCGGCGCGCCACCGTGAGCCCGTAGCTGCCGTAATTGCCATAGCCCCATTTGCCCACCACCAACATCGCCCCCGGCGCAATCGTCGGCTGCATTGATGCCCCCGGCATCGAGAAGGGCTCCACCACAAACGCCCGCACACCAAACAGCACCAGCACAAAGGCCACGACTCCGCCCAGTGCGCCATACCAGCGGCTGGTGATCGGCCGAACCCGCCCCGCCGGCCCGCGTCCGGCGAGCCAGAAGGCATGGATCGCCGCCACGATCGACAGCGCCAGAATCGCGGTGGCACTCAACCCTCCGGCCGCTCCAAACCACAACAACCCGACCGCCGCCAGCGTCAGCAGCAAATAGCCCCACGCCCAGCCCGCGCGACCCGCGTAGAGCAGCCCGACCGGCGGGACGAGGAAACCGAGGAGTGCGGCAAGCCACTTGTTTGGGGGGCGTTGCGTCATGCCGGCACGATAGCCGAAAACACCACCGACATGATCGAGAGGATGGTGGGTTTACACCGCTAGATGCTTCGGGCGTTGGGCCAAATGCAGGATTTCAAGGCGTTCGCCTTGTGCCCAAAGCGTACGTGGGGCCGGGCGGTTCAAACCTTCATGACGCATTTGCGCTCAGCACTGGGTGTTCAGGCGGGCTTATCCTGCTCTTGCTCGGCCTCGAACAGCATGGCTGCCAGTGAGGTCAGTCCTTCCTTCTGCGCCGCCTCGGAAATGTCCTCCAGGCTGGCCCCACTGTCGATCAGACGCGCCGTCTCACATGTGGGTGGTAAATCCTGACGGAAGGCTTTCAAACGCTCGGTCAGGGCGCTGCTGACGCGCACGGTGTTTTCCAGTGGCGAATCGGGCTGGTCGCCGCCCTCCTCGCAGGCCTCGAACAATGCACCGGCCAGGGCATGCAAGCCTTCCTCGGTCGCACAGGCCGAAATCTCCTCGGGCGCGGCGCCCCGGGCGATGGCGGCGGCGGTCTTGCTGTCGTTGGGCAGCGTGCCTTCGAACGACGCCAGTATTTGCTTGATCAGATCCATGTCAGTTTCCTGATTGTCCAATTGGCAAGACAGATAGTGCGCTCAATACTCGGAGCATGGAATACACACCGGTTGCCCGTTTTTGGTCAGAGCGATGGCGCCTATGACATCTGAAAGATTGTCGTCGACAGGCGCTCCGGAAGCAGCGATGGGAGAAATAAGGGGCAGGCAAGGGTTTTCATCGGTATTCGACCCAAGGAAGACAGCGTTGCCAGTAAAGCCGTGGTCTGTCCCCTATTACTTGGCAAAAGTGCCGAAGGCGTCATCCGCACAGGCTAATCAAGGCACCACCACGATTTCCTGTGCACGTCGTCGATAAAGACCGAAAGCTGGCCCGTTGCGTTTGGCGGCGGTATGGCCTCTGTACATGTCGCGGGACGGGACACCATGTATTGCACGTTGCCGCGTCTGAATTCCCATCGCGCGTGGCGGCATATGCCCGTCCCCTCAACGACCATGTTGCCATTGCGAACGACGATGTCGGGCTTGCTGGTGGTGCTCTTGGGTTTGTTCCAGGCTGTGTACTGGTATGCACCAGAGCGCAAGGTGCTGACTTCTACGGTGTGCTTTGAAGTTTTACAAGTAAACGGTTCGGATGCCCAGGCACTCGCCGCCACGGTCAAACTGACTGCGAAAATGATCGAGAATTTCAGCATCGCTGTCTCCGGCACGTGAGGCGGCGGCTGACGACCGCCACCCGTCTCATTAAGCATAGTCCCTGGTGTATTCAGAATCGAGGTGAGGTAAAACCTACCGGATCACGCCCCCTTGGGGCAGTGTCATCAGGGGAAACAGGGGATGGAGCACGGTCTCGTTGGCGACGCTGGCTTCTCATGGTCGAAAGCCGATAAAAATCGTGGTCTGTTCTCAATTGTTGGCCACCCATTGTTCGTCGGCCAGCGCCTGCAGCAGATGGCTGGTCGCCCAGCGCGCGATGCCGGCGTAGAGCTGGCCGACGGGTGGGGCGAAGAGGCCGAGGAGCGTGGCGAGCTACTCGTTTGGGGGGCGGGTGATCATGCCGGGACGATATCTGAAAACACCACAGCGATGATCGTGAGGATGGCGGGGCGCTGGACTGGCTGTTTCGGTCGTCGAGCAAATGTCGGATTTCCAGACCCCGATGGCATGTCTTAGCCGAGGCGCATGTCGTCCAGCACCGGAATCGCGGACAAGAGCATCAGAATGCCCGCCAGCGGAAGCGTGGTCAGATAACCAATGTGCTTGAAGCCGAGTGCGCCAAGTACACCGCCGATAAGAAAGAACAGGCACAGCAGGGCCAGCGTCGTCAGTCGGGTTCGATCGGCGACGACACGTCCTTCTTCAACCAGCCGGCCTCGGTTCCAGTAGAAGAGCTTGCCCAGCTCGATCCCCAGGTCGGTGATGACGCCGGTGAGGTGGGTGGTGCGAATCACCGATCCCGAAAGCTTTGTGATCACAGCGTTTTGCAAACCCATCGTGAAGCACAGCAGCATGACCGTTACCGGCACGAACAGCCCCTTGAGCGTCGACAAGGTGGCGCCGAGCAAGCCAAAGAGCAGAAACAGGAGGGCTTCGAGTAGCAGCGGGAGTGCGTAGCGGCTGCGCAAGGCATGTCGCCGGGCGAAGTTGATCATTACGGTCGACACAATCGCGCCGGACAGAAAAGACACGATCGCCCCGATGGCGCCGAGCGCGAGGCCAAACTCACCCAGCGCGATGTCGTCGGCCAGCGAGGAGACAATGCCCGTCATGTGCGAGGTGTACAGCTTGACCGCCAGAAACGCCCCCGCATTTGCCGCGCCGGCAACAAAGGCCAGCGCGAGGCCCAGGTGCTGGTCACTTCGTGCGGAACGGCTATGGCTGGTCAGGCTTCGTGCGTACTGAATGGGCATGTGGGTTTGGTTTGTCGTGATGCAGCATCGTGGTGGTGGTCAGCGTGTCGAGAATTCTGATCACGGATTTGGCGCGTCGGCCAAGGGCGTCAAGATGGCGCCGTCGAGACCTTGCGAGAGCCCAATATAATGCCTCATCAGGATTTTGTACGGCCGGCCGCTGCGGGCCGCAACGCGTGAGCCTCGATAAGCTGCGTGATCGGCGAACGCGGCTCGGCCCGCCACGCCGCCAGCGTCCACAAAAAGCTTGCGCCATCCGACACCGGAAAAAGCAGTGCTTGATCAGGCCTTGAATTCCACCATTTCACTCGTTTCCCGCGGGCGGCCATGCCCCGCTCACAGCGGCCAGACCCACAACAGCATCGGCAGGCTGATCGTCACCACCAGCACCTCCATCGGTAGCCCGAGTCGCCAGTAGTCCCCAAAGCTGAAGCCCCCCGGCCCGAGGATGAGGGTGTTGTTCTGGTGGCCGATGGGGGTGAGGAAGGCGCAGGAGCCGCCGATGGCGACGGCCATGAGGAAGGCGTCGGGGGCGGCGCCGAGCTGGCTGGCGATGCTGATGGCGATGGGGCACATGACGGCGGCGGTGGCGGCGTTGTTCATGAAGTCGGACAGCGTCATGGTGACAATCAGCACCAGCGCCAGCGCGACCACCGGGTGACCCTGGGCGAGGCTGCCGAGCAGGCCTTTGGCGAGGGCGTCGGCGGCGCCGGTGCTGGCCATGGCGCCGGCGACGGGAATCAGCGCGCCGAGCAGGATGATCACGGGCCAGTCGACGGCGTCGAAGACTTTGTCGAGCGGGATGATGCGCAGCACGATGTAGGCGAGCACCGCGGTGGCGAAGGCGATGGCGGCGGGCAGCAGGCCGAAGGCGGCGCCGGCGATGGCCAGCATCATGATGATGACGGCGAGCGTGGCCTGGTTGCGGTTGGGGATGCTGATGTCGCGTGGGGCGAGCGGCACGCCGCCAAAGCTGCTGGCGAAGGCGCTGAGGGCTTCGGGCACGCCTTGCATGAGCAGCACGTCGCCGGCGCGGATGGGCGTGGAGCGCAGGCGCTTGATGCTTTGCCGGCCCTGGCGGGAGATGGCGAGCAGGTTGAGGCCGAAGCGGGTGCCGATGTGCACGTCACCTACGCTGCGCCCGATGATGGCGGCGTTGGGCAGCACCACCAGTTCTTGCAGCACCGTTTCTTCCTTGTCGCTGCTCTTCTTGTCCTCGTCGCCTTTGCGCCGTTCGGGTTTGGGGCCGTCTTTTTTGTCGGGCGATTCGAGACTGAGGCCGAGGCCGCTGAGCGTGGTGGTGAGCGAGCCGGGGTCGGCTTCAATCACCAGAATGTCGCCGGCGCGCAGCACGCGCCAGGGGTTGGGGGCGGTGACGCGGAAGTCGTTACGCACCATGCCGACCACTTGCGCGTCGGCGGCTTCGAGCGTGCGCTCGACTTCATTCAGATGCTTGCCCACGGCCTTGCCGTCGGCGCTGACCCAGGCTTCGGTCAGGTAGGTGCCGGTGTCAAAGTGGGCGCCGCCTTTCTGTTCGCGGTGCGGCACGATGCGCCAGCCGAGCAGAGCGAGAAAGACGAGGCCGCCGAGTGCGACGGCGAGGCCGACCGGGGTGAAGTCGAACATGCCGAAGCTGCCGGCGCCGGTGCTCTCGCGAAAACTGGCGACGATGAGGTTGGGCGGCGTACCGATGAGGGTGGTCATGCCGCCGAGCAGGGTGCCGAAGGCCAGCGGCATGAGCACTTTGCCGGGCGGGAGATCATGCCGGCCGGCGGTTTGCACCGCGACGGGAATGAGCAGCGCCATGGCGCCGACGTTGTTCATGAAGGCCGAGAGCACGGCGCCCACGCCGATCAGCACGGCAATGCTCAAGGTGGGGCCGGCGCCGGGGGTGAGCACGCGCTGGGCGAGGGCGTCGACCGCGCCGGTATTCTGCAGCCCGCGGCTGAGTACCAGCACGGCGGCGACGGTGATGACCGCCGGGTGGCCAAAACCGGTGAAGGCCAGATCGGACGGCACCAGGCCGGCAAACACACACACCAGCAAGGCCGCCAGCGCGACCACATCGTGCCGCCAGCGCCCCCACAAAAACAGGCCGATGGTGGCGGCGAGGATGGCGAAGAGGAGGAGCTGGTCGTTTTGCATAGCCGTTACCGGCTGGGCGCGGCGGGCCGAGCGAGTTGGTCGAGCATGGCTTTGACGGCCTTGATCTGCGGCCCATTGCGAGTGGCGTAGTCGACCGACTCATAGCCCCACCAGTCCCAGCAGGCTTTGGGGTTGAACACCCAGCGCGGCCAGTTGCCCGACCAGGCCCAGCCGTAGCGCGGGGTGGTTTGCGGGTAGAGGACGACGAGGCGGTTGGCCTCGGCCCAGCGGTTGTAGCCGGCGGTGGTGGCGAAGCGTTCGCCGATCTGGTCGGCGCTCTGGCGGCAGCCGTGGAAGGCCACATGCACTTTGCAGCCGCCGGCGCGGCAGCCGGTGGGGATGTAGGCGTAACCGTCGCCGCCCATGCCTGCGCTGTCGGCGGCGCGGGTGAAGGGGCGCTGGTCGAAGGCGACGAGCTCGCCGCCCGCCGTGGCGGCCTTGGGTTGGAGCGGGCCGAGCAGATGCGCGAGCAGCTGGCCGGCGGCGTCGACGCCCTCGCAGCGGTTGATGTAGGGCGGCTCAGAGGTGTTGCAGGCATTGGCCTGCGGGTCGTCGAGCGAGAGCATGGCGTGGCCGGCGTCGGGCACGGTCACATAGGCGATCTGCTCAGCCGCAACCCAGCGGCGGTAGAAGGCGTCAAGCGCGTCCATGACCGGACGGGCGACGGTGCGATCCTGCCCGCCGGAGAGCAGCCAGACGCGGTCGGCGGCGAGCCCGGCCACCGGGTCGACGCGACCGGCGGCGGCGTCCTCGGTCACCCGCGCGGCACTGGTGGCGGCGTCGGGCACCGGCTTGCTATCGCTGGGCTCCATGCAGTTGGACAGCGCCTGCCACATGCTGCCGGCGGCGCATTCGTAGGGCCCGCCGGCGAGCACGCCGACGCCGTCAACGATGGCTGAGTGGGCGACATGAAACTGCACCGCCATATAGCCGCCCGAGGATATGCCCGAGACGGTGATGTGATCGGCCTGCACGCCGAGTGAAGGCAGCGGTGGCGCGGCGTGGGCGGCGGTGGCAAACACGGCAGCGAAGAGCGATGAGGCGATGAAGCGCATGGGCGGGCCCGAAAAGTGTGACAGAGGCATGATCGATGGATCGCGGTGTCCAACGCAAGCCGGCTGTGCCAAACTGGCATTGTGTGATTTCGCGATACAGCGAAGCGCGCCCCCAATTTCAACAGGAGAAAGCTATATGACGACAGTAACGCTGCATGGAAACCCGGTTGCCGTGGCCGGCCGCCTGCCCCAAAAAGGCGATGCCGCCCCCGCTATGACGCTGACCGGCGCCGATCTGGCCGATGTCGGCCTGGATGCCTTTGCCGGCAAGCGCAAGGTGCTCAACATTGTGCCCAGCCTGGACACCCCGACCTGCGCGACCTCGACCCGCAAGTTCAACGCCGAGGCCGCCAGCCTGGCGAATACCGTGGTGCTGGTGGTGTCGGCCGACCTTCCCTTCGCGGCCAAGCGCTTCTGCGTGGCCGAGGGGCTCGAAAACGTGGTGACCTTGTCCAACTTCCGCAGCCCGGCCTTTGCCAAGGACTGGGGCGTGGCCCTGGCCGATGGCCCGCTGAGCGGCCTGACCGCGCGTGCGGTGGTGGTGCTGGATGAAGCCAACAAAGTGACGCATTCCGAGCTGGTCGGTGAAATCGGCGACGAGCCGAACTACGCGGCCGCGCTGGCAGCGCTCAAGTAATAGCGCTGGCTTGACCACGCGACGGCGGACTGCGGTCCGCCGTTTTTTGTTTGGACTCGGAGTCTGTCGTGCGTTTTGAATCTGCCGCCTGTCGACCGGGCGTATTGCCATGATCCCCACCCGCAATCTGCTCGGGCTGGCGGTACTGACCCTCATGTGGGGCATCAACTGGCCGGTGATGAAGCTGTCGCTGCGTGAGCTGTCGCCGCTGTATTTTCGCGCCATTACGATGAGCGGCGGCCTGCTGCTGCTGATCTGCTGGTATCGTTCGCGCCGCGTCAGCCTGCGCATGCCGATGTCGGCGCTGCCGCAGGTGCTGATGCTGGCCTTGCCGAACATCCTCGGCTGGCATGCCTTGTCGATTTTTGGCGTGCAGGCGCTGGCCTCGGGGCGGGCGGCGATTGTCGGCTTCACCATGCCGATCTGGGTGGTGATCATCGGCGTGCTGTTCTTCCGCGAGAAGATGACGGCGCGCCTGTGGCTGGCCACGGCCTGCTCGGCGGGCGCGGTGGTGCTGCTGCTGTGGCACGAGCTGGACGCCCTTACCGGTCGGCCGGTGGGCGTGCTGTGGATGTTGTCGGCGGCCTTTTGCTGGGCGCTCGGAACCTTGTTGCTCAAGCGTGTGTCTGTGCCGCTGTCCACCGAGGCGCTGACGGTGTGGATGATCGGGTTGATGGTGCCGGTGGTGTGGGTGCTGGCGGTGTCGCTGGAGCCGGTGCCGAGTCTGGATTTTTCGCCGACCATGTGGGTGGTGCTGGTGTACGGCTTTGCCATCAATTACGGCATCGCGCAGATTTTGTGGTTCTCGATCGCGCGCAGTGTGCCGCCGGTGGCCAGTGGCTTGTCGATCATGTTCATCCCGGTGATCGGCCTGGGTTCGGCGATGGTGTTGACCGGCGAGCAACCGTTTGTGGAAGATTATTTTGCCGCGGCATTGATTGTCGTGGCCCTGGCGACGACGCTGTTGATCGGGCGTCGAAGCACACCGTGATGCCGCCCACGAGGCGAGGCGGCGCGGCTTTTTGTGAAAGGACATTGCATGGGGCGGACGTTTCGCTCGGGGCTCGCCGTGGCGAGTCTGGTTTTAGCCAGCCAGGCGCTGGCGATGGTCACCATTACACTGGAGAACGGCGACCGCCTGCGCGGTGAGCTGGTGGCCGAGACGCCCACCGAGCTGCGCCTGACGCATCCGATACTGGGCGAGGTGGTGGTGGCGCGCGACAAGATTCGCACGCTCGAAGATGGCGACACCGTGACCCCGCCGCGCCCCAAGCCGACCATTGCCAGTGTGCCGGACAACGGCTTGCTCGGTTCGGGCTGGCTCACCGACTGGCGCCGCCGCATGGAGGTGGGCGTGAGCGGTGCGTCGGGCAAGTCGCAGAACCAGCGCGTCAACGTTGGCTTCATGGCCGATTTTGAAGATACCGAAGAGCGCTGGAACCACCGCACGCGTTTCTATCGCCGGCAATCCGAAGGCGAGACGACCTCGCAGACGCTGTCGGTCGCGCTCAACCGCGATGGCCTCGTGCCGGGTTCGCCGCGCTTCTATTTCACCGGTGGCCAGTTCGTGCGCGACGATTTCAAGGACTGGGGCAACCGCCTCAACGTGAACACCGGCATCGGCTATCAGTTTGTGTCCACCGAACGCTGGCGTTTGCTCGGCCGCGGCGGTGTGGGCGCGATCCAGACCTGGGGTGGCGATGAGGGGAGTCGTTTTGCGCCCGAGCTGTTGCTGGGCGTCGATCTCAATTGGCGGGTGACACGGCAGCACTCGGTCGCCCTGACCAATGCGTATCACCCCAATGTCCGGGAGCACGGCGTCTTTCGCAACATCACCTCGGTGGACTGGGTGATCGATCTGGACAAGAGCCTGGGCGCCGGGCTGCAGATTGGTGTGACCAATGAATACGACTCGGCACGCGAGCCGGGCGTGGGTCGCAACGACTTCAACTACACCAGTTCGCTGGTGTGGCGGCTGTGAGGCGCTTGGCGCCAGGCTTGGCGTCGGCCGAGCTGGCGGCTTGAAGCCCGCCCTACGGGTCGAGCCCCTCGACGCTGACCAGCCGCGCCGAGCTGCATTCGTCGCGGACGGCTTTGAGGCCTTGATAGATCGGACCGGTGTAGAAGTCTTCCCAGGCCTGAACGGACGGAAATTCAAGCAGCACGATACGTCGTGGCGACCAGTCGCCTTCGTAGACCTTGTGGGCGCCGCCGCGCGCCAGATAGCGCCCGCCCGCCGCTTCGAGCGCAGGTTTTACCTTTTGGATGAACTCCTGGTAGCGCGGCACATCGTGGATCTCGACATCAAAAATCACGAACGCGGTCATGGGCAGCTTCTCCCGGATGGGGTCAGTGGGGCCGACTCAAAGCGTGGTGAGCCAGGCGATCTGCGGGCCGAACAGGTCGGTGAGGATCAGCATAACCGGTAGCGCGACGGCGTAGAAGCGCACCAGTCGGCGGATTGACGGATGCGCACCGCCGAGCTCGAGAAAGTGGTCGATCACCACCCGCCCCTTGAAAGCCATCATGGCCGCCACGGCCACGGTGACCCATAGCCCCGGACTGCCGGTGTTGCCGACAACACCGCCAATCAGCGTCAGACCGAGCAGCACCAGCCAGGCGACAGTAAGGGTGCGTTCGCTATGCATGGCCGGGGTCCTCATGGCAGCACATAAAACAGCGGGAAGATCATCAGCCAGATCAGGTCGGTGGCGTGCCAGTAGCAGGCAAAGGCTTCCAGACCGTCGTGATCCGTGGCGTCGTAGGCGCCCATCCAGGTGCGAGCCATGACCCACAGCAGACCAAGCAGACCCCAGCACACGTGCACCAGGTGGTTGAAGGTAAGGTAGTAATAGGCCATCTGGAAGACTTCGCCATTGCCCGACAGGCCGCGGGCGACATTCCATTGCACTTCGAAAAACTTCACCACGGGGTAACCGATGCCGGTGAACAGTGCGGCCGTGAGCCATTTGAGACAGGTGGCTCGCTGGCTGCGGCGCATGGCCATCACGCCGCGAGCGACGAAATAGCTGCTGGTGAGCATGATCACCGTGTTGGTGACGCCGGCCAGCGTTGACAGCTGCTGCGGGCCGTCGCGGAAGGCTTCCGGATGGTGGGCGCGGGCCAGAAAATAGACGATGAACATCAGCGCGAACTCGGTGAGCTCGCAGTAAATACCCACCCAGATCGCCTTGTTGCCCGGAATGCGGCCAAGGACGGGGGCGGGCGGCGCCGAGAAGGTGGCTGTGCCGATCGACATCTGTGGTGTCGTGCTCTGTGATTTGGGGTGCTTTCAGTATGGCCAGCCCGCGCCGCCGGTGCCAGTCAGACGCGGTGTTTTCTTGATGTGGACCAAGCGGGTGGTCAAGGTGCCCGATGGACGGCGGTGTCCGGGTGAAAGGCGTACCACGCGAACCAGAACAGGGTGGTGCCGGCGAGTTGTTCGCCGCGGCTGTCGAAGGCCTCGGCGCGCTCGTGGGTCTTGTCGAACCGGATGATGAGCTTTTGCCCGCCCAGCGTGTCTTCGAACAAGGCCGGCCCCTTGTGCAATTCCATGAAGGGATAGGCTTTGTAGGCGTCGCCGACGTGCACACCCAGCACCCGCTCCTTGGGGTGAAAGCCCGCGCTGCGGAAGGCGACGGGGAAGTACAGCGTCTCGTTTTCGGCATAGCCGGCGTAGGGGTCGCGGCCATAGGCGCGCTGGTGGCCCGTGTTGGGTGAGAGTACGCGTGAATCGGGGTTGAGCGTGCGCCAGTTCGCCCAGGTGGTGTGCACCAGCGGCAATGCGATGAGCATCGTGCCTTTCATGGGGCCGCTGATGGCGCGGCCCATGAGCTGCGACCATAGCGACTGGCTGCCACGGTCGTAGAGCAAGACATCGCTGTTGTAGAGCAGGCCCGAGACACCGAAATCCAGCGTCGTATCGCCCTGCTCGGCCACGAAGGCCACGCCGCTGCCGCACAGCGGACAGTAGGTGATGGCCACCGCCTCGCCGCCGATACGGTCGTTGACCACCTCGTGCCAGTTGAGGATGCGCACCGGATAGGCGCGGGCTTCGCCGCGGTGGACGATGCCGAGCACCGGGTCGGACGGGGCCAGAAAATCGGCCTGCGCGGCGGACACGAAGTGCGGCCGGTCGATGGCGGGAATGCCGTCGCGTGGCGGGCCGCCGGGGTGGATCTCCGCTACCGGCACGCTGCTGCCGGTGAGGTCGAAGCCGTTTTTGCTTGTTGCGTGCGCTGGCGTCGTGGCCAGTACGCCGGCGATCAGCGTGGCGATCGCCCAGTGCGTGAGTCGGGGCCGCATGGCTATGCCCTCCAATGGTGTCATGAACGGTGGACACGCGGGGGGTGCGTTCACTTACACGCTGCAAGCGTCAGAATGCCGGCAGATCTGCCAATGCTTGCATGTAACATCATGTTTTAAAGCAATAAGTCCGTGAAACATCGTGCGGCGCGTCTGGCCTTGCGCGGCGCAAGCGAGTAGAATCGCGGCCTTGCCTTTTTGCTGTTTCTCTGCGCAGGACGCGTCATGCTGTATCCCACTCGATTCGATGTCATTGTTGTTGGTGGCGGCCACGCCGGCACCGAGGCCGCGCTGGCGGCGGCGCGCATGGGCGTCAATACCCTGCTGCTCACGCACAACATCGAGACCCTCGGTCAGATGAGCTGCAATCCGTCGATTGGCGGCATTGGCAAGGGCCATCTGGTGAAAGAGGTCGACGCGCTGGGCGGCGCGATGGCCGAGGCCACCGATGAGGCGGGCATTCAGTTCCGCATTCTCAATGCCTCCAAAGGCCCGGCGGTGCGCGCCACGCGCGCCCAGGCCGATCGCGTGCTGTACAAGGCGGCGATTCGCCGCCGGCTCGAAAACCAGCCGAACCTCACGCTGTTCCAGCAGGCGGTGGATGACATCACCGTCGAGGGCGACCGGGTCACCGGCGTGGTGACGCAACTGGGGATCCGCTTCGAGGCGCAGACGGTGGTGCTGACCGCCGGCACCTTCCTCAATGGGCTGATCCATGTCGGCCTGAGCAACCACGCCGGGGGTCGGGCGGGCGATCAGCCGTCGATCTCGCTCGGTCAGCGCCTGAAGGAGCTCAAGCTTCCGCAAGGCCGGCTCAAGACCGGCACGCCGCCGCGCATTGACGGGCGTACGGTCGACTATTCGGTGATGACGGTGCAGCCGGGTGACGACCCGGTGCCGGTGTTCAGCTTTCTGGGCTCGGTGGCCCAGCACCCGGCGCAGCTGCCGTGCTGGATCACCCACACCAACGAGCGTACCCACGAGATCATCCGCAACAACCTCGATCGCTCGCCGATGTATTCGGGCGTGATCGAAGGCGTCGGGCCGCGCTACTGCCCGTCAATTGAAGACAAGATCCACCGCTTCGCCGACAAGAGCAGCCACAACATCTTTCTCGAGCCCGAAGGGCTGGAGACGCACGAAATCTACCCGAACGGGATTTCCACCTCCCTGCCTTTCGATGTGCAGCTGCAGGTGGTGCGCAGCATCGCGGGCATGGAAAACGCGCACATCCTGCGCCCCGGCTACGCCATCGAGTACGACTACTTCGATCCGCGCAATCTCAAGCGCAGCTTCGAAACCAAGACTTTCAGTGGCCTGTTCTTTGCCGGCCAGATCAACGGCACCACCGGCTACGAAGAAGCGGCCGCGCAAGGCCTGCTGGCCGGCGCCAATGCCGCGCTGCAGGTGCAGGGCCGCGAGGCCTGGTGCCCGCGTCGTGACGAGGCCTATCTGGGCGTGCTGGTGGACGACTTGATCACCCGCGGCGTGGCCGAGCCCTACCGCATGTTCACCTCGCGCGCCGAGTATCGCCTGAGCCTGCGCGAAGACAACGCCGACCTGCGCCTGACCGAACAAGGCCGCGAATTGGGCCTGGTCGACGATGTGCGTTGGGCCGCCTTCTGCGCCAAACGTGAAGCGATCGAGCGTGAAACGGCCCGTCTGAAGGCGACTTGGGCGCATCCGACCCGCATCCCGGCCGAGGCCGCCGAGCGGGTGGTGGGCAAGGCGCTGGAGCGTGAGTACACCTTCTTTGATCTGCTGCGCCGACCGAATGTGCGCTATGCCGATCTGATGACCCTGCCGACCGCGCCCGAGACGCCGGAAACCGATGCGCAGGTGGTCGAGCAGCTCGAGATTGCGGCGCAGTATCAAGGCTATATCGACCGCCAGCTCGACGAAGTGGCGCGTACCGCGCAGGCTGAATCAACCCTGTTGCCGCTGACGCTCGATTACAGCGAGGTGCGCGGCCTGTCGAAGGAAGTTCAGCAGAAGTTGGCCGAGCATCGCCCCGAAACCATCGGCCAGGCCGGCCGTATTCAGGGGGTGACGCCGGCGGCGATCTCCTTGCTGCTGGTCTATCTCAAACGCAAACGCGGCGCCGCCGCACTGAACGACGAAGTGAAACGCGCATGAGCGACATGGCAACACTGGAACGCGGCCTGGCCGCGATGAGCATCGCGCTGCCCGAGGCCGCTCACGAAAAACTGGTGGCCTACGCGGCCCTGCTGGCCAAGTGGAACAAGGTCTACAACCTGACCGCGATTCGCGACAGCAGTCAGATGATGACGCTGCATCTGTTCGACGCGCTGTCGGTGCTGCCGCATCTGAGCGCGGTGACGCGGCTGGCCGATGTCGGCTCGGGCGGTGGTCTGCCCGGCATTCCGCTGGCGATTGCCCGGCCGGAGCTGGCGGTGACCTCGATCGAGACGGTCAACAAAAAGGCGACCTTCCAGCAGCAGGCCAAGATCGAGCTCAAGCTGGCCAACTTTGAACCGGTGTGCGCGCGGGTCGAAGAAGTGCGGCGCGACCCCGGCTTTGACGGCATCATCTCGCGCGCCTTCTCGGAGCTGTCCGATTTCATTCGGCTGACGGCGCACCTGCTGGCGCCCGGCGGACGCTTCTATGCCATGAAAGGCGTGTACCCTCATGAAGAAATCGCGCGGCTGCCCGAGGGATTCGGGGTGGTCGAGGCGATCGAACTGGCCGTGCCGGCACTCGATGCCCATCGGCACCTGATCATCGTTGAACGAAACGGAAACGCCTGATGGCCCGAATTTTTTGCGTGGCAAACCAGAAAGGCGGTGTGGGCAAGACCACCACCTGCGTGAACCTGGCCGCAGCGCTGGTGGCGCGCAAGCAGCGGGTGCTGCTGATCGACCTCGACCCCCAGGGCAATGCGACCGGCGGCAGCGGCATCGACAAGCGCACGCTGACCCGTTCGGTGTATCACCTGCTGGTGGGTCTGGCCGATCTGGCCTCGGTGCGGGTGAGCTCGCCCAGCGGCAAATACGATGTGCTGCCGGCCAACCGGGATCTGGCGGGCGCCGAAGTCGAGATGGTTGGCATCGACGCGCGCGAACACCGCCTGAAGGTGGCCTTGGCCACGGTACGGGAAGACTACGATTTCGTCCTCATCGACTGCCCGCCGTCGCTGTCCTTGCTGACGCTCAACGGCCTGTGTGCCGCCGACGGCGTGATCATCCCGATGCAGTGCGAGTACTACGCGCTGGAGGGGCTGTCCGATCTGGTCAATACGATCAAGAAGGTGCACGCCAACCTCAATCGCGATCTCAAGATCATTGGATTGTTGCGTGTGATGTTCGATCCGCGCATGACGCTGCAGCAGCAGGTCTCGGCGCAGCTCGAATCGCACTTTGGCGACAAGGTGTTCAAGGCCGTGGTGCCGCGCAATGTGCGGCTCGCCGAGGCGCCCAGTCACGGCATGCCCGGCGTGGTCTACGATCGCACCGCGAAGGGCGCGCAGGCCTATCTCGACTTTGCCAAAGAAATGATCAAACGGGTCCAGACCCTCTAGGAAACGACAGACTATGGCGCCTCCGAAACTCAAAGGTCTTGGCCGCGGGCTCGATGCTCTCCTCGCGGCGAATGCAGACGATGCCGAGAAGGGCGAGCTGCAGATGTTGCCGGTCGGCGCCTTGCAACCGGGCAAATATCAGCCGCGCACGCGCATGGACCCGGGCTCGCTCGAAGAGCTGGCCGCGTCAATCAAGGCGCAAGGGGTGATGCAGCCGATTCTGGTCCGCCCGGTCGGGCCGGATCGCTACGAAATCATCGCCGGTGAGCGCCGCTGGCGTGCGTCGCAGATCGCCGGGCTCGACACCGCCCCCTGTCTGGTGCGCGAGATCCCCGACGAGGCCGCGCTGGCCATGTCGCTGATCGAGAACATCCAGCGCGAAAACCTCAATCCGCTTGAAGAAGCTGCAGGCATTCAGCGCCTGATCGACGAGTTCGAGATGACGCATCAGCAGGCGGCCGATGCCGTCGGCCGGTCGCGGCCCGCGGCGAGCAACCTGTTGCGCCTGTTGCAACTGGCCTCGCCGGTGCAAGAGCTGCTGATGGCCGGCGATATCGACATGGGTCATGCGCGCGCGCTGCTGCCGCTCGATCCGGCGGGCCAGATCCAGTTCGCCAATCGCGCGGCGGGGCGGGGCCTGTCGGTGCGGGAGGTCGAGCGCCTGGTGCACCACGAACTGAAACCGCGCAGCTTGCGGGCCAAGGCCGAGCCCGACCGGGACCTGCTGCGTCTCGAAGAAGAGCTCTCGGATGCGCTCGGTGCGAGCGTCACGATCAAGGCCAACCGCAAGGGGGCGGGTGCGCTGTCGATCGGGTTCGGTAGTCTCGATCAGCTCGAAGGTCTGCTTGGCAAGCTCCGTTAAGGCGCATACTTGCTTGCAGTGCACCGAACTGAGGCTTTATGACGTAAGCGTATCAATGGTGTCGGAACTCAAGCAGCGCGCGAAAAAAGGGATGTTCACCCCGTTGATCCAGGTGCCGGAAATGAAACGGAAGCCCACTGTTGCGTTGCAAAATCGGTTTGACTTGGCTGCGGTAAACCCCTAGTATTGCCGAGATTTTTTGAGCCGCTGATCGGCTGTTTGCAGGTCAGCGCGTAAGGGAAGGGATGTTCAAGGCTGTCGGTTTTCAGCTCATCGCGACACTACTCGCCGCGGTGCTGTCCGCAGCGCTGTTCGGGCCAAAAGGGGCGCTGTCTGCCGCCGTTGGCGGGTTGGCTTGCGTGGTGCCGAACGCGTTGTTTGCCTTGAAGCTCGCTGCCACGAGTCAGCGAAGCCCCGAGTCATACCCTGCTGCTTTTTTCGTCGGCGAGTTTGTTAAGGTCGCCGCGATTGTGGGATTACTGGTGTTGGCTGCCAACCTGATCGAAGGTCTCCACTGGGGGGCGCTTCTGATCGGTATGGTGCTGGCGCTCAAAGCGAATTTGTTTGCATTCTGGGTGAAGAACTAACCATGTCGTCTACTGCAGGGCACGCTCCCACCGCTTCCGAGTACATCGTCCATCACCTGACACAGCTGAATACGTCGGGTCATGCACAACAGAACGTCATTGACTGGTCGATTATCAACATCGACACGGTCTTCTATTCCGTTCTGATTGGCGCTGTTTCCCTTTACTTCCTCTGGCGCGCTGCCAGCAAGGCGACCTCCGGCGTGCCGGGCCGCTTCCAGGCGGCTGTCGAGATTCTGGTCGACATGGTGGCCGATCAGGCCAAGGGCATCATCCACTCCGCCGAATCGCGCAAGTTTGTCGCGCCGCTGGCGCTGACCGTGTTCGTCTGGATCTTCATGATGAACGCGATGGACTTGCTGCCGGTCGATCTGCTGCCGCGTATCGGCGAAATGTTCGGCATCCCCTACATGCGCGTGGTCGCCACGGCCGACCTCAACGGCGCACTGGGCATGTCCATCGGTGTGTTGCTGGTGTGCATCTACTACAACATCAAGATCAAGGGCGCCAAAGGCTGGATCCACGAGCTCTTTACCGCACCTTTCGGCAATCATCCCCTGCTCTACCCGGTGAACTTCATCATGCAGATGATCGAGTTCCTGGCCAAGACTGTCTCGCACGGCATGCGACTGTTCGGCAACATGTATGCTGGCGAACTGGTGTTCATGTTGATTGCGCTGCTCGGCGGTACGGCGACGGTGATGGGCTTTGTCGGTCACGTCATCGCCGGCTCGGTCTGGGCGATCTTCCATATTCTGATCATCACCTTGCAGGCCTTCATCTTCATGATGCTGGCGCTGGTGTATATCGGTCAGGCTCACGAGAGCCACTAATAAAAAGTTTCTTTTTAACCCCGGGTTTCAACAGAAAACCGTTTTTTCTTTGAAGGAGTTGTCATGGAACACGTTCTGGGCTTTGTTGCGCTGGCCGCTGGTCTGATCATCGGTCTGGGTGCCGTCGGTGCATGTATCGGTATCGGCATCATGGGTAGCAAGTACCTCGAAGCGTCGGCTCGCCAGCCCGAGTTGATGAACGCTCTGCAGACCAAAATGTTCCTGCTGGCCGGTCTGATCGACGCTGCATTCCTGATCGGCGTCGGTATCGCCATGATGTTCGCGTTCGCCAACCCGTTCCAGCTCGCCTGATCTCCGGGTCGTTTGTTTTACCCAACGAACCATAAGGACATCGCAACGTGAATCTGAACGCTACCCTGATCGCTCAGCTCGTGGTGTTCTTCATTCTGGTCGTCTTCACGATGAAATTCGTGTGGCCGCCCATTGTGAAGGCCCTCGACGAACGGGCGAAGAAGGTCGCGGACGGGCTGGCGGCTGCGGATAAAGCGAAGGCCGATCTGGCCCACGCCGAGAAGAAGGTTGTCGAGGAAATGCGCAAGGCCCGCGAGTCGGCTGGCGATGTGCGCACCTCTGCTGAAAAGCAGGCATCCACTCTGATCGACGAGGCCCGTGCCGAAGCTGGCCGCATCATCGCCGCCGCGCGTGAAGCAGCAGAAGGCGAAGCCGCCGCTGCCGCTCAACGCGCCAAGGAAGCCCTGCGTGACCAAATTGCCATCCTGGCGCTCGCTGGCGCAGAGAAAATTCTGCGCAAGGAAGTCGACGCCAAGGCCCACGCCGAACTGCTGGCAAACCTGAAACAGGAACTGCAATAAGTCATGGCCGAGAACGTCACCATCGCGCGCCCCTACGCCGAAGCCGCTTTCAAGCTGGCAGAAGGGGCTGGTGCGCTGGGGCCCTGGTCGGAAGCCCTGGATCGGATGGCCTTTGCCGCCGCCGATGAACGGATGAAAACATGTATCAATGATCCCAAGCTCGGCGCTGACAAGCTGGCCGAACTGTTTATCGGGATTGTTGGTGGTTCTTTCGACGATGCACAAAAGAACTTTGTGCATGTGTTGATCGAGAATGAACGTCTGCAGGTGCTTCCCGAGATCCGTGACCTGTTCGTTGCACGTAAGAACGAACACGAAGGCGTGCTGGATGCGGAGATCGTCTCCGCTTTCCCGCTCGACAACGCAGCGCTGAAGACGCTGACCGAACAGCTTGAAGCCCGCTTCAAGGCCAAGCTGAGCGTGTCGGTGTCGGTGGATCCCGACCTGATCGGTGGGGTGACCATCACTATCGGCGATGACGTTATCGACGCCTCGGTCCGCGGCAAGCTCGCGAACATGGCCGCTGCGCTTAAGAACTAGGAGCATTGGAATGCAACTTAACCCCTCTGAAATCAGTGACCTGATTAAGAGCCGGATCCAGGACCTGCAGCTTGCCGCTACGTCGCGCAACGAAGGTACCGTCGTTTCCGTTACGGACGGTATCTGTCGTGTTCACGGTCTCGCCGACGTGATGCAAGGCGAAATGCTGGAGTTCCCCGGCAATACGTTTGGTTTGGCGCTCAACCTCGAGCGTGATTCGGTTGGCGCGGTGGTGCTCGGTGAATACGAGCACATCATCGAAGGCGACACCGTCAAGGCCACTGGCCGCATTCTCGAAGTCCCGGTCGGCCCCGAGCTGATTGGTCGCGTCGTCAATGCGCTGGGTCAGCCGATTGACGGCAAGGGCCCGATCAACGCCAAGATGACCGACAAGATCGAAAAGGTCGCCCCGGGCGTGATCGATCGTCAGTCCGTTTCTCAGCCGGTTCAAACCGGTCTGAAGTCGGTCGACGCGATGGTGCCGGTGGGCCGTGGTCAGCGCGAGCTGATCATTGGCGACCGTCAGACAGGCAAGACCGCCGTCGCCGTCGATGCGATCATCAACCAGAAAGGCCAGAACATGTTCTGCGTCTACGTGGCTATCGGTCAGAAGGCATCGACCGTGGCTAACGTGGTGCGCAAGCTGGAAGAGAACGGCGCGATGGAATACACCATCGTCGTGGCCGCGACCGCTTCCGAATCGGCCGCCATGCAATACCTGTCAGCCTACTCCGGCTGCACCATGGGCGAGTACTTCCGCGACCGTGGCCAGGACGCACTGATCGTTTATGACGATCTGACCAAGCAAGCCTGGGCCTATCGCCAGGTGTCCTTGCTGCTGCGCCGTCCGCCGGGCCGTGAAGCCTACCCGGGTGACGTGTTCTATCTGCACTCCCGTCTGCTCGAGCGCGCCGCCCGTGTGAACGCCGATTACGTTGAGAAGTTCACCAACGGTGAAGTCAAAGGCAAGACCGGTTCGCTGACCGCCCTGCCCGTGATCGAAACCCAGGCGGGTGACGTGTCTGCCTTCGTGCCGACCAACGTGATTTCGATTACCGACGGCCAGATCTTCCTCGAGACCGACCTGTTCAACGCCGGTATCCGTCCCGCTATCAACGCCGGTATCTCGGTGTCGCGCGTCGGTGGTGCTGCTCAGACCAAAGTCATCAAGAAGCTCGGTGGTGGTGTGCGTCTGGCACTGGCCCAGTATCGCGAACTGGCTGCGTTTGCGCAGTTTGCTTCCGATCTGGACGAAGCTACCCGCAAGCAGCTTGAGCGCGGTCGCCTGGTGACCGAACTGATGAAGCAGCCGCAGTACGCACCGATGTCGGTGGCGGACATGGCGGTGACTTTGTATGCCTCCAACAACGGTTATTTCGACGGTGTCGAAGTGAGCCGCGTGCTGGCATTCGAGGCCGCGCTGCACCAGTTCATCAAGACCAAGTACTCGGCTTTGCTCGAGAAGATTGCAAGCACGCTGAATCTCGACGGTGACGACGAGAAGACCCTGGCTGCTGCAGTCACCGAGTTCAAGAAGAGCTGGGCTTAAACCTGCGTACGGAGACGGAATATGGCAAGCGGTAAGGAAATCCGTACGAAGATCAAGAGTGTTCAAAACACTCGAAAGATCACGAAGGCCATGGAAATGGTGGCCGCATCGAAAATGCGCAAAGCGCAGGAACGCATGCGTGCCGCCCGTCCGTACGCCGAGAAGATCCGCCGACTCGCCGCGAACCTGTCTCAGGCAAATATCACCGAGTATCAGCACCCGTTCCTGACCAAGAAAGATGACGTCAAGCGTGTCGGCGTCATCGTGGTCACCACGGACAAGGGGCTCTGCGGCGGCTTGAATACCAACATCCTGCGCCAGATCATGGTCGAGATGAAGGGATGGCAAGCACAGGGGGCGACGGAAATTCGCGCCACGTGTATCGGTAACAAGGGCTATGGCTTCATGCAGCGGGTCGGCGTCAAAGTCGCCTCGCACGCCATCCAGCTCGGCGATACACCGCACCTCGAGAAGCTGATCGGTCCGGTCAAGGTCATTCTGGACGCGTTCCAGAACGGCGAACTTGACGCTGTCTATCTGGCCTACACCCGCTTCATCAACACGATGAAGCAGGAAGGTCAGGTTGAGCAGCTGCTGCCGCTGACCGGTGAGCGACTGGGTGCGCCTGAAGGGTCGTGGGATTATCTGTACGAGCCCGATCCCCAGGTGGTGATTGATGAAATGCTTGTGCGTTACGTCGAAGCCCTGGTGTATCAGGCTGTGGCCGAGAACATGGCTTCCGAACAGAGCGCGCGGATGGTGGCAATGAAGGCTGCTTCCGACAATGCGAAGACCGTGATCGGCGATCTGCAACTGGTCTACAACAAGACCCGTCAGGCCGCCATTACGAAAGAGCTCTCGGAAATTGTCGCTGGTGCCGCTGCGGTCTAACGGATTATTGATTTAAGGAAAAACGATGAGTACTGGTACGATCGTTCAGTGCATCGGCGCGGTGGTGGATATTCAGTTCCCGCGCAATGAGATGCCCAAAGTTTATGACGCCCTGAAGCTTGAGGACGCAGCAAACTCCTTCGCCGAAGCCGGTCTGACCTTCGAGGTTCAGCAGCTCCTGGGTGACGGTGTGGCGCGTACGATTGCCATGGGTTCTTCCGATGGTCTGCGCCGTGGCATGAAAGTGGCCGGTACCGGACAAGGTATTTCGGTTCCCGTCGGTCACGGCACCCTGGGTCGCATCATGGACGTGCTGGGTCGCCCGATCGACGAAGCCGGCCCGATCGATTCCGACGAGCTGCGTCAGATTCACCAGAAAGCCCCGAAGTTCGACGAGCTGTCGCCGTCGGTCGAGCTGCTCGAAACCGGCATCAAGGTGATTGACCTGATCTGCCCGTTCGCCAAGGGCGGTAAGGTCGGTCTGTTCGGTGGTGCCGGTGTGGGCAAGACCGTGAACATGATGGAGCTGATCAACAACATCGCCAAGCAGCACGCCGGTCTGTCGGTGTTTGCCGGTGTGGGTGAGCGCACTCGTGAAGGTAATGACTTCTATCACGAGATGAAAGACTCCAACGTGCTCGACAAGGTCGCGATGGTGTTCGGTCAGATGAACGAGCCCCCGGGCAACCGTTTGCGCGTGGCGCTGACCGGTCTGACCATGGCCGAGCGTTTCCGTGACGACGGCCGTGACATCCTGTTCTTCGTCGATAACATCTATCGCTACACCCTGGCCGGTACCGAAGTGTCCGCGCTGCTGGGTCGTATGCCTTCGGCCGTGGGCTATCAGCCGACGCTGGCTGAAGAGATGGGTCGTCTGCAAGAGCGGATTACCTCGACCAAGGTGGGTTCGATTACGTCGATTCAGGCCGTGTATGTGCCTGCCGATGACTTGACCGACCCGTCGCCTGCAACGACCTTCCTGCACCTCGACTCCACCGTCGTGCTGTCGCGTGACATCGCCGCGCTGGGTATCTACCCCGCCGTTGATCCGCTCGACTCCACCAGCCGCCAGCTCGATCCGCTGGTCGTTGGCGAAGAGCACTACAACGTGGCCCGTCAGGTGCAGCAGACGCTGCAGAAGTACAAGGAATTGCGCGACATTATCGCGATTCTGGGTATGGACGAGCTGTCGCCCGAAGACAAGCTGGCAGTGACGCGCGCTCGTAAGATCCAGCGCTTCCTGTCGCAGCCCTTCCATGTGGCTGAAGTCTTTACCGGTTCGCCGGGCAAGTACGTCACGCTCAAGGACACGATCAAGGGCTTCAAGATGATCGTGGGTGGCGAGTGTGATCAGCTGCCGGAGCAGGCCTTCTATATGGTTGGTGGCATCGAAGAAGCCATCGAGAAGGCCAAGACCCTCCAGTAAGCATGCCCAATGCTCCGCTCGCTTGCGGGCGGAGCAGAATCGGAGGATAAAGCTATGGCTATGACCGTACATGTTGATATCGTCAGCGCGGAAGAAGAGATTTTTTCCGGACTGGCTGAATTCGTCGCCCTGCCGGGCGAGACGGGTGAGCTCGGGATTTTGCCTGGGCACATGCCGCTGATGACCCGGATCAAGCCGGGTGCGGTGCGTGTCAAGGTGCAGAATCAGGCAGAAGAAGAGCTGATTTTCGTCGCGGGGGGTTTGCTGGAAGTTCAGCCCGGTCGTGTGACCGTGCTGGCCGACACGGCCATTCGCGGCAAGGATCTCGACGAAGCGAAAGCCCTTGAGGCCAAGCGTCGTGCCGAGGAAGCCTTGCAGAATCAGAAAGGCGACATCGATTACGCCGCGGCGCAAGCCGAGTTGGCCGAAGCGATTGCCCAGCTGGCCGCGATCAAGAAGCTGCGGAACCCGCGCCACTGAGTCTTACGGCGGTTTGTTTGCAAAGAAAAAGCAGCCTTCGGGCTGCTTTTTCTTTGGCGGTACGAGCTGGTGCGCGCTGCTAGGCGCCGGATGTGTCGGTGTGCGTCAGCCGTTTGATGCGCTTGTCGAGGCGACTCATCGCGTCGCGAATATGTCTGAGTCGTTCGGCGTGGACGAGAAGCTCTGTGTGAGGGACCAGCAGCCGCCCTTCGTGCGCAAGGTATTCGCTGGCATTGGCGGCAATGCGCCCGCCGGTCTCGGGAATGGCCTGTGCGATCTGGCTGGCCGTCCGGTGGGCGCGACGGCCTAGTATGGGGCCGAAAATGCGCGCCAGATCGGCCTCGCCGTCCCAGCGCAGGTGCCGGAAAACGAAGCTCAGGCTGTCAGCCAGATCCGCCTGTCCGCTGATCTTGACCTGCGACATCGCGGCATCGACCCCCTCAGGGAGTTTTGCGAGCGCATCCGGCGCGAGCGTGATGGTGACCGAGGGCGCGACATCCGGCGCGCTCTTCGCGACGTAACCTTCAGGGCCGATGGCGAGGCTCAGGCTGACGCCGCCGATGGTGACGGCGGCCACCGCGCCTTGGTGCTCACGAAGGCGCTTGCGTGCCCAGTCAGCCTGCGCGAGCAGGTGATTGATGCCCCCGGTGGCGACGGTTGAAAGCATGCGTCAGTGGGCTTGCTGAATGCCGGAGATCAGCCAGCCGCCATCGGCGGCAATCGGCTTGGTCAGGTGCCAGACTTCGTCGAACGCTTCAGGGGCGGCATCGCGGTTTTCGCGGATGAGGCCATGAAAGCGCACGCTCACGATGTAGCGCTCGCTCTCTCGCACCACCTCGATCACGTCGGCCGTGAGGTCGACCACATCGGTCTGTTGTCCGCCATCGGCACGTTCGTCGAGTTGCATCTTCACCTCGGCAAAAACGTCGGGCGTGGTGAAAGCACGAATGTCATCCAGATTGCCGGCATCGTAGGCCGCCTGCATGCGGATGAAGTTGATCTTGGCCTGACGAACGAAGGCGACCTCGTCGAAGTCCTCCGGCACCGCCGCGGCACTGCTGCCCCCCGCGGGCGCGGCGTTGAAACGGGTTTCACGGGCGTCGTTGCCCGGCGTGGGTCCGGCGTATTGCATGCCTTGTGGTGCGCGCTGTACGCCACCGCCGGCAAAACGGCGGAAGAGCCTGAAGGCGACGAAGGCGAGCAGCGCCATCAGCAACAGGCTGCCGAGCTCTTCGCCCATGCCCAGGTGTGAGAACAGTGCGGCAAGGCCGAGACCGGCCGCCAAGCCAGCGATCGGGCCCAGCCAGCTACGTTTGGGCGCGCCGTTGGCTGCGGCCCCTGCCTTGGGTGCGCTCGGCGCCGCTCTGGGGGTGGTCGCTGGTGCGCTACGCTGCATGCCGAAGGACTTGCTGCCACCGAAGCGTCGTGCTTCTGCCTCTCCAGCCGAGATTCCGAGGACGAAGGTGCAGGCGATCAAAGCGATAAAGCTACGAATCATTGGATACTCCAGTCAGTGGATCTTGAAGCCCCGGTGTAGCGCAACGACGCCACCGGTCATGTTGAAGTAGTCGACTTTCTCTAGGCCGACTTGTTCCATCAGTGTTTTCAATTCTTCCTGACCCGGATGCATGCGGATCGATTCGGCCAGGTAGCGATAGCTGTCGGCATCGCCCGCGACCTTCTGCCCAAGCCAGGGCAGGAGTTTGAAGGAATAGAGATCGTAGGCGGGTGCCAATGGTTTGTAGACCTGTGAAAACTCGAGCACCAGCAACTGGCCGCCCGGTTTGAGCACGCGGCGCATTTCGGCCAGTGCCTGATCCTTGTGGGTCATGTTGCGCAGCCCGAAAGCGACCGTGACGACATTGAAGTAGTTGTCGGGGAAGGGCAGCTTCTCGGCGTCGCACTGGGCCACCGGCAGCGGGTGGCCGCGGTCGATCAGGCGGTCGCGACCATGGGAGAGCATGGCGCCGTTGATGTCGGTCAGCCAGACTTGCCCGGTTGGCCCGACGCGCTTGGCAAAGGCCAGCGACAGGTCGGCGGTGCCGCCCGCAACATCCAATACGCGATGACCCGCGCGTACGCCGGCAATCTGAATGGTGAAGGTTTTCCAGACGCGATGCAGCCCGAGCGACATCAGGTCATTCATGATGTCGTAATTGCTGGCGACGGAGGAAAACACGCCGGCAACGCGTTTGGCTTTTTCTTTTTCGGCGACGGATTCGAAGCCGAAGTGTGTGGTCTTGTCGTTCATCAGTGCTTGTGTCCTGCGCCGCAGCTGCCGCCCGTGGCGGGGCGGGTGGTGGTGTCGATATCGCGGCTGGCGTTCTCTGCCGCCAGACGCGCAAGGTAGTCTTGCCACAAGGTGTCGTGTTGCTCGCCGAGCATGAGCAGGTAGTCCCAGGAGTACAGGCCGCTGTCGTGTCCGTCGGAGAAGATGATCTTGAGGGCGTAGTTGCCCACCGGCTCCACACCGTTGACCCCGACGTCGCGTTTGCCGGTCTGCAGGACTTCCTGCCCCGCGCCGTGGCCGCGGACTTCCGCCGAGGGCGAGAAGACGCGCAGGAATTCGAATGGCAGCGCGTAGCGCGCGCCATTGTCGAACGCAATCTCGAGCACCCGGGACTGGGTGCGCAGGACGATGTCCGTGGGCAGGGGTGTGGTCGAGTTGAGGCCAGCCATGATGCGCCACCCGGGCGCTTGGGCCCGTAGAGTTAACGGAGTGTGCAATGATACCTGATGCCAGGGCGCGCTTACATTTGGGCCGGCCAGGAGGTGAATTTCGCTGAGCCCGGATTGCGCCGGTGTGACGTGTCATGAAACCGTCAAATAGCTGCAATAGACTGTCGCACAACGCTTTGGAGTGTCGATCATGTCCGCCAATATTCTCGTCGTCGAAGATGAGCCCGCGATTCAGGAACTCATTGCCGCCAACCTCGGCCGTGCGGGCCATCACGTCATCCGTGCGGCGGATGCCGAGACGGCGCAGCGCATTGTGCGCGAGGCCTTGCCGGATCTGATCCTGCTCGACTGGATGTTGCCAGGGATGCCCGGCATCGATCTGGCCCGCCGCCTGCGCGCCGAGGAGCGTACGCGGGACATTCCGCTGATCATGCTGACCGCGCGCGGCGAAGAGCACGACAAGGTTCAGGGGCTGGAGACCGGCGCCGACGACTACATTACCAAGCCGTTCAGCCCGCGTGAGCTGGTGGCCCGGATCAAGGCCGTGCTGCGCCGCCGGGCGCCTCAGGCGACGGAAGACCCTGTGTTGATCGGCGGGCTCCTGCTGGATCCGGTGACGCATCGAATCACCGCAGGTGATGCTCAGATCGCGCTAGGTCCGACCGAGTTTCGCCTGTTGCACTTCCTCATGACCCACCCAGAGCGGGTGCATTCGCGAACCCAGTTGCTCGATCAGGTCTGGGGTGATCACGTCTTCGTTGAAGAGCGCACCGTCGATGTTCACATCCGCCGTCTGCGCGCCGCGCTTGAGGCGACACGGCATGACCGCCTGATCCAGACCGTGCGTGGCAGCGGCTATCGTCTGTCGGCCCAGCCAGACGATGAATCGGCCATGCGATAATTCGGCATCGCCGCACCTGACGGGGGCCCCCCATTCACACCGTACGTTATGTCTGGACGGCGTTCGCCGGCACTGTGGCGCTCGTGGCGCTCGTGGCCGCCGCATGCGCTGTACTGATTTCACCTTTGACGGGCAGCCTCGTCGCCGGCGTCGGCCTGCTGTGGATGCTGTTCAAGCAGCATGCGCATCTGGCCCGACTGGTACGGTGGGCTCACAAACCGATCGGCCAGGAGCCTCTGCCTCAGGCCACCGGCCTGTGGGATCTCATCTATTCCGACCTGAATCGCAACGTGCGGCAAGTTATGGCCGAACGCGCCAAACTCGGCGCTGAGCTGGACCGCTTCCGCGACGCAAGCCAGGCCATGCCGGATGGGGTGATGTATTTGTCCCTGACTGGCGCCATCGAGTGGATCAATCGTCGTGCGGCGGAAGACCTCGGACTGGATCTGGATCGTGATCGCGGGGCGCCGGTTATCAATCTGGTTCGGCAGCCCGACTTCGTCCATTACCTTGAGTCCGGTGACTACAGCGAACCCTTTCTGTTTCACCCGATTCGTCGCCCGGGCGCGGCCTTGCTGGTACAGGTCATTACCTTCGGCGACGGTCGGCGGATGGTGATTTCGCGCGATGTGACCCAGATCGAGAAGCTCGAGACCATGCGCCGTGATTTTGTTGCCAACGTGTCGCACGAGTTGCGGACGCCCTTGACGGTGGTGTCCGGCTTTATCGAAACGGTGCTCGATGGTCTGGACGATGTGCCGCGCGAAGATGTGCTGCGCTACTTGGGCATGGCGCACGAGCAGGCCGCGCGAATGCAGCGTCTGATTCAGGATTTGCTGGTCTTGTCGGCGCTGGAAACCGGCGCACCGCAGCCGATTGAGGATGTCTTTGATGTGGTCGGCCTGGTGCGGGAAGTGGCGCGTGAGACCGAGGCCTTGTCCGCCGGCCGACACACGATCAGCGTAATCGCGACGGACGCATGCCGTGTTCAGGGCAGTGCCAAAGAGCTGCACAGTGCTTTTGCCAACCTCGCGAGCAATGCGATTCGCTACTCACCCAGCGGCGGCGAGATTCAATTGCGGTGGCAACTGCTGGCGTCGGGTGCCGGGGAATTCTGCGTGAGCGACAGCGGGATCGGTATCGCGCCCGAGCACATCCCTCGACTGACCGAGCGTTTTTATCGGGTCGATCGCGGGCGATCGCGTGAAACCGGCGGAACCGGTCTGGGCCTGGCCATCGTCAAGCATGTCCTGACACGGCATCAGGCCGAGCTGAAGATCACCAGCGCGCCGGGCGAAGGCAGCTGCTTTTGTGCTGTGCTGCCCGCCCGTCGAATGGTGCCGATAGCGTCTTAGGATCGCCCCAGTGTGGTGAATTCCACCCGATCGAAATTGCTGCCGCGGGTCACCAGACGGGTGAGCCGGATCTGCATCGACTCGCCGCCCATCTTGAGTTCGACGATGCGTTGCGATTGATACCACCCGGCGGGCAATACCAGGCTCGGTCCGGCTTTCAGGGCGGGCACCGCAGGCAGCAGGAAGCCGAGCTTGTATGGAACTTTCGAGTTCGCGTGCAGGCCGATCAGACGGGCGGCAACGCCCTCGGGCAAGCCCGGCATCACATGTACGCCGAGTTCCATCACGCCGTCGGGTCGATACATCAGCCAGCTGATGTGCGCCAGCAGATAGTGTTGGCCGTCTGGCGGCCGGATCCCGACCAGTTGATGGTGTTCGAAGCGTTTGGCGCTTGGCTGTGACTGGAGCCGGAAGCCGCCCACGGACTGGTCGAGAATCTCCCACAACTGAGGGATGTAGCCGCGTTCGATAGCCAGGCGCTTGAGCGCCTCGGGCTGCATGGGCACCTCTTCGGCGCGCTCGCCGAAGGTGATCGCAGCGATGTCGGTCTGCAGCGGATTGAACGCGCTGATCTTGGGCGATTCAAAGGGTTTGCCGAGCACATAGAAGCCAATGGCTTCCCATTCCGAGCACAGGCCGAGGCGACCGCGCGTGGCGCGCCGGGTGTAGCGACGCCCGGCCGAGGCGAGTCCCCAGGGGCGGTAGAGCGACAGCAGCAGGCGACCGCCGGCTTCGGTCGAGCAATCGTCGCCGAGGCCGAGGGAGGTCGGGGTGACGCCTTGTTTGAACTGAGTCAGCACGGCCTGAATCTGCCCGGCCAGGCGACTGCCGTCGAAGCGGCGCAGATGCGGTGAGCTGGTCAGTGTGGCGATCGGGCGCAGGCCGTGGTCGCGACTCAGGTCCATGGCGTAGGTGCCCGGTTTGTCGGACTCCTGCGGCAGATGCAAGGTGCAGTAGGGGGCGAAGCGCTGCGCCCAGCGACAGACCCAGACGAACTCGCGCTGGCTGCGGCCAAAGGGGTTGGACAGGTCGACCAGCAGCACGGCGACATAGGCTTCGACGCTGCTCTGGGCCTTCCAGACTTCGTTCAGCGGGTCGGCCACGCGGGTTCTGGCCACGCCTTGCTGTTCGGCCACTGCGTAGCCGGCGTGGAAGTCGA
Source organism: Zoogloeaceae bacterium (assembly GCA_024235675.1). Classification (GTDB taxonomy): domain Bacteria; phylum Pseudomonadota; class Gammaproteobacteria; order Burkholderiales; family Rhodocyclaceae; genus Nitrogeniibacter. Next base: position 370,544 of record JACKLZ010000005.1, read on the forward strand.
GCCACAGGCCCTTGGGTACCGCGCGATGGGCGCGGAAGTATTCGAGCAGCACATTGCCGCTGTAATGCAAGCGGCGCTGCAGCAGGGTCGGGCGCTGCGCGCCGAGTGTTTCGCGGGTGGCGTCGCGCTGGGCGATCTGGGCGTAGGACTGGGCGAGCTCCTGCCATAGCTTGACCACCTTGGCGAGCGTGGCTTCTTCAAGGCTGTCGGGCGGGAGCGGATGGTCGGCGTAGCGTTTGGCGAGCTCTTCCTGGACGAAAGCAATCGACGATCGCGCGCTTTCCAGGACCTCGAAATGCAGCTCGGGCGATGGCGGCGTGGCGTGCAATGCCGCCACGATGGCCGCGAGCGTCTTGTGGCTCTCGCTCACATTGACCGGGTTGAGGTTCCGGATTGTCGCCTGCGCGACGGTCGGATCGGAATAATTCATGGTGTCCCTTTTGGGCGCCTTATTGTTTTTTCGTCAGTCAATGCTGCGCTGCGTCTGACCGCCTTGCATGATGACCTGCCAGAGGCCATCGATCAATCATCCATTCGGCCAATCCATTCGGTCAACGCAATGGCCAGCTGTGTATCGCTGACCGTCGCCTGTGCGCCGGATGGCCGTCGTGGCGCAGCCCAGATCGGGTCCGGGAAGTGGGCATCGTCGGCGTAGCGAGCGATGACGTGCCAGTGCAGGTGCGGCACCATGTTGCCCAGGCTCGCCAGATTGATCTTGGCCGGCGAAAACTCACGGCGCACGGCGGCCTCGGTGGCCAGCGTGATTTTCATCAGATGGGCGCGATCATCAGATGACAGGTCAGTCATTTCCGCCACATGCCCATGCCAGATGACCCGGCAATAACCTTGGTAGTGCGCGTCGGCGACCCGAATGACACGGCATCGATCGTCGCGCCACAGTACGCGTTCGGACTCAGGCTGGCACAGCGGGCAATCCATCGGATCTCCGTTTGGCGAGAAATGTTTCAAAATAATTCAAAGTGCAGTATGCCTCCAAATTTTTGCCGCGTCGTGACAGTGTGTCACGTTGACGGGCAGCTTTCGGGGCGAAAAAACGGTCGTGTTGCACATTCGGTCATCGCCATCGGCGCGCCTTCGCAGAAACTCAGCAAGGTACCCGGCGGTATGGTATGCCAGGCCTCGTTGTCGGTCAGCGGCGTGGTGGCGATGACGGCGACCCGGTCCTTGGGTGTAGTGACCTGGTCGAAATCGATGGTCACATCCTGGTCGGTCAGGTGCGCCTCGGCAAAGGGCGCCTGCCGGATGATGTAGCTGAGCCGGGAGGCGCAGTGCGCAAACAGCTTGTCGCCATTGGAGAGCAGGAAGTTGAACTCGCCGAAGGCGCCGATATCGGTGGCCAGTTCGCGCAGCGTCTCGTGCAGTTCGGCCACCGGCGGCGGGCCGTCCGGGAAGCGCTGGGCCAGCGCATTGAGAATCTCGCAAAAGGCGCGCTCCGAGTCGGTGGTGCCCACCGGGCGGAAGCGGCCGCTGGGCTCCGGGGCGTAGGCTTTCAGGTCGCCATTGTGGGCAAACAACCAGTACTGCCCCCATAGCTCGCGCATGAACGGATGGGTGTTCTCGAGCGTGATGTCGCCGTGTGTGGCCTTGCGGATGTGCGCGATGACATTGAGTGAGCGGATCGCGTAGCTGCGCACCAGTTCGGCCACCGGCGATTCGATGCTTGGGCGCGGGTCGAGAAACACCCGGCAGCCCCGGCCTTCAAAGAAAGCGATGCCCCAGCCGTCCTGGTGGATATCGGTCAGACCGCCCCGGGCCTGGAAGCCGGTGAAGGAAAAACAGATGTCGGTCGGCACGTTACAGTTCATGCCCAGCAGTTGGCACATAATTCACCCTCGAAGCGTGGTAGCCTGTGCGGCTTAAAGCCTTTAAACACGGGCTATCTAGGGAATTTGAGTCTTCTGATTTAGGTGACACACGGAGCGCTATGAACAAACCACGTAAAGGTGACACAGTGTCCGAGTTTCTCTTTCAGAAGAAAGGTTCATCCGTATGGTACTACCGCAGGCGATACCCGAAGAACGTGGAGGTGTTGCTAGGCAAGTCGGTGTTCATGCAAAGCCTGAAGACCCGTGAGAAGCGGGAGGCGAAGGAACTATCGCGAAAGGTGTCGGTTCAGTTCGATGAGCACTGCGCTGCAGCGCTGCGCGAGGCAGAGCTTGCACAGGTTTCTGTGGCCGTCCCGAACGGAGGCAGTCAGAACGCAGTCACAACGTCCGAGCCAAGCCCGAAGGAGATTCTAGCCACCATGGCGGAACGGGTGAGGCTTGCCGCTCAACGGGTCATTGAGGAGCAGCAGCGCGATCCGACGGGGTGGCGTGAGACGGCCTTGCGCTGGCGTGATCTGTACGAATCGCAAGTAACTCGACCATTGGGAGGCCCCGGTCCTTCGTTGGGGGTTGAGGCTCAGGCGAGTGTGCGCGGCATTGATGCAGTGTTGCGGGGCGAGACTCTTCCGGAGTTCTCGCAGCAAGTCCAAAGGGCAGGGGCTAATGCGGGTTCGGGAACGGCTGATCCTGACGGGCGTTCATGGGCGTCCATCCGCGATGATGCCTTGGCGCAGTACAAGGATGCGGTGAGTGCTCCCCGTTACGAAGTCGCAAAGCGGGTGCTATTTGCACTGCGAGTACAGGAAGGCTCCGAACGAGCTATCAAGGATGCGCTCCGGGACCACGGCAAAGCGCGCTTGAAGGAAGTTCAACCCCGCACCGTTCGCGGGCAGCAAGATGCGGCTGTTGCTGCGATAAGGAAGGTGATTCCAGTCTTTAAGCCGCATGAGATACGGGAACTCAAGGGCGTCATGCAGCCGAGCGTCGGGGACAGGGATTCAATACCGGTCGAAAATCTACGGGCTGCTCTTGAATCCTTGAGGACTAAGCGTCCAAGTGCAAAGGTTCGGAATGGGTATGAGGGCGGCGCTTCTCAGTTCGATTGCATTGCGATTCAGATGCTCGCTTTCACGGGGATGAAGCCGCGGGAACTCATTCAAGCGCGGTCGGCGTCCTTAGTCACTAAACCCGATGTGTTCGGGAATATAGGGCTATTCTTTCGAGTCACAAAAGAGATGGCGAAGAATCAAGCGGCAGCACGGGACATTCCTATAAGCGACGGAATAAGAGCCATTGTCGACGTGGCAAAACTCAGGATGTTCTTTGAGTGGCTGGAGCAGAATCCACGTTCCGTGCCGGGGCTCGTTTCGTCTATGGGTACGAGGTTCAAGGAATTGTCGGAGGGCTACACCCCTTACCAGATCCGACACACTTGGGCCGACGTTGCCCGGCACGCTGGGGTTGAGGAAGAGCTTCGCGAGCGCATCATAGGGCATTCATTGGGCATTCGTGGCGTTTATGGCTCAGGCATCCCCCTTGCCAAGGGCCTTGACGCTATACTCGCGGTGAAGCGAGTGATTCTCGGTGAGACGTAGTGAAGCGGTTCTTGGTGCGAGCGAGAAGTTACAGATGCCGGATGCACCTGCTCTAAATATTTGGAATTTAAGGGTTAATATGAAGGCTCAAGCGGTAAAGGTGCTTTTGTTTTGTGCTGTTCTTTCATTTCAAGCGGAAGCCGCAGATTTGGTGGCGAGTACTGATTCTTATATGTCAGACAAGCGCTCAAGAATCGTTGAGATTAGAACCATGTGTGAGCCACTCTCTCGACAGGCTGAAGGGAGTGCAGGGGGGCAGTTGCGGCAGATTGCTTGCTCTTATGATACTGGGCATACAACGGGATTTAACGCAGTTACCCAAAGCTCTAGGATGTACGCAGATATTCGGGCAGTGCAACCACTTGAGTACTCATTGGAAACAAATTCTGAGCTTAGTGCTGATGCTTTGGCTTGTTTGAGGAAATTTGGGTTTCCGAAAGGCGGTGCCTACATTGGGAATGAGGTGGCGTATTGTGTAACAATGAAGGGCTATGAGCGCGGAAAGAAATTCGGCTATCAGTACGTGCAAAAGAAACTGAGTCAGTGAGATAACTCGGGGGTTAAGATTCTAAGGTCCGCAGATTTACAAACGAAGTACAACACTTCCTGTATGAGGTGGGTGAGCTGAGATGCTAACGGCTTCCATTTCCCGACAAGAAAACGGAAGCGCCGATGAATCAGCACCAGTAGCCCACCCCTCAGGAATGACACAACATCCCGCCGTTGCACCAATCTCCATTTGTCTATAAGAGATATTCATTAAAAGATCATGTAGTTTCCTACATGACAGCCTTTCGCTCAGTCCGTGGGCGCAGGTAGTAGTTCACATTGTCGAGCTTCATTCCAAGAAGCTGTGCGATTTCTGTTCGCCCCCTTCCTTCTGCCCTCAGTGCCCGAATGGCCGCGCGCTTGGACGCTGGGGGAGCCTCAGCTAGCTGATCGAGCGCATGATATCGTTGCTTGGTTTGGTCGAGATTGTCCTTCCACTCCTTCGATGCATGAGTTTCGACAGTTAGTTTAAATAGGAGGGCGCCCACCGAAAGGCTGTGTGCGAATGTACGTGCTCCGCTGCGCAGATTCATATCCCGCTGACCGATCACCTTCAGCATATGCAGTACGACGGTATGGCCGGCTATTCTCGGTGAAGCATAGGCACGTCGCCACAGTTGATGGTACGCGCTCTTACCAATGCTCTCCGCTTTGCCAGAATCTGCTGGAAACGCAGCCCTAAGAACTTCCGTCGGAGTCAGATTTTGGCCCTCGAGCTGCAGGTTTAGTTGCGTAAGGATAACGTGCTCGAAGTCATTGATCGTATGCCTTCTAGGCTCGATCCCTTTGTCACGTAGGTTTTGCTGTAGCTCGTTGTTTGCCGCCTGAACGCGCTGCGCGTGCAGCGAGAACGGATTGGGCTGCCTGTTCTCCGCGTGGCTCTGTGTTGGTGCGCAGTCAATGCACACGAACTGAGGCGGGGCGCTGCTGACGGTTTCTTGAAGGTGTTGCGGAATCATATGAATCCTCTGCGGTGACCGCTGGTTCGCACCCAACCGCAAGCCCAATCCCAAAACTCGGGGTCGGTCCAACGGTCACGGCAGAGAAATCAGCGGGATTGGTGAATGCGCTTGTAGCGCGGTGATGGAGCGGGGCGAGTGCGAGTCGCTTGCCTATCCATAACCTGTCACCCTATGTCCCGCTCACGGTTACAGCCCCCATGCCTCAAGTGCTGCATGCGCTTTCGCTGGGTCTTCCTGAATCCGGTACACCGTTGCCCTCGATAGACCTGTGGCCTTGGCGATGGCTTGCACGCCGTCCTTGTTCGCCAGCTTGGCGAGCACCGTGTCTAGCTGGCTTCGGGTGTAGCTGGGTTTCCTGCCCTTGAATGCACCGAGGGCCTTGGCGTGCTCGATTCCGGCCCTCTGAGCCTCTTTCGTGGCCTCTGCTTGGGCTTGGGCTGTCGCGGCCATAAAAGCGATCAGGGCGTCTCTCACGGCCTCCTGCATGGCATCCTTTGGGGTGCCCTCAAAGACCATTCCATTGATAACGGTCTTGATCGTGACCCCGCGTCGCAGTAGCTCCCGGATACAGTCCGTGACGTCGGCATAATTCCTTCCGAGGCGATCCACCCAGCGGACCACCAAGGTATCCCCCTTCCTCAGGACATCGAACAGGCGCTTTCCCTCGGGCCGATCCTTGAGCTTGACCGAGACACCAGACACCCCGTGGTCGGCAATGACCTGATCGAACGTAATGCCAAGGGCCTGTTCGGCATGGGTTCGCTGGTGCTCCAAGGTCTGGTCGGCAGTGCTGACCCGGGCGTACAGAACAGTTTGGTGGGAGTGCATGGTGCGTGTCCGTTGATGTGGTGTCCGAACTATCGCATGTCCGAAAGCGGCAAGTCAAGCCTAACGGACACGTTTCGCAGCGTCCGGCTTGCGTTCGTTAAGGTATGCCCTAGCGGACGTCCGAGGGAGGGCCTGCGGCCGGAGGCGAGCATTGCAGCCCCTCCCCTGCACCCGCTTCCTTGAAGTGGCAGAGGGGGGGTACGGGGGAATGTGGTGCTCGCCGATGCTGGGAGACACCTTCCCGTAAGCGCAGCAAATTTTGGTCGAGGTGCAGGGCGACGCTCGGGGGGGCGTATAGCCCCGCTGAGGGACTTTTAGGGCTGGGAGGTGCGAGGGGCTGGCAGCGCTTGAGGCGTGCCCTACGGGGCGCGTTCTGAGAGGCCCGAGCGATACCGGAGCTATGGGGATTTCTGGGTGCCTTGGCGGTCGCACCAAGAGGTGTCACCGGGATGGGGCGAAAGGTGACACACGGGTGTGTGCAGGCTTGTGTAACAGTATGATTTATAATACTATTTTGTCTCTCGCTCAGTTCATGCCCAGCAGTTGGCACAT
>JACKLZ010000006.1 GCA_024235675.1 Zoogloeaceae bacterium
GGGGCGGTCCTCGGTTCGGGGGGCTGCCTCTATTCTAGGCGTTTCGTGCCCGAAGCCCGAGTGAAGATGCGTAACAGGCGCGCGCGATTGACGCCAAAATCGGAGTAACCGCTGCAGGCGCCGCTGCGCACGGCGAGCTGGCCGTCGGGGCGCTGGATGACATGGGCCTCGTCGATGAAGCCGAGCAGCCGTGAGCGAAAGTGGGCGATGAACCACTGCGGGCCTTCGGCCACGATCTGGCTGCGCGGTTCGGTCAGCGCGGCCTGGCGCAGGGCGTCGATGGAGACCGCCGCCGGCGGCACGATGCGGCGTTCGTCGGCCGGGTGCTCGGTGGACACGCAGTTGGGGCGATCGGTGCACGGCAGCAGTTCGTGCGCCGCGTCGGCCACGGGCGGGCCGCTGCAGCTTCGCCAGGGGGTGGCCGCGGTGGCCGGGGTGCTGAGCGTCATGATCGTCAATGCAATGGCGGCGAGTGCGTTGTTGCTCATCGACCGGGCAGCTTGGGCAGGTTCTGCATCATCTTGTTCAGATCGATGCCGCCCATGCCCTGCGGCAGGTCGGGCAGGATCACGTCGCCCACTTTCTGCCCCGGCCGGCAGGGGCCGAGCCACTTGGCTTCCATGCGCATGCGGGTGCTGGCCATGCCATTGAGCGGCGGGACGAAGGTGCTTGTGAGCTGGCCGGCGTAACGGCTGGCAAAGTCGCCGCTGAAGCTGCCCTTGGTAGTGACCTTGCTGCCCTCGGCCTGACAGACGGACTCGATCAGCACCCGGTCGTCGACGCGGACCACATGGGTCTTGTCGCAGCGGCCGGCCGCTTCGTGGCGGGCGAGATCATCGAGGTTTTCGCCGACGCACACATGGGCGCGATGCGTGTAGCCGGGCAGTTGGTCCATCTGCATGGCGTGCTCCCACAGGCCGGGCTTGCGCTTGGGGATGTCGTTGGTGGCCAGCGCGGGGGCGGTGGCGAGGGCAAGCAGTGCGGCGCTGCAGCAGATGAGGCGCATGGCGGTCTCTGAAATCGGGGTGGGCAGAGCGCCAGCATAGCAAATGCCGCGCCGCCGCGAGCGCAGCGCGCGGCCGGTCGGTCAGCCGCCGAGTTTGCTGCGCAGCACCTCGTTGACCTGTGTCGGGTTGGCTTTGCCGCGCGAGGCCTTCATCACCTGCCCGACCAGCGCATTGAGCGCCTTTTCCTTGCCGGCGCGGAATTCCTCGACCGACTTGGCATTGGCGGCCAGCACCTCGTCGACGATGGCTTCGAGTGCGCCGCTGTCGTTCATCTGCTTGAGGCCCTGGGCCTCGATGATGGCGTCGACGGCGCTGCCGGCCTCATTCCACAGCGCGTCAAAGACTTTCTTGCCGGCGTTGTTGGAGATGGTGCCGTCGGCGATGCGCCCGACCAGCGCGGCCAGTTGTGCCGGGCTGACCGGCGAGTCGGTGATGTCGCGCTCGGCCTTGTTCAGGCGCGCGGCCAGTTCGCCCATGATCCAGTTGGCGCAGGGCTTGGCCAGGGTGTCGCCGGCCGCGGCCACGGCGGCTTCAAAATAGGTGGCGGCGTCGCGGCTGCTGGTCAGTGTGATGGCGTCGTAGGCCGACAGACCCCAGTCGGCTTCGAAGCGCGCACGCATGGCTTCGGGCAGCTCGGGTAGGGCCGCGCGGGTGCGGGCGATCCATTCGTCGCTGATCACGACGGGTAGCAGATCGGGGTCGGGGAAGTAGCGGTAGTCGTGCGCGTCTTCCTTGGAGCGCATCATGCGCGTCTCGCCGCTGTCCGGGTCGAACAGCACGGTGGCCTGCTCGACGCGGCCGCCGTCTTCAATGCGCTCGATCTGCCACTGGATTTCGTAGTCGATGGCTTGCTGCAGAAAGCGGAAGGAGTTGAGGTTCTTGATCTCGCGGCGGGTGCCCAGCTCGGCGCCCGGCCGGCGCACCGAGACGTTGGCGTCGCAGCGGAAAGAGCCTTCCTGCATGTTGCCGTCGCAAATGTCGATCCAGCGCACCAGGGTATGCAGGGCGCGGGCGTAGGCCACTGCCTCGGCGGAGGAGCGCATGTCGGGTTCGGAAACGATCTCGAGCAGCGGCGTGCCGGCGCGGTTGAGGTCGATGCCGCTCATGCCGTGGAAGTCTTCATGCAGGCTCTTGCCGGCGTCTTCTTCGAGGTGGGCGCGGGTCAGGGTGATGGTCTTGTCGTAGGCCGTGTCACCTTCGCCCACCCGCACCGTGATCTGCCCACCGACCACCACCGGCAGCTCGAACTGGCTGATCTGATAGCCCTTGGGCAGGTCGGGGTAGAAGTAATTCTTGCGCGCAAAGACGCTCTTCTGTGCGACCTGGGCGCCGATGGCGAGGCCAAAGCGGATCGCGCGTTCGACCGCGCCCTTGTTGAGCACCGGCAGCACGCCGGGCAGGGCGATATCCACCGCGCTGGCCTGTGCGTTGGCCTCGGCGCCAAAGGCGGTGGTGGCGCCCGAAAAAATCTTCGAGGCGGTGTTGAGCTGGGCGTGAATCTCCAGCCCGATGACGACTTCCCAATCCGGTCGGCTCATGGCGTTGTGCTCTTTGTGTCTCGCGGGGCGCCGCAGATCGACGCCCTGTCATTCAATTCAGTCGCAACGGCCGACCCGGCGGTCAAACAGGATCGGCAGTGCGTCGTAAAAAACGGTTTGCGGCGCGCAGTGCGCCGCGCAGTTGTTATAGGCCAGCACCACTTGCGGGCCTTGCTCCCAGAGCATCAGCGTGCAGCCGCTGTTGTCGCGCGCGCGCAATTCGATGCTCGGCAGGATCTGGGTCTGTTCGAAATCCGCCAAGGCAAACTCGCAGGCGCCCTTGGGTTGCGCGACGCGGGCACGCAGGTAGCGCACCTGGCCTTGCGTTACATCGACATCGGCCTGCACGGTGTGACTTCGCTCGTCGCGTGCGGCGCAACGTATGGACAGGTCGATGGGTGCGGCGGTCATGGCGCGGCCGGAGCGCGTGGCGCGCGGGGCCGGTGGCGCAGGCGGTGTGGCCGCCTGCGGTTCGGCAGGCAATTCGCGCAGCTCGGGTTGTGGCGTGGGCAGAATGATCGGCTGCTCGGGCGTGCGCTCGGACGGCGGAAAAGGCGTGCTGCAGGCGGCCAGCAGCGCGCCAGCGCCAAGCACGGCGAGCCGGCGGGCGCGCCATGGGGCGAAGGGCCTTGCGCTTGTTGCCTGCATGTGGGCGCGTCCGGGCTCAGCCCACCGCCGGCATGCGTTGATGCCAGTCTGTGGCTTGCTGGAAGCCGTGTGCCACGTTGAGCAGGCGGGCTTCGTCGAAATAGTTGCCGATCAGCTGCAGGCCGACGGGCAGGTCGTTCGCGCCGGTGCCGCAGGGCAGCGACAGGCCTGGCAGGCCGGCGAGGTTGACCGCGATGGTGTAGATGTCTTGCAGATACATCTGCACCGGATCATCGCTCTTCTCGCCGATCGGCCAGGCCACGGTGGGGCTGGTCGGGCCGGCGATGACGTCGCATTGAGTGAAGGCGGCAATGAAGTCTTCGGCGATCAGGCGGCGCAGCTTCTGCGCCTGCAAATAGTAGGCGTCGTAGTAGCCGTGCGAGAGCACATAGGTGCCGACCAGGATGCGGCGCTTGACCTCGGCGCCGAAGCCCTGGGCGCGGCTCTTGCTGTACATGTCGGCGAGGTCGGTGTACTCGGGGGCGCGGTGGCCGTAGCGCACGCCGTCAAAACGCGACAGGTTGGAGCTGGCCTCGGCTGGGGCGATTACGTAATAGGCGGGGATCGCCAGTTTGGCGTTGGGCAGGCTGACTTCGACGGTGGTGGCGCCGAGTTGGCGGTACTGGTCGAGCGCGGCGTCGATGGCGGTGCGCACATCGTCGTCCATGCCTTCGGCGAAAAACTCTTTGGGCAGACCGATGCGCAGGCCAGCCAGCGGTTTACCGAGATCGCGGGTGTAGTCCTCGGTCTCGCGCTCGACGCTGGTTGAGTCGCGCGCATCAAAGCCGGCCATGGCCGACAGCAGCAGCGCGCAGTCTTCGGCCGAGCGGCCAAAGGCGCCGCCCTGATCGAGCGAGGAGGCGTAGGCGATCATGCCGTAGCGGCTGACCACGCCGTAGGTCGGCTTGATGCCGGTGACGCCGGTGAGCGCGGCCGGCTGGCGGACCGAGCCGCCGGTGTCGGTGCCGGTGGCCATCGGCGCCATGCGCGCGGCCACGGCCACGGCCGAACCGCCGGAGGAGCCGCCGGGCACGCGGCCGGTGTCCCAGGGGTTCTTGGCGGGGCCGAAATGGGTGTTTTCGTTGGACGAGCCCATCGCGAACTCGTCCATGTTGGTTTTGCCGAGCATCACCGCGCCGGCGGCCTTGAGCTGGCTGACCACGTGGGCGTCGTAGGGGCTGATGAACTCGGCCAGCATTTTGGAGGCACAGGTGGTGCGCACGCCCTCGGTGCAGAACACGTCCTTGTGCGCCAGCGGGATGCCGGTGAGCGGCCCGGCCGTGCCGGCGGCGATGCGGGCATCGGCAGCGCGGGCGGCCGTCAGCGCGCCGTCACGGTCAACCGTGATGAAGGCGTTGAGCGACGGGTTGAGCGCGTCGATGCGGTCGAGGAAGAGCGTGGTGAGTTCGACGCTGGAGAGCGTCCCGGCGCGCAGGGCGGCCGCGAGGTCTTTAAGGCTGGCTTCGATCATGGCTTGGATGGGGGCCGCGGCGGGCGGATTACTCGATGACTTTCGGAACCAGGTACAACCCGGCTTCGACTTGCGGGGCGACGCGCTGGTAGGCGTCGCGGCGGTCGGATTCGGTGACGATGTCGTCGCGCAGGCGCTGGGCAACGTCCTGCGGATGCGACATGGGCTCAACCTGGGACGTGTCGACGGCCTGCATCTGCTCGATCAGGCCGAAGATATTATTCAGTTTGTCGAGGGTGTCTTGCGCCTCGCCTTCGCCCAACTCGATGCGGGCCAGCCGCGCAATGTGACGAACCTCGTCGATGGACAGAGACATGGGGAAACAAACCTGCTTAAATCACAAGGGTTTGTAGGTTATCATAATCGTTTATCTTCCCACTGCCCCACAGCACTTCCCGGGATATTCATGTTCGGTTTTCTGCGCTCTTACTTTTCCAACGATCTGGCCATCGACCTCGGCACCGCCAACACCCTCATTTATGTGCGGGCAAAAGGCATCGTGCTTGACGAACCGTCGGTGGTCGCCATCCGCACCGAAGGCGGACCCAACGCCAAGAAGACGATTCAGGCCGTTGGCCATGCGGCTAAACAAATGCTGGGCAAGACGCCCGGCAACATCACTGCCATCCGGCCGATGAAAGACGGCGTGATCGCCGACTTTGTCGTCACCGAGCAGATGATCAAGCAGTTTATCAAGCGGGTGCATGACACGCGCCTGTTCTCGCCCAGCCCGCGCATCATCGTCTGCGTGCCCTGCGGCTCGACTCAGGTCGAGCGCCGGGCCATTCGCGACGCGGCCCTCGCGGCCGGTGCCAGCCAGGTGTATCTGATCGAAGAACCGATGGCGGCGGCCATTGGCGCCGGCCTGCCGGTGGCCGATGCGACCGGCTCGATGGTGGTCGATATCGGCGGCGGCACCACCGAAGTGGGCGTGATCTCGCTCGGCGGCATGGTGTATTCCGGCTCCGTGCGCGTCGGTGGCGACAAGTTTGACGACGCCATCGTCAATTACATCCGCCGCAACTACGGCATGCTGATCGGCGACACCACGGCCGAGAACATCAAGAAAGAAATCGGCTCCGCCTTCCCGGGCTCCGAAGTGAAAGAGATGGAAGTGAAGGGCCGCAACCTGGCCGAGGGCATTCCGCGCAGCTTCACGATCTCGTCCAACGAGATTCTCGAAGCGCTCAACGAGCCGCTCAACCAGATCGTCTCGGCGGTCAAGATCGCCCTCGAGCAGACCCCGCCCGAACTCGGCGCCGACATTGCCGATCGCGGCATGGTGCTGACCGGCGGCGGCGCCTTGCTGCGCGACCTCGATCGCCTGCTGATGGAAGAGACGGGCCTGCCGGTGATCGTGGCCGAAGACCCGCTCACCTGCGTTGCCCGCGGCTCGGGCATGGCGCTCGAGAAGATGGACAAGCTGGGTTCCATCTTTACGTCTGAATGATCGATGCGAGCGGGCGCGTGCAGTCCTGCGCCCGCGGCACCGGTTGCACGCAACCCAGCAGTGACGAAGTGACGAAGTGACGCCGTGGTAGGCCACGCTCCACCCCCTATTTTCCGCCGTGGACCGGCCCCGCGGGTCCGCCTGTGGTTTTTCGTGATCGCCTGCCTGGCGATGCTCGTGGCCGACCTGCATTTCCGCTACCTCGAAGTCGCGCGCCAGACGCTGTCGGTGGTGCTCTATCCGGTCGAGATGGCCGCCGCGACGCCGGCCGAATTCGTCAGCAATGCCTCCAAGTATTTCGCGACCTTGATCAAGGTGCAGCGCGAGAATCGCGATTTGCGCCGCAAGGCGCTGGCCGACGCCGAGCGACTGCTGCGCCAGACCGAGCTGGAGCGTGAAAACGGACGCCTGCGCGGTCTGCTGGCGATGTCCGAGCGGATTGAGGTGACCTCCGTGGCGGCCGATGTGCTGTACGAGGCGCGGGATGTGTTCTCGCGCAAGGTGATTGTCGATCATGGCTCGCAGCAAGAGGTGACGGCCGGCCAGGTGGTGGTCGATGAACTGGGCGTGATTGGCCAGGTCACACGGGTCTATCCGATTCAATCCGAGGTGACGCTATTGACCGACAAGGCGCAGGCCGTGCCGGTGCGGGTCGAACGTACCGGCCAGCGCGGGGTGGTGTATGGCGCGGGCGAAGGCATGCTTGAGCTGCGCTATCTGCTGGCCAACGCCGACGTCCAGCCGGGCGATCGGCTGGTCACCTCCGGTCTGGACGGTCTGTTTCTATCGGGTTTGCCGGTGGCGCGGGTGGTCAGCGTCAATCGTGAATTGCAGGCCTTCGCCCAGATTGTGTGCGAGCCGCTGGCCCGCGTGGATCACGCGGCGCAGGTGCTGATTCTGGGGCGCACCCAGCCGGCACCGGTCCGCCAGGTGCCGCCCGAAAAGCCCAAGGACTGACGGCATGCAACCCACACATCGCTCCCGCCGCATCCTTCGCCCGGTCCGCATCTGGTTTGTGTACCTGTCGCTCTTTGTGGCGCTGTTGCTGTCTTACATCCCCACCGGTCAGCTGCCCGGCGTACCCGACTGGGTGGCTTTGCTGCTGGCCTTCTGGAGTGTGCGCGAGCGTCAGGTGGTCGGCATGGGGACGGGCTTCGTCTTTGGCGTGTTGGTCGATATCGGCCACGGCGCTGCAATGGGGCAGCATGCGCTGGCCTATGTGCTGCTGACTTACGCGGCCAACGCGGTGTCGCGCCGGGTGTTGTGGTTCGCGCCGGTGCAACAGTCGGTGCAGATTCTGCCTCTGCTGCTGGGGGTGCAGCTGGTGATGGTGGTGGTGCGGATGCTGGCCGGCGCCGAATTTCCGGGCTGGGGCTACTTCCTGAGTAGCGTCAGCGGTGCGCTGCTATGGTTGCCTTTGCATTTCGTGCTGCTGCTGCCTCAGTTTCAGCCCGAAGAGCGCGACGACAACCGGCCGATCTGAAATGAAAGAAACTATTCCACGCTCGCGCAGTTTGCGGAGGGTCGGCGTTGCACCGCTGACGCGTTCGGCAGGCGCGATGCGGTGCTTCGCGAAGCCCCTGCCTCACCTCCCCGAGGGGGCCGCTCAGTGCCTTGGGGCGGCCCGGCGGCGCTGAGATGACCGAGTTCCGCTCCCCCGATCAAGAAGTCAGCCGGTTGCGCGTCCGCCTGGTGGTGGCTGGCGTTTTCATGCTGATCTGCCTCAGCCTGCTGGCGGCCCGGTTTGTCTATCTGCAGGTGGTGCGCTTCGACTATTACCACACCCGTGCGGAAGACAACCGCATTGCCCTGGTGCCGGTGCCGCCCAATCGGGGCGCCATCGTCGATCGCAACGGTAAGGTGCTGGCGCGCAACTTTGCCGCCTATACGCTGGACATCACACCGTCGCAGGTCGGGGATCTCGACGATACGATCGACCGACTTTCTGAAATTGTCGATATTTCTGATTACGATCGACGACGTTTCAAGAAGTTTCGCGAAGAAAGCAAGTTCTTCGAGAGCGTGCCCATTCGCACCAAGCTCACCGATGAAGAGGTGGCGCGTTTCATTGCCCGGCGTTATCTCTTCCCGGGTGTCGATGTGCAGGCGCGACTGTTCCGTGAATACCCGCAGGGCGATCTGTTAGGTCATGTGGTGGGCTACATGGGGCGGATCAACAATCGCGATGTGGACCATCTTGAAGCCCGCGGCGAGACTGCCAACTACCGCGGTACCGAGCACATCGGCAAGCGGGGTCTGGAGGAGAGCTACGAGGCCGAACTGCACGGCAAGACCGGCTCGGAGCAGGTCGAGGTGGACGCGGGCGGGCGCAAGGTACGCCTGCTCAGCCGCCGCACGGCCGTGCCCGGCAACAGCCTGATCCTCACTGTCGATGCGGGCCTGCAGGCGGTGGCTCATCAAGCCTTCGGCGACCGTCGTGGCGCGCTGGTGGCGATCGAGCCATCGACTGGCGGGGTGTTGGCGCTGGTGTCTTCGCCCAGCTTTGATCCCAACCTGTTTGTGGATGGTATTTCGGTGGCGGACTGGAAGGGGCTGAACGAGTCGCCCGACCGTCCGCTGCTCAACCGGGCCATCTACTCGGCCTACCCGCCGGGTTCCACCTTCAAGCCGTTCATGGGGCTGGCGGGGCTCAGTACCGGCAAGCGTACGCCGCAGCAGGCCATCGCCGACCCGGGGTTTTATGTGTTCGGCGGCCATCGATTCATGGATGACAAGATCGGTGGACACGGCATGGTCGATTTGCACACCTCCATCGTGCAGTCGTGCAATACCTATTACTACATGCTGGCGAATGATCTGGGCATCGAGGGCATTGCCGATTTCATGCGCCCCTTCGGGTTCGGTCAGCTCACCGGCATCGATTTGCCCGGCGAGGCCGATGGCGTGTTGCCCTCGCCCGACTGGAAGCGCAAGCGTTTCAAGAAGCCGGGGCAGCAAAAATGGTATGGCGGTGAGACCATTTCGGTGGGTATCGGTCAGGGCTACAACGCCTATACACCGCTGCAAATGGCCACGGCCTTGTCGGCGCTGGTCAACGATGGCGTGGTGTTCAAGCCGCATGTGGTCAAGTACGTGGTCGATCCGCAAACCGGCACCCGGCGCGAGGTCGAGCCCAAACCGATTCGTCAGATCCCGCTCAAGGCAGCGCATCTGGCGGCCATACGTGCGGCGATGGTCGATGTGAACAAGACCGGTACCGGCGCGCGGGCCTTTGCCGGGGCGGAGTATTCGGCGGGCGGCAAGACCGGCACGGCACAGGTGTATTCCTTGAAAGGCAGCAAATACAAGGAGGGCAACGTCGCCGAGCGACTGCGCGACCACTCGTGGTTCATCGCCTTTGCACCGGCCGACAAGCCGCGGATTGCTTTGGCGGTGCTGGTCGAGAATGGCGGCTTTGGCTCGCGCTCGGCCGCACCGATCGCGCGTCAGGTCATCGACTATTATTTGCTGGGCAAGCGCCCGGCCGGCCAGGCGTCTGAAGACGAAGACGCCCCGGCGGACCATTGACAGAGGCCGGCTGATGGAATTTCGCTTACACCCGGTCGCCCTGATCCGCGCCATCCTGCGCCCGATCGACCCGCCCTTGTTCCTGCTGCTGACGGTGCTGCTGGCGGCGGCGCTGGTGGTGATGCAAAGCGCTTCGCCGGCGCGCATGGAGGCGCAACTGGCCAACACCGGCGTGGCGCTCGCGCTGATGTGGGTCACGGCCCGGATTCCCTCGGCACGGCTGCTGTCGCTGGCGATGCCGCTGTATGTGCTCGGGGTGGTGCTGCTGATTGGCGTGGCGCTGTTTGGCGAAATTTCAAAAGGCGCGCAGCGCTGGCTGGATCTAGGCGTGGCCCGCATTCAACCCTCCGAGCTGATGAAGATTGCCATGCCCTTGATGCTCGCCTGGTTCTTCCAGCAGCGCGAAGGCGCCATTGGCTTTGTCGAATTTGTGCTCGCCGGGGTGTTGCTGGCCGTGCCGGTCGCCTTGATCGTCACACAGCCCGACCTGGGCACCAGCCTGCTGGTGGCGGCGGCGGGGCTGTACGTGATTTTCTTCGCGGGTCTGAGCTGGAAGCTGATTGTTCCGCTGGTGCTGGTGGCAGTTGTCGGGCTGGGATCGATCGTCGCGTTTGGCGATACGCTCTGCCAGCCGGAGGTGGACTGGCAGGTGTTGCGTGAATACCAGAAGCACCGCGTGTGTACGCTGCTCGATCCGACCTCCGATCCGCTCGGCAAGGGCTTCCATATCATCCAGTCGACCATTGCCATTGGCTCCGGCGGGATGTTTGGCAAAGGCTGGATGCAGGGCACCCAGACCCATCTGTCTTTCATTCCCGAGCGTCACACCGACTTCATTTTCGCGGTGATGGCAGAGGAGTTTGGCTTGATTGGCGCTTTGGTGCTGCTGGTGGTGTTGTTCATGCTGCTGCTGCGCGGGCTGATGATTGCCGCGGCCGCGCCGACCCTTGGCACCCGTCTGCTGGCCGGCGCCATCACCATGATTTTCTTCACTTATGCCTTTGTGAACATGGGCATGGTCAGTGGTATCCTGCCCGTCGTCGGGGTGCCTTTGCCCTTCATCAGCTATGGCGGCACGGCGCTGGTGACCTTGTGCATCGGGGTCGGCATCCTGATGAGTATCCAGCGCGAGCGTGCGCTCAGCCAGTCCTGACTTCGCAGCCCAATGCGTCCATTGCTTACTCGCCTGTTATTGATGTGTGTGGCCGCCACGCTGGCGGCGTGCTCCAGCGCGCCACCGAGCAAGGGCGGCGGCTCGGTGTCGGGTGCCATTCCCAATCTGCCGCGCAGCGGTGGGGGGTATTACAAGGACGACGGGCCGGGCGACGATGTGCCGGCCGATTTGCACGCCATCCCCGATGCGGTGCCGCGCGACGAACCAGTGCATCGCGCCAGTACGCGGCCGTATACGGTGTTCGGCAAGGATTACGCGCCAATGGCGGTGCGCGACGACTTCCGCGAACGCGGTCGCGCCAGCTGGTATGGCCGCAAGTTTCATGGCAAGAAAACCTCGATCGGCGAAACCTACGACATGTACGCCATGACGGGCGCGCACAAGACCTTGCCGCTGCCCAGTTATGTGCGGGTAACCAACGTGGCCAATGGCAATTCGGTCATCGTGCGCCTGAACGACCGCGGCCCCTTCCACTCGGGGCGCATCATCGATCTGTCTTACGCGGCGGCCTATAAACTGGGCTATCTCGGGCACGGCAGCGCGGAGGTCGAGATCGAAACCGTCGGGCCGGACGATGTGCCCGCGCAGTTTGTGGCCGAGTCGGCACCGCCGACTCCGGTGGCAGCGGTTGTGCCGGAGGCCGCCCCGTTGGCGCTGCCGGTCCAGTCGTCTGCGGCCGACCCCGCAGCCATTCTCAATGCTGGGCGCGAGGTCGAGCCCTCGGCGACAGGCGAGGGGGTGTACCTTCAATTGGGCGCTTTCCAGAACCGGGAGAATGCCGAAGGGTTTCGCGGCCATGTGGCTGCCGAGCTCGACTGGCTGCGCGAGCGATTGAGCGTGCTGGACCATGACGGCCGGTACCGTCTCCAGGCGGGGCCGTATGTCAGCGCGGCCGTCGCCCGCGCGGTCGCCGCGCGCATTGCCGACGCGCTGGATGTGCAAGCTTTCCTGGTGTCGCGTTGAACCGACAGCCGCGATTTTGGTCAGGCACGGGGGTCGGCCTATAATTGTCCGCCCGTGTCTGGCGTTGGTGTTTTAGCCTTTTTCCGTGTTTTTTCAGGATTTCCCCTTGCTCATGCGTTTCTTTGCTGCATTGCTGTTTTCGTTGATTTCCCTCTCCTCGCAGGCGCAGAGCGCGCCGCCGCCGGCGCTGGCCGCCAAGGCGTGGTTGCTGGTCGACTACGGCGCCAATCAGGTGCTGGCCGCGCATAACGCCGACGAGCGTATCGAGCCGGCGTCCTTGACCAAGCTGATGACGGCTTACCTGACCTTCTCGGCCTTCAAGGCCAACACGCTTACCCGCGATCAGGTGATTCCGGTGTCCGAGCGCGCGTGGAAGATGGGCGGTTCGCGCATGTTTATCGAGCCGCGCCATGAAGTGACGGCCGATCAGCTCGTGCACGGCATGATCATCCAGTCCGGTAACGACGCCAGCGTGGCCCTGGCCGAGGCGATCGCCGGCTCCGAGGAAGCCTTTGCCGAGCTGATGAACCGCGAAGCCAAGCGCCTTGGCATGACCGCCACCCATTTCATGAATTCGACCGGCATGCCGGACGACCAGCACTACACCACCGCCCGCGATCTGAGTGTGCTGGCGTCGGCGGTGATGCGGGACTTTCCCGAGGACTACCGCCTGTATTCGGAAAAGGAATACACCTACAACAATATTCGCCAGCCCAACCGCAACCGTCTGCTGTGGATGGATGGGACGGTCGATGGCGTCAAGACCGGTCATACCGAAGCCGCTGGCTATTGTCTGGTGTCGTCGGCGGTGCGCGGGCCGCGCCGGCTGATCTCCGTGGTGCTGGGCGCCGATTCCGATGGCGTGCGTGCGCAGGAATCACTCAAGCTGCTCAACTATGGCTTCCAGTTTTTCGACACCGTGACGCTCTACGAGAACGCCGCGCCGGTGTCGCGCTTCCGCGTCTGGCAAGGCACGGCTGAAGAGGTTCCCGTGGGCTTCCTCAAGGCCTTTGTGCTGTCGGTGCCCAAGGGTCAGGCCGACAAACTGCAGGTCAGTCTGAACAGCGTTCAGCCGCTCGAAGCGCCGGTGCGCCAGGGTCAGGAGGTCGGCACGCTGACGCTGTCGCTGGACGGCCAGGCCATCGGCACCTATCCGGTCGTCGCCCTCGAAGAAGTCACCCTCGCCGGCTGGTTTGGCCGGATGTGGGATGCGATTCGCTGGTGGATCAAGAATCTCTGAGACGGAGCCTGACATGAGCGTGTGTTACCTCAACGGCGACTGGTTGGAACTGTCTGAGGCGCGGGTGTCGCCGATGGACCGCGGCTTCCTGTTTGGCGATGGTGCTTATGAAGTGCTGCCGGCCTATTCCGGCAAGCTGTTCCGCCTGGACGAGCACCTGCGCCGCCTGGAGCAGACCCTGTCGAGCATGGGGCTGCCCAACCCGATGAGTCGGGATGAATGGCGGCAGACCCTGCGCGCCATCGTTGAGCGCAATCCGTGGCCCGATCAGTCCATCTACCTGCAAGTGACGCGTGGCGTGGCGGAGGTGCGTACCCACGCCTATCCGGCCGAGGTGACGCCGACCGTGTTTCTGATGAGCGAGGCGCTGGTTGCGCCCACCGATGAGATGCGGGCAGCCGGTGTGGCCGCGGTCAGCTCGGCAGATTTCCGCTGGCTGCGTTGCGACCTGAAGACCGTCTCGCTGCTGGCCAACTGCATGCTCAAGCAGCTGGCGGCCGAAAAGGGCTGCATGGAAACCGTGCTGTTCCGCGACGGCTTCCTCACCGAAGGGGCGGCGTCGAGCATTTTCGTGGTGCACGACGGCGTGCTGCATGTGCCGCCCAAGAGCCACTTGATGCTGCCCGGCATTACCTACGATGTGGTGCTCGAACTCGCGCGCGACCGCGGCATGCCGTATCAGGTGCGTGAAGTGCTCGAAGAAGAGGTGCGCTCGGCCGACGAGTTGTGGATGACCTCGTCAACCAAGGAAGTGCTGCCCATCACGCGCCTGGATGACCGGGCCGTTGGCAAGGGCAAGCCGGGTCCGCTGGCGGCGCAGATGTACGAGTGGTATCAGGATTACAAGAATCAGGTGATGCGCCGTGGCGGATGAGCCCAAAACTTCGCTGATTGAATTCCCGTGCACCTTCCCGCTCAAGGTCATGGGGGTGAAAGTCGACAGCTTCGCGCAGACCGTGGTCGAGGTGGTGCTCAAGCACGACGCCAGCTTCGACCCCGCCACCATCGAGATGCGCCCGTCCAGCAAGGGCACCTATCTGTCGCTGACCTGCACCGTGTGGGCGGTGTCGCAGCCGCAGCTCGATGCTCTGTACCGCGAACTGTCGGGCCACCCGATGGTCAAGGTCGTTCTTTAAACCCATGACGACGGCCAGCTGCGTTCGGCGCGATCTCGGCCGCGTCCCCTACGAGCCCACCTGGCGTCAGATGCAGGCGCTCAACGACGCACGCGACGCCAGCTCGCCAGACGAGCTGTGGGTGCTCGAACACCCGCCGGTCTACACCCTCGGCATGGCCGGCAAGCCCGAGCATCTGCTGCGCGACACCGACATCCCCATGGTGCGCATCGACCGTGGCGGCCAGATCACCTATCACGGCCCCGGCCAGATCGTGGTCTACCTGCTCATCGACCTGCGCCGCCGTGGCCTCAAGGTGCGCGAAATGGTGCATCTGATGGAGCAGGCGCTGATCGACACCCTGGCCGACGACGGCCTTGTTGCCGAGCGTCAGGCGGGTGCGCCCGGCGTGTATATCGGTGGCGCCAAAGTTGCCGCGCTTGGCCTGCGGGTCAAGAACGGTTGCAGTTACCACGGTTTGAGCCTCAATGTCGATATGGACTTGACACCATTTACGTGGATCAACCCCTGCGGCTATAGTGGCCTGCAAACCACCCAGCTTCGCGATCTGGGCGTCGACACCGCGCAAGCCGTCGTCGCCGATCGTCTGATTGGCCATTTAGAACGCCTGTTACCGCCCTTGCGCTCAGGCGCGTTGGATTCAGCGCCCGATTGAGGCGTGATGACCCGATGAAGGAAACCCCCATGGATACCCCCTCCCGCAAACAGCGTGGCGCCGAGAAAACGGCCCGCATCCCGATCAAGATCGTGCCCGCCGAGCGCCTGCGCAAACCCGAGTGGATCCGTATCAAGCTCGGTAGCGGCGAAGAGGTCGAGCGCTTCAACGAGATCAAGGCCACGCTGCGCGACCAGAAGCTGCACACCGTGTGCGAAGAGGCCTCCTGCCCGAACATCCATGAATGCTTCGGCAAGGGCACGGCCACCTTCATGATCATGGGCGACATCTGTACCCGTCGTTGCCCCTTCTGCGATGTCGGCCACGGCCGTCCCGACCCGCTCAATGCCGACGAACCCAAAGACCTCGCCAGCACCGTGGCCGCGATGCGCCTCAACTACGTGGTGGTCACCTCGGTTGACCGCGATGACCTGCGCGACGGCGGTGCCCAGCACTTTGTCGAGTGCATCCGCGCCGTGCGTGAGGCCTCACCGAAAACCAGTATCGAAGTGCTGGTGCCCGACTTCCGTGGCCGCATGGACATCGCCCTCGAGATCTTTGATCAGGCGCCGCCCGACGTCATGAACCACAACCTCGAAACCGTGCCCCGCCTCTACAAGCAGGCCCGCCCCGGTTCCGACTACGCCTACTCGCTCGAGCTGCTCAAGCAGTTCAAGGCGCGCCACCCCGAGGTGCCGACCAAATCCGGCCTGATGGTCGGCCTGGGCGAGACGGACGACGAGATCCTCGAAGTGATGCGCGACCTGCGTGCCCACAATGTCGAGATGCTCACCATCGGCCAGTACCTGCAGCCCTCCGGCGGCCACCTGCCGGTCTTGCGCTATGTGCATCCCGACACCTTCAAGATGTTCGAGACCGAAGCGCTCAAGATGGGCTTCAAGAACGCCGCCTGCGGCCCGATGGTGCGCTCCTCCTACTGGGCCGACCAGCAAGCCCAGGGCGCCGGCGTCGCCTGATCGCCCGACGGACGGGTTGGCCACGCCGGCCCGTCTGCGCAATCCGGGGCCGGCCTCGGTCTGAATGCTCGCCCCGGCGGGCTTTTTTTCTGTCTGCGCCAATTGAAAACAAGCGTGAGCGCGCCCGTCAGGGGATGCCCGGCGGTGCTAAAGTGAGCGCTCAAGGATGGCATCCATGGAGATCCCCTATGCGAACACTGATTCGAACGCTGGCCGTGCTGGTCATTGCTTTGCCCGCCTGGGCCGGCGGCCTCGACGGCCTCACCAACAGCCAGGCCACCTCCGGTTTGCGCGAGGCGCTTGATCAGGGCGCGCGTGCCGCGGTCAGCCAACTGGGCCAGAGCGGCGGCTTTTTGAACAACCCCAAAGTCCGTATCCCACTGCCTGGTGTGCTTGAAAAGGCCAAGCCGATTCTCAGCATGCTCGGTCGCGGAAAAGACATGGAAAAGCTCGAAACGGCCATGAACCAGGCCGCCGAAGCGGCTGTACCCGAAGCCAAAACCCTGCTCGTCGACGCGGTCAAGCAGATGAGCGTGGACGACGCCAAGAACATTCTCACCGGCGGTGAGGATTCGGTGACCCGCTATTTCGAATCGAAAACCCGCGAGGCACTCACCGGGCGCTTCATGCCGGTGGTCACCGAGCAGACCAACCGCCTGTCGCTGGCCAAGCAGTACAACAAGCTCGCCGACAAGGCCAGCGCCACCGGCCTGCTCGAAGGCGACGAAGCCTCGGTCGAGCAATACGTCACCGCCAAGGCGCTCGATGGCCTCTACCTCACCATTGCCGAGCAGGAGCGCGCGATCCGGCAGAACCCGCTGCAAGCGGCAGGCTCGCTGGCCAAGCAAGTGTTTGGCGCCCTCGGTCGCTAGAGTCGGCGCCCGCCGTCGTGGCGGGGTAAAATCACGGCTGCATCCAGGTACGCCGCCCGGCCCGGGCGGCGTATTGTTTTTGCCACAGGCCCCATGTCCGCACACCTCAACGCCCCCCAGCGCGAAGCGATCCGCTACCTCGACGGCCCCTGTCTGGTGCTCGCCGGCGCCGGCAGCGGCAAGACGCGGGTGATCACGCAGAAAATCGCCCATCTGGTCGAGACCTGCGACTTCAGCCCCAGCAACATCGCCGCCATCACCTTCACCAACAAGGCCGCCAAGGAAATGCAGGAGCGCGTCAGCGGCCTGCTTGGCGGGGGTAAGGCGAAGGGGCTGACGGTGTGCACCTTCCATGCGCTGGGCGTGCGCATGGTGCGTCAGGAGGCCAGGCATTGCGGGCTCAAGCCGCAGTTCTCGATCCTCGACGCGGCTGACGCCAACCAGATCATCGCCGACATCGTGGCCGACGCCGACCGCGCCTACGCCCGCTCGCTGCAATGGGTCATCTCCGGCTGGAAGAACGCCATGATCCCGCCCGAAGAGGCGATCAAGCTGGCCAACGACGATGTGTCGGCCGCCGCCGCCAAGGTGTATGGCGACTACGAACGCACCCTGCGCGCCTATCAGGCGGTCGATTTCGACGACCTCATCG
The DNA here is from genome assembly GCA_024235675.1 of Zoogloeaceae bacterium. Classification (GTDB taxonomy): domain Bacteria; phylum Pseudomonadota; class Gammaproteobacteria; order Burkholderiales; family Rhodocyclaceae; genus Nitrogeniibacter. The sequence continues at coordinate 17,312 of JACKLZ010000006.1, forward strand.
GCCTGCCGGTGCGTCTGCTCGAAGAAAATGACGAGGTGCGCGAGCGCTGGCAGAGCCGACTGCGCTACCTGCTGATCGACGAATACCAGGACACCAACCGCGCCCAGTACCGCCTGCTGCGCCAGCTCTCCGGCGTGCGCGGCGCCTTCACGGCCGTGGGCGATGACGACCAGGCCATCTACGCCTGGCGCGGCGCCGACGTCGAAAACCTCAACCTGCTGCAGACCGACTACCCGCGCCTCAAGGTCATCAAGCTGGAGCAGAACTACCGCTCCAGCGCACGCATCCTCGGCGCCGCCAACACGCTCATTGCCAACAACGAAAAGCTGTTCGAGAAAAAGCTGTGGTCCGACCACGGCCCCGGCGAGCCGATCCGCGTGGTCGCCTCGCGCGACCCGGAGGCGGAGGCGCAACTGGTGGCCATGCGCATCCAGGCCCATCGCTTCGAGTTCAAGACCAAGTTCGCCGACTACGCCATCCTCTACCGCGGCAACCACCAGGCGCGCCTGTTCGAGAAGCAGCTGCGCAACAACAAGATTCCCTACGTCATCTCCGGCGGCCAGTCCTTTTTCGACAAGGCCGAGATCCGCGACCTGATCAGCTACCTGCGCGTCATGGTCAATGGTGACGACGATCTGGCCTTCATCCGCGCCATCACCACGCCGCGTCGGGGCGTGGGCGCCGGCACCATCGAAGCCCTTGGCCGCTACGCCGGGCAGCGCCATGTGAGCCTGTTCGAAGCCGCCTTCGAGGAAGGTGCGGCCCATCACCTCAACGCCCGTCAGCTCGAATCGGTGCAGGAATTCGGCCAGTTCATCAACAAACTCGCCCATCGCGCCGAGCACGAAAGCGCCGCCAAGGTGCTCGAATCCCTGCTGCACGAAATCAATTACGAAGGCTGGCTGCTCGGCAGCTTCGACACACGCGAAGCCGAAAGCAAGTGGAGCAATGTGCGCGACTTTGTCGAGTGGCTGGGCAGCAAAGGCGAGAAAGACGGCAAGAACCTGCTCGAACTGACCCAGACCATCGCCCTCATCTCCATGCTCGACAAGAACGATGAAGAGTTCGACGGCGTGCAACTGGCGACCTTGCACGCCTCCAAGGGGCTGGAGTTCAAGCATGTCTTCCTCATCGGCGTCGAAGAGGGCCTGCTGCCCCACCAGTCCGCGCTGGACGAGGGCAACCTCGCCGAAGAGCGTCGCCTGATGTACGTCGGCATCACCCGCGCCCAACGCTCACTCACCGTCACCTGGTGCGAACGCCGCAAAGCCGGGCCCGACGTACGCGTCTGCGAAGCCTCGCGCTTCATTGCCGAGATGGGCGAAGGGGTGGCCGTGGCCAAGAAGGACGACGCCCCGGTGAGCCAGGGCGAGGGGCGGGAACGGTTGGCGAATCTGCGGGCGCTGCTTGGGACCAAGCGCGACGCCTGAGGCGGCATGCCCCGCCAACATTCGAAACACATGGCGCGGAATTCGCCGATCGATTGTCTGTCAGAATGCGCAAGCCCCGACGCGCTCGATCCGTGCGCGCGGTGACCGGAGTGTCTCGATGTTTGCTCGCGTTTTCCTGCTGCTGATCTGCTTGCTGTCACTGAACGGCTGCGCCACATCGGCCTTCCGGCAATCCTGGAGCGCGCCGGATGCGCATGCGTACCCGCTGGGCAAAACGGTGGTGTTTGCGATGTTGCCGGTGGAGGCTGATCGGCGGCGGTCTGAGGATTTGTTTGCTCAGGTGCTGGCGCCGGCGATGGACGTGACGGCGGGCTACGCCGTCGTGGCCGAGGCGCCGGCCGGTGCGCCTGAACTGGCCAAAGCCAAGGCCCGGGCGGCGCAGCAAGGCTTTGGTTCGGTGCTGGTGGTGAAGGTGGTGTCGACGCGTGACGAGCTGGTTTACCAGCCTGGCGTGAACCCGTTTTTCGGACCCGGCTTTGGCTACCCCGGGCGACGTGGCATGATCGGCCATCCGTTCATGATGGACCCGGGTTATTACGAGAAAGTGCGCATCGCGGTGGTGGAGCTGAGCCTGTATGCCTCGCGCGATGACCATCTCTTGTGGACGGCGAGCACCGAGGTGCTCGATTCGAGCCGGCTGGATCGCGTCGTGCGCACACTGGCGGATGCGATGCTCAAAGATCTGGTGGCGAAGGGCGTGTTGCCCTGAGTGTTGCCGTCCCCCGACTGGAGTCTTGAGCCCCACGTCCCACCGGACACGACGCCGATCGACCGCCGGGTGAGTGCCAGCAAAAAGGGGCACACCGAAGTGCGCCCCTTTGCGGCCCAACAGGGCGGTTGGCTTACTCGCCCAGATACGCTGCGCGCACCTTCGGGTCGGCCAGCAGTTCCTGGCCGGTGCCGGTGAGGGTCAGCTTGCCGCTTTCCATCACGTAGCCGCGCTGCGCAAACTCGAGCGCCAGGTTGGCGTTCTGTTCGACCAGCAAGATGGTGACGCCTTCGTCCTTGACCGTCTGCACGACTTCGAAGATTTTCTCGACCACCAGCGGGGCGAGGCCCATGGAGGGCTCGTCGAGCAACAGCAGCTTGGGCTGGGAGAGCAACGCACGGCCGATGGCGACCATCTGCTGCTCACCGCCCGACAGCGTGCCGGCCACCTGCGCCAGACGTTCCTTGACCCGCGGCAGCATGGTGTAGACCCGCTCGAGGTCGGCTTCGATGCCGGCGGCATCGTTGCGGATGTAGGCGCCCATGCGCAGGTTTTCTTCGACGGTCAGGCGGGTGAAGATGCCGCGGCCTTCCGGCACCAGCGCGATGCCTTTGCGCAGGCGCTTGTGGGTGGGCATGTTGGCGATGTCTTCGCCGTCATAGGTGATGCCGCCGCTGGCGACGGCGAGCGTGCCGGAGATGGCGTTGAGGGTGGTGGTCTTGCCGGCACCGTTGGCGCCGATCAGGCAGACCATTTCGCCCTTGTAGAGCTCGAGGCTGACGCCTTTGACGGCCTGAATGCCGCCGTAGGAAATCTTGATGTCGTCGAGCTGAAGCAGGGGGGAGGCGGGGTTAGTGTGCATGCTTGGGTCCTCCCAGGTAGGCGCTGATCACCGCCTCGTTTTTCTGAACCACGGCCGGCACGTCCTCGGCGATCTTCTTGCCGAAGTCGAGCACCGCGACCCGGTCGCACAAGCCCATCACCAGTTTGACGTCGTGCTCGATGAGCAGCACGGTGATGCCGTCGTGGCGGATCTGCTCGATCAGGACCTTGAGCTGGCTTGTTTCGGTCGCGTTCATGCCAGCGGCGGGTTCGTCCAGCGCCAGCAGTTGCGGCTCGGAGGCCAACGCACGGGCAATCTCGAGGCGACGCTGGTCGCCGTAGGAGAGGCTCTTGCAGATGGTGTGGGCGAAGCGCTCGATGCCCACATACTTGAGCAATTCGAAGGCGCGCTCGGTGGTCAGGCGCTCTTCCTCGATGGCGTGTTTGCTCTGAGTCAGGATGCCCCACAGCCCGGCCTTGGTGCGGATGTGATGGCCGGCCATGACGTTTTCGAGTGCGGTCAGCTGGCCGAACAGACGGATGTTCTGAAAGGTGCGGGCGATACCCTGCTTCACCACCAGGTGTGGCTTTCCGGTGGGCAGCTCGGTGCCGTTGAAGACGAATTCGCCGTCATCGGGGATGTAGGCTCCGGTCAGCACATTGAAGAAGGTGGTCTTGCCGGCGCCGTTGGGGCCGATCAGGCCATAGACTTCGCCTTTGTTGATGCTCAGCGAGACATCGGACAGGGCGGTCAGACCGCCGAAACGTTTGCCCACACCACGGGCTTCAAGCAACTTGATCATCAAGCGCCTCCCTTGAGCAGCTCGGGACGGGAGTAGCGTGCGTGGGCGGGCACCAGGCCGGCCGGGCGCAGCAACATCATCAGAATCATGGCCAGCGACAGCAACAGCATGCGCAGCACCTCGGGGTCGAGAATCACGGTGCCGAACAGCGCCTCCTGGACGGGCAAGGCGATGTTACGCAGGATCTCGGGCAGGGCGGTGAGGATCAGCGCGCCGACGATGGCGCCGGCGATGTTGCCCATGCCGCCGAACACCACCATGGTGAGCACCGCGATGGATTCCATCAGCGAGAAGGATTCCGGCGACACGAAGCCCTGGAAGGAGCCGAACAGTCCGCCCGCCACGCCGCCAAAGGTGGCGCCGAGCGAGAAGGCCAGCAGCTTCATGTTGCGTACGTTGATGCCGATTGCCTTGGCGGCCAGTTCGTCGTCACGCATGGCGGCCCAGGCGCGGCCGACGCGGGAGATCTGCAGGCGTTTGATGAAGACGATGGAGCCGACCACGCACAGCAGGAAGAAGTAGTAATACAGATACAGGTAGTGGATCTTGAAGTCGCCGAATGACAGGCTCTGGGCAAGGTTCCAGCCGAACAGGTTGAGCGAGTCGAGGGCGTTGATCCCTTGCGGGCCGTTGGTGATGTTGACCGGGTGATTCAGGTTGTTCATGAAGATCCGGACAATTTCGCCGAACCCGAGGGTCACGATGGCGAGGTAGTCACCGCGCAATCGCAGCACCGGAAAACCCAATATGATCCCCGCCAGCGCCGCAAACGCGGCCCCCAGCGGCAGCACGATCCAGAACGGCATGTGCACGCCGAAATGGGGCGAGGCGAGGAAGGCCCAGGTGTAGGCGCCGACGGCATAGAAGGCGATGTAGCCCAGGTCGAGCAGGCCGGCGAAACCGACCACCAGGTTCAGGCCCAGGGCCAGCATCATGTACAGCAGCGCAAAGTCGAGAATTCGCATCCAGCTGCGGCCAAAGTAGGCGGCGATCAGCGGCGCGACCAGCGCGACGATGATGATCAGCCACTTGGTGAGCCGGGGGTGGCGCTTGCCCAGGTAGGGGACGGCTTCGATGAGTTCGTTCATGGTGTGATCCCCCTCAGGCCCGGTCGGAAACCCGCTCACCCAACAGGCCGGTGGGCCGGAAGATGAGCACGATGCCGAGAATGACAAAGGCGAAGATGTCCTGGTAGCTGGAGTTGAGGAAGCCGAAGGTCATGGTTTCGATGTAGCCCGCGCCGATGGCTTCGACCAGGCCCAGCACGATGCCGCCGAGCATGGCGCCACCGAGGTTGCCGATGCCGCCGAGCACTGCAGCGGTAAAGGCTTTGAGGCCGGGCATGAAGCCCATCGCGTAGTGGGCGATACCGTAGTTGCTGGCGAACATCACGCCGGCCACCGCGGCCAGGCCGGCACCGATGACGAAGGTCAGGGCGATGATGGCGTTGGTGTCCACGCCCATGAGAGCGGCGACGCGGTGGTTCTCGGCGGTGGCGCGCATGGCGCGACCGAGGCGGGTTTTGGTGACCAGCAGGATCAGGCCGGCCATCACAAGTGCCGACACGATCACGATGGCAACTTGAACCGGGGTGACGAAGACACCCGGAATCGGTTGCATCGGTGCGGTGGAAATCAGTTGCGGGAAGGTGTGGTAGTTGCGACCCCAGATGATCATGGCCAGCGTCTGAAGCAGGAAGGACATGCCGATGGCGGTGATCAGCGGGGCCAGGCGCGGTGCGCCACGCAGGCGCCGGTAGGCCAGTCGTTCCATCAGGAAGCCGAGGAGCATGCACACCGGCATGGCGACGAGTACGGCGATCGCCAGCTTGAGCAGCGGTGCCATCTCGGGCGCAACGCCCATCAGGATGAGCAGGGTCTGCAGCGCGGTGAGCGCGCCGATCATGACCACTTCGCCGTGGGCAAAGTTGATCAGGCCCAAGATCCCGTAGACCATCGTGTAGCCCAGTGCCACCAGCGCATACACGCTGCCGACGACCAGACCATTCACGATCTGTTGTAATAAGGTTTCCATTTCGCACCTTTCGCTTGATGGGTCACGGTGGCCGCTGCCTCGATGCCGGGCTGATCCCGGTCGGATGTGCCCTTGTGGGGCCGAGGGGCGAGGTTCCGTGTTGCTGTTCTCAATCCCGCACAGCGGGTTGTTTGTTGAGCTTCCGATGCGCCGTCCGCCGGGTGTGCCGGACGGGAACCGGAATGATTCAGGGGCCGCAACCACTGCGGATCGCGGCCCCTGACTGTGGGCTAGCCCACGTTCTACGTGTGCCTCAAATCAGATCAGGGAACCGGATTCCAGCCGCCGTCCTTGTACTGATACACCGTGATCGCGCCTTCCTTGATGTCGCCCTTGGCGTCAAATGAGACGTTGCCGGTGACGCCCTGGAAGTTGATCGCCTTCAGTGCCGGCAGGTACTTGGCCGGAACGGTCGAGTCGGCCACCTTCATGGCTTCGATCATGGCGGCAGCGGCGTCGTAGGCATACGGCGCGTAGATCTGCACGTCGAGGTTGAAGCGCTTCTTGTAGCGTTCCTTGAAGTCCTTGCCGCCGGGCATCTTGTCCAGCGGCAGGCCGGCTTGCGTGCAGTAAGCGTTGCCGCTCAGTGCGTCGCCGGCGAGCTTGAGCATCTCGCCCGAGCAGGCACCGTCACCGGTGATGAACTTGGCGTTGATGCCCAGCTGCTTGAGCTGGCGCAGCATCGGGCCGCCCTGGGCGTCCATGCCGCCGAAGAAGATCACGTCCGGGTTCTGAGCCTTGATCTTGGTCAGAATGGCCATGAAGTCGGTGGCCTTGTCGTTCGTGAATTCACGCGCGACGATCTTGCCGCCGGTGGCTTTGGCCGACTTCTCGACTTCGTCCGCCAGACCCTGACCGTACGCGGTGCGGTCATCGATGATGGCGATGTTCTTGGCACCCAGTGTGCCGGTGGCGAATTTGCCGATGGCGCCGCCTTGCTGAACGTCGTTGGCGATGGTGCGGAACACGCCGGCGTAGTTCTGCTGGGTCAGTTTCGGGTTGGTCGCCGACGGGGAGATCATCGGGATGCCGGCCTGGTGATAGATACGCGAAGCCGGGATGGTGGTGCCCGAGTTCAGGTGGCCGACCACGCCCACGACTTCGGCGTCAACCAGGCGCTGAGCCACGGTGGTGCCAGCGCGCGGGTCGGCCTGGTCATCTTCACCCATGATCTCGAATTTGATTTTCTTGCCGCCGATGGTCACGCCCTTGGCGTTGTATTCCTCGATGGCGAGCAGGGCACCGTTTTCGTTGTCCTTGCCCAGGTGGGAGATGCTGCCGGTGAGCGGGCCGACGTGGCCAAGCTTGACCACCGTGTCTGCGGCGCTGACGCCTTGACTCATCAGGCCGAAGCCCAGGCCCATAATCGCGATAGCGATACCGGTTTTTTTCATGTCTCGTATCCTCCAGCTGACTCTTTTGTGAGTTTGGGTGGTACCGATTCCGACCGACTCGATATGAGTCGGCCGGGGTGTGGCTTTCCGTTTCCCGGGGCGCATTTGCGTGGCTCCAGTGTCGGTCTTTGTTCTCTGTCCTCACCCACCCTTTTTGCGGGGTGGGCGAATGGTACGAAAGGCGCAAAGGCAAAGGTGTGCTTATTCTGCAAAAAAACCCATAGGGAAAGAAAAATTTTTGCCAAGAAAGCACGTGCCTGGCGAGCTCGTGCCATGCGGCGGTGCACTATTCTGGAAGATCTGTTCTTTGCTTGTCAGACGATTTCCGACACATAAATCCGCCAAGTCCAAGAAAGGCTAGGGGGCAGCGCATTTTTACGCATGTATTTGCGCGATTGCAGTGCAGCAAAAATGACGAATAGGGGTTTTCCCTAGCGTGTGGCGTGATACATGTCCGGTGCGTTTCGGGCTTCGCCGGATTCTGGCGGCTTCACGTCCATCGGCGTGATTGGATCTGCCCGGTGGGCAATAAAAAACCGCCCTGCTTCAGGCGGTTTCTTGTTGTCCACGCCGGTGCGGAGCATTCAGTCGCCAAACACTGCGCTGGTATAGACCTCCTGGACATCGTCGAGACTGTCCAGTGCATCCAGCAGGCGCTGCATCTTGGCCTCGTCGTCGCCGGTCAGTTCGGTCTCGTTCATCGGCTTCATGGTGACTTCGCCGAATTCGGCCTTGAAACCTGCCGCTTCAAGTGCGTCCTTGACGGTCGAGAAATCGGCCGGCGAGGTGACGACCTCGATGGAGCCGTCGTCATCGGTGATCACGTCTTCGGCGCCGCACTCAAGGGCAGCGTCCATCAGCGCTTCTTCATCGACACCAGGGGCGAACATCAGCTGGCCGCAGTGGCTGAACTGAAAGGCCACGCAACCATCGGTGCCCAGGTTGCCGCCATACTTGCTGAAGGCGTGGCGCACGTCAGCCACGGTGCGCACCTTGTTGTCGGTCAGGCAATCGACGATCACCGCTGCGCCGCCGATGCCGTAGCCCTCGTAGCGCGCCTCTTCATAGCTGACGCCTTCGAGCTGGCCGGTGCCGCGCTTGATGGCGTTTTCGATGTTGTCCTTGGGCATCGACTCGCCGCGGGCCTTGTCGATGGCCATGCGCAGACGCGGATTCGATGCCGGATCGCCACCGCCCATCTTGGCGGCCACGGTGACTTCCTTGATCAGTTTGGTGAAGACCTTGCCCCGCTTGGCATCCTGACGGCCTTTGCGGTGCTGGATGTTGGCCCATTTGGAATGACCTGCCATAGCGCCCTCGACTCCTGCAGACTTGCTGTTCGAAAAGCGGACATTATACCTACCGGTTCGAAGTTGGCGCGGGCCTCGCCCGCACAAGCGGCGGTGAGTCTGCTAGATTGCAAAGATACGCATGACAACCGGATCGGGAGTGATCGCATGAAGTCTCTAATTACTTTGCTCTGCGTGCTGTGGCTGGCCGTGATTTCCGTGCCCGCCAGTGCGCAGGACCTCACCTTCCGTGGCTGCACCGACGCCTCGGGTCGGGCTGTGCCCAGCCAACTCGATGTTGAATCGCCCTCACTGGTGACGACGCAGATGGGCAAATCTGGGGCGCGGATCATTTATAACCCGCGCGCGCTCCCCGACGTGACCGATGCGGTCCGTGCCTTTGTGTATGCGCACGAGTGCGCCCGGCACAGCCTCGGCATCACGCGCGATGTGCCGACTGTCGAGGCGGCGCAGCGCGCCGATTGTGAGGGTCTGGCCACGCTGCAGCGCTCCGGCATGCTGGTGGAGGACGGTGACGTGACGGCCCTGCAGTCCATGCTGGTGTTCTCGCCCGAGCAATGGGCACGCCTGCCGGGCCCGCCGCGCGGCTTTGATCTCAACAGCTGCCCGACGCGTCGCGCCGTGCCGAAAAGCAACCCGGCCTGGAACCAATGTGTGCATCGTTGTGGCGATCGCTTGTTCCACTGCGGTCAGAGTGCCAGCTGCCTGGCCACCTACAACCGCTGTCAGGCGGCCTGTCCGCGCTGATCCTGGTCGGCGCGCGGTGTCACACGCTGTGTCGCCGCGCCTCGGCGCGCCCCGAAGGCTGCGATCTCGCCCTGCCCTGGGCTAGACTATGACGATTCCTACGCCCGGATTCCGCTCATGACCGAACCGCTTCTTATCGCCAAGGCCGATGGCCGTGACGTCGCCCTCCTGCCGCGCCTGGCCAACCGCCACGGATTGATCACCGGCGCCACCGGTACCGGCAAGACGGTCACTCTGCAGCGCTTGGCTGAATCCTTCTCCAGCATCGGCGTGCCGGTGTTCCTGGCCGACGTCAAAGGTGACCTGTCGGGCATCGGCGTGGCGGGTACTGCCTCCGAAAAACTGATGAAGCGGCTCAACGCCATCGGTATCGATACCTTCGAACCGGTGCAGAACGCTGCCGTGTTCTGGGATGTGTTCGGCGAGTCCGGCCATCCGGTGCGCGCCACGGTCTCCGACATGGGCCCGCTGCTGCTGTCACGATTGCTCAATCTCAACGACACCCAGGGCGGCGTGCTGCAGATCGTGTTCAAGGTGGCCGACGACAACGGCCTGCTGCTGCTCGACCTGAAAGACTTGCGCGCCATGGTGCAGTTCGTCGGTGACAACGCCAAGACCATCAAGACCCAATACGGCAATGTCTCCACCGCCTCGATCGGCGCCATTCAGCGCGGCTTGCTGATGATTGAAGAGCAGGGCGGCGATGTGTTCTTCGGCGAGCCGATGCTCGACATCGCCGACCTGATGCAGACCGGCGCCAACGGTCGTGGCGTGATCAACGTGCTGGCCGCCGACAAGCTCTACAACAACCCCAAGCTCTACTCCACCTTCCTGCTGTGGTTGCTCGCCGAGCTGTTCGAGCAATTGCCCGAGGTGGGCGACCCCGACAAGCCCAAGCTGGTGTTCTTCTTCGACGAAGCCCACCTGCTGTTCAACGACGCGCCCAAGGCCCTGCTCGAAAAGGTCGAGCAAGTCGTGCGCCTGATCCGCTCCAAAGGGGTCGGCATTTACTTTGTCACCCAGAATCCGCTCGATGTGCCCGATTCGGTGCTCGGCCAGCTCGGCAACCGTGTTCAGCACGCGCTGCGTGCCTTCACCCCGCGTGACCAGAAAGCGGTCAAGACCGCCGCCGACACCATGCGCGCCAACCCGGCCTTCGATGCGGCCGAGGCGATCACCGAATTGGGTGTTGGCGAAGCGCTGATCTCCTTCCTCGATGAAAAAGGACGGCCAAACATCACCGAGCGTTGTTTTGTCATCGCGCCGGGCTCGCGGCTCGGCCCCATGACCGATGCCGAGCGCGGGCAGACCATTCGCGGCTCGCTACTCTACGGGCACTACGAAAACACGCTTGACCGTGAGTCGGCCTTCGAAAAAATCCAGGCCGGTTTCGGTCAGGAGAAAGCCGATGCCAAGGCGCCTGCGGCGGCCAACGCCCCGGCGGCAGACGAGGGCGGCTTGTTCGGTGGGCTGGGTGGCATGCTCGGCGGGATGTTCGGGGGCGGCAAGTCGAGCCGCTCGGACAGCGTCATTGAGTCCGCCGCCAAGAGCGCCGCGCGCAGCATCGGCACGCAGGTCGGGCGTGCCATCATCCGCGGCGTGCTCGGCTCGATTCTCGGCGGCAGCAGCCGGCGCTAGCGCCGGCTTGGTGTCAGGCCGGCGTGGCGCGGCCGGCGCGCAGGCGCTCGGCGGCCCGGCGCGACAGATCGGGCCGGCCAAGCGTGAGTCGGTTGGCTGCGGCCAGGGTTGCCAGCGTGCGCAGGCTCACCACGAGCACGCGGCCGTCGTTGGGAGAGAGCAGTAAACGCATCAAACCCTTCGGTGTTCGACCGGCGAGCACACCGTCAAACACCGTGCCATCGGGCAGGCTCAGCGCGACGCGATCTCCCTCGACACAGGCTGACCAGGCCGCAGGCAAGGCCGGTGTGCTGCTCACATGACCGTTGTGCTGAAAGACCCGCAGTCCTTCCGATGTGGTGCGCAGTGCCGGCGGTCGCTGGATGGCGGTGTGGCGAATTGGCGGCAGGATGGCGCCCCGCATCACGGCCGAATGCAGCTCCATGCACGGCGCCAGCGCCCGCGACACGGTGTCGTCGTCGAGACCGAGCTCGGCCAGCCCGGTGCGCAGTTCGCCAACCAGCGCCGGCAAGGCCTTGAGCAGCACGGCGCGCTCTGCCGCATCGGTCTGCCCGGGCGCGCTGCGGATCAGGCGGTGGGCGGTGTCCAGCCGCGCTCGCCACAGGCGGTCGTCGCGTTCGCGGTGCTGGGCGGCCTGGGCGAGCGCCTGTACCCAGAAGCGTTCCAGCAGGGTGACCAGGACCGGGTGGGTGTCGGCCTGCAGCATGGCGTTGATGGCGTTCGACGCGCTTTGCAGGGCGAGCTCCTTGCGCTCGGACCGTGCGGCCGCCACGGCGTGCTCCGCCAGTTGTTCTGCGAAGAGATTGGTCAGCTCGGCGAGCAGGAGGTCGACCGTGGCCTGTGCCTGGCCACAGTTCGCCGTGTCCAGATCGGGCGCGCCAGCCAGTTCCTCAAGGGTGCCGCCAAGCCGGGGCAGCACCGCCTCATGCCGGCTGGCGGGCAGGGCGTAGGCCAGGTGGACGGTCGAATTGAGCAGTTTGAGCACGGGGCTGCTCGCGTCGTCGAGCAGGTCGGGCTGGCGCAACGCCCGGCGCAGGGTGGGCGTGTGCAGGGCGGCCAGATGGTGGCGCAGCGCCGCCGGTAACGCCGTGTCCTCGGCAATCACCTGGAACAGCGCGTCGACGATTTCGATCGCCAGGGCGCGGTCGGGCGTGAGTAGCCCGGCGATTTCACGCAGCCCAAGCCGGAGCTCCTGGGCGTTGCCCGGCGCCGTGCCGGCGAGTCGTGCTTCGAGCCGTTCGAGTGCCTCGGCAAGCCGGGTCGGATCGATTCCCGCGGTCGATGCTGCCGGCGCCCCTGACTGACGTGCGAGCTGGTGGCGCAGCGCGCCCAGATCGTCGCTCTGGCCGGAGGCGTCGGCACGGCGCGTTTGGCTTGGCGTCGTGTTTTGACGGGGGGGCGGGGGCACCACGCCGGCGGCGGCGAGCTGCGCATCGAGCTCGGTGTAAAGGCGGGTCAGCGCGTGCCGCAACGGCGGTTCGGCACGTACGAGCAGCTGCTCGCGCGCCTGTGCCGGGAGGTCGGCGGCTTCGGCCAGGGCGCGCAGTGCCTCACAGGCGGTCTCCGGCGCCAGCGGCGACATCTCGGGTTCGAGGTCGGACTGCTGGAGCACCGTCAGCAGGCGCTGATGGACCCGCACCAGCTGTGGTCCGCAGGCCTCGCGCAGGCGGCGTGCGAGGTCCGACAGGTCGATGGTGTAGGTCAGGTCGTCTTCGTCGATCAGGCTGATGCGCGAGGCGGTCAGACTGCGCACCGCATCGAAGCCGCGCCGGTCGCGCACGCCGGTGAGTTCGTCGTAGCGCTGTCCGGCCGCATCCCGCGCGCGTGTGAGCCAGGCCTCGTCACGAAAACCGAGGTCGCGAAAGACGGTGTCGAGCATGCTCAGCAGGTGGCGCCGGCAGTCGGCGACGGGTAAGGCGGGGCTTGGCGGCATGATGGTTGGGTGGCGAACGACGTGGTGAGCAGTGTATGCGTACTTTGGACGTGTCGCACGTTTGTTCGCAAGCGCGGCCGCGATCTTGCGCCTATAATATTAGTTCTTGCTAATGGAGAAAGTCATGCGTATCACTTTGCTGTTTTCGGCCTTGCTGCTCGCGGGCCCGGCCGCGGCCCAGGACATAGAAGCGCTCAAACTCGACACCCGCGAAAAAGCCCTGCCGGTGCTGCCCAAGGTGGTCAAGATGATGCAGGACACCGTCGCCGACAAAGGCGTGGCGGGCGCCATTCCGGTGTGCAAGGACAAAGCCCCGGCGCTGCTCAAGGCGCGCGCCGAAGAGTTGGGCTGGAAAATGCGACGGGTGAGCCTGAAAACCCGCAATCCGGAGCGCGGCACCCCCGACGCCTGGGAGACCGCGCAACTGACCGCCTTTGATTTGCGTGCCGCCGCCGGTGAGCCAGCGAGTGCGCTGGAAGTCGGTGAGGTGATGACGCAGGCTGACGGCACCAAGATGTTCCGCTACATGCGTGCGATTCCGGTCGGTGATGTGTGCTTGAGTTGCCACGGCGATCCGGCCAATATCGCGCCCGATCTGAAGGCCGAACTGGACAAGAGCTATCCGCAAGACCATGCCACCGGCTACGCGAAGGGTCAGATCCGCGGTGCGCTGACCATCGAACGACCCTTGTAATCGGCTTGGGCGTATCGTTCCTGAGCATGTTCAGGAGGGATGCGCCCATGGCGGACGAGTATTACTTTGAAGAAGGCTGTTTCATTACCGAACTGCACAACAGCGCGGATGACCCCGCCGTGTCGGTCGCCCGCGCCCGTGTGCCGGTCGGGGTCACGACGCGCTGGCATGTGCTGGCGGGCATCGTCGAACGCTATCTGATCGAATCCGGCGAGGGCGAGGTGTGGGTGGGCGAGGCGCCGGCACGCCGGGTGGTGGCGGGCGATACGGTGGTGATCGCGCCGGGGCAGCGGCAGCGTATTCGCAATCCTGGTGCGGTGGATCTGCTGTTCTTAGCCGTATGTACGCCGCGCTTTGTGCCCTCGGCCTATACGGACGTCGAGCCCGAGCACGACCGCAGGCCAATTGTGAGCACGCCCTAAGCACTCTCGGTTGTCATTGTCCGCATCTGCTGGCTAAATCGCTCCCTTGCCCGCCGCCGGACCCTTTATGCCGCACCCAAGCCCCCATTCCCCCAATGCCGACAGCCTGCCCGTGATGGGGCTGGTGCTCGGCGTGGTGGCCGCCGTGGGCTTCTCGTTCAAGGCGATTCTGGTCAAGCTGGCTTATCGCCACGGGGTGGACGCAGAAACCTTGCTCGCGCTGCGCATGCTGTTCAGCCTGCCCTTCTTTCTGTTCATGGGGTGGCAGGGCAGCCGACGGGCCGCCGCAGCACTGGGCTGGCGCGACTGGCGCGCGCTCGGCCTGCTCGGTTTTTCGGGGTACTACCTCGCCAGCTATCTCGATTTTCTCGGTCTCGGCTACATCACCGCGGCGCTCGAGCGCCTGATTCTGTTCGCTTACCCGAGCATCGTGGTGATTCTCTCCGCGCTGTTCCTGGGCAAGGCGCTGACCCAGCGCACCGTGGTAGCGCTGGTGATGTGCTATCTCGGCGTGGCCTTTGCGGTGGCGCACGACCTGCGTCTGAGCGGCGAGGCGACCGAGGTGATGATCGGCAGCGCGCTGGTCTTCGGCAGTGCGGTGGCCTATGCGCTGTATCTGATGGGCAACGGCCAGGTCGTTGGTCGCCTCGGCGCAGCGCGGGTGACCGCCTGGGCGTCGACCGTGGCGTGTGCGCTCAGCATCGGCCAGTTCCTGCTGCTGCGACCGGTGAGCGCGCTCGATCAGCCCTGGCAGGTCTATGGTCTGGCGATTGCCATGGCCTTGTTTTCGACCGTGTTGCCGATCTGGTGCGTGAGCGAGGCGATTCGGCGCATTGGTGCCGGCCCGGTGGCGCTCACTGGCAGCCTCGGGCCGATCGTGACGCTGGGCCTCGGCGCCTTGCTGCTCGACGAGCCGATCGGTGTCGCCCAGCTGGCGGGTGGCGCGATGGTGGTGGGTGGGGTGCTGGTGATGGCGCGCGGCAAGCGTTGAACGCGGTCGGGGAGCTTTTTTGCGCATTTGGCGTCATAAGAAGCGTGCCCACCGTGAGGAGCAAGGCCATGACCCCGGAAACCGTGGAAGTGCTGATGGAAGACATCGAGCGTGAAGACCCGCTCGACTTCGGCATGCTGTCAATCGACGAGCACGACGCCCGTTGCCTGATGGCCAATCACTTTTGCGAAGTCGACCGCAAGCTCACAGAGAGCGGGCTGGACGTCGAGTCCCGTCTGGAGCTGATGACCGCCATCGCTGCCCACGCCATGGTGGAGAACATGCTGCTCAATGTGCAGCGCCTGGAGGATAGGGGCGCGGGCGAAGACGTGCGCGGGTGGATGCGCCGACACGGCATGGGCTGAGCGGTGCGCCGGATCAGTCGGGTGGCCCACCAAACAGCACTGGTGATTCGGCCACCAGCGCGCGCAGGAAATCCCATAGCACGCGCACCCGGCGCAGCCGGAACAGATCGGCCGGCGCCGCCAGCCACAACACGCTGTCGGCCACGATTTCGCCGGGCAGCACCTGCACCAGCGGGCTGTCGGCCGGCACGGCATAGGGCGCCAGCATGGCCAGGCCCAGGCCGGCTTCGGCGGCCTGCGCCTGGGCCAGCATGCCGGTGCAGGAGAACACCCGTCGGGGCTGGTCCACCAGCTGGTTCAGATAGCGCAGCTCGTCGCTCATCAACTGGTCCTGCACATAGTCGATGAAGGCATGCCCGGCCAGATCAGTGCGGCTGTGAATGGGCGCGTGCCGTGCCAGATAGTCGGGCGAGGCATAGAGCAGGTAGCGGAAGGCGGTCAGCCGGCTGACCACGTAGCGCCCGCTGGTTGGCGGCTCGAGCGTGACCACCAGATCGGCCTCGCGACTGGCCAAACTGACAAAGCGGTGTTGCAGCAGCAGCTCGACCGACAGCTCCGGGTGGTCGGCCAGCAGCGCGGGCAGTCGCGGTGTCAGCACCCGCGTGCCGAACACCTCCGGCACGCCGAGGCGCACCGTGCCGACGGTGGCGCCACCGTCGCCGCCCGCCGATTCCTCCGCCCCCAGCGCCGCGCTCTCCATGGCCTCGGCGTGCGCCTGTAGTGCCTGGCCGGTGTCGGTCAGCACATAGCCGTCGCGGCGGCGGTCGAACAGCGTGGCGCCCAGCGCGCTCTCGAGCCGCGACAGTCGTCGCGCCACGGTGGTGTGATCGACCCCGAGACGGGCGCTGGCCGCGGTCAGCGTGCCGGTCCGGGCGACCTCGAGAAAGTACCGAAAATCCATCCAGTCAATATTCACGGGGTGCTCCGCGGCATTGTGCAAATACGCACAACAAGACGGTGAGTATGCGCTTTGTTCTGCTTTTATGGGGTGATAAGGTCTGTTGATGCCGCAGCCCCGCGGCGATCTGGACGAGGACAAGCGGATGAATTTGAAAGACAAAGTGGTGGTCGTGACGGGTGCAGCGCAAGGCATTGGAGAGGCGATCGCCCGCCGTTGCGCAGCGGAAGGCGCCACCATCGCGGTGTGGGATCTGAAGGCCGATGCCGCCAAGGCCAAAGCCGCCGAGCTGGCCGAGACCTACAACGTGACGGCCAGCGGCTGGGCGGTGAACGTGGCCGACAGCGCGGCAGTGACGCTGGCCGCGGCCGATGTGGTCGGCGCCTTTGGCCGCGTCGATGGTCTGGTCAACAACGCCGGCATCGTCGCTGATGCGCAACTCAAGAAAATGACCGAAGAGCAGTGGGACTGCGTGATCGGCGTGAACCTCAAGGGGGTCTACAACTGCACCCGCGCCTTCGTTGACACCTTTCTGGCGCAGGGCAGTGGCGCCATCGTGAACATCTCCTCGGTGGTTGCGGTGTATGGCAATTTCGGCCAGACCAACTACGCCGCAGCCAAGGCCGGCGTGCTCGGCATGACCAAAACCTGGGCCAAGGAACTCGGCCGCAAGGGCGTGCGCAGCAATGCGATCTGCCCCGGCTTTATCGCGACGCCGATTCTGGCGTCCATGCCGGACAACGTGCTCAAGGCCATGGAGTCGGAAGTGCCGCTGGGCCGCATGGGCGAGCCGGCCGAGATTGCCGCCGTTGCCGCCTTTTTGCTGTCGAAAGACGCCAGTTATGTGAACGGCGCGGTGCTGGAAGTCTCCGGCGGCCTCACGATCTAAGGCGCGGCCATGACGATGCAGGCGGCCATGGTGGGCTGGGCGCATACGCGCTTCGGCCGGCTCGACGATGAAACCCTCGAATCTCTGGTGTTGCGGGTGACGACCGAGGCGCTGGCCGACGCCGGCATCGACGCCGGGGCCGTCGACTCGATTCATGTGGGCAACCTGGGTGGCTTCGACGCCCAGGCCTTCCCCGCGGCCTTGCCGCTGCAAGCGGCACCGGGCCTGCGCTTCAAGTCCGCCACGCGCTACGAAAATGCCTGTGCCAGTGGCGCGGCTGCGTTGCACGGCGCGCTCGATCGCATCGGGGCCGGGCGCAGCCAGGTCGCGCTGGTGATCGGCGTCGAAAAAATGAGCGTGATGACGACGCCCGAGGTCGCCCGCGTGCTTGCCGGTTGCAGCTATCAGCCCGAAGAAGGCGCGTTGAGTTTCCCCGGCATCTTTGCGCAGATGGCGCAGACCTACTTCGACCGCTACGGTGATCAACGCGACGCGCTGGCGCATATCGCGGCCAAGAATCACGCCAACGGGACGCGCAATCCTTACGCACACATCCGCAAGGATCTGGGCTTCGACTTCTGCCGGCATGAATCCGAGCGCAACCGCATGGTCGCCCCGCCGCTGAAAGTGTCGGACTGCTCGACCGTGGCCGACGGTGCGGCGGCGATGATCGTCGTCGGCCCCGACCGCATTGGTGACTTCCCGAAGGCGGTGGGCTTTCGCGCGACGGCCCATGTCACCGACTACCTGCCCCTGTCGATGCGCGACGCGATCGCCTTCGAGGGGCCGCGCCGGGCCTTTGGTCTGGCGATGGACGCAGCGGGCATCACGCTCGGCGACCTCAGCTTTGCCGAGGTGCACGACTGCTTCACCTTCGCCGAACTGCTGTCTTACGAAGCGATGGGACTGGCGCCGCAGGGCGAGGGCGCGCGGGTGATTCTCGACGGCATCAGCCGGCGCGACGGCCGACTGCCGATCAACCCCTCCGGCGGGCTCAAGGCCAAGGGCCACCCGGTGGGCGCCACCGGTGTGTCCATGCATGTGATGAGCGCCATGCAACTGACCGGCGCCGCCGGCGACATGCAACTGACCGACGCCCGGCTGGGCGCGGTGTTCAATATGGGTGGCTCGGCGGTCGCCAGCTACGTGAGCATTCTCGAACGCATCAAATAATGGCGCAGGCGGCCCGCAGAGGCCGCCGGCCATGGAGGAGACATCATGCAGATCGACGGACTGATCGCGCATCACGCGCGCTATCGCCCCGAGCACACGGCCGTGGTTTTTGGTCATCAGCGCCTGAGCTGGGCGCAGTTCAACCGCCGCGTCAATCGCCTTGCCCATGCCCTGCGCGCGGCCGGTATCGACAAGGGCGACCGCGTCGCCACCGTGCTGCCCAACTGCCTGGAGCTGCTCGACATCTACTGGGCCTGCGCCAAGCTGGGTGCGGTGGTGGTGCCGCTGTCGCCGCTGCTGACCACCCAAGGGCTCGAATCCCTGATGCGCAACGCCGCCCCCAAGGCCGTGTTCGCCTCGCGTGAAACCGCCGCCATCCTGCTGCCGGCCAAGCCGCGCCTCACCTCGCTGCGCTGCTGTGTGCTGGTCGGCGCGCTGGCCGACGGCTGTCGCCCCTATGCCGACTTCACCGCCGAACGCTCCGAACGCGACATCGGCGCCGAGATCGCGCCGGACGACATCTTCAACATCATGTACACCAGCGGTACCACCGGCCTGCCCAAAGGCATCGTGCACAGCCACCGCATCCGCGCCCACTACGGCACGCTGTTTGCCAACGCCTGGCGCATGGGGCCCGAGTCCGTCGTGCTGCACACCGGCGCCATCGTCTTCAACGGCGCCTTCGTCACGCTCATGCCGGCCTTCACCCTCGGCGCGCGCTACGTGCTGGCCGAGCGCTTCGACGCCGCAGCGATGATCGACACCATCGCCGCCGAGGGCGTGACCCACACCATGATGGTGCCCTCGCAGATCGTCGCCCTGCTCAACGCCCCCAACTTCGACCCCGCGCGTCTGCAGTCACTCGAGATGCTGCTCTCGCTCGGCGCGCCGCTGTCGGTCGCGCACAAAGACATCCTCGAAGCCGCGCTGCCCGGCCGCTTCTACGAGTTGTACGGCCTCACCGAAGGTTTCGTCACCATCCTCGACCGCGACGACGCCCAGCGCAAACGCGGCACCGTCGGCGTGCCGCCGCCCTTCTTCGACATGAAGATCGTGCGCGAGGATGGCAAGACGGCGGCGGTGGGCGAGATCGGTGAAATCGTCGGTCGCGGCCCCATCCTCATGCCCGGCTACTACCGCCGCGACGACCTCACCGCGGAGGCCATCCGCGACGGCTGGCTGTACACCGGCGACCTCGGCTTTGTGGACAAGGATGGCTACCTCAGCCTGGTCGACCGAAAGAAAGACATGATCGATTCGGGCGGCGTGAAGGTCTACCCGCGCGACATCGAAGAAATCATCGTCCAGCACCCGGCGGTGCTCGAAGCCGTGGTGTTCGGCATCCCCGACGAAAAATGGGGCGAAACCCCCGCCGCCGTCGTCACTCTCAAAGCCGGCCAGCACATCGATGCCGATGCCCTGCGCGAATGGACCAACACCCGCGTCGGTGCACGCTACCAGCGGCTCAGCACGCTGGATTTTCTGGATCAGTTCCCACGCAACGCGGCTGGGAAAATTCTCAAACGGGAGTTGCGTGAGCCCTATTGGGAGGCGGCTGGGCGGCGGATTTGAGCAAAGTGTTCTCCACCATTTCATTCTGTATGCCTGACCGGGAAGCGCGTATCCCGCAGCCGTGTCATGTCGTGCATCTGTTCGAGTGAGCGCCGCTGGCGTCGCAGGGCGCGCTGGGAAAGCCGCTTTAGCGCACCGCCTCGACCGTCCAGGTGACCGGCCGCGCCACGCTGCGCCCGAGCCCATCGAGCACGGCGAGCTGAAAGGCGTTCCAGCGCGTACCGGTGGTTTGCTTGGGCTCGCCTTCGAGGTCGGGGTCGCAGCGCATTTGCGACCAGCCTTTGTAGTCCTTCACTTCGGGGATGGTGGTGGGGAGGTTCTGGAATTCGGGGCGTTCGGAAAAAACTGTCGTTGGCAGATGGTTTACCGGGTCAACCACTAGCATGCCCCAGCCATCCCCAAACGGTTTCGACGTCATGAAAACCCGCCCGTCCTTGAACTCGATGAAGGCCTGCTGATTGACGACGGTGATGGCTTTGATGCGATCGGCAAAAAAATCCGCCGCCCACCCAACGTGCATCCTGGAATGTTTTGCCGTGGTCTTTCGAAACACGAAACGCTGACGGTTCGTGATACGGAATGAAGATGAAATCGCCATCGTTGTCGGCATGGATGATGCGCGGCAGGAAGACACGCGCGAACTGATCGATCATCGGGGTGTTGATATCGCGTTTCTCATCGACATAGTTGATCGCGCCCTCGCAGCCATAGCCGGTTAAAGTCAGGTAACGGTGATCGTCAAATCGATAAACGATCTGTGTCGACGGCTTCCTCGGCGCCTCGGCATGACTCGACGGCAGCCACGGGATCAAGGCAACGGCCGACAGCCCGGTCGCCAGCAGCCGAGTGGGTTTCTTACCCATCCACTGGCCAAACATGAAACACGCCAGCGCGAGGCCCAGCGTCCACAACGGAATCAACCACATCAAAGTGTTCTCCATCGTTTCATTCTGCATGCACGACCGGGAAGCGCGCATCCCGCTGGCGTGTCATGTCGTGCATGTGTTCGATTGATCGCCGCTGGCGTTGCAAGTCGCGCATGCGCTCTTCCCATTCACGTGTCGGCCACTGGCTGCGCTCACGTTCCAGACGTGCGATGCGCTC
Organism: Zoogloeaceae bacterium; assembly: GCA_024235675.1. Classification (GTDB taxonomy): domain Bacteria; phylum Pseudomonadota; class Gammaproteobacteria; order Burkholderiales; family Rhodocyclaceae; genus Nitrogeniibacter. Next base: position 38,261 of record JACKLZ010000006.1, read on the forward strand.
GTCGATCCGGCTTAGTTCCCTGTTGTATAGGGCAGATTTGGTGCTTTCGTTGACCATCCCAGAAATGTCTGGAGGTTTGTTCATCTGTTTCTTGGTGTCCGGCGGCAATATGCCTTTTTGATAGTAATTGCGATCAAAATCAAGATCACTCTCGCGCCAATCAGCCACCCGCAACAACTTCTGCCAAAACGCCCCGCCATCGATCTTGCATGTGTCGTAGCTGCGGCATCGCCCGACGGCCAGATCGAAGGCCGTCGCACAGCGCGAAGCGGCTTCGTTGAGGACGATGGCTGAATGGTTGGAGGTGGTCGTCGATGTGTCGCGGGCGCGCTCGCGCAACTCCTCCGGCGTCATGTATCGCGTCACAAACACGCCTTCGCTGTTGGCCGTGGCGCGCACCAGA